>PMTV01000028.1:7117-7449 GCA_003167215.1 Acidobacteriota bacterium | reverse complement strand
GGCCTTTGGCGGATCGAGATGGCCTCGATGATCTGCCCGCGTGACTGTCCATGCTCGCTGGAATGACGCGAGCGGCGCATGCGCCGCTTCGACCGCAGGTGGTCCATCAGCTCTTTTTTCAATACTCCCCGCGCTTGAATGAACAGGCTACGGTAAATTGTTTCGTGGGACACTCGCAGGCTCTCATCATTGGGATACTGGGTCTTCAGCCATCCGGAAATCTGTTCGGGCGACCAGTCCAGGATCAGTTTACTCGCAACGATGTTCCGTAACTTGCGGTTGATGGCCAGCAGGCACTTCTTCGGGCGAAAGGCCGAAACCCAAGCTTGGTG
>PMTV01000028.1:0-7063 GCA_003167215.1 Acidobacteriota bacterium | reverse complement strand
GGCAACAACACAGCGCGAATGCAACTGTGGGGCTTGTCAAAAACGCGCCCAATCTCATGCAGCGACTGTCCGGCCTTCCAGCGGCTCCAAACGTCACGCTTCTCAATCGCAGAAAGCCCAAACCGCATCCCTGGTCTCATGCCAACACCACCTTTACAGAGCAGATTTACATCAGATGGTGTTGCATCGACCTATCGAATGCACCCGACTAATCAGGCAAGTGAAATTCATTAAGGAAAAATGCAAAATTCCAAGCGACCGGTACGAAGCGGAAAGTGCCGTCACCGCGTTGGCTGCGGCAAACCTGCCACGTGGCCAGCGCTGGCGACCGTGCCCAGGGTAACTCATAAGAATCTGTGCCAAACGGAGCAGAATCATGTTCGGTTATCCGAGTAGCCTTGCGAGAAGGGAATTTCTACAGTCCGATTGTTGACATAATGCGTAACTTCCCGCAGGGCCAGCAATGAGGGATCACTGAAATCTGTAGCCCCTACTTGCATCGAGGGATATAAACGTGAACAGAAGCGCTGATGGTAAACAGTCATATTCGAGCGTCGGCAGTGGCAAAGAAAACATGGAGGCCGCCGTTGACCAGCTCCCGAGCGGAGCGAGTATCCCGGTAGAGCGCCGACGTACACCACGGAGTGCGTTTACCGCCGCAGTCGTCGTTGTCGAGCCCAAATCCGGGACCCGGATCGACGCGCATACAAGTGATTTGAGCATCGGTGGATGTTACGTAGATACGATGAGCCCCTTTCCCCAAGGGACAGACGTGCAGTTGCGGTTGACCACCCGCGAGAAGTCGTTCAATACCAAGGCGAGGGTAACTTATTCCCTAATTGGAGTTGGGATGGGTCTGGGATTTACCGCGGTCGGGCCGGAACAGCTCTCGATCCTCGAGAAATGGTTTGCGGAACTTCGCGGAGAATTACAGCCCGAACTGCCGCTGGCAGATGAGGAACAGCCACCCTATCGGGCCACCGCGAATATCGAGGAGCATTACGTTCTCGAAGAGCTGCTCGTGCTAATGATGAGGAAGGGCTTGCTAACCGACGAAGAGGGTGAGCCGATGCTCCATCGGCTTCTCCGCTAGAATTTGAGCCGGTAACTCTACTATCCTACGAACACTATGAGCGCGCTGTAGCATTCGCAACTAATTGATTAGTGCCCGATAAACGCGCTAACCTGCGCTAACAGTTGCTCTATTGGCGTCGGCTCTCGCACGAAGGATGCTTGCATGAGGTCATGAAGTCTCACTCGTCGCGGAGAGCGACCATGGGATCCAGCCTCGCCGCGCGCCGCGCAGGAATGTAGCAAGCGACGAAAGAAACGGCCGCCAGCAAGACCGGCGCCAAAGTGAGGACCACCGGATCGAAGCTATCCACGCGGTACAGAAGACTCGACAGGACTTTTCCGACGGGCAGTGAAAGCGCAAGCCCAACCCCTCCTCCAATTCCAAATAGAATCATCCCTTCTCGCAGCATCATGCGAAGAGCGTCTGATGCGCGGGCGCCCAGCGCCATTCGGATGCCGATTTCACGCGTCCGCATCGCCACGGTGTAGGCTCTCACGCCGTACAAGCCGATCGCCGCCAGCAGCAGCGCCACGCCTCCGAAAATCACGAACATGCGCGCTCCGGTGCGCACGATCCAAAGATCGACGCCGCCATCCATGTGCACGCGCATGGTTTTCAGCGCGAGCACCGGAAGATGCGGGTCTACCGCGCGGATTTCGCCGCGGACGGTTTCAAGCAAGCGCGCTTCCGCTTGCGGGCCTTGCGCACTCGTCTTCAGGTGGATGTTCACGTCTGATTGGTAGGCTTGCCCGAACGGCACGTAGATGTGGGGCGGCCACTGCGTTCCAATGACGCTTTCTTGTATGTTCGCCACGACGCCCACAACTTCTGCATCGACTGCGGGCTGGTTACCGCCGTCGGAGCCCAATCGGACATTCTTGCCAACCGCGTCACCACCCGGCCACAGCTTTTCGGCCGCAGCCTGATCCAAGACAGCCACGTAATGCTTGGTGCCCGCCGCGTCCGCCGGTGTAAATGCCCGTCCGCGCTGCAATGGAATCCCCATTGTCTGGAAGTAGTCGCCGGTCACAATGTTGTACCGGCAGGCAACTTCGGAGGCGGCGCTGGCGGCGCCCGCCGTTGAGGACTGCGCATCGCCTGAGCGTTGAACGCTCTTGCCGAGCGAGATTATCCCGAAGGGAACAGTAGCAGCCAAGCTTACGGACTCAACGCCGGAAAGGGCTTGCAGGCGATCAATTAGTGCGCGGTAGGTTTCGCGGCTGCGCGTCTCATCATAGCCCGCGAGGCTTCCGTCTACCTCGGCCAGCATCTCCCCGGACACGCGAAAGCCCGGTTCGACGCGCGCGGCCCGCACCGAACTCCGAATGAACAGGCCGGCCGCACTGAGCAACACCAGCGAGAGCGCGATCTGGCTCATCACGAGTAAATTGCGGCGCGCAAAAATGCCGCGGCGCCGGTTCGCGTGAAAGTCAGCTCGGTCGCCGATCTTCAGGCCCGCAAACAGGTTCCATCCGGCAAGGTTCCACGCCGGGCCAAGCCCAAACAGAATCGTACTCAGGACGCAGAAGCCGATCGTGGCGAAAAGCACGCGCGTGTCTGGCCCTGCGGCGTACACCAGATCGATCGGCGCCAACCGCGCCATGGAACGCACGAGCGCACTCGTGCTCCAGTAAGCGACTGCGAGTCCAGCCACGCCGCCGGCAAGCGCGAGCAGAAAGCCTTCTATCAGGAGCTGTCGCACGATGTCCGCGCGGCTGCCGCCTAACGCCAGCCGGATGGCGACCTCTTTCCCGCGCGTGGTGCCGCGCGCCAGCATCATGTTTGCCACGTTGAGCGAAGCGATCAGCAGCACAACGCCCGCTACCGCCAGCAGCAAGATCGCGGGAATCATCAGCTCGGAGCCGCTCTCCGGCGCCGTAGAGATCCCCATCCGGGGCAGCGGTTGGACCAGGAAGGTTTGATCCTTATCGTCCTCCGGGTAGGCCCTTGCCAATTGAGAAGCCGCCGTTGCCAGCAGGGCGTCGGCCGACTTTTGGGACACACCGGGCCGGAGACGTCCTACCAGGATAAGGTCGTGACTGCTGCGGGCCGCAAGCGCGCGGCCGACGCCGTCAAAATCGTTTATGGCCATTTCGTAAACGCCCAGCGGCAGGTACAGCTCGGGGCTGATCATTGCTGTGCTCCCAGTGAAGCCCTGCGGAGCGATACCCACGACGGTATAAATGCGGTTGTTGATGCGCACCCTCTTGCCCAGCAACTGCGGATCAGCACCGGTTTTCTTCCAATACGAATAGCTCACGATAACGACGGGAATGGCCGAGGCGGGTCGCTCCTCCTCGGGCGTAAACGATCGTCCTTGAAAAAGCGGCACTCCGAAAGTGGTGAAATAATTGGCCGAAACGATGTCCGCGAACACGCGGCGAGTGGTGTCGCCCTCCGAGAGACCCACCATGGCCATGTCGTGGGCCATCAGGCTGGAGAATGCGCTGCCGTTTGCGCGAAGTTCAGCGTAGTCCGGATATGAAAACCCGCGATAAATTGCTTTAGCCGTATCGCGGCTGTAGCACCCGACCAGTTCCGCTGGGTTGCGAATCACCAGCGGTTTCAGCAGGAACGCATTCACCAGACTGAATATCGCCGTATTGGCCCCGATGCCCAGGGCCAGGACCGTCACCGCCGCGCACGTAAACCAAGGGTTCTTACGGAACATCCGCGCGCCAAAGCGCACATCGCGGAGCAGATTGCTCATGAGCTCTCTCCTGATCGCGTGCTCGTCAACTACTAGAGGTTTACGTACGAAGAGGGCCGAAAGTTCCCACAATCTCTGTAGCGTCCTAGCATGATTCGTTCGAGATTATTGTGAGTGCTCGCCTTCGCTCTACGAGGTGCTTTGGATGGAGGGCGTTTTTATTGGCATTTTGCTCTGCCGGCGGCGGCCAGGGTGGTTGGGGTCGGTGAATTCGAGCAGTTCGAATCGGCGCGCCGTTTTCGACTATGAACGCGACGCGGACGCCGTCGGATGGGCTGTTAGGAGGAATCAGGATCTCGCGGCCGGCAAGCTCGGAGGCGAGATCAGCCACTTCAAACGCGACGTGCGGAACGTGCCGGACGAGATCAGGGACCGCTGCTTCCGCTTCGAAACGCATCCACTCCACGCCGAATTCGCTTTTCTCGTGGCTGACGACGAAGACTTTCAGGTGTTTCAAGTGGGTCTCGCCAGGCTTCGCTTCGGTAGTGGGAATTCCGATGTGATGGTACCGGCGCATTGTTTTTCGCTCTCCGTGGAATCGGCACAAATTCCAAGCTATCGTTACCGCGTTTGAAACCGCGCCGTCGTGGCTCGGCCTTTCGAGGCACGAAGTCAGTTGTACTTCACTGGTTTTGGCGCAAGTCAGATTCGGAATGGATGAGGAGCAAACCGGAACTAATCCACAAGTCCTGGTAAACGCGCTAACCGGAAAAATAAAGTGCTACTTCATATGGACGGTTATCCGACTTATCAGGAGTTAGCTAATCGCTCAAAGGCCAATTGCTAGTTAACGGATAGGCGGCTACTGCGGGAAACCGATCCTATGCTCCAAGTCACGGAGTCGCGGGTCAGCGCGCAGGGAATCGAATATAGGATCGCCCTTGATAAATGTCAGCCAGAAATCACGCTGCTGATAGCCCTTTTCGAGCCAGGCGAATGCTTGATTCTTGTCGCCGAGACCAATGTAAACTTTCGCAAAGTTGGTGGGCGCTATATAGTTGCTCTTCGCCAGCTCGTGCAAATCCGCAAGTACCTTGCGAGCATCCGCCGCACGGCTCATTCGACCGTAAACGTAACCCATCGTCGCGATGGGTTCTGCCGTGAAGTTTCCGGCGTTTTTCAATTCTTCGAGAGCCTCCGCAAACTGACCCTGCTCGGCCATCGTTTTGCCTAGGTACAGATGCGCGGGCCAGAAGCGGGGCTCCAGATTTAGGGTCGCGCGCAATTGCGAGATTGCCTCGTCGTATCGCCGGGCCTCATATAGGGATTGTGCCAAGAGAAAACTCGCCTGCGCGGAGGCCGGGTCGAGTTCCGTCCCTCGCCGGCCCTCCCGAATCGAATCCTCGACCCTGCCCTCTTGACGGAGGAAATGTGAATATGAAGAGTGCGCGAGGGAGGAGTTTGGATTCAGTCGGAGCGCGATTTGAAATTCTCTCTCTGCACCCGCCCAATCCCAGTTGTAGTCAACCAGATTGCTGGCCAAGCAGACATGGGCTTCCGCGAGCTGGGGGTCAATCTCCAGAGCACGCTTCGCCGCAGCCACCGACTGTGGAATGACCTCCGCGGGAGCGACGTTGCTATTGAAGATAAGCGCCCGATAGGCATCCGCCAGGGATGCATAAGCGGCTGCGTAAGACGGATCCTTCTTAATGGCGGCCTGGAACAGCTCTATGGCCTGTCGTTCGTCAGGACCGTTGCGCAGATTCAGGTGGAACAGGCCACGAAGATAATCTTCGTGGGCTTCGGGATCAATGACGTCGTTTCGGGCAAAGCGGGCCTGCTCCTGCGGCGTGAGCTTCAACTGAATCTCATCAACGATGGCCTGCGCCACCTCATCCTGGAGCCGGAGGGAGTCGCGGAAATCACGTTCGTAACCTTTAGCCCAGAGGTGCGTATCGCTGGGACCTTGCACCAATTGCGCGGTGATGCGGACACGGTCACCTTCGCGTTCGACGGAACCTTCCACCACGGCGTCGACGTTCAGCTCTCGTGCAATCTCTGGAACCGATTTCTGAGTGCCCTTATACCGCATCGCCGAGGTGCGCGAGACGACTCGCAAAGAACTGACCTGCGAAAGCTCAGTGGTCAGTTCTTCGGTCATGCCGTCGGCGAAATATTGCTGCTGTGGATCGCCGGAAAGATTTTCGAGCGGGAGAACCGCGAGCGAGTGAATGCCGGCAGCTGGAGTGCGATGAAATGTCCTATCGCGCAAACCGCCAACGTTGGCGGCAAATAGACCCGCAGCAAGAAGGGCGGCCAAGCTGATGACTCCGAGAATCCACAGACTTTGCTTCGATGGGCCGGTATTAACGACAGATGGAACCGTGACCGTTGGAGAAATGCCTGACTGTGTTTGAACGGCCTCTAGCGCTGCGCGGACTTCACTTGCGCGTTGGTAGCGGTGGCCGGGCTCTTTCTCTAGGCAACGCTCGATAACGGCCCGTAGTCCTGCGGGCACTTGCGGCGGGATCGGCGGGAGTGGCTCGCGAAGAATTCCAGAAGTAAGCTCGAATCCAGTGTTCCCGCGAAAGGGGCGGTTGCCAGTGGCCATTTCAAAGAGCGTGACGCCGAGAGACCAAATATCACTGCGAGCGCTAGCTACTTCGCCACGCAGAATTTCAGGTGCGATGTATGGGAGCGTGCCGACAACCGCACTGGCATTTGCGGCCGATTCGTTCGATCGAGTGGCATCTCCGAGTTCGGTGTCGCTATAAAATCTGGCGAGGCCAAAATCCAAAACCTTTGCTTGTCCGGAAGGGGTAATGATGACATTGACCGTCTTAATGTCGCGATGAATGATTCCGCGATCGTGCGCATGCGCCAACGCTGACGCAATCTGCGCGCCATAGCGCACCACCAGCTCCGGACGTAAGCCTTCGGCGGAGATGACCGAATTGAGCGGCTTGCCCTCGACGAGTTCCATAACTATGAAGTGCAGGACGCCGGCTTCGCCCACTTCGTATATGGTGCAGATGTGTGGATCGTTCAGCGCGGAGGCGGATTGCGCTTCGCGAAGGAGATTCTTCTGCGCGCTGGGGCTTCCCCGAGAACTGACTGGAAGGATTTTAAGCGCGACATCGCGTTTCAAACGCTCATCGCGAGCGCGATAGACTTCGCCCATCCCGCCGGCGCCAAGCTTCTCAACAATTTTATAATGCGAAATGGTCTGGCCGATGAACGACGGGGAGTCCGACATTTCAAGTTCATCTTAGGTTGAGCCAGAGGGCAAGTCAACGAAGAGGGACCGCCTGCAAGCTAACTCCTGATTGATGTCATAA
>PMTV01000048.1 GCA_003167215.1 Acidobacteriota bacterium | reverse complement strand
GTGATTCCGCAGATCAGCGCGATTATGGGACCTTGCGCAGGCGGCGCGGTTTATTCCCCGGCCATCACCGATTTTATTTTTATGACCCGCGACACGTCTTACATGTTCGTTACCGGTCCGGACGTCATCAAGACCGTAACGCATGAGGAGGTGACCAAGCAGGAGCTTGGCGGCGCGATGACCCACAACGAAAAAAGCGGTGTCGCCCATTTTGTTTCGCGCGATGACGCCGAATGCCTCTCCATGATTCGTGAATTGCTCGGCTACCTGCCGTCGAATAATCTCGACGACCCTCCGTACCGGGCTTCGAGCGACCCTTGGGACCGCGCGCATCCTGCACTCAACGCGCTCGTTCCCGAAGATCCGCAGAAACCTTACGACATCAAAAACGTAATCCACGCGGTCGCGGACGATGCTGAATTCTTCGAAGTCCACGAATACTTCGCAAAAAATATTGTCGTCGGGTTCGCCCGACTCGACGGAAACACGGTCGGCATTGTCGCGAACCAGCCGGCGTTCCTGGCCGGCGTTCTGGATATCAGTGCGTCCGTGAAGGCCGCTCGTTTCGTTCGCTTCTGCGATGCTTTCAATATTCCGCTCATCACCTTTGAGGACGTTCCCGGATTTCTACCTGGCACGCAGCAGGAGTTCGGCGGGATCATCAAACACGGCGCAAAACTGCTTTTCGCTTTCGCCGAAGCCACCGTGCCGAAAATCACCGTGATCACTCGCAAGGCCTATGGTGGCGCGTATTGCGTGATGGCCTCAAAACACATTCGCACCGACATCAATTATGCGTGGCCCACCGCGGAAATCGCCGTGATGGGCCCCGAAGGTGCTGTGAATATCGTGTACCGGCGCGAGATCGACCGCGCTCCGGATTCGGACCGCGATAAAATCCGCCGCGAGAAAATAGACGACTTCCGCGAGCGTTTCGCGAATCCGTATGTGGCCGCCGAACGCGGCTACATCGACGCCATCATCGAGCCCGCGCAGACTCGCGCCAAACTGATCACCGCCCTGCGCTCGCTTGAAAACAAACGGGATACCAACCCGCGCAAAAAGCACGGCAATATTCCCTTATGACCCTGGGTCGCCAAAGCTGGTACGGAACAGCCGGCCGAAGCTGGCTTTTTGCGCATAATTCCGGTAGGATGCCCTGTTTTTGGCTCATCGTCATTATTCGAATATATATCGGAGAAACGCTATGCCTAAGAACGCTCCAAAGACGAAGACTTTGATCGAATCGCTAGACGCGCTAATCGAAAAGCATCACCTTTTGAAGCATCCCTTTTATCAGGCATGGACGCAGGGCGAGCTTTCGAAGGATTCACTCGCTCTCTACGCTGAGCAGTACTACCAGCATGTGCGGACCTTCCCCGAAAATTTGAAGCAGCTCGCGGCCCGCTCGAACGGCGACGCGAACCTTCATGCGCTGGTAAACGAAAATCTGGCTGAAGAGCTCGATCCGGGCGCGTCGCATCCGATGTTGTGGAGGCACTTCGCGCAATCGCTAGGCGTTAGCGAAGCGTCGATCGAAGACGCGCGTCCGCTGCCGGGGATTGCGGCGCTGCTGGATACTTATGACGAAGTAGCCTCGCAAGGAACGAAAGCGCAAGCCGTGGCGGCCTTTTACGCCTACGAAGCCCAGGTTCCCGAAATCGCCACTCAGAAAATTTTCGGGCTGCGCCGGTTTTACGGTATTACCGAGCCCCGCGCGCTGGCTTATTTCGGCGTCCACGAAGAAGCTGACGTTCGGCACCGGGCCGCCTGGCGCGAATGGCTGGCAAAACAAAAGGACGCCGACACCGTCGCGGTGCTGTGCGCCGCCGAGCGCAGTTTGAAAGCGCTCTGGGGCGCGCTGGACGCCGTCTATCCGCAAGGCTGCGCATCCAAAAATTAATCGGGTAGCTTCGAAAATTCGACAAATCCAATCAGAGGACTTTTGGCCGCGGGTTTTTGCGCACTCTACCTTCAACCGTCAGCTCTCTTTCTTAAAAACTTTCACTCCTGCGGATCCTCCAATGAATGCTTCGGAAGCGTATCTCAGAAACAATCCGTGCTCGACGACTCCGACGACATGGTCGAGGTGGTGCGCGATCTCCTTGGGGTCCTCCATGGGGCCGAAAGCGCAGTCAAGAATGTAATGCCCGCCGTCGGTGACGTACGGTTTTTTATCGGCGCCTAGTCGCAGAGCTGGTTTGCATTCCAGTTGAGTTAATTTCTTCTGGGTTGCCTGCCAGCCGTAGGGAACAACTTCCACTGGAACCGACACCAGCGAGCCAAGTCGCGCAACAATTTTCGTTTCGTCCGCAATGACCGCCATGCGCTTGCTTGCCGCAGCGACGATTTTTTCGCGCAACAACGCGCCGCCGTGCCCTTTGATAAGGTAGAGCGGCCCGAGCAGCACTTCGTCCGCGCCGTCGATGGTCAGATCGATTTCCGTGTGGTCCGCGAATGTGGTGAGCGGAAGGTTCAGAGTTCGCGCTTGCTCCGCGGTTCCCGCGGATGTGGGAATGGCGGTAATTCGCAGATTTTCTTCCGTCATTCGGCGGCCGAGCGCGCTGACCAGAAACGCAGCCGTCGAGCCCGTCCCCAATCCGACCACCATGCCGCTTTCAACGAGCTTGGCGGCGGCCTCAGCAGCAGCTTTCTTCCATTGGTCTTGTTGCGATAGATTCATCGGCGCATTCATTATTCCGGCGACGGACATCATAGCCGGACGAGCGGCCCTTGCCAACCTCAAGAGGTGGCACGAAACGCGGTTCGCGAAGAATCAGGCGGCGATTTTAGACGCAAAGACGCGCGAGAACCAAAATGCTAGAATCCCGGCTGCCCTGGCAAAAGCAAAATGTTCAAGAAAATCCTAATAGCCAATCGCGGCGAAATTGCGGTACGCATTCTGCGCGCTTGCAGAGAACTTGGTGTGGGCGCTGTCGCAGTCTATAGCGACGCGGACCGCACTTCGCTGCATGTGCGTCTTGCCGATGAAGCGTATCCCATCGGCCCTTCACCCTCTCGCGAAAGTTACCTTGTTACCGAAAAAATCATCAGCGTAGCGCGCTCTGCCGGATGCGACGCCATTCATCCGGGGTATGGATTTCTGGCGGAAAATCCGGCGTTTGCTCGCGCCTGCGCGGATGCGGGTATCACGTTCGTCGGCCCATCACCCGAGGCGATGGAAAAGCTCGGCTCGAAAACCGCGGCACGGCATTTGGCCCGCGAAGCGGGCGTGCCCACAGTGCCTGGCACACTGGATCCAATCGAAAAAATGGACGATGCGCGTAGCGCAGCTCGGGAGATAGGCTACCCCGTTGTGCTGAAGGCAATTGCAGGCGGCGGCGGAAAGGGTATGCGCCGCATCGAACGCGAAACGGAATTCGCCTCGGCCTGGCGCGACGCTTCTTCGGAAGCGCAGAATGCATTTGGCGACGGGCGTCTCTACCTCGAGAAATATCTTTTGCGGCCGCGGCATATCGAGATTCAGATTCTTGGAGATCTCCACGGCCACCTGGTACATCTCGGCGAGCGTGAATGTTCGGTGCAGCGGCGATATCAGAAAGTAATCGAAGAAGCGCCCTCACCGGAAATGACGCCGGAGTTGCGTCGCGCGATGGGCGATGCCGCCGTGAAACTCGCGCAAGCGGGCGGCTACTCGAATGCCGGCACTATAGAGTTTCTAGTGGATGCGGACCACCACTTTTACTTCCTCGAGATGAATACGCGGCTCCAGGTGGAGCATCCCGTGACGGAGTTGGTTACTTCGCTGGACATCGTGAAACTTCAGATTCGAATCGCTTGCGGTGAGCCGCTACCCTTTGCGCAAAAGGACGTTACGCTGCGCGGCCATGCAATTGAGTGCCGGATTTATGCTGAGGATCCCGACAATAAATTTTTCCCATCCCCCGGGAAAATCCTAGATTGGCGCCCGCCCGCGGGCCCCGGGATTCGCCTCGACGATGGAGTGTATGGCGGCTGGACCGTGCCGAACGAATACGACCCCATGCTCGGAAAATTAATCGCGTGGGGTGCAAACCGCTCAGAAGCTATCGCGCGCCTCCAGAGGGCGCTTTCGGAGTTTTACGCAAGCGGAATAAAAACAAACGCGGGACTTTTCCGGCGGATTCTAGCGACGCGCGATTTTCAAACGGGCTATATATACACGAGCTGGTTGGACGATTTTCTTTCCAAATCGCCAATTAGCACAATCGCGGCCTCCGACGACATGAAAACCATTTCACGCGAACGAGACGCGGCAACGGTCGCTGCCTCCCTTTGGCACATGGCGCGCAGTGCGGATTCCTCGAAGAACAAAGCGGCGCCGACTCGCGCCGAGTCGCGTTGGAAGCTGAAAGGAAGGCTGGAGCAACTGAACGGCGAGATCGAGCGGCAGGAGATGGATCCGAGAGACCATAATGAAATGTGAAATTGAACTAGACGGAAAATTGCGCAGCGTTGAAGTAATTCACAGCGGTGAACGCGCGCGCTGGACCGTTGATGGAAGCGAGCTTGATGCGGATGCGGTGGAAGTGTCGCCGGGCATTTACTCGATTTTGATCGGAGGGAAATCGTTTGAAGCGCGCGTGGAGGCCAAGGGCGATTCCCAACTCCGCGTAACCGTTGCCGGCCGCGAATACGAAGCGACGATTCGCAACCCCCGCAAATGGAAGCGCGTTCGCGCGGCGGGTGCCGAAGCCGAAGGGCGGCAGCAGGTGACCACGCCTATGCCGGGGAAAATCGTGCTCGTGCTGGTGAAAAGCGGCGAGGTGGTGGAGGTGGGACAGGGAATCGTAGTGGTAGAAGCGATGAAAATGCAGAATGAAATACGTTCGCCAAAGTCCGGCACGGTCGAACGTTTGCTTGTAATAGAGGGTCAGACCGTGAATGCCGGCGAAGTGGTCGCCATCGTGGAATAAGGCTCTACTTCAAAGAATCTTCAGGCTTGCGCTAGATTCTCGAGCGCGTGTTTGAATAGTTGCATCGTAACAAGACCTCCTCTTATCAGCCGTCGGCGTTTACCTTTAGGTGCGCTTTGCCTTTACGGACCCTTCCCAACTTTCCCGAAGGCTGCCAACATGAATTGTCAAAGAAAACCGGGTTCGTAAAGCCCGGAAGGCGCAGGGGGAAGCGAATGTTTCACGTCATTCTTATCTGGATGGTGGGCTGGTTAGTGCTGGGCATAGCGGCTGTCGGTTGGACTATGCTGTGCGGCGTAACCGCTCACTGGGGTGAGAAAGAAGGACTTTCGTTCTGGCAGACCTTCGCACTCTGTCTTTTCTTGACGCCGCTGGCAGGGGCGGTAGTGGTACTTACTTTCAAACCTCCGCGGAGTGGCCGTTCCTTGGCAGAAACAGCAAGCCGCGGCTAGGCTGGATCCATGATATGCGTTTCACTGTAGCGGTTCTTTCCCAGCACATTTCCGAATTGTTCCGCTAAATCCCAATTTGAATTCTGAGTGATCGCTAATTCGAAGCGGGCAGTTTGCCGGCCGATTCGAGGATCTGTCGCGCAAGATAATTGGTAACGTGCGCTTCATCGCGTGCTTCTATCATGTAGGCCGAGCGAAGAAGCTGCTCTTTGCGATTGCGCATCATGTCGCGAATGGACTGCTGCACTTGGGGATCAGAGAGCACCCGCTGCCCGGCAGCTTCTTTGGCAATCATTTTCAAAATGCGGTAACCGCCTTGAATCGCAATCGGCGGGGTCACTTCTCCAGGCTTCATCCCCAGCACGGTCTTCTTCAGCGCCGGGTCAGAGCGATTTAGCGCGGACTCCGGGACGAATCCCAGATCGCCTCCGGTTGTTGTGGTTGAATCCTCGGAATAATCCATGGCCAACTGGCTGAAATCGGCGCCGGCAGCGAGCTTTTCCTCAAGAACCGACACCTTGTGTTTGGCTTCGGCATCGGTGGTCGCCTTGTCGTTCTTGCGGTTGTGAACGGAGGCATCCGCATGCGGCGTGACAACGATTTGCGCGATGTGATATTGCGGCTCGGCGACGTTGAACTGCGCGCGATTTTTATTATAGAAGTCGGTGACATCCTGATCGGTAATGGAGATTTTCGCGATCACTTCGCGGTTCAGCAGCTTCTGCACCGAGAGTTGACGCCGAATGTCACTCTTCAGATCGTCAACGGTCAGTCCCGTGTCTCGCAGCTTTTTCTGGAATTCCTCTTCCGTATAGGGACTTTTCGATTCCGTGAATTTGTCTTCGACTTCGGCGTCGCTCGCAATTAAATTCATTTTGCTCGCGCGCTCGAGAAGGATTTCGTTGTTGATCAGTTCATCCAGGATGCTGAGCTTCAGGGACAGCGCTTCTTCCTGAGAAGGCGCGGGAGCCTCGGCATTCACGCGCGTGCGAAAATATTTTTCCACCTGCGCGCGCGGAATTTCTTTGCCATTCACGGTGGCCCAAACATCCGGCCCCGGTGTGGCTTCTTTCTTGCACGAAGCCGCGAACACACACGCCGCTGCCGCCACCAGGACTAAGATTCTCCGTTTCAAACGGAACTCCTTCGCAGGAGGCTTCAAGCAGCCTTTTTCACGAGGCCTGAACGAATGCAAGAAGTGCAGACGCGAATATGCTTGTGCACGCCCTTGATCACGGTCTTCACCCGCCGGAGATTCGGATTCCAGCGGCGCCGCGTCACGTTGTGAGCGTGGCTGATCGTATTGCCAAAGCGCGGCTTCTTGCCGCAAAGTTCACATACCATTGCCATTGTCGCCTTGCTCCAGACAGAAAATTTCGAATAACTTGAAGGTCAATGTTACCAGAGATTGTTCTAGGCGGGAAGCGATTTGCCGGATCGCACCGCCTGCGGTGGAGCGTTCTCATACAAGCTCTCTACTGCATAAAATCGTCTGGAAAATTGGATACGCGGGCTATATTGTAGCGCTTCCGACTGGGACGGAAAAGGCACTGGAGATTCGCCTCTTGCGCACATCTCGCAGAAAGACACGGAAGATTGGGCACCTCTGCGCAATTTCGAGAAGGTGGCAGATTATTATTTTCATTGCTGCAATGTTCTTGGCGTGTCCGTTCAGTAAGGCGCAGAAATTCCATGGCAGCCTTCGCGGTATCGTGCAAGATGCGAGCCAGGCACGCATCCCGTCAGCAAACATTGTGCTGCGTGTGGCCGAATCCTCGGTGGAAGTCCACACCGCTAGTGACGAACAAGGAGAATTCCGCGTCGACAATCTTGTCCCGGGGACCTATCAGTTGGTGGTGAACGCGAAGGGTTTCGCGGAGGCGCGCTCGGATGTGTCTGTACTGGTCAGCTCCGTGCGGGATATCACCATCACCTTGCAACCAGGCGCGGTACAGCAGACCGTGAATGTGCAGGGGCAGGCTTCTTCCGTCACTACCGAACCGATTGATCTGGCGAGCGCCGTTCATCAGGAAGTAGTCACGCAGCAGGATCTACAAACAATTCCGCTGGCGGCCCGCAGTTTCGCCAATATCGCTTATTTGGTTCCGGGAACCGAGCCAGTTGAGCCATCTGATCCCACCAAGGCGCGCATCACGGCAGTATCAACCGGCGGCAGTTCAGGACTGAACAATGAGCTCTCGGTCGACGGCGGCGACGATTCCGACGATTACATCGGCGGCTTCCTGCAAAACTTTTCACCCGATACCATTCAGGAATTTGCCGTGCGCACCGCGCAGGAAGACGCTGACACCGGCCGCACCACCGCAGGCTCGGTTGTGATCACTACCAAGCGCGGAAACAACGAATGGCACGGTGACGAGGCGTTCTATGAGCGCGCGGCAGGGCTCAACGCGCGCTTTCCCATCGAAAATCCCGCTCCTAATCCGAAGCAGCCGTTTTCACGACAGAATTATGTGGGCACTATCGGCGGCCCCATCGTGCGCGACAAAGTTTGGTTTTTCTCGTCGTTCGAATTCGTGCACGAAGACGCCAGCATCGCCTACAGTCCGGCCAGCCAGACACAATTCAACGCGCTAGCGCAGCTTGCGGCGCAGGGCTTGGTGGACGTGAACGGCACAGTGGTTAACTCCATCGCCGTGCCCAATTCTGTGCCGGTTCCGTTTCGCGACTATTTGGGCACCGTTCGATTTGATTGGGCGGAGTCTGCGCGCTCACGATGGTTCTTGCGTGCGGCCATCGACAACTACATTACGCACAACGCCGGGGTGCAGCAGGCCGCTCTGCCTTCCACTGGGGCTGAGGCGCACAACAACTACATGAACTTGGTCGTCAGTAACCAGTTTACGTGGAGTCCCACCTGGGTTGGCTCGTTTGTGTTCGGCGCCAGCGGGCTCCACCTCACCGAAGCGCGCAACTCAAACCTTGGTTTTGCTCTTGCGTTTCCTTTCACCGCTACCTCCGCCACCATATCGGGCCTGGAAACGTTTGGCGACAACCAGTTCCTCACACCCATCACCGCGTTCCCAGTGCTGCGCAATCAAGAGAAGTATCAGTTCCGCTACGATGTCACCCATACGGTTGGAGCTCACTCATTCCAATTCGGCGTGAACTTCATCCACGAGCCGGTTCTGGACGGCGCGTTGGCGGCCAACGCGGAAACATTGGTGACATTCCCAAACGATCCAAGTTTCTATCACGGGAATCCGGCGCAATTCACCGCGGATCTGGCTGCGGGAAGCGCGACCGTTCCCGCGGGCGATGGCAGTTTTTCGCAGAACGTGCAGCGCCTCGGGTTATACGCCGAGGACTCTTGGCGGATCACGCCCCGGCTCACGGTGAACTACGGCTTGCGCTATGACCGGAGTTTTGGCCTGTTCACTGCCTCTGACCGGAACCAATTGCAGAATCCTGCATTCGTAACGCTCCAAGCTCTTCAGATTCCGCTCATCAAGGGGGCTCCGCATGATTTCGACTGGGCTGTCGGTCCCCGACTGGGCATCGCATATTCGCCCGGACAATCTACAAATACCGTGATTCGCGCGGGCATCGGGATCTACTCGAACGATCTCGCTCAGAACGGTTGGGTGCCGGCGCTACAAGCTGTGAACCAACCTCTGCCCGGCCCGTGCACGTATAACAGCGCTTCGCAGGCCCTCCAGGGCGCCGGATGTCTTCCTCCCGCGTCCTCCACCGGCCTCATCGGTACCGTCACCGGTGCCGGCGCCATCATTGCGCCCGGATACAAGACGCCGTACGCGCTCCATGTTACCGGCGGCGTCCAGCACGCCTTCAACTCCAAGTGGATGGTCAGCGCCGACTATGTGCACGAGCAGGGAAATCACGGCTTCAGGCGCTACCAATATCAAGCGGGCTTCACGCTGTTTTCACCTCTCTTTTCACCAGGCCACGGCTGTCCCCCAGCAGAGGACGTTATCGACTGCCAGAGAAACAACGTTCCCAACATTACCGTTTTCAAGTCCGATAATCGCTCGAGCTATAACGGGTTGCTGCTCCACCTGCAAGGAAATGTATCGCGGCGGTTCAATCTGATTGCAAATTACACTCTATCGCGGGGCTCCACGTGGGGCTGCATTCTTGGCGAGCTTTTTGATTACGTGAACGGTGTTTGCAATCCGCTGAAGCCGTTTGGAAAAGGGGATTACGGTCCGTCAGGTGAAGATGTGCTGAGCCGTTTTGTTCTGGCCGGAACGCTGAAAATCCCCGGCGGGTTCGAGTTAACTACGCTGACGCAAGCAGAAAGCGCCCGGCCGTTTACTTTGACCACCACCGTTCCAGTCACTGGGCTTGGTGACGGCTTTGACGACCGCGCGGTAGTGAACGGCGTTCCGACTAGCCTGGATGAATTCAGAGGAACTCCTTACATCCAAGTTGATTTGCGAGTGAGTCGGCCCATCCATTTCCGCGAGCGTTGGACATTAACGCCGTTCATCGAATTCTTCAACCTCTTCAACCGCAACAATCCAGGCGCGAACTACGTGACGGATGTCGGCGCTCTGCCCGTTCCGCAAAGTCAGGTGGCAGCCGGAAATATTACGGACATCTGCACGAACTCGGCCTGCACCACGACGAAACCAATAACGAGTCTTAATCAATTGCGCGTAGCCGGCGGGGCCTTGGGCGACTTCTTCGGTCCGGGCACCACGGTCGGAATTCCGTTCGCCGCGCAGATAGGCGCTCGCCTCACTTTCTGAACTGCCCGCCGGCAGAGCTTTTTAGGTATGCTATGCACTGACTGGGAGGTGTGTCTTGGTTCGAATTCTCCGGTTTAGCCTGGTGGTCTTTGCACTTCTGATTCTTACTTTGAGCGCGCGTGTTAGTGACGCACAGCAATATCCCGTCAGCACCTACCAGGAAATGCAATGGAGGATGATTGGTCCGTTCCGGGGAGGAAGGACCCGCGCTGCGACCGGCGTGCCGGGCCAGCCGAATGTTTTCTACGTGGGCCAGGGCGACGGCGGTGTTTGGAAATCGGACGACTATGGCCGCACCTGGAATCCGATATTTGAAGATCAGCCCTCCCAATCGATTGGCGCTATTGCCGTGGCTCCGTCGGACCCGAACATTGTTTATGCCGCCAGTGGAGAGGGTTTGCAACGGCCGGACCTTTCTGTGGGCGATGGAATTTACAGATCTGCGGACGCCGGAAAAACCTGGACTCACCTCGGCTTGCGCGACGGCCAGCAGATTCCGGCGTTAGCCGTAGATCCGCGCAATCCAAATCGTGTTTTCGCCGCGGTGCTGGGACATCCATACGGATCGAACGAAGAGCGCGGAATTTTTCTTTCCATAGATGGTGGGCAGACCTGGAAGAAATCACTCTACAAAGATCAGAACACAGGCGGTTCGGACGTTCAGATCGACCCCACAAACCCGGACGTGATGTACGCCTCTATGTGGAAAGTCCGGCAAGGTCCCTGGGAAGACGGAAATGAGTACAACAAAACCGGCGGCGGCCTTTTCAAGTCCACCGACGGCGGGAGCACTTGGCATCCGCTCACAAGCGGTCTGCCGAAGAGCATAGTGCAGATCTACGTGGCCATCTCTGCAAGCGAGCCAAGCCGCCTTTATGCCACCGTGGGCACCACGGAACGCGGCGACTATTCTTCAGGTGTTGGCTTGGGCATTTACCGTTCCGATGACGCCGGTGAAAACTGGCAGAAGGCGACAACCGATCCGCGTCCTGCTTTCCGCATCGGCGGCGGCGATTTGCCCGTGCCGAGGGTGGATCCGAAGAACCCCGACGTGGTGTACAGCACCAGCATCGTAACCATGCGCTCGTCGGACGGCGGGAAAACCTGGGTGAGTTTTCGCGGAGCACCCGGAGGCGACGATTATCAAAACATCTGGATTAATCCCGCCGACCCGAAAATTATTCTGCTCGTTAGCGATCAAGGCGCGCTGGTAACAGTCAATGGCGGACAAACGTGGAGTTCCTGGTACAACCAGCCGACCGCACAGCTCTACCACGTCGGAGTCAGCAATGAGTTTCCTTACCGTGTTTGCGGCGGGCAGCAGGAAAGTGGATCGGTGTGCATCTCCAGCCGCGGAAACGATGGTGAAATCAATTTTAGGGATTGGCATCCCGTGGGCACCATTGAATACGGATACGTCGCACCCGACCCTCTCAATCCCGAAATCGTCTATGGAGCCGGCAGAAAGGAAGTCGCCCGATTTTACTGGAACACGGGGCAGGTAAAAAACGTGACGCCGATTCCCGACAGTGGGCCAAAATACCGGGCTGATCGCACACAGCCAATCATGTTCTCGCCTGTTGATCCCCACGTTCTCTATTACGCCACGAACGTTTTATTCAAGACCACCGATGGCGGAGAGTCCTGGCAAACCATCAGCCCCGATCTGACGCGCGAAAAACCCGGCATCCCCGCAAGCCTGGGCGATCTGGCCGCAGAGGACAAAAAAGCCGAGACGCAACGCGGGGTGATCTACTCTCTTGCGCCGTCGTTCAGAAACCTGAACACAATTTGGGCTGGAACCGACGACGGCCTGTTCTGGAAAACTCTCGATGGCGGAAGAAATTGGGCGAATGTCACTCCTCCGGAGCTGATTCCGTGGAGCAAGGTGACGCAGATGACTGCGTCGCATTTTGACGACCAGTCCGCGTACGCTTCCGTGAGCCGCTTCCGTATCGATGATCTCCATCCTTATGTTTACCGCACGCATGATGCCGGTAAGACCTGGCAGCTAATCATTAATGGCTTGCCCGATAACGCCCCGGTTGACACTGTGCGCGAAGACCCGGTCCGCAAAGGTCTCCTCTTTGCCGGTACTGAAACCAGCGTCTGGGTTTCGTTCGACGATGGCGATCACTGGCAATCCCTGCAGCAGAATTTGCCGCATTCGTCCATGCGCGACCTGTGGATTCACGATGATGACTTAATCGTAGCTACCCATGGACGTTCTTTCTGGATCCTCGACGATATTTCTCCGCTGCGCCAAATCGATACGACGACAACAAGCGCGGATGCATTTCTCTTCAAGCCAGCCTCCGCCTACCGAGTCAAGCGCGACACGAACACCGATACTCCGATACCGCCCGATGAACCGTCAGGCCAAAACCCTCCTGACGGTGCGATCATTGATTACTCTTTGGGGCAGTCGATTCGCGGCCCTGTAACTCTCGAGATTCTCGACTCACGAGGAGCCGTAGTTCGCCGCTATGCGAGCACCGATAAGCCAGATATGACCCAGGAGCAACTCGAAAACCAATTGATCCCACTCTACTGGTTGCGCCCGCAAAAAATACTTGCAGCAACTCCAGGAATGCATCGATGGGTATGGGATCTGCATTACTCGACGCCGGATTCTACGAGGCACGAGTATCCGATTGCAGCAGTTCCTCATGATACGCCGCGATTGCCGCTTGGCCCTTCTGCGCTTCCAGGTGATTACACCGTCAGGCTCGCCGCAAATGGACGCAGCTTCACGGCGCCCCTCACCGTAAAAATGGATCCACGCGTGAAAGCATCCGCCGCAGACCTGGAGCAACTATTCCAAAGGCAGAGCCGTCTCGCGTCCATGATGACTGAAAGCACCCGTGCGATCGCGGAAGCGCACTCGCTTCACGAACAACTCGAAAAACTCTCCAGCCAGGCAAACGATCCTTTGCTTGCATCGTTCAAGGATCTCGACAAGAAGGCTTCGGCTGTTTTGGCAGGCTCTGCTGGCGAGGCTGCGATGGGACCAAGCCTGACAAGCGTCAATGGTTCAGTGACGGCTCTTTACGCCGAACTAGATCGTGCGGATTCAATCCCAACTTCAGCGCAAACGGAAGCAGTAACGAAAATTGAGAAAGATTTCTCGGCTGTGGTGAAGCAATGGGACGACTTAAAATCGCAGGACCTGGCGGCGCTCAATCGCCAGCTTCGCAGCGCGAATCGCCCGGAACTTCACCTCGATTCACACGGCCAGTCCGATGAAGGCGAGGATCAAGATATAGACTGACCATCATTTGCGATGTCTCAGCGTCACTCGCAGCACCGGCGCGGCACGAATCACTTGTCCAGCCCTCGCCAACTGCTACAATTAATTAACAGTGGGCGTGTAGCTCAGCTGGGAGAGCACCTGCTTTGCAAGCAGGGGGTCGCAGGTTCGAACCCTGTCACGTCCACCAACTTCTTCCTGATTGCAAAAGAGTTAGAAAAATCACCTCGGCCCGAACGCTCCGTTATTCGTGCACACTGTGCACGAACTGTGCACGAATGCGTCATTGGAGCACCTCTGTGCACAATGGAGCGGTCGAAAAAGCATCGGCCTCCCCCACCGGTGCCATTTCGTTCGCTCGACGGTTGAGCTTCTCCAGGGCTTCGCGCTTCATCCGCAACTTCATCTGGGAATACTTCTTGAAGACTTGCGCGTCGCTCTGGCGGAGCAGCTGCGTTACCCATTCGTCGGCTACGCCTCCGGCGCTCAGCCTTGTGGCATAGGCAGAGCGCAGGTCGTAAATCCGAAAATAGGGAATCTTTGCCCGTCGCAGAGTTTTAGTCCAAACGGTCTTGAGTTTTTTGAGATGTCCGGTCGGATTCAGATCGCTCGGAAACAGATACGGTCCTTCACCCGAAATCGCCATCTGATTCTTGAAAGCTTCGATGGCGAGCGAGGTGAGGGGAACTTCGGCCGTGCCGTTTGGAGTCTTCGAATCCGGTGTCCAGACCACCGCATTTTGCAGATCCACTTGGTCTTTTCGCATCAGAATCAGTTCCTTGTAGATCCGCAACCCGGTCTCCGTAATGATTCGAACCACGTTCCGCAAGTATTGCGGAGCGTGGGATTCGATCTTTTGTTGTTCGGACCACGAGACATAATGCGGTCTGAACAAACCCTTCACGGCAACCGGAAACTCAACACCTGAACAGGGATTTGCAGCTAGGAGTTTCTTGCGAACCGCCACGTTCA
Organism: Acidobacteriota bacterium; assembly: GCA_003167215.1. Classification (GTDB taxonomy): domain Bacteria; phylum Acidobacteriota; class Terriglobia; order Acidiferrales; family UBA7541; genus Palsa-295. Next base: position 22,358 of record PMTV01000048.1, on the reverse strand, counting down.
GCATACGCCGGAGAACTCTGAACTCCTGGTGTACGGTTGTGGATTTGACGATTCGCAGTTCCTTGTAACCGAGCTTCATCTTGACGACGACGGGTGCTCGGAGGCGTTCGCGAAGGTACATGTCAACCGAATCCGCGGTGACATCCACCAGTCGGGTTGCGCCAAACGCAGCCTTCAGGTGTTTAATGCACCTTTCGTTTGCTTGGTGCGTGCCTTCGGCGCGCATGGGCGGCTTGGAATAGTTCTCCAAGAAGGAATCCGACCATTGCCCATAAGTCAAGGTTTCGCCCTTTCGTACGACTTCCAGGAGATTGGCGTCCCTCGCTAGAAGTCTTTCCCTGAGTTTCTTGTTTGCTTCTTCCCAATCGGCGGTCTGACTGGACTCTCTCCGGGCAATTCCCTTGCGATCCCGATAGCGAATCCACCAGATTTNNCGCGGAGATGGGGAATCTGCTTTCGCTCAACCCAAAGATATACAGTTTGTTGGCTCACGCCAAGATATTTGGCTGCTTCTCGGACGGTTAACGGATATTCGTCTTTGGGTTTCCAAATCTGCTGGTCGGTGTTAGCAAGAGCAGTAGGAGTCATGGCATTTCCCTCTGATCTTCGGTGAGTTGATGGTCCTCGATTCGTTGTGAATCGCGCGTTCTCCCGGTAGCGGTTCCTCGGTGCAGGTCAGCTTGAGCCTTCGTGACGGTGTGCCGTGCGTAGTAATTCGGATCGTCTTTATCTTCCGAGCGGTAGTCGGCGATGCGCTGAATCACGACTTCGGGATCGTCGCCGCGAGCGAGCGCACGCTTCGCGTAGGCCCAATCGAGTTCGGATTGGCTTTTGTGGTGACTGGGCACCGTCCGTGGATGTTCTTCTCTGTCGCTCAAATGCCGGGCTTTTTCGCGGGAATCTTCATGAATCGCGAAATCGCGGAGTGTGTAGACCGCATCGCTTTCCTGTCGCGCTTGGACGATGAATTCTTCGGAAAGTTTGTGGTTGGCGAATCCCGGCAAGCGAAGCACGCGGGTCGAGTCCGTTGCTGCCAGATCGCCTCCGAATTGATTTGCGAGATTATGGAGAAGAGACTCGGCTTCTTCTTGTGTGACGGCATTCACTTTCCACACGACCTGATGTTTTCCGGGAGAGGTGTCGAGGACAAAGTTTGGCGCCGGGACTTCGATTGAATTTCTGATCGCATCGAGGGATGCGTCGCCATTCCTGTCGAGATCGAGATAGACGTGACGAATGTTTTTAATATTCTCCTTTGTCCGGTTGTACGCCCCTTCCTTAATAGGATTCATTCCCACGAACACGTCCGAGCCGCCAGCATTCTGGTTAGCGAGCCAGTTTTGAAAGCCGGGGCTCGCTATCACCTCAGCTTTGGCGATTCGTTGAACCGTCTGGCCTGTCGAACGTTTCCGTACCAGGATCGCGACGTTGTCCGCGGGTTCGAAAAGCTCTCGGACATATTCCGAAGCGGTAAGAGATCGCGGCGTGAATGGGATGTCGCTTCTCATGCGTGATCCTGCTTCGCCAAGAACACCGCGCCGTAATCGAATTGGTCAGCATCCGGGTCGTATCCGTTGATAAAGAGAACTTCGGAAATGTACCGGCGTCCGGGACGGCGCTCGACTTGGACGATCACATTAAGTGAATCGGCGATATTGGTCCGAATAGCGCGATACGGCAGTTCCACGCCGCTCTGCAGAACGCAACTGGTGAAGCGCGCGAGGCCTTGTTGCGCGGAGTTCGCATGGATCGTGGACAGCGTACCGGAGTGCCCGGTGTTCAGGAGCTGCAGGAGATCGAAGGCTTCGCCACCGCGAATCTCCCCGAGAACGATGCGGTCCGGGCGATGGCGGAGGGCAGCCTTTAGGAGATCGCGAATAGCGACTGCCGGAAGCCCATTCTGTTCGCGTCGGGCTTCGAAGCGGACAAGGTTTTCCTGCGCCAGCTGAATCTCGGCCGTATCTTCGATGACGAGCACTCGTTCGTCCTGCGGAATGAATTTTCCTAGTATCGAGAGGAGCGTGGTTTTGCCCGTGCCCGTGCCCCCGCTGATGAGGATGTTCCTGCGTGCCAGCACGTAATCTTCCAGGTGGTTCGCGAGGGCGCGGTCGAGAGTGCCAGCCCGGATCAGATCCTCCATCTCAAAGTGTCGGGTGTTGAACTTGCGGATCGTGAGCGTCACGCCGCGCAGACTGCATGGCGGGATGATGGCAGCGACGCGGCTGCCATCGGGCAAGCGTGAGTCAAGAATGGGCTTCGATTCGGAGATGTCGTCACCGAGACGCCGGGCGATATTCTTCACGGCGACCATGAGCGATTTTTCGCCGATGGACACACCCGGTACTTGTTGGAGGAAGCCCTGTTTTTCGATGAACACGCGGTCGGGACCGTTGACCATGACTTCGCTGATTGAATCATCCAGAATTAGGTGTTCGATGGGTTTCAAGAACGGCAGGATCATTTCGAATCCATTCATCAGAGTTTTCCTTTGGCGAGTTGGACAAAGTAAGAGTCGTTCGGGTCGTTATAGTGGGGCTTCAGATAACAAAACATCGGCGGCGTGGGATCGATTCCGTCGTAAGCAATGATGACGGACTGCGCGTTGCGCAATTCCATGAAAGTCTTGATATCGAACCGATAGTCGCTGTGCGTGTTGTAACTCTTCGAAGCAACGATGTTCGCTTTGTGGGAGAGAGCCTTGCCGGTGAGCCAACTGACTTTGGTGTCGTGCCCGCTTTCGGACAAACTGTAGCTGACTTTGAGCTGGTCCTCGCGTCCGCATAGGTCGCTCGCCGTCTTCGCGGAAAAATCATCCGAAAGCGAGAGAAAAATCTTGGTGCGGAAGGTTTGGAGAAGCGTGCGCCAGCTTTCGCCGGGCAGCGCAGAACGCAGCGAGCTGATGCTCTGCGTGGCGATGATCGGGATGCACTTCGGCTGGCGCGAGAGGCTGAAGAATTTCTCGTCGCCGGTGGGGTCGCTTTCGCCGACAGTAGCGAAGTGCTGGTATTCGTCGCAAAGGAATAAAACCTGGCGGAAATATTGCTCGGGATGCGCCTCAATTGTTGGGACGCGATTGAGCACGGCGCGTTCAAAATCGAGCTTCATCATCACACCAAGAGCCTTCGCGAGACCAGCGTTCATGCCGATGGGGAAATTCAGAGCACAGACAGCCCCATGCTCGATCAGCCAGCTAAACGAAGGCAGGGGCTTGCCGAAGTGGTTGTTAACATTCTTCTGGAGGTCGTAGCACTCCTTTTTCGGGCAGAAGACTCTCTTCACTTTCGGATTGTCGTCGAAAAGGGAAAGGAAGACGGAGACACCTTCGACGATGGATGTGCGGAGCTTCGGCTCAATGCGCCTCCAGTCGTCTCGGAACCAGCGTTGTACGGCTTCGAGTTGAGCAAGTTTCTCGGGATTGGCTTGGGAGGGGTCCAGGACCGTGCGAGCTTCGTATTGAATGCCTCGTGTCCGTAATATGTCCCGCAGCGCGGGAGCAGCGGGTGCGAGAAAGCGATCTTCCTTCTCGTCGTGCGCAAAGCCCAGACCCGCGAGGTCGGCGGTGCGCTCGCCATAGACCTTCGGCGTGACCGCCACATAGTGACGTCCGAGAATGATCTCCTCGGCCTCGGCAATTCGTTCTTCGAGGAACGGCGGAGAGATGGCGCACTGGTAGACATCGAAGAAGGTGACGTAGTCGTAGGCAACCTTATGAAGAAGGATGATGAACTTGACGAGGTTGGTGTACGCCTGCTGCCAGAAGGGTTCCTTGCCTCGGCCAAAGAGATTGTTCAGGAGTGAGGCGATGTTGTACGCGAGGGCGTAGGCGTCAAGGTCATTGTGAAGTGGGTTGTAGCAGTACTCGGAGTCGAGGCTGATTTCGATATAATCCTCGGCCCGCTGATGACGTCCAAGGATGTCTTTTACCTTCCGGCAAAAATCGCCTTTGACTTCGAGGATCAGACCACCGATGCGCTTGTCTTTGTCGGCAGCTTTGTAGGCCAGAATCTGCTCCGCGAAGGGAAGCATGCAGCAGGAGGTTTTGCCACTCCCGATGGCGCCTAAGATGGCTGTTCCCGTGAACAAACCGCGCTCGGGGATGGTGAGCCAAGAAGGAGCTTCGGCAGGCACTGGTTTGCGTGGATTATGAATTTCGCCGACGACAAGAAAGAGGTCGTCTCTCGCACTGGGATCGGGATACTGGGGAAGGCGCCCTGGCGAGATGGTCCGTCGCGCTTTCAGAGTAAAGATGTACAGACCGGAGAGCGCGGTCGAGCAGACAAGATAAGGTGTGGTGAACAAGAGCGCACAGTAGACGTATTTGAAGCTCAAGAAGACCTTCGGAGCGCGCACGGCAATAACACGCAGGAAGACCTGTTGATCGGGGAAAGGGTGCGTGTAGAACAGGAATGCTCCGGCGGCCATGGCGAGGACGGCCGAAATGAAAGCTCGCGACTCGAGGGCCCTTTGCATCACGCTCTCCCTCTCGCTTCGGTAGGTTGGGCGCTGTCGGGGCCGGACTGGGCCTTGCGGCGAGCTTCGCGCCACTTCCGATATTCCTGGTCCCGCCAGAGCACTTTCTTCAGGACGGCATTGATGACGTGATCCGCGTTGCTCTCGATGAACCGGGCGTAGTCTTCGAGGAGCTCGTTAACCGGCTCTTCCAATCTGATTTCTCTAGTTGTGATTTCTGGTGCTTTCTTAACGATCGGCATGTTGTTCCTCCTCTGGTGATGTGTGTTTCATCCGGATTTCTTATCACCGCGGAAAATACGGCTCGGCACGAATTACCGTGCCGCAGGGCGGGAGCGACCCCATGAACTTTTTGGGCGGCTGAAAGCCGAAAAAGTGGGGTCGCTCCCGCCCGATTTTGTGTTTTTTCCACGGTGACTTTTCCTTTCACTGCGTTCTCTATGTCCGTTGTTCCGAGGAATTGGTGGCGCCACAGAGTGAAGAAACAGGAGAAGGTGAAGGTGGAGAGTGTAGTCCTTACCTTCTTCAGCCTTCTTCCTCAGGTTTCTGTTCAGGAACGGCAAACCGCCAAAGCACTCCGGCAGCGAAATGGACGACGGCATGGCGATTACTGCTGCCAAATTCCTTTTGGATATCGGATTCAGTCACTCGTCCGACTTTCCATGCGCGATAGAGATGTTCGAAGTGTTGCCCGGCAAAACGCATATGGGCCTGATTGCGAAAAATCAGGTCAGCCTCAGTCAGCGACGTGTACTGGCCGAGATCCCAAGCCTTGCGGATTTCGAAGTAGCGTAACAAGTCTGCCGATACGTCCGATCCGAATGGAATCGCGACGAGGGAGTCGAATAGCTCTTTGGCCTTTTGGAAGTGGGCATCGATTCTCGCCAGATAGAGAAATCGGAACTCGGAGAGCTGTCGAAACAGAGGAAGGTAGGTTTCGAGATGGTGCACCAATTCCTTGAGGCTTGCCTCTGGCCCTTGGATATATGTAAACGTCACTATGGCCCGGGAAGCGTGACTGGCGAGAAACATCGGAAACTTGTCGACGAAGTATCGAACGGTGGGCTGGGAAGTTTTCTGCCCGTGATAGATCTTCGAGGGAAGAAAGTGACTCGGGACTTTTAGTTGATCGCAGAAAAAGCTGACTTTTTCCGGCTCGGTTTCGAGGTATTGATATGCCTGATTGAGGAGAACAAAATCGAGCATTCCGATGCGTCGTTGAATGTATTCAATTTCGTGTTCGCGACGGTTGCGGATGTTCTCGCGATCGATCTGGCGGTAGAGCCGGCGCGAGAACAGGTGATAGACCGTTCCGCTCTTTGGAAAGCATTCGGTTCGAGCGTGTTTCTTGGTGTGGAGTTTGCTCCAGAAGGTGGTCGTGCGCTTTCCCCAATGGGCCTCGGCGAAAGCAAGGAATTGACGTGCCACAAAGTAGCCTGAATGTGTCGCCACAATATAGAGAAAGCGGGCTTCTGTTTCGGTGTAGCCGAGGGCTTTTAGGGCATCGAGATGGACAGGAGCAATGTTCATAGCGTGAGGATTCCTGCGGTGATTTCGCGTTCGTCGAGAACCCGGCGCAAACGCGATGCGTCTTCCGAACGCCCATAGAGGGAGAAGCCCGCGGCAGCTTTTTCAGCCATAGCGCGCGGTCTGTAGTCACGCGTCGCCAATTCCAGGTCCACGTGACGCAATTGGAGTTCCGGGGTCTCGTACTCGATGCGCAGATCGGGCACGGGAATCTTTCCATTCACAACTTGCAGTCCGTGCTTCTCGGCGATTCTTTCTTTTGCGTTCAGGCCGTCTTTTTCCGCTCCCAGTTGAGCCAGGTCGCGATTCAGATTCCGCTTGAGTTCGTAGTCGAGGAGCACGCGAACGGGTCGGCCTCCACTACGCTCGAGGCGGGCAACCTCTTTCTTATAGAGCCGGTAAAGATCGGCGTCGTGTTTGACTTCGCGCGGTTTCACCAAACCGTGGTAGATGGGCTGATCGTCGGGCACTTGGTTCGTGTTCTTGAGGAGGCGATGTCCAGCTTTCGTAAGCGTCACAACTCGTAGCGTCTTTTTCTGCGAGATTTCAAGCGTCTTATCTCTGAGCAGAGACTGGCCTGCTAGAGCGCGAATGTCCTTCTCCAGTCGTTCGCGATTCCCGCTGTAGGCAAACTTTCCAAGGTCCGACACCGTAATCACACGGAACTTGCCAACTTCCTTGAGAGAGTGCATCTCGGAATCGCGGAGGAGATACGCGCGGTCACGGATGTAATAGGCGCGCGGAGAACCATTCCGTTCGTCGCAGGTCGAATCCTGCTCCCGCACCTCGGAGGTATCGTCGCGGCCAGGGGCTTCCGGCGCGGAATTCCTTCCGTCTTGTGTGTCAGGAGGTGTCGACGTCTGCTGACGGACGGAGCGGCGCGTGGAAGTGTCGCGTGCCCCGCGAGCGCCCTGCTGATCGTGGGAAAAGATGTCGCGCGACACTAGTTGAAATCCTCCTCGTTCACGGGAACGGGCATGTCCGCATGGCTGACGTTGAACTGCTTGTCGAGGTGCGAGAGCTTACGCCCGGTATTTTTGAGCAAGAAGCGGCGGCTGATAGCGAGCGCAGCGGCAAACAGGTTCACAAAGAGGACCGCGAAAAAGATCAGAATCGTTGTTCCGTAGGCGTGGTACAGAGCCGCTTTGTAGCGGGCCATGAACCTCAGCTGGTCGAGAAGCCAAAATCCGTAGCCGAGCAAGATGACGATGGTGAACAGCAGCGCGCTGGCAATCATCGTGAATCCCTCGTTTTAGTCGAGAGGGTTTCGAATGGCTTTCCCACAGACTTTTTGCGGTGCCGAGAGCAGGCGGAAAGCAGGCCGAAAAGGAGGCCCTCGTGAGGTGCGCCGTTTGTTCTAGTGGCAAAAGCCCGTGAGTTGGGATGCGGCGCGTGGGAGGAGGAGGGTCGCAGGGTTGACCACCCGGTGGCGCGCCGAGGTTGGGACGGCGTTGCCCTGCGTCCGGCGGCGACCTTTTCGGTTTGCGTGTGGACTTGGACTCTCATTTAAAGGCCTGGTCTTCGCGGAAGTAGGTAACCGTCATTCCCAGCGGATTGATGGGGATCAATTCGTTAGGCACCTGGGATTTGAAAAGGAAGACAAAGTTCGCTGTATAGAGGTCGCGTTTCAGCTCACTATGGTCCGCGGGCGAGTAATAGACCATGTAGAAGTCAACGCGCGCGCGGAAGGGCGGTGTTTGCATCTCTTCGAGCGCGACTTTCTTCACGTCCACATCGATCTCGGGCGCTGCAGTATTGGTGATGAATTTCTTGATGATGTCGTCCTTGCGGTAGGCATCCAGAATGCCGTCCGCTAGCTTGCCGTCGAGGAAGTAGAGGGACTTCGAGAAATCGTTCTGAATCGTGTAGCGGTTGCGGCGGTAGTAAAGGGCGCAAAACTGGGAAAGAAAATACTTTGCCTCGGCGTCCTGCGGTTTGTATTCAAGGTTGTGGTAGTTGATGGCCTCCGCGCGGCCCAGGTCGTCGATGCGGATGACGAGCGGGCGAAAGTTCTGAAAGGTGCGAATGGTCCTGAGGTCGATGAGTGCAAGCGCCACACAAACGATCGAGAGGAGTGCCAGGGCAATCTTGAGGTAGGTATTTGTCACCATGGGATCCCCGTACTGCTCGAGATAGAGGCGCTTTGCGTCATGGAATGTAGCATCCCGATCCATCACATCACCCTGTTCAGGACCGCGGCCGGCGCATCGACCAGGCCCGTGGACGACCCGCCGGCCGTTCCACTGAAGATATGGTTCGTAAGGGACGGGATTTTCAGGAGGACATAAATCGAGGCGAGGAACGTAATGAAGAGGACCGGAAACCAGCCAATGAGCTGCGCCGTAGAAAGAGTGCCCCCGGGTGGCAGACGGAGAGCCCCAAGCATAAGATTTCCGATCACATATACGACGGCAGCCGCGATTACCTGATAGAAGGCGTATTGGATGAAACAGCGAAACCAGCCCCAGAAGAGCCATTCCATCTTCGGAACGATAAAAAAAGGAACGAAGACCGGGCCTACCAGAACGCAAACCGCGGTGGCGATGAAGCCGTAAGCGATGACTACAATCGCTATGGCTTGTGCCGCGGCAAGCAGGATGGTCACGATGACGTAGATCGCAGTTCCCAGAAAATCTCCCCAACTGGGGGAGTCCATGCGGGATTCGAAATCGGCAACCTGCGTGACCACCGTTTGCAGTTGCGCCTGATCGATCTGGGTCGATAGAAACTGCGCCTCGTTGGTGACGAGGTTGTGAAAGCCGATTCCAACTCCGGGAATCGGCGTGCTGTAGTAGTTGACCATAGCGAAGCCAAAGCTGATGGTCAGAAGTAAGCTGGCAAAATGATCGAACTGGAAAGAAGGCCTCCCGCTGGCGGAGGACAGAGCGGACTTGATTCCAAACCAGGCCACAAGGATCGTGGCAAACGATCGGAAAAGATTTTGGCCCATAGCGTCGAAGAAGCCGAGGTTCTGGGTGAGCAAGTTATTGATCGCCTGAAAGATGTACTGCAGGAAATCGGTTTGCATGCTGTCAGCTCCCTCGACGCCCGGGGCATCTATCTCGCACGCTTAGGGCATGCGGAAGCTTTGAAGTGAATCGGTAATCGTTCCGGTGACCTGAGCCATGTTGCCGGAGATGCTCGCCTGGCGACCGATATCGGTATTAATGGCGTTGGTAGTTGCGTCGCGTTGTTGTTTTGCCAGGATGGTTTGTTGTTCCAGAAGCGACGCGAGGAGTTTGTTCGAGTCCTGGACGGTGCGGAGGGTCAAAACGCCCGCCGCATTGATTTTGTTCAGAACGGAGACTTCACTATTGAGACTTGAATCGCCCGAGAAGGAATCGTGTTCGAGGTTTGCGATCTGAGTCTGGACATTGTCAGCAGTGCCGCGGATCGCGCCGATGGTGGCCATCGCGTTTATGTTCGCGCCATCGGCAAGTTCGACCGAGGCGTATTGGGATTGCACGCGCCCGAGTTCCGAAGGGTCCATTCCCGACAGTTCATACGGACTGTACTGGGAAAGTGGAGTTGTCGCCTTCAGGTAGCCGGTGTTGATGTTAGGAAGCACGCCCGTGTTGATGCCATTAATCCACGAGACCGTGTTCCCAAAGGTGTTGAGCGAGGTCACATTTCGCCATTGCGAAAACAGCGCGCGGTAGCGAGCGGGCATGTTTCGGATGAATGAGGCCATCTGCATGGCGAGGTTGAGTTGCGAAGTGATCTTGGCGTAACTCTTCTGCAGTTGAATGAGGTGTTGTTGAAGCTGGTAGTAGCGAAGCAGCGCGTTGTGGAAATTAGTTGGGTCGTAGACAATCCCGCCTCCGAATTGTGCGGTCGCGGTGCCAACTCCTAATCCCAAAACCAGCAAGCAAATCAGAATCTTCCTTTTCATTGGACTGCTCTCCTTTTTGTCTTCACAGATCGGAAGGCATGGTGTGGTTGTTGTAATCGGGCAACGCGAGATCGCCCGAAAGATAGACTTTCACTCGGTGGCCTTCCCGGATGGTCACCGTGGGCATGATGTTCAAGAACTTCTCGAGAATCTGCGCCGAAGACTGCGCAGTGCTTTGCGCGAACCCCTGGCGCATGAGGTCGGAACTGGATGCGTTAAGGGAGCCTGCTGTTCCGGCTTCTCCGACTGCTCCCAGGGCGCCGATGGCGAGCGACACTCCGAAGATGCGGAGATAGTGGTTGTTGACTTGATCCCGCAACCCGGTGTCGCCGATTTGGCTGAGCCCCTTGAATTGATCGAGGCTGACGGAATACCCGTCCGGCATGAGCACTCGATGGAACACGACGGCCAGTCGGGTCTGGCCGAAGGTGTCCACCTTTTTCGTTTGACCCAGCAACTTCGAGCCCGCAGGTATCAGCAGGTGCTGGCGATCATTCGAGTAAACATCGGTTGACAGCAAGCACTCAACGGGACCGGCAAACTGCCCATCGAGACGGTTGATGAGAACGGTTTCGAGGATGGTTCCTTCAAAGAGTAGAAAGGGTTTTCCTGCCGCCGAATTGGCAGAGCCAGGGGACACGGCGGCAGGGTTCTTTGTTTCCTCCTTTCGATCATGTGTTGTTTCCGTGGAATCGTTGCGTGCCGCCGCAGTCGGCGATGCACCCGGCACTGAAGACGTGGGATTCGGTTGCATCTCTTTCAAGAGTTGCGCAATCTGTGGGGCGTCGGGTCCGGAAGGGATAAGGCTCGGGACGGGGGAAGGTGCCTCGGATTCGGGCGTTGACGCAACTGCTGGAGGCTTGCGGAAGGTCAGAGCGACATTCGACGCAAACAGCGACACGTAGGCACGTCTCTTACGCTCCGACTGAATTGGGTCCTCGACTCGCTGGTCAGGTGGGTTACCGGACACACTCTGCAGCGGTGATTGTTCCGAGTCTTGCGGAGCAGTTCCGATCAAACGCGTCTGTTGCGCAAGCGCGCTCTGCGCCACTAGTTGTTGGCGCTGTAATTCTTCGATGCGGTTCTGCAACTCGTTGATCTTGGTTTCGTTGACTTCGAGTGGCGCCAGCGCTGGAGTGGAGGAGGCGGTCTTTGTCTGCGTTGGGGGCTTTTTGCCTCCCGTCAACCACATGATGGCGAGCATAAGGAATGCCAGTCCGATAAGAAGCCAGGACTGGACGTTTTTGGGCAGTAGACCTTGCGGCTTAGAAGCTTTTTCCTGAACCTCAGCAGGTTGGCTCATCGCTCATCCCTCAGTTGGCGGCAGCGCGCCGCGCAAACGGCAGTTTCTTTTTGCCGATGGCGAGGTAGCCCGAGTCGATGATCTTGGGTGCGATATAAACGCCGTTCTCGACCTGAAAAGAGATCAAGTTGGGCTTGCCGTCCTTGATTTCGTACAGAGCAGGTTTTTCGCGCGACGCGCACTTGATGTAGGTGAAGGCGTCATCGTGGTAGATGGCGGAAACGAGAAAGGGCTCGCGCGCGGCTTTCGAGTCGAGCAGATAATCGAAATCGAGCTTCGTCGGATAACCGGAGCGGAAGCGGTTGACCTGCTCGGCGGCCCCAGCCTGCGCGGCACGTATCTGATCCGCCGTCTGCGAACGTATCGTGTCTAACTCCTTCTTGTAAGCTTCGGCTTCGCCGGCGCTGACATAGCCGTGCAGCCCCGTGCTGGCCGCGATACCGGAGCCTTCCTTTGGTTCGACGAAAATCTTGAGATCGGGTTCGGCATTCGGTTGATTGCTGATTTCGGTCAGCAAGAACGAATAAACGTGGCCACTCGCGGTGATGAGATTCAGATTGGTTCGTATGCCGGCCTGGGCGGGGTGAACGTAACAGAGGTTATGTGCGCCGTTGATGACCCAGAATTCCTTGTCGCCGGTCGTGAAGTCGAGAATTTCCTCATCCTCGGGAAGGACGATCAAGGTTGAAAACCTGAGCTTGGCGTGAATCGGAATAATGTCTTCCTTCGAATACTTCACCACACGGGCCGCAGCTTCCCTTGCGGCCAGCGCGGGCAAGCCCTGGAAAGCGACAGCGCTCAAGACGCCGATTGCCACCGTTAAAGAGAAAATCAATTGCCACTTCCTGCGAACGCGTTGTTTCATCGATTTGCTCCTTTTGAAAATGCCGTTTGCTTCTAGGAACCCGTGCTGCGATCGGCGAAAGAGCGGACAATCCAATTCGCCACAAAGAGGAAAGCAGTCGTAAACCCTGCAAGCGCGACGAGGAAGAACACATACAGCAGCCCATCCTTCAGCGGTTGGCATCCGAGAGACTGAGCGGCAAGCGCAATCAGTGTCATGGGCGCTCTCCCGCCAGAACTTCGAGACCTTTTTCGAAGCCGTAGGTCTCGAAAGCCTCTTTTCGTTTCATGTTGTCGTAGGGATCGTTGGTGTAGAGCCAATAGCTCTTGGCGTCCACAGTGAGATTGGCTACTTTCGCTAGCTCGGGCGTCTTAATCAGGAATTGCTGTTTGGGGATGAGGCCCGAGATCAACTCGACTTCGTTTTCGTTCAAATGGAACTGGCGGCGGTAAAGATCGCGGTCCATATCCGGGTTGGCAAGAAAGATTTTGGTAGCGCAGCTTTCGATGATTACGTCCAGGATGTCGGAACGCTTGAGTTCATCCAGAGATTGCGTTGAGAGGACCATGGCGGCGTTGTGCTTGCGCCAGGTCTTGAGGGCCTCGACGACATAGCGTTGAATGCTGGGGTTCTTCAAAAACACCCAAGCCTCATCGATGAAAAAGGCCTTGAAGACGGACGTGATTTGGCGGTCGGCAATGATGGCATTGGCGCGATGCAGAATGTAGAAGAGCAGCGGTTCCAAAAGTTCCGGGTACTGGCTCATGCGTTGGAAGTCGAAGCACTGAAAGCGAGAGAACGAAATGGCGTCTTCAGCATTGTCGAAAAGGAATCCGAACTGGCCGCCTTGGGTCCATTTGGCAAGGCGGCTCGAAATGTCGTGGCCGAGCGTATTCGCCAGCACACCTAGCGTGCGCAGCGCTGGATCCACCGCATACAGGTTTTCCACTTGGTGGAAGAGGTCGCGCTCGGTGGCAGGATCGAGTTCGCCCGCCCTCGTTCCTTGAATCAACACTTTTAGGAACAGTGCAAGGAAATCGAGATTTTCCTTGGTTGGGGGCAGCGAAAACGGGTTGATCTTGAAATCCTGTGATTCAAGGCCGACACGAACATACGAGCCGCCGAAAAGCAGCGTGAGGCTTTCAAAACTCCCGCCCAGATCGAAAATGAACGTATGCGGATTGTATTTCTGAAGATTGGTGATGAGAAAATTCAGCAGGAACGATTTCCCGGCGCCCGTCCGCCCGAGAATCATGGTGTGTGCCACGTCGCGGTAGTGGAGATTTAGGAAGTAGGGGGTGTGGTGGTTGGTTTCAAGGACCGCGAGATACTCCTCGCGGAGATGTGGGTTTTGCGGCTCGCCACAATGAAGGGTGAAGAGAAAAGAGAAATCCGCGTAGTTGGTGTTGAGCAGATACAGGGAACGCAAGTTGAACACGTGGTTGCCGGGGACCGCCGCGAGGAAGGCGTTCAGGAGGTTGTACTTTTCTTCATAAAGTTGGGCATCGTGGACGCTGAAAACTTTGTAGAAGTCGGCGCATGCCCGATCCAGCTTGGCCATGTCCAAGTCGTAAATCACGACGGTAAGTGAAAACTGGCCGAAGTAGTTCCCGTACAGCTCGATCTCCTTGATGCCTTCGCCGAGTTCCCTGACCTGGGATTCCTTGGAATCGTCGAGCAACACATCCTGCGGAGCTGTGTCGTTCATATTGACTTGGCTCGCGAACGAGCGCTTGGTGTTGTGAAAATGGCGGCGCTTTGTCTGGATGACCCGACGCATCTTGCCGGAATCCTCCTTTTTCCATTCCGTAACGATGTAGTAGTTCGCTTCCACTTCGAGCAGGCGTTTGAAGATGAGCGGAAAACTCTGAGCGGAGGGCTCCTTGAGGGTCAAAACCTTGACGTAGTAATCGTCCACTCGCAGGTGCCCACGATGGCATTCGAGGGGAGATTCCGGCAGGTAGTAGTCGAGGAAGGTGTCGTGTTTCAGTTTGGCAAGATCGAGTTTGTCGGGATGAAAGTTGAGTGTTCTCTTTAGAACGCGGAAGGCTTCTTGTTTGTCGAGCATCCGCACAGCGAGGAAGTCGCTGACCTGGAGGATGAAGCTGCGGGCTTTCTGAAGCAGCGCCGCCTGAGCACTCGCGACGTGCTGGCCGAGAACGACGGCCTGCTTCTGACCAGAAAAATGCACCCGGAGATCGTCAAGAGCTTTTTTGGGATTCTTGGGAAATTCTGCGAGCGCACTTCCGAGCTTGTGGGAAGCCTTAGACCCCTGATACAAAAGCACGTAATAGACCGATATGGAAAACATCATGTCGGCCTTGCTTGCCAGGTAGGCGATGCGATTTTTGATCGCGGTGTCTACGATCGGATTGGCGTAGAGCTTGTACGGGATGGCTTCATTGTTCCTCTTGAATAGGTATTGGTAGAGGCGGTAGTTTTCATCAAACAGCTTCAGCGCCGACTCAAGGCGCTTGGTGAAACCGTCAATTGACACGCCGTCAAGACACTCGTAATCGACGCCTCGAACTTCCAGGATGACGCCGACCTCACCGCTCTTTGTGAGAAAAATGTGCGGTCCAATGAACCCGAAGAGATTGATCTGCTCGCTTAGGGAGCCGGTCTCGCTGTAGTTTTTGAAGATTCGGCTAAGCCTGAGCATGGCCATCCCTTCGGATTGCAATCGGAGTGAATTTCATCGGGTCGTATTGGGGACGAAGTCTTGCGGCCGTCAGCAGAAATCGCAGAATCTGTGGATCGGTCTGAGTGGCCCAGCGAGCCATGAAATAGAGCAATAAAAACATCAGCAGCCCACCGAACAGACTGTTGAGTAGGTTGAAGGTGGCGGCGCCCAGGCACATGGCAAAGAAGAAAAGCTTTCGCTCGGCCCCAAGGATCATCAGTGGCCGGGATAGCGTTCGGGGCACTCTGTTGATTCGTCTTGATTCGGCCATAGAATTCTCCGTTCAGGAATGGCGAGCTTCAGTTCCCGGGAAACATCCAAGCCAGGAAATTCACGGCTGCGATGGCCATGCCGACGCCGAAGAGCACGCCGGCAAGTACACGCTTCGAACCACCTTCACCGAAGGCGAAGGTGAGGCCGGCCACGACGATGGCGACGAGCGAAAGCCCGCGAGCGATAGTGCTGGTGAAGGCCTGCTGCAGCACATTGACGGCGTTTTCCCACGGAGAATTTCCCTGAGCGAAAGCGGGAGCGGCGAGGAGAAGCGCGAGACCGACGGTGACAAGCAGTGAACGCAGCCAAGAGCTGCGCAGATATGTGCAAAGAAATCGCTTCATGTCCGAAATCTCCCTGTCTGTTTGTAGTGTTCGAAATGGGCCGTGAGAGGGAGTTCCCGTTAGTTGCGGCTGCTGGAAGGAAAGCGGATGGCGATTGAAGAGACGGCTGTGTGCGCCGGTTCCTGGACTTCCCCCCGTCCAGGCACACTTGGAGCACTAGCTCCATGTACAGCGTTGTCCCACAATCGCGTCCGTACCTCTAGCGGGCCGTGCGCAACACAAGGGCGAAACACCGAAGGAATCGTCTGCGCCCTGTCTGCGAGAGTTAACCGGCGGGAACTCCCCTCACTATACTTATCAGCCAAAGAAAACTAAAACAGACCGAGTACTATTAAAATATTCCCTCTTCAGTACCTACCCGGGGAAACGCGTACCCACAATCTGTCGAATAACCCAAACCCCTAAGGGATGTCACTCATGGAACGAAGAGACTCAGTTGTTCGCCTTTCCCGTTGCCCGATGGCTGAGCAATGCGGCGGAGTCGATCGAGCAGGCGCTGTATGCGATGCCGAATCGCTACGACAGAATGACCGCCGCGGCGCGCGAGTTCCGGGCAGGAGATTCCTTCGATCTTGAACTGAGTCAGTAACTCCCGTTCTTCGGAAGAAAGCCATCCCCTCCGCTGGCAGTCGCCGAGAAACTGCCGCAACAGGATGTCAGCGTGGGAGTCCTGGTCGCTTACATCCGTTTCAAGAATTGTGGTAGGGGTGCCTTCCCTTTCATCCCGCAACGATCTATGCGATTCGCGAATCGCCCACCGGAATGCGCTGCGGCGTATCTTTCGTGCGATGGTAAATCCGACGTGCGAGTGGCGGGAACGCAGTTCTTTGGATTGGGTGAATTCGAGCAGAACCGCGAATAGATGCTGGGCGGTGTCGTCACGGGTCAATGAAGGAAATGTGCCGGTGATCTGGCTTGTCGTGCGATGAATGGTCGGAATGAAGACCAGCAGTAGGAGCCGCTGCAACATCAGACGGAACATCGTGTCGCCGCTGCGGTTCAGAAGATGAAGAAGGAGTTCATCGGAAGAGGGATTCTGCTCATGATTGTCGGGGTCACGAAGTTTCCGGACGAGATCGACCGCGGTCGGAAACTCGGACAGCATATAGCTGGAGACGGTAAATAATCGAAATTCTCCCCGGCTTCGGTCATCGCTGAGTTCGGCGATGAAGCTCGTTTCCAATCGGCAGATGAGGCAGTTACAGTAGGATCCGGTCATCATGGGGATGCTCCGGCGTCTCAGGTCGTTCCCTGTCCGCGGTCGAAATAGGGAATGGTCCTGATCTCAGTTTTCGTACATGGTTCTGGTTTTAAGCCGGCGGGAGGACGCCTGGCGTTTTCGGGAATCGTGCCCTGAAGTTCTTCGAGTGGGGTCGAATCCCTCGCACGCGTGGTCGGAAAAGCGCACTGCGCGCAATGAATGAATACTGCTATGGCGCGCGCACGTTATGGAATCTTTGTTCCGTTTGGTCGGAGTAGCAGCCAACCAAAAAGAAGGCCCCGGCTTTATGCCGGGGCCTCGTGCATTGCGGTGCTAGAAGGGAGCGTGCTCCGTTGTGTCGGGAGCTTGCTCCGAGGGATTAGGGTTGGAAGTGACGGCTTCCGGCTCGGGTTCGCCGCGGTCGAGCTTGCGCACCACGTCGGCGCGAATAGACCACGAGGTGATCTTTGTGATCGTAGCTTTCTTGCCTTTGCCATTCAGGCGGTCGTAGGTCGAGCTGATCAGGCTGCCTTCGATCAGGACGTGCGACCCTTTCTTGATGGACTCCAAGACGTATTCTGCGAGCCGCGGGCGGAAGATGCAGACACGGTGCCGCTCAGTCTTCGAAGACCATTCATCTTGAGCGTTCTTCCAGGATTGCCGTGTAGCGACCAAAAGAACGGTGAATTTCGGGCCGTTGTTGCGTGCTTGACGCTGCTCCGGGTCCGCTCCTACGAATCCTACGATTGTTGCTGAGTTCAAGTACATTTGTATTTCTCCTTTTTCTGCCCCATTTTCTTGGGGCACAGAGGAGCGAGGGCTTCTGCTCCCAAAGCGAGCGGCTGCTTTATGGGAGGGACCTGGGATTGCGGAGAGGAACCGGGAAAGCAGAAGCTGCGAAGCTGCCGGGCGCAGGAATTAGCCCGAAGCCGTGCCCAAGAAAATGCGCAGAAGGAAAAGGTCAAATGCCGGACTCGGTAAAAACCTGGTGAGGAGGAGAAGGATCGGGCGTTCTAAGTGAGCGCCGCTGTTCGGAAGGACCACGGCAGATGGCCTGTCGAGTTCGACACCGCTTCGAAGGTGTACGCATCGGTGAACGGGCTCGGCAGGAACGAGTACGGGTCCCGACCAGCCGGCCGATGCTGTAAAAGGAGAACCTGTAGTTCCCGGTAGGCGTTTGACAGCACTCTCCAATATGTGAATCCCAGCGACGGCGAAGGCTTTCAGCGTCACCTTCTAGCTGCAAAGTACCCATAATGTTGGCTTGTAGCGTATCTTCGGCTTATGTGTCGCGAGGCTCATAGATTTGTTGTCACGCCTTCTTAGCGCATCTAGGCACTAGAAACGTACCGTGATATCTGAGCCCCGCACGGTCACGGCAGGAAAGCCATTTTGCGTTACCATCTCGATGATCGCGACTGCCGCCAATGTCTTATCGAGGGTCGGGCCGGATCGAATAGACGAGATCGGCAACTTCTTCCGGGACTTCCCATTCAGCTTTACGTATGGAATCAGCATTCCTTTAGAACAACGGAAATAGGTCGGAGTAAGCGTCTTCCCACCATCGTCTATGCCTTGCTTCACTAATTCTCTCGGGCGGACAACGATCCGCCACTCGTTTTCCACTTTGAATGACTCGTTCTTAAATGCGACGATTTCCTCCATCAACAGATCGGTGGTGACTCGAAGGAACTTCGAATACCCGAACAGGGGATGGTCTCCAATTTCTACGATTGCGCGTGCCGTGGCATTGTCGGTGAAGATTTCAAAGAGCGGTTTTAGAATCGATCTACATACTTCTTCCTGTCTGGTCCGGTCGTACTCTACTTTGACTAATTTTGCCGTGTAGATCTTCGGTTCCGGTACTAAACTAGGTCCGGTGAAGCCCGAGCGTCCGGTGATTTCGAAACCGAGTGAATAGCCTCCCAATTGTCCGTAGGCTCGCCACTGCGTTAGCAAATTGTCTTCTTCACAGAAACACGCAACATAGATGGGAAGCATCAGCGTCTTGTTGTGAAAGTCTTCTCCAAACGCCTTACGCAAGTTGTATGCGAACCCTGACACAAGGGAGTTTTCCAACTGCGGATTCTTTTGTATCCACTCATCCAGGACGCGCTTCAGAACACCGCAACCATAGCTAATTTCGGCGGCGTCGTTGAGATAGTACGCAGATGTCGCCCACAGTTCGTTTGTTTCAATGATCCCTTTCAAACCCTCTGCTGAAGTGTAGTGATAGAGAAGATTTGTTACTGGTTTGGTCAGAACACTGTGCCGCTCGTTGTTGAGTTGGTAGACCTTGCCGAGCGCCTGATTTGCTAGTCTCGAGGCGTCCTGGTCATAATCACTTAGTAGCTTTGGCATCGCGATTATCCAAGCAGCTCAGCCTCCAAGATGGCCGGAAATCGTCGGTCAGCAAGTGGCGTTCGACGACTCTTGTTGCAGCTTCGAAGTCCGCTTCCGCCTTCACATCTGCGGCGGCTGTTTCAATGGAATGTCTCGTCATACTTGCGTTGAATGGCGTCCGAATTCCTCACACAGCAGGAATGCCGATGAAGAGTACAAACTCGCCGTCGCAAGGGATTGCCTCTTTCGTTTTCTTCGTCACCGAGCACTTCCTATTTGCGCGGTCTTGCAGGCGTCACCACCGTTCTAGTGCATCACCTTATAATTCCCCAAGCGAGAGTGTTGCTAGAATCCTCTCTCTTCTCTTTCTAACGGTAGCACGTAGAGCCAGGTACGACACCCTAGCCGTGCGTCCCCTCCCCTGGGGCGACCCACGCCCCGGCCTGAGCCCTGAAAAAGCAGTCTCTTTTTTCCGCATCGTTGAAGAAAGCCCAAACGGATCGGACCAGCCTTTGCAAAGATTCGCTGCATTTGTTTACCGAGATGCACAGTAACAGGAAACCGGACATGGGAAAGACGAAAGCTGGTACATTTGACCGCATGCCGACGCGGCGGAGAGAGGAAGTTCTGAATGTCTTGCTGGCTCAATGTATCTGCGATACCGGTCTGACCGCCGATCCTGAGAACATTTTGAATGTGGAAGGCAAGCGCAAAATGCCTGACATTTTGGTGTACCTGCAGGGCTTGCGGTGCTCGATCGACGGAAAGTATGCCGATCACGCGAACTACCGCGAAGAGCTGGAGGGCCAGGTTTTCAAACCGTCTGGCCGATGGCCTAGCGCACATCGGCGTAGGCGTCGTCTATCCGAAGAAACTGCGCTCGCTGGAAGATTTCTCGAAGCTGAAAAAATCCCTTCGCGAAGAGGAGCTACAGTTCTTCATCGGCTCCGAGACGGACAAACCGAACTGGCAAATTGAGAACCTGAATCACCCGTTGTTGGTCTCAATAGCAATCTGAAATGAATTCAGGAAATTGAACATGGACGTCAGCTTCCCTATATTTCAAGATTTCACAGGCATTAATCAGAATGTAATTATCCGACCTTGACATCACACACTTAGTCATATAGAAGTTATGTCCGTCTAGAACAATATCCCTGAGCTTGTCGCGGTGGAGATTGCTTGCTATTCAATTGCCGAAGTAGGGGTGCGTGTAAGGACGCCGACTGGATTGCTCATTTCTTCACCACTCCGCCTAACGTGACGACGCGCCAGCTCAGTTGAGTGGGATCTACTTCTTCGCAACCGAATGGCGCCAGCAGATTGACTATCTCCCAGGCCTGTCGGCGGTTGCGAAGGGTTCGCATCAAGCTCGAAAACGAAACTGAATGTTCGGTCCCCTGTTTAGAACATCGGAGGCTGCGTTAATGCGCCTGAAAGACTGGAAGTCGATCCTTTTTCTTCCGTTCCTGCTTTTATTCATTTGCGCAGGACAAGCTTGGGCCTCGTCTCCGACCATCACGAGCTTGTCTCCCACGACCGGAGCAGTCGGGGCTTCCGTAACGATTACGGGGACGAACTTCGGAGCCTCGCAAGGGACCAGCACGGTCCAGTTCAACGGCACGACGGCTACGGCGACGAGCTGGAGCGCAACGAGCATAGCGGTGACCGTACCTTCCGGTGCTACGACTGGCAACGTAGTTGTCACAGTGTCAAGTGTGGCAAGCAATGGCAAGAGCTTTACCGTTGTCTCCGCTCCGAGCATTACGAGCCTGTCGATCACCACGGGCGCAGTTGGGGCAGCGGTGACTATCACGGGAACGAACTTCGGTTCGACGCAGGGATCAGGCACGGTAACTTTTAACGGGACCACGGCCACCGTGACGAGCTGGAGCGCGACGAGCATTGCGGTGACTGTGCCGTCTGGAGCGACGACCGGAAGTGTCGTCGTGTTCGCGAGCGGTGTGAATAGCAACGCAAAGACCTTTACTGTGACTCCGGTCATCACGAGCTTATCGATCACGACAGGAGCGGTCGGTGCGGCAGTAACGATCACCGGGACAGGCTTCGGGCCGACTCAGGGAACTAGCACGGTGAAGTTCAATGGAACCGCAGCGACGGTAACAAGTTGGAGCGTGACGAGCGTTGCGGTGACGGTGCCAACCGGGGCAACGACAGGAAATGTCGTGGTGAATACTGGAGTGAACAGCAACGGGTCCTCTTTCACGGTTGTGCCGGCTCCTAGCATCACGAGCCTGTCGATCACGACGGGGGCAGTCGGAGCAGCCGTGACCATCACTGGGACAAACTTCGGCTCGACGCAGGGATCGGGCACTGTAAGTTTCAACGGCACTACTGCCACAGTTTCAAGTTGGAGTGCGACGAGCATAACGGTGACGGTACCGGGAGGGGCGACGACGGGAAGTGTGGTGGTGTTCGCGAGTGGCTTGAACAGCAACGGAACGAATTTCACGGTGGCTCCGGCGATCACGAGTTTGTCGATCACAGTAGGGGCGGTCGGATCGGTAGTTACAATCGCGGGGACCAGTTTCGGATCGACTCAAGGAACTGGCACAGTGAAGTTTAATGGGACCGCGGCTACGGCGACAAGCTGGAGCGCGACGAGCATAACGGTGACGGTGCCGAGCGGAGCAACGACCGGGAATGTCGTGGTGAATATCGGTGGAGTGAACAGCAACGGATTAAGTTTTACAGTAGTCCCCGCTCCGAGCATCGCGAGTTTGTCGATCACTACGGGGGGAGTGGGAGCAGCGGTGACAATCACGGGGGCCGGTTTCGGATCGACGCAAGGATCAGGTACTGTAAGTTTCAACGGGACGACGGCCTCCGCGACAAGCTGGAGTCCGACGAGCATTGCGGTGACGGTGCCAAACGGCGCAACGACGGGAAACGTAGTCGTATTTGCCGACGGCGTAAATAGTAACGGATCAAACTTCACCGTGGTAACCGCACCGAGCATATCGAGCTTATCGCCGACTTCTGGGCCAGTCAGCACACTGGTCACGATCGCGGGCTCCAATTTCGGAACGACGCAGGGAACCAGCACGGTTTCACTTAATGCGGTTACAGTTGCAATCTTGGGATGGAGTAATACCTTGATCGTCGGAACGGTACCATCGGGCGCATCGTCGGGACCGTTCTCGGTAACGGTGAATAGCCAAACAGGGAATAGCGCGTCATTTACCGTTATGGCCTCGCCACTTCCGCCGGGTTGGTCTGACCAAGATATAAGTCCGGATGGGGGCTCATATTACATCTTTGAATTACCAGAGGGGGGGAGTGGCGGCGAGATGGAGATTACCGTGGGTTCGGGCCCAGCCGCGAGTGCAACCTTCGCGAACAATACGTTTACGGTGGCTGGATCGGGCACGGGAATCACAGGCACGGCAGACGGGTTGAATTTTGTGTATCAGCCGTTGTCGGGAGACGGAACAATCATAGCGCGGGTGGTGAGCGT
>PMTV01000025.1:93494-146449 GCA_003167215.1 Acidobacteriota bacterium | reverse complement strand
CGTGCAAGCCTCGCGCTGCTTGACGCGGCTCGTTTGCTACAACCTTCGCCGGTTGCGACGCCAGCTTTCCTCTAGCGCTCTTCGTTTCGAGCAATAGTTTGGCGGGATCCGCAAGCATAGAATTCAGAGCAATTTTGTCAACAAAAGTGCCGGTGTTCACCCCCGGGCTTCCGGTTGAAACAGGGACACGGACACTGTCTTTAGCGCTCTCGTCTGATTGGGAAACGGCGTCGCGCTGGCGGGCGAACTGGGCGCGAGAGGGCTCCTGCGCGATCCAGTTCCGAATCTTGATGCGCGTATCGTCGTGTAAATCAACAAAGCGCACTCCGGCTTCTTTTTTCGAATCCGCGATCCAGGCTATTTCTCCCCTGGTTTCGATCCAGTCCTTGGATTGGGGCAATTGAAACCGCATTTTGGCCACGGCGGCGACTGCCAAAGTCAAAGTCTCAGTGGGTGCAAATACCAATCCGCTTTCGCTGATATTGAAAACGAAGCCGTAGTTGTTTTCACCGAATTTCACGAAGGCTTGCGGAGAAACAGGCGTACGCGCGTGGTTCCGTCTCTCACCAATCGCAAGGGGTTTGTCAGCGTGATGCCGCTGGTCCGACATGACTTCCTTTTCGCGCGGAAGGGCGAGCGAGAGTCTGGCCGAGATACGGCTCGATAACCGCTATTCAACGGAGTATACGCCCGGCATAAACCCGCTTACAAGGCGACCCGCGTGAGATGGTGTCGTAATTGGAGATTAGCCACACGGCGCACTGTTCACCCCTTCGTAAAGAACTAATCGCTTCGGTTGGGGCAGTGTTTTTAATTCTTCGGCATTGCCTTCTTGGCATCCGGAACCACGGACGACGGGTTTTGCTGCAAGGTGCCGCCGAATTCGCTGTGCGGATCTACTTCGACCCAGAACAACTGCTGGCCGTTGGCCTGGTAGGCGGTCACGGTGGTGAAGTCAAAGGGAGTGAAATCACTCGCGGTGCTGGCCACCGCAACCGGATTGAGCGTGTATCGTCCCGCGTGGCCGGGTGCGGTGTCGGGGACAGCGGTCGCCGAAAAAGTAGCCGCCCGAGATTCCACGCCGCTGGTGAGTGTTGCGAAGGGATCGCTGAGGGAACCCGTTCCGGTGAAGACAGTTCCCGCTTCCGACACTGTGGCCCCGCCAAGGAAATCGAACTCGTCGAAGCCAGATAAGGTTTGACCTTGCGCTCCGAAGGCGTAAAAGCCCGCGAAGGAAGACACAGTCACATCGGTTTGTGGAAGCAGCTCTCCAATGCCGACCAGGTTTTCATCCATTTCGGCAAGGACAGCGACTCCTCCCCCGGCTGAAGGGTTATTGGGATCAAGTATGTTAAGGGCCGGATCGACCGCATAAATCCCCAGCGTGGCGACATCTCCAAAACCCCCATCAAAATTAAAGGTTCCATACCCGTTACTACCTAGAGAGTATGTGCCGGTAATGGTTGCGGCGGTCAGTACCGCCCCGTCCAATTCGTTCAAATCCCCGATTCCATCGAATTGATTGCTGGCGGGTTGACCCTGATGGGCGACAGCGCTCGCGTTAGACGCAGGCTTGGCGTCGGCCGCTGGGGAAGTGGAAAACTGGCCCGCTGCTGCGTATCCCGTTGGGCTGTTTTCAAGGGAGAACACGGATTGCCGGATTGAGCCATTCGAGAAACTTGGGTTGCTGCCTTGACCGAACGCCGAGCCGACGGCCGTGTCGGTGGCGTCAACGTTGACGATCCGAATCACTTCGGGACCAACCACGTAGTAGTTCAGTGAAACGGGGAAGCCTGCGTTATTGGTTATGGTGCCGCGACCCAGGAAGTCCGACGGCCCCAAGATGCCGGTGAAGAGGGTGCCCCTCGAAAACGCTCCGCCGTCATTGACGTCAACAATTCCGGCAACGGAGGTGCCGGTGATTGTGAAAACGCCGCCGTCTGCAACCGGCTCACCGTCAACTCCCGCACCAGAGGCGACAAAGGAGAATCCGCCGGAGGTTGGAATGGCCGTCAAAGTCTGAAGGTCGAGGCTTCCGCTGGACGTCGCGGTCCCGTCGAATTGCATAATGAGCGCGTGGGTAGGGTTGGGGAAGTTCAGGGCAAAAGACTCCCTGCCATTAACGCCCAAGTTCGTATTTCCCGGGATCATCAGAGTGAGGATTCCGTTTCCAGAGCCGTCGCGATCCATGACCAGCGATCCGCCCGTGATCGAGTCACCATTGGGCTGGGGAGACGTGATCCCATCACCGTCGTTGTAGTCCTCGACGCCACCAAGAACCCTGCCGGTACCGTCCGCGGAAACCGTCACGATTCCCGCGATGGAGTAGGTGTCGCCGACATCGTTCGCTTCCTTGCCGGTTACGTAGAACGAGAAATTGTTCGAAGCTACGCCGATAGTTATGTTCACGGAATTGCTGGAGATGGAGGTGTCCGATACTGAGGTGGCCGTAATTGTTACTTGTTGGCTGCCGGGTGGAACGACTGAGGGAGCCGTGAACACGCTGGCAGCTCCGCTTTGGGTTTGGTCGGGATTGAACGAAGTGATTCCGCAAGAAGGCGCAGGAGTGCAACTCCAAGTGACTCCGCCGTTCTTAGGGTCGTCGGTCACGGTAGCAACGACGTCTGCGGTTGCACCGACGACCATACTCGCAGGGGCGGTTGTGATTACGATCTCAAGGCCGGTCGAACTGCTACTGCCACCGCATGCCGCGTTGCCCACGGCACAGAGTGCAACGAGAACGATTAAGAGATTTCCTCGGTTCATAGTTGCCTAGCCTTCGCCACCCCGAACCGCGATTTCATAAAGCCTCCGTGAAGACTCATCTTGGAATCAAAAGGCGGAGCACAGGTTGCTCTCAAAGGCAGGTGCCTAGAAGCTGCGACGCTGCGCTTTGGTTGCCAGCGATTCAGTCGAACTTGATGCCGGAGAGAAAGAAGCCGGCGGTCGCCCTGAATGCCGAGGAACCTTTTCCTACGCCCAGATAACCGAGCGGTCGATGCTAGCGATACTCGTCCTGCCCGTCAGCGCCATTGCCATCTGAAATTCGCGCTGCAGAATGTTAATCACTTGCATGACGCCAGTCTCGCCCGCCGCGCCTAAACCATATAGATACGGCCGTCCAATGAAGACTGCGCTCGCGCCCAACGCGAGCGCCTTGAGCACGTCGGTGCCGCGCCGAATGCCGCCATCCACAAACACCGGCATGCGTCCGGCAACTTTGTCTGCTACCTGCGGCAGTGCCTCGATGGTCGCGGGAAGCGTGTCGAGGTTGCGGCCTCCGTGATTGGAGACGATGACACCAGCCACGCCGGACTTGGCCGCGCGGTCCGCGTCATCCGGATTCATCACGCCCTTGAGCACCAGAGGAATCTTGGCGACGGAGCGCAGCCACTCGACATCTTTCCAGCTCAGCGCCGCGTCGAGCACGCCGCTAAAGACCTGCGCCGAGCCTGGATGGAGATGGCCTTCCCTGCCGTCAACCTTGAAACCCTCTAAATGAGGCATGGGCGGCAACTTCACGGCAGCCCGGGTTTCGCGGTTGCGCGCGCCGGTTATCGGAGTGTCCACAGTGAGGCAAAGCGCGCGGTAGCCAGCCGCCTCGACACGTTGCACCAGCTCGCGAGTGAAACCGTGATCAGGCTGCACATAAAGTTGAAACCACAAAGGACTCTTTGCCACGGCCGCCACATCTTCAAGGCTCGTGCCGGAAAAGCAGCTGAGCACCATAGCGGTGCCGGCCGCGGCCGCACCTCGCGCGGTAGCCAACTCTCCGTCTGCGTGGAGTAACTTTTGACCCGCCGTAGGCGCCAGAAGAATAGGGAACGCGAGCTCCTGTCCAAACAACGTCACGCGCGTGTCCAGTTTGGAAACGTCCACCAGAACTCGAGGCCGCAGGCGAATCCGCTGATAAGCTTCCTGGTTCCATCGCACGGTGAGCTCATCGCCCGCGCCAGCGGTGACGTATTCCCAAGCCATCGCCGGCATCTTCGACTTTGCCCTCGCCTCGAAGTCAGCAAGGCAAATGGATTCCTGGCCAGATGCCGAGATCGCTTGTGAGGGTGAATTCAAATCGTGGGTCATCGTCCTCGCGCTATGGATGAATGCCGCTTCCTGCCTGTCCGCGCCAACAAATGAAGGAGTATGTTGGCGAGGAATTTTCATCGGAACCATAGAACGGACGCGATTATACATGGGTTGGTTTCACCGTGCCTGACGGCTCAGCCGATTCTGCACAGATTGCCGGTAGTCGAAAAGCATCATGGCGCGTCGGCTGTGCCTTTCAACTCTATCGGCTTATTCGTGGCGAAGGGCGAGCATGGGATCGACTTGCATGGCGCGGCGGGCCGGGATGTAGCCGGCGAGAGTGGCTACGGCAGCGAGAATGAAAGCGACAGTTGCGAGCGTGAGCGGATCATTCGCGGAGACGCCGAAGAGCAAATGGCCAATCAAGTGCGAGGCGGCGAGCGCGCACGGTATTCCAACAAGCAGTCCAGCGAGTGTAAGGAGTAGAGTCTCGCGCAAGATCATACGAAGAATCGCGCTACGAGAAGCACCGAGCGCGACGCGTATTCCGATTTCGTTGGTTCGGCACGCGACGGAATAGGCAATCACGCCGAAGATTCCGGTAGCGGCGAGAATCAGGGCCATGGCGGCAAAAAGACCGAGTAGGAAGGTGCGAAACCTCTGTTGCGAGACGGAAGCGTCGATAAAGTCCGGCATGTTCCCTACCTCAGTTATAGGCAGGTCTTTATCGATTTTTTGAACTTCCTGGCGAATCGCGGCAGCCACGGCGTCTGTGCTCAAGGTGCTCTTCACGACCAAATTCGCGCCCCAGAAAGGCGCTTGCGCATTTGGCACGTACATCATCGGGCCAGGAGCTTCGCCGAGCGAAACGTCGCGCACATCACCGACGATTCCGACGATTTCGCGATCGGCGTCGCCATTGGGAGGGAAACCGAAGTTGAGGCGCTTGCCGATGGGATCCTGATTCGGGAAATAACGCTGCGCAAATGTTTTGCTGATCACCGAGACTCGCGAGGCCGAGAAAATATCCTGCTGAGTGAAAAAGCGGCCGGCGAGCAGTGGAATTCTCATCACGCGAAGATATTCCGGACTGACGGAGGCGTAATCAGCTAGCCGCGACTCGCCTTCGGACGCCGGCGGAGTGCCCACGATATCGAACGCAAGATTGATTTTGCCATTCACTATCGGTAACGGAATAGCCACGGCGGTGTCTTTCATTCCGGGTTGAGCCTGGACTCGCGCGAGCAATTTGTCGGAGAAAGCGATCCACTGTTGAGGCGTGGAATACTGAAATTGCGGCAGTGAGATCTCAGCCTTCACGAGGTGCTCTGCGTTAAACCCCGGACTGACCGCCGTGAGTTTCGAAAAGCTCCTCAGCAGCAAACCTGCCGCCACAAGCAAAACCATAGCGAGCGCAATTTCTAATGCCGCAAGGACACTGCGCACGCGGCGGCGGTTTCCGCTTTCACCCGACCGTCCTCCGCCTTCGCGAAGATTCGCTTGTATATTCGACTTCGATGCGAACAGCGCGGGCACCAAACCAAACGCCACGCTTGCGAAAGCGGAAAGTACGAGCGCGAAAGCCAATACCGCATTGTCCACGCGAATTGCGTTCAAGCGCGGCAGATCCTCAGCCATTAGCGAACTAAGTACTCGAACTCCGGCGTAGGCGAGAGCTATGCCGATAATTCCACCGAACAGACCGAGGACTGCAGTCTCGCTGAGCAACTGGCGAATAATTCGGCTGCGTCCGGCTCCCAAGGCAACACGAACAGCAATTTCTTTCGAGCGAGAAGTGGCTCGCGTGAGAAGCAGGTTGGCGATATTGGCGCATGCGATCAGCAGCACCAGGCCGACAGCGCCGAGAAGCACGAGAAGAGCGGTTCTAACGTCTCCCACAATTTCTTTCTGCATCGGCACCAGACGGACCGTCCAGCCTTTATTCTCCGCCGGATATTCGCTCGCCAGCCGATCGCAGATAGCGTCCATTTCCGCCTGAGCCTGCGCGATGGAAACACCGGGCTTCAGCCGCCCAAACACTGCCAGCCAATGCCCTCCACGTCGAGCCATCCAGCTTCCAAAGAGGGGGTCTTGAACCAGCGGGATCCAGACCTCCGGCTTGCTGTTGATAAAAGGAGAGCGAAAGTTCGCGGGCATGATTCCAACGACGGTGAAGGGACGCTTGTCGAGAATAATCGAGCTTCCAAGGATCTTCGGGTCTGCTCCCAAGGTCCCGCGCCACAGATTCTCGCTCACGATCACGACGGGAGGAGCGCCACGCTTGCCGTCCTCAGGAAAAAAAACGCGCCCCTGGAGCGGCTTCACATCGAGAACCGCAAAGTGCTCTGGCGTCACGACGGAGGTGTCCACCTCGGAAGGCTCGCTGCGTCCCGTAAGCGTGAGCTGGTGAAAATTAATTGTCGCGAGCTCGCTAAAAACATGATTCTGCGCGCGCCACTCTTCAAAATTCGGATACGAAGTGCCGTCTTCCGGAACTCCTTCTTGGGTGTTGGCCGCAAATGCGCTGACCAATTGATTGGGATTCGCGTAAGGCAGCGGCTTTAGGAGCACGGCATAAACGACACTGAAGATGGCTGTGTTCGCGCCGATGCCGAGAGCGAGAGTGAGCACGGCGACGGCGGTGAAGCCTGGATTCTTGCGCAGCATTCGGAGGGCGTAGCGCGCGTCGTGAAAAAATGTTTCGATGAAAGGCAGGCCACGGAGTTCGCGGTTGGTTTCTTTCAGTTGCGTGACTCCACCGAGTTTGATGCGAGCAGCGCGTCTGGCTTCTTCCGGCGGCATGCCTCGGCGAACATTTTCGTCGGTGAGCATATCGAGATGGGAATCGAGCTCGGTGGCAAAATCCTGATCGACTCCACGCGGCGAGAGCCACGTGCGAGTGCGAGAAGCGAGCGTTGTTATCCAGGCAAACATTTGTCTATCCCCGGTCTGC
Source organism: Acidobacteriota bacterium (assembly GCA_003167215.1). Lineage (GTDB taxonomy): Bacteria > Acidobacteriota > Terriglobia > Acidiferrales > UBA7541 > Palsa-295. The sequence continues at coordinate 139,470 of PMTV01000025.1, read as the reverse complement.
GAGGCGCAGCACGCGGCCGATCACCGTGGAAATGCGCTCCCAGTTCTGCTCCTCGGTATTGAGCTGCTTACGTCCGGATTTCGTAATGGAATAAAACTTGGCTTTTCTATTGTTGTCCGATGTGCCCCAGTCGCCGCTAATCCAGCGCTTGTGCGTCAGGCGTACCAGAGAGGCGTAAATCGTGCCCTGATTGATTTGCAAAGCTTCTTCGCTGATTTGTTCGATACGGCGGGCGATTCCGTAGCCGTGCAACGGCCCCATGGCGTCGAGGGTCTTCAGAACCATCAAATCGAGGGTGCCTTGCAGAATATCGGACTTGTCGGCAGCCATGCGGCCTCCTGTGGCTTGCAAACAGGAGTATCGCGAAAGACGTGTGGGATGTCAACAGGGGAAACGGCTGGCGCGAGATTGGAGATGAGAGGGTTCCGGGAGATAGCCCAGGATAAAAAAGGGTGCGGCAAGATCCGGCAATGGCTTCAGAGGCTAAAGCCCGCAGTGACTAATGAAGCGCTTACGGCGGGGCTGAAGCCCCGCCCTTCCGAGGCGCCGATCGGGAGATTGGGCGAGAAGATGATGGCGCCCGCTTAATGCAGGATAGCCGAATTCGATGCAGGTTTAGGCAGAGCGGAGGGCATCAGTGGGATTGATGCGCATCGCGCGCCGCGCCGGTAAATAACTCGCCAGTGCCGCGACGGCGGCAAACACAGCGGCGCTTGCGGCGAATGTGATTGGATCGGTTGCGCTGGTCTGAAACAAAAGACTGGCCATCAGACGTGTGAGTGCGAATGAAGCCGCAAGACCGAGGAGGATTCCAACGATGGCGAGCCTAAGCCCGCTGCCAATGACGAGTCCAAAAATGTCAGAGCGCGATGCGCCCAGCGCGATGCGGATAGCCAGCTCTTGCGTTCGCTGCGCGACGGAATACGCGATGACGCCGTAGATGCCGACTACGGCGAGAATCAGCGCCGTCGCCGAAAATACGCCGATCAACAACATCATCGACCGGGTTTGTGCGCTCGCCGTCTCAAGGCGTTCATCCATCGTTTGTACATCGGTGACGGGCTGGCCGCGATTCACGGCAACGATCTGGGCGCGCAGAGAGGACACCAGGCTATGCGGATCCATAGAACTGCGGATGGTGAGATAGAGCATAGCGGACGCGAGCTGCGGGAACGGGAAAAAAACTTCGGGCTGCGTGGGCGTAGCGAGACTATCGTTCTTGACGTCACCCAGCACGCCGACGACTTTGCAGGGCGGGAATCTGCCCACCCAAACGAACTTTCCGAGCGGATCCGCATTGGGCCAGAAGCGCCGCACCGCAGCCTGATTCACCATGACCACCGGGGTCGACTTGGCATCATCGGCGTCGTCGAAAGCGCGTCCTTGAACGAGCGGCATGCGCATGGCCTTGGGATAATCGGGGCTAATCGACTCGATCAGCACAATTGGAAGGCGGCCGAGTTCAACCTCCGGCTGTCCTTCAAACCGAGCGGGCGCTCCGTGCGTAGGAAGGACCGGAAGCGCGGTCGAGATGGCGGCAGATTCCACTCCCGGGATCGATTGCAGATGCTGAATTGCATTCTGATAAAAAGCGATCCGATCGGCAGGTTGCGGGTAAATGGCTGGAGGAAGGAAGGTCTGTGCGGTGAGAGTATTCCTGGCGTCGAAACCAGGGGCGACTGTGCGGAGCCGCATGAAGCTGCGGATTAACAGACCCGAGCCGATTAGCAGGACCATGGAAAGTGCAACTTGGGCGGCGACAAGTATGTTGCGAGCGCGATTGCGCCGGCGGTTTCCCGCGGAGCCGCGCCCTTCATCGGATAACACCGCGCCGAGATTCGGACGGGAGAGCTGCAACGCCGGAGCAAGTCCGAAGAGAATTCCACTCAGGACAGAAATGGCCATGGTGAAAGCGAGTACACGCAAATCCATGGGCACATCGGCGACCTGAGGCAAGTTCGTTCGCGTAAACGCTCCGAGAAATCGCGTGCCCCAGAAGCCAAGAAAGATTCCGAGGCCCCCGCTCATGATGGCCATCAGCACGCTCTCGGTGAGCAGTTGGCGGAGGAGCGTCGCGCGCGGCGCTCCCAGCGCGCTGCGGACGGCGAACTCTTTTCTTCGAACGAGAGCGCGGAAAAGCAGAAGGCTCGCTACATTGGCGCAGGCGATCAGCAAGACAAATCCGATTGCGGCCGAAAGAATCAGCAGAGTTGGACGAACATTGGCGACGAGATTCGACTGAAGATTCACGACGGTCATGGCGACGTCCGAGGTTGCGTCGAAATTACCGGGCTTATCGTGCTTGTACTGCTGAAAGACGACCTCGGTTTCCGCACGCGCCTGCGCGACAGTCACTCCGGGACGCAGGCGCCCAATGGCTTCGAAATACATGCCTCCGAGATTGACGCGGGCGGGCGTGGTCATGCTGAATTCGATGACACGGGGCATCCAGATCTCGGGCCGGCGACCGAGCAACTGCACGCCGAACTTGGGAGGAAGAACACCGATGATCGTATAGTCCTTGGAATCGAGCGCCAGGTGCTGGCCGACTGCGTTTCCTGCTGCGCCGAAGAGGCGCGTGGCCAATTCGTATCCGATCAGGACTACCTGATTACCGCCGGGCTGATCTTCTTCGGGCGTGAAAGTGCGTCCGAATAGCAGGTTCGCGCCAAGGACGTCGAAAAAGTTCCCGGTAACCCGTTCGGCGTCGATCTGCTCTGCGCCGTCAGCGACAGCGAGATTCACGGCGTCGAACTGATATGCGGTTACGCCGGAAAAGGAACGACTGGCGGCGGACAGAAGCGTGAAATAGGGAAGCGAAACGCAGCAAGTGCCATCGCGGTGGGTGCTGATGCGCACGAGTTGGCCAGGATCCCGGTAAGGAAGCGACCGGAGCAATACGGAATTGGCCACCGTGAAGATCGCCGTATTCGCGCCGATTCCGAGGGCGAGCGTGGCAACTGCGAGGGCCGTGAATCCCGGCGCCCTTGCCAACATCCGCATGCTGTAGCGCAAATCTCGAAGAAGCGTCTGCATGTTGCCCTTCATCTTTCGGCCAAGCAAAGTTGAGCAAGCCTACAGCGTGGAATAGACGAGCATCGTGAACATGTCGCCCTTAATCATTCCATTTCCCCACTTGCTATCCAGATCCGCCGTGGGCTTTGCGGCGACGGTTTCCTCCTTGGATTTGCCGGCCGCTTTCAGAGCTTGCACACGATCCCGCACTGTTACCAGCATTTCGTGGTGCGCTGCGAGAGTGGCTTTGTCGCCTACGGGACCATGGCCCGGAACAATTTTCGTGTCTGCGTCCGCGAGAGCCAGGCCGCGAGCTGTGCCTGCGATCATCCCGCCGATATTGCCGCCTGAGCTGAAATCGATGAGGGGATAGGTTCCGTTGAACCAGACATCGCCCATGTGCAGGACGTTTCCGTTTTCGTAACGGACGTAAATGTCGGAGTCGGTGTGCGCAGGAGGGAAATAAGCGAGCGTCAACTGTTCACCGTTTAGATACAGTTTGGTCCCTTCGGTGAAAGTTTGCTGCGGCCACGCATCCGCGGGTGAGGGGTCAAAGTGCAAGCCGAACGCGGCGACGTCCTGCGGGGTCGAAAGGCGCTTGCGGGTATTTTCGTGCGCGACGATCAAGGCACGGGCCTGATGCATGGCTTCGTTTCCGTCGGTGTGGTCGAAATGCCAGTGCGTGTTGATCAGGATCTTCAGCGGAGCTCCGCCGAAGCCGTCCATGGCCTGCTTGATCTTTGGCGCGACGGTGGAGAAGCTTGAGTCCACGAGAACTTTTCCATCCGCGCCGCTCAGGACCACCATGTTTCCACCGGGGCCGGAAAGCAGATAGATATTGTCGCGGAGCTTGGTTGTCACCAGCGGGACTGCGGACATCTGCGCCTTCATCTGCGCGATGCGATCCGCGGAGGACGTCACTTGTTGCAAACCTCCCGGTCGCGCTTTCGGCTGCGAGAGAAGGTTGGCGGGCATCAATCCGGCCAACACGCTAGCACCTGCCAGGGCGCTGCCAGTTCGCAGTAGTTCCCGGCGGGTAGTTTGCTTCGAGAAGAATTCTGTTGTCACAGGCGCCTCGTATTTGACCGTTGGAATTTGAACGCGAATATCCTAGCACACCAGCGCCCAGTACCTTGAGGCCGCAACAAGAAGCACCATTGCAAGAACACCGGCTACTTGGGTAGGAGGGTGACGCGGGCGATCCAAACCGCGCCGGCCAAACGGTTGTCGAATTTATGACTGATGGGACGAGCAATTCTTACAATTAACATGTGCGTATCAGTGCTGGTCTTAAACTCAATTTGGTGAGCGGACCAGTCCGAGGTGCCGGTTACATTTTCAGTGGAGAGGAACAGTTTCGAAGGATCGTAAGCGTCGAGAACCTCGAATCTTGGGCCGCTGTCGGTAGTGATTCCCTGCGCGCGCATGTATGCGGAAAAAGTGTAAGCAGTGTTGGAGGTTACTGGCACGTATTGAAGTACGTGAGCGTACTCCAGATTCTGCGTGCCATTGAAGTCGATGCGCAGCGATTTGCTGCCAGGAACGCCGACGGAGGGATCCTCGCTTACCGCGACTCCCTCAACAGGGATCGCGCGCCAATCCAGGCCGCCGTTCAGAAGCGGGAACGCGAAGTCGCCATTGGTGATTAAATTCGGCTTGGATTCCCGAGCGCAGACATCTTGAGGAAAACGGACGCACAGGGCGCCCCAGGCCTGGGTGAGTTGGTCCACATCGCGATGCTGAATGAGCGCGTCGAGATAAGGGAATGATTGAGAAAGCTCGAACGGTAATTTCGATTCCAGGAGCATAGCCCAAGTCTCTCGCGCAGCTTCCATTCGGCCCGTTTCGATTTGGAAATTCAGATAATCGAGTATTACATGCCCGCGCTTCGGCAGCATTTCGGCCAGAATTTCCTGGTTGTCCGCCGTCGCGTTAGTTGCGAGGACGAATACCTGGCGTTCCTTTGCGCTATCTTCCAGCAGAACCTGCTGCAACGCGGCGAGCGCGTCTGAAGTTCGCCTGATTCGAACGTAGAAATTCGCGGCTTTCCAATTGATTTCCGGCGAATTCGGGAAAAGAGCGCGGGCGCGGGTGAAGGCGATCAGCGCGTCATTTTTGCGCCCGGCCCACTCATACGCTGCGCCAAGATCGGCCCAGTAAAACGCATCGTACGGGCTTAGTTGCGTAGCTTTCTCGCTAAGGCGTACGACTTCGGCTGGATTGCCGCCACTCGAATACAGGTGAGTGAGGGTGGCAAGATCGTCGTAATACTCCGGATTTCCAGGGTCCCATTTGATGGCGGTTTGAATATCTTGGGGCAGTTTCTTTCGGAAGTACCATGCCCCGATTGCCCGCCGGATGACGAGGTACATGCAGTAAAGCAGACAGATTACGAGAAATGTCCGCACCATCAAATGAAGCGTATGTTTATCGCTCAACTTTTACCCTCGTGGAGAGGCGAGCAAGCGTTGTACGATATCACTCGTTTCGGCGTTCAAGACGGAAGTTTTGCATAAGGGAATCATGGCGGATCGACGAACTTTTCTTACTCAGGGTGCTTTGGTCTTGGCCGGAATCACTGCCGGGACTTTCACTCCGCTGGAGGCGGCGATGAACGCAAAAGGAAGGCGAGAGTTTCTCAAAGCTGTTTCCCCCGTTCCGGGAGCGGCACAATCCGGCGACCCCGTTGTGGGCTTCGGCTGGGAGGTCGTCAATATTGACAATAATGGCGCTGACGTCTTCTTCGAGGTGCGCGACACTATGGTGCTGAACACGATCAATATCGATGTGTCGTTCATGATTACCAGCCTGCCGACTGCAGCCGGGTTTGCTGAAATATTGTGCCAGGGAGGCGTTTCTCGCGGCGCTAAGCCGACATTCAGTACCTCTCCTGCTTCGTATCTCAATTCCCCGCCGAGTCCAAATTTCGGGAGTCTGACGGCACATAATCCCAATAAGCTGAACATAGGGTTGGGCGGTGTGGTCCAAGACCTGTTTTTGAACGTTATCTTAAAGACTTTCGTTCCTGCGGATGGGACCGGAGGATACACTTCTCGTCAGGTATTTGGGCAGCCTTCCCTGGCCCTGAACAACGGCGACTTCCTTATGTTCCACATGGACCACGCAGGAGTTGGCGGTGACGTAGAGATGCAGGCGATCTTGCAATACACCGTCGTCTAGACGCGAGGCGAATGGCCGATTTTTGGATGTCCTGAGCGAGACTCACGGCGACAAAAAAGCCCCACCGTCTGTCTGAGCAGAAGATGGGGCCTTTTTTATAGACGTGGATTTTAGATTACGACGACCAGCGCAAGGCGAAAACCAGGGTGGACCGGATTGATCAGGTAATATTGACCGTCGATATAATCGACATAAACATCATCCGTGTAACCCCAGCCAACCGGCCACGCTTCACCGAAACCAAACCAATAGCCGCCGTACTGAAAGCGCGACTGGCCTCCCACGATAACCGGATGGCCGACGTGGAACGTGTGCTCATGGCCAAAGTGTGAATGGAACTGGGCGTCGGGGATGCGGCCGTTCTCGATGGGACCGTGTTTCACGGTGGACTTGGTCTCCGTCCGAGTGTCAGATTTCGTCACCGTTTTTGTTTCATGCGTGTCTTTGGCCTTCGGAGCATTCGCGTCCTTAGGAGGCTTGGCTTCTTTTGCAGGTTTGGCTTCCTGATCATGGGGCTTGTTTTCAGCCGGCTTGGCGTCTTGCGGGTGGTCTTCCTGAAACGCCTGTGTGGGAACGGTAGTACCGAATAGCAAAAGCAGAACTGCTGTGCCGAAAAAAGCGGTGAGGTTTCCAAATCGCTTCATGACATACCCTCCGCAAAAGTATTTAACAGCTTAGATACACCGCCTGCGTAAAATCGTCAGTGGGCTCGAGTGCGAGCCCGTACACAAATGTAGATGTGGAGCGCATGGGGCGAGTTACAGGGATTGGCGGCCCGATTACCCAGGACTCACAAAACATAGGGCGGGCCCGCCTGAACCACCGTTTATTTTGCGGCGGCGGAAGCGGCAGAAAGCTTTGCCGCAGCGGAGGACACCAGAGTCGCTTCGTCCTGGAGAACGGCAGCGGCACGGGCCATAGCTTGCTCCGCTTGCTTCCATTTCTTCTGTTCGATGGCTTCGCGGACGGCAGGAATTGCTTTCGATTCGTATCCTGTGTAGACGCCCGGGGCGTAGATCTGGTGCTTGTACCAAAAGCGTCCCGGCAAGCCTTCAGGAGTGGTCAACTTGCGTTCACTTTGGATCAGCAAGCCATTGACTTCGGCTATGGATGCGGAAGTGAGCGCCGATCCGCCGTTCGCGTCGGCGGCGGTGAGGGCTTTCTGATACTCGCCGGCGCTTCGCGAAAGCGCGTCCGCGCTATTCTGAAGCGGAGAGAAATCTAGATAAGGAGGCACGTCTTCCTTTTTGGGCGGAAAGTACGCTTTTTTCGGATCGGCGGTGGCAGTGAACACGCCTTCTTCGATTTCAAGGTTGCGCTCGCGGGTGTCGTCGCGCATCTTGGTGGAAAATGTTTGGAGGCCCTTGACGTAGGTCTGGACGGTGTCTGCAAAGTCGGAGAAATCAAAGGGCAGCAAATCCGCGTCGGCGAGGCGCATGATCATCGAGCCGTTAAATTGAGAGAGGGTGCGGCCGTAAACAAAGTCCGTGTCGCTATAGTGCGTGTACCAGTAAAAATCGTCATAAATCGAATGATAGATGCCGCCTCCGTCTTCGTCGCCGAAACTGGCATCAATCACTGCAATACCAAGAAAATTCTGGAACCCGGCATGGTCGGAACCGCCGCCTGAAATGCCGATGCGAATATCCTTGCGTTGCCGCAATTCCTGGCGCTCTTCGTCGGAACTCGCGGACTTGATGCTGTCGAGCTGCCAGCGCTTCCAGACCGTAAGTTTTGTTTCGGGATCCTGAACGTCGTGGGCAACATCGTTTACGAGTTTTTCCAACGTGTGCGAACCTTCGGCCCCCAAAACACCGCGGCCGTTTGAATCTGAATTGATATAGGCGACGGCATGTTTGCGCAGTTCGTCTGCATGAGTTTCAGCCCATTCCACCGAACCAAGCAGGCCGGGTTCTTCGCCGTCCCACGCGCAATAAATGATCGTGCGCTTCGGCTTCCATCCGGCTTTGACCAGAACGCCCAGCGAGCGAGCCTCTTCCATGAGGGCAACTTGGCCGGAGATGGGATCTTCCGCGCCGTTCACCCACGCGTCGTGATGATTGCCGCGAAGCACCCACTCGTCCGGAAATTGCGCGCCGGGAATTTTGGCGATCACGTCGTACAGCGGCTTGATGTCCCAGTTGGAAAACATTTTCAGGTGAACTTTTCCGGGACCGGGGCCCAGCCTATAAGTGATGGGGAGGCCTCCGCGCCATGCAGCGGGCACCACCGGCCCTGCGATTGCAGCAAGAAGCGGCTCGGCGTCGGCGTAGCTAATCGGAAGGACCGGAATTTTCGTTAGCGTGGGAGCATTTTTGATGGGGAGGCGCTTGGCATCGGCTGTAGCGCCGATTCCGGGAGTCAGAGGATCGCCCATGAATTCGGTGCTGTCTTGCACGCTGCCGCGTTGCACTCCCTCTTTCGGACGCCATGCACCTTCCGGGTAGGTGACGCCCGGTGAATAACCATCGTCACGCGGGTCAGAATAAATAATGCAACCGATGGCGCCATGCTCGGCGGCGACCATAGGCTTGATGCCGCGCCATGCGTGGCCATACCGCGCGATGACGATTGCGCCTTTTACCGAGACGCCGTTGCGTTCGAGGATTTCGTAGTCATCCGGGATGCCGTAATTTACATACACGAGCGGGCCGGTGACGTCGCCGTCGGCGGAATACGCGTTGTAGGTGGGAAGCTGCTCGGATTGCTGATTGGACGTGGGGTCCTGGGGCACCGCCGGTTCCTGAAGCTTGGCGACGAAATGCGGTCCGCCCTCGACGAGTTCGACGAGACGCTCTTTGGGCGTGGGAAAAAGCACGTTGAAGGATTCGATGTGCGCATCCAGGCCGAATTCTTTGAACTTGGCCAGGATCCATTCGGCATTGTCTTTATCGTACGGCGAGCCGACGTTATGAGGATGCGCGGAAAGCCGCTGCATATAAGCGCGAAGATTGGCGGGATCGGGCGTAGCGCGAAATTTCTGCTCCCAGTCGCGTTCGGTGTGTGACGATTCAACGGAGTAACCAGCGAGCGGCGCCTCGTCGGCGATAACGTAGCTGCCAGCGGACGCAATAGATACGGCCAAGAGAAATGATCCTGCGAGAACGTTGCGATTCATAGTCCCCTCGATTTTGCGCCCATATTCTGCCTTAAGCTCGCAACGAATAAAACAGTGCATCGAAAAATGAGTGAACTGAGGATTTTGGCCCGGCGCGGCATGAAGCACGGAACTGCCCCCCGCCTGAAGGCCGCTGCTTCAAGGGCCAGAGCAGTTAGCGCGGGTGCGTAACTTTCTCCGGGATTTCTGATCTAACTTTCGGGAGGGTATGAAATGGCAAAGAAAAAAGGATCCAGAAGAAAATATGGCAAGGCTGCGGACAAGAGCGTGAAAAGCGCGATGCATCGAGAAAAACGGGGCACGCTGCGCTCGGGCAAGGGTGGAAAGGGCGGGAAAGTGACCTCACGAAAACAAGCAATCGCCATCGGCCTTTCGGAGGCACGAAAGAAGGGCGCAAAGGTTCCGAAAAAATCCGTGTGACGCACAGCGGAAGAAAGAAAAAGCGAAATGAGGGCTCTCGAGCGCTGCACTGGTACGTTCGTACCATTGAGACGCATGGGCGGCGTTGTAAACTCTCGCGCCATGGCCGCAAAACTGCAGTGTGAGGCGCTAAATCGAATCCTTCAAGAGGCCGATTCCACATTCCGAGAGGCGAGAGAAATTCGCAGGTCCAAGGACCTCTCATTCTATGAGGATAGCGAGCTCACCCGCGGCGAGCACAAAAGGATTGATGCCCTGGTGAAACATCTGCTCTCGGGGCATGAGGGCAGGCCTTGTCCGGCAGGAGAAAGGCCGATCGTGGGCGCCCCAAAACCAGCGGAATTATTGCGGAAGAAAGCAGCGGTGGCTTAGACGTCGCGCGGTTCTCGGTTCGTGCAAAAGCTACCTACACTAGGAATAAATTCCGTTCAGTCCTTCAGTGACTCTTCAAGTTAACCAGAGAAATTTTCGCAGTTTTTCGCATAAAAGCTAAGTCCTGCCGTTTTGTGATCTTTCGACTTCACTAACAAAACACATCCGGCAAGAATGTCCGATTGATTTGCCCGGTCGGCATGTCTATTGCTAGCACTCTTCCGTTGAACATATCCCCTGGACGGCTCATGAAGACAAGAGACTGCATTGTTGGCGACGAAGAGAAACTGATGGAAGTACGGCTTTGGCAGGCGGTGGTGGTGACCACTATTCAGGAATGGGTGTCCGGGCCGCTTCGCCGCAAACGCGAAGCTGAGGACTATTTGTTTAAGGATGAGCGGGACTTCCCCCTCGTCTGCCAATCGGCAGGACTAGACGTTGGCCGTTTGCGTTCGAAACTAGCGCGGCTCAAGCTCCCCAAAGAACTCCGCGCCTCAAGGTTCCGGCTAATCTGGGAAGAACTGTCGCTTCAGCGGTAAACGATTCGGCCGCGCTTCAACGATTTCCCCTAACTAAATCTACGTGGCATAATCCTATGCTGTCGTTTAACTATTCCGGGGTAGTGCAATTGGTAGCACGCCAGCCTTTGGAGCTGGTTATCCTGGTTCGAGTCCAGGCCCCGGAGCCAATTCTCCGCTACGCGCCCAACCGCGACGGGAAGCTCGTCGCAAACTCTCCGGCCACGAATTCATCACGGACGCCGGTAGTACACCTTGCGCAAAATGGGCTGACGCTCTAGTCTAGGCGCCAGCATGCAAGGCTCGGAGTTCACGCCGCAATTCCTAATCCTCGGAGTAATTTGGTATATCGTATTTCTTTTCTCGACGACGTGCCACGAAGGCGCGCATTCCCTTGCCGCGAAGCTTGGCGGAGACACGACCGCATTCCACGGCGGGCAGGTAACGCTGAATCCGATTCCGCATATACGCCGGTCGCCGTTTGGACTGGTGGTGGTGCCGATCATTTCCTATTTCCTGGCGCACTGGATGATCGGGTGGGCCAGCGCGCCCTACGACCCCGCATGGCAACAACGCTATCCGCGCCGAGCTGCCTGGATGGCGCTTGCAGGCCCCGCCGCAAACTTTACGCTGGTGATCCTATCCGCGCTGGCGATTCGCGCCGGAATATCTTTTGGATATTTCAGAATGCCCGCGTTCGTCAGCTTCACACGCATCACCGAAGCCTCCGGGCCCGGTATAGCGGGATTTGCCGCTACGTTTCTTAGCATCATTTTCCTGCTGAATCTCCTGCTCGGAACCTTCAATCTTCTTCCCGTTCCGCCGCTCGACGGGAACAACGGAATCACGCTGTTTATGAGCGAAAGCACGGCCTTGAAATTCGTTAATTGGTCGCGAAGCCAGGGCTTTGGCATGTTGGGTTTGGTGCTGGCCTGGTATGCATACGATAAACTCTTCCCCTACATCTTTCGCTTCGCTCTGGCCGCGCTCTATCCCGGCTCCCATTGGGGCTAAGGTCATGTTCTTCTAGACCCCATTTCGGTTTGGTTCAGACACGAACAGATGTTTCGATAAGCCCGGCTGCAAGACGCTGAAGCCGCTCGATTATTGCGTAAGCCCTTCCCTGTGAATGGTTCACGCGACAGGTCTTTGGCATCATTTCTGCAATGATCAGCGTGCGGGAGGGCCAATGCATTCACTGCTAGATGGACCCAACAGTTATCGGGTGGAAGTATCGGGCTGGAATGTAAAAGGGGCATTCTTCGTCGAAACGGCCGTGCTGCACTGGACGGATCTAAGCGAGAAGAGCGTCGAATTGATGTCGCGCTTGCACGAAGGCTGCGTAGTGTTTGTGCGGTTGATCCATGCCACGACGGGAAACATCAACTTTCCTGTTGCATACCGCGTCCTAAACATCGGGTCTGAGGATTTAGAGGGCCGAGGTTGCGTAAGCCTAAGACAATTGCATCCGCATATCGACGCGGGCCCGGACGCGATTGGCACAACCAGTTCGACTGCAAAGTCACGTGAAGCTCAGAAGGTTTTGGCTAACTGATCGGAAGATTGATTCCAGGCGCCATATGCATGAAGCGGAAGCTTAAGGAATTCTTAGATGGGTTCCGTTCTGAAATCGCCGGGCCAATTCGGAACGAGAAAATATTCGATCGAAAGTCATTCAAGCAGTGGCTCTTTTCTGTTCGCACCGGCCGTTTCTCTCCTGTTTCGATTAAAGCTAACAATGCGCGACTCTTAGTCGAGAGCTTGCATCGGATACGCGCCTCAGTTCTTTCCATATTTCACCCTATAACGATGTCACGAAACGGCACGGGCATTGCCTATGTATCCGCATCATGCTAGCCGTCGAAGAGCGACCTGGAGCTGAAGCAGCACGAAAGAATCTTTCCGTGTGCGTGGTGGACGACGAATCTGACCAGGTGGATCTCACCACCGCACGATTGCAAAAGGCCGGCTTTCACACGGTCGGTACAACGAACGCAGAAGACGCGTTGCAGAGCGTCAAGACTGGTGCGTGCCGCGTGGTGGTGGCCGATGTGAAAATGCCGGGGATGGACGGCCTGGCATTTCTCGAGAGAATTTTGAAGTGCGACCCGGGAATGTTCGTAGTGCTCGTCACGGGCTACTACTCGGTGGATGCTGCTATCGAGGCGATTAAGCACGGGGCTTACGATTTCCTGTGCAAGCCGGTGGATTACACGCGGCTGATGAAGGCCCTGGACGATCTGGCAGAGAACTTCACGCAGCGGTCCCAAATCCGCGATCTGGAAGACAAACTCCTCGATAACCTGCTATTTCACGGCATTGTGGGCCGAAGCCCCGCCATGCTGGAAGTATTCGACCTGACCAAGAAAATCGCGAGGCACTATACGAATGCGCTGATCACCGGGCCCACCGGCAGCGGCAAAGAGTTGATTGCGCGAGCGCTGCACCAGATGAGCCCGGTGGCCAAAGAGCGATTCGCAGTGTGCAATTGTTCAGCGCTGGTTGACACGCTTCTCGAGAGCCAGCTTTTTGGGCACGTGCGCGGATCTTTCACCGGCGCCACGGAGACGCGCCCCGGTCTTTTCGAATACGCGAATGGAGGCACGGTTTTCCTGGACGAAATCGGCGAAACTTCGCTGCACATGCAGGCAAAGCTGCTGCGGGTGATCCAGAACCGCGAAATTCAGCGCGTGGGTTCGCCCGAAGTGAGAAAAGTGGACTTGCGTTTGATCGCGGCTACAAACCGCGACCTTCGCGCCGAAGTTCTTGCCGGGCGTTTTCGCGAAGATCTTTTCTACCGTCTCAGCAGCATCGAAATCCGGGTTCCCGGATTGTCAGAACGTCCCGAAGACATTCCGATTCTAGTGCAGCATTTCTTGAAGAAGTACAGCGAAGCCTACGGAAAGCCGATCCAGGGCTTGACGCGACGCGCGCAGATCCTTCTCTTGCAGCACGACTGGCCGGGAAACGTCCGCGAACTTGAAAACGTGATCGCCAGCGCCGCGATTACAACGGTAGCGGATTTCATCGACATCGGGGATTTTCCGGAACACCTGCAAAACCCCCACCGCGGAAGTGCCGCCTCGGACGAAAGTTGGCGCCCACTTCCACTGGAAGAAATTCGTCGCGTTCACATTCAGCGCGTGCTGGATATGTGCAAAGGCAATCGTGTGCGCACCGCACAGGTATTGGGAATCGGACGCACCAGCCTTTACCGTTTTCTGAAACGTCCGGCCAACGGGAAGTCTGCGGTCAGCGCTGCATAAACGACAGTTTGGTTATGTGCCGGCACGGTCGTTGTTCCAAGACTGCCACGCCAAGGATGGACCATATGAAAAAGCAACAAGCCGACTGGCAGCACTTGGGAACAGTTACAACGGATGACCGGCGGCAAGAAGATCGCGTTCCGCTGTCGTTGACGATAGAAGTTTGCGGGTTCGACTGTGATTTACGCTTTTTCACCGAACGCACGAAGACGTGGAACGTCAGCGATTCGGGTTGCCAATTCCGCTTGCATACGGAAGTGGCACCGGAGACCGTGGTGGCCATCCGGGTAATTCACCAGAGCGGCGGCGACGAGTTGAATTCGAAATCAGCTTTGTTCCGGATCGTTCGCGTCCGCCCGGAATATCCGGCGATTTCGATCGGAGCGCAGAAACTGCAGCCGCATAGTTTGTGGAGTCTGGGAGTCTCGAGACTCAATTAGAAGCAAATCGCTATTAATCCTGAAACTGACCGGGTCCATGGCCGGGCTGGTAAGCCACGAACCAAGTCATTTTTCCGCTCCAGCGAAGCGAACGATAGCAGGCCCGGAATACAATCCTGCAAGCCGCGCGACTTCCCTCTTACTTTCCGCTCGATGTGTAAGCCGCGTTGTGCAACAACGAAGCCGGCAGCGAGATGGTGGAATCCATGCGGACGAGCATGCCGGTTTGCGCCGGGAGGTCCACGTCCTTACCCTTCTTTATTGCGATGTAAGCGGTAGTGCCGACGAATCCGATCAGCGTGCCGCGTGCCACGTTGGCAAATAACACTCCAACAAGAGCGCCGGCGCCGGTACCCAGGCCGCCGGTCATGAGGTCGCCTTTGATATCACGCTTCTCCTCAATCACGACTCCTTCCGTCGTTTTTACGTCTTTGCGTTTCTTTTCCGCGTCCATTCCGCCGGTGTAAAGCGAAAGAATGCTCATCTGTACGGGGAAAATGCGGCTTTCAACCTCAATGGAATTAAAGACAAGATTCATCGAGGCGCCACTGCGGAAAAGCGCGAAAAATTTAGGGCGCGTCACGCTAGTGACCGTCCCATGGACCTTCGCACCTGCGGGCAGAAGAAGTTGATTGCCGACGAAGACGGGTTCGGCGACGACCGCGGTGAAAGGATCGCCGTCATGGGCAACACCGGTGCTGAGTCCGCTGGCCATCGTGAGCCGGACCTGCGTACCGGGCTGGATTGCAGTGGGTTGTTGAGCGTGTACCGCGGGCGTAAACCACAACAGAACAGACAGTAATGCACAAACACTGATAAAGCGCTTCATCGTTTCCTCCGGGCTTTGGAATTTGGACATGCCAAGCCATCCCCGTGTCGTGGGGTTACCGCTGGCGCCGCGGTGCGAGTGCGGAGGATGCACTCGCAGATAAGATACTCCCCCGCAAGGAAGTGTTACCCGAAAATCAGGCTTCTTGTTCCTAATCGCCAAGCCCCAATATTTCGTCCCATTGTGAAGAAAGCCTGCGGCAGTTGAAGAAACCGAGACTGGCCTTCCGGACAGGTAGCTTGGACGACATCGCGTGACGCACTCGCGAGTCCAGGCGCAGGCACGGAATGTTAACCTCGGCTACGGGCGGCATCAAAGGCGCGGTCCGTTCAATAAATTGAGTTTTCAATAAGAATTCGATGCGAAGACGATTACTGATTCTCGGGCTGTTGCTCATCGGCGTTACGGCTGCCGCTTTCGCGACCGATTTTGCCGTCATCGTCCATTCCACGAATCCCGTTCGAGCAACGACTCTGGCTGATCTTGGCAAGATTTTCAAAGGCAAGACCCATACTTGGCCCACCGACCGGAACATAACAATCGTTCTGCGGGATCCGGATTCGCCGGGAATGAAATTCGTCATCGAGAAAATTCTAGGAGTCACGTTCGAAGAGGGAAAGGCGATTTTGAACGATCCGAGCCGGAAGATAACGGCTCCGGTCGTTTTCGTCTCGAGTGACGAGGAAGTCATAAAGATCGTGGAAAGCAGCCCCGGAGCGATCGGCGTGGTGGACGTTTACAACATCACCAGTGGAGTGAAAGTGATCAAGATTGACGACAAGCAGCCCTTCGACCCGGGTTACAGCCTGAAGGGCCACTGATCGAGGCTTGAAAATTCCATGCGAGGAATCATGAGAATCCGAAACCCCTTTCTGTATCCAATCATCGCGCTGGTAATTACCGGCGCCGGCGCTGCCGCGGCGGGCGCACAAGAGCCCGCGACCGGAGCGAACACGGCGGTTGATGCGGTGCCAGCGGCGGACACAGTTCCGGTCACGACTTCCTCGGCCGATGCACGGCTCGATTACGAACACGCGCTGCTGTACCACGAAGACCTGCTTTTCGTTGATAAGGGCCTGGTTTCCCTGCGCAAAGCGGTGAAAGCGGATCCGCACTTTGCCTTAGCCCACGCCATGCTGGCTTACTTCACGACCGATCCGATCGAAGAAAGGCGGGAATACGCCCTGGCGGCAAAATATATTGCGAAGGCGTCGCCGGACGAACGCTTGCTGATGCGCTGGATGGATGGCGCTAAGAATGGCGGACTCGTTCCGGCTATCGCTGCGATGAACGATCTTCTCGCGAAGTATCCGAACGACAAACGGCTCGCGAATATGGCCGCTGAGTGGCTGTGCTCGAATCAGGCAGCCTACGAGCATGGCGAGAGAATCCTCAAAAATGTCCTGCAAAAAGATCCGACATATTTTCCCGCGTTGAACAATCTGGCGTACTGCTACTCGCTGAGCGGGCAGCCGAACCTGGCGCCTCCGCTGATGGACCAGTACATCGCAGCACTGCCGGCTCAGCCGAACCCGCAGGATTCCTACGGCGAAATCATGCGCATGCTGGGTGACTATCCGGCCGCCCTCGAGCACTACGGCAAGGCGCTGGAAATTGATTCAAGTTTTAATACCTCGCAGGTCGGCATCGCTTCCACCTACGCGCTGATGGGAGATCAACAACGCGCTCGCGTGGAATATCTGAAAGCGATTGCGGGAACGAAAGAGCGCGCCACCAAGTTGGATTATCGAATCCTCTGGGCCATGACGTATTACCGGGAAAACCAGCTGGAGCGAGGATCCCGGGAATTCGCGAAACTCGCGGTGGAAGCGCACGCCGCCGATTTGCCGGTCGAAGAAGCAGAAATTCACCGCGATATGGCGCTTTTCAACCCTGATCCGCACGCAGCACTGAGAGATCTCGATGCCGCTCGCCAGGTGCTCACGGAAAATCATGAGATCTCGCAGGGCGGCCGTGAGATAGAACTAGCGAATATTCTGCAAACGCGCGCGTTCATCGCCGAACGCGCAGGCATGGCGGACGCGACGGAGAAGGCTCTTAAACCCCTGACCGCCATGTCGCAGACGAGCCGCAGCAACCTAGTCCAACAGTCCTATCACTCCGCAAACGGCGCTGCGTTGATGACGGAGGAAAAGTATGACGACGCAATCCCGGAATTGATGGAAGACCCCCAAAACCCACTTTCGCTGACGTTGCTGGCGGAGGCCCAAAGCAAAGCGGGACAATCCGTTGACGCGCAGAAAACTCTGATCTCTCTGGCAGCGATTAGTGACGAGCGTGTCGAAACGGCGTTTGCTGTGCCACAGGCGCGCGCGGCGTTGAAAGAAAGTTCCGTGACGGGCGGCCAGGCCGGAGGCCACTAGCCGAGCCCGACGCAACGTCCGAGTTGTTAACGCAGCTTGCCGTATGTAACGGCTTCTGTTCCAAATGTGGACAGCTTCGCACAACAATCCGCACCAATCTACATTCCATCGCCCATCTTTCACGCAGTGGAGCGCTGTGCTAGACTTCGCGGAGCAGTGCTGAAGAAATAAAAGTTTCTACAGCGACTGCCGATCGGTGGGACTTCGGGCTCTGTGCGACGATTCCCCGCAAACTCCGCCAGGCCCGGAAGGGAGCAACGGTAGCGGGTCAGCTTCGTGCGCCGCGGAGTACCCGAAGTTCCTCTTATCGCCTGCGCCCGGAAGGCTGGACATTCAATTCATGAGCTATAAAGTGATTGCTCGAAAATACCGGCCGCAAACGTTTAGCGAAATCGTCGGGCAGCAACACGTGACGCGAACGTTGGCTAACGCCATCGGCTCGAACCGCGTGGCGCACGCCTACATTTTCTCCGGCGTTCGCGGTGTGGGCAAAACAACCACCGCGCGCATTCTGGCGAAAGCATTGAACTGCGCGAGCGGGCCGACAGCCGATCCGGACAACACTTGCGATTCCTGCCGGGAGATTTCCGCAGGCACTTCGCTCGACGTGCTTGAAATTGACGCTGCTTCCAACCGCGGCATCGACCAGATCCGCGAACTCCGCGAGATGGTGCGCTACGCGCCGGCTTCGAGCCGCTACAAAGTGGTGATTCTGGACGAAGCGCATCAGTTGACTGACGAGGCCTCGAATGCTTTGCTCAAGACCCTCGAAGAGCCGCCGGAACGCGTGGTCTTCATCCTGGCGACAACGCAAGCAGAAGATCTAGCGGATACGATTAAATCGCGCGCGCAGCTTTTCCAGTTTCGCTCGCTTACGTTCAAAGAGATCGCGGAAGAAATCGAGCGCATCACGCGCGAAGAAAAACTTCAGATCGAACCCGGGGCTGTCGCCGTCCTAGCGCGAGCCGCCGAAGGCAGCCTGCGCGACGGCCTTTCGCTTCTGGAGCAGGCCATCTCCTATAGCGACGATACGGTTACGGACGCGCAAGTGCGCGAACTGCTCGGAGTGGTTGCGGAAAACGTGCTGGATGAACTTGTGGAAGCGATCGCGACACAGTCTGCGGAGCGCGCTCTGGGACTGGTCCATCGCCTGATCGGCGAGGGACAAAATCTCCAGCACTTTTGCCGCGAAGCAATTCGCCATTTTCGCGACCTTCTTGTGGTCCGCGTATGCGGCGCGAGTTCGGATCTGGTCGCCGCACCGTCCGACGAGCAAGACCGCCTTTCGGAGCAAGCGGCGAAGTTCAGCGAAGAAGACCTTACGCGTTTTTTCAACATCCTGCTGGCCACCGATGACGATTTGCGCAAAAAACCCGATGCACGCCTGCACCTTGAGCTGGGGCTGCTGAAGCTGGTGAACGCGCAGCGCCTTGCGCCGCTCGAAGAAATTCTCGCTGATCTGCGCGGCACGGGAGTCGCAGCGAAATCAGCGCCCTCGTCTTCCGGCGCGCCACCGCGTGCGATGTCCGCGGCGCAGTCCGCCTCGGCGCCGGCCTATTCGGCGGTGGCGCCCGCGCGCGAGACTCCTGTAACGAGCGCCATTGCGGCGCCGGGGGAAAAAATTCCGCCGGCTCGTATGTCTGCCGTTGCATCCTCCGGGCCTGTTCCCGCGTCGTCACCGCGTATAGTGGCACGCGCCGCCGAAGATGTTGGCGGGGGGCTGGCCTCCGCGCAATTGGAGGCGATCAAAGCCGCGCTGCACGAATCGAAATTGCTGTCGTCCTTCCTGGAACAGGCCACGCGATGTGAAATGGAAGCCAGCGAGTTTCGGCTTTTCTTCACCACGGAGAACCGCGGACTCGCGGATATGCTGCCTCGCGAAGCAATGGAACGTTTGCGCACAGCGGTGCATCGAGTGGTCGGCCAGCCGCTGCGCGTATGTGTTAAGCTTGAGAGTGGCCGGGCAGCTGTGCCGCGCAGTTCTGAATTGCGCGCCCGGTTTGAAGAAGACCCGATCGTTAGGGCAATGCTTGAAAAGTTCGGCGGCCAGATTTCAAAGGTCAAGCGCCCGGGCGAGGAATGACACATGGAAGTTAAAGCTCTACAACAAATGTTGTCGCAGTTCCGGCAGGTCCAGGAAAAGCTCGAAAAGCAGATCGGCGAGATTTCCGTGGAAGCTTCGTCCGGCGGCGGCATGGTCACGGTGAAGATGAACGGTCAAAAACAATTGACCGAAGTGCGCATCGAACCGGACGTCTTCAAGAGCAAGGACCAGGAAATGTTGCAAGAGCTTATGCTGGCAGCGGTGAACGAAGCTACCCGGCGCGTGGATGAAGAATTATCCAAGCAGGTAAAGGATCTCACGGGCGGTTTGCCTGGGCTCGCGGGAATGAAAATTCCCGGCATGTTCTGAGCTAGATTCCGGCGGCCCGTCTACAAGGCGCAGTACCGATTCCCTTCTCTTTCGAAATCCACGAAACGGATGTGATGGCATGCCCGATTTTGCGCCTTCAGTGACGCGATTGATTGACGAATTGAAACGCCTTCCTGGGATTGGGCAGAAAACCGCGCAGCGTCTGGCGTTTTTCCTGTTGCGTGTGGACCGCGACCAGGCGTTCGCGCTTTCCGACGCGATCCGCGAAGCCAAGGAAAAAGTGCGCGAGTGTTCCGTCTGCAACAATATTACAGACGCGGATCCCTGCCATTTCTGCGCGAGCGCGACGCGGAACCGGGCGATCATCTGCGTGGTGGAGGAAGCTACGAATATTCAGGCGGTGGAAAAAACACGGGAATTCAACGGGCTATATCACGTGCTCGGCGGTTCATTGTCACCGCTGCAAGGGATCGGGCCCGATCAAATAAAAATCAAGAGCCTCATCGAGCGACTAAAAGGCAACACGGTGGAGGAAATCATCATCGCTACGAGCCCGACAGCCGAGGGTGAAGCCACGGCCGTTTATCTTTCGAAGCTCATCAAGCCGTTGGGCGTTCGCGTCACGCGCATCGCTATGGGTATTCCCGTCGGATCAGACCTTGAATACGCGGACGAAGTGACGATGATGAAAGCGATGGAAGGACGCCGCGAGCTCTAGCCTCGCGGGATTTAGTTTCCGTGATGGAGATCCAGTCCGAATGACGGATGATCTTTTGTTCCCGTGATTTTGATCGGTATTTCCGTTCCGCCGTGCTTGCCTCTGAAAAACGGATCAACCGCCTTCAAGAAAAATGATTTCACTCCGGTGGTCGTCTGCGAAAGCTTCGCGTCCATCCGCAGTTTGCCGTGGAAATTCATTTCACCGCCCGTCATTTCATAGGTTCCGGCCAATTGCACCGAGGCTCCGGGGATCGCGAAGGAAAGTTCCGAGAATGTGATGAGGCCTTTGTTCACATCGAACTTTCCCTTTAACGCGGAAACGGCCGTTCCCAGGTCCGTGGCCTTTGGTTCGCCTTGCGCCTTTTTGCTGAACGTGTCGATCCTTCCTTGCACCGTCGAGCTTGTGAACTCCGCATTGTCCACACCGAATTGCCCATGAATGGTCAAACGCTGAAGAATGTCCGTGTCCGCCTCCGCAATTTCGATCTGTGCATCCAGGGTGGCGGAGCCGGTCATCACAGGCTGGTCAGACTTAACCGCAAGCCATAGAAAATCTTCGATTCGGGCATCGTTGGAGACGGCGTCAAGCTTGATCGTTCGTCCTCTGACGTTCTTCTCCATATCCACCACTTCGCCCTTGACGTGCAACGTGCTGTTCCGGAGTTTCGCGAGAATATGGTTTAGAATCACGTTACCGTTAGTGCCGTCCACGGTGGCGTCGTAATCGGTGTGCAGGTGCTCGGGATGTCCCGCAATGTTCAACGCAAAATCCGGAGTTTCCGTTTGCCCTTGGACGGATAAGTAGTTTAGAGGGCCTTTAAACGCACCCGTGGAGTTCATGGTCCCGGAAATACCTTTGATGGTGCGGAAGTCCGCATTCTTGAAATTATATTTTGCATCGACCGGGAGTTGGCTGGGCTCTTCCGGCTGCCACGGACCGAATAGGCCAATCGAGTCAATTTCTCCCTTCGGAGTCGGAATGGTCAGAATGGCGTGGAAATTAGCAGGACGGTCAAAGCTAAAATCGTTGATCTGCAGATGATGAATCTGGAAGTCTTTAGGCTCTTTTCCCGGCTGGGGCCGAAGGATTTCGAGAAGCGCATCGTCCGCGTGAATATCGTCGATTACGATCGGGTATTTTTTTGAGAGATCTTCGTCCGTTTTCTTCAGCAGCGGCTGTCCCCCCGGGCGGTGGGGCGGCGTGTGGATCTGCAATCCAATCAGGCGGACGCTTGCGACGTGCATCTTTGGAAGCAGGAGACCGGTCAAGGTAGCGTCAACGATAATCTCCTTCGCCTGAATTAGCGGGGGAACATCTGTTCGCCCGTTGTGCCGCAACACCAGGTCCGAAATAGTGACTCGCGTCCGCGGAAATACCTGGACCTGAAGGTTGGAAAACTGCACATCGCTTTGGAAGTGCGTACGCAGGGTCTCGATAGCGCGCTCGCGCAGATAGCCCGGCAGCCGCACGGAGGCTACGAAGAGACCGATGACGAAAAGTACGACCAAGACACCCGCAATGAGGATGAGTTTGCGGATGAGGAGTACCGGAGCTTTTTCGTTCACGTTTGACATCATAACCAAGCGCAGAACTCTTTGCTAGAAATGCACGGACTTTGGTTGGTGCCGTCACCTTCCCTCTTCTTAATCCTGGGAACTCGCGCGCTCGGATTGGTAGCTGTGCGTTACCGCCAAGTAACCCTTTCGCACAGCCCCCTTATGTCGCTCGACCCGTCGCACTGCCGGTGCTACCCTTAATAGACACCCCTCTTGGAGGAATGGTGACCGAACCCCTGGTATCGACCAATCCAGACGGACAGAAGCGCCGTAGCACGCGGATCGTGCAGGCCGTGCCCATAACGGTCACGGGTGTGGACGCGCTCGGCCAACCATTTAAGGAACGAACCACAACCGTGATGGTGAATTGTCACGGATGTAAGTACCAGTCGAAACATTACGTTCCCAAGAATTCGATGGTTACGCTGGAAGTCCCTCGTCCCGAAGCGGGACAAAAGCGTACCACTCAGGGCCGGGTAGTATGGGTGCAGCGACCGCGCACAGTTCGCGAGCTGTTTCAAATTGGGCTTGAGTTTGAAGCCGCCGGTAACGTCTGGGGTATAGCGTTCCCACCCGAGGACTGGTTCCCGATGTCGGATGAGGCTGGCGCGGAAAGTTCTGCTACGTATGCCGCCGTTGATCCGAAACTATCCGCGGCACCGCCCGTCGCAACGGTTTCTGCTCCTCCATCGGCTTCCCAGGATAAGAAAGCGGAAACGCCGGCAACGGTTCAGCTGACTCCCAGGCCCTCAAGCGAGAGTGCAAAACCAGCGATTCCTGCGCCCTCGGTCGCGGCACCTTTGCCTTCCGCACCGACTGCAGCATCCAGAGTGCCTGCAGCACCACCGCAGGCAACCTTCCATCAGGCGCCCGCGCCGCCGGCACATGCAAGCGTTCCAGCCGCTCCGGCGGAAGAAAGCAAGATCCATGTAGTTCCAAGTACAAGCCAAGATGTGCAGGGACCGCTAGCGCGCCAAATGGCGCAAATGGTGGACGAAGTTAAGGAAAAACTCGACAAGTCAATGCGCAGGACCGCAGAAGCGGCGATCACCGAGGAAATGGCAATTGCCCGCCAGCAACTCGATTCGCAACTACATGAGGCCATCGAGAAAGCTATCAAGGTTTCGATGGAGCGCGTGTCCGAAGCTTCGGTGAAGAAGGTGGTGCAACAGGCGGCGGAGCGCACAGCGGCGATTGTGGACGAGGCGCGAAAGTCCACCGAGGCTTCCGCAATTCATCTCGACGAGAAAATCCGTGACGCAGTGGAGCAGGCAGTGAGCCATGCAGCCGAGCAAGCCGCAACTCAGGCAGCCCGACAGGCGGCGGAGCAAACGGAGGCGCACAGCCTGAAGCAAGCGGTCGATGAAGCGGTGGAGCGGGCTTTGATCGAGCGCGCGGCGGCCACGCCGTCGCTGGAAATTCTTTCCTCGCCGGAAGTGGCGCAGCAACATCTGGATCAATGGCGCAAGAGTTTGGAAGAAACGGCCCAGAGCGTGCGAAGCCAGACGGTGGAGCAATCGCAAGCGGAGATAGCCGCGGCGAACCAGCGCTGGAATCAGCAAGTCGAGGCCAGCCTGGCGGGAGCGTCGCACGAGTTCGACGAGAAAATCGCGAACGCGTCGCAGCGGATAGACGAGAAAATTTCCGAAGTGTCGCGGCAAGCGATGTCGCAAGCGGAGCAAAACATTCTTACCCGCAGCGATATTCTTCGTACTTCGCTGGACGAAGTGATCGACAGCGCAGCTACGACCATCGAATCGCTCGGGGCCAGCCTGAAGCACGAGCGCGACCGGGCGGAAGAAACCAAGTTGCAACTCCGGGATGCCGCGAAGGTCACTCTCGAACAAACGCGCCAGCACCTCGATGAGATTCTTGGCGCGCAACGGGAGCAGATCAGTCGGAGCGCCGATCAAATTATCTCCGAACGCGCACAGCAGATTGAACCGGCGCTGGAAGCATCCGCACAAAAGGTTCTCGCGCGAGTTTCCGCCGAACTCGATCAGAAGATCGCGCCAAGCCTCGAAGCGGTGCAAAAGATGGCGTCCGAGCTGCAGAATGCCGAGCAGCAAGCGTCAAACCTGAAGAGCGCCATCGGCGAACAGATGCGCCAGGCCGCGGAGCAAGCCGCGCAACTGCAACATTCAATTCGCGAGCAAGCGCAGCAGTCTTCGCAACAGGTGGTCCAGGAGTCGCTTGAACGACTCCGCGCGGAGGCCTCCAAGGTTCCCGCGGAATTCGAGGAATCTTGCCGGGCTTCTCTTTCGAAAGTCCAAGAAGACTTGCAGCAAAAAAGCACGGAGACGCAGCACGAGACGTACGAGGCTCTGTCGAAAGCTTCCGATTGGTATCAGAAAAAAGCGCAGACCACGATGCAGACCTCGCTCGAAAAGGCCGTCGAGCAATCTGCCACGACACTTCGCGATCGCGCCGCCGAAGTATCCAGCATGCTGGCTTCCGAGCTCGATCACTACCGCCGAACGTATGTGGAGCACAGCACGGCGCAAATCGAAGACGCCGCGGGAGAAGTAGTGGCCCGCGAACGAGAGAAACTCAACGAAACGGCCCAAATCGCGACGGCATCCTTCTCCGATCAGGTGCAGCGCGTGACCGGCGAGTCTCTACGGCGGTTCGAACAAAGTTCCCGCTCGGCGCTGGAAAAGGCGCGCTCCGATATGGAGTTCAACCGCGAAGGCTCGCTCGCCGAATTTCAGCAGAAAATGGACGAGCGCATGATGGAAGGCGTGGAGCAGGCGCGGACATTCCTTCAATCGCAACTTGCGCCGCTCATTGAAGCCTGGGAAGAAAAGCGCGAAGTCGAAAAGGAAGAGTGGAAGCTGCAATTGAAACAGTCCACCGATGAATCCATCGAACAATACAAGGCTCGACTGGAAAACGCCTCCAACTCCTGGTTGCTGGCTTCCGCCACCACGCTCGGCCAGCATTCGCAATCCGTGCTCGACACTATTGCCAAAGCCGCCGAAAAGCGCCTTCGCGAAACCTGCTCAGAAGTTCTCGCCGGGATGGGCGACACTCTGAAGGAACGGCTCCTCGGCATTTCCACGGACTTCAACACCGAAGAAGACGAAGACTCTCCTAAGCACAAAAAGTAATCCAAAGTCCGCGATTTAGACCGTTTCCGCACCCGCTGCCTCCATTTCGGCTCCAAGCTGCATCCCGGTATAATGCTCGGCATGTCGAATCAGGCTTACCTGAGTATCTGGTGCAAGGATTTTCCCGAGGATCTCCTTCTCGAAAGATTGGGCACTTTTCTTTCCACGGTTCCCTTCACTGCGAAGCAGCCCGGATTCACGCATCTCGAAATTCGCGCGGTGGACTGGACGGAAACTCCGGTCTACGAGCAGGATCTGCGTTCGCTTCCTCTGGATGCCGCAAGCATCGTGGAATTGGCGAAGAATCATTTGAATAACGACAGCTCTTACTCGGTTCATTCGCGCTGGGACCTGTGGGTTTACGAAGGCGATCCGGCGCGATGGCAGTTGCAGCCGCAAGCCCTGGAGCTTATTTGTTATGGGGAGGATTTCGACAGCGGAGCCTGGCGTCAAGACGGCCATTTGGAAGTAAATTTCGGCTTCGAGCATCTCTTCACCGGACACGCAGGCTTGCTCGGCATCCGGCAGATTGGCCGTTCAACCGCGGAAAGCCCGGAGGAAAAACTGTTTCTTGAAGCCATGGCGCGTCCTGAAAATTTGCACAACTATTATGAAAAGACTCGCGAGAACATAAGAAAACTTTTCGACTGGGTTGGCCGGATCGAAAAAGCTTTGCCGGTCGCCAGGGTGCGGCTGTGGTCGGAGGGTGAGGAAAACTTTGAGGCGCGCCTTGAAGAAATTCTGGCAGCTCGTTAGCTTGGCTTCCCTCCTGATGCTGGGGGTTCAAGCCGTGCCGTCAGTCGAGGCTTCCAAGCGAACAAACGAGCTGAGCCTTGCCGGACTTCATCCAGGCCGCGACAGGCTCGCTTCGCCACAGAAAATTTTCCGCGAGCTGGATCGCGACGAATCCGTAACGGACGCATTGTTGTGGGGCGACATCTGCACCCACCGCGAACTTCGCGTTGAAGTAGACGCAAATAAAATCGTTCAAACGATCACAGTGGATACCGACTACAAACCTGAAATCATGGCAAAATGCCAGGCTGTCGTAATGGCTCCCAGCCGCTTGAAGTTGTTAGCGTCCGGCCAGGGTTTGCAGCTCGGCGACCCGTGCAGTCGCATGGCCGAAATATATGGCAAGCCTGAATCTGAGAGTCCTTCCGCGAGAGGAAGCGAACAGCTAGAATTATGGTTGTACTCGTTCGATTGGGCCGGCTCAAACGTCCCCCAGGTGATGGAGGTGTCTTGCAGCGTTTCCTCCAAGCAGGTGGTGTCTATCACGCTGGCGGCGTCGAGCCTTTGATCCGGATGCGCAAAAAAAGCATGAAAACAATCGCGCTCATTGCTGTCGCCGCGGCGGCACTCACGGTTCTGTCTTGCGAAACTCCCACGGCGACCCCTCCCCGTGCAGCCACATCAGACGCCGTTGGTCCCACGCCAGCCGCTCCGGCAATTCCACCTGACGTGCAGAAAGCTGCCGAGCTGGCGTTGGGTTCAGAAACTGAAGTCCTGGCGTTCGGCGACCTTTCCAAGACAGGCCCGCAGCAGGTTCTGGCGGTAAATCGTCTGAAGGCAATCCCCCCAGGCGTCGCGGCAGGCACCGTCGTCACGCGCGCTGTTATAATCGAAAATGACGGCAACACTTGGAAACAGATCTTCCTGTGCGACGAACATCTGAAGAACACGAAGGGATTTCTCGGAGGATCTCCCCTGGCGCCGGTGAACGGCTGGCGGTTGCAATTCGAACAGCACGAAAAGGGATTGGAAATGTATTTCACACCGATCGCGTCACCTAAAGGTGAGGGCGGACACGTATTGCCAGTGGGAATCCGCTGGAATCCGAAGGTGAAACGTTACCAATCGCTCGACAGGACCTTCGAAAATTTCCTCGGGGAATTGCCCACGCTGGACACTCCGCAGTCGCAGGTTCATCCATGAGCGCCATCGCCCAACCGGTCGTCGCCACGGTGCGCCCGCAACCCAAGCCTTCCGGCTGGAGCCAAATGAAGACGCTCGTTCCGTACGTCCTCCGCTACAAGGGGATGACGGCTCTGGGACTTTTGACTCTAGCGCTGATGGGGCTGGTCGGGGCGCTGCCCCAACTGATCATTGGAATGATTACGGACCTGGTGCAAGGATCGCCGCGTACGCTTTCGACTCTGAGCGGATTTTCGCGCGCACTCCTCTCACCGCTTTTTTCGATTTATGCGCCGCGCAGCCGCCACGCTTTGGGACTCTATTGCCTGATCCTGGTAGCGGTGATGCTTGCCAAGGGATTTTTCTCCTTTTGGACCAGATGGATACTGATCGGAGTTTCTCGCGAGATTGAATACGACCTGCGCAACGATCTGCTGGCGCGTCTGGTCTTGCTCGAACCGGAATTTTACGTGCGCAATCGGACGGGCGATTTGATGTCTCGCGCCACAAACGACCTGAACGGGGTGCGCATGGTGCTCGGTCCCGGCATCATGTACAGCGCGACTACGATCTCCACGATGGTGCTGGCGATTTTCTTCATGCTTAAACTCTCGCCGGGGCTCACGATGTGGGTCTTGATTCCTGTGCCGATCGTTGCCATCGTCACCCGCTATTTCGGCGAGATTATTCACCGGCTCTCGGAGCAGATTCAGGCCGCGCTTGGCGTGCTTTCCACTCGCGCACAGGAAAATCTTACCGGCATGCGCGTCATTCGCGCCTACGCCCAGGAAAAACAGGAAGTCGCGAAGTTCGACGAAGCCAATCGTGACTATGTAAACCGCAACATCAAACTCATCAGCACTTGGAGTCTTTTTTTTCCGGGGCTTTCCACACTGATCGGCATGACCGTTCTGATCCTGTTGTGGCTGGGCGGCAAGCAAGTGATCGATCATCGCGTTTCACTTGGAACGTTCAACGCGTTTTACATGTTCTTGATCCAGCTTGTATGGCCGATGATCGCTCTCGGCTGGGTGACGAATATCTTCCAGCGCGGGGCCGCGTCCATGGGCCGGCTGAATTACATCATGAACGCGGAACCGGGGATTCGAGATTCGTCCGCCCCAGCGCATACGCCGACTGACCCTTTCAACATGCGGCCGAATGGAGATGCTCCCGCGCCACAGGAGAAATCCGCGGTCCGCGGCGAGATTGATTTTCGAAACCTCACGTTCACCTACCCAACTTCGGGTTCGGAAACGCAGGCGGGAGAGCCCGTCCTCCACAACATCAACTTGCACGTTCCGGCAGGCACGACTCTGGCAGTCGTAGGGCCGACCGGCAGCGGTAAGTCCACTTTAGCGGCTCTGATCGCGCGTTTGTGGGATGCGCCTCCGAACACATTATTCCTCGACGGTCGTTCCATTCGAGAGTATCCGCTTACCGAACTTCGCAACGCGATCGGGTACGTTCCGCAGGACACGTTTTTATTCAGCGAAACGATTAGCGAAAACATTGCATTCGGCGCGGTGGACGCGGCGGAAGAGCACATTCTCGAAGCGGCTGAAATCGCGAGCATTTCCGGCGAGATTGAGAGTTTTCCGCATCGGTTTAGCACCATGGTAGGGGAACGCGGAATCACGCTCTCCGGCGGGCAAAAGCAGCGTACGGCACTGGCCCGCGCCATCATGCGGCATCCAAAAATCCTGATTCTCGACGACTCGCTGGCGAACGTGGATACCGATACCGAAGAGCGCATCTTGCGCCGCCTGCGCGACGTGATGCGCGAGCGCACGACTATTCTGATTTCTCACCGCGTCTCGACCGTGAAGAATGCCGACCAAATAATCGTCCTCCGCGAGGGCTATGTCATCGAGCGCGGCACGCACGACGAACTGCTCGCGCACAACGGCTATTACGCGGACCTGTATCAAAAGCAACTTCTTGAAGAAGAGCTTGAACGCGAATGAGCGATTTCCGCGAAGAAGAGAAATTAGGAAAGCTTTACGACTCGACGCTAACCCGCCGGCTGATGAAGTACCTGCGTCCGTACCGCTGGTATGTCGTAGCCGCAGTGTCCCTCACTCTCGGCGTCACAGCCATGGAGATCGTGGCGCCGTATCTTTTCCACATCGCGGTGGATAAATATATCGTCCCCGGCTTCAATAATTCCATTACGGGCAGCGAGGCTTTAAAAGGACTGCTGTGGGTAGTGGCCGCGTCTGCGGGAGCGCTTATGGGCAGTTTCGGGCTGCAATACGCGCAGGTACGGATAATGCAATGGGTCGGGCAGGAAACCATGTACGACCTGCGCAAGGAAATTTTCGAACACTTGCAGCGCCTGCCGATGAGCTATTTTGACCGCAGCCCTGTGGGGCGTCTGGTAACGAGGGCGACCACCGACGTGGATGCCTTAAACGATCTTTTTGCCTCCGGCGTCGCGGCCATGCTGAACGATTTCGTATTGCTTTTCGCAATGATCGCAATTTTATTTAAGTGGCATCCGTTTCTTGCATTCGCGACTCTCTCTCCCCTGCCGTTCATGATTCTGTTGACGTATTTTTTCCGGAACAAAGTGCGCAACGCGAACCGCCGCATCCGCACAGCCATCGCGCGTATTAACGCTTTTCTGCAGGAACACATCAGCGGCATGTCTGTTGTGCAACTGTTCAATCGCGAATGGAAATCGCGCAAGCAATTTGAGGAATTGAACCGCGTCCACATGGAGGCGTACAAAGAGGCCATTGATGCGTTCTCCTTCTTCTATCCGGCCGTCGAATTTCTCAGCATGGCCGGCCTCGCGTTGTTGTACTGGGTCGGCGGCCTAAAAGCGATTACAGGCACGATTGAAGTCGGCGTGCTGCTTGCATTTATGCTTTACGCGCAGCGCTTCTTCCGGCCCATTCAGGACCTGAGCGAGAAATTCAATATTTTGCAGACGGCCATGGCCGCTTCCGAGCGCATCTTCAAGCTTCTCGACGAGCCCTTTACGATTACGTCCCCTGCTCAGGCGCACACGCTTCCATCCGCGCGCGGGGAAATCGAATTTCGCAACGTTTGGTTCTCTTATACCGGCGGAGCTGAGCCGAAAGAAGCAGATTGGGTTTTACGCGACGTCTCCTTCCGCGTGGAACCGGGGCAAACGCTCGCGATCGTCGGCCATACCGGGGCCGGAAAGACCACCATCATTCAGCTTCTACTGCGCTTCTACGATATTCAACGCGGAGAAATTTTGCTCGACGGTGTGGACATCCGAACGATGGACATGCAGGAACTGCGCCGCCTTTTTGGAATCGTCTTGCAGGACCCGTTCCTTTTTACCGGCACGCTGGAATCCAACGTCAAGCTCGGCACCGAAACGATAAGCCGAGCGGCTACCGAAAAGGCGCTGCGTGAAGTCGGGCTCGGCCCTTTTCTCGAATCGCAACCTCAAGGCGTGGAGACGCCCGTCACCGAGCGCGGTTCAACGCTTTCTGTGGGCCAGCGCCAGCTCGTGAGTTTCGCTCGCGCTCTGGCGCACAACCCGAAGTTCCTGATTCTCGACGAAGCTACCTCCAGCGTGGACACCAAAACCGAGCTCTTGATCCGTGAAGCGCTCGACCGGCTGCTCCAGGGCCGCACCGCCGTCGTGATCGCGCATCGCCTGAGCACGATTCAGCACGCTCACCGCATCCTCGTCTTTCATAAAGGCCGCCTCCGGGAACAGGGTTCGCATCAAGAACTTCTCGCGCTGCGCGGAATTTACTACCGTCTCTATCAGCTGCAATACAGGGAGCAGGAATTGACTGCTCCGGTGCCCGGTGGTGGGACTGGATTTTCGCAACCGCTGCCTGCCGATGATTAAGCACCGTCGACGCCCCGAAACGCCGCCGCTATTGCGTTTCTCATGACTGAAAAGAACATTTTGATTTCCGCCGGGGAAGCATCCAGTGACATGTATGCTGCGCGGCTCGCAATTGCCTTGCGCGCACGTACCGGCGCGAAGTTCTTTGGTATGGGCGGTCCTCGCATGGCAGAAGCGGACGTCGAACTGATCGCCGACTACCACGAGGTTGCGGTTGTAGGCATCGCGGAAGTCCTGCACAAAATTCCGACCGTGATCGGTGTGCAGAATCGTCTGAAGCGCGAAGCCAAACGCCGCAACGCCGCGCTTGCAATTTTGGTCGATTCGCCCGGCACCCATCTGGGCGTGGCTCGCCGTCTGAAACAGATTGGCGTTCCGGTCGGCTATTTTATCGGTCCGCAGGTTTGGGCCTGGCGCGCGGGGCGCGTTCGCATCATCAAGCGGCGAGTAAATCGCATGGTCGTAATATTTCCATTCGAAGAGAAAATCTATCGCGAGGCGGGAGTGCCGGTAGATTTTGTCGGACATCCGCTGGTGGACGTCGTGCGGCCCACAATGAGTCGCGCGGAATTCGCGGCGCTTCACAATCTGAATCCAAACAAGCCCATCGTCGCCATCCTGCCCGGCAGCCGGCGAAATGAGATCAGGCAAAATTATGGCCGCGTACTCGAGGCGTGCGAGCGCCTCATCCGAGCCGATAACGAGATGCAGTTCGTCGTCGCCGCGGCGCCGAACCTGACCGCGGGCTCCTTCACTTCACACACTCTCCCAGCTATCGATATAAGGCTTGTCCAGGGAGCCACTTACGACGCATTGGCCGCGGCCGATTGCGCCATTGTCGCCAGCGGAACGGCCACGATTGAAGCAGCGCTCCTCGGCACGCCGATGGTTGTCGTTTATCGCGTTAGCCCGATTTCCGCATCCATCCTGCGGCGAATGATTCGGACACCCTTCTTCAGCATGGTGAATCTAATAGCGGGGAGAAGCGTGGTTCCGGAGTTAATTCAGGATGATTTCACGCCTGCCGCTGTCGAAGCGCAAGTTCGCCGCCTTCTGGATTCGCCGGCCGCTCGTGAGGAGATGAAATCAAGCCTGGCTGAGGTGCGTGCCAAGCTTGGCCCGGGTGGCGCGATCGAGCGTGCAGCGGACATTTTCGCGCAGATGTTGTAACCTTTTCCGCGTGGTACTTGCGGGCAACTTCGCGCGGGACTCCTGTATCTTAGACAGAAGCGAATAGTCTGCTTTTCGTGAGAGGGTTTCTTGCACAAGACTCATCGGCTGCTCGTCCTGCTGGCTCTATCCTTCCTGGTGGCAGCCACGGCGCCGGCGCAATCGCCGCGCCGCTTCCCGTTTCGTGCGGATCATTACGACGTGCAGGTCTTGCTCCACCCCGAGGACCAGACCATCTCGGGTCTGGCTCGCGTGGATTTTATTGCCAACGAAGTTTCGCGCACTGTAGTCGTCGAGTTACATCAGGATTTGAAACTGAACTTGATCCGCATTCCGGGCGGGAAGCCGCTGGAATTCGAGCGCGATAGAACTTATCCGCTCCTGTTGACCGTCGGACTTCCTGATGCCGTAGCTCCTGGGCAGCCTGTAACTCTCGAGTTTGATTACACCGGGCCGATTTCGAGCGAGGATGATAGCCCGACGAGAGGCGTGCGATTCGCTTCGATTGACAAAACTTCGGCGTATCTGCTACTTCCCGCGCGCTGGTTTCCGCTCACCAATTATCCCGCGAATCGTTACACCGGCACCTTCAAAATAATCACGCCCGATACGATGTACGTCACCGGCACGGGAAAGGCAGATCCGCCGACGATGCAGCCGGGCATCGGAAAGGGTGCCGGCCAGGCGTCCTACGTTTTTCATTGCTATCACCCAGGTCCGGTAGGCACTTTCGTCGCGGGAGCGTTGCAGCTCAATCCTGTACAAACGGAAGGAATCACCGTTTCCGTGTTTACGCCGCCGGTCCAGGCGTCCACCGCAACCGCGTATGGAAATTCCCTGGCGCACATTATTTTGTATTACTCCGATGCATTCGGGCCGCTTCAAGAGAATGCGCCTCCGCCGTTTACGATCGCG
The DNA here is from genome assembly GCA_003167215.1 of Acidobacteriota bacterium. Lineage (GTDB taxonomy): Bacteria > Acidobacteriota > Terriglobia > Acidiferrales > UBA7541 > Palsa-295. The sequence goes on along the minus strand of PMTV01000025.1, from coordinate 106,324 downwards.
CAGATGCCCGACGGTAGCTTGGCTGGATATTCCGCTCCCGGATTGCTGCTGATCAGCGCCCGCCAATGGACCACGAAAGCTAACGATCGCCTGATCTCCCAGCTTGCCTCGCAGCAGTGGTGGGGTGACCGCGTCCTTCCCGCTACTTCGTCCGATACTTGGCTAACGGACGGGCTCTCGCGCTATGCCGAAGCGATGTACGCGGAGCAGAGCGATGGCAGCGCCGGCCTGCACCGAGCCCTCGAAGATTTTGCGGTCGGCGCGTTGATGTACGAGGACACCGCGCCCATTTCTCAGGCCGGCCGCTTGCAGACATTCTCAAACGAATACCGATCGGTGGTCGCCGACAAGGGCGCTCTGGTTTTTCACATGCTCCGCACCGAAATCGGAGACGATGCCTTTACCGCGCTTCTGCACGAGTTCTATAAGAAATACGAAGGCAAAAACGCGAACATCGCCGACTTCGAAAAGATGGCTTACACAAAAGTTCCGCCTCCGAAGAAAGGCGAGCCTCCCATCAATCTTGTTTCGTTCTTTTCGCAGTGGGTCAATTCAACAGGCATTCCGGAATTCAAACTTGAATTTATCGTCTATCGCACCAGAAAAGGCTTCAAAGTCGTGGGCAAGATTCACCAGGATCTCGATACATTTCGCATGCCGGTTGAAATCCGCGTGGACACGGAAGGAAACCCCGAATACAAGAAGATCCTGGTGACCGGAACAACGCAAGCATTCGAGATCGACACGTTCGGCCGGCCCAAGCCGTACGGAATCGTGATCGATCCCAATAATAATATGCTGAAGTCCAGTCCGCGCTTGCGAATCCGCGCGTTCGTGGCAAGAGGCGAAGGCTTCGCCGAAAACGGCCAATACTACGAGGCCATCCAGGAGTATCAGCACGCTCTGGATCTTCAATCCAGCAATTCGCTCGCTCATTTCCGCATGGGCGAAGCCATGTTTAACCAGAAAAACTTTCAGTCCGCTGCGAACGCCTTTCGCGCCGCGCTCGGCGGCGACCTGGACCCCAAGTGGGTCGACGTTTGGTGCCACATTTATATCGGAAAAATTTACGATATTCTCGGCCAGCGCGAACGCGCCGTCAACGAGTACAGTTTAGCGCAGCATCTCGGTGACGATACGGCCGGGGCGCAGCAGGAAGCTGGAAAATATTTGCAGCGGCCGTACACCGGCGACGCCGTCGCGGACGCCGCGCCCGCGGGAGCAGCACCCGCCGGAGGAGCATCCGCTACCCCTGCTGCAAACACGCCCGCTGCCGCCGACCCGGACAAGCCGGTCCTCAAGAAACGCCCTTAGAGAGCTGAAGGAAACTGGAATCTTCGGAGTTGGCGGATTAGAGCGGTTGAAGTCCGGCGAGATTTTCCGGATCGATGCCCTTATGTTGAATGAGAACTTGAAAAGTCTCGCCCATTCCTTCCGGGTTGATCAACGTCTTGAAAAGCAGCCGTCTCTGCGTTTGTTCCACCTCGGTCATCTCGTCTGATTGCAAATCCGAAAAATTGCCGTGGCGCGCGAGCGCAAGCAAAAAGTTGCTTTGAGAAATAAATCCAGTTTGAACGAGTCCGCTTCTTCGCCCATATAAGTCGAGCGCGCTGAAATTGACGTGCGCAGTCAAATCCTGCTCGCCCGGCACGCGAAACCAATCCTCGCCGGCTCGGTGACGCTCGTAAGCAAGCAAAGTGCCTCGCATATGCCGCTCGTCGTAAAGCTCCTGTGCTTCATGCCCGTAATCAATTGTTACGATAAATCCACGCTTGAGCATCTTCCCTGCTTGTTCGATCCACCGGCAAGCGGCAAGATTCGCTTCCGCTTGCTGTCCTTGGTTCAAATGGATGTTCTGTTCCGACAAATATTCGCTGAGCTCGCTCGAAGATAGCAGTCCCATTTCATCGCACAACCCGTTCTTGTCGGTCCCGACATAAATTTCGCGCAGATCGTTGCCTTCGCGTACTAGGCGATGAACCGGCATCGCGTCGATAAGTTCGTTTGAGAAAATGCAGCCGCAAGCGACTTCAGCCGGCAATTCGTCTCGAGACAAGAATCTACCTCGTGCAATGTGCGCATCCAGAACCTCAGATTGCACAGAGCGGCGTGAAGTTGATCGTTCAACTGCAATAAACCGTAGCGCCTGGTAAAAATCAGGCCACGCCTCGGCGGCGAAATCGAGAATTTGCTTAGCCAATCGGCCTGTTCCGGCTCCGGCTTCCACAAGCTGGAAAGTATCCGGGCGTCCAAGCACGCACCACATTTCCTGTAATTGCCGCGCTAAGAGCCGCCCAAAAAGCGGCCTTGCGTCCGCGCTCGTAAAATAATCGCGCCCGGGCTGCTGTTCCGCTTTGGTGTAATACCCGTGCACCGGGTGATAGAGGCAGGCCTCCATATATTCAGCAAATGTGATCGGGCCGTGCGAACGAATCCGCTCCGCGAGGATGAGTGCGAGCGGCGTCGGCTCGCTGCGCGAAGCCATCAATTCACGCGCTGCGGGTTGCGCGTAAACATCTCGATGATGTAATCGTGCAGGCAGTCGTAGAGTTGTTTTTGGAAAGTCCATGGAAATTGCGAATGTTCAATTTCGCGCGGCTGAAGCTTGAAAGTATAATTGTGCACTTCCGCGTTTGTGGGTTTGTAGCGGATCTCTACTTCCACTCCCCCTTCCGCAGAGCGCGCTTCAAAATCAAAAAGCGGATGCTCGTAACGCACGAGCTGGTGCCGCACCTTATCTGCGAGCAATTCGCTCATTTAAAGCTCTTGGCCTGCAGTTCCGTCCAAACGCTTGCAAAACTAGTCAGCGCCTCTTTGTCGAACAGAACGAAATCAATCTTCTCGAGCGATGTAGGTTGCTCGAAATGTTTGGCTACTTCACGCAACATAATTTCGGCGCATTCGCGCAGCGGAAATTCTGCGATGCCCGTCCCCACAGCCGGAAACGCGATGGTCTTGAGTCCCTTTTGCGCCGCAATTCGCAGCGAATGCGCCGTGGAGCTGCGCAACGAGTGCGCGGATGTTTTTCCGCCAAGCTGCATGCTCGCCGCGTGTATCACGTAGCGAGCTTTTAGCTTTCCGCCCGTCGTAATTGCCGCGCCACCCACCGGCACCTGGCCGATGGCATCGCATTCTTTTTGGATTTCGGGGCCGCCCTTTCGTCGGATCGCTCCCGCAACGCCGCCTCCCAGTTGCAAATCGTTGTTCGCAGCATTCACAATGGCGTCCACATCCATCTCGGTCAGGTCGCCTTCGATAATTTCAATCCGATCGGCAATGTTCATCTTCAAGAAAATCCTTCCCAGCGAGTATTGCATGGAAGCTGCAGAATTATTTCTTTGCCGCGTCTTTTGCGTATTCGTACACGCCGCGACCTGACTTCCGCCCGGTGCGCCCCGCCTTCACATACTGCGCCAGGAGCGGGCACGGCCGGTATTTTTCTCCCAGCGTCTTGTGCAAGTATTCCAGGATATTAAGGCGCACATCCAAACCCACCAGGTCCACAAGCTCAAACGGACCCATCGGATGATTCAGTCCCAATTTCAGCGCCTTATCGATGTCCTCGGCGCTGGCCACGCCTTCCTGCAGCATGTAAAAAGCTTCGTTGCCAATCATCGCGTTGATGCGGCTGGTCACGAATCCCGGCGATTCGCGTATCACCACCACTTCCTTGCCCATCCGGCGTCCCACTTCCACGCACGCCTGCAGGGTCGCTTCAGAAGTTTCCAGCGCGCGCACGACTTCCAGCAATTTCATCTTCGGCACGGGATTGAAAAAATGCATGCCGATGCAATCTTCCGCGCGAAACGTAATAGACGCCATTTCCGTGATGGAGAGCGAAGAGGTGTTGCTGGCCAGAATCGCGCCGGGCTTGGCGAACTTGTCGAAGATCGTGAAAATCTCAAGCTTCACTTCCATTTCTTCCGGAACAGCTTCGATCAGAAGATCCGCTTCGCGGCAAACGTCTTCCACCGAACGCGCGGTCGTAAGATTTCTAAGCGCCGACTCTTTCTGCTGCGGCGTCACCTTTCCACGCGATACTCCATCTTCCAGTGTTTGAGAAACATAGGCGGCGCCTTGTTCCCGCATTTCGGGAGAAACGTCTTCGAGCACCGTGCGGTATCCGCCAAACGCCGCGGCGTACGCAATTCCGCGCCCCATCGTTCCCGCGCCAATCACTCCGATGGTTTTTATGTCCATTCACAGACCTCGCTCAAACTGGAAAAAGCCGCGCTGCATTATCGTACAGAATCTTCTGCTGCGCGTCCGGCGATATTGCTAGCGCGCGAAACTTCTCGATGTTCCCCCGCACTCCGGGAACACCGGGTCCCGGCCAGTCCGTCCCAAACAGGACTTTATCCGCAATCTCCTCGATCCGAGGAAAATGTTCCAGCAGTTTTTGCGGAGGTATCCCCGAGACATCCATGTACATATTCTTGTGCCGGCGAACGAGAAAAAAAGCCTCGTTCATCCACAGTGGGCGCCCACCATGCGCCAGGATTACGACCAGGTTGGCAAAATCCACGCCGACATCGTCAGCCAGCATAGGCTGCGCGTACACGTTTCGCGCGCCGGGGAAAATCGATGTGCCTGTGTGAATCATTACCGGCAGGCCAACTTCCTCCGCCCTCTCGTACATCGCGCGCAAAGGCCCCAGGCCGTTGCGATATTCGTTAGGCGCAAACAATTGATGGGAGGGGTGAACTTTTAACCCGCGAATGCCAAGTTTTTTCAGCCGGGTCACTTCCGCGCCTGCATCGAAAATATATTTTGGATGCACGGAGCCGAATGCAAGCAGGCGCCGCGGATCGGCGGAGCAATAGTTTGCGACCCAATCGTTAACTTCCGCCGTGTATCCGATCACGTCCGGGCTGACGTAGTTAATGATTCCCGCTCGCTCGATTTCCGCCTCATCTAAAAACTTCAGGAATTCTTTGGCGCTCTCCCCGAACTTCAGCACCTCGTCGTAGTCCCGGCGTCCCCGGCGAATCAATTCTCGAGCTTCCGGCTTGATCGCGTCGTTGGGCTGCACGTGAATATGAATGTCTATAATTGGCGGCAAGCTCAGTTTCCCCCGACAACGTACAGCAAAACGCGCTTCACTCCGAGGCTAAATTCGATCGATCCCCTCTTGATCGAATCCGAGGACCACACGGCCGCCCGCGATGATCACCGGACGGCGAATCAAATTCGGCTCTTTCTCCATCATCCGAATGGCCTCTGCGCGCGACGGCGGATGGTCCTTCATTTTCTTCCTACGGTAAAGCTCGTTGCGCGTGTTCAGAAATTGTGTGTGATCGCGGTCGCCGATCAATTTCTCGAGTTCCGCCGCGCTCAATCGCTCTTTACCCAAATCGCGGAAATGCATGCCGAAACCCAGGTTTTCCATGTAGGCCCGCGCTTTGCGGCAGGTTGTGCACGAAGGCTTATGCAGGAATTGAACTCGCTTCCGGGCTTTTGCCCCGCGACTCGGTGCTTTGCTAGCTTTCTTGACGGCCATGGTTTGCTTCCTCGCGCAGTACTTCGCCTTCAATACCGCGGTACGTTCGGATCGATCTCGGCGGACCAGCGGTCAATTCCGCCAGACATCGACCGCGCGCCTTCTACGCCTTGCGAGCGCAACCACGCTGCGGCATCCAAACTTCTCATCCCGTGGTGGCAGAACAACACAAGCTCACTCGCCGCTTCCAGCCGCGCCAGATTCGCCGGGATCTCGCGCAGCGGGATCAACACCGAGCCTTCAATGTGCGTAGTGTCGTACTCCCATTTTTCGCGGACGTCTACGAAAAGTAGCTTCTCGCCTCGCGCGAGCATGTCTTTCACCTCGCCTGGCGCCACTTCCATGTTTGCGTAGAGATCTTCCGTCATTAGTAGCCGAAATCCGCGGGAGCAGTATATGCGTGCTCTTTCACTCCCAAGCTCTGCATTCGCTCCGCACCGACCTGCTTCAAATATTCGCCCCGATCGCTCACATGCACCACCCACCGCGCAAGCCAGTCCTCAAAATCCTCTACGCGCCGAGTCTGCTCGTGGTACTGCGCGAAAAACGCATGATCGCGTCCGTAATATCCTTGTACCGGCGAAGGATGCGCTCCTCCCGGCTCGTGCACCACCGCTTCGACCAAAAATCCCGGCACCAGCGTGCGATTGGGGTCTGAAGAAATCACGCCGGGCTCGGCGATTTCTTCCGCCACGATAATTATTTTCCTGGCCGCTCGCGCACCATCGACGGCCACGCCGAGGCTGCCCCAAATGTGTGCGTTGCCTTGAGCATCCGCGCGTTGCACGTGCAAAATCGCCACGTCCGGCCGCAGCGCGCGCACTGCAACCAGCCTTTCTTCGCTGACGGGCGAAGAAAACTCGCGCAAATTTCCGTTCTTCTTCAAAAAGTCGCTGCCCAGTGTCGCGTAGGTCGGCAGAAACGGCACACCCAGCGCCGCGGCATGCAGCGCGAGCGCCATCGTGAAATTCGAGTAATCCACGACTTCGATTTTTCGCGGAACCGCGTGTTCCACTGCCCGGCGAAAACAGTATCCCACGCCGGCCGAAACATTTCCCACCCACGCGGCCATCACGCGCGAGACGCATCCCGCACCAATCATCTGATCGAACAAAATGTCCGAGATAGGACCCACGACCGTGAGATCGCGACGCCCTTGCCGTATCAGCTCGTGCCCCGCTGCGAAAGGGATCATCTGTTCGAGTTGGGCGCCGAGAAGCACCATCGAGCCGGAAGGCACGTGGCGCGCGATCGCGTCGCGCATCGTCATCAATTTTGATTCAGCCATAACTTTTAGGCGCGACTCGATTTCAGCGAGTCCAGAAATGATTTGGATCCAGCTCGCGCATTACGGCCAACGCCTCATCGCGAGGCGCGGGCGTTTCAACAAGGTCATCAGCCACACGCAGCGTCCAACCTGTATTGGCCAACACTTCTTCCACGCTCACTCCCGGATGAACCGAAGCCAGAAAAGCTTCGCCGTCGTCGCCGAAGCGAATCACCCCAAGCGTTGTGATCACAGCCGAAGGACCAGAATTCGCGGGCAGGCCCTGTGCTCGCCGCCAACCATTGCCGCTGCCGTACCCTGGCGACGTGATGTGTCCAACGCGCTCAGTCAGCCGGCCCCGCTCGTGCGCCAGTAAAACTACTGTCCGCCGCGCGAGGCACGCAATATCGCAAGCGCCGCCCGATCCCGGCAAGCGCTGCATTTCTTTATTTCGATGACCCCAGGTAGTGTTCAGATTGCCGAAGCGGTCCACTTCCGCAGCGCCGAGAAATCCGACATTCACGCGGCCTTGTTGCAGCAGAGACATCACATCAAGCATTTGACCGCATTGCGTGGCGTGAAGAAGATTGGGCGGATCGCCCATCGTGTAAAGAAGTTCAAGCGAAGGTGTTTCGCGGACGACACCATTTTCGAAAAGTCCCACAGCGCGCGGAGCGTGCGTACGCCGGGCAACCAGGAAGGCCAGCATCGGCAGACGCATTCCCACGAATACAAGTTCCCCGTCGCCGATTTCCCTGGCCGCCGCCGCAACCATCAGTTCGCTAAAGGTGTAACCGCGGCTCGCGATTTCCTCTTCCGGCCGAGCCGTCACGATAAATCCATGCTCCCTTTCGGAGAAACCCACTTCGGCTCGGTGTCCTGTATCTCGCCCACCAGCTTGATGTCTTCCGGCTGGGGCAGAGTTTCCTTCAAGTGCTCCGCATATTTCTCCGGGGACAGCAGCTCACCGGTCACGCTGTAGGACTGATCGGCAAACTCCCCGATGTGCCGGTTGAACTTCATATCCGGAACGTAAAGCGGAACCGCGCCCACCGGGACGTGTTTGTTAATCTGCTCGATCAGCTTTTCGCATTCGAGAAAATACAGGTGGCGATTGTGCTCGTTCATGTGCCCGAGGTCCACTTCCTGCTGCGTCTGGGCCTCGTCGTAACGTCCTTTCAATCCCCAAACGTAAAACCAGTGCGCCGAGCTCGATTGGTCCACTCCGAACAAGTCGTAGCTCACCGGAATCCATTTGTTCACGTATTTCTGAACGATATTGAGCGGCACCACTTCCGCTTTCACAATCCGCTTGAGACCATCATGACCGGTGCCCAGATGGAACGATTCTTCCCGCAGCATCGGATTCATGGATTGCGCCAGCGGCTCGAATCCCGAATAACTCAGCATGGTGAGCTGGAATTTTCCATCGCGGTCCACGAAATCCGTGTAGGTGAAAAAGTCCAGCCAGTTGGCCACTTCCTGATTGAAGGCGCCAAGCAAGCGCTTGGATTCAAATGCGCGGCGTTCCAGCATTTTCTGCGCTTCCACTTTTCCGCTGTAGCCGAAGTGATTGATCAGCAAATGGCACATCTGCCAGCCGTGGCGCATTTCCTCCGTCACCACGCGGCAGAGCGATTTGCGGTCATGCTCGCTCGGCGAATGTTCGAAGAGGCGACGCTGCTGTTCCACCGAAGCAAATTCCGTGTCGCCCTGGTAAATAATTAGATTCATCAGACCGTCGCGAATTCGCTGGTCCGGAATGTCCAGCACCTTTTGCCATTTCGGGCGTCCTTTGAACGCGCCGAATTCAATTTCATTGGATCGTGTGGGCCCGAACTTCGCCTCGAAATGATAGCTGTCGATTTCGGAATAATTCACGCCGATGTCGTTGCGCCAAACGCGAAATAAATCCACCCAGTCATCAAACGTAGCAATGCGTGTTGCGGACATTTATGAATTCCTCCCATTTTCTAAAGCGCTTACTTCTATGAATTGAGTTCCGGGTCGTCGCTCTATGAGCATCCACGCCGCCGAATAAATCCCGCGCTCAGTGCCCTCGAAAATTCGGCTTGCGCTTCTCGACAAACGCGTTCAGCCCTTCCAGGCAGTCTTCCGACTGGAAGCAGTGAACCTGCAGCCTTATTTCCTCGTCCAGCGCGGCCGTCAGCGCGGCGCGGTCATTGCTCGTCATGGCATGCTTCGAATCTCGAACCGAAAGCGGCGCGGCCGCAGCCAAATCCTGCGTGATTTTTTTGGTTTCTTCTTCGAATTGCGCCGCGGGAATGACCCTGCTGACGATCCCCATCCTGAGAGCGTCTTCCGCCGTCAGTTTCTCAGCGGTCCAAAATAATTCCGCCGCTCGCGCGCGTCCCACCAGCCTGGGCAGGAAAAAGGTTCCCCCGAAATCGGGGTACAAGCCGATTTGCGCAAACGCCTCCGCGAATTTTGCCTGATCGGAAGCTACGCGCATGTCGCAAGCAAGGGCCAGATTCATTCCTCCGCCGGCCGCCGGACCATTCACCGCCGCGATTACCGGTTTCGGCATCCCTGCAATCACCAGGCAAATCTCTTTCCCCGAAACAAGCAGGCTCTCGAGTTCCTTTGCGTCATTGCGTTTTCGCAGATCGTGAAGAAGCTCCAGATCCCCGCCCGCGCAAAATGCCCGCCCGGCTCCAATTATTCTTACGGCGCCTATCCCTTTGTCCTCGCCAGCGCCTATCAGCGCATGAACCAGCGCTCGCCCAAGCTCCACGTTCAACGCGTTGAGCCGGTCCGGCCGGTTCAAACGCAACGTGACAATCCTGGCGTCGCGCTCCTCGAGCACCAGTTGGTTCGCCGCGTTTTGTTGAGTAGTTGCCGCCATAACATCGCTCCCTAATCTTTTAAGCTTTTCAGCAATGCTGCGAGCTTCTTGAAATATCGCGTCTTCACGCCGCGGTCGGTCCCGCAATTGGCCCCGCTGGTCGAAGGCAGCACGAACACCTGCGCGCCGTAAAGTTTTTCTTTCTGCAAGCCCAACTTGCATACCCGCCCCGTAAATTTCTCGTAAACCATCTTTCCGTTGAAAGCGATCACTCGTGGCCGCAGGTCTTCCAGCTTCTGCGCCAACAGGACGCGCCCTTCGGAAAATTCCTGCCGTTCGATTTCTTCCACCCCGCGCGTGGGGCGCTTTACTAAATCCGTCATTCCGATCCCAAACTCCAGCACGCGGCGATCATCTTCATAGCCGAGCGGTTCCGGAATCACGCCGGATTCATACATCATCGGCCAAAACTGGTTGCCGCGTCCGGCGTAGTAGTGCCCTACACGCGCCGAACGGTCGCCCGGATTGGCGCCCACCAATATCATTTTCATTCCCTTGCGAAGATAATCGGGCAGTGTGCGCATTCAGTCCTTTAGGATCCCGAATCGTATTTCGCTTACCTACAATTCGACTCTCGCGTTCTCTTACCTTCCTTTGAATTCCGGCTGCCTCTTCTCCACGTACGCTTTCAAGCCTTCCTTCGCGTCCTCGCTGGTGAAGAGAAGCTGCTGCATCTCGCGTTCAATGCCGAGCGCTTCTCCAAATCCCACTTCCGAACCCGTCACTACCGCGCGCTTGATGCGCCCCACCGCGCGGGACGCTTTATTCGGCGGGCAGAACTGCTTCGCGTACGCCATCACTTCTTCCCAGAAAGTCTCGCGCTCGTAAATGTAATGAATCAACCCGAACTCCAGCGCCTCTTCAAAGCTAAACGTGCGTCCGGTAGCCATCAACTCAATGGCGCGCGCGCGTCCCACCACTCGCGACAACCGCTGCGTCCCGCCCGTTCCCGGCAACACGCCCAGGTTCACTTCCGGCAATCCGATTTTCCCGCCTTCCTTTTTTGCGATGCGGATGTCAGCAGCCAGCGCAATCTCCAGGCCGCCGCCCACCGTGTGCCCGTTGAGCGCCGCAATCACGAGCTTCGGTGTCTGCTCGAACCGGCAGAGCGTCTCATTCGCATGCAGGCAGAAATAATACTTAAACGTCGGATCGGCCTTCGTCAGCATGGGGATACTCGCGCCCGCCGAAAAGAATTTCTCACCCTTGCCGCGCAGCACGATGACGTGCGCATTTTCGTCCATGCGCGCCTGCAGAATGGCGGTGTCAATCTGTTGCATCATTTCGTACGTATAAGTATTCGCCGGCGGATCGTCCATCTCGATGATCGCCACTCCGCCTTCCACCCCGTAATGAATCAGTTGCTTCTGCTCCACTGCCTGCGTCGTCGCCATTATTTCCTCCGGGAAATTATTTCCATTGTTTATTCCGTCCGTATTTAAAGATTATCCGCCCGCGCGCGCCGGTTCCGCAAGCGTGCTGCGACAGGCCGCGCGGACTTCGGACGCGCATCTCCGTGCCCGTTCATTACTCCGTGCAAAAACATTCCCGCGATGGTTTCGGCCAGCGCGTCCGCCTGCGGATCCGCTGCCGCGCGGTGCCATGTGTAGGTCCAATTCATCATTCCGAAAAGAGACAGCACCGCCACGCGCGGATTCAATCGCCGCACTGCGCCGGCCTTACGCATCTCCTCGAAAATCTCCAGCGCGATTTCAACGTACCGCCTCTTCACTTCCAGCACTTCCTTGCGGAATGTTCCTTCCAGCGCTTCATCTTCGTGAGCCAAAACTTTCATCTCCACGGGATGCTGCAGAAAATAATCCAAATGATTGTGGACAAGAATGCGCAGTTTCTCGACGGGATTAGTGACGCGAGCCAGGCTTTTTTCGAGCCGCGCAACAATGGTCTTAAATGTGTGGATTTGAATCAGGTAGAGAAGTTCTTGCTTGCTCTTGATGTAGTGATACAGCCCGGCGAGCGAAACGCCACTCGCACGGCTGATGTCGCGTATCGAAGCCCCCTCGTAACCTTTTTCGCAGAATACTTGGGCGGCATGCCGCAGGATTACCTGCAGTTTCTCTTGGGGCTCGCGCTGCGGCATAGAAGGTCTTGGCATAAAGGAGAGGCAGGTTCCGTTCGAACGTTCGTTCGGTAACCAGAATACTTCCTGCCGACCAGCCTGTCAAGGCTGGCCCTCTTCCTCGGTTCGCTGCCCGTGTTCATTCTTCCTATGCCATTTCTCCATCCGCGCACCCGCTCCAGCATCCAATCGCTTACGAGCCGGCGGCAGCGCGTACTTCTCTCAACTTGTGCTACCCTTCATTCTGCGAGATACGTCGAAATGAGTGCATCCAAAATGAACCCGGCAGGTGAGAACTCGGTGCAACCTCGTTCCCTTCCCTCCCAAGTGGTGAAGGAAGACGAGCCCATTCTCGTCGCGGCCGCCCAGAACGGAGACATTACTGCTTTCGAAACTCTGGTCGGCCGCTACGAACGCAAGATATTGCGGCTGGCGCAGAACATCACCCAGAACCGCGAAGACGCCGAAGACGTCATGCAGGAAGCCTTTCTGAAGGCCTACGAACATCTCTCCGGATTCCAGGGCAACTCCCGCTTCTATACCTGGCTTGTGCGCATAGCCGTCAATCAAGCGCTGATGAAATTGCGTAAGCGCCGCCCCAACGTGGTTTCCATCGACGAAGAGGTGAACACCGGGGAGGACTTGATCCCGCGTGAGATAGAAGACTGGGGCCCTTCGCCCGAAGATCGCTACAAACAGACCGAGCTTTCCGACATTCTTTCCGAGGTAATCGCCGATTTAGACCCATCTTTTCGAATCGTTTTCCAGTTGCGCGACATCGAAGAATTATCGACCGAAGAGACGGCCGAAGCGCTGGGGCTTTCCATCCCAGCCGTGAAATCGAGGCTTCTTCGCGCGCGCCTGAAGCTGCGGCAGAAGCTGAACAAATATTTTCGTCGGAGTGAAAATCAGTGAATTGCAAGACCATCGTTGTTGAGTTGGAGGATTATCTGGACGAGGCGCTGGATTCGGAATTGCGCGTCTCGATTGAACTGCACCTGGCCAAATGTAAGAACTGCAAACTCATCGTGGACACCACTAAAAAGACCATTCAAATCTACTGCAACTCCGAACCTGCGCCGCTTCCGGAAGACATGCGCCACCGCCTTCACGACGC
>PMTV01000025.1:0-93489 GCA_003167215.1 Acidobacteriota bacterium | reverse complement strand
CCGGCTGCAACAATGTCCTCCGTAGCGATGCCATTGGACTTGAACAGCATGATCTGATTCGGGCTCGTTCGGCCGGTGGCCTTCCCCGCGGCGATTTCAGCTAGTTCTTTCACTCCAGCCCATCGCGCCGCATCCTCTCCGAAGACGTGAATCAGATCGCCCGATTCAAGTTTCGATTGTGCGCGAGAGTCCACCGCAATCACATCGCACCGCTCGATAGCCCGCGCGTCCAACTCGCGCTTCTGCGGGAAATTAGCGCCGATGGCATTGATATGCACGCCCGGTTTCAGCCACCGTCCTTCCAGCACCGGAGCTGTGCTGGTCGTCGAAGTCACAACGATGTCGGCGTCGCGCACTGCATCTTCCGCCGACGCAGTCGCCGTAACAGGAATCTTCAGAGCGTCGCTCATTTCCTCGGCGAATCTTTCGCGCCTCTCCGCGTCACGGCCGAATACGCGTATGCTGTCCAGCTTCCGGACTTGCGCAATGGCTTGAAGCTGTGTGCGCGCCTGCAATCCGGTCCCGATCATTGCCAGCGTTCGCGCATTTTCGCGAGCGAGATACCGCGTAGCGACGCCGCTTGCAGCGCCAGTGCGCATTTGCCCTAGAAAATCAGCTTCGATCAACGCCACCAAATCGCCTGACTCGACGCTGAAAAGCGTCACCAAAAAGCGCAGCCCTTTACCCGAGCTTGTGTAAATTTTCAAACCCATGTATCCGCTCACGCCGTCGGCTGCCGCCATGTAATGCAGATAACTTTTCGACGGCAAATGCAGCCTCTGCCGCGAATGCACTAGCGCGGAACCGTCTCCGAGCCGACGAAAAGAATTCTCCACAGCGTCGATTGCAATTGGCATGGTCAGCAGCGATTTCACGTCCGCTTCGCTCAACAAAAGTGGCATTGTATTCTCCCTAAGCTCTACTCAGTTCAAATTGGCCTTCACAAAGGCAGGGCGTAGCGGAGCGGCCGGCGTACGCTGCTTTTCCAGAAGTAGGCGAGGATGATCACACTTGCGATCGCTGCATAAGCACACCACAGCGAGGTAAACGCGTAGCGCTTGAACGCCATTACAACGAGAAGAATTGTCAGGTTTGCCAGGCCGAAGATTACCATGGGCCTTTCCTTCGACACGAACAGTGAACCGCACGTTGCAAGCACATACAGCATCGCAACCGCTGTGTTGTTCGTAGCATCGTTGATGTACACGATGCTGTTTCCCTTAACGAAGATCTGCGTTGGGTATGCCGTCAACGCCCACAATATATAAAGCGTCGTTCCGACGCCAATCGCGACGAACGGCAGCATGCGCCTGCGGCCCTTCCCGTCAGGCTCAAACAGCAGGACGCTCAGCGGCAATAGGAAAGGGAGGAGCCCCTGCGCGTACAGCATGAAAGCCGCGCCCATGTCGTGCGTGACCTGGGGCGAGAGTTTCCCATCCAATCCCAGCCAAACGAATCCTTCGATGAACTGATGAATGGCGAATAGAACGGGCAGCGACGCGAAAAGCAGTTCGCGCCTGTGCTTCACCTTTGTCAATGTGACGACGCCGACGGCGCCCAGAACTGTGCTGCCAACAAAGTTTGCGGTTGCTGAAAAACACATAGCTCGGTTTCTCCCGAACGAAAATTACGCCCATCCTATCAGAACTCAAAATATTTGGTATGACGCGGCAATCGAATTTACCGGAAACGTGACCTGAGAGCCAGTACCAGGCAGCCCGCGGATTGCGATCAAAGAAGACGGGACGTCAAGTCCCGATTAGTCGGGTAATCGTAAGTTAAATCACCAACGGATTGGACTAGAAATTTATGCGGTAGCCCAGGACGCGATGTTCCGGCGCGTCGAGAACCAGCAATTCATGCTGCGGGCTCACCGCTAGCGGCGGCGCCGGCCGGCTCCCTTGTCCAAGCTGCGGAGCAAGGTCCATATCCAGCCTTGGATTGCCGTCCGTCGTCACCACGTGGAGCGTCCGCCCATTGCTGTCCATCACGAAAATTTCGTTATTTGAAACGGCGAAACCGGCTGTCGGATTCCATTTGGCTTCATTTTCTCCCGGAGCTATCTGGGTTACCAAATGGCCTTCCCGTGTGAGCTTCAAAATATTGCCGGAAGAATTCCCGAGATAGAGAAACCCGTCCTTGCCATTTTCAATCGGGCCGAAAGCTTTCGTCGCTCGCGGGTTGCTGCCCGGAGGAATCCATGTTCGCTCCAGTCGTAATCGCGCGTTAAACGTGAAACATTTCGAGGCGTCCGCATCGAAAACGTGTATGAGTCCGTCAGCCGCTACAGCTACGCTGAGAGAATTGCTCGCGCTGGCACGCGTTTTTAACCGCAGCTCGCGATAGCGATTTCCTTCTCCGCCGGGGAAGAAAATGAAGACGCTGCCCCGCGCCGGATCCGTCACATAGATCGCTCCGTCTCTGTCTACCGCAATCGATTGCGGATGCTTCAAACCATCTTGTTGAAACGAAAGCAGCGCCTTCCCCCGCGGCGCAAATTTATGAATGAAACCGGTTGCGGGGTCCGCAATGAACACGTTGCCCAGCGTGTCCGCAGCGATGCTCGCAGGATCTTGCAGTTCGCCCGGTCCGTCACCCTGGGAGCCCCACTCACCGATGTACTCAAGCGCTAGTCCCACAGGTTTTTGTTGCAGTGCGTGTGTTTCAGTTTGCCCGGGTCCGGCAATCGAAAGAATGCAAATAACAATTAGCAAAGCGCCCAAAGATGAAATGCGGTTCAGCATATGGACCAATTTAGCGCAATTGAAGATCTATACCGATCAAATGAAGAGGGGTGGAGCGCTCTGATTAACGCTTGCGTTTACGAGGTTGCGGCTCGCCGGCTTCGCGCACGCGGCGAACGACCGTCTGCCTCATCACGTAGGTCCGCTGTTCGGATCCCTTGCCGCTCAAATTCTGAAACTCGAATCTCACTTCGCCACCCGGCGTGGAGGCCTTGATTATTTTGACCGGAAGTTTTCCGCAAACATCGCTTTCTACGAACGCCGTTTCGTAGCGCTCCTTCTTCTGGCCCCAGGTGTACACGCGGAGAAGCGAAAAATCGCACGGCTGGCCTTCGGCTCCGTGCGTCCCGACTAAAAGATATTGCGGTTTTGCATTTTGGGATGCATCCACTACGCGATTTAATTCGAACCACCCAACGATGCGCATTCCCGCCGAACTGGCATAATCGGGCAGCGGCGCCGGAACATCGAGATCGATAAAACGCCCCATGACCCAACCCGCCATCGTGGTTTGGTCGCTGTTGTGCGCCAGCACGAGCCACCAATCCTCTTTTTTCCCCGAGGACTCTGCCTTGGGATCTTCCTCGGCTCCCGCACCGCGAACTGCAGCGGCACTCATCGGCTGCCGTGCGAGCACATCCAGCGCAGTGTTTTTGTATAGTTGGCGGATGCGCAGCGAATCGCGTCCCGGTTCGATGTGGAGATTGCTAAGGGCCTTGGTGTGGCCGCGTGCTTCGACCGGCATCGTCGCGGCTTGCTTTGTGAGGTCCTTCGCCGTCTGCCACACATCCGCCGAAAGCAATTCGCGTTCCTCAATCCAGCCGGTGATTCCGGTCGTAGTGCGCACCTTCACTTGATCTTGAAAACGCTGAAGGACGTCCAGTTTTTCACCAAAGCTCACCGTCGTCAGCGGCTCGCGCACTTGCGCGGACGTGCTCCACACCGTGACTTGGCGATCGCCTGCGTAACCCACCTCCATTGGCGGCTTCGCCTGATGAAACCGAACATATGCGGCGGTGCCTAAAATCAGCAGTACCAGGAGCCCCAGGAGAATTTTCCGGATCACGCCCGGTCTCCAAATGTGATCCCCACGGCGCGCGCTGCACGCACGTAATCGCTCCCCGGATCCACCAGCTTGCAGGAACCAATCGCGTCCGGTCCCGGATGCAGCGCGATCCATCCGGCGTCGCGGCCCATCACGTCGATCACCATCACGCGATGGTGGCTCTCGCCAGTCGTGTGCAACTCTCCTCCACCCGTCAGCACGCCGATTGTTCGCGTCTTCGACATCACTCCCACCAGATCCCTATCAATATTGCGCGAGCGTTCCTTCGTCTTCGCGCAACTTCCGAAGCGACTGATGATTTTACACCAACGGCAATGCGCATTCCGGCTGCGGTTGAATGTGCGGTTTCCATGCGCAGCGGCTTCAGGGCAATTCGGGCGTTCTGATACAATGCGGGCGCTTGAGTTCAGCGACGCAGCTCGACGCCAAGAGCCCGACTATTCGGCGGCTCGGTGATTGGACGCCAGGAGATTGCACATGGAAGGCCTTGAGAAACTGAAGCCGCTCGCTTTGCTGCTGTTGCGGGTGGCGCTTGGGATCATATTCATCTCTCATGGGTACCCGAAACTGTTCTCCCAGTTGCAGCACACGACCGAAACTTTCGCCCATCTGGGATTTCCTGCCTACTTTGCTTACATCTCCGGGGTGCTGGAATTGTTTGGCGGGATCTTACTCATTGTGGGGCTGTTCACGCGGATCACCGGGTTGCTGCTTGCGGGAGAGATGGCGGTCGCACTCGTGAAGGTGCACGGAATCCTGGCGAACCCAATGGCGGTGCATAATTACGAATTTCCGCTGGCCATGGCGGTGGGATCGTTCGCGCTGGCTGCGCTTGGGGCCGGGCTGATTTCGCTCGATCACGCCATCTTTGCGAAGCAGCGAAATTTTCCGAAGAAAGCAAAAGGCAGAGACAAGCGGGACTAAACGCCTCCGAGCTGCCGGCCGGCTCGCCCAGCCTAGGCGGGCTGGGTGAAGTTTGGGGCTGTCGCCGGCGGAGGCGTCACGATTACCGTCGCCGGAACGGGAACGGGGGCTTGTGGCATCACGAGCCAGGCGACGAGATAGGCGATCAGGCCCGGGATGATACCGGAGAAAAACGAAACGAGGACCCAAACCAGGCGCACGACGGTCGAGTCCACGTCCATGTATTCAGCGATGCCGCCGCACACGCCGGCGATTTTGGAATCCACAGAGGAGCGCATCAGGCGCTTTTGGACGGGCGGAGGTCCGGAAGGGGCTGCCTGCTGGGGCGCTCCGCAGTAGTAGCAGAAATTCGAATGCTCGGTGAGTTCCCTCTTGCAATGGTTACAAATCATTTTCAGCCTCCTGCGCGACACACAACGGCCAAGTTCGCACGGGTTCCTATATAGGGATACGATCCTAACACGTAAAAAGTTTCACGATCAAAACCGACCTCTGACATCGGTTGTGCCAACCCGACTGTTTGTCGAACGCTGGAGCAAATCAAAGGAGCCGGCGAGACGCCGGCGCTACGAAAGGCGGGCCCGGGCCAATTCGCTGCGGACTTGCCATTTGTCATAGCGGACGCAGAGTGAGATCGCATTAGAAGGCGGCCAGGTCGCGGACGGCGCGGACGATGTCTTCGGTTTGGGGGAGGATTGCGTCTTCGAGTTTGGGCTGGTAAGCACAGAAGGTGTCGGTGGCGGCGACGCGGCGGATGGGAGCGTCGAGGTCTTCGAATAACTCGTCGGCGATACGGGCGGCGATTTCCGCGCCGTATCCCCAGGACAAGGTGTCTTCGTAAGCGACGATAACGCGGCTCGTTTTGCGAACGGTTGTAGCGATGGCTTCCCAATCGTAGGGACTGAGCGAGCGCAGGTCGAGTATCTCGACGGAAATCCCGGCGCGAGACAATTCCGCGGCGGCGACTTCGGCTCGATGGACCACCGCGCCGTAGGTGATGATGCTGACGTCGGTGCCTTCGCGCACGACACGTGCTTTGCCGAATGGGATGGTGAAATCCGCGCCGGGATACTCCGAACGATTGTATGGCTGGCGATAGAGATGTTTGTGCTCGAGAAACAGAACGGGATCATCGGATCGAATCGCGGTGCGCAGGAGGCCGCAAACATCGAGGGCGGTGGAAGGCATCACCACGCGCAAGCCCGGCACGTGAGTGAAGATGACTTCGCCGCTTTGGCTATGGTAAATCGAGCCGCCGGTGAGGTAACCGCCGATTGCTACGCGCACGACGATGGGAGCCTTGAAATGTCCCGCCGAGCGCCAACGCATGGTGGCGAGTTCGTTGCGAATCTGCATGTAAGCAGGCCAAATGTAATCGAAGAACTGAATTTCGGGTACGGGCTTCAGACCGCGCAGAGCCATGCCGACGGAGCGGCCGACGATGTTAGCTTCGGCGAGAGGTGAATTGAAGACTCGCTTCGAGCCGAACTTGCGCTGCAACCCTGCGGTGGCTTTGAATACGCCGCCCTTCCCTTTCACCATTGACAGGCTGTCCTCGCGGCTGCAATCGGCCACGTCCTCGCCGAAGACGACGATGCGCTCGTCGGTTTGCATTTCGTCGAGAAGGGTGGCGGAGACCATCTCGACCATGGTCTTGGGCTCGCCTTGGAGCTTGGGCTCGGTTTCGAATTCTTTTCCGCGCGGGTCTACTTCCGGGGAATAAACCCATTGATAGATCGAGTCCTTGGAGGGCAATTCGGCGGCGAGAGCGCGGTCGGTGGCTTCGCTGATTTCGCGCTCGACGCTCGCTTCCAGCGCGTTCAGCTCGCTTTCCTCGATAATTCCTTCACGCACCAGGAAGAGGCCGAATTTCGGGAGCGGGTCGCGGCGCGATTCGTCTTCGCGCTCGGTCTCGCAGCGGTAGAGTTTCTCGTCGTCGGAAAGGGAGTGCGAGTAAGGGCGAATCACGTGCGAGTGAACGAGCGCGGGACCTTTGCGCGCGCGGCAATGCTCGGCGGCGCGTTTCATGACCGCGTAACTTTCCAGCGGGTCGGTGCCGTCGCATTCCTCGATGTGCATATCGGGATAATTCGCGAGGAGCTTGGAAATATTTCCGCCCGGGGTTTGACATTCCACCGGGACAGAAATGGCATAGCCGTTGTCTTCAATGTGAAACAGGACAGGAAGCTTTTCGACGCTGGCGGTGTTCAGCGCTTCGTAGAATTCACCTTCGCTGGTGGTGCCTTCGCCGGAGGAAACGTACATGACGTCGTCGGGCTTGTACTCGACGGTCTGACCGAGCGGGGCTTTGCGAGCTTGGTCGAAGGCCTTCGGAAATTTTTGATAGTACAGCGAAGCTTCGGCGGAGCCGACGGCGTGAAGGAATTGCATCCCGGTGGGCGACGAGCGCGAGACCACGTTGAGCTTTTCATTGCCCCAGTGCGAAGGCATCTGGCGGCCGCCGGATGCGGGGTCGTCTTTCGCGCCGACGCCTTGGAGCATCATGTCGTAGGGAGTGACGCCGAGCGCGAGCATGAGAGCGCGGTCGCGATAGTGCGGAAAAAACCAGTCGTAGGCAGGCTTCAGAACCAGACCGGCAGCGACGAGAGCGGCTTCGTGTCCTGCGCCACTGATCTGGAAATAGATTTTATTTTGGCGCTTGAGCTGGATTTCGCGATCGTCGAGGCGCCGCGAAAGAAACATGAGGCGGTAGATGCGGATTAATGTGTCGCGATCGAGGCCTTGGTATTTCGAGGCGTCGAACTTGGAGTTCTTCGTTGATTTGGTTTGCGTGGGCATGGCGTTAGGTTAGGTTGCGTGCCTCGCGGGAGAAGTTTGGGCCGGGGACATTATAGCGAATCGGGCGGCGGTCGGACAGAAAAGTGAGCGTGCTTGCGGCTGACAATGCGCGGTCCGTGGATGACAGAGGTGCAATTCTAGAACCGGTTAGAAATGAGCCGATGCTTTGTTTTGAGTGAGTTACGGCGATTTCTGTTTGCAGGGCAGAACCGGTTAGAAATGGCAAAGACTGTCGGTGTCTCAGAGTCAAAATGAGTCCGCAGGCGCGCAAGTTATGGTGCTGCAGAATCTGATTTTTTGGCGATTTGAGCAGATCGCGGTTGTTTGTTTTCTGGGATTTAGAATGGTTTCTATAAATAGGAGTTTGGCGATTTAATTTGCCGCATTTCCTGCGGAGCCGGAAGCAAAAAGGCCGAGGCCCTGCGCCAAAATCGCTCAAAATAAACGGCTCGTCAAACACAGAGTAAGCCGTCGGATTCGAGAAAATGGACGCACGACGGGCGGCCTCTTGCCCTTGACTGCTTACTGCGTCGAACTTTTCTGTGTTCCACATAGCTCCACTACTAGGCTAACACACGATGCAAATCCAGATTGGTGTGAGCAATTTGCAAGTTGTTTGGGGAGTGGTGGTTAGAAGGGTCATTCCCAAAATGGGAAACTGCGATTTTTGCGGTTAATTTCGGCGAATTAGCCCCATCAAAACCGGAAGGGGTGCGTCACACACATGTTGCATCTGTGCCTTAAGCTAACGTGAGGTGTGGGGTCCAAGGGTCGGCCACCCTCCTGTCAACCTGGGCTCTATGGTCGGCATGGGCGGGAATTCGCCTCAAATGAATAGCAAAGCCCTCGCGCCCAACCGCAGCCGTCATTTCCGTAAGACTAGCAAACTGGCGATCAGGGCTGCGGGCATGACGATAATGCCGATTTTGAAGAATTCCCAGGCAGTGATCTCGACGCTTTCACGCCGAAGAGCAATCAGCCACAGAATAGTTGCAAGCGAACCCGTGACGGCGAGATTGGGACCCAGGTCGACTCCGATCAGGATCGCGTGGGCCACGACGCTTGATTCCTGCGCGTGCCGGATTGCGGCGCCGCTCATCAGACCTACAGGCAGGTTGTTCATTCCATTCGAAAGTAGCGCTACGGCAAAAGCGGCCGCTGCTTTGGCGGCCCAAACAGGAATCTCTCGGAGCGCCCGCAGTCCAGCGAGTCCCAAATTCAACAGCCCTGCAGCCTGCAATGCTTCCACGATGACAAAGAGTCCAGCCACGAGCGGCAGGACGGACCAAGACACGCCCTTCGCGATCTTCAGCGGAATGCTTCGATCCCGCCAGGCGACGACAGCCGTCGCAACTAAGGCAGCACAGCACGTCGGTGGACCGAGCGAAAGGCCCAGGGCGGAGGACGAGATGAGGGCTGCCGCCGCGGCGGCTAATCCGACAAGAGCGAGTTTTCCTTCCGTTGAAAGCGATGCACGTTCGAGTTCGCCTCGAATCTCTCCAGAAAACTGCTTGCGTGAATGCCACCGCAAACACAGGAACGTGAGCAAAATGGAAGCGGCAGAAGGAAGAAGAAAAATGCGCAACCAAGTCCCAAGCGGCGGCATGCGCTGCTGAAAGATGACAAGGTTGGCAGGATTGGAGATCGGAAAAACAAAACTCGCCGAATTCGCAATGAATGCGCAGGCCAAGAGGTACGGCTTGGGGTCGACCTTAGCCCTGCGGACCACGGCGAGGACGGCGGGGGTGAGAACTACTGCCGTCGCGTCGTTCGAAAGAAAGGCGGTAACCAGAGTACCCACTAGATAGATCAAGACAAACAACCGGGCGGGCGAGTTTCTCGCGTGCCGCGCAGCCAGGCCAGCTACCCAGTCGAAGACTTTTTCTTCTCGTGCTAATTCAGCGAGAATCATCATGCCCGTCAGGAAGAGACAGACATTCAATCCTTCGAACACCGCATGAGCTGCCTGGCGAACAGGAAGCAGGCGGGTGAGGACAAGGAGAATTCCACCTCCACAAGCCCAATAGGCCTCCGCAATTCGTCTGGGACGCACGAGCATGCACAGAATGGCGACGAGAGAAATCGTCCAGATTAGGACCGTCGAAACATAAACAGTCTGCATTGAATATGACTCGTTCCCGACTAGGCGCTAGTCTTGGAGAGAGTTTCAGGGATCGCGAACCAGAGCAACGCAAAAGCGAGCAAGGCGATGCCAGCCAAGCCCAAGAACGAGGCACGGTACCCGAGATGCTGAATCAGCAGGCCACCGATTGTGGTGCTTAAGGCAGCCCCGATGCCAACCATGGTCGCGAGCGAGCCAGCAGCAACGTTGAAGCGGCCAGTCCCTTCAGTCCTGTCTTTGATAACGAGGATCGAGACGATGCCGAATATGGCGTTCGCCACACCGTCGAGCGTCTGAATCGCGATGAGCGCTCCGACGGCGTGCGTGAGGGTGTAGAGAACGCCGCGTATGGGAAGGACGCCGAAGCCAAGGAGCAAGAGCGGTTTTCGTCCCTTGGCCGCAGCGCGTTTTCCAATCCAAGCAGCACTGACGGCTATGACGAGCTGTGTGACGATAATGCACGCGGACATGAACGGGGCAGCGGCTTTGAGGTTGTCCTTCGACAGCATCTCGCCCAATTCCGGCAGCATCGCGGCATTTGCCGCGTGAAAAAGGAAGGCGGTCGCCAAAAAATAAAGAAGAATGCGGTCCTTGAGGAGAGCAGACAATCCCTCCGCCTTGGCCTGGCCTTTTCGGATAGATCCACGAGCACGTGCGTAGTCGATTTGTGTGGGGTCCACAAGAAAGAGAGAGACGGCTGCGGGAATGGCGAACAACGCGGCAATGACGAAGATCGCGCGGTAACCAAATTTGTAACTGACGTAGGCGATCAGTAAGGCGGTGAAAACGTTGCCAGCGGAGTTGAATGCTTGATTCTTGCCGAACTGCCTGTCAAAAGCGGCAGCGCCAACAATCCCGAGCGTGATTGCCGCGACCGTGGGTCCGAGAAAAGGCCCTGAGCTACCGATCAGGAACTGCGCGGAATATACCCTGATGGAACTGAGATGCCCCATGAGGAGAAACGCTCCGGCTGCCAGGACACCCAGACTGGCGGCAAGCAGGCTGCGTTTGCGATGGACTGCGTCGATGGCCGCTCCCGCGGGGGTCTGCATGGCGACCGATACCAGCCCCCCGAAGGTAAGAACATAGCCGACGCGATCCGGATTCCATCCGCTAGAAGCAAGATAGGCCGCCAGGAAAGGTCCGAGGCCGGTTTGAACGTCGGCGAGAAAAAAATTCAGCCATTCGACTGCCCGAAGGCTCCGCTGTTTTCCCGGCGTGGTATCGCTCACAGCATTTCCTCATCGGTAGCCTAGAGCCAAAGTGCCCGGGGTGACAAGGCGAAGAATTCCAGAAGGCGAATGTCGCCAAATGGCTATAATCCGCGGGCAGTGGGGGAATTTGCGGACGCGAGGATTCATGAACAACATAGTTCGATTGGCAATTGTGGCGATGCTGTGCGTGAGCGGAAGAGCAGGCGCACAAGAAACGAATGCGGCGGGATTTCAGCCCGTACCGGAACTGGGCTACCGCGTGGTGGCCGATTTTTTTCATCAGCCGGATGGAATGACGATAGGGGAAGCTTCGGGAGTGGCGTTGAATTCGAAGGGGCACATTTTTTTGTTTCAGCGAGCCACGCCAATGCTGAGCGAATACGACGAACAGGGAAACTACTTGCGCAGCATTGGCGAAGGGCTATTCACGCATCCGCACGGATTGCGAATCGATGGCGAGGACAATCTGTGGACGACGGATGACGGCAGCCATGTGGTGTTGAAGCTGAGCCCGGCGGGACGCGTTCTTCTGGTGCTGGGACGCAAGAACGTGGCGGCGGAATCGGACTGGCTGTTCAATCAGCCGACGGATGTGGCTTTCGCGAAGAACGGGGACATCTACGTTTCCGACGGGTACGGAAACTCGCGGGTGGTGAAGTTCGACCGCGAAGGGAAATTCCTGAAGGCCTGGGGGACATACGGGACGGGACCGGGCGAGTTCAATTTGCCGCACAGCGTGGCAGTGGACCGCGAGGGGAATGTTTACGTGGGCGACCGCGAGAACAAACGGATTGAAATCTTCGATGCGGACGGGAACTTTTTGAAGGAATGGACCGGCATCGGGTATCCGTACGGACTTTTCATCACCGCGGATCAACACGTTTGGATGATTGATGGAGGCTACGACCGGATTGTGGAGCTGGATCAAAACGGGAAAATTCTGGGCGCGCTGGGCGAACCGGGGCACGCGCCGGGGCAATTTGCGTGGGGACACTTCCTAGCGATCGGGAAAGACGGAAAAATCTACGCCGCGGATGTGCTGAATTGGCGCTTTCAGGTGTTCTTTCCGACAGCGCCAAGTGGAAAGATGGCGAAGTACGTCCCTACCAACAGGATGTTTTGGGACCGCGTGGCGAGCACGGGCTGGTCCACTCGAACGAGCGTGCCAAAGAATTAAGGTTCCCTGTGGGAGGCGGCGCGACGGGATGACAGCTTAAACGCTAGGGTGAGGGATCGGGGACGACTTCGAGGGTGCTTTCTGTGGCGAGATAGGCGTCCACTTTGACGGAGTCGGCGTTGCCTTTATAAACATATTTGGCAGAGCCGACGAGTTCGCCGGGAATGCTTACATCCTTGCCGGTGCCGATGGTTTTAAAAACGCTGCCTCCGGCAGGCACTATAAACGTGATTGATACCGGGCTAAGTTTCGAACTCGAAATGGGATTAACAATCAGGACACCGCGTATATCGCGGTCGGAGGTGTTGGTGAAACTGTAAGATTCCTTGGGGCGCTGATATTTCTGGTCCGTATCGACGGCGAAGATTTTGAAATCGCTGAAATCGTGGCGGCGATAGTAACGGTGGTTGTGGCGTTCCCAGTAAAGCTCGGCGGATTTAGGCAACCAGAGCTGCAGATCGTGAGAGTGAAATTGGACCTCGCCATACTCGATGGAAAGACGCTCATGCGTCAACTCCATCTCTTTGACCGGCTGGACCAAATCGGTTTCCAATCGCAAGACCTGATAGGTGCCGGCGTCGATCCACGCGCGGCCTTTTAGCGCAACGGGATAGTAATTGCCTGCAATGTTATAGGCGCGAATCCGATTTGGACGATCCGGGCGCTGCTCGAAACGTACCTGCCAGGAAGGATGTCCGTTCCACTGGCCAAGGCCTTCGCATGAGTACTTGAAGTCGGACACCATCAGCGGGTGAAAAATTGAGGCCATGATCGGCAAACCCGTGGTGGCGATTCCTGCAGGAAATTGAGCGGGATTGGTGTTCCCGTTGCGATACTCGTCCAACTGAAATCCCCGGAAAGCGTCCTGCGAAACTAATACGATGTATTCAAAAGATCGAGTCTCGCGAGCACGAAGCACGCCGGCCTTATCGACACTGAAGTGCGTGACGTGCTCCGTGGCGCTGAATTTTTCGAGGTTGCTGATGAGTTGCGCCATGCGCTCGCCTACACCGTGTAAAACTACGGGGAGATCACATGACACGCCGGGTGAAACGGCCGGGATGACTTCATCAACGCCGGGCGGGACGGGGAAAGCCGCGTTCTCGTTCGCGGGAGCGAAGGGTGGTGCGGAAGGAGCATCCGCGGAAGAATCAGGCCTCATGACCAAGAACATGGTCTCGAGGCCGTGTCCGGGCTTGATTTCGAGGAGTTGCTTTACGGAGACGAAACCGGGCGCGTTTGCCTCGACAGAATAGCTTCCGGGAGCGAGGTCGGAAAAGATGGTCTCGCCTTCGGAATCGGTGGCTTTTCCAGCGACGTCGGAGCCTTGAGCGCTTGCGACGCGCAGATTCACCAAACCGCTGAACGCAGAGTCGTCAAGAAGGCGCAGGCAAATTTTCAGGGACGGCGACTTTGTATTAGGAGCATGCGGAGGGACGGAGCTTTCTTTGGAACTTTGCTGCGCGCAGAGGACACCGCATGCCAAAAAAGCAGACAGCGTGAGCAGCAGACGGGAGACAAGACGGAGTCGATGGATAACAGCCTCCAGATCCCGAGTTCTGAGCATGAAGTTCAAAAGCAGGCTGCCACGGCACCGGAACGAAATGGCAATAAACCGTTGAGGCGATTTTCACCTATGTATCAGGAAGATGCAATGAATATCACGTACGCGTGAGAGCGGTCCGTGAGCATGAATTGTCCGATGCAGAGGATCAAGCCAACGCTGTCAGAGGGAGCGCGAGGATGATTTTCAGAAAGCTGTGGTCGCGTAGCTACCCGGCGGAGATTAACCGGGCAGCGCGATGGCGACGTGAGATTACGCTCTGCGTACGAGCCAAACGACCAGACAGATAATCAATAAGGTGCCGACCAGTCCGTATCCAAACATTGTAGCCTCCAGTGAGTACAGGACCCTCGGAGTCAGAGTCCAATGGCATTCAGTTTGAACCACAGAGTTGGCGGCGTCTGTTCAATTTGGCACATAATACCGATAATTCGGGGGCGGAACGGAAACGCGAAATTGGAATAGCGTGGCTTCCAGGAAAAGAACCGACACGTTGGGATGTCTGCCGTGGCGAACGACGGGAGTCAAGCAGGACGCTCTTCGAGTTCGCGCTCCTCCTTTCGTCAGGGCAGGCAGGGCACGCTAGCGCTACGAGGAACCGAGTTGAATTCAAAACGCAAGATAATTGCAACGGCGGGGTCACTGTGGCTGATCGTGAGCGTGGCGATTGTGTGCCGGGCTGGGTACGCGTACAAGCAGGTGCGCGAAATCTCGCCGCGGGCGCTGGCGTCGGTTCCGTTCGAGCAGGAGACGGGCAACATTGCGATGGCTCTCGCAACGGGGAAAGGATACAGCTCGCCCATGCGGAGCGACACTGGGGCGACGGCATGGCTCGCGCCTGTGTACCCGTTGATGGTCGCGGGGATTTTTGGCGTGTTCGGGGTGTTCACGCTGCACGCGTTCTACGCCGCAGCGGCGTTGAACATATTTTTTTCAGCGGCGACTTGCGTGCCGATTTATTTTGCTGGAAGACGAATCGCGGGGTTCGGAGCGGCCAGTCTCGCGGCGTGGCTGTGGGCGCTCTTTCCCAATGCGATCGTGATTCCCTTTCAGTGGATCTGGGACACGTCGCTGACAGCGCTGCTTGCGGCGACGATTTTGTGGGCGACGTTTGCGCTGATTGAATCACCCCGAATGCGCAACTGGTGCGGGTACGGGTTTCTCTGGGGCTTCACTCTGCTGACGAATCCGGCGCTGGGCGCGGCGCTGCCGCTTCTGTTGGGTTGGGCCGCGTATCGGGAGCGACGCGATGTGCGCGGACGATTCGCGAGGCCCCTAACGGCGCTGGGTATTGCGATACTGTGCTGCGTTCCGTGGACTGTGCGGAATTACGCGGAATTCCACCGATTCATTCCGTTGCGCTCGAACTTTCCGTTTGAGTTGTGGATTGGGAACAACGAAGTGTTCGACGACCGCTCGGCAAATATCAATGCGCGAGTGACGCGTTACGGCGAGGCGCGACGCTACGAACAGCTGGGCGAGACGGCGTTCATGGAGGAGAAATGGAATCTTGCGAGCGAGTTTATGCGAACGCACAAGCGGCTGGAAGTGGGGCTTACGCGATGGAGGTTCATGTCTTTTTGGATTGGGTCATTTCGTCCGGTGGAGGATTTTGAGAACGCGGATTCGGCGTGGATTCGAGCGATCTTAGCGCTGAATTTGCTGACGGCGATCGGCGGCGCGACCGGAATCGTGATGCTGTGGCGCAAACGAAGTCCATATGTTTTTCCGGCCGCGGTGTTCGTCGTAGTCGTTCCGCTGGTGTATTACGTGACGCATGCTTCGCTGCGTTACCGGCATCCGATCGATCCTATTGTGTTGCTGTTGACGGCGATTGCAGTGACCGGTGCGAGACGCTACCCAACTAACCAGGTTCCCGATGAAGCGGCCGGGAGCCGTTGACTTGAGTGCGGGCGGTGGCCTAGTATCCGCAACGGAGAGCAATACTGAAATTGAGGATGGAGTGAATGAGCGACTGGGAATACATCCACGCGCACGCCGCGGAGCTGCTAACGCGGCTACATCAGTTTACGATTGTGAAGCAGCAGACGGAAGGTCACGTGACGTTTGCGATCACGGTGAAGGAGTTTGCGGTGCCGCCTCCGGGGCAACGCATGCGGTTTTATGCGGAGGCGGACAAGGCACTGAACCAGAAGACGGCTTCGTTTGTACCCTGCGGGTGGGGAGATTCGTTGTTTTCGGCGCTGGGGGATTGCGTGAAACTGATTCAGAACTTTCCCTATGAGGGAGAGGAGCGAGCAGCGTCGTGATCGTACATTTTTCAAAGCGAACCGTGGAACCGGGAATAGCCGCACTGGAGATGAAAGGCAGCATTCACGCCGGGGCGGAATGTACGCGGCTGGAGCTGGAAGTGGATAAGATAATCGCGGGGCACGAGACGCGAGTAATCTTTGATATGGCAGGCGTGACGCATATCGACAGCGCAGCGATTGGAACGATCGTAAGGTGCTTGACCAAGCTGAAGAAGGCCGGCGGCAAGCTGCGGATAGCCACGGCACAACCGATGATTATTTATAGCCTGAAAATGACGAAGCTGGACACGCTGATCGAGATGTTTCCCACCGTTGATCAGGCGGCCGAAGGATTTATCGCGCCGGGCGCAAGCGCCGGTTAGCAGGTCCGACATACTTCCCGAACACTGTCGTTTTCAGCCGCGGTGTAAATCCTGACTGATGATGCGCTTGAACTCAGGATCATCGTGGATACAGGCCAGGTCACTGTCGCGAGCGGCCCAGTCCGGGTTGCTGAAGCCCGATTCGACGGCGCGACGGAACATGAGCAACGCCTCTTCTTTCATTTCGACAATTCCGTAGGTGCATGCGGCGTTGTAAAGAGTATTGGGGTCCTTGGGGCGCAGAGCGACAGTTTTCTCCAGTTCGCTGACTGCTTCGCGGACCCTCTTCAGCGCGCCAAATTGAACGGCAAGCAAGCTGCGGGCTCGCACGTCTTCGGGCACCAGTTCGATCTGTTGTTGCAGGGCAACCACGGCCTTTTCCCTCATCTTTCGCGAGGCTTCGGGGTCTCCCAGCGCCTGGAAACAATTCACCAGCGGAGGATACACGTTGTAATCATCACCGGCAGCTTCCAGGGCACGATCGGACAGCTCGACGACTTCCTGGTATCGCCCCGAAGCGAAATAGGCTCGGAGCAGCACGCTATAAGCGCCTTCGCAATCCGGCTTGCGATCGACGGCTCGCTTAGCCCATTCGACGGCATCGTCGTATTTGTTCTGCGCGTAAAAGATTCGAGCCCGCGCGGCCAGCGCTTCCGCGAGTTGTGGTTCCAGCGCAATCGCACGATCCGCGGCCAGGGTGCCTTTTTCGATAGAACGGGGATCCTTCCCGTGCAGCTCATATTGCATGCCACAAACTTGCGCGATTCCCGCATGGGCGAGCGAAAAATCCGGATCAAGGCGGATAGCGTGTTCGAACATCTGCATGGCGAACTCAAGATTCTCGCGTCGGGCGTAGCTGCGGCCGCGGAGCAGGTAGTCGTAGGCCTGCAGATTTTCCGTCGGCTTCCGCGCCATGGTTTTTTCTTCTTGAGGAGAAAGCGTGATACGCAAGGCCTGAGCGATGCTGCGGGCGATTTCCTCCTGCACGTCAAACACATCCTTCAATTCCCGGTCGTACCGTTCGGCCCAGAGGGGGAAATCGGTGCTGGCGTCCACCAGTTGAGCGTTAATGCGCAGGCGGTTCCCGGCGCGGCGCAGAGTGCCTCCGAGGATGTATCCGGCGTTCAAATCTTGACCAATCTGTTTCGCGGTGGCAGGTTTGTCGCGATACGGAAGAATCGTCGCGCGGGGAAAGACCTGGAGCCCTTTGATTTTAAGCAGCTCGGTGATGATGTCTTCGGTCATTCCGTCACGGAAATACTCATCTTCTTTCGCGCCGCTCAGGTTTTCGAAATAGAGAACCGCCAGCGATTTTTGCGCCCGCGCCGCCGGAGCGGCAGTACGCCCCGAATCGGAGTCATGTTTTAATCGCGTAAGGTCGATGCGCATGCCGGCAGCGGTCTGGTACCGGCCTTCCGGATTCTTTTCCATGGCTTTGAGGATGATCGCAGAGAGTTCGGCCGGAAGACGCGGATTGAGCCGGGCGGGCGGAGTGGGAGTGCGGTTCAGAATCGCATCGAAAATCACGGCCGAAGTATTGCCTGAAAATGTCTGGCGGCCGGTGGCCATTTCATAGAGCACGGTGCCGAAGGAAAAAAGATCGGTGCGATGATCGAGTTCCGAGCCGCGCGCCTGTTCGGGTGACATATAGGCGATGGTGCCGATGGCTGAGCCGGGAATCGTGAGATCGTCACTGGAGTGCCCTGCGGTCACCTCTCCCGTCTCGCCGGCTTGGCGCTGCTGCAGCCCCTGCTTGGCCAGGCCGAAATCGAGGATCTTTGCGCGTCCCGAATGGGTGATGAAGATGTTCGCGGGCTTGATGTCACGGTGCACGATGCGCTTGGTGTGGGCGACTTCCAGGGCATCGGAGATCTGGATAGCCAACTCCAGCAGTTCCTCAATTTCCATGGGCTTATTATTAATCCGATGTTTCAGGGTCACGCCCTCGAGCAGTTCCATGCAAATGAAGGGACGCCCTTCATGCTCCCCGATATCGTAAATCGTACAAATGTTGGGATGATTCAGGGCCGATGCGGCGCGCGCTTCGCGTTGAAAGCGCTCCAGCGTGGCGTGGTCCTCGACCATATTATCGGGTAGAAATTTCAGGGCAACGTTGCGGCCCAGGCGCGTGTCTTCGGCCTTATACACCACGCCCATGCCGCCCCCACCGAGCTTTTCTAGAATGCGATAATGAGAGACCGTGCGGCCAATAAAGGGCTGAGTGTTCGCCATGCGCGTGTCATCTTAATTTGCTACCTGAGGCAAGTCAAATTGACCATGATATTGAGCCGCTAGGCTTGCATCTTGCCGGGGATTTTCAGCATCGAAAAAAATACGGCACGATGATGTGTGCGACGAGGACGATTATGAAAAGCAGAGCGAGCATAGTGGTGGGTTTGATTTGCTTCTTTGCGGCGGTTGCGCCGGGACTGGTGCGGGCGCAGGAGACGCCGGGGCCGTTGCCTGCGCCGCCACCGCAGTTGGAGCCGCTGGAGCCGGCGGCGCCGACGCGTTCGTCGGAAGCGACTGGCAGCAAGCCGATACCGCCTCGAACGAGCATCGCGGGAGCATGGAAGCTGAATACTGACGACAGCGACGATGGCCGCAAGAAGGTGCAGCAAGCGCAGTCGAAGAACCAGGGAAATGGCGGCAACGGGGGAAACGGGGGCAACCCGCGCATGGGAGGCGGCGGAAATCCTTATCCGGGCCAAGGCGGAGGAAATCCTTATCCAGGGCAGGGCGGAGGCGGAAATGGGGGCGGGGCGCGGCGCGGTGGCCCGAACCAGCCTAGCGACATGGACCCTGGGACGCTGCGGGATCTGACCGATCCGCCGGAGACGCTGAGCATCGT
Source organism: Acidobacteriota bacterium (assembly GCA_003167215.1). Taxonomy (GTDB): domain Bacteria; phylum Acidobacteriota; class Terriglobia; order Acidiferrales; family UBA7541; genus Palsa-295. Next base: position 74,393 of record PMTV01000025.1, on the reverse strand, counting down.
GCAGAAAGATACGAAAGGCGTAGAGGTGGATTTGACGGACGACAGAACCCGCAAGTTCGCCTTTTTTACCGACGGGCGAAAGATAGAGAAATCGAAAGACGATACGTATCAGGAGATTGCGGCGAAGTGGGATGGACGAAGCTTAGTGACGGACGAGAAAACTCCGCGAGGCGGCAAATTTTCGCGGACTTTCGATCTGGCTCCGAACGGCCAGCAACTTTACGAAACGGTGCGGATGGATGCGATTGCGTACGGAGGGGCAAAGTCGGGACCGCAGGTCTATATCCAGTATGTATATGACGCGGAGCAGGAAGTGCCTAGGTAACGGCGGTGCTGACATGGCAAGGAACTTCAGCGGCTAAAGCCGCCTGGCTTTGCAGCACGTTATGTCGTGGCTAAAGCCACGACCCACAAAGATTCTCAACTCACAAACCCCAGCTATCACCGCCTATGTCATCGCTGCCCTTCCCAGGCTCAGGGTAAAAGAGGGGGGGCAAATTACGGCAATGGCTTCAGGGGCTAAAGCCCGCGATGCCTGATGAAACTTACAGCGGGGCTGAAGCCCCGCCCTTCCAAGTCGGCGAGACCGAACAGCTAAAGCCACGACCCACAAAGATCCTCCAGACGTCACCGTCTATGTCATCGCTACCTTTCGCCAAGCACTCGGGGACGATCCACAAAGATTTACCTGGCGATGGCGCAACGGCGTTGGGCTAAGGTTGGACGGACTTGGCGAGTTGGGTTTCGACGGTTCGCTCACGCGGGTCGAAGAGAATGTAGTCGGCGTCGGAAGTAGTGCTTAGGAAGTCGAGGCGTCCACGAGCTTCCTGAAGTTCGTCGATATTTTCGATCCAAACAAACTTGTTATCGGGGAGTTTTCTGAAAATTTGGTAGGGGGCCGTCATATTAGCTTTTTCACCACGCTTTCGGATTTTTGAACCCAAATGCAACCTTTGCAGTCTGGGGCTCCGGCAAAGGAACTTCCATACGCTAATCGCTGTAGGTTTGAAGGGACTTTGTATTAAGCATGTTTTGTCAGAACGAGGAGTTGTGTGCCGAAAGGACTGCGTAGCGGTTTCGCACTAGTGACGGCGGCCAGAATGGAAATCATCGTACGGGTTGGCCCGTGAGACCGGGCTTGGGCTGCTCGAGCTTGCGTTCGCGCATGTAGAGGAACAGCGGCAAGGCGAGCGAGACGCCTACAAAGAGCAGGGCTACGACCGGCTGCCAGCGATTCGCGATGCGCAGCCGTGAGCTCTCAGTTCGCATGAAAACCAGTAGCGTCGCGGCGGAGACGAATACGTCCATGCCAAAGAAGGCGCTGATGCGATTGGCAAAAAGTTGGTGGAAGAACAGAGGCATATGCAGGCCGTTCTGCAAAAGCCATGGCGCGAATTGCCAATACGGCAGTACTGCGCCGATAAGACACAGAGTGAGATAAAACGTCTTCGGTTTCATGGGTCACCTTCCCGGCGTGCCGCTGAGAGTAAGCGGATGCAACATTTCCCGAGGAGCCGGCAGCGCTGCTTGCTATACGTGCTGCTCAGCTCAAAAGTCTCATCGAACCAGAGATAGAACCGGCCATTAGGCTCCAAAATGAGTTACTTGAGTGCGGGCCGCGGTGAAGCGAGTGCGCGGCTGTGGTATAATTGGGTTCCTTTGCTCTCCGTTAACAACATCTCGATGCGTTTCGGCGCCCGAATACTGTTCGAGGACGTTTCGTGCGCGTTTCTGACCGGGCGGCGCTACGCGATTAGCGGACCGAACGGCGCGGGGAAGACTACGCTGATGAAAATCCTTACGGGCGAGATTGAACCTTCCAAGGGCGACGTTACGCGGCCGAAGAAGCTGGGCGTTTTGAGCCAGGATCAGTTTGCGTTCGACGAATTTCGCGTGATCGATACCGTAATCATGGGGAATAAGGCGCTGTGGAAGGCATTGCAGGAGAGGGACGCGCTATACGAGAAGCCACACGACCAGTTGACGGACAAAGACGGGATGCGGCTGGCGGAACTCGAAGGAATCGTCGGCGAAGAAGGCGGCTATACGGCGGAAGCGGACGCGGGAGTGCTGCTGGACGGGCTGGATGTGGACGATACGCTGCACGAGCGAAAAATGGGAGAGCTGCAGGGCGGGCAGAAAGTTCGCGTGCTGCTGGCGCAAGCTCTGTTTGGAAGTCCGCCGGCGCTGCTGCTGGACGAGCCGACCAACCACTTGGACTTGGATTCAGTGCACTGGCTGCAGGATTATTTGTGCGAGTACGAAGGCGTGCTGATCGTGATTTCGCACGACCGGCATTTTTTGAACAGCGTTTGCACGCATACCGCGGACATCGATTACCAAACTGTGATCATGTACAACGGCGGGTACGACGATATGGTGGTGGCGAAGACGTCGATTCGCTCGCGCATCGAATCGGAGAATGCGCAGCGGGAAAAGAAAATCGAGCAATTGAATGAATTCATCGCGCGGTTTTCGGCGGGTACGCGTTCGGCGCAGGCTACTTCGCGAAAGAAAGAAGTGGAGCGGCTGCAGACGACGGAATTGGCCAGGTCGAATATCGCGCGGCCGTACATTCGTTTTCAGATGGACCAACATTCCGGGCGGCATCCGCTAGAGATTAAAAGCGTGGCGAAATCGTACGACGGTGTGAAGGTGATTTTGCCGTTTTCGGCGAGCGTGGCGCGCGGAGAAAAAATCGCGCTGACGGGGCGCAACGGCGCGGGCAAGACTACGCTGCTGAAATCGCTGGTACGCAATGCGACGGGATACATTGACGATGTGGACAGGCAATTCCCCGTTGATGGCGGGACGGTGGTGTGGGGTCATAACGTCGCGGTGGGATATTTTGCGCAGGACCACAGCGATTCCATCGTGAAAGGCACGACAACAGTGGACTGGCTTCACCAATTTAAGCCGCAAGCGACGCAAGAGGAATTGCGCGGAGTGCTGGGGCAGATGCTCTTCAGCGGCGATGATGCGTTGAAGCCTACGAAGGCGCTTTCGGGAGGCGAGTCGGCGCGGCTGATTTTTTGCAGGCTGATGCTACAAAGGCCGAACGTGCTGGTGCTGGACGAGCCGACGAACCATTTGGACTTGGAGTCGATCAACGCGCTAAATATCGCGCTGCAGAAATATGACGGCACGGTGCTGCTGGTAACACACGACTACGACGTGATCGACGAAGTGGCCACGCGGATTTGGCACTTTGTCGCCGGCGGCAAGGTAGAGGACTTCAAGGGACCGTACTCGGAATATCTCGTATATGCGCAGGAAAAGGCCTCCTAGGTACGCCGCAGTTTCGCGGGAAAAGATTTGCCCAGAAAGTAGACGCGTTTAGGACTCTACCTCCCAATGTCGTCCAAGTTGTCTATTCAAGCCATTTATTTTCAATAACTTAAGAATGGCATTGAATTTGCTATAAGTGTAGTTGTAGAAAATCAAGCGAGCGTGTCTATGGACGCACTCGGAGGCACCACAAAATGAAGAAACTAATGACATTAGCTCTGGCAATCATGGCAAGCGGCTGCTTTTTGACGGCCAACGCCGATTCCACGCCGATAGGCAGCTCGGCGAGCAATACGAGCAATAACTCGGGAAGCGCGACGCAGAATATATCGTCGAACCCGGCTTGGGCTGGCGCGCTCGCGGGCTCGAATTGGATTTCCTATGCGGACACAGGTAATCCTTCCGACCCTGGTTTCGTGGTAGTGCCGAACGGAACAAGCGTTATGTTTACCCAGACTTTCGATCTAACAGGAACAATTACAAGCGCAACGCTTTCGGTATTGGCCGACGACACGACGTCGGTGATCGTGAACGGGACGACAGTCTTTGCCGCTAATCTCGGTGGCTCCTACCCGACCTGCTCTTCGGTAGAGATTGGCTGCCTGATGACGACTGAAGGGACTTTCAACATCGCGCCGTATTTGGTCGATGGGGTGAATACCATTTCGTTCGACGTGTACCAAGAAGCGGGCAGCTCGTACGGTCTGGATTACGCCGGGACGATAACGACGACTCCAGAGCCGGGTGTTCTGCTGTTGCTGAGCTCGGGACTTGCTGGTCTGGGTTTCTTGAAAACGCGCCGCAAGCTGTTTAGCTAGTCTTTTTACAACGAAAATACACTTGCTGAAGGAGCCGCCTTTCGAGGCGGCTCTTTTTTTTGGGCGGCTCCTCTACAACCGAAAGTCAAGTCCCCTCGCTAGAACAAAGACGGAATTGTGGCACGTGGCGACGTGATTCGGTGACGTTGCAAAGAGCAGATCCCTGTCTGCCGACAGGCAGGCCTCGCTTCGCTCGGGATGACAGTTCTATGGCCGGTAGTGAGGTGGGTGGACAACCTAGGGATTTCATTCCTGGTGTAAAATGGGGCAGCGGGGTGACACAAATGGCCGGAACAATTTCTTTGCAACCACCGATCCAGGCTCGGAGCGTTGAACGAGCCTATGCCGAAACCGCGTCGATTCCCTGGTACGTATGGTGCTGCGTGGTGTCGGTGCTATCGGCGGTAGTTGGAAGCGCGTGGGATATTTCCTGGCACGAGACGGTCGGGCGCGACACGTTCTGGACGCCCGCGCACATGCTGATTTATTTGTCCGGAGTGCTGGCCGGGATTGCGTGCGGGTATTTGATTCTTTCCACCACGTTCCAGAAAGACTCGCGATTGCGCGATGTTTCCGTTTCGATGTGGGGCTTCCGAGGGCCGCTGGGTGCGTTCATCTGCGCGTGGGGCGCGGTGGCGATGATCGCCGCGGGGCCTTTTGATAATTGGTGGCACAACTCGTACGGGCTGGACGTGAAAATATTAAGCCCGCCGCACGTGCTGCTGGCGCTGGGAATGCTCGGCATCCGATTTGGCACGCTGGTGCTGGTGCTGGCGGAGATGAATCGCGCAGAAGGCATTTATCGCCGCAGGCTGGAACGGATTCTATTCCTCACCGTAGTTTTTCTAATGGGCATGACGGTGGGAATCGCGCAGGAAGTTACCAACCGGATTCTCATGCATGGGGCGAAGTTTTACCTGGTGATCATGTTTGCGGCGCCCATCTGGATAGCGACCGTCGCGTGGGTTTCGAAAAATCGCTGGGCGGCGACGATCATGACGGCGATGTGGACGGCGATCCATCTTTCTTTTGTGTGGATCTTTCCGCTGTTCCCGGCAGTACCGAAGCTGGGGCCGGTGTACCAGAACGTGACGCATTTGGTGCCGCCGGATTTTCCGCTACTGCTGATCGTCCCGGCGATTGTTTTCGATTTGTTGCGCCAGCACACAGCAGCCTGGAGCCGATGGAAGCAGGCGGCCGTGCTGGGAGCTGCATTTTTGGTGAGTTTTGTCGCAGCGCAATGGCCGTTTGCTGATTTTCTGATGTCTCCGGAGTCGCGGAATAGAATTTTCCAGACTACGAATTTTCCATATTTTGTGCCGCCCACGTCTCCGTGGGTGCGTAACGTTTTCTTTCACACCGAACATACGCCGGGGCAATTCTGGGTGAAGATGGCGATCGCGCTGGTGGCGGCGATCCTGACGGTACGACTCGGAATGTCCTGGGGGGAATGGATGCGGCGGATTCGCCGATGAAAAAGGAATTCCGGCGACGGTTATTCCTAGCGGCGGTTATTTTGCTTGGCGCCGCGATTCCCGCGCTCGCGCACGTGGGCAGCCCGGACGTTTTTTACGAGGGCGACGCCGGGCCTTATCATCTCTTCGTGACCGTGCGAATGCCGCAGGTGATTCCTGGCGTGGCTGAAATTCAGGTGCGGTGTGAAAACGGCGATGTGAAGACGGTGCAAATCGTTCCGTTACGGCTGAGCGGATTGGGTTCAAACTTCCCGCCCACGCCTGATCTGGCCAAGGTTTCCAAGGACGATCCCCAATTTTTTACCGGCAATCTTTGGCTGATGGAATCCGGCGCGCTACAGGTCCGCGTAATGGTGGATGGCGCGAAAGGCAAAGGCGAACTGTCGGTGCCGGTGGCTTCGTTTGCGCAGCGCACATTCCCGATGGACAAACCGCTGGCTGGATTGATGGTGGTGATGCTGCTGGTGCTTGGCATCGGAGTGATTTCGATTGCGGGCGCGGGAGCGCGCGAAGCAAGCCTGGAGCGCGGCGAAGTTCCGGGGCCTGCCAACGCACGCAGAGCCAAGATTGTGATGTTGGTGACGATTATTCTGGTGGCCGGCCTTCTGTATCTGGGGAAATCGTGGTGGGCACTGGAAGATTCGGATTATCAAGGGCGCGTAAATTTTTACAAGCCGCCGATAGCTGAGACCACGCTGGAAAACGGAAACCGCCTGGTGATCAGGGCCAGGGGACAGAATCCGAAATGGTCAGACAGAATCAATATGGGCGAGGTAGTTCCGGACCACAACCACTTGATGCATCTGTTCCTGATCGAACTGCCGGGAATGAATCGGATGTGGCATCTGCATCCGACTCTTTTAGAAGGAGGCGCGTTTGCGGATGATTTGCCGACGATGCCGGCGGGACACTATCAGGTTTTTGCGGACGTGGTGGATTCGCGGGGATTTCCGTGGACGCTGGTGGGGACTGTCGATTTGCCGGAAATAAACGGCAAGCCGCTAAGTGGTGACGACTCGACCTGGTCTGGGGAGGCGATTGCCTCGGTGCTGGGGAAAGACGACACAGTTTCACAGCTTGCAGACGGCGGGCGGATGATTTGGGAGCGCGGCCCAGGTCCGCTGAGGGCGAAGACGGCGATGGATTTCAAGTTTAGCGTGCAGGATAAGGACGGAAAACCGGCGCAGGACTTGGAACCGTATATGGGTATGGCAGGGCACGCGGAATTTGTGGGTTCAGACCTGAGCGTGTTCGCGCACGTGCACCCGGCAGGGTCGGTGCCGATGGCTTCTCTGGAGATGGCGCAGGCGGGGCTGATGGGTGATGCGTCGTCTATGCAAAGCGGGATGGCGATGGCACCGGCGTCAGGCTCTATGCCCGCTGAGGTGGGTTTTCCTTATGGGTTCCCAAAGGCCGGAGATTACCGGATTTTCGTACAGGTGAAGCGGGCGGGGAAGGTGGAGACGGGAGTATTTGACGCGCAGGTGCAGTGAACCCTTGCGGCTCCTCTACAGGCTTTACCGGATGGCGGTGCGGCTTCAAGTGTTTATATTAGGCGTGATGGAAATACGAGCGTGGATGGCGGCTTTGTCCCATCGGGAGTGACTGCACACGGTGGTCCTTGCGGGCCTTTGCAGTTTGACCGTACTGGAAGCCGCCCTTAGCCGCCAGCCCATGCGTTTGCGTCCGTGCTTCAACAATAATGCCCCGCGCGTCGTGCTATAGTTTTCATCCGGAGCGTAACTCCAGAATTTGAACTATGCGAGTGAGCAACTAGCATGCTGCCTCGGAGCCGCGCAAAACTTGCCTTCGTCTCAGCCGTAGCCTTGGTGCTGATCGGTAGTTTAGCGGCCACTATCACCGTCGCGCGCCTGTCCAACAGTGCAAAATGGGTGGCCCACACGTACCAAGTGCAGCTGGCGTTAAACAATGTCGAATTCGTCCTCTCGGAAGCGGCGCGCGCACGGCTGAGCTACGTGAGCTCGGGTGATGAGATCTACCTAGCGAGCTTTGATTCAGCCAACGATCAAGCGGCGGCGGATTTGCTTAACATCCGGCAATTGACAATGGACAATCCGCGACAGCAGGAATTGTGCAGCCAGCTTGAGACGATTGTGAGCCGGAGAATACAGGTCTTGAGGGTGGCGATAGACTTGCGGAAGACGGGAAACATAGACGACGCCAAGCAGGCGCTATTCACGCGCGATAACGTAGTCATCGCCCAGGAAATCGACAATGTAATGCAGCAAATGGAACGGGAAGAAGGCATGCTCTTCCAGCGGCGCTCGCGCCGGTCAAGAACGCTTTTTGTGATTTTTCTGTTTATCGTAGGCGCGGCGTTCGTGGTGGCAGTGGCCTTCTTGTGGATCCATTATCGTTTGCTCCTTGAAGAGCTTGGCGCACGGGAAAAAGCAGAGGCCAGCGCACACCGGCTGAGCGCCCGCGTATTGAGGCTTCAGGACGAGGAACGCAGACGGCTTTCACGGGAGCTTCACGACGGATTAGGGCAGAATCTGGTGGCCGCCAAGCTGGCGTTGTCCAATTTAGCGGATTCGAACCCGAATGACATTGTGGTGGCCGATTGCCTTAAATTAATTGACGAATCTTTGGCGGAAGCTCGCACGATCTCCTACCTGCTGCACCCGCCGCTGCTGGACGACATAGGAATCGCTTCCGCGGCGCGCTGGTATTTGGAAGGATTCTCAAAACGCAGCGGAATTGAGGTTTCAGCGGACATACCGGATAGCGACAGCCGAATGCCGCGCGCGATGGAACTCGCTTTGTTTCGCGTTTTACAAGAGTCCTTAACCAATATTCACCGGCACGCCAAAAGCTCCCGCGCCGCAGTTTCGCTGCACTTGCTGAAGGATCGCGCGGTGCTTCGCGTACGGGATTACGGCCAGGGAATTCCGCGCGAGACGCTCGAGCGTTTTCTCCACGATGGGACGCATGTCGGTGTAGGACTGGCGGGGATGCGCGAACGCGTGGCAGAGCAGAACGGACAGTTTGAGATCCTCTCAGACGAAAGTGGGACGGCGATCGAAGTCGGCATGCCCCTTTCGTCCAACGAGAACGCGGAAGACGGCCAAGCCGCAGCATTCCCCAGGAGCTAATTTCTCAACGCAGTAGTTTCGAACTGAGGGACAGCCGGGGATACTGCTGCGCGACGGACGAAGGAGAAATCTTTCGCAGCCGTCGCGGGAGAGAGTTTAAGCAGCCAAGGCGAGACAATGCCACTTGCCGCCGATGGCCTTCAGCTGGTGCACTCGACCGTCGTCGGCATGCAGGAAATACGTCCCATCCGGAAATACCTGGGCATGGGCCGAGCGAACGGAGCACTTGGCCCAACGAGTCGGTTTAAGACCCCGGCCGTATTGCGACGTCTCGGGTGCCACGTCGATTCCGAACTCCACCTTATATTCCACACCTGTTGCTTGTGCGGGAACTAAACGTCCCCGGCCTTTAACTTTTTCGGTCATAGTAGTTTGATGCGAGAACTAAACGCAGGTTGCACGAACTGCAGGGATATAGTACCGCAGGAGGGGCAAAAGCTCAAGTGTGATTACGAAACCGTTTCCAAGTCGCGTAAAAGAAAGATAAGAAGACACTTAGGAACACCCTACGCTCCAAATGCGGCGAGCTATGGTGACTCGAGGTGGTGACCCTAGCGAACTTGCGGCGAACAAAGGAGTTGGAGCCTGAAATGGCATGGAAAAGAGCGTCCGGAGCCCGATTGGCGTGTCACATACCAGATTTGCTGTATTTTTGAATATTGATCTCGAGATTTTGCGGATATGCATGTTTTTCAGTGGTTTTCAACAGGCCCACGCGAGCAGGCCAATACCACGCCGTCCTAGGCTGTGTTTTGACGGCGGCGCTTGAGCCACCGGGACGGAGCAGCGATGTGGCGACTACCCAAGCGTTTCAAACAGTTCATTGGTCTTACTGAATTCGGGGTCGCCCTGGCGAATGATTGTGGCTTCCACGGACTTGAACGGCTCCTCGGTGGGAATACGATCGAGCCAGCGCTGAAGAGAAAGCTTTTCGTGGTCGGAGAAATCGAGCCGAACGATCACGCGGACTTTTGCGTTGGCTTCGTCTTCGACGCCTTCGGCAGCCTTCGCGCGTTTTGCGGATGATTTTTTCTTTCCGCCGCGCTTCCCTTCTCCGCCAGCATGTTTCGAGGCGGCGGTATGCTTTTCCGCGGAAGGCTTAGCGGAAGCTTCGGCGTTTTCTTCCGCGGCGGCGTTCTCTTCTTCGGGTTCCTCGCGTTCAAATTTAATGGTGAGTTTATTGCCGAGACGAAAGCCTTGTTTCCAACTTTCCACTTTGTGGCGAGCGTGCTGAGCGGTTTCTTCGTCTTTGCCGAAATCGAAAATTAAGTAAGAGTGAGCCATGCATCTTCTATATCGGCAGTCGGCCCTGTGTGTCAAGAGACATTGGGAAGGAAACAAAAAAGGAAGCTTGAAATTCGATGCGGCGACGATGGTAGAATACAGCTGAAGATCGAAAGGCGATGGAGTTCGCCTAAACCGTCTGCCATACGGACTGATGACTCCTGGCCGCCGCCCGGCGCCAGGAGTTTTTTTGTTGGACGGAGCGGCGCGCAGAGAAGGGGGATACTTTGCGCATATCATTGCTGATCGTTTTCGGGGCTTTAGGCACTCTGGCGCGCTACGGATTGCAGGGGCTGGTGCAAGAGCGCACGGGCTCGAGTTTCCCCGCAGGGACCCTCGTCGTCAACATACTCGGATGCTTTCTACTCGGCGGCGTGGCGGAATACGCGCTGACGCATCTCTCCATCCCACCCGAATGGCGCATCGGGATTACTGTGGGGTTTCTTGGCGCGTTCACCACATTTTCGACTTTCACGTTTGAGGCGGTTCGACTGATTCAAGACGGAGAATGGGCGCGCGCAGGGACTTATCTGATGGCGAGCGTAGTGGGCGGAATACTGGCAATATTGGCCGGAATGCGATTGGCGGACCGGATCTAGGAGGCGCGATGGAGCACGAACGATTCGAAGGTGAGAGAACGCTGATGCGCATTCATATCGGCGAGTCCGACCGCTGGCATGGAAAGCCGCTGTACGATGCGATCGTGGAATTACTGCGGAGAGAAAAATTCAGCGGAGTTACGGTGCTGCGCGGTGTGGGCGGTTTCGGTTCTTCCAGCGTGTACCATACCGAAAAAATCATGAGGCTTTCGCAGGATTTGCCCATCGTGATCGAAGTGGTGGAATTAGCGGAACGCATCGAGAAAATGCTGCCGCAGCTCGATGAAATGATTAGCGGCGGGCTGGTGACGTTAGAGAAAGTTCGCGTGATTCTTTATCGGTCGCATAATTAGAGTGGACCGCAAGTTAAGATGCCTTGAAAACTTACCGAATAGCGGTGTTGTGCTACCCGCTTGACCTATGTTAGGGTAAGCGAACAAAAAGCGAATAGGCCAGAGTGGGCGGAAGCCTGCGCACCGCAGACGATGAGCGTGGGGAGGAAAGATATGACCGCATCAGGATCGGGGCATGGTCTTGCGCTAGAGCGAGCGACTGGGACAGTCCCGGCACTCAATCCTCGCACGACGATTGATACGGTGCAGGATGCTCTGAGCGCTCTGGCGGGGCGATATAGGACGGACGAAGTGCTTACCGCGGTAAGGCACATTCCGGTGCGTGAGGCGCGGTTCGTTCCGATGCCTAGCTGGGTGCGGCCGGAGTTGGCTACGGCCTACCGCGGCAAGGGGATCGAGCAACTTTTCTCGCATCAGGGTGCGGCGGCGGAGCTGGCACGAAGCGGCAAAAACTTTGTGGTGGTGACGCCAACTGCCTCGGGGAAGACACTTTGTTACAACCTACCGGTGTTGAACGCGATTCTCGAAGACGCGGATACTCGCGCGCTTTACCTGTTCCCCACCAAGGCGCTAGCGCAAGACCAGCTTTCCGAATTGCACGATCTGGCGACGCGGCTGGACGACTGTTTTGGCGTGTTTACGTATGACGGGGATACGCCGAGCGACGCGCGGAAGGCGGTGCGCGAGCGCGGGCACGTGATTTTGACGAATCCGGACATGCTGCACACCGGAATCCTGCCGCACCACACGAAGTGGACGCGCGTGTTTGAGAATTTGAAGTACGTGGTGCTGGACGAGCTGCACACGTATCGCGGCGTGTTTGGGAGCCATTTGGCAAATGTGTTGCGGCGGCTTGCGCGGATTGCGGAGTTTTACGGGTCGAAGCCGCGATTTATTTGCTGCTCGGCGACGATTGCGAATCCCGGCGAGCTTGCGGCGCAGCTCATCGAGCGCGAAGTGGAAGTGGTGGAAGAGAATGGAGCGCCGTCGGCGGAGAAGCTTTTTGTTTTTTACAACCCGCCGATGGTGAACCGCAACCTGGGGATTCGGCGAAGCTATCTGAACGAGACCACGCGAGTGGCGAAGGAGCTACTTGCGCGGAAACTTCAGACGATTGTTTTCGCGAACAGCCGATTGCATACCGAGGTGCTGCTGACATATTTGCAGCAAGCCAACCGCCCACAACCCGGACAGCCGGAGCCGGTGCGCGGATATCGCGGGGGATATTTGCCGGGCGAGCGGCGCGAAATCGAACGCGGGCTGCGTGAAGGGCGAGTGCGCGGAGTTGTAGCGACAAATGCACTGGAACTGGGTATCGACATTGGCTCACTCGACGCAGCGGTGATGGCGGGATACGCGGGCTCGATCGCTTCCACATGGCAGCGTGCCGGGCGCGCGGGGAGGCGAAGCGGCGCGTCCTGCGCGGTGCTGGTGGCGTCGTCCGCGCCGCTGGACCAATTCATCGTGCAGCACCCGGATTATTTTTTCGGGCGCTCGCCGGAACACGCCTACGTTCAGCCGGACAATCTGGAAATTCTAGTCAACCATCTGAAATGCGCGGCGTTTGAGCTGCCTCTTTCACCAGACGAACGAATCGGGAGCGTTGACTTGCAGCAAGTGTGCGAGCGACTGGCGGAGGCGGGATATCTTCATCGCAGCGGCGGAAACTGGCACTGGGTGCAGCAGGCGTATCCGGCGGACACGGTGAGCTTGCGATCGGTGACGTCCGACAATTTTGTAATCATTCATGTGACGGGAGAGAACGAAGGCGAGCCTGAAGTGATTGGCGAAGTTGATTTTTCTTCGGCGCTCACGACAGTGCATCCGAAGGCGATTTACATTCACCAGGGACAGCAGTATCACGTGGAGCGGCTCGATTTCGAGCAGCGCAAGGCGTATGTGAAGCGCGTGAACGTGGATTATTTCACAGACGCGATTCGCTACACGCAAGTGCGCGTGCTGGAGATCGCCGAGGAGGAGCGCATTGCGGGACCCGCCGCTCGCGCGCATGGCGACGTGCTAGTGCGCTCACAGGTGGTGGGATTCAAGAAGATCAAATTTTTTACCAACGAGAATGTGGGCGCGGGAAAACTCGAATTGCCGGAAAACGAAATGCACACAACGTCGTTCTGGATCACGCTCGAACGCGGGCTGCTGGCTGGGTTGCCTTTTGCGCTGTCCGACCGGCAGAGCGGAATTTTCGGCTTGCTGTACGCGTTGGAATCCATGGCAACGCTGTTGCTGATGTGCGACCGGCGCGATCTGGGAACTGCCGTGGGCGAGCGGCCGGCTAGCCCCGGAATCGAAACGGATTGGCAGGAGTTCACCACGGCGATGAACGATCCATCGCAGATGAAGGAATTCTTCGAGCCGAATTTATACCTTTACGATGCGTATCCGGGCGGGATTGGATTCAGCGAGCCACTTTTTCGCGTGCACGATTTGCTGTTGCGGCGGACGCGCGAGCTAATCGCGGCTTGCCCGTGCGAGCAGGGGTGCCCTTCCTGCGTGGGACCAGTAGGAGAAAAAAGCGAACGAGCGAAAGAAGCGGCACTAAAAATCCTGGAGCAACTCTGCGCGTGAGCAAAACCATGCTAGATCGGTTCTGGCGAGTGAAGGCGTTGCAGAAACCGCTGAACGGTGCGGCGCGCGTTTCGAACTCGACGCTGCCGAAGGATTTCGATAAAGGCGAAAGTGCGGCTGGAGAACCGCGCGGGTTTTTAGCCAACATTCCTGAAGGCGCGGGGCGACTGGCGGAACTTCTGGGTGCGGCGCCATTGCGAAATGAATTTGGCGAGCATCTTGCGCTGCGGAAATGGTTCTCCGATGTGGCGGACGGTGTGAAAACGGATTGCTCGCCATTGGGCCACGGCTTGGCTGACGAAAGAATGGATGCGTCGGCGCTGCGGCTTCTGCTGCCGGATGCTGCGGAGGAAGCGGGAGACCCTCGGCAATGGCTTTTTTTGGATACGGAAACTACGGGGATCATGGGCGGGAGCGGAACCTACGCGTTCATGGTGGGGATTGCGTGGTGGGACGCCGGCGGCCTGGAAGTGGAACAATTTTTCATGCGCGATCACAGCGAGGAGCATGCGCTGCTGGTAACCCTGGCGGAGCGAATGGCAGAGCGCCGGGTGCTGGTGACGTTCAACGGCAAGTCGTTCGATTGGCCGCTACTGGAAACGCGCTATCGGATGACGCGAACGCTGCGGCCGCCTGCACCGCGCGCGCATCTGGATTTTCTGCATCCAGCGCGAAACTTGTGGCGATTGCGGATTGGGTCGGTTCGTTTGCAGGAACTCGAGCGCCACGTGCTGGGGTGGAATCGCGGGGCGGACGTGGCGTCGGAATTCATCCCCGAAATATATTTTGATTTTCTGCGCGGAGGGGCGCCGGAGCCGCTGGTCCCGATTTTTCTGCACAATCAAATGGATCTTCGGGGACTGGCGGCGCTTTCGAGCCGCATCGTTTCGCTGCTGGCCGAGGCGGATCTGGCGGGCAAAGATGGATTCGAGCTTTTCGGACTCTCGCGCATATGCGAGCGACGCGGAGACGCGACGCGGGCGCGCAAACACTACGAACAGTCGCTCGCGGCAGATGAATTGCCTGCGGAAACAGATAGAGTGGCCCGGCACTCGCTGGCTCGGCTGGCGAAGCGCGAGGGCGATCATTCGAAGGCGCGCGATTTATGGGAAGGGATGCTGGGGAATTCGCGCGAAGGATTTGAAGCCTACGAACAACTGGCGATTTATTACGAGCGCTACATCCGCGAGCCTCAACGCGCCGCGTCGATTTCGCGCGATGCGCTTACCGAGCTCCAGCGGGCGAAGCGCTTGGGCACGATTGCGCGGGCACGCTACCAACAGATACGCGCGCGATTCGAGCATCGCCTGGCAAGGCTGGAGCGAAAGGCGGGGCGTCTGCCGCTGGAGCCGATAGTTGAGGAATCTCCGGCCCAAGCTGCGGAATCAGATGGAAGAGACAAAAAGAGGAGTTCCCATGCCCGAATCGGATAGCACCGCGGCGAGACTTGCCAGAAGCTCTGAACTGGAGGCCATCACCATGCCTGGAGTAACCGATCCTTACCTGCGCGAGCAACTTGAAAAGCGACGTACCGAGCTGAATTCCGCGGTTTCGGCGGCAACGCCGGAGATTCCGGCAGCGCCGTTCCTGGAGATTCTGGTGGAGGTGAACTCCGCACTGCAGAGGATGGACGACGGAACGTACGGCATTTGCCCGACTTGCAATGATACGGTGGAGAAGGAACGCCTGCTGGCCGATCCGCTGGTGCAATTTTGCCTCGATCATCTTTCGAGCGGCGAGCAACGCGCTCTCGAGCGAGATATGGAATTGGCGGCGAAAATCCAGCGGGGTCTGCTGCCGGAAACGAATCTGCGATTTAGCGATTGGCAGGTCCACTACCAATACAAGCCGGCGGGCCTGGTGAGCGGCGATTACTGCGATTTGATTTCGCCATCGAACGGGGATGGGAAGCTGGTGTTTCTCTTCGGCGATGTGGCGGGCAAAGGAGTGGCTGCTGCGCTTCTGATGTCGCACTTGCACGCAATGTTTCGCAGTCTTTCCGGCTTGGGACTGGAACTGGACGGGCTTCTTGAACGGGCGAATCACGTGTTTTGCGAGAGCACGATTGCGGGGCAGTACGCGACGCTGATTTGCGGGCGCGCGGGCGGCTTCGGTGAACTTGAAATCGCCAGCGCCGGACATTTTCCTGCGCTGGTGGTGGAGAAGAATGGGGTGAGGAAGATTGCCTCGACGGGAGTGCCGCTCGGAATGTTTGCGAAGAGCCGTTACACGATCGAGCGGGTGCTTCTGGAACCGGGAGACAGCCTGATTCTGTACACCGATGGAATTTCGGAAGCGGCAAACACGAAGGGCGAGGAATACGGTGTCGCGCGGATCATGCGCGTGGCGGGCGAACGGCACGGATGGGTGCCACAAGAGCTGCTGGCGGCTTGCCTGAAGGACGTGAACAGTTTTTCGTCAGGCACGCGACAGGCTGACGACCAGACTATGATGGTGATTCACCGTACGGATTCGGCAGGTTTATCGCTCAACGACTGAAACTCGCGGGCGGACTTGTGATAAGAAACCGCGGCGGCGGCTGACCTTCCGTTTTCTAACCACCAAAACCAATAGCGACGTGTTGAATTAGTCTGGTGATGGCCTGCGGAGGCTTGGCATCCGCGTCGGTGGGAACCGGCGCGGCGGGGAGACTGATCGCGCGGTTGATTTTGTCGAATGTATCGCGGCCGGCGTTTTCAACAATCAGGCAGGTGGTTGCGGCGCAATGAAGGAAGACTCCGCCGGAGTCGGTCTGAAACTGGAAAAAATTGGGGCGGCGGAAAAGTTCCTTGCGATCCGTGTGTTTTAGTTCCAACACTTCACTATACTGGCCGAAAAAACGCGCGGCATCGTCCGGGTTGTCCAGCGCGACGCGGAACACCAGCGAAGTTTTCTTGGTCGAGGCGTTTTCGAAAGTAGCGTAGCGATCGCCTTTCCACGCCGGAGAAATCCTATCGGCGCGCTCCTGCCCGAGAAATTGTTTTAAAACCTCGCCGAGACCGAATTCACCCAGGACGTTTTCTTCCAGCAGCTTCCAATCCTCCGGCGCCAAACCTTTCCAATCAGGCAAAGTGACGGTTTCCGGCTTTACGTTGGACAAATAAAGATCCGGATGGATGATTTGCTGGGTGGAGACGGGAGGATTTTCGAAAATCAAGTGAAGGTCCTTCCAGCCGGAATGAGCTTTCAGAAACTGCTGGGAAAAGCCGGTGCCGGCGAGATAGGGGAAAAGCAGCTCGTCACGGATGAAGAGAGGAGCCTTGGAGAGTTTAGGATCTTTGTCCATTTCAGTGACAGCGCCGGAACGGATGAGAAGCGAGACATCGGGCAGGTCACGGACGCCGACTTTTTGGTCTTTCATGGAGTAGTCCACCATGGCGGCGAGCGCCGAGCCTTCGCTGACCGACTGGCGCGCTAGCTCAGCGTCATCGTTGGGCCGAGCAGCTTTGATCCACGGATCGATGTGGAAGGACTGATCCTCTAAAGCATGAGTCAATTCGTGAGACATTACCTCGCGCTGCTCGTCGGCCGGGATCCAGTCCGCGATGTAGAATTCCTTGGCTTTGGGGTCGTAAAGGCCGGCGACCTGATCGGTGAGAACGTCGAGCATGAAAGCATCGAGCGGAAAATCCTTGGGGATCAAGCCAAAAGCTTCCAGAGTCTTTTCGTCGTTATAGCGCTCGGCGTCGGTCCTGTCCTCTTTTTCCTCGCGGATCAGATACTCGCGGATTCCCTGTTTGGAGCGAAGGCTCTTTTTAAGCGGCTCTTTGATCGGCAGGGCCAGGATTTGGCTCATCTGCGCGAGCACTTCGTCCGCGGCTTTCAAGAATTCCGGGTTGGAGGTTGAAGGGACTTGAGCGGGCGGAGGCGTTTGGGCAGGAGCGGCGATTTTCGGCGATGCGGCCTGCTGAGCGGCCACCGCCATTCCCAACGAAAACGCGAGTAACAAAACTGCAAACCGCTTCATCTCCACCTCCAAAGAATTAGACGGAACATATTGGATTTGGATGTCAATGAAGAATAGCAGGTTTCCCCGGGTTTCTTCGGAGGACCCGAGGCTATGCGGCGGCCGGACCAGGAGCCTATGGGCGAGGCATTGTGCAAACTAGCACGCGGACGAAACAAGTCGCCTGCCCGAGATTGTCGCGCAGCTTATACTTACGATAGGGATAGTTCGGAGCCGCCGGTGGAGCGAGAGAAAATCCTGGTAGTAGACGACGAAGAGGCGATTCGAGAGGTCGTTTCGACCCTGCTCGATGCACAGGGGTACAAGTGTACCGTGTGCCCGAACGGGGTAATTGCGCTCGAGGCTTTCGGAAACGATTCGTTCGACCTGGTGTTGAGCGACATCGTAATGCCCGAAATGGACGGGATACGCCTGCTTTCCGAGTTGCGCTCCGAAGACCCGGACGTGCCGGTGATTATGGTTACCGCGATGCACGATATCTCCATCGCGCTGGAAGCGATCCGAGCGGGAGCCTACGACTACATTCTGAAACCGTTCGAGAAGGACCAGCTTCACCTGAGCGTGCGGCGGGCGCTGGAACACCGGCAGCTCGTGCTTGAAAACCGGACCTACCAGAGCGACCTGGAGCATTTGGTGGCGGAGCGCACGCAGCAGCTATCAATTGCGCTGCAGGATCTGGAACAATCCTACGACTACACACTGGAAGCGCTGGGCGGCGCACTGGATGCGAAGGACGCGGAGACTGAGGGCCATTGCCAACGCGTTACTGCATTCACGATCACCATGGCGCGAATCATGGGAGTGGATAAAGGGCTGCTGCGGCACATCGCGCGCGGCGCGTTCCTGCACGACATCGGCAAAATGGGGATCCCCGACAACATTCTTCGAAAGCCCGGTCCTCTGACAAACGAAGAGCGGGAAATCATGCGCACGCACTGCGATATCGGATTTGCAGTGCTCAAGCGAATTCCCTTCCTGAAAGATGCGGCCGAAATCGTGTTAACGCACCAGGAGTGTTTCGACGGCTCGGGATATCCCCGAGGATTAAAGGGCGAACAGATCCCGCTGGGCGCAAGAATATTCGCGGTGGCGGATACGCTCGATGCGATGATTTCCGACCGTCCGTACCGCAAAGCCATGCCGATTTCCGCCGCGCGTGAAGAAATTCGCCGGTATTCGGGCCGCCAATTCGATCCGCGCGTCGTGGAAGTATTTTTGTCGCAAGCGGACAGCGTCTGGCTAGAACTGCACGATAAAGTTGGCGACCCGTTCCGGCTGGCACAGCTCGAACACGTTTAGTCGAGACTGCTGAAAACTCGGTTGGAGACTTCAGGGGTTAAAACCCCTGAAGAAGCGAGCGACTTACGGCGGGGTTGAAACCCCGCCCTTCCAGTGTTTTTCAAGCTGTTTGTCCAAGGTTGGCCAGGTGCCGCTAGATTTTATCCGACGTTCCTGCCTTGCGCTACGAAACGCTCCCGGGTAGTATCCTGCGACGGAGGAATTGCAGATGGGACTGGTGCCAATCAAGACCGCTTCGACCACCGGGTATTGCGATTGCATTTGCGATTGCTACGAACTCGCCAGCCAGCGCGACGAAGAAACGGGAAAGGGATATTGCCCGCGCTGCGCGAAAGAACATTTCGAGCTGAATCGGGGAGTGGGAATTCCGCAATTGCCTCCTTCGAAATTACCGGACCATGAAGGACCCGAATTGAAGCTGGAAACGCCGGAAACGGCGGACCCGCCGGGACGTTTGCGCTAGAACATCGAGAGCAAGCGTTTTATCCCCTCGTTGAAATCGCGCTCTTGCGCGATCAAGCTGACAATTAAGTAGCCATCGGTCGGGAAATCGTAGAAGTGTCCGGGATGGACGTAAACCCCTTGCGTAGTCAGAAGCTCGATGGCTAAATCCTCGTCAGAGCGAATTGCCGGGACGCGGACTACGGCGTACCAGCCTCCTTCCATTTCCAAGCGGGCGCAGGAACTCTGTGCCGATAATTGCTTATCGAGCTGCGCGAGATTCTTGCGTACGCGCGCCATCAACTGTTTTTGAAACCCATGGCGAAGATCCAAAAACACGGGCAGGGCGAGCTGTACCGGTGCGTTCATCGAAAGGAAAGTGTCAGCAATCAGTTCGAGCCGCGCGAGCGCCGAGGATTTCAATTCCGCGGGACCTCTCGCAATCAGCCAGGCAGCTTTCATTTGAGGCAGGCCGGAAATTTTGGAGAGGCCACTCAGGGTAAAAGTAAGACTTCCGGCATTCGCCGCGAAACTGCGCGGCTGGGCCGCAGCGAGGTGAAAATCCAGGAAGACTTCGTCGGCGATGATGGCAATTTGGCGAGTTGAGCAAATTTCATTGAGTTTTTCCATCTCGCCGGACTTGCAGAAATGCCCCGTGGGATTATTGGGATTGACGACAATGAGTCCACGCGTGCGCGCGGTGATCGTCTGTTGCAGAGCGTGAAAATCAATTTGCCATCCGTGGTCGTACAGCAATGGATAGCCGACGAGTCTTACGTCGTGAATATCCGCCAGAAAACGAAAGAGCGGATAACTGGGCTCGGGTATCAGAAGCTCGTCGCCAGGATTGCAAAGAAGGCGAAACGTAAATGAGTAGGCTTCGCTGGTGCTGGTGGTAAGGATTATGTCTTCCGCGGGAACCACGATCGTGCGCGCTGAATAATAATCGGCGACTGCGCGGCGAGCGGAAAGTATGCCTTTGGGATCGGGGTCATACGAGAGAGAACCTGGGTTTGATAGGGCTTGCAGGATGGCCCGGCGGTCATTTTCGAAACCGCATTCGGTGGGATTCGAGGCGCTGAGATCAAGCAACGGTTCGCCCGCGGCACGATGCTGGGCGAGAGCTTCGCTCAAACGATTGGATTTCAGATTCCAGTTCGTGCGGCCGGCAAACATTTAGCGCGGCTCAGCGCGCGACATTCCGGCGGTGGTAGATGAGGGCGAAAATGCCGATAAAAAGACTTAGCGTGGGAAGCATAAGGATCAGGATGCCATGACGAAGAGCCTGAGCTCCTTGGGGGCCGGAAGCGGAAGCGTTCTGGTAGCACATCGCGCAGCCTTGGGCTACCGCGGAGGGCGCGAGAAGCGCCAGGAGCGCGATAAAACTGAAAACTAGAAACACCGCGGAGCGAATTGTAAGGTTCCTCTTCATATGCTTGCCAAATCGCCAAATGGTGCGACCGCGGTTTCGCCAGCGACAAAAGCGGAACTTCAGCGGCTAAAGCCCATTCTGCTTAGTGCGTTCATGTCGCGGCTAAAGCCACGACCCACAAAGACTCCGTAACGCTAGTGCGGGCGCAGGTTCATGAGCCGGATGCTATCCGGGAAGAACATGATCAGCATCATGCAAATGCAGAATACCATGGCTGGGACGAGGAGCAGAAAGAGTCCCAGGCGCTCGAAGCGCAAGTGCATGAAGTAGGACATGATCAAGGCCGCCTTGATCAGCGAGAGGCCGACCAAAATTGTGATCATCAGGTGAACTTCAAGGCGTTCGTAGGCGAGAAAAACTTCGACGGCGGTCAGGAGCAGCAACCAGACCCAAACGATAGAGAAGAGTCTAGTGGTGCCTACGGAATGCTCGTGCGTGAGTTCGGCGTGTCCGTGCGCGCTCATTATGAAGTGCTCTCCTTGTTACTTCGGATTCACGCTCAGCAAATAAACCATGGGAAAAATGAACATCCAAACGAGATCAACGAAATGCCAGTACAGGCCGCTCACTTCCACATGCTCGGCGGTGTACTTCCCTTTTCCAAAACCCCAGGCGATGATTGCCAGATAAGCGACACCGATCGTGACGTGAAGCATGTGAAGGCCGGTGAGGCCGAAAAACGTGCCGCCAAACAGCGGCACGCCCCAGGGATTTCCCCACGGAGTGACGCCCTCGCTGAACAGCGTTACCCATTCCGTGGCGTGGATGAGCACGAACGCGATTCCGAAGATAATGGTTGCGATCAGGTAGCGGACGGTTTTCTTGCGGTCGCCTCTGAAGGCAGCATTTACGCCCAAGACCATGGTCAAGCTGCTGGAGAGCAGGACGAATGTCATGAATGACGATTTCGCGATGGCCGGCCAGATTTCAAACGGCCTGGGCCAGTTGGGAGTTTCGAGTCGAACGTAGGCGTAACTGATCAACAGGGCTGAAAAGGTCAGCGAATCGGAAACGATGAAAAGCCACATCCCCAGCTTTTTGGAGTTGATCGCAAAGGGAGAGGCGCCTCCAGACCATCGCGATTCAACTATGCCTTCGAATTCCGCTTCACTCACTTTTCACCGTCCCAAAAGGAGAAGTAAGAACAGAAAAACCCAAAGCCCATCCATAAAATGCCAGTACATCGAAACGACTTCCGTGGCGGTACCCTTCGTCAGCCGATGGGTCGGCCTGAAAGCGATAAATAGGAGCGCGAGGACTCCGCCGAGAAGATGGAGGCCGTGCGCGGCAGTGAAAACGTAGAAAAAGCTGCTGGCAGGGTTCGTAGAGAGAAAAAGACCGGCCGCAGCGAGTTGCCGCCAAGCGATCACCTGGCCGGCCAGGAAGAAAATTCCGAGAATGGTGGTGACGCCCCACCAGTGGCGAAAACCTTCGCTGTCGTTGGCGAGAAAGCGTGAGCGGGAACGAGCGAGCGTGAAACTGCTGGCGATGAGAATCAGCGTGTTCAGCCACAGGATCCGCGGAACATTGAATGGTACCCATGCGCTGTTGGGCATGCCCTTTCGGACGATGTAAGCGCTGACCAGCGCCATGAAAAACATCAGGATGCCGGCGAGCGCGATGGTCATTCCGGTGACGTAGGCGCGTTGCGGTACACGAGCGGAGCCAGACGGCCCTTTCCAATCGTCGCCTCCCCCACCAAAGCTTCCATCGTCGCCGGAGGAGCCTCCGCCCTTTCCGGTGCCGATTAGCTCGACTTCATCTGTAACAGTGCTGCCTGGCATACATCACTCCTGCATCGATTCGATGCTATTTCAAAAGCGCCGCTTGCTCCGGCGTCAGATTCTGCGGGATGAAATCCTGTCGATATCCTGGAACGCTGAATTCATACGGGCCGCGATACACACTGGGATAATCGCCGCCGAAATTATCGATGGGCGGCGGCGAGTCCGTAATCCATTCAAGCGTAGTGGCGTTCCAAGGATTTTTGCCTGCGACCGCGCCGTGCTTCAGGCTCCAGAAAAAATTGAACAGGAAGATGAGCTGCGCCGCACCGGTGATGAATGCCGCGTAGGTCATAAACACGTGAACGGGTTGAAGAGCGGCGGCGTAATTGGTGCCGGTAGCATCCGCGTAGCGGCGTATGCCACCCGCGATTCCGATGAAATGCATGGGCATGAAGATGCAGTAGGCGCCCGCAAATGTGATCCAGAAGTGAACCTTGGCCAAAGGCTCGCTCATCATGCGGCCGAACATTTTCGGGAACCAGAAATAGGTGGCGGAGAAAATTCCGAAGATGGCGGCCACGCCCATGACCAGATGAAAGTGCGCGACCACGTAGTACGTGGCGTGGAGCATGTTGTCCACCGCCGGTTGCGCAAGAAACAAACCAGAAAGTCCGCCGCTGACGAACAACGAGACGAATCCAAGGGCAAAGAGCATCGGCGATTTGAACTGAATCTTCCCGCCCCACAGAGTTCCTATCCAATTAAACGTCTTGATGGCCGAGGGAACACCGATGGACATGGTCAGGACGGAAAACGCAAAACCGGAATAGGGACTCATGCCGCTGAGGAACATGTGGTGGCCCCAGACCATGAAGCCCAGGAAACCAATAGCGCAAAGCGCCATGGCCATTGCGCGGTATCCGAATACGGGCTTGCGCGAAAAGGTGGAGAGCACGTGCGAGGCAACGCCCATGCCGGGCAATATTGCGATGTACACCTCAGGATGGCCGAAGAACCAGAAGAGGTGTTGCCAGAGCAGCGGAGAGCCGCCGCTATGAGGCTGCAACTGGTCGTTTACCACAAGGCCTGCGGGGAGGAAGAAGCTGGTGCCAGCCGAGCGATCGAGAAGCAGCAGAATTCCGCCGGCCAGAAGGACGCCGAACGCCAGCAGGCCGAGAATTGCAGTCACGAACCAACCCCAGACAGTGAGAGGCATGCGGAACAGAGTCATGCCCGGGGCGCGGAGATCAATCGTGGTGGCGATGAAATTCAGAGCGCCCAACAGAGAAGCAAGACAGAAAAGAGAGATGCTGACGATCCACAGCGTCTGCCCCATTCCTTCGCCTGGTCCGGTGACCTCACCCATACCGCTGAGCGGGGTGTAACCGGTCCAGCCGCTGATTGGCGCGCCGCCGGGAACGACGAAGGCTGCAATAATGGCCACGAACGCGAGAAAAGTGACCCAGAAGGAAAGCATGTTCAAGCGCGGGAAAGCCATATCCGGGGCGCCAATTTGAATGGGCAGAAAATAATTGCCGAAACCGCCTTGCGGAGCCGTAGTCAGGACGAAAAAAACCATGATGGTGCCGTGCATGGTTACGAGCGCAAGATACTGTTCGGGAGTCATAATCCCGCCGCTCACGAAGGGAAGGTGCGCTCCGGGATACACCAGGTGAAAACGCATCAAAAGAGAAAGAACAATTCCAACGCATACCGCGGTCAGGGCGAGCAGGAAATATTGAATGCCAATGACTTTGTGATCGATGCTAAAGATATATTTACGAATGAACCCGCTGGGCTCAACAACCACCGCGTGCCCGGTGTGGGCGTGCGAACTCATGCATGGCCTCCTGACAGATGGGTCGAGCTCACTGGCTGGCACCCTGTTGTTTTAGGAAATTTTGGTAATCGGCTTCGGACACGACGTCCAGGAAGCTGCGCATGCGGTAGTGCCCCAGCCCGCATAGCTGGGTGCACATAATTTCATAATGCCCAATTTGGTTTGCCGTGAAGTGGATGGGGATAACCATTCCGGGCACGGCGTCCTGCTGAAGCCGCAATTCGCGAACGTAGAAATTGTGAATCACATCTTGCGAACGGATCAGCAACTCGACTTGGTGATCCACTGGAACCGTTAGAGTGGGCACGACGATGTCGTCTTTTCCGGCGGGATCCTTGGGATCGAGGCCGAGCGGATTGCCGGTGGAGGCGCTCACCTGCGTGGGATCGAGCTTGCCGAATTGACCATCCGGCCCGGGATAACGGAAATTGAATACGAATTGGTTGGTGGTGACTTCCACTTGAACGGCGTTCGCTTCCGCAGGCGTGAATCGCACTTGGGCCCAGGCTTTACGGCCCATGAGGCCCAGTCCCAGGAAGAGGACGATCGTTGCGGTAGTCCAGATCATCTCCATGGTGTTGTTACCGCGGGTGAAATGAGCAGCCTGGCCGCGATCGCGGAAGCGCCAGATGGCGTAGGCAAGTCCGAGCTGAGAGAGAATGAAAACCGTGCCGGTGACGCACAGGGTGAGGAAGTACTGATGGTCCACCAGGAGGCCTACGCTGGTGATGGCCGCAGGCGGCCTGGATGGGAAAGGGTTAGCGGCGAAAACGTACACGGTCGCAGCAACCATAATCACTATAAGAGACGCCAGCATGGCTGCCGGCGCCGCAGAACCGCTACTGCTGTTGCGATTGCTGAGTCGCATCACTCTGGCTCCCGTGGCCTCGCGCGCGCGAAGCGCCCGATGGGATTGCATTCTAATTTTCCAACGGCATCATATACAAGCGGTGCCGAATATCAAGAGTGATTGTAAGGAAAATATTGAGCGTGTGAGACTTGGGACGCGATTAACAGCCGCGAGGCGAAATTCGATCGCAAGGCACCGACACTTTAAACGCGGCGGTAAGCACGCTGCGACCCCGACCTGTGATAGTAACTCTTAGAAAATTCCAGTGCCGATTTGGGCGCGATTTCCGGCCCGCAGGACTTATCCTAAGCTTCCAGTCCCTGAGAGACAATTATGTCGAATAGCTCGGCTGCATCCCGGCCAGCGCGGCGCAGCACGCGCGTAGAATACGCCATTCCTTTGAAGGTGGAAGGAGTCGATTCCTTCCGTGGTCCGTACAGCGAAGCAGTTTCCACTCAAACCATCAGTTGCCACGGCTTCAAATATTTGTCAAAACACCAGGTGTTGGCGAATGCGCTGGTTGTTTTGCAACTCGAGAATAAAAAGCCGAATTCTCCGCCAATTTCCGCACGCGGCCGTGTGAAGTGGGTGGACAGGCCCAAGGACCCCAATGGACTGTTTCAGACGGCGGTGGAGTTGGAATCTCCCGGCAATATCTGGGGCATTGATGCGCCGCCGCAGGATTGGCTGCTGTTCAGCGGCGCCCGCAATCTGGATACGGATACGTCGAAGTCCAAGCCCTTTGCGGTTCCGCGTCCGGAAACGTCCACCACCGCAGTCGAAGACAAGCGCGTGAAGGGCACGAGCACTCGCCAGCCCGAGGCGACTCCATCGTCGTCCTCCGCAGGGCGTCCGGCCGGCCAGCTCATGGGTGATTTCCAGCAGCAGATGGAAGGCATGCTCGCGGAAGCAGCGGCTTCAGCCGTTCGAGACAAATCAGCATCGATACTGGTTGAGTTGCGGGCCACGCTTCGCGAAGAAGCGAAGAATGTTTTGGCCGAAACAAGCGCATCACAAGCGGGCCCCTGGATCGAACAGTCCATCAAGCAATTAAATAGAGCCAGCCAAGAAAGCGCGCGAATCCTTTACGCCCAGTGGAAGAAGAAACTTGAAGCAGATGTTCAGCAAGCGCTGGAGCAAGTGGAGCAGCGAACCCGTGAGCTCGAGGAGTCCTCGCAAGGTCTGGCGGCGAAGGCTGGGGAGCGCATCCAAGGAGTGCTGGAATCGTCCCGCAAAGAAGGGGTGGGCCGAATTGTCACCCGCCTGAAAGAGCAAATGGCTCCCAGTATTGATAACGCACTGAAGGTGACATCGGACCTGACGAAGCGCAAAGACGAGATCGAGAAGTCTCTGGAGCGAACGGTAGAGAAATCGGCGTCGCGAATCGAAGAGACTTACATTCGTTATGAAAAACAGTTTGAAGCAGTGATTCGAGCGAGACTCAATACCGCTCGGGAGGAATTAGAAACTCAGAGCAAGGAAGTGGCCCAAATCGCGCTTAGCGGCCTGCGAGTGGCCGGCCAGAAACATTCGGCGGAGGCGGAGCGCGTGTTCCGCGAGGCGTTTCAGCCTATCGTGGATAAAGCTCTCAGCGCGCTAAAGGAAAAGGCCGCGGAGACATCCCATCAGTTCGCAGGCGAACTCGCCAGTTATAGCCAGAGTCATCTGGAATTCGTCGGTGGCGCGATTTCCGATCTGGCCAAGGGAATAGGGAAAGCGCCTAAAAGCAAGTAGGATACTTATGTTCAATATCGCCAGGCCCTCAACGGAAAATCAAATGGAATCACCGGAAGCGCCAAAGGCGGTTCAAGGAATTTTTTGCAGCTCCGAGGCCTGCGGCGAACCGGCAGTTGCGGATTTCGATGCCCGGCGCCTGTGCATGGAACATTTTCTGGTTGTCTGCTTCCAGGAACTTGAAGCGCGAAACGAAAGGTTGAAAAGCCAGCCTGCCAGCACCGAAACCGAGTCCCTCAGAAAATTCTTGAGCGAAAGCGTGGAACAGGTCCAAAAACTCTCTGAGTGCGACCGATTCTCCGATTCGGAGACCAAGAGCCAACTTCTCGAATTTCTTTTGCGCGCCTCGCAATTGAGCAAGGGCTTGCGGCGCAGCCCGCGGCTTTCATCGTCCGTACCTGTCTGGCTTCGGCGGGAAGATCCCAGCCGGACGTGGGAGGAAGAAACTTGGACGGTTACCGTCAGCCAGCACGGGGCCGGGCTCGTGTGCCGTCACCCGGTGGAAGCGGGCGGGACCGTGGTGCTTTGCCGTCGAGATAAAGGAAGCCGCGCGCAAGCACGCGTAGTTTACTGCCGGTACGATGGAGACGGCCGGAGACAAATCGGAGTCGAGCTTCTCGATCGCGATGATTTCTGGGACTAACCGCCGAAAACTTCCGCTATACGCACAAGCCGGTCCTGCCGATCGCAATCTACAAACAAATTTATTTGATCTTGAACGGGCGGATTAAAAACTCAGGCGTGTAGTCTTGGTGCGTTACGCTGGAACTCCCTCGACGATCGAATCGGCAGCGACCGTGGGCGTGATCCGGCTTAACTTCCAACCCGCCGCCGCAAACAAGTCACGAAACTGTTTTTCGGTTCGCTCGCATCCGCTGGGGAAAATAAGCATTTGCAGATCGAGGAACTTGCTCGGGGAGAAGTCGTTGCCCGGCTGAATGACGTTGTCAACCACGAGGAGTCTGCCGCCGGAATTCACGCCTTTTCGGCAGGCTTTGAGTATCTGGACGCAGCGATCATCCTGCCAGTCATGGATGATGTGTTTCATGATGTAAGCATCGGCGCCTGCTGGAACGGAGGAAAACATATCGCCGGACGTGAGGGTGCAGCGTTCCATCACAGGCTTGAGCGGCCCGTTTTTGGCTCCCTCAATAACGTGCGGCATATCGTAGAGCGTGCCTCTCAACTGCGGATTCCTCTTCAGGATAGTAGCCAGCAGAAGTCCGTGGCCGCCTGCGATGTCCACGATGGAATGAATGCCGTCAAAATTGTAGGCGTCGGCGACGGCGGGGCTATCGATCATGGAAATCTGGGTCATGGCATCGTTGAAAATTTGTCCTTCCGCCGGATTTTGCTTCAGATATTCGAAGACAGGAGCGCCGTAGATCTGCTCAAGCGCTTGCTTGCCGGCTCGGACGCAATATTCCAGGTGCGACCACCCGCGCCCGTGCCACTCTCTCCCCGCCATGATCGCAAGGGCCCGCAGACTGGGAGTCGCATTGGTGCGCAGAACGGTGGACATCGGCGTTTGCGAAAACTTTCCATCCGGATCCTCCGATAGCACTCCCACACAGGCGGTGGCGCGCATGAGACGGTAGAGCGCTTGCGGGTCCGCACCAATTTGTTTTGCGAGTTCCTCGGCAGATTTGGGAGCTGCTTCGACGAGATCGGGGATTCCGAGTTGCGCCAGGCAGGAGACAGCACCTGCGACGTGAGCGCCATTTAACAGCAGGAATACGCCGACATGTGCGGGAGGAGTTTGACGCTCTGCAACCATTCGTGGTCCACCTGGATTTTGATTTTGCAATACCGAGCGCGGAAGTATACCGCGGATTCTCCCCCTCGACTCAACCTCCCGGCTGATCGCGAAATTTTAGTTTCAAGCAGAAGGAAGACTATGGGCGGGAGTGATTGTAAAAGAAGTGGTGCGGCTGAGTGGATTCGAACCACCACGGTCTTGCGACCGCCAGCCCCTCAAGCTGGTGCGTCTGCCAATTCCGCCACAGCCGCAATTTGGGGCTACGTACAAAAGCTACAATACTCTTAGAAGTTCGCTCCCGGACACGAAGATTTAAGTCTGTGCATTATTTCTTCGGAGGCGCTGCGGGCTGCGCCGGCGCCTGTGCAGGCGGAGCCAGCGGTATCTGAACGCCTTTAGGAGCCGCAGGCTTGTCCGGCTTTGATGCCGGGTGTTCCGTGTCCTCGATGATGGAATTAATGCCAGCTCCTTCCGAAGGAGCGCGCTTCACTGATAGCGTAAGCGAGGTCATCATGAAGACAATGGCACACCATGTGGTGGCGCGCGAAAGGAACGTCGCCGCGCCGCGAGGACCAAACGCGGTCTGACTGCCCGCTCCGCCGAAAGCCCCGGCTAAATCCGCAGCCGAGCCGCTCTGCAACATGATGACGATGATCAACACGAAACAAACGGCTACGTGCAGCGTTACAAGAATAAACGAAATCCGCCAACCCACCCAAATCAGGGCGATGGCGACTATTAGCGATAAACCCCATCTGGTCCACGATGACATTTCTCACTCCAGTAAGTGCGGCCGCTAATTCCAGCTGGCTAGCGGCATTTAGAAATTCACGATTGCGGCGAACGACTTTGCATCCAGGCTCGCGCCACCGACCAGCGCGCCGTCAATCTCCTCCTGCGCCATCAACCCTTTTATGTTGTCAGGCTTGACGCTTCCGCCGTAGAGGATACGAAGTGCGGAGGCACATTCCGGCGAAAACTGCTTGGCGGCGAGTTCGCGCAAAAAGCGGTGAACAGCGGCCGCAATTTCCGGCGTCGCAGTCCGCCCGGTACCGATGGCCCAGACCGGTTCGTAAGCTAAGAGAATACGCGAGAAGTCCGCATCGGTCAACGCGAGCAAGCCGCCCTCAAACTGGCGTTTCAGCACGGCGTGGGTCAGATTTGCGTCGCGCTCGGCGGCTGTTTCGCCGACGCAAACGATGGGAGTGAGTCCAGCCTGGAGCGCGGCGCGCAGCTTACGATTCACGGATTCGTCGGTCTCTCCGAAGTATTGCCGACGTTCTGAATGGCCGATAATTACGCCGCGACAGCCTGCTTCCACAAGCATGGACATGGATATTTCGCCGGTGAAAGCGCCTTCGCGTTCCCAGTGTGCGTTCTGCGCAGCAATGGCAATCGCGGAGCCGGCTGCGGCTTCCACGGCAACGGAAAGCGCCGTGAACGGAGGCGCAATGATGATTTCGCAATGCCGGGAGCTGGCCACGAGCGGTTTGAAGGCGGAAAAGAACTCGCGCGTTTGCGCCTGAGTCTTGTACATCTTCCAATTGCCGGCGATTGCGGGGCGGCGGGACAATTTAATTTTCCTTCCGGCTTTCGGATTTGTTCGTAAGCGCTTCGACGCCGGGAAGTTTTTTGCCGGCAAGAAATTCGAGAGATGCGCCGCCACCGGTGGAGATGTGGGAAATTTTTGAAGCGAGGCCAGACCGTTCGACTGCGGCGACGGAATCCCCGCCGCCGACGATCGAGGTAGCGCCGGCAGCGGATGCCGCAGCCACGGCCCGCGCAATGGCCAGAGTACCTTGAGCGAATGCGGGTTTCTCGAACATGCCCACTGGACCGTTCCACACAATCGTGCGCGCGCCGGCAATTTCCTGATTGAAGAGCGCGATAGTTTTCGAACCAATGTCGAGGCCCATCAAGTTTTCCGGAGTCTGTGCGATGTCCGTCACGCGAGAGGATGCCGAATCGGGCGATTCAGCGAGGACATGATCCACAGGGAGAACAAAACGGAATTTACGGCGGCGCGTTTCTTCGAGAAGATTCCGCGCAAGATCCAGCTTGTCGTTTTCGACCAGGGACTTCCCCACCGGAAGGCCTTGCGATTTTAGAAAGGTGTAGGCCATGGCGCCGCCGATCAGCATGGCGTCCGCGAGTTTCATCAGATTCTGCACAACTTCAATTTTGTCGGAAACTTTTGCGCCACCGAGAATGGCAACGAACGGGCGGTCCGGATTCGATACCGCTTTCCCGAGGTAAGTGAGTTCCTTTTCCATCAGCAGGCCCGCGGCGGCCTGGCGAACAAATTTGGTGATGCCGACAACGGAGGCATGCGCGCGATGCGAGGAACCAAATGCGTCGCAGACGAAAAGCTGGTCGCACAACTGCGCTAGCTGACGCGAAAATTCCGGGTCGTTGGCTTCTTCTTGCGGGTGAAACCGGACATTCTCAAGAAGCAGCACTTCTCCGTCGCGCAACGCTTTGCTTTCCGCTTCGGCATCCGCGCCCACACAATCGCCGGCGAACGCGACCGGCCGGCCGAGAAGTTCGCTCAGGCGGGCAGCGACGAGCGCAAGACTGTACTTCAGATCGATTTTGCCTTTGGGGCGGCCGAGATGAGATGCGAGAACAAGCCGCGCGCCGCGGTCGATTGCGAGGCGCAACGTGGGGAGGGTCTCGCGGATGCGGGTGTCGTCCTCGATCTTCGCGCCGTCCATCGGGACGTTAAAGTCCACGCGGATGAACACGCGTTTGCCGGACATTTCAAGATCGCGAATGGATAGCTTATTCATACTTGCAGCGCTGATGACGGGTTGCAATGTCTGTGGTCAGGAAAATTAGAGCCGCGCGGCAAGAAGTTTAATCAAGTCGCGGCAGCGGCTCGAGTAGCCCCACTCGTTGTCGTACCACGCGAGGATCTTCACGCAGTTCGTGCCGACCACGCGCGTGTAGCCGGAATCCACAATCGAAGAATTCGGATTGCCGCGGAAGTCGATGGAGACCAATTCTTCATCGGTATAGGCCAGGATGCCCTTCATAGGCCCTTCGGCTGCCTTCTTCAGTGCCGCGTTTACACTCTCGACCGTCGCGGGCTTGTTCGTCATCACCGTCAAATCCACGACGCTAACATTGGGCGTGGGCACGCGCAGCGAAAAACCATCCAGCTTTCCCTTGAGTTCGGGAATCACGAGGTGAAGAGCTTTCGCGGCGCCGGTGGAAGTGGGAATCATGGAAAGCGCGGCGGCTCGCGCGCGCCGGAGATCCGGATGCGGCAGGTCGAGAAGTTTTTGATCATTGGTGTAGGAATGGATAGTGGTCATGGTTCCGACGTTTATTCCGAAGGTTTCATGAATCACCTTCGCGACGGGGGCGAGGCAATTTGTGGTACAAGACGCGTTAGAAATGACGTGATGCTTCGCCGGATCGTAGGATTTGTCGTTCACGCCGAGAACGAAGGTGGCGTCCGGATCCGTGGCCGGAGCGGAAATAATTACTTTTTTCACCGAGCCGCGGATGTGCTTGCGCGCGTTGGCGCCGGCAGTGAAAAGTCCAGTGGATTCAACAACGATCGATGCGCCCACGGATGTCCAATCAATTTCCCCGGGGTCTTTCACGCGGAAAACCTTGAATGCTTTGCCGTCCACCGCGATGGTGTCTTCCGTATGCGTGACTTTATTAGGCAGGTTGCCCAAAATTGAATCGTATTTGAGCAGATGCGCCAGGGTTTTGGAGTCGGTAATGTCGTTGACGGCTACAATTTCTATGGCAGGATCTTCCATCGCGGCGCGGAAAATATTGCGACCGATACGTCCGAACCCGTTAATTCCGACCTTAATCGACATTCGCCCTCCGGGCACACGCGATGGATACGGACAGAGACAAATCCGTCCGCAGGTATTTACGAACGGTGATGCTAGGGCGCAGAACGAGAAAAGTCAACGCGGTCAATCGAATTCCTTCACGCGGATGACCTTATCCCCGGTAAAGGTGACAAAGACTGTGCGTGCGGGAGGATTGCCGTAAATCCAGTCTTCCGTCTCCGTGCCGTCCGGATCGCGCTCGCGGACTTTGTGATCCGGCCGGCCCAGGGCCGCAAGCACCATCTCGTGGTCCATGCCCGCAACCGCTTTTTGATCTTTGATTGCGTCTCTAAACTGCGGCGGCAATGTATCTACCCAGTTCACCGCGGCGGATTGCTCCTTTGAAAAACTCAGGAAGGCTTGCAGCGCGGTCATCACATCATCGGCGCTCATGTCCGGCACAGGCTTGCCGTAATCAAGAATCAACGTCCCACCGGGCCTTTGTTGCGGGCCGGACGGCAGCGGGCTCGTAGAACCTCCGGCGCTGATCTGAACGTGCTCGCGCAAATTGAAATGTTTTCTTGCGCCGCCGTTCACCTGCACGACTATTTCTTTGGCGCGAAATTCAATATTCGTCACTTGGACGGTTTCGCCTGTATTTACCGCGGCGCCGTCATGACGCAGGGCATTTCTAAGTTCTCTGTCATCCAGTTTCTGGCCGACCGGGATTCTGAATCCTTTTCTTCCCGCAGGAATCGGCGACACGACTTTCGCAAACTCCCCCGAGACGTAGCGGACGATTTCCAGGCGCGACTGGGGTTGCAGCGACGTTTGCTTGTTGGGCGACTGCTCGACCACAGAGATGAAAACGGCCGGGCCGAACAAATCGGTAGAGCGGCCGGAGGCGGGCAAAGAGTTCGGGATGGGAGCGTCGGGAAGCACGGGCGTGCGATAACGATTGATGTCCGCTCGATCCGCGCTGATAGCAAGCGCGGCCCCAAGGAGAATAATTTGGCGGATATACATGGCAGCCTGACCAGCACCTATTTTAGGGCTTTTTGCCGCTCAGGTGAATATGGATTCTTCGCGGGGGCGGATGGTTGCAGAGCGAACGGCAAATCAGCCCGCTGCGCGAGCTTTCGGCACCGGCGCCAATTTCCCCTCTTCGATCTTCTGCAATGCGAGCTGCGGCTCAAAGCAGCGCCGGCAACGCGCTTCGTACATTCCGCCCGCGCCTACGACGATCAACTCTTCCGAGGCCACCAGCCGCTGCGTATGCACGGCAGGATTACCGCAACGCATGCAGATCGCCAGCAATTTTGTAATTTCTTCGGCAACGGCCAGCAGGCGCGGCATGGGCTCGAAGGGGCGGCCCATGAAATCGGTATCGAGTCCCGCGACGATCACGCGCTTGCCCAGATCGGCGAGCTTTACGCAGCTCTCCACGACGCTTTCACCGAGAAATTGCGCTTCGTCAATACCGACGACTTCCGTGCGCGAAGCGACTTTCGAGAGAATATCTTCACCGGTTTGCACCAGCTCCGAATCCAGCTCCAAGCCGGAGTGGGAAACGATTCCGTTCTTGGCGTAGCGCTGGTCGATTACCGGCTTGAAAATCTGAACGCGCTGTTTTGCAATTTCCGCGCGTCGCAGGCGACGAATGAGTTCTTCGCTCTTCCCGGAAAACATCGGCCCGACGACCACTTCGATCCAGCCCATGTTGCCCTTGACGATATCCACGCTTCCCCCTTGTCTTATTAGGCTAGCACATATGAAGATCGGATAACTGCCCCGGGGCTACAACGACTCGCGCTCCGCGTTTGGCGAATAGATCGCGCGGTTGAAAAAGGGCGCAAAGGCATTGATCACGGCGACGCGGAAGGCGTCCTGACGCGTGATGATATTGCGCGTAAGGACGCCCCAAGCGCCTTGCGCGTCGCGAATGCCGTGGCCACCGGCAAAAGCGTCAATCGCGTTGGACAGCTCCACGCCGTCGTCCACTACGCGCTTCGCGAGCGCCTCGGGGAGCAGCACACCGCCTGATAGGCCGAAAAAGCCCCTCCCGCTTCGACCTTTTACGTAGGCCCAGTTCTCGAGAAAGACGCAACGCGCGTCGCCGTCGCGAATGACGTCAAGGCCTCCTTCCAGGCCGACGAAGTATGTCCAAGGCTGGCTTTTTTGGTTCGCGATGCGCTCGAGGGCTTCCGCGCGCTGACGTGCGCCAGCCATCAGGTCCTCGCGTGTTAACGGCGTATGGCGGACACCACTCGGAACCTCGACTCCGGTAACCTCACATTGTCCGTTCTCACTGAGAAAGAGGCCGAACGATGTGAGAGCTTCCGAGACTGCGTCCAGCTTCGGACGGCGGGTGCTGCCAACGGCGATAATAATTTTCTCCATGCGGCGCGGATTCTATCAGGGACAGCATCCGCTGACGAGATGTACTCTTTCTCGCTGGTTCGTTGGTAGGAAGGACGTTCGGAGCGGGCCGAGCGAACGCCATGCTATTTCCAGAGTAGAGTTTGTTTCTCGCGAGCGAATCGCGCTACCAGAAATTCCTTCAAGCCCTCGATGGATGCGAACACCTGATCGGAACATGCGAGCATCCAGCCGCTTACCTGATCTACTGCAATCGGCGTGACAAGATACACAGGAATGCCTTTACGATGCGCCACGGTCAGCTCGGCCGAAGTGCCGCCGCTGTGTGCATTTTCCGACGGCCAATAGCAGATTACGTAGTCCGCCTTGTTCTCTATCAGATCCAGATCGAAGGCTATGATTTTGCGCACGGCGCGGCGGAAGCGGTCGAGGTCAGCGGTTTTCCATTCGCGAAAGTGAGCGGCTTCTTCCTCGGAAAGGTTCTTTCGCTCGTCTTCGGCCGGGTCATACACGCGATGACCGAGCTGGTCCCGAAGGAAGGGCGCGAGCTTGCGACGCCAGAGTCTGCCGCCATCTTCGGCGAATTCGATGGGACCGCAAAGATACGCGAGCATAGGGTTGGGAGGGAGACTCTAACACGCGGACGGCGTGTTGGCCACCCGCGAAGAAGAGTGACCACCCACCGTTCTTATCCGATGTGAGCGTTTTGGCGACACTCCCCTTCTTCCCACGTTGACTTCCCCAAGGCCTCTGCCAAAATTGGAGTTACGAAGCTCATTTCAAAATAGGAAATAACATGAACTCACTTAAACAGCTCCTTGTGGGGCCACTTTGCTTGCTACTCTGTTCCTTTCCGGTGCAGGCCAGCCCGCAGTCCGCAGGACAGCATGCCGGTCAGATCAATGCACTTATTCCGGCAGCTAGCCGCAACGCGCAGCCTGCCAAGGTGCAGGACCAACTGCAATGGAATGACCTGCTAAAGACTGCGCATTCCGGCCGCGTCCGGGCCGGTTTAGATGATGGTTCGATTGTGAGCCTGGGTTCGGATACCGAGCTGCGCATCGTGCAGCACGACGGCACATCCCAGCAGACTTCGCTTGAAATGAATTTTGGCAAGATGCGGAGCCAGGTAGTGAAGATCACGAAGCCGGGCGGCAAATTCGAGGTGACGACTCCCAACGCCGTCATTGGCGTAATCGGCACGCACTTCTACGCCGCGTTCGAGCATGGCAAAACAACCGTTATTTGTTACGAAGGAACGGTCCTGGTGACGCCGCGGGCTAACGCTCAAGCGCAGAATAACTCGGGACAAAGTTCGAATGGAAATTCGATCAGCGTGGGCGCGGGGCAAATGGTTGAAATCGTCTCACACATTCCTCCGGGTGGTTTTCAAACCGAGTCAACGCCGCCAGCGGTAAAACAAAGCAGCCAGTTGGCAACGGATACGAATGAGAATGCGCCTCCCACTTATCAGGCTCATAGCCATGTGCTGCGAAATCTTCTGATCGGAACTGCCATCGCGGTGGGGCTCAGCGTGGGTCTTGCAGTGGGCACCGGCAACACTACGCCGCCGAGAACAAGGGCTAACGCATCCAACGGCGTTAAATAAGAGGTCTTGCGGGTAGTTCGCGGGAATACCGCCTCAGTCGGCCAAGAAGAACTTCCGCGAAGGCGGCTTCGCGGTTGCGATGCTTATGAAACTGAAGGCACAGCGGTGGTCGGCGTGGCTGAGAGAGTTCTCGCGTAGCCAAATCGACTTGGGCCTGGCCCTGCTGGTGACGCTGGCGGGACTCGCGCTGTTCGCGTTCTCGGGCCTCAGCGCGGACAACCGCGCCGGCTTCGTTTTTCTCCAGAATATCGAGCAGAGTTCGCTGGACATGCGGTTCGAGTTGCGCGGCAAGCGTCCGCCCGACAGCCGCATCGTGATTGTAGGTATTGACGAAAACACGCTACAAAAAATCAATTCTTTTCCCCTGCCACGGAAGGACTACGCACTGCTAGTCAATCGGTTGAATGCGGACGGCGCTTGCGTTATCGCCTTTGACGCAACATTCCCCACCCCGGAAAGCAACTCGGCGGTGCAGGCGCTGAAAGAATTGCAGCAAAACATCGGTCCTTCCCTGTCACCGAATGTCCTGAAGCAGGTAAAAGAGCTGGAAATTGCCAGCGATCAGGACGCGGCTTTCGCTGCGGCGCTGAAAAGCGGCGGCAACGTAATTCTGGGCCACATATTCCTTGATCCGGAACGGGCCAAAGCCGCTAGTGCGAAGTCAGCGGAAGAGTATTACAACATCGTCTGGGCCAAATCATTTCCCCAAGTTGTGCCGGCTAAGTCCAAAGACGGAAAAGCCGTGGACATGGGTAAAGCGTGGATCAAAGCCGGTGGAACAGTTGCCGCAGGTGTGGAAGCAAATATTTCGAAAATTGCGGAAGCGGCGGCTTCTTACGGTTTCTTGAACATTAATCCAGATGCTGACGGGACTCTGAGGCACGGGTCGTTGGTGATTCGTTACCGGGATCTGGATTTCTTCCCTTCTCTTCCGCTGCAGGTCATACGCGAATACGAAAATATTCCAGATCAGGATATCGTGGCCTACATCTCGGTAAATGGACTGGAGCGCATCCAATTCGGGCGACACCTTCTGCGGCCGTCGCGCAACGGCAGCGCGCTGATCAATTACACCGGCCCCTACAACACCTATCAACACTATTCGATGGCGGATGTAATCAGCGGAGCTACTCCGCCCGATGCATTTCGGGACAAGATCGTTCTGGTTGGCGCTACAGCCGTGGCCATCGGGGACGTGCGCAACACTCCCTGGCTGGATGCGGATTACATGGGGGTCGAGGTACACGCGAACATTATCGACAACCTGCTGCATAGCGATGAGAAAGGCCGCGGATTTCTTACGCGGGGATTTGACGAGGAGATAGTGGATATAAGTTTTATCCTAATTTTCGGGCTGCTTTTTGGCTTTCTGTTCAGCCGCATCACGCCGCTGTATTCCACCATACTAATGCTGGCAACGCTGGCTGCGTTCGCCGTTTTCGTTTATTTCAGCTTCGCCGATAAGGGAAGGTGGCTCAGTTTTGTGATCCCGGCCGGCACCCTGGCGTTGAATTACGCGGTGATCACGAGTTTTCGGATGATTCGCGAGGAGCGCGCAAAACGGCTGATTCGCAAAACTTTTTCGCAATATTTGTCGCCTGGCGTGATCGAGCTCATCGAAAAGGATCCTGAGAAATACATCCGGCCCGGCGGTGAGATGAAAGAGCTCACCATCATGTTCAGCGATATCCGCGGATTTACGACACTCTCCGAGGGACTGACTCCGGACGAACTCGTGCAACTGTTGAACGAATACTTTGGGGCCATGACCGAGATTGTTTTCTCTTATCAAGGGACGCTGGATAAATACATCGGTGACGCCATCATGGCCTTCTGGGGTTCGCCGTACCCGCAGCACGATCATGCCTTCCGCAGTTGCAACTGTGCGCTGCAAATGGTGCGCGGCTTGGAAAAACTGAACGCCAAGTTGCGGCGCGAAGGACGGCCACCGATCGCCGTTGGAATCGGACTGAATACCGGCCCGGTGAACGTCGGAAACATGGGTTCAGCGAGGCGGCTGTCCTGGACGGTGATGGGTGACAATGTGAACCTGGCTTCGCGTCTGGAAGGAATCACCAAGCTGTATCATTCGAAGCTGGTCATCAGTGAGGCAACTTACAGGCAAGTGGCATCGCAGTTTGTCTGCCGCGAACTCGACAAAATAAAGGTGAAGGGAAAGAACCAGCCGGTGAATATCTACGAGCTAATGGACGTGATAGCAGAAAAGCATAAATACGAAACTCTGCTGACTCAGTTCGACCACGCCATGGCCGCTTACCGAAACCAAGACTGGCAGGAAGCGTCGGACAGATTCGCGCAAGTTCTGACAACGTATCCCGACGATGGTCCCACGCAGGCATTTCTAGAGCGCGCGGTGGAATTTATGGAAGAAGCGCCGGAAGCGGGCTGGGACGGCGTGTACGTGATGAAGACGAAATAGATCTGAACTTTACCTTTGCGGAAACTTCATGGCCGTGTCGCCGGCAAGTATGCTGATGGGCGAGGCGGCAGCCGATCCAGATCCAGCCGAGCCGTAAGTGATTGCCACACGCGTTTGCGACAGCGGCGCAGTATCCAGGAAGCGAACTTTTCCGTCGGCTCGTTCGACACCCAACTCCGTCCATATCGCGGGGAGATCGACGTCGTAGGGTTGATCCTTCATCTTTTCATAAAGTGGCCGCAAAACCGGCACGCCGGTCGCTTGGTCCCCAGTATCCAAGTCTTTTTCCAGGGGCCAGTCCTGCCGGATGTCTCCGCCGGCAGCGAGAATGCCGCGTAGCGCATCGTCCAGACCTTTTCGGTTCGCCGTTTTCTGATGGATCTCAATATCCGCGAGGAAACAGAATAGCGCTCCGCCCCAATACGTTCGTCCCCAGGTATGCGTGTGGTCGAGACCTTTATCACCAGCGGCGGGGAGTCCCTGATGGAGGTCTCTCACCAGTTCGAACCACATTTCCGTCGCGTCCATGTGCTTCGCTCTTACGCGCGCGATCGGCTCTACATAAGTTGCGATTCCCTCTTCAATCCAATGGTGGTTGTCGGCAACGGACGGAAAAGCGAGATGCACCATTTCATGAGTCAGCATCCAGTCGGTGCCGAGATCCTCGGAGGTCGTGTTGCTGCCGACGTGAATGGTTATGAATCCGCCCTTTTCCCCAAAAGTGCGGCCATTGCGAACACCTTTTCCATCAGCCGGAATAATGCGCAGCAAAACATGTGGGATTGGAAAATGGCCATAATAGGCGCTTACGGATTCCGCCGCCCACTGAACCCACCTGAGCAGTTCTTCCTTGGAGACTTGAAGAGAGCCCTTCTCAAGGACGACATCTATTCGCGAATTTCCGATAACTATGGTCGAGGTCATGTCGTCAGCCGGAAAAGCGCCTGCGGCGACCAAGAAGAACACGAACAGGCCTAGAAGAACTACGCGCTGGCACGTGTTGGAATTCGTGTTCGCATGATGTTTCATGAATCGGGCAGCCGTCATTTCATCCGGCGGCCGTCACACAGCGGAGGAACCGATCTCCCCGGACTCTGAATATTTTCTTTTCCGAATCAGCCGATCAAAGAGCGTGTCGAGGGATAGTTTGCCCGGCCCGAAAATCAGAATGATCAGACCCACGAACAGAAAGATAAACGGGGCGGCGTTGGAAAACTTGTCAGGATCCGAGAAGAACGCAAGCAGCGACGCCCTATCCCCCGCCCAATACGCCACGAACATATCAATGACGATGCCCAGAGCCGCGATTCGCGACAGCAGGCCGAGGGCGAGCAGAATTCCGGCCACAAATTCAAATGACGAAACAAAAGTCGCGGTGAAGGCCGGTGCCGGCAGTCCCAGGCTTACGAAGAATTGCGTGACGTGAGACAGATTGTGGAGTTTACCCCATCCATTTTGAGAGAGCTGCCATCCCCAATATAAACGAATGGCCAGCAAAAATGGCGATTGGAGGCTGGAGACGACTCTTACAAAGCCGTCATACAATCGCTGAATTGGATTCGCCTCAGTTCTCATGCTCGGGCTTTTGATTTCTGCGATGTTGTCGAGCGATGCGGTCTCGATTTTTTTCCGTCGAAGCGGCAGAACCAGCCGAGCACCGCCCAGGTTTGAAACCAGTGCTGCACGTTGGCTGCGCGTTCGTCGGAAGGAATTGAGCTCGCTCTCAAAGCGCTTTCCACCGCAGCCTTGAGCGGCTTGCCGCTGCGAAGAGCGCTCAGAATGGCGAACTCCTCGCGATGAAGCCGGCGAAAATAAACGGAATCGTCCATGCGATGCACGACCAAAAAGATCGGACTGGGTTTCAATTTCGCCACGGCTGAAACTCGTTTCTGGTGGTGGCGCTCGCTGAAGGCATTGCTGGCGACCTCGGTGTCATCGTCCCCTTTGCGAACTTCCAGCAACAAGTCGTCAACGGGATAACGCAGGTCGAGAAGCTGTACATATGGTTGCAGCCGCA
This sequence comes from Acidobacteriota bacterium, assembly GCA_003167215.1. Taxonomy (GTDB): domain Bacteria; phylum Acidobacteriota; class Terriglobia; order Acidiferrales; family UBA7541; genus Palsa-295. The sequence continues at coordinate 33,589 of PMTV01000025.1, read as the reverse complement.
AACGCAGTTTCGCGGGGTTTGCTGACGCGAGATCTTCCGGTTTGAGCGTGGGCTCGGCGCCGCCATCGAAGGCTTCAATATCGGCCCATTCCAGGCGAACCATATCGAGAGCCAGGTTCCTGCGCCCGGCGGTCCAGGCGGGTTTTTTTCGCAGCCAGGATTCCAAGCGCGAACCCAAGTTGCGGAGAGTAAACGATTGCGAGGGGCAATCGGTGAGATAGGCCTGCGCCATGCGATCGAAGCGATTTCCTCCGAGCACGGCGCGCAAGCCAGGAAAATCCTCGGCAAGACCTGCCAGCACACGGAACCAATACTGGCGATTATAGATTTCCAGGCGTTCGAATGACGTCAGCCGAGAGTTCGGCTTAATGATCTGAGAGGCTACAGCGCGCATCGAGCGGCCATCGGGCGCGGTCGGGCGCATGCGTTCGGAAGGCGTTAGCGGGGTCATCACCGCGCGAGCCATGCGGCGTTGAAGGCTTAGCAGCTTCATACCGCTTTCGCCAGCGATGCGCTTGCCAGGAATCGATTGGCTTTCAAAGCCTCGTCGTGAACTTCGTCAAAGGAAGGGATGCTGTCGTCCCATTCGAGCAGAGTTGCCGTGTGGCCGACGCGTTCGATGGCGCGCTCGTACAATTTCCAAACGGGATCGATCACGGGATGATCGTGTGTATCCAGGATGTACTTTTTATATTTCGAATGACCTGCGATGTGGATCTGGGCGACTCGCTCCGCCGGGACGCTGTTGACGTAGGTGTACGGGTCGAAGCTGTGATTCCGCGAAGATACGTAAATGTTGTTCACATCCAGGAGAATTCCGCAGTCGGCTCGCTCGACCACTTCGTTCAGGAATTCCCACTCCGTCATTTCGGAAACGTGAAATTCCGCGTAGCTGCTCACGTTCTCCACCACCACGGGCACTTCCACAAAATCGCGGACCTCGCGAACTTTTTGCGCGGTGATTCGCGCAGCTTCAAAAGTGTAGGGCATGGGCAGAAGATCGTGCGTGTAGCGGCCATCGACGCTTCCCCAGCAAAGATGGTCCGATAGCCAGGGCGTCTTGGTACGCTGCACCAAGGTCTTCAGGCGGCGAAGATGTTCTTTGTTCGGGCGCTCGGCCGAGCCGAAATACATGGAAACGCCGTGCTGCACCACTTTGTATTGTTCCAGGATTTGATCGAGGATGTGCAAAGGCCGCCCGCCATCGATCATGAAATTTTCGGAAATGATCTCAAACCAGTCAACCACCGGTTTGCGCGTGAGAATGTGATGGTAATGCGGCGCGCGCAGACCAATCCCGATTCCATAATCAGTAAAATTGTTAAACCGATTTGCCGGCATTTGGGACTCCGAAGATGCAGAAGAAGTGTCGAGGGCCGGTACAACGAAGTCCGGCCCCAGGCAGGACAACTCTTGCTAGTACCAACGCTCCGAAGAGCGTTAGTCCGGCATCTTTGAACCGTCTGTTGCGCAACCACCCTTGCCCTTGCAAGAGTTCTTGCCCTTACACCCGTTGTCGCTCGATTTACATCCACCCTTACCCTTGCAAGAATTCTGACCCTTGCAAGCATGCTTTTCCTTGGCCGTGCTGTCCGCGGGCTTCTGATCGGATTGAGCAGCAAGCCTCACACCGGACAGAAGATTCGATGCTTGAATCGTCGCGCCTGTGCCAGCCAAGAGACCTGCAAGTGCGGCGCCAGCAACTAGAGCTTTCTTCGATTTTGTCATTTCCCGAATTACCTCCTATTGAGTTTGGACTGCAACCGCTTCTAATTGTTACTACGCCATCCGAGAGAGTTCGGACGTTCTTGTTGGGGTTGATTTTGTCAGACGGGCTGGATCCAAGCCCCGGTGTAATCCGGGGAACAGCCGAGGGAGCATAACCCAACCAATCGGTCGCGGACAATAACTATTACCTCCTTGCCTGGGAGGGTGCCGCGGAAATGTGGCAGGAATGCAGACGTGCAAATTCGACATCAAAGTATAGAAAGCGTCTCAAGAGGCGAAAATATCTGGAGCGGGATAAGAGAATCGAACTCTCGCCTCCACCTTGGCAAGGTGGCGTACTACCACTATACGAATCCCGCTCGGATGAGAACCCTGTAATTCCCAATTATTTATAGCATGGCGCAAACACTCGAACAAGCTTCCAGCGTAGGGGGTGTCGCACGAACATATGAAGGCCGGGTCGCGCAGGGGAAATGCGCGACTTGTCCTTAATCCACCTCAAGAATCCGGGCGGCTTTGACGATCGGAGATTTCTTCTGCCGTTGGGCAAAACGCTGAGCGCGGTCGCGGTCAATGTAGACACGGGCGAATCTTTCGCCGTCATGGTAAAACACCGTGACCTGCCAGTGCTGGTGTTTCCGCCTTCTATCATGGCGCATGCGATTCGACTTCTTTGCTCTCTTCTTTTTCTTCTTCACGATGAACAGGCCCTCACGTCCCCAAACTATTGCAAGTTTAGGGGCGGCGCGCAAGTGACTAGTTAAGAGTTAACGCCAGAATACTTTTTGGTACGGTCTTAACCCGGAGATTGCACCATATCGAAACTATTAGGCCGCACGGCTAGGCACAGCTGGAACTTTCATCTTTGCGCTAACGTAATATCAAGTGAGAGACGATAAAAGCGCTGGAGGGACCCATGGTGATGTGCTTAGAGCGCGGGTTAGAAATCGAAGACTTGAGAAATCACTCGCAGGAAATGATCATGCAGCTTCGCGATGCTTTGGCTGGCGGTGCCACTGTAACTCCTGACCCGAAACGGGCGGGCTTTTATGAGGTGAAACGCCGCGAACAGTTATATTACATATACATTTCACCCGATACGGGGAAGGTTTTGCTAATTGCGGCCTGGCCACACGAGGAAGCCCTGGTTTGTGAGGCGGGAGCATCAGCGTGATTCAGTGACGTCTAATTGGGTGTGCCGGAGAGAATCAAGTCAGCGGGCTTAAAGTTCAGCTCGGTCAGAATCTGCTTATCGAGTCTGTAAACGGCCGGACTTTCGCTGGTTCTGGCGTACACGAAGCTGCCGGATTCTTTCGATAGCTGAATGGTCAATTTTTTGGCGGATTTGTCGGTTAAGACAGCCTGGAACTCGGGCTTAGCCAGCAGGGCGCGGACATTCGGCGCAGGCTGGTCAAAGACTTGCTCCGCGCGCGCCTCTTCCAAGGGCGTAATTAACTTTGCAATATCGGCCGCTTTTCCCTTCTGATCGACAGGTTCCTCGATGATCCATTCAAATTCGGATTTGCGCGTGCAGATAATCGTGCCGTTCGCATTATGTATTTCGACGCGATTTAACACAGCGGGATCGAAGCGCGCGAGTTTTTTGTCGCGCAAATCGTTGTAATTTTCGGCCAGTTTCTTGTAGAGATCCTCAGAGATGCGGAAAACCACGGGCCGGGAGGCATCCCGCGCGAAGTATTGATCGCCATCTTTTTTGCCGACGATCAGCGTGGCACTCTTTCCTTTGTCATCCAAGGTGGTCAGGGAGACAGCCGGACTAGTTAAACCATAGTTCGCCAGATTAACGGACGACTCGCTGGCAACCGCAGTCCATTTCGCCGAACCAACACTGGCGAGAAGCGCGCTGATATTTCCGGCGTCGCCGCGCGAGCCGGCGGGTTTCGTAAATTCCCACTCATCCTTTGTTCTCTTTGCCGCGAGCTGCCCGGAAGGATTCTTAAGGTCGAAGGACAGGACTTTATCGCTCGCGGCGTGTAACACGTCACGATCTCGCAAGTCTTGAAGAGATTTGTCGGAGCTGATCAGAAGCGATTCCGGAAGGAGCGCGACATCTTTGCCGCTGTCCACAATCGAGTAGACCGAAACTCCAATAAAATCCTTTTTGCCCAATGCCACGGTGTGCTTCGCGCCGCTCCCGGCCTGGAATTCCAGTGAAATGGCCGGCGGGTCAAGACCAAAGACTTTCAACCGGTCAGGCGTGCCGGGTTCCGTTTGCGCAATACGGGCGCTGGACAGGCCGTCAATTATTCCGTCCAAGGACGCCTGATCGGCCCGTGTTTCGACCGGCTGAGTGATTTGCCAGATCCCGTCGCGCTTCTCAAACTGCAGCGTGGACTCAGCGGGATTCCCGGGATGCTTGATAACGAGCGAGGTTATGTCCTGGGGCTGAATCGAGAACGCGAGCTTGGCCGCGTCCGCGGGCGGCTTCTCACTTTCCTTCTGGCTGCGGCGCCAGTCGAAGTAATAGACAGCGGCGCCCAATGCAATGGCGCCGAGAAGCAAGAATAAGGTCGTCTTCTTAATCATTGATGTATTTTCAGCGAGCGCGGATTACCGGCGCTTCCACCAGATATAAACTCCCGAAAAAATCACGATACCGGGGAGAAAGAAAAGATCGAGCCACCGGAGCGCGCTCGCTTGACCTTCGGTTAGCGTGACGCGCCGGTTCGTCTGCGATTTCGGGCGGATGGAGATCAGGTTTTCGTCCTGTGCGAGCCAATCGATCGTGTTATAGAAGAGGTCACCGTTCTTCTGCAGGCCCACATACGGATTCGCGGCAAATGCCGAGTTACCAATCACAACCAGGCGAGCTTCGCCGCCTCCCGCTTTGTGCGAAGCAGCCACACCGAGCGAAAGCGGACCGGCCGTCTTTGGATTGAACGTCAGTTCATTTTGCCCCTGCTTCAAATTTGGAACGGTGAAACTCTGCGGCGAAGTCTTCAAGAGTTCAACAATCTGAGGATCCGTCTTTGATTTGTCCGCGATCGATACGGTGCGAGCCAACGGGAAAAAAACCATCACGTTCGTAAAATTCCTGGTGATTGGGCTTTGGCCGAACGTCGTTACCAGCGGGATAGCGGGACCGGCGCCAAGGAGGCGGCCCATTCCGCTCGCGTCGATTACCACGTTGTCTTCCACATTCGTGTTCCATGCCTGGAAAATTTCTCCAAGCTTCGGATCAGTCTGGGGGTCAACGAGGATCAGGCCTTTGCCCGTGCTCCCCAGATATTTCTCGAGCATTTGCGCTTCCTGCGGGAAGAATTGCTGAGTGGGACCGGCAATCACTACCAGGCTGCAACCGGAGGCCACGCCATTTTCAGACACGAGATTGAGGGTCCTGGTGACGTAGTTTTCCTTTTTCAGGCCGGCGTCGAGGTGGCTGTAGCCATTTTCACCGTCATCAGTTAAGGATTTTTCGCCGTGGCCGGTGACGAAGCAAACCGTTTTAACCTTGTCTTGCGTGACTTTGATAATGGCGCCTGTGATGTCTTCTTCCGAGGCGGCGCCGGTTTCCAAGTATTCTTTTCGCGGGCCTGAAGCGAGGATCACGTCGCCCATTCGCGTGGCTCCATATTGCTGGGCGATCTCGGGCTTCTGTTGCGGATCAATGTTCTGAAATTTCAGATGGCGGCTCAAGCTGGTGTACTCAGCCATTTGATCGTCAAGAGCCGCATTCGGGGACTTATCAAAGCGGACGATGGTGACGTCTTTCTGCAAGCCGCCAACGATCTGCCTGGTCTGATCGGAAAGCGTGTACAGTTTTTCGGTGGTCAGATCGAAACGCTTATGATGGCGAAACCCGACGAAATTCACGATCACCAGCAAAGCGATTACAACCACACTGAGAATCGTGGTGTTGGTGCCAAGCTGTGAAGAACGTTTGGAGAAAAAGCGAAGAATACCGGCAAACCCAATGACGATCGATGCAACTAGGGACAACGCACCGATCGCCAGAACAACCTTGCTAAACGTCAGAAGCTCGCCCTGAATCGAATAACGCAAATACCCGGCCACCAGCATGGCTATGCCGGTGGTGCCGATGAATCTTGCCAACTCCTCCCGATCCCATTTCATCCTGCGAGTTCCTCCATAATTTGCGACCGCGAGAAAAAACCGCTTAGGCTCGCCGCCAGCGCATCGAATCGACGGAGCGCACCGTCAAGAAAACAAAAAGAACGATAAAGCTCGCGTAATAAATCAGGCTGGATGTATCAATAACGCCGCGAGTGAAATCCTCGTAATGGCGTATCACCGAAAGATACTGAAGCACTGCTCCTCCGCCGCTATCGGTGCTGCGGCCAATGTCCAGCACCCAGATAAACAAGGAAGCCGCGAACGTGATCACTGCTGCAATCAGCTGGTTTTCGGTGAGGGACGACACAAAGGAGCCAAGAGCCAGCAGCGAGCCGCCGAGCAGCAACACGCCGGCATACCCCGCCGCCAACATGCTCCATGGCGGCCTGGGATCGCTGCGGAGACACATGAAGATCATATAGCTCGCGGTGGGCAGCAACATGAGCGCGAACAGAGACAGCGAAGCCAGATACTTTCCCAGCACGATTTCCAGCTCGCTGACCGGCGAGGTCATCAGCAGTTCCATCGTGCCACGCTTGCGTTCCTCGGCATAGACACTCATGGTCAGAATCGGGGTAAAAAATAAAACGAGCGTCGAGAGTATGCCGAAAAAGTTGCGCATCACAGCGGCCGGAACGTCGAAATCGGATGGCGCGCCAAAACGCATTCCCTGCATTTCCATTTGAAAAGATTGCTTGATCACTTCCGACAGGATTACGTTGAAAAAGAACGCGGTCAAAATCAGGAAAAGTCCGATGAAGATATACGCGATGGGCGAAACGAAGTAATGCCCCATCTCCTTGCGATAAATTGCATACAAACTTCCCATTGTTCTGTTCACTCCTTTATCGGATGGCCTTAACTAGACGACTGCGCGTGGGAAGCGTCGTCGGTTGTGAGTTCGAGGAAGATGTCTTCGAGACTCAGGCTCACTCCGTGCAGTTCGAAAAGCGGCCAGCCATGTTCCACAATTTTCGCCGCGACCTGGCTGCGAATGTCATTCCCCTGCGCGGCCTCCACGGTAACCGTCTGACGGCTTCCGGCACGGGCCGGCTCGATCACCACGCGGCTCGCTCCCGGAATTTGCGCCAGCACGTCGCGAAGCAATTTTTCCGGGGCCTCCGTTTCAATGTGAATTTTTTGGCCGCCTTTGAGCTGCGAAGTCAAATTCTGCGGAGTATCCACCGCGGCAATTTTGCCTTTGTTGATGATGACCACGCGGTCGCACGTCATGCTGACTTCCGGCAGGATGTGCGTGGAAAGAATGATGGTGTGGTTCCCAGCCAGACCTTTAATTAGATTGCGAACTTCAATAATCTGCTTGGGGTCCAAGCCGACGGTCGGCTCATCGAGAATGATAACGTCAGGGTCGTGCACCAGCGCCTGTGCGATGCCCACGCGCTGCTTGTAACCGCGCGACAGCCGTTTGATAAGTTCGGAACGCCGGTCTTCCAGGTTGGTTTTTCTCAGAGCGTCATCAATGCGGGCGGGACGCCGCTCCGCCGGAACGTTTTTGATACGGGCGACAAAATCGAGGTAAGTCTCGACCGTCATATCAGGATATAGCGGCGGATTTTCAGGCAGGTACCCGATCCGGCGACGGACTTCCATGGATTCACGGAACACATCGAACCCCGCGACGCGCGCGGTCCCGGAGGTGGCCGGCATATAGCCCGTCAAGATACGCATCGTGGTCGTTTTCCCGGCGCCGTTGGGCCCCAGAAAACCGAGAATCTCACCCTTGTTCACTGTGAACGAAACATGGTCCACGGCTGTGACTGAACCGTACGATTTCGTCAGGTCCTGAACTTCAATCAAGGTACTCCTCCAAACAAGGGCGCACTACGCGTTTCCCGAGCGCTTCCAAACCAATCTTTATACTAAAGTTGGGGGAAAATTGAAAATCCACGAGACTGTGGCCACAGGAGCGATCAGTGCACCCGATTGAGATGCAGCGGGTGTCGCCGGGAGTTGTCATGGAACTGCCCCTGCGAATGAGCTCGCCAGTATTGGGTTGCACTGGGCCAAATTTGCCGCCGAAGATGGGACTGGCTAATAATTCATTGTCTGCCTTAAAATGAAGCCCATAACAGGCAACGGCCTTGTCATCCGGCGCATCCACATTGCGTACAGATGCAGCTTATCGTTCGTATTCCTAAATGCTGAGCCAGGTGCAGCGAGAGCCTGGAAGGATGAAACGAGCGACGCCGATAGACGGGCGTCGGGAGATGTGCGTTGACACATCGCAGCTGTTTTGTTATTCAATTTGTTTCGCATTCTTAGCTGGCGATTCGGCAACGGGTTCTGTCCCACCACTCTGGGCGGATCTGAAAAAGAAATCCAAGGTGATATGACAATTTCGAAGGCGTATGCCCAAATGTTCGAAAACGCCGGAATCCGGCAGAGGAGTCTCGCTGACGTCGCGTCTCCTAGTTTTCGACTGGCGCCGGTGCGATTGCTTGCTTACGCACTGATGGCTTTTCTCGCCGTTGGGTTTCTCGGAGGTTGCGGAGGCGGCGGCACGTCCATCACGTTGGAAGTGCTGCCGAACACGGCGCAAACAGTGGACCAAGGCCAGGCGATTCAATTTACCGCGATTCTGGGCAACGACACGGGTAATCAGGGCGTCACCTGGAAACCGCTCACTGGCTCGGGCTGCGCGGGCACCGGTTGCGGCACTTTAACGAACGTCACCAAAACTTCGGTGACCTACACCGCACCCACTAATAGTTCGATTGCGCTTACGGTCAGTTTGGAGGCAGTCGCCAATGGGAATTCCGGCGCTAATGTAACCACGATGATAAGCGTGGTTCTCCCTCCCAGTTTTACGACCATCACTCTTAATAACGGATCGAACGGTGCGCAGTACGGCGAGCAAATCGTAGTAACGGGCGGCGTTGCGCCATTAGTTTTCAGCGTGGTCTGTCCGAACAACCAAACGAGCTGTCTCCCGCCGGGATTGACCTTGAATCAAAGCGGATTCCTTCTCGGAACGCCTACCACGTCCGGCACATATACATTTTTTGTGAAAGCGACCGACCGCGGCGGTGTTCCCGTAATTGGCCAGCCCCCTCCGTTTTCCGTCACGTCCACGCTTTTCACCGTGACGATTAATCCGGCTCAGCCGCTGTCGGTCAGCACAACCTCGCTGCCTCCCGGAACCATCGGCCAGATGTATAACGTGGCGCTGGCGGCAAGGGGCGGAGCAACTCCATTTACCTGGAGCGTGCCGGCGAACAGTTTGCCTCCCGGCCTAGCCTTGAATACATCCACGGGCCAAATTTCAGGCATTCCGACGACGGTCGGTTCCTTTCCGCTCACGGCCACAGTGCGGGACTCTTCGGTTCCGGTGCAAACGGCAACGTCTGGTCCGCTCACCATCTTGATCCAAACGCCTCAACCGTTGCAGGCCATCACCGCGCCACTGCCCGGTGGAATGACTGCAACGTCCTACAGTGCGAATTTGATCGCGACTGGTGGAGTGCCGCCTTATACCTGGAGTGTGATAACCGGCCAACTTCCGGCGGGACTTACCCTTAACGCCCAAACAGGCAACATCTCAGGAATTCCCGTTCTCGTGGGCACTTCGAATTTCACAGTTCAGGTGCGGGATTCCGCTGTCGGCGCAGGCGGCCCGGCAACGGCGACGCAACAGCTCCATATCACCATTACAACCGGTACGACGAGCAGCAATTCTCTGATCAACGGATCCTACAGTTTCCTGTTCAGCGGATTCGATGCGAATGGAACGGTGGTTATGGCGGGTAACTTTTTGACGGATGGAGCCGGAGGGGTCTCTAGCGGCCAGGAAGACATCAATCGCGTAAGCGGCGTTGTGGTTGCCGCGGGTCTGACGGGGAGCTATTCGGTTGGAACGGATGGCCGCGGCACCATGCAGTTAGTCGCGTCGACTGGAACGGGCACCGTGTTTACCGCAAATTATCTACTGGCGCTCGATTCGGCCGGCAACATTCACGTGATCGAGGATGAGACGACTCCCACGAACGGGGTAGGAATTACGCACGGCTCAGGAATTATGAAACCCGCTATCGGGACGTTTACAGTGGCAAACTTCGCTGGCAATTATGCGTTTGAATTCACAGGCCAGGATTTTTTGACTGAGCCAACCGTACTCGCCGGTGCAGTCACTGCCGATAACTTTCAGAACTTCAGCGCGGGCACCGCGGATTTTAACGACGGAGGCGTGTATTCTCCGCTCCTTTCTCTCACCGGCAACTTCAGCGTAGGGAGCGCGAATTCGAAGGGCCTCGCTACCATGACTTTTCAACCGCCGACGAGCGCCGCGACGACGCTCACCTTTACATTCTATTTCGCGTCCTCCAACGATATTTTGTTCGCGGAGATTGACACTGCGACTACAACGAATCCGCTTCCCAGACTCAGCGGAGAGATGTTGCTTCAGAACACGACAACCCAATTCAATCAGTCGGTATTGCAAGGCGCCGGCGTTGTAACCGGCACGGGACTCGCGGGCACGGGACTCGCGGGCTTGAACTCGACCGTTTTCGCGGGTCTGTTGGCGTCGCCTTCCGGCGATGGAAGCGCGAGTCTAAGCTACGACCAAAATGATGGCGGTACCATCTCGCTGCTGAATTCGCTTTCTGGTACCTATCAAGTGTTGCAGAACGGCCGCGTAGGATTTACGAATTTGGGTAACCGGCTCGCTGCGGCGTACCTCACTGGTCCCAATCAAGGATTCATCATTGGTTCTGATTCGGCTGCGACATACGGGCTTCTGGAGCAGCAAACCAACTCGCCGTATTCTGTCTCGTCCGTTCAGGGCAGCTATGTACTCTCGGCGCCCAGGGAGGCGGACAGTCAAGCCGTAAATATGATTGGCCAGTTAAGCTCCGCGGGCGCCGGAAACATGGTGGGCACCCTGGACGAATTTATTCCGCCCAGCACTCCGTCCACGGACCTTCCCTTCTCGGCCAATTACACGGTCACGCCCGACGGTCGGGGGATTATGACGCCGGTTCTGATTGCGGGGTTCCCGTCGAATCTTGTTCTCTATGTTGTTTCACCGAGCAGCGTGCGGATGATTCCCGTGGATTCAAATCCGGGGAATGGCCATCCACAAGTCATTTTCCTCAACCACTAGAGATATTCGCGGAATAGTTTGGAAGCGCGCTGCGGAGTTCGCCGCGCTATTTCTTCTTATCTTCCTCAAGGCGCAAGGCTGCAGAATTGATGCAATATCGCAGGCCTGTGGGGTTGGGACCGTCCTCGAAGACATGTCCTAGATGCGCATCGCAGCGGCTGCAAATAGCCTCCGTGCGCGTCATTCCATGGCTGCTGTCGCGCTCCATCTCGACATTCTCCGCCGCGATGGGTTGGTAGTAGCTGGGCCAGCCTGAACCGGAATGGTACTTCGCATCGGAGCTGAAAAGCGGCTGCCCACAGCAAACGCAAACGTATGTGCCCTTCGTTTCGGTGTCTGCGTACTCGCCGGTGAACGGCGGTTCAGTCCCCTTCTTCCGCGTCACCTCATACTGTTCTTCCGTCAACTTCGAACGCCATTCCGCGTCGTCCTTCTTAATTTTCTCGCTCATGCATGTATTTTACACCGGGTGCAGCTGTTTTCAAGAAATCCAGCTTGGGAAGCGCTGACCTCCGCTGGCTGACGCGAATAGAAACTCGACGAGTGTCAGCTATACTGGAGCGGTCGTCTAACGACCGGTCGTTAGCAATGTACCGATTCGTGAAGCGAACTTTTTGGAGACTGCTGTGAATGAGGTTTTCATTTGTGACGCGATTCGCACGCCCTTTGGCCGATACGGCGGCGCGCTGGCTTCAATTCGTACTGACGATCTAGCGGCCATCGCACTGCGCGGACTAATCGAGCGCAATCCGCGAGTGGATTGGATGGCGCTTGATGACGTCGTCTTCGGCTGCGCGAATCAGGCGGGGGAAGATAACCGCAACGTAGCGCGCATGGCTCTGCTGCTTGCGGGGCTTCCCAAGGAAATTTCCGGTTCCACCGTGAATCGGCTCTGCGGTTCCAGCATGGACGCCATCGGCGTCGCGGCTCGCGCCATCAAATCGGGAGAAGCGGATTTAATCATCGCGGGTGGAGTTGAAAGCATGACGCGCGCTCCGTTTGTGATGGGCAAAGCTGACAGCGCGTTTAGCCGCGCTGCGGAAACGTTTGACACCACCATCGGCTGGCGTTTCATAAATCCGCTGATGAAAAGCAAGTATGGCGTCGACTCTATGCCGGAAACCGCGGAAAACGTAGCGGACGAGTTTCACGTCTCGCGAGTGGACCAGGATGCTTTCGCTTTGCGGACGCAACAGCGCTGGGCTCGCGCGAACGCAGCCGGTTTCTTCAAACACGAAATCGTTCCCGTTCCGCTTCCGCAGAAAAAAGGCGATCCCAAGATTTTTGATACGGACGAACATCCGCGGCCGGACACCACGCTGGAAGCGCTATCCAAGCTCAAGCCCATAGTGAGGCCGAATGGAACGGTGACCGCGGGAAACGCTTCCGGCGTGAACGATGGGGCGTGCGCGCTCATCATCGCTTCCAAAACGGCGGCCTCGAAATACGGTCTAACTCCTCTCGCGCGCATCGTCGCAACCACGGCCGTCGGGGTGGCGCCGCGCATCATGGGATTCGCTCCCGCGCCGGCCACGCGAAAAATCCTCGACAAGACCCGACTAAGACTTTCGCAAATGGATGTGATCGAGCTCAATGAAGCATTCGCGGCGCAGGCCCTTGCGGTCACGCGCGATCTGGGTTTGGCGGACGACGCCGCGCACGTGAACCCCAATGGAGGCGCCATCGCTATCGGACATCCGCTGGGCGCAAGCGGTGCCCGCTTGGTAACCACAGCAACCTATCAGTTGCAGACAATCAAAGCGCGCTACGCTCTCTGCACCATGTGCATCGGTGTGGGCCAAGGGATCGCTACAATCATCGAACGCTGCTGAGGGATTGAATTCCCGTCTGCTCTGCCAATCCGATATTCCTGCTTCCTACAGTCATCAGTGTATGGTTGCGTTAGCGGAATTGGAGTCATATTATACGGATCGAAAGAGAGGTCCTAATGAAGGCCGTCGTAGGCGTATTTAAAGCGAGATCGGACGCAGAGCTGGGCGTAGCGGAACTTCGACCGCTCGACATACCTAAGAATAGAATCACGATTCTTACTCCTAACGCGACCGAAGAAGAGCTTGCCGCGGTTCCGACTGTTGCCGGGGAGCAACCAGGCATGGGTAAAGCTATGGGCGCCGCCGTCGGAGGCGCCATCGGTGTCGCCGGCGGCGTCGGCTTGGTGCCGTTGCTTGCGAGCTTTCTGATCCCGGGCGTGGGACAAGTGCTCGCGATCGGAGTTGTTGGCGGAGTGCTGCTCGGCGCGATTGGTGCGGTTGGTGGCGGCGCGGCGGGAGGGGCCATCGAGAGCAACGTCTTCGAGGGGCTGCCGGAAGACGAGATGTTCGTCTATGAGGATGCCTTGCGTAAAGGCCGCTCGGTCGTTGTGGTGATGGCCGATAACGACGAGGCCGACGCAGTTCGCGGCGCTCTGGAAAACGCCGGCGCCGAAAGCATAGATCGAGCCCGTGATATGTGGTGGGTCGGCCTGCGCGACACGGAAAAAGAAAAGTACGAGACTACTGGACGCAAATTCGAAGACGACGAGCGCTACTTTCGCTGCGGCTTCGAAGCCGCTCTGCATTTGAAAAACCGCGATCGAACTTACGAGCAATGCCACAAAGTGCTGGGTGATCTGCACCCGCGCATGCACGAGAGCGAGCCCTTCAAGCGTGGCTTCGAGCGCGGCCGCGAATATCTAGATACAATCAGCAAACACGTCAACTAAATGTCGACCGCGGCGTTGGTTATAATCCGATCACTCTTTTCCTGCAAGTGTTGAGGGAATGCCGAACGTTCCATCGACTACTTCCACGAAGTTTCTCTCCTCGCGCAGGATCAGACGCTTGCTCTGCGCCATGTCAAAATTCTCACGCGCTTCCGGATCTGACTTTAATCGCGCTCGGTACGCCTCATAAGAGGCGAGGCTGTGGAATGCGATCAGACCCCAAGCCACGTCATTCGTGCCTTCATAAGGAAGAAAATATCCGATAAGGTGGCCGCCGCAGCGGGGAATGATCCGCCCCCAATTCTCGGCGTACCTTTTGAATGCATCTCGCTGGAACGGATCAATCTGGTAACGGATGACACAGGTCATGGTCATGAACATCCTCCCGGTGGAGAATCCGGCCGCCGCAGCGAAGTGGGGGGCTTGGTTGGCTCCATGTGCGGCAGTATGCTGGTTGCTTAACATGAACGATTCGTTTACGATGAAAGTATGGATGTCAGAGAATACGCCGAAGTTGGAGTTTCCAGAATCGCAGCGGCCATCGGCGAGCCGGCGCGCGCGCGCATACTTTTCTGCCTGATGGATGGCCATGCACGAACAAGCACCGAGCTTTCGGTGGTGGCTGAAGTGAGTGCGTCAACCGCGAGCGTGCACCTGCACCGGCTGAAGACAGCGCACCTGGTGAAAGTGCTCGTCCAGGGAAAGCATCGCTTCTACAGTCTCACAGGACCCGACGTGGGCAGCGCGCTGGAAGGATTAACTGTTCTCGCCGGCGGATCGCGCGATAAGTTCGTGCCGAGCACACCAAGCCGGCTGCGTGCCGCGCGGACCTGCTACGATCATCTGGCCGGCGCAGTGGGCGTGTCGCTGCACGACCGCTTCAAAGCGCTGGGCTGGCTTTCAGCCAGTTCGAAACGCGGCGACAACGCATATGACCTCACCTCCGCTGGAACGAAGGCGCTCGAGGCTCTGGGAATTGATCTTGAGGCCACCCGTACGCTGCGCCGCCGGTTCGCCTGCGCCTGCTTGGATTGGAGTGAGCGGCGGCCTCATGTCGGCGGCGCGCTGGGGGCAGCTCTTCTGAAAGTCGCGCTGAAAAAGAAATGGCTGACGCAGGATCTCGATAGCAGAGCCGTTGGGGTGACAAGTTTTGGACGACGCGAAATGCTAGCTCGATTTGGTCTCCGTGTTTGAGGGATTCAATTGGTCATCAGGACCCAGACCCGCCATAGCCGCTATTAAGCATCCGCAGTTGAGTATAATACCCGTGCTTGAGCTTCGCGTTTTTTGCGCGCTTCTCGGAGAATGAGTGACATCGGGCCCTAAGCTTTTCCAAAACTACATCAACGGCCGTTTCGTACGCGGCCCACGCGAGTTTGCCGATATCAATCCAGCGGACGGCTCGACGATCGCCGAAGTTTCGGAAGCTGATGAATCGCTGGTGAACCAGGCGGTCGAATCCGCACGCAATGCGCTGAACGGAAATTGGGGCAAGCTGCCCGTTCCCAGCCGCGCTGCACTTTTGCACAAAATCGCCGACGGCATCGAAGCACGCTTCAACGATTTCGTTCAAGCCGAAGTCGCAGACACGGGCAAACCAGTTGCGCTGGCCTCGAAGATTGACGTTCCGCGCGGCGCTGCGAATTTCCGCGTCTTCGCGGACCTGATTAAAAATGCGGGGATTGAAGCATTTCGGACGGAAACTTCTGACGGCGCCTCGGCGCTCAATTATTGCGTACGCAAAGCGCTCGGAGTGGTCGGCATTATTACTCCATGGAATTTGCCGCTGCTGCTGCTCACATGGAAAGCTGCGCCGGCGCTGGCCTGTGGCAATTGCGTGGTGGTAAAACCGTCGGAAGAAACTCCGGCAACGGCGACGCTACTTGCAGAAGTGATGCAATCGGCGGGCGTGCCGCCTGGAGTGTTCAACGTGGTTCACGGTTTCGGCTCCGGCTCGGCAGGTGAATTCCTTACCAGCCACCCGGACGTGAATGCGATCACATTTACGGGCGAATCGAAAACAGGATCGGCAATCATGCGCGCTGTTGCGCCCACGGTGAAGCCCATCTCATTCGAGCTAGGCGGCAAAAATGCCGCGATAGTTTTTGCCGATTGTGAGTTCGATGAAACGGTCAACGGCCTCGCCGATGCTGTTTTTCTCAATACCGGACAAGTCTGCCTCTGCGCCGAGCGTGTTTACGTGGAACGCTCAATCTTCGGTCGTTTTGTTTCGGCGCTGAAGCAAAAAGCTGAAGGCTTGTCGCTGGGTTGGCCCGCCGATAGCAAAACGACCACAGGTCCGCTGATTTCAAAAGAACACCGTGCAAAAGTGCTTTCTTACTATGAACTCGCGAAAAAGGAAGGGGCTACGGTCGTAACGGGCGGTGGGACGCCGAAATTTGGCGACGCTCGTGACAACGGTTTCTACATCCAGCCAACCATTTTCACCAGCCTTTCCGAATCCGCGCGCTGCGTGAAGGAGGAAATTTTCGGGCCGGTGTGCCACATCGCGCCTTTCGATACTGAAGAAGAAGCTATTGCGATGGCAAACGACACAAAATATGGCCTGGCCGCTTCCGTGTGGACCACGAATCTGAAACGAGGACATCGCATCGCGGAAAAATTGCGCGTCGGCATCACCTGGATCAACTGCTGGTTTCTGCGCGATCTGCGCACGCCGTTCGGAGGCGCGGGCCTGTCGGGGATTGGACGAGAAGGCGGCCTGCACTCGTTAAATTTTTATTCCGAACTGAACAATATTTGTGTCAAGTTGTGACGGGAATCTCGCGGACATCAAACCGAGGTGGTCTGGAATGGATAGCAAAGTCGTCGAAGGCAAAGCCAAGCCGCGCGGCAAGTTTCCGCATATCAAGCGCGCCGGGGATTTCCTCTTCGTATCGGGCACCAGTTCGCGGCGAGCTGACGATTCCATCGCCGGCGCGGAAACCGACAAATTCGGCACGACGCATCTTGATATTCGCGAGCAAACACAAGCCGTGATCGAAAATATTCGCGGCATTCTTGCCAGCATGGACGCCGGCCTAAAAGACCTGGTAGAGATTTCGACCTATCTCGTCAAGATGGAAG
Organism: Acidobacteriota bacterium; assembly: GCA_003167215.1. Lineage (GTDB taxonomy): Bacteria > Acidobacteriota > Terriglobia > Acidiferrales > UBA7541 > Palsa-295. Next base: position 16,835 of record PMTV01000025.1, on the reverse strand, counting down.
ATTTCGACGCCTACAATGAGGTGTATGCACAATTCTTTGACGAGCAAGGCCCGGCGCGAACTACCGTTGCCGTCCGTCAATTGCCGCACGCGCATCTGTTGATTGAAATGAAAGCCATTGCCTATAAGCCCGTGACGCACACGGAAACACAAGCCGGGGCCGGGAGGAGAAAGTAATGCCATCGATCAAAACACTGAAGGCTTTTAATTTCCAAGGATGGATCGACGCGAATCGCGACAAACTGAAGCCTCCCGTGGGAAACGCGCAGGTCTGGGAAGATGGCGATTTGATGGTAACGGTGGTCGGAGGACCGAATAACCGCAACGACTATCACGACGACCCCACGGAGGAATTCTTTTATCAGTTGAAAGGCGATATTTTTCTGCGCTTGATGCCAGAACCAGGCAAACCGCCCGTCGAGGTTCCCATCAAGGAAGGCGAAATTTTTCTTCTGCCGAAACACATGCCGCACTCGCCGCAGCGCCTTGCTCCGGGCACCATCGGATTGGTGGTCGAGATGCCGAGGCCTGAGGGAGTGATGGACGGCTTCGAATGGTATTGCGCGAAATGCAATCATCGCGTGTATCGCGCCGAAGTTCTTTTAAAAAGCATCGTGCGCGATCTGCCGCCGCTCTTTGAAAAGTTTCAACAAAGTCCGGAACTACGGAAATGCAAGCACTGCGGTGAAGTTCATCCGGGCAAACAGCCTCCGCCCAAATAGCGGCACAGGGACGATATGCCAGTCATAGATATTCACACACATTTTTTCCCGGAATCCTGGCCCGATCTCGCCAAACGCTACGGCACGCCGGATTGGCCGTCGATCAAACACACGGGGCCGGGCAAAGCGGACATCATGCTCGGCGATCGCATGTTCCGCCACGTCACTTCCGGTTGCTGGGATGTGAACGTGCGCCTCGAAAACATGGACCGCAACGGCGTGGACATGCAAATCATCTCCGCCACGCCAGTGCTCTTTGCTTATGCTCGCGAAGCCAAACACGCGCTCGATTGCGCGCGCTTGTTCAATGACGTTGCCCTTGAAATGTGCCAGCGCGGGAAAGGCAGGCTGAAATCTTTCTGCCAGGTTCCCTTGCAGGATGTCGATGCAGCCTGCAAGGAGCTTACCCGCTGCATGCGCGACGGACACCTGGGCGTCCAGATCGGCAATCACGTCGGACAAAAAAACCTCGACGATCCCGGCATCGTTAAATTCTTGCAGCATTGCGACGCGGAAGGAGCCGCGATCTTCGTTCATCCCTGGGACATGATGGCCGGCGACCGCATGCCGAATTACATGATGCCCTGGACCGTGGCCATGCCGGCCGAAACGCAGTTGTCGCTCGTATCCATGATTTTAAGCGGAGCTTTCGACCGTTTGCCGCCCAGCCTGCGAATCTGTTTCGCGCACGGCGGCGGAAGTTTTGCGTTTCTGCTGGGCCGTCTGGAAAACGCGTGGAAAAATCACGAAGTCGCGCGGGGAGTCTCACAGTTTGCTCCCAGCCATTATCTGGATCGCATTCGCGTCGACTCCGCAGTCTTCGAGCAGCGCACTTTACAATTTCTCGTCGAGGTAATGGGAACAGATCGCGTGCTTCTGGGGTCCGATTATCCTTTTCCGCTGGGCGAAGTGCGCGCCGGCACGCTCATTCGCGAAAGCCGTTCATCGCCGGAAGTGAAAGCGAAGTTGCTCGGAGGCAACGCCGTTAAATTTCTGAATTTGCCCAGTGCAAGTGCGGTCACGAACGCATCGGCTTCACCGGCGCGATCAGACGTGCTGGAGGCAGAAACTTCGTCCGGCTGCCCATTTGGAAGCAGCACGTCTTCGAAAGACGAGCGAGGCTTCCCTTCCAGCGTCGAATCGAATGAGTCCGAAAGTCGATTGACCTATAGCTCCTATCTTCGCATCCCGGAACTGTTGGCGCTGCATCACCCAGTCTCTTCCCCTCCGCATCACGATGAACTGCTGTTCATTATCATTCATCAAACTTACGAGCTCTGGTTCAAGGAGTTGCTGCACGATCTCGACGCCGTGGTTGCCAACCTTCGCGCCGCGGGCGCTGATCCTGCTTCTCGCGATGGTGTTTACGAAGCCGCGCGTTTGCTTCGCCGCTGCACCGAAATCATGCGCGTACTGGTGGAGCAGTTCACCATTCTCGAAACCATGCTGCCTTCTCACTTTCTCGCTTTTCGCGGCAAACTGAATCCGGCGAGTGGTTTTCAGTCCGAGCAATTTCGAGAGATCGAATTCCTGTGCGGTTTGAAAGACGAAAAGATGCTGCGTTACCACCAACTGACGCCCGAAACGCATGCCATTCTTCACCGCCGTCTGAGCGAAGATTCGCTTCACGACGTTTTCTTTCAGGCTCTGAAATCGTTGGGAAAGCTTCCGGAGATGAGCGCCAACGCCACCGACCGCGAGCGGTTCGATTCTCGCGCGAAAGCCGTTCAAGCGTTGTACCAGGACGAGCGTAATCACCGCGATTGGATTGATGTCTGCGAGCGCTTGACGGAATTCGACGAGCTCGTTGTGAGCTGGCGGCTGCGTCACATTCAAATGGTCGAGCGCACAATTGGTGTGCGCATGGGTACCGGCGGAAGCACCGGCTCCTCGTATCTGAAACTCACATTGGAGAAAAAATTCTTCCCGGAGTTGTGGGAAGCGCGGTCGCTGCTGGAAGATTAAACCGGTGGTCCTAATCTTCGGCGATTCAAATTCTCTCTGCACATGCCAAGCCCGTCCGACACGATCACGCTCGTCGGCGCCGGCCTCACCGGTCCGCTGCTGGCGATTTCCCTCGTTCAACGCGGTTTCCGTGTGGCGATTTACGAGCGGCGCCCGGACATGCGCCGCGTGCAGTTGTCGGCTGGGCGTTCGATCAATCTCGCCATTTCCGTGCGTGGAATTCACGCGCTCCGGGAAGCCGGCCTGTGGGAGTCCATGCGCCACATCATCATTCCCATGAAAGGCCGCATGATGCACTCGCTCTCTGGCGCGCTCACGTTTCAGCCTTACGGCAAGGATGAAACCGAAGTCATCAATTCGATTTCGCGCGCGGATTTGAACGCCGCGCTGGTGAATGAAGCTGAAAAGCGAGGCGTCAATATTCATTTCAACGAACGCTGCCTGGGATTCGATTTGCATTCCGGAGCCGCGCGCTTCCGCAATGAAGAGCCCGGCCGCGAATCCTCGGTCGAATCCAGCACCGTCATCGCCGCGGACGGCGCATCTTCTGCAATTCGGGTGGCCATGCTGAAGATTGGCGGGTTCACGCTTTCGCAGCAGTTTCTCGATTACGGCTACAAGGAGCTGACCATCGCGGCGGGACCGAATGCCAAGCATGTGCTTGAAACGAACGCGCTGCACATCTGGCCGCGCGGCTCGCACATGCTGATCGCACTGCCCAATGTTGACGGCACTTTTGCCTGCATTCTGTTCCTGCCCGTTGAAGACGAAGTGAGTTTTGGCAGCCTCGATTCCGAAGCGAAGTTCTTGAAATTTTTTCAGGCAAATTTCCCCGACGCAGTACCGTTGATGCCTCAGCTTAGCGACAATTTTCGCGACAACCCGACCGGCTCGATGGTCACGATCAAATGCTCGCCATGGCATGTGGACGCAAAATCTCTCTTGATCGGTGACGCCGCCCACGCCATCGTTCCCTTCTTCGGGCAAGGCATGAATTGCGCATTTGAGGACTGCACGGTTTTGCTGGAGCTTCTCGATCGTCACGGCGCGGACTGGCCGAAAGTTTTTCCGGAGTTTGAGCGCGCGCGCAAGGACAATACCGATGCCATCGCGGATCTGGCGCTCGAAAATTTTGTCGAGATGCGCGACCGCGTGGGCGATCCCCGTTTCCTCTTCAAGAAAAAAGTAGAACTGGCTCTCGAAGCCAAATACCCGCAACTCTTCGTGCCGAAATATGCGATGGTCACATTCCACCGCATTGCTTATTCTTTGGCTCTTTCTAGAGGACTCGTCCAAGATGCTATGCTGGCGGAATTGTGCGGCTCGATCGATCGCATTGAGGATCTTGACTGGGGAAAAGCGGAATCGATGATCCACCATCAGCTAAGGCCATTGGAGCAACTATAAGTGCCTGCCACTGAGTTCAGTTCGACGAAGGATTTCGCCGCGGAGCAAGCCGCTTGCGATCCTTTCGCAAGCTTCCGCGAACGCTTTCACATCCCTAAAAAGCCGGACGGCTCCGACTGCGTTTATCTTTGCGGCCACTCTCTCGGGTTGCAGCCGAAATCCACGCGCGAATTCGTCGAGCGGGAACTGCAAGAGTGGGCGCGGCTCGGCGTGGATGCGCATCTTCACGCGCGCAACCCATGGGTGCCCTACCACGAGATTCTGACCGATCCTGTTTCCCGTTTAGTCGGCGCTCTTCCCACCGAAGTGGTTGTAATGAATTCGCTCACCGTGAACCTGCACCTCATGATGGTTTCGTTTTACCGCCCAACCCCGCAACGAAACAAAATACTCATCGAAGCCAACGCGTTTCCCTCCGACCAGTACGCCGTGAAATCGCAAATTCAATATCACGGCTACGAGCCGGCAGATTCGTTGATTGAAATAGCCCCGCGCCCGGGCGAAACCTGGATTCGCACGGAAGACATCGAAAAACGGATCGCTGCGGAAGGAGAAAAGATCGCGCTGGTTATGATTGGCGGCGTGAATTACTACACAGGACAGGCTTTTGATTTTTCGCGCATCACCGATGCCGGGCACGCGAAGGGCTGCATAGTTGGCTTTGACATGGCACACGCCGCCGGAAATGTGCCCTTGAAGTTACACGACTGGAACGTTGATTTCGCGGTCTGGTGCAGCTACAAATACCTCAACAGCGGTCCGGGCGGCATCGCCGGCTGCTTCGTGCACGAGCGCCATGCCCGTGATCCCAAATTGCCGCGCTTCGCGGGCTGGTGGGGCCACGACAAGGAAAACCGTTTCCGCATGCAGCCGGATTTTCACGCCATTTCGGGAGCCGAGGGTTGGCAACTCAGCAATCCATCCATTCTGTCGGCGGCGGCATTGCGTGCCTCTGTGGATATTTTCGATGAAGCGAAAATGGAACGCCTGCGCGCAAAAAGTGAGACGCTCACAGGCTACTTGGAGTTTTTGCTGGACCAGAAGCCTTCGAAGAGGTTTTCCATCATCACACCGCGCGCTAGCGCACACCGCGGAGCGCAACTTTCTCTGCGCGTAAACGCAAATGGCCGCGCAATTTGCGATGCTCTGGCGAAGGACGGGATCATTTGCGATTGGCGCGAGCCAGACATTATGCGCGTTGCCCCCGTGCCGCTTTACAACACGTTTTTAGATGTCCACGCATTCGCGGAAAAATTCCTGGCTGCGATACACCGCTAGCTCGCTTCATTTTTTCGCCGAGCTACCGATCAACTCCAGCGTCGCACGCCCTAAAGCGCTCGCGCGGTCGGCCAAACCAAAAACAATATCGAAGTGGTTTGCCCCGGCAACTTCCAATACCGAAACCGGAAAGTCCGCACCTTCCAGCCGCGCGGCGTAACTCCTGCTCTGGCGCTTAAACTCGCTCGTCTCATTTTCGCCCCAAGCGACAATCGTCGGCACCGGCCGGCCCACGGCCAAGCGCATGGGACTTAGTCCAGCGGCATCCGTGGCCGTTAGATTCAAGGGAGCCGCAACGCGCGTGCCCACCAAGGGTTCGAGATCGTAGATTCCGCTCAGCAGAATCGCGCCGGCTATCGCATTGTCAGTCACGCCGGCCGTGTGCTGCCAGCCCTTCACCAACATCATCGCACCTAGATGCGCCCCAGCCGAACTGCCCGAAAGATACAGGCGGTCACGCTGGAAGCCGAGCACGTCAGACTGCGCGTGAAGCCAGGCGACCGCTCGCCGGCATTGATCGACGATCATCTCCACGCCGGTGTGCGGCGCCAAAGTGTAATTGATGGCCGCGAAGGCGATGCCATTCGCCACACAATCAGGCGCGGAGAACAGCGATTCATTCTTCGACAACTCCTGCCAATAGCCACCATGAATAAAAACCAGCAGCGGGGCGTCGCGCGAAGCAGCTGGAAAATAATCCAAGGTTTCTTCAGGCTTGTCGCCCCACCGCAAATCTTTTTGGCAAACGAGCGATTGCTCCGCCTTCCGGCTTCGAATCGCGTACTCCGTCAAAAAAGGCTCGATGGAGGGCACACAACTGCTTGGAGAATATTCCTTCTCGATCCGCACGAGCGGCCAATCGCGCCAGGCTTGGTCCTTCGGACTCATCTTTGCGTCACCATGGTGGCTCTGATTCTGCACTCACTAAGGTTTCAGAATCGACAGAAAAATCTAGGTCCCAATTGTCTGTGGACTTTCGCGGCTTTGCAGATAGAATGTGCCTTCTGAACGGCGCTCTAGAGTGCGTACTCTTTTTGCTGCCTGGCGCTCCTCGTCAGAATAATTTTCGCATTCAAATTTGATCTGAAGTCTAAGCGAATGGATTCTTCCGCGACATACATCAAGAGATTTTTGCCCGGGCCTCGCTTCGCCGCGAATCTTGAGACGCTCTCGTCGGAGACTCGTTCATGATTGTCGGCGTTCCCCGTGAAAGCTTTCCTGGGGAGCTGCGCGTGGCCCTAACGCCGGCAGTGGTTCCAGGTCTCGCAAAAGCGGGCCTCGAAGTTGTGTTAGAAGCTGGCGCAGGCGTGGGAGCCGGCTATCCCGATGCGGATTATGTCTCGAAGGGCGCCAAGATTCTCACCCAGCGCGCCGAAGTGTTCCGTACCGCGGACATCATCGTTCAGGTGCTGTGTTACGGCTCCAATGATAAATCCGGCAAAGGCGATCTTCCGCTTTTCCGCCGCGATCAAATACTGATCGGATTTCTGCGGCCTCTTGGCAGCCTAGAAACGGTACAGGAAATTGCCGCCGCGGGCGTCGCTTCCTTCTCCTTGGAGTTGATGCCGCGAACGACGCGCGCGCAAAGCATGGACGCGCTTTCTTCCATGGGCACCATATGCGGCTACAAAGCGGTGTTGATCGCCGCCGACACTCTGCCCAGAATCTTCCCCATGCTGACGACTGCGGCCGGCACCATTACTCCAGGACGTGTTTTCATAATCGGCGCGGGAGTCACGGGACTTCAGGCCATCGCCACTGCGCGCAGGCTTGGAGCTGTTACGTCTGCATACGATATGAGGCCGGCTGCCAAAGAGCAGGTCCATAGCCTGGGCGCGAGATTCGTCGAGCTTCCGATCGAGGCAACGGATGCGCAGGATGCCGGCGGATATGCCCGGGCGCAGGGAGAAGACTTTTACCGCCGCCAGCGCGAACTCCTCGCTCGCGTGGTTGCGGAGAGTGATGTCGTGATCACCGCTGCCGTGATTCCGGGCCAGAAGTCGCCCGTGCTGGTCACCCGGGAAATGGTGGCGCGCATGGCGCCGGGCTCCGTGATAGTTGATCTAGCATCGGAACGCGGAGGAAACTGCGAACTCACTAAGACCGGTGAAGTGGTGATCGAGCACGGCGTCAGCATCATCGGCTGGATCAACATCGCCGGGCGCGTGCCTTACCATGCCAGCCAACTCTACGGACGCAACCTCAGCGCGTTTCTTTTGCATTTGGTGCAGGACGGAAAGCTGCGGCTGAACCTGGAGGACGAAATCATTCGCAGCACGCTGGTCACCCGGCAAGGTGAAATCGTCAACCCGCGTGTTCGCGAGTTTTATTCATTGCCGGCCCTCGCGGCGCTACAAGGAGGGCACTAGAGATGAAATTAGATTTGATGACTGACCTTTACGTTTTTATGCTCGCAGCTTTCATCGGATTTGAAGTGATTCGGCGCGTATCACCTCTACTCCACACTCCGCTGATGTCGTTGACGAACGCGTTGGACGCCATCGCCGTTGTCGGCGCCATTCTCCTGGTAGGGGCGCATAAGAGCACGCTATCGACGGTGCTGGGCACGATCGCAATCGTTGCAGCCACCAGCAACGTTGTCGGCGGTTTCCTGATTACCGACCGCATGCTCAAGATGTTCAAATCCAGCCGCGCCAAGAAACCGTGATCTAGATGCAGGCCTCCCAAAACATTATTGAAATCACTTATCTGGTGGCCACAGCGCTTTTCATTCTGTCGCTGAAATGGATGAGCTCGCCCAGCACCGCGCGGCACGGCGTGTGGGCCGGCGAGTTGGGAATGGTTCTCGCAATTGCGGGGACACTGCTGAATCACGGGATTGTGGACTACAAGTGGATTGCGATCGCGCTCGTGTTGGGCACGATCATCGGAGTGCCGCTCGGGATGGTGCAAATGACCGCCGTGCCGCAGCGAACCGCGCTCAGCCACGCGTTTGGAGCGCTTTGCGTGACGCTAGTCGGCACTTCCGAATTTTATCTTCGCGGCACGGACGTTTCACGATTCACCATGTCCGTTCTGTGCATGGAAGTGATTCTTGGCTCGCTCACGTTTACCGGCAGCCTGATGGCGGCGGGAAAACTTCAGGAAGTTTTGCCGCAGCGGCCAATTACCTATAAGGGACAGAACGTGGTCAACCTTGGCGTTCTGGCGATCGCTGTTGGACTCGCAGCCTACGTTGTGATTCATCCGGGCCACACGCACGTGTTCCCTTTCATCGTAGGAATCCCTCTTCTGTTTGGCGTGCTGATGATTATTCCGATTGGCGGCGCGGACATGCCTACGGTGATTTCTCTCCTGAATTCCTACGCCGGACTTTCCGCGGCGGCGATGGGATTCGTTCTCGACAGCAAACTGCTGATCGTGGCTGGGGCACTCGATGGCGCTTCCGGCTTCATTCTGTCTTTGAATATGTCAAAGGCCATGAACCGTTCGTTCTCGAACGTGCTGTTTGGAGCGTTCGGGCAGGAACAGGCGGCAGGCGCCGCCGCGCAGGAAACGCGCAACGTGCGGAGCGCCAGCGCCGAAGAGGCTGCCGCGATTCTTTCCGCTGCTAACAAAGTCGTAATCGTTCCGGGGTACGGTCTTGCAGTGGCGCAGGCGCAGCACAAAGTGCGCGAATTGTATGACGCGCTGACGAAGCGCGGGGTCGACGTGAAGTTCGGCATTCATCCGGTTGCGGGGCGCATGCCGGGGCACATGAATGTTCTGCTGGCGGAGGCGGACATTCCGTACGACAAGCTGCTCGACCTGGACGAAATTAACGGCGACTTTCCGCAGACAGATGTCGCGCTGGTGATCGGAGCGAATGACGTTACCAACCCGGCGGCTCGCACCGATCCGGGCAGCCCGATTTACGGGATGCCGATTCTCGACGTCGATAAGGCTCGAACGGTGATGGTGATCAAACGCGGGATGAGCCCGGGCTTCGCGGGAATCGACAATCCCCTTTACTACCTGGACCAAACGCTGATGCTTTTCGGAGACGCGAAATCTTTCGTGGGAGACATCGTTCGCGAACTCGGCAGCGCCGGCCATAATTAGCCGTTAGCTTCATCAGCCGGCGCGCTAGCGCTGGTAGGGCGGGCGCCTTTGGGAACTGCTTTCTATCCTCGCAACGGCTTCTTCCAGTTTACGCGTGCGTTCGACGAGTTGCGTAATCTGGCCTTCGAGTTGGCCGAGGCGGTCAAAGACTTCAAATTGCTTGTTACGCAAGGTGTTGAATTCTTTTTGAAATTCCTCTGGTAGAGGCGAGGCCATTTGATCTCCCTGGCAGATATTAGAACAAAAGTGGTTGGCTAAGGAAGGGCTCCGGGGTTGCCGTTCGTGGATACGACGGGAAAAGTTCCGGCACGGTTTTAGGCGCGATCCCCAGCACAAAGACAGGCTGCGCTTCGGCCGAGCCAACGGCAGGCACGACCGGCTGCGGAGCAGAGGACGATATGCTCGCCAGCACTTGCGCGGCGGCGAAAATCTGACGCCTGGCGCGGCTATCTTCCCCGGGGAACCAATCTTGCCTGAATTCCACGGCAGTCTCGCGGCTGTGCTTGGGGCTGTTCAATTCACTTTCCATGCGCGCGAGAATGATCTGGTAAGCGAACTGCAGGTCTGAATCCGGCGCGAAGATATTGCTGACGCTCAAGCCCACGCGCACGGGAGCTTCTTGATCCGGCATAGCCATCCACAGCGCTCCGCGCTCATCGGCGGAAATCGAGGTTCCTTCACCCAGGATCTTGAAGACACGCTTCAAATAATTGCGATTGGGAATAATTTCGTCGTGGATCGCCTGGTCCACCGCTACATCGAGATTAACGCGATACTGCTTCCATTCATCCTGGGTGCCGACAATTTCTTCACGCTGGAGCTTTTCTTCGGCGGCAAGCTGTTGGATGCTGACGGTGAACTCGCCCGCAGAAGGAGCGCTTAGAAAGTCGTCGGCTCCAAGGGCTTGTGTGGACGGGTGCGCTTCGAACTGGTGTCCGGGATTGAAGCGGCCAGTGAGAGCGTAGGAAGCGGCAACGGCCGGAATTCCCTGCCAGGCAAAAACGGCCAACGGAATTACCAGCTTTTTCGAGTGGTACAACTGCTCAGTTCCGCTGCGGCATTCACTACTGCGTTTGATGGTTCCGGGGACTTGCGCAAAATGCAGAACGCGGAAATTGAGCTCCGGATTCTCTTCCGCGTATTTCGTCAGTGAATGCGCGACGGCTTTGGGAGTGGTTATGAAAAAATCATTCATGTAGTCGGGTCTGACGGATTTAGGGAAATAGAAATTCATGACCCGGCGCGCGAAATCGGCGCAGTTTCGGGTGAGGCCGTGGAAATGGTTCACATTGGGCTGAGAATTGAATTCGGTAATCAGCGCGCGGTCCTGCTCGATGGAAGTGTTGACCACGAACACGTACATGCTGCGTTCGAGAGTGGCGCCAACCATTTCGCGCCATTCGGCGCCGTTGCTATAGCGACAGCGCGCGCCAGTGCAAATCGTTGCGAGATATTTTTCGCGATAGCGCTCTTCGAGCGCGGACTTGATGTCTTTGGAGCTGAGCAGCGGGCGGTCCTGGGGATCTTCGACGCCGTAGAGATAGACGCTGAGCGGAACGATGTTCCATTCGTAAGGCTGGTCTTCACCCAGAGTGGTGTAGTTGCTGATGACCGAACCTTGCTCACCGGGGCGGCAAAGACGCATTTTCACCGGGGAGTCGTCAGGGCAGATATTCGAAAGATAAACGGCGCTATGGCCGGAGCCGGTGATACGGGCGACGCTGGTGTCGAGCGACTCGTTCAGGATCACTCCGGCATCGGCGAAGGCGGCGGACGAAAGCGCGCACGCCAGAACGGCGAGAAAAGCGATGATGGCCAGTGAGCGTTTATTCAACGACAAATGAAGCCTCCGACTGTGTAGTACCGGAACTGCCGCCGCGAGCAGGCGTCTCCCGCAGACGCCTATTACTAGAAACACCGGCGAAGCGAAAAAGTTGCAACCTATTCAATCTACAAATAGTTAGATGCAATGAGGGGCATATAAGCCACTTTGTTTTTACCGCTAAGAACGCAATTCGGCTGAAGCGCCTTCCTTCGCCGATGCTACATTCCAGGGTAAAGGGACGCGAATTTGCGTTCTGGCCCGGGTAGAATTCTTAACGTGCTTTGTTTTAGTTGGTTACGACGATTTCTATATGGAAGTGGACGGAAGACGTCAAAATCCGCACCCTTTGCAGAAAAGAAAAACGCAAAGGATGCGGCACCCGAAAATTAACTACTCGGCTCTAATGGTGTCCGGTGTGTTGTGGAAAGATGCGCACCCGCCAAGAGCAGATTCCTCGCGATGCTCGGAATGACAGATTAAGGCACGGGAAGAAGAAAAGGCCCTTCGCCTGACTCAGGGCAGGCGGGATGACAGGTTAAAACCCGAAAAACAAGAAAGGCGAAGGACGCCCGCCTACCCTTCGTTCCTCAGGATAAAAAGGCGGCCGCCACAGAGGCAGTGGCACGCGGCGACAAATTCGTTCAATTCTTTTTGTGGTCCTTTGTTCGGAATATGACGATGCGCTTCACTAAGTCTAAGGGAATCGGTTTATCGAGCGGGAACTTGAGATTACCTTTGGGGCCGGCGTACTGAGACACTTCTTTTTTGAACGCGGCGGGCCCGGGCGGGAAAAGAGCGATGTGATTTTTGAATGCGGCGAAATGGATCAAGGATTTGCCGTTCAGCCTGAAAGTAGGGATTTGATAGCTGATTGCTTCCACGGCTTCTGGCGCTGCTTTGCGGATCGTCCGCCTGATTTTTTCAAGGATACGCTGAACATCCTTGGGAGAGGCGCTGATATATTCGTCGATGGTCTTGAATTGTTTTTTCATGATTAAGCGATGGCGTCACCTTTTTCGCTTTGACGGAGGACGCCCTGCCCTTCGTTCCTCAGGAGAAGAAGGCGGCCGACACAAAGGCGAGCGGTACGAACGCGGGCGACGCGAAACATCCAGGCACTCCACTGCCTGCGGGCCGAGCGAAGTGAGCTAGGGCGCCAGCAAGCCGAAGACGACGATGGTTGTGCGCGTACCAAAATAAACTTTCCCATTGCTTACCATCGGGGTGATGAAATGGCTGCCGAGCGGAGCAAAGCTATCGCGGGAGCCGGCAGCCTGGGTGGAGTCGTAAAACTCATTCGCGAGATTCGTGGGGTCGTAGGCGTATAAAACCCCAGCGCTGCCGTCAAGCGCCCAGACGATACCGTTCGAGGTGCCATTCGAGGAAATGCTGGCCACGGTGCCAGAGGACGGGAACTGATGCGCGCTTACAGAGGACGGAGTGGTGGCCAGCAGCGCGTTCGCGATGGGTAAGGCTTTGAGATGCGAACTGCTCGGAGCGATGTAAACAGTGTTGTTGAAGTAAACCGGGGTCGAAAAATTTTCGCCCGAGTTGATCTGGAAAGATTGGTAAACGGTATTGTTCATGCTGTTGTACTGGCCCATGTTGTCCCGGTTCAAGACGTACATAATTCCGTCTTTGCCGGCTCCCACGGCGAGGTGGTGAGTGACCCCACCGGCCACCAAATCAGGCAGCAGCATTGGACCGGCTGAACCGAAATCCAGGTCGTCGTTGTCATCCGTAATCGTATTGTCCGGGGCGAAGAAGTCCGCAACACTGAAAACTCCCGAGGCCGAAAGACGGACAAAAGAATTTGGGTAGTCGTTGCCGCTTGGACCGGTAGTGCCGAAACCGTTGCCAGTGATCGCATAGATACTTCCGGCCGAATCGGCAGCAGCACCACCGCCTCCCAACCAAATGCCCCCGCCCTTTACATCGGGAGTGAGGTTCAGGACGCGGGTTTGAGCAAGGGTGTCAGCGCTGAAACCGATGACCCAGGCGTAATACGTTCCGCAATCGCCATCCAGCCCGGACCACACAGAGTAAATTGTGCTCCCGCTCTCCAGGAGCGCGGCCCTGTCATGCTGAGTGGAAGGATCGAACGTGACCGTGCCGGCTTGGCTGGGTGAAGTAGGAGCGATGGTGGTCGGGCCGCCGAAAAGCTCGTCGCCCGTGGTCAGATCAAGTGCATGGATACGGTGGAAGAAGGTGTGAGCAGAGTTCTCGGAATTGGCGATCACGTAGATGGCGTTGCGCGAACGGTCGATGACCGGCGTGGCCAGGATTCCACTCGGAACAATGTTTCCACACGGCAGCCCGGTGGCCGTTGTTTCACCCGAGAGGAGCATGGACTTTTTCCAGAGGACCGTGGCTGAGGTACCGGTGATGCTGTCCGCGTCTATGGCATAGACTGAGTCGTTCTCCGTGGCGGCATACACGACATTCTTGGTCCCGACACCCGGGATATTCACCTGGCTGAGATAAAGAATCTGGCCATCAATGGAACCGTCGACGGTGAACTGGCCCACCTTTCCGAAGGTCGTGGATTTCACATTGGTTGGCGTGAGCGTCGTTTCACTGGGATTCAGGCCGCTTCGCGAATTGTCGTAGTGCCAGGTTGCCACGTCGGCTGTCTGGCTGTTCGATCCCACGGTGAAATTTACGCCGTTGCTGGCTAAGCCGCCGACGGTAACGACGACGTTGCCTGTGGTCGCTCCGGCGGGAACCGGCGCCGCGATGCTCGTTGCACTCCAACTGGTCGGCGTGGCTGCGGTGCCGTTGAAGGCTACAGTGCTGGTCCCTTGCGTCGCACCAAAATTCGTGCCAGTGATCGTTACCGGCGTGGCCACCGGCCCTGAGCTGGGATTGAGATTGGTGACGGTCGGGCCACCGGCCACAGTAACAGTAAACGTGACGCCGTTGCTGGCTTCACCGCCGACGGTAACTACGACGTTGCCTGTGGTCGCTCCNNACAGTGCTGGTCCCTTGCGTCGCACCGAAATTCGCGCCGGCGATCGTTACCGGCGCGGCTACCGCTCCTGCGTTTGGATTGAGGCTCGTGATATTCGGGGATGAACTCACCACAGTGTGATTGTGGCTTGAGCATGCCATCAGGCCGATCGCCAGAATCATCGAACACAAAAGCGCAAGCAGCCCGCTTCGCATGCTGATTCCGGAGTTGCGTTCGCCGCGCGGTGCCGCGCTAGAGCCTGGGTTCGTGAATTGGTCGCGCATTCGATGCACTCCTCGTTTTAGTGGTGAGCGTCGCAGCACACATACTTATGATGATACGAGCGCCATTTAAGTCACCGGCGAGTTCAGTTTAGTAAGCTTGGGCAGTTTGGAGGGCGCAAACGCCTGGGGGATATCCCCCATATTGCTGGGGGGTTCTTGATATTTTTCAACCGCATCCCGGCTTATTCTTTCGAATAAATCTGAAGATGCCAACTTATCGCAAAAAAGTGGTGAGCCGGGCAGGACTCGAACCTGCAACCCGCTGATTAAGAGTCAGCTGCTCTACCATTGAGCTACCGGCCCAACAAAAGAGAAGTATTGTAACACGATAAAATCTCGTCCCCAACGAAGCTGGAAAGCCGCCAGATTGCATTCCAGCCGCGCCAAAAGAGCCGCCGATTCAAGAGCGAATCACGAGGGACGGCGGAGCGTTGCGGCGATCTCCTGGGCGACTTGACGGGCGCGAACCAACTCACCGGGGCCCAGAGAGATGGCCGCGACGCGGGCGTGGCCTCCGCCGCCATACTTTTCACACAGAGACGCGAGATTCACGTCGGCGGGTATTTCCTTCCATGGACTGGTTCCCACCGAGATCTTTGTGCGTATGGAGGACGCACTCACGCCGACGGAGTAGATTGCGTCGGGATGCAAAAAATAGGGAATAAATTTATTGTAACCCTCGAGGTCGAGGTCGCTGACGTCGAAATAGATTACGCCGCCGCGAGAATCGGTGCGCTCGCGCAAAATATCGAGCGAGCGCCGATGCCGTTCGAGCAGGCTGCCCAAGTATTTTTGAACGAGAGGCAGCTTCACCATTTCGGCCAAGGAAAGCACGGCCATGGAAGGAATGAGTTTCGGTACGAGGTCGGGTTCGGGCGCCGCTTCGATTACCAGCGCGAGCTGCATGGCCGGCTCCGCCAATCCAACAGCAATTGCGGGGGTTTCAAATTGCGCGCCGTCAATAATATTTCCCCAATGGATCAGTTCGGCGAGCGGGCTGGCATCGAATCCAAATTTTTCCGCGGCGATGGTGGCCAAAAATTTCGTGCAGGACTTGAAGGCGGGGTCGTAAAATTTCTTGCCTGAATGGTCGCGGCGGAAATGCTCGGCATCCTGGGGAGTAAGGAAGGCGCTCTGATGATGATCGAACCACCAGGTGAGCAGAGGCGAACTGGAATATTTGAAATCCACGATGGCGTTTTCGTCACCGTCGAAAATGCCGTCTTCGAACGGTTGCGAAGCTTTATGCGTCATCCCGGTGTACATAAACTGGGCATCGGGGTGGATGCGTTCGCGGTAAAAGCGGGTGAAGACCGCGGCTGAGGCCGCTCCATCGAAGCATTTATCGTGAAAACAAAGGCGAACCTTCACTTCTGTCTCCCGGCACTCCGGATACTGCGCACCATAAAGGAAAGTCAATAAAGATGGACGCTGGACTGGCGGATGTCAAGGGTTAACGAAGACAGGAAGAAGGCCGCGCCGGACGACGATTCCGGGTGGGACAAGGGCGGCGAACGTCAGCGCCGCGAATTCGAAAAGCAACAAATCAAAAACGACGTGTGGCGCGCGAGTTAGGATTTCCCGAAGATCTTGTCTGCCAAGTCGGCAGCGATGGGCACGCGATACCGCTCGCCCTGGTAAGCCTTGACCATCAGGAGGACCCAGAGAATAAGACCCACGAGAGAAATGAGCCAGAAGAGCATGATTCCCAGCGAGAGTCCTGTGGTAATTCCGGCGAGACCTCCGGTGACAAATAACATGCCGACGATAATTCGGATGATGGTGAGCGCGCCGAAGACTACGATAGATTGCGCTGCGTGGAAACGAACGAATGGCCTCTTGTCCGTGAGGTAAAAGATTAGGCCAGTGATCCAACCGAGAACGTAGCAGAGCAATCCAGCGACGTTTTCAGCTAAACCGGATTGCGTGGAGGCGGCGGAAGGGGACGAGGCGGCCGCTCCCTGGGTGGCGCCACAACTTGGACAGAAACCAGCGCTATCTGCTATAGCGGCTCCGCATTTCGTACAGTGTGGCATGGCGTTCCTCCCGGGATTGGTTAAGGCTTGTTGGGCCGGAAGACTAGCAAAACAGGGTGAGTGCTGCAAGGGCATTCGCCCGGCCGATTAAATGAGCCGCGGCGATGCGGATGACAACGTTGTAACTGTTTAGGAAAACGAATTGCGGGGGGACGAGCTTTCCGCAGGCGTTTGACTGTTCTAGGAATCCAACTCGCCTGTATAATCGAAGGAGCCAGCCGACGCGGAAGTGGCGGAATTGGCAGACGCGCCAGCCTTAGGAGCTGGTGGCCGAAAGGCCGTAGGGGTTCGAGTCCCTTCTTCCGCA
>PMTV01000013.1 GCA_003167215.1 Acidobacteriota bacterium | reverse complement strand
CACTTTTCAACCTCAGCCCGTCGCCCCGATGCGTGGAATTCGGTTGGTTCGAAAAGCCGGTTTCATAAAGCGCCTTATAGAGGAAATCTCCGGAGCGGTCGCCAGTGAAAACCCTTCCCGTTCGATTTCCGCCGTGAGCTGCAGGCGCAAGACCCAGAATCAGCAGTTTCGCATGCGGGTCGCCGAAGCCCGGGACCGGCTTGCCCCAGTAATCCCAGTCCAAAAACGCTCGGCGCTTTTCAGCCGCCACCTTCTCGCGGTAGCAGACGAGACGCGGACATTTTCGGCACCGCACGATTTGTCGGTTTAGTTGGTCGAGTGTTTGCAAATTCTGTCCGGCAAAAATACTATGAACCCCACCAAGCGTTGCGAGCGTCTATTCTAGTTGAGGAACGCGCGCGGATGTCTTTGTGCTTTCCTTATTTTCTTCTACGATGAAAGCCCTATACAGCCCCGGAAGCATCCTCGGACGACATGGATAACACGCGCGAGAAAATAGTAATCGTCGAAGCCGACCCAATCGCGCTTGAGACCCTGCGCTCGGCACTCGACACCGCCGGGTACGACGTGGCTGCGTTCGGAAGCGCGGTCGAAGCGCTTGATGCGATTCACAACGCCGGAGCCAATCTGCTGCTGATGAATGCTCATGCCCCTAATGCGCCGGATGCAGACGGGCCGCAGCCTCGCGAAACCATCGCCACAATTCGCGGCTCCGCCGCCACGGAAATGGTAGGCGTGATTCTGCTGGTTGGCTCATCGATTGAAGAGCGTACGGAAGCTTTGAATTTTGGCGCGGACGACGCGATTTCCCAGCCATACGATTCCAGCGAGCTGTTGGCTCGTGTCCGCAACCAATTGCGAATGTTCCGCGCGCAGAAACAGTTGCGCGACGAAACGCGAATCGCGGTCGAAGGCCAGCAAATTGCCCACACCGCATTCGAGGCTCTCGCTGTCACAGAAAAGATGGCGAATAATGCCTCCTCGCTCGACCACAAGCTCAAGTTTGGGTTCGGCGCCATCTGCGCGATTGTTGTGGTCATGGCCGGAGTGTACTTTCTGTTTGCGCGCAGCGCGCAAAAAGAAACGCAGCGAGGGAATGCTTTTATCACCCGGTTCGAAGGTGGAATCGTTCGCCAGCAGGATTTGATTTCCGAATCGCGCAAACTCCGCACGCAACAGGGAACGCCTGGTGCGAAAAATGATCTTCAGAAACAAGCCGCAGATTTAAAAGCGAAGATGGCAAGTGCAGCTCCGGAAGACGCAAACACCCTGCAGAAACAACTCGAAGAGACCAATGCGCGGCTCGCGCGTATCGAGCAGGAAGGCCAAGGAGCCCAAACTCTGATACCGGCGGACGTGCAGAGCGTTTGCCTGTTGCATGTTTCAGTGGCACTCCGCGATAAAAATACAGGGCAGCGCCTCCGTTATGCGGGTCTCAACCAGCAAGGGCAGCCTTTGGAGGATAGCGGAGGCGACCCCATTCTTACGCTTGAAGGCCATGGGCCGGAGGTAAAGATCGATATTTTTGGTACCGGTTTTGTGGCTGGCCCGAACGGACGCGTCATGACCAATCACCATGTGGCCGAACCGTGGTGGAAAACTGACGACTTCAAAGTGTTTACGGACCAGGGATACCAGCCGGAAATTTCAGCCATTCGCGCTTATTTCCCAGGTGATCCGCGCGCGTTCCACGCGGAAGTGCAGCAGATTTCTCCGGAGACAGACCTCGCTACAATGCGCGTGGACATGCAGGATCTTAAACGTTCTGTTCTTTTGGTCGATTGGAACCAGGGAGCCGCAGTCACAGGACAGCCCGTAATCCTGATGGGTTATGCCACCGGACTCGCAGCCATTCTTGCTCGCACGGATGAAGATACCGCCCAAGAAATCATCTCTCACAATGGCATAGACGTTTCCAAGGTGCTCGATGACTTGGCGCATCGTAACCTGATTCGTCCTCTCATCACACAAGGGCATATTGGTGACATTCTTCCCGACAAGATTGTTTTCGATGCGCAGACAACTAACGGAGGTTCCGGCGGCCCACTTTTCAACCGCAAAGGAAAAGTGATCGGCGTTACCTATGCCGTGCTGAAGGGCTTCGGGGGGTCGAATTTTGGCATCCCCATAAAATTCTCGGAGCCTCTGCTGGGGGCTGCGCCGCCGGCGCCATAGCCACCACCGCTTCGCGAATCCTCTAACCTTTTGAGATCTCAGGTCCGGGGGCAAATTGACTTCTGCAGGCCGCACAACTAGCATATTCACAGCGATTCTCCCTTTAGGGCTCACCTGAAGGTGTATTGTGCCGCGTCGCATTTGACGTAAATTCGCCCATGGAAATCAGCGCTCGCTCGAAAAATATTTTGGAACGAATTGTCGAAGCACGCCGCGAGTCTATCGCGCATCGCAAGCGCGTGCTCCCGGAGGCTGCGCTCCGGATAGCGGTCGAAAAGAAAGTCGCGCTGCCTCGGGATTTCGCCTCTGCGCTTACAGGGCCCGGCGTCCACATTATTGCGGAAATGAAGAAGGCCTCTCCGTCTCGCGGTGTCATCCGTTCAGACTTCGCCCCGGCCCTCTTGGCTGCGGATCTGGAGCAGGCAGGCGCAACCGCGCTGTCCGTACTCACCGAAGAAGATTTCTTTTCCGGCTCGCTGGCCGATTTGAAAGAAGCCAGTCGCGTAACAAGCATTCCGATCTTGCGGAAGGATTTCATCGTGGATGCGTGGCAAGTATGGGAAACACGCGCAGCCGGCGCCGATTCTTTTCTTCTAATCGCCGCAGTCTTGGACGATGAAACCTTTCGCGCGTTGCTAGCCTTAGGGCGTTCGCTCAATATGGAGCCCTTGGTCGAGGTTCACACGCGCGAAGAACTGGAACGCGTTCTTTCAGCTGGCGCGCAAATCATTGGCGTCAATAATCGTGACCTGCAGGATTTCAGCGTGCATTTGAAAACATCGTTCGAATTGGTGCAAGCAATTCCGCAGGATTGCATCGCCGTCAGCGAGTCCGGCCTCCGTACGCGCGAGGATCTCGTTCGGCTGAACCAGGCCGGGTTCGATGCTTTTCTCATCGGAGAGCGTCTGATGCGACAAGATGATCCGGGGCATGCTTTGCGCACTTTGCTCCAACCTTGCGGTTTGGAAAAGTCCAGCCCGGCGAGCGATGAAACTCAATGGTAAAAGTAAAAATATGCGGGATCACGAATCTAAGGGACGCTCGCCAAGCTTTCAAGGCGGGAGCGGACTTCATCGGATTTAATTTTTATCCGCGCAGCCCACGGTACGTGACGCCACGCACCGTCCGTCGGATTTTGGGTCGCTTGCCCAAAAAAGTCACGTCCGTGGGAGTATTTGTGAACGAGCGCAAGGACGAAATGCTGAGGATCGCGCGCCAGGTCGGACTGGACTATCTTCAGCTACATGGTGAGGAATCACCCATGACGATCGCGCATCTTGCGCGAACCGTGCCGGTCATTAAGGCGGTTCGTGTGCGTGATTCATTCCGTGCAGCTAAACTCACTCGTTACAAGCATGCCTCCGCGTTTTTGCTCGACGGCTTCGATCGTCGCCGCCACGGCGGAAGCGGCAAGACTTTTCGCTGGAACATGGCGCTTCGCGCAAAGCGTGCCGGCCGCATTTTCCTGGCCGGAGGCCTGACGCCGGAAAATGTTTCCGCAGCGATTCGCTCCGCCAAACCATACGCGGTCGATGTTTGCAGCGGCGTGGAAACGAAGCCGGGGAAGAAAGACCCTGCGCTCGTCGTGAACTTCATACGAGCTGTGCGGACTTCTCAGAGGGCCGCGTGACGAGCGCAGCGCCACAAAGCGTGCCAGATTCACGCGGACGCTACGGCCCCTTTGGCGGCCGCTACGTCCCGGAAACACTCGTCGCGCCGCTCGAAGAGCTTGAGCGAGCCTACGCCGAAGCCCGCGCCGACCAGAGCTTTCAGAAGGAGCTCGATGATCTGTTCCATAATTTTGCCGGCAGACCAACGCCGCTGCAATTTGCATCGCGTCTTACTGCGCAGCTCGCCGGCCCTCGCATCTATCTGAAGCGTGAAGACCTGCTCCATACCGGCGCGCACAAAATAAACAACGCCCTGGGCCAGGGTCTCCTCGCGCTGCGCATGGGAAAAAAGCGAATCATTGCGGAAACCGGCGCGGGCCAGCATGGGGTAGCAACGGCTGCCGTCGCAGCTCGCCTTGGTCTTAGTTGCACGATTTACATGGGCACCGAGGACATGGAACGCCAGCGGCTGAATGTTTTTCGCATGCGCCTGCTTGGCGCGGAAGTGACCGGAGTCGATTCCGGCAGCCGCACGCTGAAAGATGCGATTAATGAGGCTATGCGCGATTGGGTAACAAACGTGCGCACGTCTCACTATCTCCTGGGATCAGTTCTCGGCGCTCACCCTTACCCTCAAATTGTGCGCGATTTTCAGAAAATTATCGGCGAAGAAGCTCGCGAACAAATTCTGCGCGCCGAAGGACGGCTCCCAGATCACTTGTTTGCGTGCGTCGGCGGCGGATCGAATGCCATTGGCCTGTTTCACGCATTTCTCGGTGACGCGAAAGTGAAAATGCTCGGCGTGGAGGCCGGCGGCCGCGGAAAATCTCTGGGCGAGCATGCAGCGCGTCTTGCTGCGGCAGAGGGATTCGCCGGCGCGCGACCCGGCGTTCTGCAAGGTACTTACACCTATTTGCTGCAGACCGCGGACGGCCAAATCTCGACGACTCATTCTGTGTCTGCGGGGCTCGATTATCCCGGAGTCGGCCCCGAACACGCTTGGCTAGCAGAACGAGGCCGCGTTGAATACACAGCCGCTGGCGATGGAGAAGCGGTGGAAGCTGCACGCACGCTCGCGCGTATCGAAGGAATTGTTCCAGCGCTTGAATCCGCGCACGCTGTGGCGGAACTTATTCGCCGCGCGCCCAAAATGGGCAAAGATGAAGTCGTGGTCCTGAATCTATCCGGCCGCGGCGACAAAGATATGGAAATCCTGTCTCGCTATGTCTAACTCTCCCACTTCAAAGTCCTCGGGCGAGAACGTGGCAAGCGCCCGCGCTGGTGCAAGGCCTGCCACTGAAAAACATGCCGGGAGAATAGAACGCAAGTTCAGGGCGCTTGCAGATGCCGGCGAACTTGGGCTCATAGCGTACATCACTGCCGGAGATCCTTCGCTCGAAGCCAGCGCCAAAATCATAGTGGCCGCAGCGGAAGCAGGCGCGGACATCATCGAGATCGGCGTTCCCTTCAGCGATCCGGTGGCGGACGGGCCTATCATTCAGCGTGCCAGCGAACGCGCGTTACGCAGCGGGACAACTCTTGCCGGCGTCCTCGAACTCGTCCGCAACCTGCGCACGCGCACGGACGTGCCGCTGGTGCTCTTCAGTTATTTCAATCCCCTCTTGCAGATGGGTCTGGAGAAATTCGCTGAAGCTGCGGCCTCGGCAGGCGCCGACGGCGCGCTTGCCACAGATTTGACGCCGGAGGAAGCGGGCGAGTATCGCACAGCTCTGCAAGGCCGAGGTCTGGACACGATATTTCTCGCAGCTCCAACGTCCACCGACGAGCGTCTGGCTCGAATTGCAGAAGCCTCAACGGGCTTCCTTTATCTAGTATCGCGAACGGGCGTAACCGGTACGCGAGAAGCATTGCCCGAAGGGTTACCAGCGCTCGCTCGACGCATTCGCAAATTTACGACCCTGCCGATCGCCGTAGGTTTTGGAATTTCGGCGCCCTCTCACGTAAGCGTACTTGGCGGCATAGCGGACGCAGCCGTGGTCGGCTCCGCGCTCGTGGCCGAAGTGGAAAAAGCAGCGTCCCCAGATGCTGCGGCAATCGCCGTGGCGGCACTTGTGCGCGTATTGAAAAACGCCGCTCGCTCCGGCATCAGCCGCCGAAGCAATACACTTGAAATTCCCGCAGCTGAATGACTTCTACAAAATGTCCGCCGAATTGCAGTAAACTTCCCTCGCAATGATCGTGATGCAATGTAAGCGATGCAAGGAGACGCAATGGATAAGCGTGTAGCCAGCGCTGACGCCGCAATTGCCCGCATCCAGGACGGAGCGACGATTCTGCTCGGAGGTTTCGGGCTCTGCGGCATTCCGGAAAACCTGATCGCCGCGTTGCGCCGGAAGGGCACAAAAGATCTCACTCTCGTGTCCAATAACGCGGGCGTGGACGATTTCGGAATCGGCCTGTTGCTGCAGAGCAAGCAAGTAAAAAAAATGATCGCCAGTTACGTGGGTGAAAATAAGCTGTTCGAGCAGCTAGCTCTGAAAAAAGAAATTGATGTGGAACTGAATCCTCAAGGAACGCTGGCGGAACGCATTCGTTGCGGCGGTGCGGGCATTCCCGCGTTTTTTACTCCTACCGGCTACGGCACGATGGCGGGAGAAGGGAAAGAAGTGCGTGAATTCAAGGGCCGTCCGCACATCCTGGTGCCCGCGTTGCGGGGTGACTTTGCTTTCATCAAGGCTTACCAGGGTGACCGCTGGGGAAACCTTGTTTTTCGCAAGACGGCACGCAATTACAACTCGATCATGGCCACCGCCGCTGATCATGTGATCGCCGAAGTGGAGGAGATCGTCGAGCTCGGCGCGCTGAATCCAGATTGCATTCACACGCCCGGAATTTTTGTGGACGCGATCTTTCAGGGTGCAAATTACGTCAAGCGCATCGAGCGCCGCACCGTGCGAAAGCGCTAGGAGAAATCATGCCCGCAGAAATTGATAAGCGCGAAATTATCGCCCGCCGGGTCGCCCGCGAGTTGCGCGACGGTTACTACGTGAACCTTGGCATCGGCTTGCCCACGCTGATTCCGAATTTCCTGCCTCCGGGCGTGGAAGTCATTCTGCAATCGGAAAACGGCATGCTCGGCGTTGGCGCTTACCCGTACGAAGGAGAAGAAGATCCCGACCTGATCAATGCGGGCAAAGAAACAATCACCGAAATTCCGGGCTGTTGTTATTTTTCGAGTGCGGATTCTTTTGGAATGATCCGCAGCGGCCGAATCAACGTCACCGTACTGGGAGCGCTTCAGGTGGACGCCAAGGGCAATCTCGCCAATTGGGCTATTCCAGGAAAAATGCTGAAAGGTATGGGTGGGGCGATGGACCTCGTTGCGGGCGCCAAGCGCGTTATCATCGCTATGGAACACACGACCAAAGACGGCGAGCCCAAAATCGTAAAAGAATGCAGTTTGCCGCTAACCGGCGTTGGCGTAGTGAATCTGATCGTCACAGAACTCGGCGTCATCGAAGTTACGCCACGGGGACTAGTTCTGCGCGAGCTCGCTCCGGGGGTTTCGCCTGAAGCCATGCAAAAAGTGACAGAACCCAAGCTGCAGCTAGCGCCCGACATGAAAGTGATGGCCGGTTGAAGAAATCCGCAGGCAAAGATACTTTTGAGGGCATCACGGTGCCTGTTCGCGCCGCGAATTGAGATACCATAGTGTTAGAGGATTCCGGGAGACTCAATGCAACCGCATTCGATCGTCGTAATCAGCCTGCAGAGTCCCAAAGAAAAATTGTGGGGCGAACTGATCGACATTACGCATTCGGGAGTCTCCGTGCGCGGGATCGATCTCAGTTCCTTTGACGATTTTGTCAGCCAGGTTTTGCATCCCGACGGTGACCGCATGGGTTTGCCCACTCTATTTTTCCCCATGCTTCGAATCGAACGCATCGCTCTGGACGAACCGCGAGGTTCAATTCCATCGCTCGCAGAAGTGTTTGCAAAAAAGACTGGCCGCTCGCTCGCGGAGTATCTGGCACAATTCGCCTGATCGCACTTACTTGTTCCAGTTAGCCGGATGACTTCATGAACAGCCGAATCCTCACCGTGCCTAATCAGCTCACGTTCCTGCGCCTGGCCTTCCTTCCCGTCTTCATTATTACGATTCACTACGAGCGATATGGGTGGGCCATGGCGATACTGATTGTCGCCGGCCTCACGGATGGATTGGACGGTTTGCTCGCCCGGGGGCTGAATCAAAAAACTCCGCTGGGCGCATACCTTGATCCCATTGCGGACAAGCTTCTCGTGTCTTCATCCTACCTCGTATTGGCATTGCACAATAAAATCGCGTGGTGGCTCGCAATTCTTGTCTTGGGCAGGGACGTGTCGTTGTTGGTCGCTAGCGCCGTTGTTCTTATCACCGTAGGCTACATTGCCCTGCCGCCAAGCATTTACGGAAAAGCCACCACATTTTTCGAGCTTCTGCTCATATTCCTGGTTCTCCTGTTGGCCATCTGGAATAACCATACGTTGGGGATCGTGCAAGAGGTTTGCAAATATTGCGTGGCTGTCTTTGTGTGTATTTCAGGACTTCATTACAGTATCGTGGTGTCGCGCCGGCTGCATGCCGGAGGGTAAGAAACCACATCCGCCGCTTCGGATTTCAGCTCGTCTGGAACAAGCCGTAAGCCACGATCCCCAGGCTCGCGATCACTACAATCGCCGTCGTCCACCCAAGCAGATCCGCCCGCGTGCGTTCTTGCTGCGACATAGGCGGACGATCAGCCATCACCTTTCCCATCAGAAACCCGGTGATCAGCCCTCCAAGATGCGCAAAGTTATCAATTCCGGACATTACGATTCCCATGATTGCAATGTAGACCAGCCATTTGATGAGTTGGCTTCGGAGCATCTGCATGGAAGCGCCGCTCCGTTTCGTTGTGACCGCAAGAAGCAAGCCGATCAGTCCGAGTAAAGATGCCGATCCTCCAATGCTCACGTGACCACCCACCAGGCCACTGAGGATGTAGCCACCGATACCCGCCACAACGTAAATGAAAAAATAACGTGCCGAGCCATAAAGCTCTTCGATTTGCGGCCCAATATCCATCAGTACCCACATGTTGAATCCGATATGCATGAGACTTCCATGAAGGAACGTAGGCATCACGAGCCGCCATGGGTATTCGAAATCAGCCGGCCAACGCATCGACGCTCCGAGCCTTATCAAAACCCGGATGTCGATCGCGCCAAGATTAAAAATGCCGAAAAAGCCGCCACTCGGCGCTTGAAAACCGCCGCTGCGAACTGTTGCAAGCAAACTCGCCCCGTAGAGCAAGCAACTCAGGCTGAGAATTCCGTAGGTCGCCGGCGAAGTGGTCGGCAATAACCGGCTCAGCGACCGGCTCGCGGCCGCCATTCCGAAATTCATGCTGGCGCCGCACTGGTGGCATTTCGCCGCACTCGCTCCAACCAGCGTTCCGCAAGAAGGACACAGCTTCGGCCGAGGCGCTTCACGCGGGCCACCGAAAATACCGCTGAATTGTTCCCGGATTTGATCGAATTTATAACGCAGTCGTGGTGACAGGGCCAATAGGGGTTCCTTGCGAGAATATGGTTGCGTTCCTATAATACCTAAGATGGGTCGAAACCAGTGAACCGGGAAACTGCGTGAGGCCCGCTAGCCTGCCACCAAGGTCTAATCCACAATTGAAAAACGTTTTGCGATTTTGCCCGGCACGCGCCGGATCGTTATCCCTACTCATCGCGGGCGTTTTCGTCTCTGTAATTCTCGTGGGATGCGCGAAGCGTCAACCTGTAAGTCATCCGCCTGCACAAACTCCTGCTCCAGCTTCGTCATCCGCGCCGCCGCCGGGATCATCCAGGCGTTCAGGTCCGCCGCCGGCCACCGAACGGCGGCCGGTGGTGCCCGGGGAATATGTCGAAGAAGGTGTGGCCTCATGGTACGGCGTACCGTTCAACGGCCGCCGCACATCCAACGGCGAAATATATGACATGCACGAATTTACGGCAGCGCATCGCACGCTACCTTTCAACGCCGTCGTGCGAGTCACAAATCTGCGTAATGGGAAGCAGACGCAAGTTCGCATCAATGACCGCGGGCCTTTTGTCGCCGATCGCGTGATCGACTTGTCCCTGTCGGCCGCCGAGGCAATCGAGATGGTGGGTCCCGGCACGGCACAGGTGCGCTTGGAGGTTATCGCGGGACCGAGTTCCGAGAACGGGTCTTTTGCCGTGCAGGTCGGCGCATTTCGAGGGCAGGAGAACGCTCAGCGGCTGAAAGTTGAGATGGAATCCCGCAATTTGCCGGTCAGCATCGTGACCTACGATTCGCCGAGCGGCCTGTTCTACCGCGTGCGTGTGGGACGCGCGCCGACAGAGGCGGATGCAAATCAACTTGCCGGCCAGTTGCGCTCGACCGGCCAGTTGACGACTTTTGTCGTGCGCCTCGACGAATAATTCCTTGTTCCTGCGATTTATTTGTATTTCATCACGTGCACGCCGTCCCAGTCGGCGTCGGGTTCCTCTGCGAGATATTCGTCGCACCGCCCGCGAAAAACGCGTGACGGCCCGTCGTCCGGCCACCGGCGCAGCACTTCATCGAATGCCGTTTTCGCCGCGCGCCAATTTCGAGCTTTATATGCTTCACGGCCCTGCCCGAACATCTCGACCAATGCCTTCCCATCATTCGCAGCTGCTTGGCGGCTCAGGATTTCGAAAATCGTTACCGGCTGGTTCTTGCCTTTCACTCGGATGAAATCGATTTCGCGAATAATGATTTGGTCGTTTGTCACATCCGCGCGCGTGGTTTCGCTGATCAAAATACTCGTCCCGTATTCTTTGTTCAGGCCTTCCAGGCGTGAGGCCAGATTCACCGTGTCACCCATCGCGGTATAGCCGTAACGCAACGAGGAACCCATATTCCCCACCGAGGCGATCCCGGTGTCGATTCCGATACCAATTTCCATCGCAGGCAAACCTTCCGACACCCATCCCTGTTGCAACTCTGAAAGCCGCGAAAGCATGCTGAGCGCCGCTTCGCAGCAACGCTCGCCGTGTTTCGGCTCGGTGAATGGCGCACCCCAGATGGCCATTACGGCATCGCCGATGTACTTGTCGAGCGTTCCTTGATGTCGAAAAATAATGCGCGTCATTTCCGTAAGATAACCGTTCAGCAATCGCGCCAACTCCTGGGCATCAAGCGTTTCTGAGATGGTGGTAAACCCCCGCACATCGCTGAAAAGAACGGTGATTTCCGACTTGCGCGGCTGCACCAATTCCGGGTCGCTCAAAACGCGCCGGATGACTTCCGGACTCACATATTGCTGGAAGGCGCCGCGCACTTTGCGCTTTTCCTGATCTTCGATCAACACGCGATAGAGCGCCACCAGACCCACATTGGGAACCAGCGTGAAGAGGGACGGCACGATAAAGTTCAGCCACCAGCCATGTAGAAACGCCCAGTAAACGATCCCGCCAAACGGTATCAACAGCAACAAGCCAAATGCCATCCAGCGCGGCTGAACGAGGGCCAGCCACATCCCCAGCGGAATTCCGAACAGAAATATAAAGGCGAGGTCGGTAAGCACCTGCGGCCCGCCGCGCATCAGGAATTTCTGATTCAGTATGTTGTCGATCAAGTTCGCATGAATCTCGACTCCGGGAAAATCAATAGCGCCGAACGGAGTCGCTCGCAAGTCTCCAATGCCGGTTGCCGATGCGCCTACCAGAACGAGCTTGTTCTTGAAAGTTCCGGGTGCAAATTTCTTCTCAGCAGCGTCTGCAAAAGAGATATACGGATACGTCCGCACGGGCCCGTTATAGTTCACCATCATCCGGCTCAGGTCGTCGGGGTGCACCGTGAGTTTAGGACCGAATTCTATGCTGGTTACCCCCGCGCCGCCGTAATTCAGCACGGTTTGCTCGTTCGTCAATCCCAGATAAAGCCGCAAAGCCTGCACGTCAATGGACGCGTACATGTCCCAATTCGCCCGATCCGGATCGCGTCCGTACGGAATCGCCAACAGCATCCGGCGCACGACGGTATCCGCATCCACCGCAACATTAAAAAAGCCGCTGCCGCCTTTTTCCGATGCGACGACGCCGGTCAGAAGTTCGGTGTTGCCTTCCACTCCACGCGGAACGAGGTATAGGTCTTCGTATTGCTGGATCAAACGCAGACGGCCTGCTTCGCCGCCGGCAGACGGCTCCGGCCTCACTTGCGGAAACGGAAAGAACGCCATCAGATTTGCGTAGCGATCGAGGGCTTCGTTCGAAACACCCTGGAGATCAGCCTTGGTGTAGAGAAAATAATTGCCGAGCACGACGCTGCCGAACCGTTGTATGGCGTCCGCGAATTGCTGGTCGTAGTTGTACTTTTTTTCTTCGCGCTCAATTTCGAGCCGCACCGCCGGACTCGCCCCTTGGCCCTTCTTTTGTTGCTCGTCAAGGCTGGCCGAAAGATCCTTCAACGGAAGCGTCGGATCCTCCGGCTGGCTGAAAGTAATATCGAACGCCACCACGCGGGCGCCGTCTTCGCGCAGCGCATCGAGCAAATGTGCGAAATAAATTCGCGGAAAGGGCCAGTGCCCCAAGGCTTCCTGTGAATGCTGATCGATATCTACAATGATGATTCGCGGGTCCGGCTGGGTGCGTCCGCGCGATTGAAACCGCAGGTCCAGGCTGTTGAGTTCCAACCGCGTGATGAAGTAGAAAACCGGCATGGGCCGCTCGCCCATGAACGTCGCCACATAAATGGCAAGTGCCGCAACGGTGATGACGCCACTAATAATGAGCGAGGCTTTGTGGCCCCACCATTCCTTCAAAAGTCCGGGGCGTTTAATCTCAGTACGTTTAGGGGTCAGGGCCATGAATTTTGCGGCGTCGCCAAAAAGCAAAAGTCGCGCAAGGCTAACAAACGCGTGCCCGTGATTCAAGTTTCTATCGCATCCAAATTTATCCGCCGCCCAGCGATTTTAAGGCGCCCATCCCGGGTAGCGATTGGACCACTGTGCTCCTTTCCCTGCTTCCGTTATACTGTGGCCCGCGCTCTAGTTTCAGGGATTGCAATGTCTGGAAAGAAGCAAATCCGGTATCTCGAAGGCTCGGCAGCCGAAAAACTAGCTGCGCCTTTGCGAACACGCTACGACCTGCACCCTGTCTCACAAAATAAAAAGGGCGCTTTACATAGCGCCGCAGCCGCTGGAAATGGGGTTCCCACTGTCTGGCTGGCCGACATGAAAGCCAGCGGAAAGATCCTTCAAGCACAAGCTCGTGAAGGGAGAAGGAAATACCGGATCATCGGGATCTTTCCGGCTAACGGAAATTCGAGCCCCAAAGCGCGGAGTGCCCGAAGTTCCAACGACCGCTCATCCGTCTTCGCGTTCCTACCCTCGAACGCGCCGCGCAACATCGTCGAAAAAACTCTCGAAGCTGCTTTCGAGAATATCGATCTGGTCGAACGCGACCGGGCGGGACGCCGCACCGTAAAAACGTGGGAGCGCGAGCGAGAAGAGCTCAATGAGATTGGCGTCGCGCTTTCCTCCCAGCGCGAAATCAGCGCCCTGCTCACGCTAATTCTCTCGAAGACGCGCGAAATTACCGCCGCCGACGCCGGCTCTCTCTATCTTGTCGAGCAGGATAGCCAAGGCCAGCATCTCCGTTTTATGCTCACGCAGAATGACAGCCTGGAATTTCCCTATCAGGAATTTGTTCTGCCCATGGCCGAAAATTCGATGGCCGGGTACACCGCGCTGCGCGGCGAAGTTCTTAACTTTCCCGACGCCTACAAAATTCCTGCGGGCCACCCGTTCCACTTTAATAATAGTTACGATCGGGATTCGGGCTATCACACACGTTCGCTGCTGACTTTGCCCATGCGCAATGCCAAAGGCGAAGTCCTCGGAGTCCTTCAGCTCATTAATTGCAAGCGGAATCGCGCAGCGCGCTTGCTGAGCGCTAAAGATGTCGCCAAATACGTTCAGGCGTTTCGAGAGCGCTCGGTTCGCCTGGCGCTGTCTCTTGCTTCACAAGCTGCCGTCGCTTACGAAAATCGCAAGTTGTACAACGAAATCGAGACGCTTTTCGAAGGTTTCGTCAGCGCCGCTGTCACCGCGATTGAGCAAAGGGACCCGACTACCTCGGGCCATTCCCTGCGTGTGTCCGCCTACACTCAAAGCTTGGCCGCAGCCGTGAACGCGACGTCCTCCGGACCCTATGCCGAGACCTTTTTTGACGCCGAACAATTGAAAGAGATTCGCTACGCCGCTCTGCTTCACGATTTCGGAAAAGTCGGTGTGCGCGAAGAAGTTCTGGTTAAAGCAAAGAAATTGTATCCGCTTCAGCTCGACGTTTTGCGCCAGCGTTTTGATTACATCCGCAAGGAAACGGAAGCCGGCAACGTGCGGCGCAAGCTTCAGGTTTACCTGGAGCGCGATCGCGGCGACGCTCTTACCGAGATCGCGCGTCTGAGTGAGGATTTCGACCAGCGCCTCAAACGTATCGAGGAATATCTTCAGTTCATAATTGAAGCGAACGAGCCGACTCTGCTCGAGCAACATCAATTTCAGAAGCTGCGCGAAATCGCCCAGCAATCGTTCCTCGATCCTCGCGGCATCGAGCGCCCTTACTTGAACCCCGGGGAAATCAAATTGCTTTCGATTCCCAAGGGCAGCCTCGATCCCTCCGAGCGCCTCGAAATCGAGTCGCATGTGATTCACACTTTTAATTTCCTTTCGCAGATCCCCTGGACCAAAAGCTTGCAAAAGGTTCCAGAAATCGCCCGCGCGCACCACGAAAAGCTCAACGGAACGGGATATCCTTATAAGCTTCGCGGCGATCAGATTCCCCTGCCCACCAAGATGATGACCATCTGCGATATATTCGACGCTCTCACTGCCTCCGACCGGCCTTACAAGCGGGCTGTTCCCATCCCACGCGCGCTCTCGATTCTGGAAGACTGCGTTCGCGCCAGCGAACTCGATCCCGATCTTTTCCGCGTGTTTCATGAAGAAAAAATCTATGAGCGGGCCGTGCCCCCCGCAACAGAATGACCGCCGGAAACCATCCGCCGTCTGCCGCCTATCGGCGCTGCAGACTCCGCTTCCTTTCGCTGCTTCTCATGCCTATTTTTCCGGTCATTCTGCTCTTCGGTGCGCCTTTTGCCGCGCGCCCGCAATCCACTCCATCAACAATCTGGGCCGTAACGATTGTGCTTCCGCCAAAACTTGTCGCGGACAGGCCCGCTACTCTTGCCGTTCTTGGTGTTGACGGCCGGCTCGCCGAAGGCGTGATTGTCGATCTCGGTTTTCATTCCGGAATCAACATTCGCGTGAAGACCGACAAAACTGGAAGGGCAGTTTTTTTGGCGCCCTCCGATGCTGACGTTTTGATTGCTAAAGCATCAGGCGCCTTTGCAGCCGCGCTCATCGATCCGCCTCCGGCGCCTAATTCCCCGCAAACCACAATTTCACTACCTCCTGTGGTTTCGCTACAGGATGCCTTTCCCATTTGCGGCGGCGCGTTTCACGGGGACGTCGAGGCAGACCACGTAACACTCGATGGCGATCCCGCTCTGGTTCTGGGCGCTTCGCCAGAGTGCCTCATGATTCTGCCGGGACCACGCGCCCTACCGGGACCTGCCAATATTTCCATTCAGATGCCGCGGAGCCCGGATTGGAATGGAGAGACGACGCTTGTTGCGTTGCATTTCGATCCTCCCACGCCGCCCCTGATTACTGAGAAAAAAAGCAATCTCGTGCTGCATGTGCAGGCCTCGGATCAGCAGCTAAGCATCCTGGTGGAAAATAAAACTCCCGGGATTCTTCGTTTTATCCGTGGCGACTCGCAAAAGTTGCGTACTTCCGGTGGGCCGCAGAATTTGGCGACGATAGAGATTCAAGCGCTTAGCACGGGGGATTTTTCCTTCCACGCGCGGCTCTTGCCAAGCCCGGAACCGGAGACCGCGCGCCGCTATCTCGACGCTGCCGCGAAGATTGCACCGAAGGATATCCAGCGGCAAGTCCAAAACCTCTCAAACCGGCTGGCGCATAGCCCGCGCGATGCGCAGAAAATCTCGGCTGAGATTCAGAGGATTCTTTTATACACGATGGAAGGCGATTTCCGCACGCTGCTCGTCTCCGCGCACTCGGCTTTGGAATAGGAAAAGTTCCAGTGCGAATTGGGCATCAATATTTCTGACACTACGTTATTCCTCTAGAAGCCGGGTAATTTGATTGCGGCGGATTCGAGGGTTCTCTGGTCTGGCTCGGAAACCGAATCGGGGAGCGCGCCCTGCGACATCTGTTCCAGGGAATTGCGCGCGCGATTTAGTTTGCTGTCAGCGTCTTCGTAACTCTGTTGCGCATGGCGAAGGTGCGTGCCCAATTTTTCGTACACGTCGGTAAAAGTCTCGAATTGTTTCTTAAGTCCTGCCATACCCGCCAGAATCAGCCGAGTTCTCTCTTCGATTTTCTGACCTTCCAAGCTGATCGCGAACGCGCTGAGGCAAGCATAAAAAGTGTTGGGCGAAACCGGAAAAACTCGTTTGCTCCGGCAGTATTCATCGAGCATTCCGTATTTCGAATCTTCGGTCAGCAAGAGCTCGTAGTAAACACCCTCCGAGGGCACAAACATCAGCGCGTAATCGAAAGTGTGTTCATCCGGAAGAATATATTTTTCCGCGATGCAATCAGCATGTTTACGGACTGCCAGGCAGAATTCGCGCCGCGAATCTTCTCCGGAGTCCACCAGCCGGCGATAAGCTTCCAGCGGAAATTTTGAGTCCACCGACAGCAGGCGTTCTCCACTACGGACGATGGCGTCGACAATTGCGCCGGTGGAAGCGAATCGATGCTGCGTGTCGTACGCGCTGCGCGGCAGCGCGTCTTCCAGCAATCGTTCGAGAGCAACCTCGCCCAGCGTGCCGCGCGTTTTGGCACCGCTGAGGATTGTTTGCAGCGTCTGGGTCGCCTGGGACATGTCGCGTCCCGCCTGCTGAACTTCTCCAAGTTGGACGCTCATTTTCCGGATGGTCTCGCTGGAAGCTTGCAATTGATGCGCCATGGCGATCTGTGCGTCGCTCGCTAGTTTGCCGGAGGAGGCCACTCCGGATTGCAGTTCCTGGCGGACCTGACCCAGCTGGGTCGTCACCGCTTGCATCAAGTGGTTGATTTGTCCGGCGACGGATTGGCCGTGCAACGCGAGCGAACTTTGCATCTCCTGGCGGACGGCGGAAAGCTGCTCATTCGAGCGGCGGCTCGCGGCCCACAGCACGATTGCGATCACTACAATCGCGGCGACGCCAAAGGCGAGCCATACGAACGGGCTCATCGATTCATCCCTCTCTCGAGGTGCTGGTGAGTTGAACGAGGGGTTGCGGTGCAGCATTTGCGGAGGATCCCGAGTCGAAAGTTTGAGGGGAGCGCCAGGAATCGATCGCGGCGACCTGATGCACGCAGGAGACGGTGCAGCGCGGGGCGCAGGCTTTCTTGGTGAAGAATTCGCGGTGGCGCTGCTCGTCGGTGTACTCCATGATCGGAATGCCCGGATAGCCGCGCTGTTGTGAACAATAGTGGACCAAGCCATTTTCGCAGATGTAGAGATAGCGCGAGCCGGCGCGGCAGCGCCAGTCGTTTTCCTTGCCGCGCGCGATGTTGTGCTGGAACTTATTGATACGAGTGAAGGATTGCTTTTCCAGCGAGATAATTTCTTCGAAAATTTCCTGCTCTCGTGGGTTGAGGGGTTCGAGCTGGCCGTTGTGATCGTGGAGAATGCCTACGGTGGAGGTGAACCCTAGAGCCACGGCGCGGTACGCTACCGCCAAAGCGTCCTCGGGGTTGCGCACGCCGCTGCCTAGAACTGAATTGATGTTCACATGAAATTCGGCATGCTCCGCAAGCAGCGCGAGTTTCTGGTCCAAGACTTTCAGGCTCTTCTTAGACACGTCATCCGGCATCACGTTATCAATGCTGATTTGAAGGTATTCGAGGCCGGCGCGATTGAGGCGTTCGATTCGATCGGCGACCAGGAGGTAGCCGTTGGTAATCAATCCGGCCATCATTCCGTTTTTTCGGATGCGCGCGATGATGGCATCGAGTTCGGGATGAAGCAGAGGCTCTCCGCCGCTGATGGTGACGATGGAGGTGCCCATGGCGCCCAGGCGGTCGATGCGCTGGAACATTTCGTCGGTGGGCACGGGGTTCGAAAAGTCGTCGAACTCGTTGCAGTAGGTGCAGGCGAGGTTGCAGCGGCGCGTCGGTATGATGTGCGCAAGAAGCGGATGGCGCTTGGAGGCCAGGCCTTTCACGATCATACGGATTTCGCGGACCTTGCGGTGCGCGGCGAGGAGTTTTCTTCGAATTGTTTTGCGTGCCGACACTGTGCTTTAGCCGATTGCTGACCGGCGGCGCCCCGTTTTTGGCAGATGCCCCTTCTATCAGTATGCCACACCGGGCGTGCGTTCCCTCCGAATGGGTGCTCGATCGGCCATCGCACGTTAGTCGGCCCAAGGTTCCCATTTGCGGTCCCAGCGGTGGCTCTTCAGTTTTTGAAGGAGCGCGGCATCGAGTGGCCCGGCGTCGCTTAGCGCGAGGTTTTGTCTCACGTGGTCGTGCTTTCTCATTCCAACGATCGTGGTGCTTACGTCAGGGTTCGACAGGATAAAGCGCAGCGCCATTTCGGGCAGGGTCATTCCGGCCGGCAGGACTTTTTTCAGTTCTTCGACGCGGGCTATTGTTTCCGGCAAGTTTTCCGGGCCGAAATATCTGGCGCGCCAGTCATGCGGCGGAAATTTTGTTTGCGCGTTCATCTTTCCGCTCAAGCTTCCTTCATCGAGAGGGACGCGCGCGATAACGCCGACGTTCAATTCCCGGCACAGCGGGAAAAGCTTGTCTTCCGGCGCTTGATCGAAAATGTTGTAGATCACCTGCACGACATCCACGAGACCGGTGCGCATGGCCTTGAGACCGTTTTCGGGCTCCCAACGATTTATGCTGATGCCGAAGGAGCGGATCCATTTGTCGGCTTTGAGTTTCTCGACCGTTTCGCGAAATTCCGGTTCGTCCGTCCAGCTATCGTCCCAAACGTGAAATTGGAGGACGTCGATTGAATCCTCGCGAAGTTTTTCCCGGATCAGTTTTGCGTACTTGAAAACATGTTTGGCGGGGAAGACTTCGCTGTATTTATATTCGGGCGTGGCGGGCCACATATCGTTCATGGGAGGAATTTTGGACGCAGCGTAAAGCCGGTAAACCGGGGGATTACTGAAATTATCGCGCTGGAGGATTTCGCCGAGCAGGCCGTCGCTTTTTCCTTCGCCGTAGGCCCAGGCGGTATCGAAGAAATTGCAGCCCAGGTCAACAGAGAGCTGGAGGGCTTTCAAGGATTCATCGTCGTTCGAGCCGGTCCATCCGCTCATGCCCCACAAGCCGTAGGCCATGTCGCTGACCTCAAAGTGAGTGCGCCCCAGGATGCGATATTTCATAGCTCGCTGGCCTCTAAACGTGCAATCCCGCTGAATCGTCAGGGGAACGTTGCGGTGAGCATTTTGAACTCGTTGCGTCTAATCCCTTCGGGATTTACTAGACAGCTTTAAAGAACTGGATGGCGCCGATGAAAATGCAAATGATCGCAGACCACATGAGCAACAATCTCATCCGGAGGAGGAAGCGGTACCACGCGAGGTCTTTGTCCCTGACCTCTTTCAACGGGATGATCCCAATCACAGTGGGAAAAATCGCGCCGATCCACCAGCGCAGCGCCAAGTGCACCGCAGTTCTGCGCGACAAGTCCATCGCTGGCGTTAAGAACGTGACACCGGCGACAATTGCAAAGCTGAGGAAAATCAGAATCTGAGAGGCCGTGTTGTTCAATTCTTGCAGACGGAGGGCGATAAAACTGAGTTTGCCTTCCGTGTCGGTGTCCGGTTTGGTCTGCACGGCGGGATTCTACAGCAAACGCCTTGAAGAAGAGAACTCAGAGGCAGCCTGCGCGAGCGGATTGACGAACATCGTGCGTTGATGGAGAAAGTGAAAAGCGGAGTAGTCACAGGCTAGCCTTCCATCACCTGCTCCAGAAATGTTGCGGACGGCGCGAAGAACAGGTTTCCGGTGACGGCCCGGCTGAAATCGAGCAAGCGATCGTAGTTGCCCGGCGGGCGGCCAACGAACATATTCTCGAGCATCTGCTCAAGGGTGCGGCGAACGGCAGTAGCCGATGAAATAGGTACCAAATTCACCTTGCGCGGCTTGGCCAAACGGCATGTTGTCGCGCAGTCGGACCCTACGCGTGGCTTTGAGGTTGTTTATGTGGAGGAACGGTCTCCTGCGGCAAACGCAGGCTCCAGGAGGGAGACAGGATTGTTGAAATCGGAGGAGTGCCGTGCTCGACTCTGGTGTTCGAATCGTTCCGCGAAATGCTCACGGCGGAGGGCACACCCTTCATCCTTAAGGTTCAACGCGGCAGCGAGAAAACTGAAATGAATTTTCTAACTCCGCGCCTGCCCTGAACGCTCGCACGCAGTTGGCCTAGCGGATTGCGGGTATTTCCCTTTTGAGGACGGATAACCCACGCATCGCATATTCTATGGCTTGGCGCTCCGCTTGTCCGTCTGAGCGCGTGCGAAGTACGTCCGAGCGCAACGAGATTGCTTTTTCCGCGGTGGCGACCCGGCCACGCAAGTTGAGCGGATTCATCTCCAAGAGCGCTACTTGGTATTGCTGCTGCCATTCCCATTGTAGGGTGCTCATGTTTCACTCCCTTTGTTGATGGGGATTGTAGGAGGTTGGGATGCGAGACTTCTGTACACTTACGCACACTTTGTAAAACTGTATTCTTGCGTCATTTCGCAGGGGACTTCAATGCGCGACGAGGAGGAATGCGCCAGCGCGAAATCAGGTTTGGGCCGGCAAGGGCAATCCGGTTAAACTCTCAAGATTGGTCGCGGGGCTGTAGCTCAGATGGATAGAGCAGCAGTTTCCTAAACTGCGTGTCGGGAGTTCGACTCTCCCCAGCCCCACCATGTATCCCATTACTGTTTCCGGTAATCGCGCCTACCCTAGGGCGTCGCCAACCAGCCTTGCGGTAGGCCTTCATTGTCAGAACGATGAACGAGAAATAGGGATGCAGGCCCTGATTCCGAGCCACTCCTCACCTTGCGCTTGTCACGACATGGACTGCCAAGCTTAGGATTGAATACCGCGTTGTCAGGGGTAAACTCATGGTCTGAGTGGGTAAACATCCTCGAGGAGAAGCGTTGGGGACCGTGGAGTTTCTCTATCTCGACCAGGAGGCTGTGCTGGCCGCCGACGTGCCGGATATGCGTCGCGCTATGATTGTAGTCGGAGAAGCGCAGGCGCGGTTTGCCAAAGGCGACGGTAATTCGTCGCAGGCCAAGCGATAATTCTCATACCAAGTCTCGGTGAATTCGGAGTGAAGTTCCGGCACGGTGCAGCCGCCGATCTTGAGATCTGAAGAAGCGAGTTCGCCCCAGGTATGGACTTGAGTGCCGCCGGAGGAAAGGGCGTCGAATTCGACCCATTGGCTCATGGTCATTCCGAGGCAACGGGCGATAAAGCCCAGTTCGCGGCCCGGTACACAGCAAATGAGCAGATGGTCAATGACCGTCTTGACGGGCCGGAGTATTTCGATCTGCATGCGGCTTCCGACTTCCCAAGGTTTCCCTTCGCTCCAATTCATTTCTCCATAGACGCTCGCGAATTTGTGCCAGAGGTTCCAGTTAGAAAAAACGTCCCAGGCAAGTGCGGGCGTTGCGTGAGTCTTTACGGTGTAGTGGAAATGGTGCATGACTGGTTGTTTCGCTCCTTACGTTTCGGACTTCCCAAGCGCAGCTATTCAGGCCAAACAAACTTGATTATTTATACACTGTTATTTTAACGTTGTAAAGATTATAATGCAGGCAACCTGCAATCCCTAAGGAGGCCCATGTCCAGAAAGCCTGATGCCGAGCTGGAAAGCCGTATCCTGGACGCCGCTTATAAGTTATGGAGCCAGAGAGGAGAAAAAGCGCTGACCATGCGGGGGGTGGCGAAAGCAGCTGGAACCACAACTCCCACGATGTATCAGAGGTTTCGCGACAAAAGCGATCTAATGATGCTGCTGCACAGCCGGGCGCTGGAGACGCTGGTATCTGTCTTGCAGCCAGCCTGCTCGCCGGCCGCGACGTGCGGGCGATTCCTGGATTTCGCATCGACGCACCCGCACGAGTACCAGCTTCTCACGGCAGACTGGGCCGTGCGGCTATCGCGCCGGGAACCGAGGCCGACATTTGAATTGATCAAGAAGCGGCTGGCGACGCAGCTGGGGGGAGAGCCGGAAGAGCACGCGCGGCTGGCGCTGGCATTGGGCGCACTGATCCATGGAACGGCCACGATGCTGCTGGCCGAGGGCGTTCACGAAAAAGTTTCCCGGCAACTTCGCAGCACGTGTAACGAAGCTTGCGATACGCTGATCCAATCCGCGGCGGCGAAGCGAGCGCAGAGGAAAGCCTAAAGCGTGATTTCGAGAGTCTAAGATGGAGCTGAGCAATTGCAATTCGCGGGACGTGGTGGGAGTATCCCGGCATTCGGGCTGACTTGGGATATCTGATGCCTTACTACTTCGAGTTCGATTCAGCGAACAGGATCCTTCGAGGCCGACTGGAGGGAAAGATCACCGACGAAGCTCTGAAGGAATTGTATGGACTCGTTGGAACGTACTCGACACTGACAGATCCGCGCGCTAGCGTTCTGGATATGTCGTCCGTGACTTCGTTGGAAGTTTCCCCGCAGACGATTCGCGAACTGGCAAATTTACCACCGGCTGTAGCGGACTCTTCACAACCGCGTTGCATTATTGCGGCGTCTTCTCAAATCTACGGCATGGCGCGGATGTTTGAGTTGCAGGGCCAGGAAACCCGTCCGAACCTGCATGTGGTCCGCACCCAGCAGGAGGCATGGGCGATTTTGGGCGTCCCGAAACCCAAATTCGAGCCGATACAAACGAAATGACGGCCGCCGAAGCTCGGATATGTTCCGGGATTAACGCTGGATGGTAAATTTTGAAGCGTCGAACTCATAACCTTCGTCCCGGACGGTTTCCAGGGCAGCGGCGCGCAGCGCTTGGTCCTCTGCATTCTTCGGCAAGTCGAGATGACGGCGAATTACCTCTTCACCTTCGGTGATGCGAATTAGCCAATGAGATTTTGGGGTATCCCAGGAAACTTCGACCCGGTCAGCAAGCATCGATTCCTCCTCCGCGCAGCAATTTCAGGGGCATTGTACGTCAGGAACGCGCTTAAGGAAACGTTTCGCAACGCCGCAGGCCACTCGCGACGGAAAAGTTTCGCGCGGGAGATGCGAAAGCTGGAGTATGCTCTGGCCGTAAAAATCTAAAGCCGGGCGGATGGAAAAGGATTGCCCCGGCGGTCAAATCTTCGGGGGAGAGCTTGAAGTATGGGAAGCGGGACCGCGAACTGGGAATGGACCGCAGCATCACGAGACGCGATTTTCTGAATGGATTTGGAATAGCGATAGGCGGAGGTTTCATTCTATCGAATCACGAATGGCTAAACGCTTTTGGCTTGCCGCAGTCTCCTTTCGCACCGGAAAAAAACCCTAATTATTATCCTCCGACACTGACCGGCATGCGCGGGACGACGGACGCGACGATGCAAGCGGGGCACGCGCTCCGCGACGGGCAGGATTGGGGCAGCGCCGCGGCTGATTCTGAGAAGTACGATTTGATCGTGGTGGGAGGCGGAATCAGCGGGCTTTCGGCCGCTTATTTTTTCCGAAAAATCGCGGGGCCGAAGGCGCGCGTACTGATCATCGAGAATCACGACGATTTTGGCGGGCATGCGAGGCGGAACGAATACTACGCGGGCGGCCGCATGATTCTGGGCTATGGCGGAACGCAGTCGATTGCCGGGCCGAAACTCTACAGCCGGGAGTCGATGGGATTGCTGCGAGAGTTGGGCGTTGACGTCCAGAAATTTTATAAATATTTCGATCAGAACTTCGAGCGCTCGGAGGGGCTTTCGCGCGGAATTTTCTTCGACAAAGAAACGTTTGGGGCGGACAAGCTAGTGGCCGGCGTCGGGAAACCTACCTGGCCGAAATTTCTGGCGAAAACTCCGCTATCGGCGGAGGCGCAGAAAGATTTGGCAAGACTCTACACGGAGAAAGTTAACTACCTGCCGGAACTGAAATCGTGGGATAAGAAAATTCTGCTGGCGAAGACCAGTTACCAAGACTATTTGCTCAAGTACGTGAAAATTCACGAGGATGCAATTCCCTTTTTGCAGACGCAGACCTACGGGCTTTACGGCGTCGGAATCGATGCAGTTCCGGCCGGAGATTTGGCGGGGCTGGGATATCCCGGATTCGCGGGGATGGACTTGTCCGGACCGCCGGGTCCGGGCCTAGGCGTGGAAATCACGAAGCAGAGCGAAGACGCTCCTTATATTTTTCATTTTCCTGACGGCAATGCGTCCATCGCAAGACTTCTGGTGCGGGCGCTGATTCCCGCGTCCGCCGTGGGAAATACGATGGAAGATATTGTGATTGCGAAGATGAACTATGCGGTGCTCGACGAGCCTTCGTCTCGGGTCCGGTTGCGGCTAAATAGCACCGCGATTTCCGCGCGAAATTTGGGCGATCCCGCGTCGGCCAAGGAAGTGGAAGTGAAATACGTGCGCGGTGGCGAGGTGCATTCGGTGCGTGGAAAGGCTTGCATTCTGGCCTGCTGGAACATGGTCATCCCGTACATATGCCCCGAAATGCCGCAAAAGCAAAAGGAAGCGCTGGCGTACGGAGTGAAAGTGCCGCTGGTTTACACCAACGTGCTGATACGAAATTGGGAGGCATTCAAAAAACTGGGAATCAGTCACGCAAGATGCCCGGGGAGCTATTTCGAGTCGGTGACGCTGGATTTTCCAGTGAGCATGGGTACATACCACTTTCCGGACAAACCCAGCGAGGCTTGCCTGCTGCACCTCGAACGGGTGCCGTGTAAACCGGGACTCTCCGCTCGCGACCAGCAAATCGCGGGACGCGAGGAACTTTATCGTACGCGCTTTGAAACTTTCGAGCGCGAAATTCGCGACCAGCTTGGGCGAATTCTCTCTCCTGGCGGATTCGACCCGGCGAATGATATTCAGGCCATCACCGTGAATCGCTGGCCCCATGGATATGCTTACGAATATAATTCGCTGTACGATCCGGATTGGCCCGAAGATCAGCAACCGTGCGTAATCGGGCGGCAGGAGTTTGGGCGAATTTCCATTGCGAATTCAGATGCGGAAGCGTTCGCATACACAAATGCGGCAATCGATCAAGCGTACCGCGCAGTGAATGAAGTTGCGCGATTCAAGGGGAATGCAAACAACTAGGCTGCGAATTTTGTTCCAGAGCTCGCGCGAACAGCAGCGAAATGATTTTGAGCATTGCAACGCGAAGGCGAAGCTGTATTCTTCGGCTGGCAATGGTTATCCTGCAGGACGCGGTATTGAGGACACCGAAGCATTGAGCACGCAACTGCCAACTTACCTGCTGGGCCATCTTTTCACTACGGAAGAGATGCGCGCAATTTTTTCCGATCAGCGGCGGATCCAAGCCATGTTGGATTTTGAATCCGCGCTGGCACGGGCGCTGGGGCGCGTGGGCGTGATTCCGAAGGCAGCGGCGGCGACGATTCAATCCAAGTGCGACGCGAAGCTGTTCACGATGGAGACGCTGGCGCAAGAGGCGGCTCTGGCAGGTAATTTGGCGATTCCCATGGTGAAGCAGCTCACGGCGCTCGTCACCAAGGCCGATGAGAAGGCGGGAGGATTTGTTCACTGGGGAGCGACGAGCCAGGACGCCATTGATACGGGCACGGTGCTGCAGTTACGCGATGCTCTGGACCTGATGGATCAGGCGCTTCTGAAATTGTGCGATGCGATTACGCGAATTTGCGAGACGCATAAGTCGACGCTGATGGCGGGGCGCACATGGCTGCAGCAAGGACCTCCGGTGACTTTGGGACTGAAGGCGGCTGGATGGCTTGCGGCTGTCGAGCGGCATCGCGAGCGCATGGGCGAAATCCGGAAACGAGCGCTGGTGCTGCAGTTCGGAGGGGCGGTGGGCACGCTGGCTGCGCTGGGCGACCGCGGGCCAGCTGTCGCGGCAGCTCTAGGTGAAGAATTAAAATTGGCGGTGCCGAATCTCCCGTGGCACGCGCACCGCGACCGGTTTGCCGAAGTGGCGACAACGATGGGGCTGCAAGTCGGCTCGCTGGGAAAAATTGCCCGCGATATTTCTTTGATGGCACAGACGGAAGTGAGTGAAGCGGCGGAACCGGGCGCGCCGGGGCGCGGCGGTTCTTCAACAATGCCTCAAAAGCGCAATCCGGTGGGCTCGGCTGTTGTTTTGGCGGCGGCGATTCGTGTGCCGGCGCTGGTCTCGGTGATGCTTACCTCGATGGTGCAGGAACACGAGCGCGGACTGGGCGGCTGGCATGCGGAGTGGGAAACGCTGCCTGAAATTTGCACGCTGACCGCGGGGGCGCTGGCGCACTTGACGCAGGTGTTGGGCGGACTTGAAATTAATTCATCGAGGATGAGCGCGAATCTCGACATCACACACGGGCTGATTCTCGCTGAAGCGGTGTCAGTTGCGCTGGGAGAGAAAATCGG
>PMTV01000055.1 GCA_003167215.1 Acidobacteriota bacterium | reverse complement strand
AAGATGGGGCCGGGCTTGAACTCAAATCCCTGCGTCGCGGGATTGTACACGCTGACGCCGATCACATCGCTGGGCAGCATGTCCGAAGTGAACTGGATGCGTTGGAAGGAGCAATCGAACGAGCGGGCCAGCGCCTGGGCTAATGTTGTTTTGCCGACGCCGGGAACGTCTTCGATCAATAGATGGCCGCGCGCGAGAAGCGTGGTGAGCGCCAACTGAATGACGTCTTCTTTGCCTTTCACTACCGCCGAGATGGAGCGCAAGAGCCCGGCGAGACGCGTGCTGGCGTTGGTGGTCGTTGTTTGCAATTGGCTCGGCCTTCTGCTACAAAAAGTCAGTACTGTGGGCGACTAGCTCAGTGGTTAGAGCGCT
Source organism: Acidobacteriota bacterium (assembly GCA_003167215.1). Taxonomy (GTDB): domain Bacteria; phylum Acidobacteriota; class Terriglobia; order Acidiferrales; family UBA7541; genus Palsa-295. The sequence continues at coordinate 72,872 of PMTV01000055.1, read as the reverse complement.
CCCCTCACACGGGAGAGGTCCAAGGTTCAAGTCCTTGGTCGCCCACCACTAACCCCACATACAAGTTTTACCATCATTCATTGGACGAAGTGAAAAGGCGAACAGTACAGGTGTGTTCAAAAGGTGGTCACACGGCAACTATTGTCAGCGACTGAAGAAGCGAAGTAATGAAGCAGTCATCGCGGCGGAAGGCGAACGGTTCGAGCTGACAGCTCGCAGCTGGATTCTGCGAGGCGTCAATTCACTTGGATTGAGCTGATTTTATTGTTCCAGTTGCGGGATCTGTCGCTCGGCAGGCGCCAGGAGGCCAGGTCAGAGACGCTGCCATTCAGGGCGGCGCTATCGCTTTGGAAGTTCTCGCTTTTGTAGATCACCACAGAAACCCTTCCGTCCGAATGGTGTTCCGCCGGACTGCGGCAGGAGTTTACCCAAAGCAGTGCATCAGTGGCAATGGCGACGAAAAGACCGCGCAAGAGATTTTGGTCTGACCTGCAAGGTTGCGAGTTGCCGTGCTAATCTGGGCGTATTCTGCGTGATACGTGGCGGCGATTTATTCCCGCCGAAAGAGTTTGGAGCGATGACCAATATTTTGCGATTCGTACAAGTGTTCGCGTTAGGCGCGTGGGTAGGATCGATATTTTATTTTAGCGCGGCGGTTGCGCCCGGGGCTTTCCGCGTCCTCTCGAACCAGGACCAGGCTGGAGCGCTGGTGCAATTCACGCTGGGGCGGCTGCACACGCTGGGCGTGGTTGCCGCGCTGCTCTATCTCTTTGCGTCGGTCGGGCTCGCGGAGTCGTTCAAGGGATTGGTTCGGCCGGCGGCGATTGGCGTGGCGCTGATGCTCGTGCTCACGGTCACTTCGCAGAATTTTGTGATGCGGAAAATGGTGGCGCTGCGTACGGAAATGGGCTCGGTGATGGCGACTTCGCCGAGCGACCCGCTGCGCGTTGAATTCGACCGGCTGCACGGGATTTCGGTGAAACTCGAAGGCGCGGTGCTGCTGATTGGTTTCGCCGCGCTGTTTCTTACGGTGCGGGAGATGACAGTGACGAGTGGCTAGATTTCGCGCGATGCAGGAGCAAGTTACGAACGGCGGCTGCGTTTATTCCGTGCGGATTGCTTTTTCGGCCGATCCTTCTTGGTTTTCTTTTTCTTGAGTTTCTTCTTCGCCGTGTTCTTTGTGATTTTTCGTGCGTCTTTTCCGGCGCGTCCGACGGCACGCCACATGTACCAGCTTGCGACCGTGCGGTAGGGCCGCCAGCGTTCGCCGAAAGCGGCTAGCTCGCGCGGCTTTGGAATGGCCTTCTTGCGGTAGAGAATCGCGAAACCCTTTTGTACGCCGTAGTCGTGGATCGGAAGAACGTCGGGACGCCCCAGGCGAAAAATCAGAAACATCTCGACGGTCCACGCGCCGATCCCGCGAACGGAAATCAGCCGCTCGACAAGCTCCTCATCCGACATTTTCTGTGCAGCTTCGAGTGACGGAACGACGCCATCAATCGTCTTCTGCGCCAGGTCCTTCATGGCCGCAACCTTTGCGAACGAAAGTCCGGCGTCGCGAAGAGTTTGCGGGCTCGCGTTTACAATTTCTTCGGGCGTGGGACACTGGCCATTCGCGCCGAGCGCTTGGATTCGACCGAAAATTGTAGCGGCGGCTTTGCCCGAAATGCTTTGGTGAGTGATGGCCTCGAGCAGCGATTCGTACACGCTGTCGCACTCGTCCAATTTGAAAGGAAATTCTCCAATATCGGCAATCAAGCGGCCGAGACGCTTGTCAGCCTGCGAAAGATGCTCGTGCGCCTTGATATGATCGAACGGAAGAGTAAGTTTCTCGTTCATAGCTAGGCGATAGGATACCGCTCGCTGAGCGTTTTGCACAATTCGACGCGGCGAAGAAGCAGCGAGTGTAAAATGCCGTCGCCCATAAGAATTCAATCCGAAGATTCAGCGTTGGAGACTCACGATGAAAACGGCAGTCCGGCTCGCAGCGATTATCGCGCTCGGTGTGGTGTGCTTGTTCGTAATTCGCGCGGCGCCCAGTTCGCGTGGCGATCAGCGAGATGACTGGCCCGTCTACGGGCACGACGCGGGCGGAATGCGTTTCTCGCCGCTCACTCAAATCACTCGCGAGAATGTTGCGCAGCTCAAAGTAGCGTGGACATTTCATACCGGCGATATTTCGGATGGCAGCGGCGGCAGAAAAAGAACTGGCTTTGAAACCACGCCGATCCTTGTTGACGGAACGCTCTACCTCACGACCGGTTTCAATCGCGTGATCGCGCTCGACCCGGAAACGGGGAAGCAGCGCTGGGCTTACGATCCGCTGTTAGAACAAGCTGCGGACTACGGCGACGGTTTGATTAATCGGGGAGTCGCCACGTGGCTGGATCCTGATCGCGCGGAAGGGAAGCTGTGCCATCGAAGAATTTTTGAAGCGACGCTAGACGCGCGCCTGATCGCGCTCGATGCTGCAACAGGCGCGGGTTGTCCCGATTTCGGCGCTAGTGGCCAAGTGAGCTTGAGGAATGTCGCCCGGTATTTGCCGGGGCAATATCACATGACCTCGGCTCCCACGGTGATTAGCGACATCGTCGTCGTTGGCTCGGCCATCAACGACAATTCTCGCGTGGATATGCCGAGCGGAGTGGTCCGCGCATTCGATGCCCGCACAGGCGCGTTGCGCTGGAGTTGGGAACCGCTCCCACCGAACGAGCCGAGAACTGCTGAAAAAAATGGCGGCAAGATTTGGCGCACCGGAGCAGGGAATGCGTGGTCCACGATCGTCGCAGATCCGGAGCGTGACCTGGTTTTTGTTCCGACGGGAAGTGCAAGCCCGGATTACTACGGCGGACTTCGGCTAGGCGATAACAAGTGGGCGAACTCCGTGGTAGCTCTGCACGCGAAAACCGGCGAACTCGCCTGGGGGTTCCAGCTCGTTCACCACGATCTTTGGGACTACGACTCGGCATCGCCGCCCCTGCTCACCACCATCGTGCACGACGGGAAGAGAATCCCGGTCGTGATTCAGGGCAACAAGACTGGCTTCCTCTACGTTCTCAATCGCGATACCGGCGTTCCCGTGTTTCCGGTGGAAGAGCGGCCGGTGCCGCAGAGCGACATACCCGGCGAAGTCGCGTCGCCGACTCAGCCTTTTCCGTCAGCGCCACCCGCGCTCGTTCCGCAGCGCTATTCCGCGGATGACGCCTGGGGCATCACGCCGGCAGATCGCGAGGCCTGTCGCGTCAAGATGCAAGGGCTGCGCAGCGAGGGCATTTTCACTCCGCCAAGTGTGCAGGGAACGCTGACGGTGCCCGGAAACGTCGGTGGCATGAACTGGAGCGGGTACGCATTCGATCCGCAGCACGGCCTGCTGGTCGTAAACATGAACAATCTGCCGGCGAAAGTAAGGATGATCTCGCAGTCTAAGATTGATGACGACTCGGACAACAACACTGACACATCGCACGGTGAATACGGCTGGCAGCGCGGCGCGCCCTACGGAATGTTTCGCCAATTTATTTTTTCGCCGTTGGGTCTGCCGTGCGTCCCTCCGCCGTGGGGCACTCTGGCGGCAGTTGACATGGCCACCGGCAAGATTCGCTGGCAGGTCCCGCTAGGAGAAATGGCTCCGGGCAAGCCTGTTCCACCGGGCTCGATCAATCTTGGAGGTCCAATAGCAACCGCCAGCGGCTTGGTTTTCATTAGCGGCACTTGGGACCCGTTCATCCGAGCGTTTGATGTGGAGACCGGAAAAGAAATCTGGAAGGCGCAGCTCCCCGCCGGCGGCCACGCCATGCCGATGACGTATCAAATGAGGGAGAACGGCAAACAATATGTGGTGATCGCGGCGGGCGGCCACGCGAAAGTAGATGAAGAACCTCAAGGGGATTCTCTCGTAGCTTTCACTCTGCCCTAATTGGGAACTCGCATCGGCGAATCTCCGTCAGCGGAGAATTGTAAGCGCGACCGCGAAGTCTGAAGCCGCCCGCGTCGTTCGTGGCGCGGCGCTATGTTAGTATCACTCGCTTATGAAAACTGGAATTATCGGACTGCCGTTGGTAGGAAAGACGAGTCTGTTTCGAATCCTTACGCGCGCGCGCGTGGAAGCGCGGAGCGCGCCGAATCAGGCGCACGTGGGGATTGCGCGAGTTCCGGATGCGCGAGTGGTCAAGCTCTCGGAAGTCTTCAAGCCGAAAAAAATCACGTACGCGACGATTGAATACGTGGACGTGGGCGGGCTGCAAAAAGATCGCGAGAAAAATTCGGCTTCGCTGGTTCCGTTGCGCGAAGCGGATGCCCTGGCGCACGTGGTGCGGCTATTCGAAGACCCGGCGGTGCCGCACGAAGGCGGGTCGCTCGACGCCTTGCGCGATATCGAGAGTGTTGAAATCGAGCTGATGCTGAACGATTTGGAGCAAGCCTCCAAACGAATCGAGCGCGTGGAAAAGGATCTGAAGAAAAAGAAAGAAACGGTGCTCGAAACCGAGCTGCAGCTCCTGACCCGTTGCCGCAAAGCGCTGGAAAGCGAAACGCCGCTGCGCGAACTCGACTTCAAACCGGAAGAGCTGAAGATGCTCAGCAGCTTTGAGTTTCTCACCCGAAAGCCCATGCTTTACGTGCTGAATCTCGGAGACGACGAAGCGGCGGACATCGACCGGGTGATCGAAAAATACCATCTCGAGAAGTTGACGTCGAAGCTTCGCACGGCAGTGGTGCCGTTCTGCGGCAAGATTGAAGCCGAACTTTCCGAGTTGCCGGACGCGGAAGCCGCGGAAATGATGCGCGCATATGGTTTGGCGGAATCGGGCCGCGACCGATTGATTCAGGCCAGCTACCGGCTCCTCGGCTTGATTTCTTTTTTAACTTGCGGCGAGCCGGAATGTCGCGCGTGGACCATCGAGCGCGGAATGAATGCGCAGAAAGCTGCGGGCGCGATTCATAGCGACATCGAGCGCGGCTTCATCAAGGCCGAAGTGGTGAACTGGGAAGATCTGCTAAAGGCGGGCGGATTTCCCGTGGCCCGCGAACGCGCGCAGGTGCGACTGGAAGGCAAGGAATACATCGTGCAGGACGGCGATGTGATTCTGTTCCGCCACTCGAGTTAGCCGCATGTTTTCCTCCGAAGCAAATCGGATACTTCTGGCGCTATTGCTGGGAGTGAGCGCTGCCGGCGCAAACGTCGTTGGCGGATTACTGATCACCCGTGCGCGCACCCTAAAGCGCTATTTGAAATATTTCATCGCGCTGGGCGCCGGGTTCATGCTGGCGACGGCGCTGCTTGAAATGATTCCGGAGTCCTTGAAACTCCAGGCCGAAACAGGTTCGATTTTTTTCCACGGCGCCAATTCCGTTTTTCTGTTTGTCCTGGGCGGGTATTTGCTGGTCCATTTTTTTGAGCACACCGTAGCGCCGCACTTTCATTTCGGCGAAGAGACGCATCATGAAGAGATCTCGGGCGCGCACGCAAGTTATGCGGCATTGCTTGGCCTGGTAATCCATACTTTTTTCGACGGCGTCGCGATCGCTTCGGGACTCCTCGTTTCCACCTCGCTTGGAGTCGTAATTTTCCTGGCGATCTTTCTGCACAAGTTGCCGGAAGGATCTACGGTCGCGTCTCTAATGCTGGCAAGCGGACAGAGCCGGCGCATGGCGTTTATGTCCTCGGTAATTTTGGGAGGATCGACCTTACTCGGGATGGCGTTGATGTTCGCGTTCGGCAACGTGGTGAGCGACGCGCTGCCGTTTTCGGCGGGCGTCACGCTGTACGTGGCTGCCTCGGATCTGATTCCCGAAGTGAACCGCGAGCCCGGCCCGGCCATGGCGCTGCTGGTATTTCTGGGCGTGGCTATCTTGCTTGGACTTAAGGCGGTGTTCCATGTCTAAGTTTTCGCTTACGTTTCCTAAACCTTTTAGATTCAATGCGTTTTTCCTCGCTAGAAGTGCTAAACACGTAGGAATATGGATTTAGGCAACGTGCCCGTAGCTGCAACTTTAAGTGGCCACAGGTGTTAGATAGAATGTGGAGGCCATGACCAGGTCTGACGTCCAACTGATGCTGGACGTGAAGGCAGGGGACGATTCGTCCTTCAACCTTCTATTGCAGAAGTATCGCACGCCGCTGGTCAACTTCCTCTATCGTATGGTGAGAGATACCGCAACGGCCGAGGATCTGGCGCAAGAGGTTTTTCTTCGAGTGTATCGCGCCCGCAAGCAGTACTCTCCCAGCGCGAAGTTCACCACCTGGCTTTTTCGGATTGCGACGAATTTGGCGCTGAATTCGGTACGCGATAACCGCCACCGCCAGATGGAAGTGTCGCTGGATGCCACGCCGGTTGATGAGGACGTAGCGCCGCTGCAACTGCCGACACGCGAGATGCGCATCGACGAGCATATGGTGGAACGCGACCGCGCGGATTTCATCCGCGGCGTGATTTCCGCGCTGCCCGAAAAGCAACGCGTAGCGGTTTTGCTGCATAAATATGAAGAGATGGATTATGGAGAAATTGCAAGGATCTTAGATTGCTCGGAAAGCGCGTTGAAATCGCTCTTGTTTCGCGCCTACGAAACCCTGCGAGTGCAACTGGCGCCGCTTGTTTCACCGCCAGCGCGGCACGCGGGGAAGGAAGCCCATCATGAAATGTGAAGATGTATCAAAGGAACTGATTCCGTACCTGGATCGGCGTGCGAACTCGGCGGACCGCCATGAAGTGGAAGAGCACTTGGCGGCTTGCTCGGCATGTCACGCGCGTGCGGAGGAGCTCCGCAGGTTATGGAGTGTTCTTGACGAAGTGCCCATCGTGGAGCCGTCGCTGGGCTTCGACGCACGCATGCGCGCGCGTATCGCGGAAGAGCCGCAACCGCGCTGGTTCCGCTGGTTCGTACCGCAGCCGCGGCTGGCATTGTCTATCGCTTTGCTTCTGGCGGTCAGCGTTTGGATGTCGCGCCTGCCGCAGGATAATTCGGGATTGGCTGGATCTGCGCAGAGCGAGCACGAGCAATTCCAGGTGATTAAGAATTTGGATGTGCTGGAGAATTACGACGTGCTGAGCAAGTTCGACGCGCTGGATGAAGTTCCCGCGGAACAGCCGGCGCAGCCAGATAAACAGAATGATCAGCAACAACAGGACGACGGCGGATAAATGAGGCGGGTGAAAATTATTTGCGGGTTTGCGCTGGCTCTGCTGATGGGGCTTGCGGCGCAGCCTGCCTTGGCGCAAAGGCCACACGCTTCCGCGCCTCAGCATCCGAGGATGCAAGCCGGACCGCGGCCAGGTGCAGCGCGACGCGCCAATCGGAACGCGAACCTGGCTGCGCGACAGCATCCCGGAGCCGTGCACGCTCCGAACACGGTCCATCCGCCTAATAACGCAAACGCCGCACACGGCCAGGAAAGCGCGCGCGAGAACGAACATCCGCCGGCCAGTCCGAACAATCCGGGAGCAAATGCCGGTGGAGCGGAGGCTGACCGAGAGGGGCGAGAGTTAGGGGGATTGACGCCCAGTGTTAAGCAGAAGTTGCAGGACATGTCTCCGCAGGAACAAGACCGTTTTTTGCAGAACAACGAGCGGTTTAAGAGTCTTCCGCCGCAGCGCCAAGCTCAGCTTCGCAACAATTTGCAGAAATGGAACAATTTGTCGCCCACGGAACGCAACGCGATGAGCGACCGCCAGCGGGCCTGGGAGCGTATGTCGCCAGAAAAGCGCCAGTATGTGCAGAGCACCCTTCTTCCCAAGTGGCAGCAGATGAGCCCGGAAAGAAAACAATTGGTGACCGGCCGTCTGCACACCCTTCAGGGGATGAATTCGACGGAGAGGCAAGCGGCCCTTAACGATCCGCAGTTCATGCGCGGGTTGAATCCCGACGAGCAGTCCGTTCTGCGCGGGCTGGATTCGCTCAATGCCCCATCCCATCCGTAATCAGATTTGGCCGAATCCGCAATAACTTCCCTTCGTTGACTTGATTCCTCGCGCGCCCTAAGATGTGCGGCACGTGCCATCCACCGACTCGCTGATTGGCAAAACCGTTTCGCACTACCGCATCGTAGAGAAGATCGGCGGTGGCGGAATGGGTGTGGTGTACAAGGCTGAGGATGTCAAACTCAGCCGCTTCGTGGCCCTCAAGTTCCTGCCCGACGAGGTAGCCAAAGACCCGCAAGCCCTCAGCCGTTTCGAGCGCGAGGCCAAGGCCGCCTCGGCGCTAAATCATCCCAACATCTGCACGATCTATGAAATTGACGACCAGCACGGCGAAGCGTTCATTGCCATGGAGTTTCTGGACGGCGTGACGTTGAAGCATCAAATCGCCGGGCGACCGATGGAGATCGAATCAACATTGTCGCTGGCCATCGAGATTGCCGACGCTCTCGACGCCGCGCACGCCGAAGGCATTATTCATCGTGACATCAAGCCCGCCAATATCTTTGTCACCAAGCGCGGCCACGCCAAAGTTCTGGATTTCGGCCTGGCGAAGCTTCAAACAAAGGCAGGAACGGATGCCGACGCGACGCTGACGCAGGAAGCGCAGCAGTTGAGCACGCCCGGCGCGGCCATGGGCACGCTGGCATACATGTCGCCGGAGCAGGCGCGCGGAAAAGAGCTGGATGGCCGCACGGATATTTTTTCTTTTGGTTTGGTGCTCTATGAGATGGCGACGGGAAGACAAACGTTTTCCGGGAACACCTCGGCGGAGATTTTCGACGCCATTCTGAATCGCACGCCCGTCGCTCCCGTGCGGCTGAACTCCGCAGTGCCGCCTAAACTAGAAGACATCATCACCCGTGCGCTCGAAAAGGACCCAAACCTCCGTTATCAGCATGCATCGGATATGCGATCGGAATTGCAACGGCTGAAACGCGACACGGAATCGGGACGATCGGCGGTGCCGAGCGAAATAGCAGAGCCGGCCAGTGCTGCTTCAACGATCTCGCCGGCAGCTACATCGCCTGAATCAAAGTCTTCTACCGCCTCTACCGTGCCAGCCAAAGCTCGTCGCCTGAAGTTAGCCCCGATAATTGCCGCTGCTCTGCTCCTCGCGGCAGGCGTTGGCTGTTGGCTTTACTTTACGCGGCACGCGCAGGCCCTGACCGACAAGGACACTATCGTTCTCGCCGAGTTTGCGAACACCACCGGCGATCCGGTCTTCGACGGAACGCTGCGCCAGGGACTTTCAGCGCAATTGGACCAGTCTCCATTCCTGAGCCTTATTTCCGACGAACGTATCGCGCGGACGCTTACGCTAATGGCCAAACCAAAAGACGCGCGGCTTACTCCAGACATTGCACGCGATGTTTGCCAGCGCACCGCCAGCGCCGCCACGATTGAAGGTTCCGTCTCCAGCTTGGGCAGCCAATATGTTTTGGGTTTGAAAGCTGTGAACTGCCGCACCGGCGATCTACTCGCGCAAGAACAAGTGACGGCCAGCGGGAAGGAGCAAGTTCTCAACGCTCTGGGCGACGCGGCCACCAAGTTGCGCGCAAAAATGGGAGAGTCGCTGGCTTCGGTGCGCAAGTACAACGCACAACCGGAAAACGTCACCACCCCTTCGCTCGAGGCGCTGCAAGCCTATACCCTCGGCAAACAAACAATGGACGTGGCAAACGACTACGCTGCGGCGATTCCTCTCTTTGAAAGGGCCGTTTCACTGGATCCAAATTTCGCCATGGCTTATTTGCGCTTGGCCCAGAGTTATCAACCTCTCAGTGAGAACGACCGTTGTGCCGAGAATGCGCGCAAGGCTTACGCATTGAGCGAGCGCGTCAGCGAGAGCGAGAAGCTGGGCATTTCCTCATTCTACGAGCTTGTCGTTACCGGAAATCTTGAGGCTGCCCGCACTTCCTTTCAGGCCTGGGCGCAAACTTACCCTCGCGATGAGGACCCGGAAGTCTACCTCTGGTTTTCTTATACCGCGATGGGAGACTACCCGAAAGCGAATGGCGCGGCGCTGCAGGCCCTGAAGCTGAATCCCGGCAGCGGTAACAACTATGTGAATCTGGCTTACACCTATCAGTGGATCGACCAACTCGATCAGGCCAAGGCCACAGTACGCGAATCGCGCGCGCATAGTATTGATTCGCCTTGGATACCTCTCGTTCTTTACGTTGTGAATTTTCTCCAGCACGATGCGGCCGGAATGCAGAAGCAGGTTGCTGACGCGACCGGGAAACCCGGGGTCGATGATCAGATCATTTTCCTGGAATCCGAAACGGCAGCGTATAACGGCGAGTTCGCGAAGAGCCGGGAACTAACACGCGGCGCAGCCGATTCGGCGCAACGCGCCAGTCAAAAAGAAGCAGCCGCGGAATATGAGTCGCACTCCGCGGTCCGCGAAGCACTAGCCGGCGAGATGCCTTGGGCGAAGCAAGATGCCCAAACCGCTCTCGCTCTAGCCGCCGGCAGACACGTGGAAGGTTTCTCGGCAATCGCATTAGGACTGGCGGGTGATTCCACGCAGGCCGAACGCGTAGCCGCTGATCTGGGCAAACGCTACAGCGAAGATACCATTGTAAAGTTCGATTACCTGCCGATGGTCCAAGCCGCCATCGCGCTTCACAGCGGCGACGGCAAGCGAGCCATCGACGCGCTGTCTGCATCTGCCCCCTATGAACTGGGAGAAACGAATCCTACCTTCACCTTCGCCCTCTATCCCGTCTACTTGCGCGGCGAAGCCAACCTGGCAACGAAGCAGGGCGCCGCAGCGGCCACCGAGTTTCAGAAGATTCTCGACCATGCAGGCGTGATCGGAAACGAGCCGCTGGCCGCACTCGCGCATCTTGGCCTCGCCCGCGCGTATGCCTTGCAGGGCGACAGCGCGAAAGCAAAGGCTGCATATCAGGACTTCCTCACGCTGTGGAAGGACGCCGACCCGGATGTTCCCATCCTCATCGCCGCCAAATCCGAGTACGCCAAGCTGCAATAGCGGTGCGATTCGCCGAGGCGGACTGATTCAGTGGCACGATCTGCGACAAGTCGCGCTCAGTCACCCGGTTTTCCGTCTTGGTGGCGACGGGCCAGCTCCGTATAGTCGGATTCTGCAAAATCGGCGGATCGCATCAAGGTGTTAACTTTTACGAAACATTTTTTCTTCTTTTTTCAGCTCGAGCAACTAGGCGTGCGGAACGCGTCCAGAGGCATCCACCACTAATTGTGGTTTGGTTGCGGTGGGCCACAACGGCGCATCTTATTTTTAATAAAAATCTTTAATTGCAGAACGGATTCCGCTTGACATGTATTCGAACCTAACTACAATCGGGGCACAAAGTGGGAAGAAGTGGGACGCAGTGGTAAAACGAATCAGAAAGCAAGGGCGGACCAAAGAGTGATTCTCACGCAGTACAGGCCGGGCGCGGTTCTGAAAGGCTTTCATGCTTCGGGGCAACTATCTAGCGACAGTGGACGAGAAGGGCCGAATGAAAATCCCGGCCGACTTCCTGGCGCTGCTGCGCAAGACGGGCAAGAAGTTCTACGTAACCAGCGAAACCGGCGGTATGGCGCGGATCTATCCCATGAAGTCATGGGAGAAGATCGAAGAAAAACTCGCGAAAGTTTCCACTCACAACCGGGCCAAGCAAAAATTTTTGGCGCGGGTGAACTATTACGGCCAAGTCGTGGAGTTGGACGGGCAGGGGCGCATTCTAATTCCACCAACGCTACGGGAATCGGCGCAGATGAAGGGCGAAGTAGACGTTCAGGGCCAGCTGACTTACCTGGAAGTCTGGAATCACGCGCAGTTCCTGGAACAACTGAACCATAACCCCATCACGGCGGAAGACGAAAAGGAATTGGATTTACTGGGCATCTAGCTTTTGAGCGTTCTGCACACGCCGGTTCTGGTTGAAGAAGTTTTGAACTGGTTGCGGATTCGGCCCGAGGGCACGTACGTGGATGCCACGGTCGGCACGGGCGGGCATGCCATTGAAATCGCCCGGCGGCTGACCACGGGGCGTTTAGTGGGGATGGATCGCGATCCGCGCGCACTGGAAATAGCGCGGGAGCGTCTGGGGCCGCACGAGCGGCAGGTGACTTTAGTGCACGCAGAATTCTCGAAGATCGGCGAAGTGGCGGAGAACCTGAAGCTTCCTCCTCTGGATGGTGTGCTTGCCGATCTGGGGATTTCAAGCCTCGAGCTGGACACTCCCGAGCGCGGATTTTCTTTTCGTTGGGCCGCGCCGCTCGACATGCGCATGAATCCTGATTCGCCGCTCACCGCGGAAGAAATTGTGAACTTCTGGCCGGAGAAAGAACTGGCCTACCTTCTCTACAAGAACGCGGAAGAGAGGGACTCACGCAGAATCGCCAGGGCAATCGTTCGCGCGCGGCCGATCCGCGACACCGAACATCTGGCAACGGTTGTGGCAGGGGGACGAAAAGCAAGGGGAAGGCAGAGACTGCATCCCGCGACAAAAACGTTTCTGGCGCTGCGGACAGCGGTGAATCGAGAAGAGGAGGAACTCGGGCAGTTTCTTTCGCGGACCCCTGCCACTTTAGCTCTAGGAGGACGGATGATCGTCCTCAGTTACCACTCGCTGGAAGATCGTATGGTGAAGCACGAATTCCAGCGTTTAGCACGGGAGAAAAGTTTTCGAATACTGACCAAGAAAGTGATTCTGCCGGGCGACGAGGAAATCCGAAACAATCCGCGTTCCCGGAGCGCAAAGATGCGCGTGGCGGAGAAGGTGGCGACGGCGGAAAGCTCGGCGCCTGAGGCGTGGTCATGATCGAATATCACACAGTAAAACATATCGATAATTCGCGGCTGGTTCGTCCGGTATCGCCCGCGCGCTTGGGTGATTTTTGGCGGCGCGTGGCCGCGGGCGGCGCGATGGCTGCCTGCCTGCTGGTTTATACCTGGCAGCATTTTGAATGCATCCAACTGCGTTACGAAGTGGAGCAGCTTGAATCGCTGCGGGCGCAGAGCTCGATATTGAATCAGCAGCTGAACCTAGAAGTGGACACGTTGACCTCGCTGGACCGGGTCTATGCGATCGGCGGAAAAGAGCTGGGATTGACGATTCCGGTGGTCGGCCAAACGGCTGCGGTGGAAGCAACCGGAGATCGAGTGTTGGCGCAAGCGCGCACCGTTTCTCAAACCCAGCGTCCTTGACACGAAATTTGCAGCGGCCTGGCGTACCGGGCGCGTCCCCGCGAAGCAATCCGAACTTTCGCGGGGTTGAGTTTTTTCTGGGATAGGCCGGTGTACCATGGAGCAGCACAGCCCGCGTCGCCGCTGGTTGGTAGTAGGGGTCGTGGCGTTGATTTGGATGGCGGCGGTGCTGGCGCGCCTCAGTTATCTCCAGCTCTTCTGCTATGGCGAATACTTCGCAAGAGCCCAGCACCAACAACGGCACGTATTTGAAATCAGCCCGAAACGCGGCACGATCTACGACCGCAAGGGTCGAGAACTGGCTATTAGCATCCCGATGGATTCCGTATTCGGCGATCCTACGGACATCAAGGATGCATCTCTCGTCGCCAGGCTGCTGTCGCGCGTTCTGAATATTCCCCCCGAAGAAATCGAAACAAAAATACGAGAGGCGCGTACGCCCGTTCGTCTGGCAAAGAAACTTTCGCCTGAGATCGTCCAGCGCATTGACGACATGAACTTGAAGGGCGTCTTCTTTCAGAAGGAAAATCGCCGAGTCTATCCGCAGCGGCAGAGCCTGGCGCACGCATTGGGCTATGTGGATGTGGACGAAAAAGGCATCGGAGGCATCGAGTACGCCTTCGACAAACAAATCCGCGGAAAGCCGGGCCGCATGATGGTGATGTCCGACGGAAAACGGCGCTGGTACGACCGCAGCGAAGCCGCGGCGGATCCCGGTGCCAGCGTGACACTCACGGTGGATGAAACAATTCAGTTCATCGCCGAAAAGGAATTAGCCCGTGGAATGGAAGAGACTCGCTCCAAATATGGGACGGTGGTGATTCAAGATCCAAACACCGGGGAACTGCTGGCCATGGCAAATTTCCCCACGTTCGATCCCAACGACGCCGGCACTTATCCCGACGAAGTGCGCAGGAACCGCGCCGTTACCGCCGCCTACGAACCCGGTTCGACCTTCAAAGTGGTCACCATGACCGGAGCAATTGAAAACGGGGTCACGGATCCGGACAAACTCGTGGATTGCCAGATGGGCTCGATACTTGTCGCCGGCAGGCTGATTCACGACTGGCATCCGTTCGGAGTTCTCAGCGTTCGCGACGTTCTTGCGAATTCCAGCGATGTTGGGTCAATCAAGATTGCCCTTCAGCTCGGCGCTCCCAGGTTTTACGACACGATTCGCTCTTTCGGAATCGGCCAGCTCACCGGGATCGAGTTGCCAGGGGAAAATCGCGGAAAGCTTCGACCCGTTGAGAACTGGAATGCAAGCGCCATCGGGTCGGTGGCCATTGGGCAGGAAATAAGCGTGACGCCGGTACAAATCATCTCGGCGATTTCCGCCGTGGCGAACGGCGGATTGCTTTACAAGCCGCGCATCGTCAAAGAGATTCAGGGCGGAATTGCTTCGGGGCCGCTCCCGCGGCCTGCGCCGCAACAAGTGACGGACGCGAAGACCGCGGCCACGGTGCGCGGAATGATGGAGACGGTGGTCTTGAGCGGCACCGGCAAGCTCGCGCAGCTCAATGGATACACCGCCGCGGGCAAATCCGGCACCGCACAGCAAATTGACCCCGACACGGGGCGCTATTCGCCCAACAAATACATTGCTTCGTTTGTCGGGTTTGCGCCGGTGAACGAACCGGCGGTCACCATCCTCATCGTCTTCGATTCGCCGCAGGGCGCGCATCACGGCGGAGAAATCGGCGGACCGGTATTCAAGCGCATAGCGGAACAAGTGCTCGCGTACTTAGACGTTCCCTTCGACATACCTGAGCCTTCAGAGACCGAAACGGCGAAGAATGTGGGACACGCTCGCGCTCCGGAAGAAGATTTGAGCAATGGAATTAATGAGGCGCGTTTCAAAGCGGCGACCGAGCAGCAGGATGTCTCCTCGGCTACAACGGTTGCGTTCAGCGATGGGGACGCTGTGATAGTCCCGGACCTGGCGGGAGAGACGGTTCGAGGTGTCACGGAGGATTGCTCGCGCCTGGGATTAGTTCCCTCGCTGATTGGCAGTGGGGTTGCGTTGGAACAATCGCCAGAGGCAGGTACGCGCGTGGTGCATGGGAGCCGCGTGACAGTGCGGTTCGGGCGCGTGGCGGCGGAAGAGCCGTCCACGGCGGCGCAAAGGAATGTAAATTGAAATTTGTGATGGAAAGTGGGCCGGAAGTGAACTCAGGAAGCGGTGCGGAGCGCCAGAATAAACAGAGTTCAGCCCTGCGTGAGCTGATGGATGGCGTTGAGCGGGTTAGCGTGAGCGGAGCTGCGAACCCCAATATCCTCTCGGTGGCGTGCGACAGCCGTCAAGTTACGCCGGGCGCGCTGTTCTTCGCCCTGCCGGGACAAAAAGCGGACGGGAATAAATTTGTGTTTGACGCGATCGCGCGCGGCGCGATTGCAATCGCGAGCCCGCAGCCGCAAAGCGCAGAGATAAAGCCCGGTATTGCGTGGGTGGAGCTTGTCCCAGGAACCGAGCGCCGCGCTCTGGCGATAGCAGCTGCGAATTTCTACGGGCACCCTGCCAACGCGCTGAAGCTCATCGGCGTCACCGGAACAAACGGGAAGACCACCACAACGTTTCTCATAGATTCCATATTGCACGCCGCGGGATTTACAACCGGGCGTATCGGCACCACCGGCTACGAAACCCCGCGAGGCAGCCGCAAGGCTCTGAATACCACACCTGAATCTCTGGACTTGCAGCAAATGTTTGCGGAAGTTCGCGACGCCGGCGGAACGCACGCCGTGCTGGAAGTGAGCTCGCACGCGCTGGCGATGGAGCGCGTCTGGGGATGCCACTTCGCCGTGGCGGTTTTTACAAATCTGACGCGTGATCATCTTAATTTTCACAAAACATTCGAAGAGTATTTCGCCGCCAAGCGCCGTTTGTTTGAGGGCCTGGGTGCGGGAGCGCCTGATGTCGCCGTAGTCAACGCCGATGATCCTTACTCGCCTCGGCTTGAGGGCCTTGCAAAACACACGCTGAGATATGGCCTGAGCGAGACGGCCGAGCTCACCACGAAATCGTTTTCACTGCGATTTGACGGCACTCAATTTACGGCGCAAACGCCGGCCGGCAAAATCGAAGTGCGCTCGTCGCTGGTCGGGCGTATCAACGTGTACAACATTCTGAGTGCAATCGGCGCGGCCATTGCGCTTGAAATCCCTCGAGCGAAAATTGAACAGGGAATCGCGAATCTCGAATTGGTGCCCGGCCGTTTTCAGCAAATCGATGAAGGCCAGCCATTCCTGGTAGTGGTTGACTATGCCCATGCGGACGATGCTATCCGCAATTTGATCACGACGGCGCGCGAGCTGAATCCGTCCGGGCGCATCATCACGCTTTTCGGAGCTGGAGGAGAGCGCGATCGTTCCACCCGGCCGCTGATGGGTGAAGCCGCCGGAGCGCTGAGCGACCTCGTGATTCTCACCGATGACAACCCTCGAAAAGAAGACCCGCTGCTGATCATGAATGATGTGGTGGTGGGATTGCAGAAAGTGAATGCGAAGTACCGGATCGAGCCGGATCGGGAAATAGCCCTTGAAATGGCGATCGATGAAGCGCAACCCGGCGACATCGTGCTGCTGGCCGGAAAAGGTCACGAAAACTATCAGATTTTGCGCGACCGGACGTTCGAGTTTGACGATCGCGAAAAAGCCCGGGCGATATTGCGGCGCAAGGGTTATTCGAAGCAATCGGCCAAAAAGTAGGCGATTTCGCACGAAAATCTGAGTTTTTCGGAAAATCAGATTCTGAGAGCGACCATCAGCCCCTGGGAGACGCAATGCGGTGGACAGCAGTTCAAGTGGCCGAAACTCTGGGTGTCTCAGTGCCCGCGGGACTCGATCCCATGGCCCGGATGGCCGGTGTCTCGATTGATTCTCGCGCCGTTCAGCCTGGAGAACTGTTCCTTGCCATACGCGGTCCGCGTCACGACGGACACACTTTTGTGGCCGGGGCGCTTTCTCGCGGAGCTGCGGCCGGGGTGGTGGCGCGCGAAAAGTTTTCAGAGTACCCGGAAGAAGTCCGTCGCAAGCTTTTTGCCGTGGACGACACGCTCGTCGGGCTGCATCGTTTGGCCTCGCGCGCCAGTAAGATTTGGCGCAAGGCGAAGCCGGGCAGGCGAATCGGCGCTGTGGCCGGGTCGATTGGCAAGACTACCACGAAAGAAATCCTTGCGGCGCTTGTGGCCGCGCGGTTCCGCGTACTGAAGACACAAGGGAATTTGAACAATGAGTATGGTGTGCCGCTTACGTTGTTGCAGCTCGATGATGAGCACGATGCGGCCGTAGTGGAGATGGGCATGTCGCATCGCGGAGAGCTCGCGCGGTTGGCGCAGATTGCTGCTCCGGATGTGGGCGTGATTACGCGCATCGCCGTCGAGCATTTGGAGTTTTTTTCTTCGATTGAAGAGATCGCGCTGGCGGAACGCGAGTTAATCGAAAACTTGGCGTGGCCCGGCGCAACGGCGGTGCTAAACGCGGACGACGAGCGCGTCGCTCGCTTTGCCGATGTAGCGCGCGGGAACGTGATTTGGTTTGGAACGAAGGCCGCTGCGCAATTTCGCGCCGAGAATATCGAAGAACGCGGTGTGGAGGGTACAGCGTTTGAATTCGTGTCTCCAAGCGGACGCGCGCGGTTGGAATTGCCGTTGATTGGCCGGCACAACGTAATGAATGCTCTGGCGGCACTAGCCGCGGCTAGTGTATGGGGCATCGGTGCGGCAGAGGCGCAAGGTGTGTTTCCAACGCTGGTACCTGCCAATAAGCGCGGCGAAGTGGTTCGATTTGAGAACGGACCGACAGTGATTAACGACAGCTACAACTCGAGCCCGACTGCGTTGAACGCGCTGGCTGAGCTTCTCGCAGCGACGCCCGGATATCGGCGGAGAATTCTCGCGGCGGGCGAGATGCTGGAGCTTGGGGCCTCGGCACCGGCGCTGCATCGCGAATGCGGAAAGCTCGCCGGGTCGCTCGCGGGAATTGACTGGATCGTCGGCGTGCGGGGTGATGCAGCGGAACTTGTCCGCGCAGCGATTGATGCCGGGCATGCGCCGGAGCGCGCGAAGTTCTTTGAGAACTCGGATGACGCAGCGAAATTTCTCGCGGAGTTCGTCGCCGGCGGAGATCTTTTGCTGCTGAAAGGTTCGCGCGGCGTGAAAATGGAAAAAATTCTCGAGGCAATCGACGCGCGTCAGAAGCGGACTGGATCGACAGGCTCCGTTGAAGCCATCGAAGCCGGGCGAAAAGGCCTGCGCTGATGCTTTACTACCTTTTCTTTTACGCGCTGAGGCCCTATCTCAGCCCGCTGAACGTATTTCGCTACATCACGGTTCGGACCGCGGTGGCCAGTGTAACGGCGTTTCTGCTTTCGCTGCTGATGGGCCCGTGGGTGATTGAAAAACTTCGTGAGCTACAAGTGAAACAGTACATTCGCGAAGAAGGCCCCAAAGCGCATCAAAAGAAAGCGGGAACTCCCACTATGGGAGGCGTGTTGATTGTGGCCGCCATTGTGATTCCGACGCTGTTGTGGGCGGATTTGCGCAGTCCCTACGTGCTGCTTGCGATTGGAGCTACGGTGGCGTTCGGCGCCATAGGTTTTGTGGACGATTACAATAAAGTTGTGCGACGGAGAAATCTCGGGCTGTCCCCGAGCAAGAAATTCCTTTTTCAAGTGTTGACCTGCGTGGCAGTCGGCGTCGCGTTGCTCGTGTTGCAATCGCACGGCGCGTATTCCACGCAGTTGAGCGTGCCGTTTCTCAAACGGCTGCATCCGAATCTGGTGATCGACTCGCTGTTGATCCGGAATTTCGTATGGCCGCTCGCGTTCGTTCCATTCGTTCTGTTTCTTGTGTTTGTAATCGTGGGCAGCTCGAACGCAGTGAATTTAACCGATGGCCTGGACGGCCTGGCCATCGGATGCGTGCTGGTTTCTTCCACCGCGCTGACGGTGCTCACTTACGTTTCCAGCAACGCGCGCATGGCTGAATACCTTGAGATTCAAAAAATACCAGCGGCGGGCGAACTGGTGATTTTTTGCGGGTCGTTGGTCGGCGCTTCACTGGGGTTTCTCTGGTACAACGCGCATCCGGCCGAGATGTTCATGGGCGATGTGGGGTCGCTCGCGCTCGGAGGCGCAATTGGCGTGGTCGCCGTAATCATCAAGCAGGAGATTCTGCTGCTTTTCATTGGCGGCGTTTTCGTTCTCGAAGCGCTTTCGGTCATCATTCAGGTTGGCTCGTTCAAGCTCACGGGCAAGCGGGT
Source organism: Acidobacteriota bacterium (assembly GCA_003167215.1). Taxonomy (GTDB): domain Bacteria; phylum Acidobacteriota; class Terriglobia; order Acidiferrales; family UBA7541; genus Palsa-295. The sequence goes on along the minus strand of PMTV01000055.1, from coordinate 53,513 downwards.
TTTTCGCATGGCGCCGCTGCACCATCATTTCGAATTGATGGGATGGAGCGAGTCAAAAATCATCGTGCGTTTCTGGATCGTGGCGCTGGTATTTGCGTTGTTTTCGCTGACGACATTGAAATTGAGGTGACTTGGTTTGAGGCCTGGAATCGATCTCGCGGGGAAGCGCGTGCTGGTTGTGGGATTGGCGCGCACGGGTCTGGTTACGTCGCTTTTCTGCGCGGGCTATGGTGCAACCGTGACGGCCACGGACGAACGTCCGGAATCCGAGCTGGCGGAAACTGCCTCAAAGCTGCGCGCGGCGGGAGTGAAATTCGAGCCCGGCGGGCACGTTTCCAAAAGTTTTCTGAATCAGGATTTAATTGTGGTCAGCCCCGGCGTCCCGGCAAAGCTTCCCGCGCTCGAAGCGGCGCGCGCGCACGGAATTCCGGTTTGGAGCGAAATTGAACTTGCTTGGCGCTTTCTGCGCGGGAAACTTATCGCCATCACCGGCTCGAACGGCAAGACCACAACGACTTCGCTGGTCGCGCACATCCTGAAGACCGCGGCGATTCCGGTAATGGTTGGCGGCAATATCGGCACGCCGTTGCTTGCTCTGGTGGAAAACTCCATGGATACAACCGTGACCGTGGCGGAGATCAGCAGCTTCCAACTCGAAACAATCGAAAAGTTTCGGCCGGAAATCGGAGTTCTGCTGAATCTGACGCCCGACCATCTGGATCGCCACATTTCATTCGAAGAATACGCTGCTGCGAAGATGCGCATGTTCGAAAATCAAATCGAGCGCGACATCGCCATCCTCAATGCCGACGATCCCGAAATTACGCGCCGCATGCCCTCCAAACCGCACATTTTCTGGTTCAGCCGGCAGAAGCGGGTGGCCGCCGGAGCGTTTCTGCGCGATGGACAGATATTTTTTCGCAACGAAGGCTCGGAGGTGGCGCTTGCGCGCCGCGATGAAATCACGCTGCGCGGCGAACACAACGTCGAGAACGTGTTGGCCGCCTGTTCCGCGGCTTTCCTGGCAGGCGCCGATCCGGGGGCCATTGCGAACGGCGTGAAATCGTTCAAAGGCGTGGAGCATCGCTTGGAATTCGTGGCTGAAATAGCCGGCGTGCAGTTTTACAACGATTCAAAGGCCACAAATGTGGACGCGGCGGTGAAGGCAATCGAAGCGTTTCCGGGACCTCTTATCGTGATTCTCGGCGGAAAGGACAAAGGGAGTCCCTACACGCCGCTGCGCGAGTTACTGCGCGATCGCGCGCGCATGGCCATCTTGGTCGGCGCTGCTGCGGAGAAGATTGCGGAAGACCTGGGCGATTCGCTTCCGGTAACCAACGCCGGCACGCTGGACCGTGCAGTGCAAATTGCCGCTGAGCGCGCGCAGTCGGGCGATACCGTGTTGCTCGCTCCGGCCTGCGCCAGCTTCGACCAATTTGAGAATTACGAACATCGCGGCCGCAGTTTCAAAGAGCTGGTCGCGGGTCTGGAAGATCACAACAAATCGGCCGCGGGAGCTTCCGCGCAAAAAGGATGACGCATGCCACGTAGTCTGCAGCCCGACCGGAAATTATTCGGCGTCACGCTGGCGCTTTGCCTGATCGGTGCGGTGATGGTTTTCAGCGCCTCAGCCATCACCGCTCGAGAACAGGGCGGCAATGGCTATACGTTTCTGCTGCGCCAGCTTGTGTGGATCGCGCTCGGACTAGCCGGAATGTTCTGGCTGATGCACACCGACTACCGGAAATTCCGGCAGCCACGCGTGATTTTCACCGCGGTTTCCATCACGCTCGTCATGTTGATTTCGGTTTTCTTCCTGGATCGTTCGCATGCCACGCATCGCTGGTTCAGGCTGGGCCCTCTGAGCCTGCAACCGTCGGAGATCGCGAAACTGGTGTTAATTTTCTATCTCGCTTGGTTTATTGAAATCCGGCGAGGACCGAAAAGTTTCGGCATAAACGACCCGGTGCACACGCTATTGCCGGCGCTGGGAACGGTTCTACTGATGGTTGGCCTGGTTCTGGCGGAGCCGGATATGGGTACGGCGTGCATGATCCTGCTCATCGCAGCGGTGATGCTGTACGTTTCCGGCCTTTCAGTGCGATACATCGTTGGCGCCGGGCTCGCGGCGATTCCCGCCGTCTATCTGTTAATTGCAAGCACGCCGTATCGGTTGGAGCGCTTCAAAGCATTCTTGTCGCCGAGCACCGACCCGCAGGGCCACGGCTTTCAATTGTTGCAATCGCTCATCGCCATCGGCTCCGGCGGATTCACCGGCGTGGGCTTGATGGAGGGCCGCCAGAAGCTTTTTTTCCTCCCCGAGGCGCATACCGACTTTATTTTTGCCGTGATTTGCGAGGAGCTCGGATTTATCGGCGCCGCGATTGTGCTGACGCTGTTCTTTGTGTATGGCTGGCGCGGATTTGTGGCCGCCATGAAAGCTCCGGATGAATTTGGACGGCTACTCGCGCTGGGAATCACCGCGATGGTGATGGGCCAGGCGCTCGTCAATCTGAGCGTGGTGCTGGGATTGATGCCGACGAAAGGAATTCCGCTGCCGTTCATCAGCTATGGCGGATCGAGTTTGATCGGAATGTTGTTGGCCACCGGCGTGCTGTTGAACATCAGTCAGCACGCGGATGAGATGTGAAGCAGGATGCAAACAGTCTGCTAATCGCCGGCGGCGGCACCGGCGGGCATGTTTTTCCGGCGATTGCCGTAGCGCGCGAATGGCTCGGGCGCAAGCCCGAAGGAGAACGAAGCGTCGTGATCGTGGGAACTGAGCGCGGAATGGAAGCGAGGCTGGTGCCGCAGGCCGGACTGCCGCTGGAAACAATCCGCGTGGCGGGGCTGAAGGGCATTGGCGGAGCGAAATTCCTTCGCAATGCGGCAATGCTGCCGCTGGGACTGTGGGACTCGGAAAGGATTCTGCGCCGGCACAATTTTGGCGTCGCGTTCGGCGTGGGCGGGTACGCATCCGGTCCCATGATGCTTCTAGCGAAGATGCATTCGATCCCCACTGTAATTTTCGAGCCCAATGTCGAGCCGGGATTCACCAACCGCGTGCTTGCGACGATTGTTACGCGAGTGGCCGTGGCTCACTCCGCCACTGCGGAGCGCCTGGGAGGAAAAGCAGAGGTAACCGGGTGCCCGGTGCGCCAGGAATTCTTTGCCGTTCCGCGTAAAAAGCACGGCGAGCCTTTCACCATCCTGATTACCGGTGGGAGCCGAGGCGCGTTGCCGATAAACCGCGCCGTCGTTGACTCGCTCGATCGGTTGGCGCCGCGAAAAAATCAGCTTTTCATCGTGCATCAGACTGGTGAACGCGACTATAATGCGGTGCGAGTAGCTTATGCGCGTCGCGAATTCCGAGCGGAGGTTGTGCCCTTCATCGAGAATATGGCGGAGCGGTTTGCCCAGGCGGACTTAATCGTCTGCCGGTCGGGGGCGATCACAGTCGCGGAGGTATCTGCCGCCGGACGCGCCGCTATCTTCATCCCCTTCGGCGCTGCCACCGATGCGCATCAAACCCGCAACGCAGAAGCCATGCAGGACGCCGGCGCCGCGCGGATGTTGCCGCAGACTCAGCTAACACCCGAACGCCTGACGTCGGAAATTTTCTCCCTGCTTGACCAGCCCGGAAAAATTGCGGAAATGGAAGAACGCGCGCACGGATTGGCACGCCCCTGCGCCGTTGAGGACATTGTGGATCTGCTCGAAGCCCAACTCGAGAAACCGCTGAAAGGAATGGTGCGCGTATGAGCGTAACCTTTCGCAATTTTCAGCGAATTCACTTGGTTGGCATCGGCGGCAGCGGCATGAGCGGCATCGCCGAAGTCCTGCTCTCCAGCAATTACGCGGTTTCTGGTTCGGATTTGAAAGCTACTCCGGTGACGGAGCGGTTGCGAAAATTGGGAGCTACCATTTTTGAAGGCCATCTGGCGGAAAACGTTCGCGGCGCGCATGTGGTGGTGATTTCTTCGGCAGTTCGCGCGAACAACGTGGAAGTGGTGGAAGCTCATAAGCTGAAAATCCCCGTCATCCCGCGCGCCGAGATGCTGGCCGAGCTGATGCGCTTGAAATATGGAATCGCAGTGGCCGGCGCGCACGGCAAGACGACGACTACCTCCATGGTAGCTTCCGTGCTGGGTGAGGCCGGTCTCGATCCTACATTCGTGGTGGGCGGACGCGTGAATCATGCCGGCTCTAACGCCCGCGTCGGTCAGAGCGAATACATGGTGGTCGAAGCGGATGAAAGCGACCGCTCTTTTTTGTTGCTCGCTCCGGTGCTCGCCGTAATCACCACCATCGACCGCGAGCATCTGGACCATTACCACTCGCTGGAGGAAATTCAGGAAGTATTTCTGCAATTTGCGAATCGCGTGCCGTTTTACGGCACCGTGATTCTCTGTATCGACGAGCCGAACGTGCAAGCGATTCTGCCGTTGGTAAAGCGTCCGGTGATCACTTACGGCACGTCGAGCCAGGCGGACCTGGTAATCAGCGAAGTGCGGCTGATCGGGCTCGCGAGCGAATTCCGGCTGAAATATCATGACGACGATCTAGGAATTTTCCGGCTGCCATCGCCGCCGGGAATTCACAACGTGCGCAATGCGGCTGCGGCCGCCGCTGTGGGGCTTTCGCTCAATGTCCCGGCGGACTTGATTCGCGCGGGACTCGCAAAGTTCTCCGGCGTTGGCCGGCGTTTTGAGATTAAAGGCGAGTTTGGCGGCGTCACCTTGATCGACGATTACGGCCATCATCCCGCCGAAATTCGCGCCACACTCGAAGCCGCGCGCGGTTGCGGATACAAACGCCTGCTCGTGCTGTTTCAACCGCACCGGTATTCGCGCACCCAGTTTCTCTGGGAAGATTTTCGCAGCTCGTTCAATCAGGCCGATATTTTGGTGATGACGGAAATTTATGCGGCAGGGGAAGCTCCGATCGAAGGCGTCAACGGGGAAATTTTGTCCGAAGCCATCAGCACGGCGGGCCACAAGAATGTAGTCTTCACCAGCACCATGCAAGCCGGGATGGAATTTCTGTACAGGGAAGCGCGTCCGGGTGACGCAATCCTTACCATCGGCGCCGGCAGCGTTGGGCGCGTGCTCGATCAGCTCGCCATGCTGCTTGCTTCCAAGGTGCCGAGTTCTTATGCGGATTAGTGAAAAGCCGCTTGCGGCGCGGCTGAAAGAGCTTGGAGTGGAATTGCACGCAGGGGTTTCGTTGAGCGAAAAGACTTCGCTGGGAATTGGAGGCACCACCGATGAACTCGTGCTTCGGCGCTTTGACACCATTCCCGAGGTGATGCGTTTGTTGGCTGACGAAAAAATCCCTCACCGTTTTCTAGGTGGCGGAACGAACGTGCTGATCGACGACGGCGAGCTGCCCTGGGTCGTTTTGCATCTGCCTACTTCGCAACCGGGCATGAGAGTGGAAGGGAATGCAGCGTACGTCGATGCCGCGGCCGATCTCGGCGGTATGGTTACGTTCTGCGCGAAGCGCGATCTCGGCGGCATGGAAGGCTTGATCGGCGTGCCCGGCAGTGTGGGCGGCGCGTTGCGAATGAACGCAGGCGCTTACGGCACGCAGATTGGATCGTATGTCCGCGAAGTGGAGCTTTACCGCGCGGCGACAGGCGAAATTGAAACGGTCCGCGGCAACGATATTCGTTTCGATTATCGGCACACTTCCTTTGCGCCGGATGACGTTATGCTGCGCGTGAAACTGGAGCTGCCGTCCAAGCCATTCAAGGAAATTCTGGCCGGCATTAAGGTGTGCAATGAAAAGCGCCGCGCGAGCCAGCCGCTCAATCAGAAAAGCGCCGGATGCATTTTCAAAAATCCTCCGGGCGGTTCAGCCGGACGCATGATTGACGAACTGGGCTTGAAAGGCCACCGCGCGGGCGACGCGATGGTAAGCGATCGCCATGCGAATTTTTTTATCAATGCGGGCAAGGCCAGCTGCGCCGACATGCTCAGGCTGATTGACGATGTCCGCGAGCGCGTGCGCGTCAGGTACGGCGTGGAGCTCGAGAACGAGGTCATTCTCTGGAAAAACTAAAGACCATGGACGCGGACGCTTATCCCCAGGAACTCCTGGCCGACGAAGAGCCGAAGTATCTTCGCAGGCAAAAGCCCCTGGAGATTAAGCGGCGAAAGTTTGGCCGGAAGGCCTGGAAGACGTATCTCCGTGTTACGGTCGGAGTGGGTGTGGGAATCGTGGCCGTATGCGTGGCATATGCCTGCGGGCATTTCCTGTTCGCGTCGCCGCGAATGGCGCTGATTCATTCCAGCCAAGTGGAGCTAACCGGGAATAATTACGTCTCTCGCGGCAGTGTACTCGCAATTTTTAAAGCCGATCAAGGCCGTAGCGTTTTGCGCATTCCGCTCACTGAACGCCGCCGCCAGCTCGAAGCAATTCCGTGGGTGGCGCGAGCCATCGTTCGGCGAGCGTTGCCCAATAATATCGAAGTGGAAATCACGGAGCGGGTTCCCATCGCGTTTCTTCGGCAGGGAAGCGATCTGGCGCTCGTGGATATTCATGGCGCGATTCTTGAACGGCCTTTGAAGGCGGGTTTTCATTTTCCGGTGGTCGCGGGCGTCAGCGAGAATATGACGCCGGACGAGCGCGAGCGGCGTATGCAGCTTTTTGCGGGATTCACTCAGCAAGTAGAATCCGCGCGCGCCCGAGCGATGGAACAGGTAAGCGAAGTGGACCTTTCGGACGTGCGTGACTTGCGCGCCTCGATCTCTGGTTTGAATGGCGAAAGTACTTCCGGCGGGCAGCAAACAGATTCGCTTGTTCTCGTGCATTTTGGCGACAACGATTTCGAAACAAAGTATCAAACTTTGCTGAATGACTTCGGACAGTGGCGCGCGAAAACAGGGCGCATAGAATCGGTGGATCTGCGCTTCAACGGGGAAGCAGTCGTGAATCCGGACGCTGCGGTGGCGCAGCAAGTTGCTCCTCGGCCCACCGCGCAACCGAAACCCGCGCCGAAAGCTGTTCATGCGGCACACAAGATTTCCGGGAAAAAGTCACGATAGCGGGCATAAACGCGCGAAATTACAAGGAGCGGATTTGACGAAGAAGGAACGGCATATCGTAGCGCTGGACATCGGCAGCACGAAAACTTGCGCGCTGATTGGCGAACTTAGTGATGACGGCGGAGTGAAATTCGCCGCCTTGGGTGCGGCCGAATCGAAGGGTTGGCGCAAGGGCCAGATTGTGAATCTCGATCTCGCGGTGAGTTCGATTCGCCGGGCGGTTGAAGAAGCGGAAACCATTGTCGGTGTGCCGGTGGAATCGGCGCTGATCGGCGTCGCGGGCACGCACGTGCGCGGCGTGAATAGCCGCGGCGGAATCACCGTGGGAGGCCGCCCGCGCGACATTCAACGCGAGGACGTTCGGCGCGCGGTGGAAGCTGCGCGCGGCATTCAGCTTCCCGAAGATCGCGAAGTGTTGCACGTTCTCCCGCAGGAGTTTTTCCTCGACGCGCAGGACAACATCCGCGACGCAATTGGAATGGTTGGGCAGCGTCTCGAAGCCAACGTGCACATCGTCACCGCGTGCGGCTCGGCGACGCAAAATATCGTCACTGCCGTAAATCGCGCGGGCGTGCGGGTGGACGACACGGTTCTCGAGCCGTTGGCCTCCGCGGAAGCCTGCCTAACGCAAGATGAGCGCGAACTGGGCTGCTGCCTTCTCGACATCGGAGGCGGAACCACCGAACTGCTCGCATATTCAGGCGGCGTCGTACGGCACACCGCGGCAATTCCGGTCGGAGGCGACCATTTCACCAACGACCTCGCGGTTGGATTGCGTACACCGATCGATGAAGCGGAAAAAATCAAGCGCGAACAAGCGTGCGCGTTCCGCGAACTTCTGAAGGACGATTTTGCAATTGAAATCGCCAGCGTGGGCGATCGCCCGCCGCGAACCGTTTTTGCCCGCATGTTGTCCGACATAGTGGAACCGCGCGCCCAGGAATTATTGATGCTCGTCCGCGATGAACTGCGCCGTGGCGGCGTGGAATCGTCGATTCCCGCTGGGATTATTCTCACCGGCGGCGGAGCGCGCCTGCGGGGGTTTTGCGAACTCACTGAGAAGATTTTCAATCTGCCCGCGCGTGTGGCCGTTCCGCGCGGACTAGCAGGGATGAGCGAAGAAGATTCCCAGCCCGAGTATGCAACAGCCGTGGGACTTGTGCTTTACGGTGCGCGCACGCGGCGCATCGCGGGAACGCGTCCCGGCGGCTGGGTGGGCAAATTTAAAAGTATGTTTGCAGGAGCGTCATAGGGACTTGATCCAAAATTTCAATAGGGTGAAAGACTGGGGAGGAAGCATGTCACCAAAAGAATCGAGCCTTAAAGTTTCATTCAGTGAAGAAGCGCAAACTGGCGCCAAGATCAAAGTGATCGGTGTGGGAGGCGGCGGTTCGAACGCCGTCAACCGCATGATCCGCGCCAAAGTGGAGGGTGTCGAGTTCATTGCCGCCAACACCGATTTGCAGGCGCTCAAGCTTTCACAAGCGCCGGTAAAACTGCAGCTCGGCGCCAAGTTAACGAAAGGACTGGGAGCGGGCGCTAATCCGGAGGTCGGCCGCAAAGCTGCGCTGGAGGACACCGAAAAAATCCTGGAAGCGCTCGACGGCGCGGACATGGTTTTCGTCACGGCCGGATTGGGAGGCGGCACTGGCAGCGGAGCTGCGCCGGTGGTCGCGAACCTCGCCAGCGAATTGGGGGCGCTCACCGTCGCGGTGGTGACCAAGCCGTTCGCGTTCGAGGGAAAACGCCGGATGGAGCAGGCCGAGCAGGCCCTCGCTGAACTTATCGGGAGCGTGGACACCGTGATCGTGATCCCGAACGAACGGCTGATGGAATGCGTCGAGCACGGAACCAGTTTCTTCGAAGCGTTCCGCATCGCCGACGACATTCTGCGCCAAGCCGTTCAGGGCATTTCCGACATCATCACCATTCCCGGCATCATCAACCGCGATTTTGCGGACGTGAAAACCATCATGTCCGGCCAGGGTTACGCGGTGATGGGCACGGCTGTTGCTTCCGGATCCAACCGCGCGATTGATGCCGCGAACCGCGCCATTAACAGCCCTCTACTGGAAGACAATTGCATCCAGGGCGCGCAGGGCATTTTGATCAACGTCACGGGATCGTCCAGCCTCACCCTGCAGGAAGTGCACGAGGCCTCGTCCATCATTCAGAAAGCGGCGCACGAAAATGCGAACATCATTTTCGGCGCGGTAATGGATGATGCGATGAAAGAGTCGGTGAAGATTACCGTGATCGCTGCCGGTTTCCGCGAAGTGGCAGGCAGGAAATCCCAGTCGCGGCCATCGTACCTGCCGAAGACGTGGAAAGCTACACGTGAGCCTGCCCCGGCGCAACCTACCATGCCGCAGCACACGAATGTGGTGCAGCAGGTATCGAGAAACGTCAGCGAGGTGGTCCACCAAGTCGCGCGAAATGTCAGCGACGTCCGTGAGGTACCAGCCGACGATCTCGATGTCCCCACATTCCTTCGCCGCCAGGCTCAAAAGGCATAGAGCGAGATTCGATTACTAGGTGGGTTGCAGGGCTCGCTCCCTGCAACCCTGCACCTTCGCCGGTGGAAACACTCAACAATCCGCCGAGGGCTGCGCCAACAGGGCAAAGATTCCAAAGCCGGAACTCCTCGCGGTAAAATTTGAAAGATGGCAGACGTGGTCCGAGCCGATAAGGACGTTCTGACGCAGATGATGGACCGCGTTCTGCAAGAACCTCGATTGGAATGTTGCGGGTTGCTGGCGGGACGAGACGGTGTTATCACGCGAGTTTTCGCCGCGACAAATGCGAAAGCCAGCGCGACGGAATACGAAATCGCGCCAAAGGAACTATTTCAGTCCATACGCGAAATCCGCGGAGCGGGTCTTGAGTTGATGGGAATTTATCACTCGCATCCGGTCGGCGATAACAAACCGTCCGCGCGCGACATCAGCCAGGCGTATTACCCCGATGTTGCCTACTTCGTTCTCTCGCCTGGTAAAGATGCAGCCACACCCATTCGCGCCTTCTCGATTCGTGATGGAAAAACTGCCGAACTGGGTATTCAAATCGAATAGCCGCGACTCGGCGCTATAGACGCGGAATTTTCAGCGCAATCGCCGTGATGTCGTCATGCTGCAGCCCGCCAACGGCAAAGTCCTTGGCTTCGCGAAGAAGGCGTTGTAGCGACTCGTCAGCTGACATTCCCTGGCACTCCCTCCAGATGTCAGCCATTCTTTGCCACCCAAAATCGTCGCCGTTAGCGCCCTGCAATTCGTGGAGTCCGTCGGTAGCAAACAAAACTGAATCACCCGGCGACAGGCACACCCGGTGAGTGTCGTACAAAGAGCCGGGAAACATTCCTGAGGGCAAGCCTCCCTCCTGTAATTGCCGGCAGTTTGAACCGCAAGCCAACAGGGGATACGGCATCCCCGCATTCGAAAACGTCAACTCGCGGCAAGCGGGATCGTACACGGCGTAAAGCGTGGTTGCGAATCGTCCCAGCACAGGCCGCACGAGCAGCCGTTTGTTCAACGTTGCGAGAACCGCTGCTGTTTGTTCGCCCGTCTTGTTGATTCCACGCAGCATGCCCATCACCAGCGCCGCGTACATCGCCGCCGCTAAACCTTTGCCGACGACGTCACCGATATAGAGGCCTGCTATCCCGTTCGGCAGAATGTAAAAATCCGCGAAATCTCCGCCCACTTCCGCGAACGGAGAGAACCTGTAAGCAATCTCTACCGAAGCGTTCCGCAGCGTTCCAGAGGGCATCAATGAATTCTGGATTTCCCGCGCTTCGTCCTTTTCAGCCCCGTAGCCATCGCTAGAGGCGGGCGCTTCCAGTCCAAAAAGCAAACTCATCGTCGGCCTTTGTCAGGGGGTGGGGACTACCTTTGAATCCACCGCCAAGTGGAAAGCTGGCAACTGGAATACCAAAGTGGAGATTTTGTCGTTTGCATCACAGCCTGCGAAAGGATTTACGGGGCGAATATGGTGTGAATTTGGCAAAAGCTATATGAACTGACCCAGAGAGGCATACATGTACCTGGCTGAAACGACGGGAAGGCCATTTGCTGTGCGCGCGTCTCTAGTTATTTGCGCGTTGAGTGTGCAGCATTTCAGCTCTATTGGCGGCTTCGAGCCGGCGCACGTACAGCGGAAACTTTTCTGCGAGCGTGGCAACCTCTTTTCGAACTCGCTGCTCGATCGCAGTATCGCCCAGGTGCGTAAGCACTTCCGCGATCCATCCGGCAATTTTCTCCATTTCCGGCTCGCGCATCCCGCGTGTGGTGACCGCGGGACTGCCCACGCGAATTCCGCCGGCCTTCATGGGCGGCAGCGGATCGAAAGGGATGGCGTTCTTATTGACGGTCATGCCGGAACGCTCGAGGGCCAATTCGGCGTCACGTCCGGTGATCCCCCGCGAGTGCATATCAACAAGAAATAGATGGTTGTCCGTGCCGCCCGTGACGATGCGGAAGCCCAGTTTCGCGAGACCTGCAGCCAGCGCCCGCGCGTTCGCCACGACCTGCTTTTGATATTCGCGGAACTCCGGCGCCGCCGCTTCTTTCAGGCAGACAGCCTTGGCTGCGATCACGTGTTCCAAAGGGCCGCCCTGTAGGCCGGGAAACGTGATGCGATCCAAATCCTTGGCATATTTTTCGCGGCAGAGAACCAGGCCGCCGCGCGGCCCTCGGAGCGTCTTGTGCGTAGTGGTCGAAACAAAATCGGCGTACGGCACGGGGCTGGGATGCAAACCCGCTGCCACCAAACCTGCGATATGCGCCATATCCACGAAGAAGAGCGAGCCGGGGGATTGGGCGATTTTCGCGATGCGCGGAAAGTCGATGATGCGCGCGTAGGCGCTGGCGCCGGCAACGATCATTTTGGGCTGATGTTCGCGCGTTAATCGCTCGATTTCGTCGTAGTCAATGGTCTCGGTTTCTTTCGTAACTCCGTAGGCGACGAACTTGTAGGTCTTGCCGGAGAAATTCAGCGGATGGCCGTGAGTCAAATGGCCGCCGTGCGCCAGATTCATTCCCAGCACGGTGGCGCCGGGCTCGAGCGCGGTCATATAAACGGAGATGTTGGCCTGCGTGCCGGAATGCGCCTGGACGTTCGCATGCTCCGCGCCGAAAAGCTGTTTCGCACGTTCGATGGCGAGCCGCTCGACGCGGTCAACATTCTCGCAGCCGCCGTAATATCGTTTCCCCGGGTAGCCTTCGGCATATTTGTTGGTGAAGACCGAACCCGCGGCTTCCAGCACAGCTTCCGAAACGAAATTTTCGGACGCGATGAGTTCGAGCCCGGTAGCTTGCCGGCGTACTTCGTCGCGCAATGCTTCTGCCACTTCGGGATCGACTTCGTCCAGCGAACGGCTCATCCTCACCAATTCAGGGCTGTCGTGTGTCATTTCATCGCACCAGAAAGTTTCGCAGTGTCAGCTTCATGCGCGCTCCAAGGAACGCGAACGTGATTCTATCGGAGCCGGCGGGCTGTTTGCAATGAATGGCGGTGCCGCTTGCCCGTCACTCTTTAGTTTCCCGAAGGCGTAAATTTAAATGAACTGAGCGGCTTGTTGTATCATCTTCGTACTCTTTGCTGGCAACGGAAAAGAGCTGTCCATACATCTAAAAACACCGAGCTGCGCCGCGGAGTTGTGAGCTTCAAAAAGCAATATTTCTATCCAAAGGGAACCGGCCGCTGATTCTTGCCGCCAAACAGAAGGAACTTTAGGTTCTGATTAATCGAATAGCCTAGGGGAGGGCTCATCTTGAAGTGTTCGTGTGGAATGATTGCCAGAGGGGTGTTTCTTCTTTTGATTTTCACTTGTGCGGCATCCGTTTATGCGCAGGATGGCAACCCACCTGCCAATCCACCTGCAAGCCAGCCGGATCAGCCGCCGGCTACTGCCCCTGGGCAACAGCAGCAACCAACGCCGCCCGTAGCCACCCCTGCCCAGCCGCAGACGCAACCTGGACAAACGAGTCAAGACACCAAAGATCAGAAGAATCAGGGCACCTCGAATGACCGTCTGTTCTTCGCCTTGCCGAATTTTCTGACCCTGGAAAATTCCGCGCACGTTCCTCCGCTCACTGCGGGCCAAAAGTTCAAAGTTGCGACGCGTTCTTCATTCGACTATGTGCAATATCCCTGGTATGCGGCTCTCGCGGCGATAAGCCAGGCGGAGAACAGCGAACCCGCTTACGGCCAAGGTGCGGAAGGATATGCCAAGCGCTTCGGGACCGCCTTCGCCGACGGCACGATCGAGAATTATATGGTCAATGCCGTTGTGCCCGCCGTCATGCGCACCGATCCTCGCTATTATCAGTTGGGTAAAGGAACTTTTGTGCACCGCACCGGTTACGCGTTGAGCCGCCTCCTCATTACGCGGACGGATTCCGGACACAATACCTTCAACTATGGCGAAGTCTTGGGGAGCGGGATGGGAGCAGCAATCTCCACCTATAGCTATCATCCTGCAGCCGATCAGACTTTTTCGAACACTGCCTCGGTATGGGGCACCCAAGTGGCTTACGACGCCATCAGGATCGTGCTAAACGAGTTCTGGCCGGACATTCGCCGCCATTATCACAAAGACAAGACCCAGCCGCAGCCGTAAGTAGGAAAACCTCACCGTTTCAAAGGCTGATAACCAAACGAAGGGAATAATTGCGTCGAAAGAAAGCCTAGTCCTGTCTTCTCTCACTGAGAATAGTGGTCGGGGATGTTGTGCGAGCAAAAAAAGAGAGCGCTGGACGAGTCACAAGCCTTCGTCGCAGCGCTCCCCGATATAGCAGTTCCTGGTTCTGTTAGTTGCCCGGATTTGATCCTGTCGCGTTGGAGAGCACCGGCACGTGATGGTGGCTCAGCAGCGTATGCGGGCCGCCGTAGATAAATTCCAGCGCGAGGTTCAGGCCACCTTGTATCAACAGGTTGTAATTGCCCATCCGGAAGCCGTCCATGGCATCGTAACGGTTCGGAAACCACAGTAAAGCAGCCGCTTCGGTACCGGCATAGGGAGCCGCGATCGCCGAGAAGGAGATCACGCGATGCCCGTCGTCGCCTCTGCGCGCCGTGACCGTTGAAATCAACGCATGCTTCGTTCTCGCAAAGATACCGGAGCATTCGCAGCGGTAGTAAATCGTATCTTCATGCAAGATTTGAGCCATGGTATAACGAGCGGTTTGGGTAACAAGGTTGATTCCAAAGTCGCTTCCAAATCGAGCTCCATACGAATCCCAGCCCTGCCCCCAATCCGGGGGGATGCCCGCCGGGTTGTGCGAGCTACCAGCCGTGTCGGCCTGCTGGATTCCGGCAGTTGCTGCGGAGCCGATGAATGCGTATGGACCAAACGCATCGAACGCGAAATTCCGTAGTTTCTTACCCTCTGACGGGCGCTGGTACGACGTCAGCCCGGGCTGCACATTCGAAGAGCTCGACGAAGAGGGCGGGGCACTTTGCGGCGGCGTTTGGGTCTGACTCGGACTCTGAGTTGAAGTGCCGGATCCGCTCGACGACTGCGCCTTTGCCAACGGCTGATTTACCAAGAACAACATGATCGCAACTATTAAAAACCCGGCTCGACACATCTTCATCTCTTTAAACTCCTTTAATTTAGGGCAACTCTGGCGGGGAACCAGGCGAACAGCCTATAACGAAATAGCTTTTCGTTCACTCAAAAAATTCATAAAACGTCACCGGGTTGACTTCGGATGCCGTCTCCCCTAACCTAACTCGATTGCGTGCTCGCGTGATGGGCTAACGTCCACGCACCGTTTCAATTCGGAGCAGAAAAGAGCCAATTATCCTATGTCAGACCAGAAACTTCCCACCCGAGGGGAGGATTATTCGGAGTGGTACAACCAAGTGGTTCTCCGTGCCGAGCTGGCTGATTATGCGCCGGTGCGCGGCTGCATGATCGTGCGGCCTTACGGCTGGGCCCTATGGGAAAACATCACGGCGGCGCTGGATAGCCGGTTCAAGGCTACCGGTCACGTAAATGCGGCCTTCCCTCTATTGATTCCGCGCAGTTTCATCGAGAAAGAAAAATCCCACGTGGCCGGATTTTCACCCGAGCTTGCGGTCGTAACCCACGGGGGCGGCGAAGAGCTGGAAGAGCCTCTCGTCATACGTCCGACTTCGGAGACCATCATCGGTTACGCGTATGCGAAATGGATTCAGTCTTACCGCGACCTGCCTGTATTAATCAACCAGTGGAACAGTGTGGTGCGCTGGGAGCTGCGAACCAAGCTATTTCTCCGGACGCTGGAGTTTTTCTGGCAGGAGGGCCATACCGCGCACGCGACGTTCGAAGAGGCTGATTTCGAGACCCGCCAGATGCTCGACATCTATACGGACTTTGCCGTGCGCGAAGCCGCAGTCCCGGTGATTCCAGGCCGCAAATCGGATTCCGAGCGCTTTGCGGGGGCTGACCAGACTTTCTCCATCGAAGCCATGATGGGCGATGGCAAAGCTTTGCAGGCCGGAACTTCCCACAACCTCGGGCAAAATTTTGCGAAAGCGTTTGAGATCCGCTATCTCGACAAAAATGGCGTGCACCAGCATTGCTGGACGACTTCGTGGGGTCTCTCAACGCGCTTTATCGGCGCCATTATCATGGTACATGGAGACGATCAGGGGCTGATTTTTCCACCGCGTCTCGCTCCGTTCCAGCTGGTAATCGTGCCCATTTATAAGACCGAGGACGAAAAGTCGAGCGTCCTGGAATGCGCTCAAAAATTACGCAAAGAGCTGGTGGCGGCAGGCATCCGCGTAAAAATGGATGAACGCGAAGGAGTCAGTCCCGGTTTTAAATTCAACGATTGGGAAATGCGCGGTGTGCCGCTGCGTCTTGAGATTGGCCCGAAAGACGTGGCCAAAGGCTCGGTGGTGCTCGCGCGCCGTGACCGCCCCGGCAAAGAAGGAAAGTCCTTCGTCTCGCAGCAGGATCTAGCCGCGAGCGTCGCCAAGTTGCTTGAAGAAATTCAGAAGTCGCTCTACGACCGCGCGCTGGCCTTTCGAAACGCCAACACATTCGAAACCGCAACCTACGAAGAGTTCAAGAAAGCTGTAGAAAAGGGTTTCGCCTTTTCCTGGTGGTGCGGTCGCAGCGAATGCGAGGCGAAGATTAAAGAAGAAACCAAAGCTACCATGAGATGCATTCCCCTTGACCAACCCGGAGGAACCGGCAAGTGCGTTCAGTGCGGCGAGATTTCGAAAGAGAAGGGTATCTTCGCCCGCGCATACTAAGCCTACCGGGCTTAACCCCGGCGTTTACTCATTCCGTACACCGTTTGTTCGCCACCCTTATCCGCCGGGAACCACAGTGCTAGGATACCTGCACCGATGGGGTTCAGTCCCACGGAGGTATTTTAACTGTGAAGGCGCAAGCAATGCGGGTCGAACAGCGCGGCGGATCGAAGATCAATTTGCTGCTGACCCTGCTCATTTTGGGATCGATGATCTTCGTGGGCGTCATGCTTGCTCCGCCATACTTCACGAACTACCAGCTTCAGGATGCCATGAAGACGGAGGCGCGTTTCGCCGGATACAACCGGAAAACCAACGACGAGATCCGCGAGGATGTTTGGAAGAAAGTACAGGAACTCGGGGTCCCGGCCAAGCGCGACGACATCCACGTATCCAATGACAACAACACGGTTCAAATAACCATAGACTACACCGTTCCGGTAGACTTGAAATTCAATCAATTCAATCTGGAATTCCATGCCCACGGGGACAACCACTCGCTTTAAACCGCCAATCTAATATAGTGGAAGTCGGGAATGTAAGCCTTGGAAGCGCCGTACTAACTTGCGGACTCTGGATGGCTTCAGTCGCCCCTTTCAAGCTATAGCGGAGAAACCGATTGCGGATTCGAATCGCCCCAGGATTCTGGACCTCCCGGGCCGGCATCGCGGTGCTGGTTGCGGCTTTAGCTGTGTTCGTCGCAGCAACCTCAGTTTTTGCGTACTACTACATCCAGTTCGGCCATCTGATCGACCAGCGCCTCACCGGCCAGATCTTCCAGAATACCTCCCGCGTTTATTCCGCTCCCGGGCACATTTACACCGGCGAAGAGTTCCGGCCCGGCGACCTTACCGAATATCTTCTGCGCGCCGGTTACCAGGATGGCGAAGTTCCCGGGGCGCCCGGGCAGATTCACGTGAAGGGCAACACGGTTGATATCAAGCCGTCCGACCAATCCTTCTTTCATGGCGGAAACGCGTTGCGCGTGGTCTTCACCGGCCCGTCCATTTCGCGGATAACGCAAATTTCCGACGGGGCGGTGCGCGACGCCGCCGAACTCGAACCGGAAGTAATCACCAATCTTTTTGACAGTTCCCGTGAGAAGCGCCGCATCGTCCGCTTCGACGATTTGCCCAAAGATATGGTGAACGCGGTCCTCGCCGCCGAAGACAAACGCTTCTTCGAGCACGGAGGTTTCGACATCGTTCGCGTTCTGGGCGCCGCGCTTGCCGATTTGAAGATCGGCCATCGCGCGCAAGGCGCCAGCACGATTGACATGCAGGTAGCGCGAAGCTTTTTCTTTTCCACTAAGCGCGAGTGGCGCCGAAAGGTGAAAGAAACGCTGATGGCTTTTGAAATCGACCAGCGTTTTTCGAAGCAGCAGATTTTCGAGTTGTACGCGAACGAAATTTACCTGGGTAATCGCGGCAGCTTCGCCATTCGGGGATTCGGCGAAGGCGCTCAAGCCTATTTCGGCAAGGATGTTCGCGAGCTGAATCTCGCGGAAATGTCCTTCCTGGCGGGAATTATACGCGCGCCGAATCGTTATTCGGCCGCCGAGCGTCACATGGATCGCGCCATCGAATCGCGCGATCGCGTTCTCGCGCAGATGGTCGAGAACGGCTACGTCACCCAAGAGCAGGCCGATGGCGCCAAGAAATACAAGCTTCACTTCGTGATCGGAGGCCTCGGCAGCAGTTCCGCGCCTTATTTTGTGGATATGGTGAAAGACCATCTTCTTGAGCAATTCTCCGAAACCGACCTGCAGACGCAAAGCTATCGTGTTTACACCACGCTCGATCCCGACCTTCAGCGCGCCGCGAGCGCGGCAGTCGATGCCGGAATGGTCGGCGTGGACAAACTCCTGGAGAAGCGCTACGCGGCTTGGAAGAAAAAGGGTCAGACCGTTCCCACGGTGCAAGTGGCGCTGGTGGCGCTCGATCCGCATACCGGAGAGATTCGCGCGTTAATCGGCGGCCGCAACTACGGCGAAAGCCAGCTTAATCATGCCCTGGCTCATCGCCAGCCGGGTTCCGTGTTCAAGCCCTTCGTATATGCCGCTGCGTTCTCGAACGCGGCTCAGGGGCTGACGCCGGTCGTCACTCCGGTTACCACCGTGCAGGATGTCCCGACCACCTTCGATTTCGATGGCAAGGAATACACCCCTGACAATTATGGCGAAGATTTCTACGGCACCGTCACCGTGCGAGATGCCCTGATTCATTCCCTCAACGTCGCGACCGTGCAGGTGGCCCAGCTAATTGGTTATCAGCGCGTTGTGGAAGTCGCCCGGCAAATGGGGCTGGGCTCCAACATTCAGGCTACTCCCGCCGTCGCTCTTGGCGCGTATGAGATGACGCCCGTTGATGTGGCCGCGGGCTACACACCTTTTGCTACCAACGGCCTTCGTTCCGAGCCCATTTTCCTGCGCAGCGTGCTGGCCGCCGACGGCAGCGTAGAAGAGTCCGCTGCCCCGCGTTCGCGCGCGGTGCTGGACCCGCGCGTGGCTTTCCTGGTGACCAGCCTGATGGAGGATGTTATCAATCGCGGGACAGGCGCGTCTGTGCGCTCATTGGGCTTCACCGCACCGGCGGCAGGGAAGACCGGGACTTCGCGTGATGGATGGTTTGCGGGGTTCACTTCAAATCTCTTATGCGTCATCTGGATCGGGTTTGACGATAATCGAGATTTGGGATTGTCAGGCAGCCAGGTGGCCGCTCCTCTTTGGGCGGATTTCATGAAGCGCGCCGTTGAATTGCCTCGCTACCGCAACACACAGCCTTTCGATCCTCCCCCCGGCGTGATGGCCGAATCGATTGACCCGCGTAGCGGGCAACTCGCCACCCCCGCTTGCCCGGAAACGGTTACTGAGTATTTTGTGTCGGGGAGCGAACCCACCCAATACTGCGAGCTGCACGGCCATTTAGCGCAAACTCCCGGCACATGGCTATCGCATTTATTCGGTAAGAACGGCGAACCCGTTCCGCCGGCCGCCAATTCCGCGGCTCAGCCGCCCGCAGCGGCAAACCCGGCCGAACAGAACTCTCCCGCCGACGCCGAAAAGAAAAAGGGGTTTCTTGGCAAGGTTTTTGGTATATTTGGATCAAGTAAGAAGCCTCCGGATAACCCAAAGCCACAACCGTAGGCCAGGCGCGGAAAAGGAGTTGGGCAATGAGTCGAGTGACTCTGTTTGCCATCCCGCTGGTGCTCCTCATCGTGGGGTCAAGCCGCGCGCAACAAATACCCGTTAGTTACACCAGGTCGGCGCAAGCCGCTGAAAATTCGGCCGTCAATCCTTCTGGGATGACTCCGCGCGAGATTGCCGAGATGCAGGCCGACGTCCTGATGGCCCGCAAAGAATTTTTGGCGGCCGCGATTGCTTATTCCAAAATTCTCGAGACCGAGCCCAAGAACGCTCAGTTGATGAACAAAGTAGGGGTCGCATTCCAGCAACTGGGCGATCTGAACAGAGCCGAGCGCTACTACAAGAAAGCCATTCACGCCGACAAAAACTTCGGGAGTGCCATCAACAACTGCGGCACGGTTGAGTACGAAAAGAAACATTACGGTAAAGCGATCGCCCTATACAAGAGGGCCTTGGAATCTCACCTGGAAATGGCCACGCTTTACAGCAACCTGGGCTACGCCTACTTTGGCAATAAGGAATACCCGCAGGCCATGAACAGCTTCGCGCAAGCGCTTGTGCTCGACCCGGGAATTTTTGAAAGAAAGGGAACCAGTGGGGCCATCGTTCAGCAGCGTTCAGTCACCGACCCCGGATTGTTTTATTTCTTCGTTGCCAAAACCTACGCTCAGCAGGGAGACGCCGAGCGCGCGGCGCATTACCTGAAAATGGCGCGCGACGACGGCTACGACGGATTCCTCTCGGCGCAAACGGACGTTGCCTTCGCGCGCGTGATCAAAGATCCCCGCGTCCAAGAGGTTTTGCAGGTGCCTCCGTCTTACGCCGGCCCGGCGAAAAAGCAGGAGCCTAACTAGCCTCGCGCAGTGCGCGCACCATCGTTGGACCGGCCGCAAAGATTTGAACAGGCCCTCTCAACTCGGACATTTACGCGATTCACTGCCCAAAGCTCCCTACTTGTCATTTCCCAAGCCTTTTGCCTCCACGTACACCAAATCGTAAACGCTTCCGTTTCCGTTCGTTTTGACGCTGGCAATATGTTGCATTTCCTTGGTTCCAGACTTCAGAACGGTTTCGCCCTTTTCGGGGTGGTCCGAGTCGCAGTCCAATCCGTTCGAAGATTTGTCTTTCTCCACGGTCGTAGCAGAGTCCGAACAATTCAAAACCTTCCCGTATTTTGACAATGCTTTGCGGTAGAACGCCGTAACTTTCTCGGGTGCGCCATCCGACTCCATTTTAAGCACCGCAATTTTGAAGCCGGACGATCCGCCCCACGCGCCGAGTTGCACGGCTGCGCTATCGTCGGAATCATCTTTGTGTCTCCTCGATCCGGGATACAACGGCAAGCCGACCTCTTTCGCGCTGGCGTTTTTGCTCGCGATAAATCCAATGCTATCGCCGTCGGATTTGTTCGCGTCCGAATCTTTCTTGTCCTGCGCAACTGCCGGCAGTGCCGCCGCCGCAAATATCAGCCCCAGCGCAATCGCCGGAAACACTCGGCCCCACCATCGCGAACCAGTCAGCCTTCTTCCCAAAATAGATCGCCGCGCTCTCATAGTCGTCTCCTCACTCCGTCAGTGGAGGATACGCCGCGCTACGCCTCAAAGTTCCATAATTCCCATTGGGACCTCGCCCGTTTCACGAATGTTGCGGAACATTCGAACCCGGACTAATTCTGCTGCTATAATAGCCGCCGGAATGGCTCTCCGTTCATTTCGCTGTTTGATTCTGTTTGTGTGTGTGGCTGCTGGATCGTTTCTCATCTTTAGCCACAGCGCTGTCGCCCAATCACCTTCCGCCGCCTCTTCGTCTTCGGCGGCCGCTTCCAATGTCGTTGAGCTTCACATCGATGGCGAAATCGAGCCCATCCTCGCCGAATACGTCGTCCGGGGAATCAGCCAGGCCAATGACCGGCACGCAAGTCTGGTCCTGATTACAATGAACACCCCCGGCGGCCTCGACACTTCCATGCGCTCGATCATCCAGGCTATCCTGCGCTCGTCAGTTCCTGTCGTGACTTATGTGTATCCCACGGGCTCGCGCGCTGCTTCCGCTGGTTTTTTCATTCTGCTTTCAGCCGATATTGCCGCCATGTCTCCCGGAACGGAAACAGGGGCCGCTTCTCCGCTCATCGAGTTGGGGGGCCAGCCGGTTCAGATTGACGACACGTTGCGCAAGAAAATCGTAAATGATGCGACAGCCTATCTCCGCGCCTACACCAGCAAGCGCGGCCGCAATTCCGATCTGGCCGCCACCGCGGTAACCGATGCAAAAGCCTTCAGCGACAAGGAAGCGCTCGACGGCAAGCTGATCGACATCGTCACGGCCTCACGCGAAGACCTGCTCGCGAAGCTTGATGGCCGTTCGATTACGCGCTTTGACGGAACCACCCTGCAACTCGCGCTGCCGCATCCCGTAATCACGGCCTTGGACATGACTTCGCGCGAGAAGTTTCTTTCGCGCATCGTTCAGCCCGACGCATTTTTCATTCTATTGATCATCGGCGTTCTGGGCCTCTATGCCGAATTCACGCATCCGGGAGCCTTCGCTCCTGGCGTGATGGGTGTGATCGCGCTGGTGCTGGCCTTGTTCGCCATGCACATGCTGCCGATTAATTTCGCCGGCTTGTTGCTTATTGTCGTGGCGCTCGTGCTTTTTGTCCTGGAAGCCAAGTATCCAACGCACGGTGTTCTGGGCGTGGGAGGAGTGGTGGCCATGGTATTGGGCGCGCTATTTCTAATCGACTCGCCGCTCACGGGGATGGGCGTGAGCCTCGGCGCCGCTCTGGGCGTGGCGATTCCCTGTGCGGCTATTATCATTATTTTAATGCGTCTCGTTCTGCGCTCACGCACCTGGAAACAATCCACCGGGAAAGAAGAATTGATTGGCGAAGTAGGGGAAGTGACCGAAGCAGTGGAACCCCCCGAAGTGGGAATGGTATTCGTTCATGGCGAGCTCTGGCGGGCGACTGCGCGTGGCGGGGAAGAAATTCCCAAAGGCGCGCGCGTGCGAGTAAAGAAAGTTGCCGGGCTAACGCTGGAAGTCGAGCTTGTGAAGACGCCTCAATCGGCTTCTTCTTAATAGATTCACGCGAGGAGGCAGCGAATGGAATTTCCGACGATCCTCTTGGGATTCGCCGTACTGATTTTTCTTTTCTGGCTGGTGAATTCCGTGTACGTCATCAAGGAATGGGAACGCGGCGTCGTGCTGCGTCTCGGACGCATGCTTCCCGAAGCGAAAGGCGCGGGCTTGCAACTGGTTTTCTTTCCGATCGACAAGCTCACGCGCATCTCGCTGCGAATCGAAACGCTCGACGTGCCCCCGCAGGACGTCATCACCCGGGACAACGTCTCGGTGAAGGTGAACGCGGTCTGTTATTTTCGCGTGGTGGACGCTAATCTGGCGCTTTCGCAGGTGCAAAATTATCTGTACGCCACTTCGCAGCTCGCCCAGACCACCCTGCGCAGCCTGGTCGGCCAATTTGAATTGGACTCCATTCTTTCCGAGCGCGAAAAGGTAAACGCCAAGCTGCAACAAATCCTTGACCAGGATACCGAGCCTTGGGGTATCAAGGTAACGAAGGTTGAGGTCAAACAAGTCGACATTCCGGAGAACATGCAACGCGCCATCGCCAAACAGGCGGAGGCCGAGCGCGAACGCCGGGCCAAGATTATTCACGCCGAAGGCGAATTCGAAGCCTCCGCGAAACTGGCGGACGCAGCCGAGGTGCTGGAAAAACAGCCCGCTGCGATTCAGCTTCGCTATTTGCAGACGCTGACCGAAATCGGCGTGGAAAAGAATACGACTATAGTTTTCCCGCTGCCGGTGGACATTATTTCGCAGTGGATGAAGCTGGCGGGCGGCAAATAGAAACGGACGACTAGAGACGATGGCGCGAACTGGCAGCCGCGGCGGTGGTGACCGAGTGCTGGAGAGCCGGCATCTCGTAGGACTGTTCCTGGGCGTGGTGCTCTTGTGCGGTGTATTTTTCACGCTCGGTTATGTGATGGGCCGCAATCAGTTCGGCGGCTCGGTTCACGCTGCCGAAACGCCGTCGCGAAACGTACCTTCCTCTTCCGCAAAATCCAAGGAAGGGGAGCCTCCTGAGTGGGACTTTTACGGGGGAAAGAAAGAGAACGATCACCTCGACCCGGCTTCTCCCGCGAAATCGCCGGCTTCTTCAAGCGCGCCAACCAACAAGCCGAACGCCGCCGCCCCTGCGCCCAAACCTTCCGTGAGCGACGCGAAAAGCCCTCAGCGTTATCAGCCGCCGGCAATTCCAAAAGCCGCTATTCTCCTTCAAGTCGCGGCGCTGCGGCGTCAGGGTGACGCCCTGGAAATGGCCGAAGCTATTCAGCAAAAGAAGTTTCCCGCGTTCGTCGTTACTCCCGGCTCGGACAACTTTTATCGCGTACAGGTTGGCCCCTACCAGGATATCGCTACAGCAGAGGCCGCAAAACGTGCCCTCGAACAATTCGGTTTCAAGCCTATAATTAAACGCTGAATGAAATTTACGCGACCAACGCGAGTGCTGCTCGCCGTGGCGAGCGGTGCCGCCCTGGCCCTTTCCTTTCCCGACTACAATCTTTGGCCTCTCGCTTGGATCGCGGTCGGCCTGCTCGTTCTCGCATCCGCGGGAGCGCGTCCCGGCGAATCGCCACTCTACGGATTTTTGCACGGCCTGGTCTTTTACCCGGTTTGCGTGCCATGGATTGATACGGTAATGCGGCAGTACGGTAACCTTGACCCGTGGACCTCCGCCGGAATTCTGGGCTTGATGGCCGTCGCGGGTGGCCTACTCTGCTCTCTGTTTTCCTGGGGTGTGGCCAGGGCGTCAAGAAAGAGCGCGGCCTTGGCTTGTGTGCTTGCGCCTTTCCTCTGGGTCACCCTGGAATTCGTGCGCACCCATTTGCCCTATATCGGTTTTCCCTGGAACCTTACCGGATACGCGGCGGTCAAAAGTCTCGCGCTGCTGCAAATAACCACGGTCAGCGGAATTTACGGGCTTTCATTTCTTATCGCCGCGTACGGCTCGCTCGTAGCATTCGCGATCCTGGTTGGTACGCGGCGCGCGTGGCGCTCCGTTATCATCACCACGATTGTGTTGCTTGTTGTGGCGCTTGGCGGCGGCTATCTGGTTCCCGCCGCGACGCCGCACCACATCGCGCACCTGGTCCAGACGAATTTTCCGCAGTCGGAGCAGTATCCATCCAACTGGCTGCAGCTCCACGCCGGCGAACTGGATGAGCTCGCAAGCATAAGCATAGCTGCAGCCAAGAAAAATCCCGGCCCGCCGGAGTGGATCATCTGGCCCGAAGTTCCCGCGCCTTTCAACTGGCAGGATCCTGCTTTTTCCGCGCGTGCAATTCGCATCGCGCGCGATTCGGGAGCGGATTTCTTGGTCGGCGTCGTGGACTGGAAACAGGACGCGGATAAAACCTGGCTCGCTTCCAATAGCGCCGTGCTTCTGGACCCTTCCGGCCGGCGAATTTATACCTATGATAAGATTCATCTCGTGCCCTTCGGCGAGTACGTGCCGCTGCGCCGGTGGCTCACTTTCGCGGGACGCCTGACCGCCGATATTTCCGATTTCACGCCTGGGACGGCGTATAGCGTGGGAGAAATTCCGGGAGGCAGCTTCGGCACGTTCATTTGTTACGAGGCGATTTTTCCCGGTGAAGTGCGCCGGTTCGCAGCCGCCGGCGCGCAATTGCTGATCACCGTTTCGAATGACGGCTGGTTCGGACGTTCGGCCGCTCCCATCCAACACTTGATGATGGTGCGAGTGCGCGCGGTGGAAAGCCGGCGCTGGCTGCTGCGCGATACGAACAACGGTTTCACCGCCGCGATCGATCCGTACGGACGCATCGTCGCGCAGTTGCCGACCGACATCCGAGGCGAGCTCGACGCTCCCTACGATTTCAGAACTGATTTGACGCTGTACGCGCGTTTCGGCGACTGGTTCTCTTGGCTCTGCGTGCTGGCTACCGCAGTGCTTTTGTTTTTCGCGCTGAAGCCACGCGCGTCCTAGCCGGGACGCGAGTCGAACCTTATCCGCGGCGGGGCTGGTTGTTGATTTTGCGGGTGCCGCATCCTTCGGTTTCTGAAGGGTGCGGATTTTGACTTATTTCAGATTCCAGAACTATAAAGGCGAAAAAGAAATGGCTGAACACATCGAAGACCTGCAGCAGCGCTACGCCGAGCTCAAAAAGCGCATCGAGCTCGTGCGGAGCTTTCTTTGACGCTGACTCCGCTCGAAAGCAACTTGCCGCCCTGGAAGTAAAAGTTAGTGATCCTGACTTCTGGCAGAACCAAGAAAAAGCGCAAGGGGTCTTGCAGCAGCGCAAGCAGGTCGAAGATCGGGTCAACGCGGAAAAGATCCTCGATACCAAATCCAGCGACATCGAGACATATTTTAATCTAGCGCGAGAAGAAGCCGACGACTCGCAGCGCGATTCTCTTCTCGAAGATGTCAGCAAGGAACTCGCCTCCGCAGATGCGTATTTGTCCGAGCTGGAAACGAAAACACTTCTCGCCGGTGAAAATGATCGCCTGAACGCTATCGTCACCATCAAGCCTGGCGCCGGCGGCACCGAGTCGCAGGACTGGGCGGAAATGCTTCTGCGCATGTATCTCCGCTGGGCGGAACAGAAAGGGCTCGGCGGCACTGTGATCGACTCAACTCCCGGTGAAGAAGCCGGAATCAAAACCGCCACCGTCCAGATCGCAGGTGAAAATGCGTACGGCATGCTGGCAGGTGAAAGCGGCGTGCACCGCTTGGTGCGCATTTCGCCCTTCGATCAAGCTGCCCGCCGCCACACTTCCTTCGCTTCCGTTTTTGTCATCCCCGAGATCGACGATAAAATCGACATCGTAGTGAAACCCGACGATCTTCGCATCGACACATTCCGCGCCGGCGGGCACGGCGGCCAGAACGTTAACAAAGTTGAATCCGCCGTCCGCATCACGCACCTTCCGTCCGGCATTGTGGTTCAGTGCCAGAACGAGCGCAGCCAGCACAAAAACCGCGAATGGGCTATGAAGGTTCTGCGCTCCCAGCTTTACGAGCTTGAACTCGAAAAGCGCAGCGAGGCTCTGCACAAGCTCGATGCCTCAAAGCCCGAAATCAGCTTTGGCAGCCAGATTCGCTCCTACACCATGCAGCCTTATCAACTCGTCAAGGACCATCGCACGAAGGTCGAGCGCGGCGATGTGGATAGGGTTATGAATGGCGATTTGGATCCCTTCATCCGCGCCTATCTCCTCTTCCGCCGGGACAACGGAGGAGGGGGAGTCGCCGTTCCCGTTAGCAGGTAATCGAGGGGAAATTCGTTGCCCATCGCCTTCGTCGTCTCAAAACGAGGAAGTCCGGCTGCAGACATTCCAGCCCCGAAAATCACCATCCAGGCCTGATTTAACGCCTTTCAATGCATAAGATTGACACGGTTATACCCCTATGTTAGCGTTTGTATTCGGTCCAATACTGCACCAAGCGCAATTTGGCCCCGCAATTGCCTTTCAATCTGCCGGAGGATACTTTTTTGGCGCACTCTGACGACAAATACCTGTTTACCTCGGAGTCTGTTACCGAGGGCCATCCCGATAAAATTGCCGACCAGATTTCCGATGCCGTTCTCGACGCCGTCCTAACTGACGATCCCATGGGCCGCGTTGCTTGCGAGACTCTCGTCACCACCGGACTTGTGGTCGTAGCTGGTGAAATCACCACCACTACTTATGTTGATTTCTCCGATCTCGCCCGCGAAGTGATTCGCGACGTAGGCTACACACGCGCCAAGTTTGGCTTCGACGCGGAGACCTGCGGCGTAATTTGCGCCATAAAGAAGCAGTCTCCCGACATTGCCATGGGTGTGGACACCGGCGGTGCCGGCGACCAGGGCTTGATGTTCGGCTTTGCTTGCGACGAAACGCCCGAGTTGATGCCCATGCCTATCCAACTCGCTCATAGCCTCACGCACAAGCTCGCTGAGGCCCGCAAGAAGGGAACTGTAGATTTCCTCCGCCCTGACGGAAAATCCCAAGTCACCATTGAATATATTGACGGACGCCCCGCTCGCGTTGACGCCGTGGTCATTTCCACTCAACACAGCGACAAGGTTTCACACAGCAAACTCGAAGAAGCAGTGATGGCTGAAGTCATCAATCCTGTCCTTCCCGGCGCCATGGTCGACAAGAAGACCAAGTACTACATCAATCCCACCGGCCGCTTCGTAACCGGCGGTCCCATGGGTGACGCAGGTTTGACCGGCCGCAAGATTATCGTGGATACCTATGGCGGATACAGCCGTCACGGCGGCGGCGCGCTTTCCGGAAAAGACGCTACCAAGGTTGACCGCTCCGCTTGCTACATGGCGCGTTACGTCGCAAAAAACATTGTAGCCGCCGGCCTGGCCACCAAAGTGGAAGTCCAGCTCGCTTACGCCATTGGCGTTGCCGAACCAGTTTCCGTAATGGCCGACACCTTTGGCACCGGAACGATTCCGAATTCGCAGATCACCGAGCTGATTCGCCATTTCTTCAAGCTCACGCCGAAGGGAATCATCGAAACGCTCGATCTTCGCCGCCCGATCTACCGTCAGACTGCATCGTACGGCCACTTCGGCCGCACCGGCCCGGGCTTCACCTGGGAGAAAACAGACAAGGCCCAAGCCATCAAGAAAGAAGCAGGCTCGCGCGGTGTTGTAGCCGCGTCGCGCAGTTAATTTCCCGCACCATAAAAACCAAAGGGAGTCCTCGTGGAAACAGCAGCTAAGCTGAACGGCGATGTGAAGGACCTTGCCCTAGCCGAAAAGGGCAAGCGCAAAATCGAATGGGCCAATCAGCACATGCCCGTTCTGCAGCTCATCCGCAAGCAATTCATAAAAGAACAGCCCCTCAAGGGCGTGCGCATGTCCGCCTGTCTGCACGTCACCAGTGAGACGGCCAACTTGGCCATCACTCTGCGCGACGGCGGCGCCGACGTAGTCCTTTGCGCCTCGAATCCGCTCTCGACTCAAGACGAAGTCGCTGCCTCTCTCGTCAAGGATTACAACATCCCGACCTTCGCCATTAAGGGCGAAGACAACGCCACCTATTACGCGCACATCAACGCCGCTCTGGACCATAAACCACAGATCACCATGGACGATGGCGCCGACCTGGTCACCATCCTGCTCACCAAGCGCCCTGATCTGGTGAAGAACATCATCGGCGGCACCGAGGAAACCACCACCGGCGTAATTCGCCTTCGCGCCATGGCCAAAGACGGCACCTTGAAATATCCCATTGTGGCGGTGAACGACGCGCTCACCAAGCATCTCTTCGACAATCGCTACGGCACCGGGCAGTCTTCGATTGACGGCGTCCTCCGCGCGACGAACCTTTTGATCGCGGGACTCCGTGTGGTTGTTTCCGGCTACGGCTGGTGCGGTAAAGGTGTCGCCATGCGCGCCAAGGGTCACGGCGCCGACGTCATCATCACCGAAATCAATCCGGTCCGCGCTCTCGAAGCCGTGATGGACGGTTTCCGCGTGATGCCCATGGCCGAAGCCGCTAAAATCGGCGACATCTTCATCACCGTCACCGGCAACAAATCAATTCTCACTCACGATCATTTCGAAAGAATGAAAGACGGCGCGGTCATCGCCAACTCCGGCCACTTCAACGTCGAGATCGACATTCCCGCGCTCGAAAAGCTTTCCAGCTCGAAAAAGCCGGTCCGCCCGTTTGTGGACGAATACGCCATGAAAGACGGTCGCAAGCTTTACCTGCTCGGCGAAGGCCGCCTCATCAACCTCGCCGCCGCCGAAGGCCACCCTGCTTCCGTGATGGACATGAGCTTCGCCAATCAGGCGCTCGCCTCTGAGTACCTGGTCAAGAACGCGAGCAGCCTCAAGCACGAGGTTTACTCCGTCCCTGAAAATATCGACCGCCACATCGCCAAACTAAAGCTCGATTCCATGGGCATCCAGGTCGATAAGCTCACCCCCGACCAAGAGCAGTATTTAGCCTCCTGGTCCGAAGGCACCTAAAAGTCCGATAAGCATTGTTATCGAGCTTCCTTGCGTTTCGGCGCCGCTCTCGAACTCCGCTTCGTTGCAAGCAGGAACTTTCTCGTCGCAAAATCCGAATGCGGGCGCGCGAGCGTGTAGAGTGAATATGAATGAAGTGCCAAATTCAAAGCTACCGGTCGTGGCACATCCTCGCCGCGCTGCTAGCGACGCTTGTAGCTGCAATGTTCGCTTCAACGTCCAGCGCGCAACAATGCACCGCAGAGCCCGCATCGATCCCGCTGGGCCAAACAGTCCGACTCCGCTGCGAAATCCCCGCAGCCACCGCGCGCCTGAACGGCCGCACCGTGCGTCTCTTCAAGCAGGGAAGCGGTGACTGGCGAGGGCTGATGCCTGTAGCTGTAGCCGACGCCCCCGGCGCTTATCCAATTGAATTTCTCGCAGAAGACGGAACCGCGCTCGCCTCTGTCAGCCTGACCATTCGCAAGACCATCTTTCCATCCCAAAATGTTGTTCTCGCGCCGCAAATCGAAGCGCTCCATTCCACGCCGGAAGAAATGCAAACCCTGACCACCTTTCGCGACTCCGTATCCGACGTCAAGTATTGGGAAGATCCCCTCGTCGCTCCGCTTCCCGGCTGCGTCATCTCTCCCTTCGGTGTGAAGCGCCTGCACAACGGGAAGCCAACGGGTGAGTTTCACGCTGGAATCGACCAGCGCGCGTCCGACGGGACACCCATTCGCGCAGTGGCAGCCGGCATCGTAAAAATTGTCCAGCCCTTCAACGTCCTCGGCGGTACCGTAGCCATCGACCACGGCCAGGGCCTCGAGACCATGTACCTGCACATGTCGAAACTGAACGTGGAAGCGGGCGCTCAGGTGAACCCAGGCGACATAATCGGCTATGTGGGAGCAACAGGCCGCGCCAACGGCCCTCACCTTCATTGGGTAGTTTACGTGAACGGCGTCCCCGTAAACCCCCAGCAATGGGTCGCCCTAAAGTCCTGCGGTTCGGCTAAGACGAAATCACAAACGAAGTAGCATTTCCCTATAGTTGGGAAAAGAATCGGCGCTCCAAAACGCGAGCTGTCCGCTTTCCATGCCTGCTGCAAAGCGATTCGCTCAGTTCCAATGCTTCAGCTTGGGCCATATGAGGGAGTGAAGAAGTATTACGATGCGGAGCTTGTGTTGAGGCCGACGAGTTTCTGGAATTCAGGGTCGTCGTGCAACCAAACCAGATCAGAATCTTTGGCCGCCCAGTTGCGGTTGCCATATCCGGCCGCAAACGCCTTTCTCAGAGTTTCGAGCGCCTCTGCCTTTTTTCTTAGGACTCCGTACGTACACGCGGCGTTGTAAAGGGTGTTGGGGTCATTGGGCCGCAGGGCCACGGCCGTCCGCAGGTGCCGGATGCTCTCGTCCGAATCCGCTTCGGAGTAGGCCAGGTTGGCAGCCAGCAAGATTCGGGCCCGGACGTCTTCCGGCACCAGCTCCAGCTGTTGGCGGAGCACCTTGATCATCCGCTCTTCGACGTGCGCAGATTCTCTTTGTCGTCCCAGCCGCCTCTGCGCCTGGTGATAGGGGATATAGGTATTGTAATCGTCGCCGTTGAATTCGATTGCCCGCTCCGTGAGCGCAGCGGCCTCTTCGAAGGATCCGGACGTAAAGTACGCGCGGCCGAGGATGCTCCAGGCTCCTTCGCAGTCAGGCTTACGCTCGATGGCGCGCTGGGCCAGCAGCGCGGCTTCGTCGTATTTCTTCTGCGCGAAAACGATGCGGGCGCGCGCTACCAGCACTTCCGGCAGGTCGGGCGCAAGCGCGGTGGCCCGGTCGCAGGCAGCCAGTCCTCGTTCCATCCAATTCGGATTCTGGTCGCGAACCTCGAAGATGATCCCGCACAGATGCGCGATCCCCGCGTGCGCCAGGGCGAAATTCGGATCAATTTCGATGGCCTGTTCGAACATCTGCAGCGCGTATTCGAAATCCTGGCGGCGCGAGTAGCTTCGCCCGCGAAGAAAGAAATCATACGCCAGCGGATTTTCCGTCGGCTTGCGGGCGATGATCTTTTCTTCCTGCGGCGTCAGCGTGATGCGCAGCGCCTGGGCGATGCTCCGCGCGATTTCCTCCTGGATGGCAAACACGTCTTCCAGTTGGCGGTCGTAGCGCTCGGCCCAGACGGAATGCCTGGTGGAAGCTTCCACCAACTGCGCCGTGATCCGCACCCGATTTCCCGCGCGGCGGATGGAGCCTTCCAGCACGTAGGCGGCGCCAAGCTGCTGCCCCACCTGCTGCGCCGTTACTGCTTTGTCGCGGAAGGCGATCATCTCCGAACGCGGAAAGATTTGCAGTTGCGCGATCTTTGAGATCTCCGTGACGATGTCTTCGGTAATCCCATCGCGGAAGTATTCATCCTCTTTCGCGCCGCTCTGGTTTTCGAAGTAGAGCACCGCGACTGATTTCTGCTTGGCTGCTGCCGCTGCCTGCGCCACGGAACTAGATGCGCTCTTCTCCGCGGCCGGTCGGCGGCTCGATTCAATATCCCGCTGAAGCCGCTTCAAGTCAGCGCGAAGTTCCGCGGCAGTTTGGCATCGCAGATCAGGGTCTTTCTCGAGCGTCTTACCGAGAATATTTTCCACCGCCAAAGGCAGGCGTGGGTTGAGCTCCTTGGCGGACGGAGGCGCAGAATGCAGAATTCCGTCGAAAACGACCGCCGAAGTCGCGCCGGGGAACGGAACCGACCCAGTCGCCATTTCAAACAGCACGACGCCGAGCGAAAACAAATCCGAGCGTGCGTCCAGCCCTTCGCCGC
This sequence comes from Acidobacteriota bacterium, assembly GCA_003167215.1. Classification (GTDB taxonomy): domain Bacteria; phylum Acidobacteriota; class Terriglobia; order Acidiferrales; family UBA7541; genus Palsa-295. The sequence goes on along the minus strand of PMTV01000055.1, from coordinate 21,261 downwards.
GTGCCTGTTCCGGCGACATGTATGCGATCGTGCCCATGGAGCTGCCGGGGCTGGTCAGTTGCTCTCTATCCAGCATATGCGTCTGCGTGCGCATGGATGTGGCACCCACCGATTCGGCCGCGTGCTGGTGCACGGAGGTGAGCTTGGCCAAGCCAAAATCCAAAATCTTTGCCTGCCCGCGTTCCACCAGAAAAATATTCGCAGGCTTGATGTCGCGGTGCACGATTCCTTTGGAGTGCGCCGCATCGAGCCCGTTGGCGATCTGAATGCCGATCTCCAGGAGCTTCGATATTTCCACGGGCTTCCCCGCGATGGCGTGCTTAAGCGTCTGACCTTCGAGCAACTCCATGGCGATAAACGGCCGCCCCTCGAATTCTCCAATATCGTAAATGGTGCAGATGTTCGGATGATTCAGCGCGGAAGCAGCGCGCGCTTCGCGGCGAAATCGCTCGATGGCCTGCGAGTCCTGGGAAATGTCGTCGGGGAGAAACTTCAGCGCGACGCTCCGGCCCAGGCGCGTGTCTTTGGCTTTGTAAACCACACCCATGCCTCCGCCGCCCAGTTTTTCCAGGACGTCGTAGTGGGAGATCGTGCGACCTATATACGCGGAGGTATCCGGCACAGGGTGTGCATATTACGCCACCGCTTCAATCCTTGCAAATCGCGCAACATGGGTCCGTGCAGATCGAGCCTCCAAGTTATGCAGCGCGCGTCTGCTGACTCAGTTTGAATTGATTGCCCCATGTGCTAACTTCTCTCCCCGAAACCGCCGCGAGCACGTGCGCCGCGGAACGCCGCGCAGGAGAGCATAATGAAGACTAACGCCGTCAGATTTCTACTAGGACTCTTCGTATTAGCGAGCTTGGCATGTGCCGCCGCCCCGCGAGTCTTCGCCGCCGATAAGCATCCCTTCAGCATTGACGATTACGCCGCTCTGCGCTCGGCCCGCGCCGTTTCTATCTCGCCGGACGGCAGGACTATTCTCTATCGCGTCTCCTTCGACGGCACCGCTGGTCCCGCCGACAAACACGAATGGCACCTGATGGATGTCTCCGGTGAAAATGGGCGAAAGCTCGACCTGCCGGAACATTTCGAGCCGTCAGGTTTCACCAAGGATGGCTCGCTGTACGGAATATATCCCGTCGGCAAATTGCCCCAGCTGGCAATCGTGCCGCTCGGAGACGGGAAACTGGTGCAAATCCTCTCCCTCCCCTCCGGAATCCGATCTGCAACCATCTCGCCCGATGGCACGCGCTTCGCCGTACTGGCCGATCCCCGCAAACCGGACCCGCTTGCGGCCGTGCGCACGATCGCAGCACCCGATGAAACGAGCTTGTACGTCGTCGGCGTGAACGGCTCGGAACCTGGCTGGTGGTGCCCCGCGCTCGTGGACGTCGCCGAGATCGCCTGGTCTCCCGACGGCTCGCAAATTGCCGTAGTCTCCATGTGGCCAAAGGCCGGACATCACGATGTGCATTCGTTCGTGGATGTTTGCAGTTCCATTGGAATGCGCCGCCTTGCCGAAATTCCCGACGCCACAAGCGGCCTCGCCTGGACCTCCGGCGGTAAAGAACTCGTCTTCGCCGGCACCACTTCGCCCGTCCTTACTCCGGAACACGTATTTGCGTTGCCGGTCAGCGGTGGCCAGCCCGTCGATCGCACGCCTGATCTCGCAGGCACCGCGATAACTTTGGCAGCCGATCCCCACGGCAACGTCTGGGTCGAGATGCACAAGGGCGTCGTCACCGAGACGTACTCTTATCGCGATGGAAAACTCGAGCCTGCCTATCGCTGGCCGGACGGTATCGTGCAAGGACTTCCTGCTTACTCCTTGCTTTCATCCGCGCCCGCCGTCTTGGCATTCAACGTCCAGGATCCCTCGCACTGCACAAACGTAGCCGTGGTTGCAGGCGCGCAACTGCAAAAGATCACACACGAAGGCGACGACGCTCTGGCCAACGTAAATCTCGGCGAAGTGAAAGCCGTGCATTGCACCTCGAAGGACGGAACCAAGCTGGAAGGAATTGCCACTTTCCCAGCGGACTACGCCGCAGGCAAGAAATATTCCTTCCTGGTTCTTCCACACGGTGGCCCCGAAGCTAACGACGAGCTTAACTTCGACCTTTTTGCACGGCTGGTCGCTGGGATGGGATATGTCGTCCTGCAACCGCAATATCGCGGTTCTACAGGCTACGGCGCGGATTTTCTGGCGGCGATTTATCAGCATTTCGGCGATCGCGCCTATGCCGACGTCGATAGCGCCACCGATTTTGCCATCGCGCAGGGATGGGCGGACCCCAACCGCCTTGCCATTTTCGGCTGGAGCGCCGGCGGGTTCATGACTTCCTGGACCGTCACTCAGACCCATCGCTATCGCGCCGCGATTGAAGGCGCCGGGATCACCGACTGGCTCAGCTTCATCCCCACCAGTGACGTTTGGCAGACTGACTACGACGCGCGTTTCCAGGAGAAGGATCCCGCGCCCATGTTGCAGTTCTCCGCCGTTATGCACGTCGATCAAGTCACCACGCCGTTGCTAATCCTTCACGGCGAAGCCGACGCACGCGTCCCCACATTCCAGGGCCGCGAATTCTACGTTTTGCTCGCTGAGCGAGGAAAAACCGTCCGCATGGTCACCTATCCGGGCTCGCCCCATTTCCCCCAAATAGTCGAACAGCGCCGCGACGTTTTCACAGAATTGGAAAATTGGCTGAAGAAGTACAACCCGTAAACTCAAACAACCAAGGAGTTGGCGGATGATCTCTTCGCCTTCTCGTTCCCCCAATAGGGAATCGGAGGCCTAAGTAAGTTATGCTCACACAGACGAATCCTTGAAATTCGCCGGGGGACGTGCTAGCGTTTTTCGTGATTAAATTAGAGTATCCTCTGACCCTCCACCAAAACTTAACGAAGACATCTCATCAGCCCTTAATCCCAATCTTCCCGGCTGCAAACGCACCTGCCTTCCCGCCGGCTGAGAGGTCTGTGAGCGGCGTGACCAGTCCCGGAACGATCTGTCATCTCGCCCCGGTTTTCCTTCCTAAAGGGCCGGTTAGTAGGTTTCAGACTGCAAAATTAAATCGCCAAACTCAGGAAATAGAACACCTTGTAACTCACAGAAAACAAACAACCGCAACTTGCTCAAATCGCCAAAAAACTCACTTTTGCCCGACACGCTTTTCTTCCGCTTTTCACCTTCACGCCGGTAGCATCGTCACTCCTAGGAATCCTCGCGCATGATGCTCGACTGGGCCGCCCTGGGTATTGAAACTGCGAAGCTTCGCGGCGCCTCCTACGCCGATGCGCGGGTGATGGACACCCGCCAGCGCGAAATCGCCACCAAAAACGGGGAAGTTGGCAATCTGCTCGAGTCCGAATCGCTGGGCATCGGTATTCGCGTGATCGCCAGCGGCGCCTGGGGATTTGCCTCCACCGACAGGCTGACGCGCGAAGGCGTCCAAGCCTGCGCCGCGCAAGCCATCAACATCGCCAAAGCATCCGCGCTGGCGAAACGCGAAAATGTCGCCCTCGCTCCGGAAGAAACTTACGTGGACACCTGGCAAAACCCCTTCGTAAAGGATCCGTTTCGCATTCCCGTCGAACGCCAGATCGATTTGCTTCTCCGCGCTGATAAGGAAATGCTCGCGGTGAAGGGCGTCACGCTTGCGGAAGGCTCGATGTCGTTCCGCAAGATCGATCAGCTTTTTGTTTCCAGCACCGGCTCCGTGATTCATCAGGTAAAAATGCAGTCGGGCGCGGGAATTGTCGCCACCTCATTCTCTGATAGCGAAATTCAGAAGCGTTCCTACCCCAATAGTTTTGGCGGCCAACACGCTTTGCAGGGCTACGAGCTGATTGAAGCGCTCGACCTTGTCGGTAACGCGCCTCGCATCGCCGAAGAAGCCGTTGCGCTCCACTCCGCTATTCAGTGTCCCGAGGGAACCAGCACAATTATTCTCGGCGGCTCGCAACTTGGCTTGCAGATTCACGAATCCATCGGCCATCCCATCGAGCTAGACCGCGTCCTGGGCCAGGAGGCGAATTTTGCCGGCATGAGTTTTCTTACCCTGGAAAAGTTGCGCAAACTCAAATACGGCTCCGACATCGTCAACGTGGTCGCCGACGCGCGTCTCGAACACGGCCCCGGTCTCGGCACGTTTGCCTATGACGACGAAGGCGTTCCGGCGCAATGCACCCCCATTATTACCAACGGCCTTTTCACCGGCTACCTGAGCAATCGCGAAACCGCTGCCACCATCGGCGAAACGCGCTCGAACGGGACCATGCGCACGGAAAACTGGAATCGCCTGCCCATCATTCGCATGACCAACATCAGCATCAATCCCGGGACCTGGAAATATGACGACCTGATCGCCGACACCGACGACGCCATCCTGATGGAAACGAATCGTTCCTGGTCCATCGACGATCGCCGCTATCAATTTCAGTTTTCCACCGAAATCGGCTGGGAGATAAAAGGCGGCAAGAAAGGCCGCATGATCAAGAACCCCAGCTACAGCGGCATCACCACGGAATTCTGGAATAGCTGCGACGCCATCTGCTCTCGCGATTACTGGACGCTTTGGGGTACGCCCAACTGCGGCAAAGGCCAGCCCATGCAAACCATGGGCACCGGACACGGAGCGTCCCCGACGCGCTTCCGAAACATAAAAGTGGGAGTGGCCTTCGCCAAGTAAAAATAAAACTCAAACATGAAACCTACCAAGAAAAAATCGCCGCCGGCACGCGCCCGCCGCTCAACAGCGGCGAAGACAAATGCACGATCGCTTAGCAGCGGCGGGCTCGCGGAAAATGGCGCCCGATTCACTCTCGCGGAACTCCAGCGCATCGCCGGCCGCGTGATCGCGCTCAGCCAAGCGGATGAAACCGAAATCGAGATTGATTCTACCACCGACGCGCTCACGCGCTTCGCCAATAACACCATCCATCAAAACGTGGCGGACCATACTCTTTCAATCTCGGTTCGCGCCGTGGTTGATGGCCGCACCGCGCGCGCCACGACGAACAAGACCGATGACGAATCACTTCGCCGTGTGGTCGCTGCCGCTGCCACGCTCGCGAGGCACCAACCGGAAAATCCCGATCTACTGCCTATGCTCGGTCCGCAAAAATACCAGAAGGTCGCGCGCTATTTTGACGCCACGGCCGCGGAAAACCCGATGGACCGTGCGCGCGCGGTAACCCGCGTTTGCAAAATGGCGGAAAAGAAAAAGCAGACCGCTGCGGGGATTTTTGCCAGCGGCTCGCATCAATCCGTTTTGGCGAACTCGCGAGGGCTTTTCGCCAGTCATCAGTACACCGACGCCGAATTCTCGGTCACCATTCTGGAAGACAAATCTTCCGGCTGGGCCAAATCGAGTTCTCCCGACATCCGTGATATCCATCCAGACGAACTCGCCGAATCCGCGAGCAACAAGGCCATCGCCTCGCGCAATCCGCGCGTTCTGGAGCCCGGGCACTACACCGCGATCCTGGAGCCTTCCGCCGTCCTCGATATCATCGGCTCTCTTTTCCTGGATTTTGCCGGGACCTCCATTCTCGACAAGCGCTCCTGCCTGAACGACCGCATGGGCAAAAAGATTTTTGGCGAAAACGTCACGCTCTGGGATGACGTTTACCACCCGTACCAGTTAGGAGCGCCCTACGATGGCGAGGGCTTGCCGAGGCAAAAAATTCTTTTGGTGGATCGTGGAGTACCCAAAAACCTGGTCTATTCGCGCACGACCGCAAAAAAAATGAAAGCGAAACCCACCGGCCACGGCCTGCCGCTGCCAAATGAGTATGGCGAAGCGCCCATGAATCTCGTTTTCTCGGGCGGCGACAAATCCGTGGACGACATGGTGCGCTCTACCGAGCGCGGCATCCTGGTCACGCGCGTGTGGTACATCCGCGAAGTCGATCCCTACGAAAAAATTCTCACAGGCATGACACGCGACGGCACATTCCTGATTGAAAATGGCCGCATCGCCGCCGGCATCCGCAATTTCCGGTTCAATCAAAGTGTGATCGAGATGCTCTCGAACGTTGAGATGCTCGGCCCTGCTGTGCGCGCCGCCGGAGAAGAATCATTCGAGATGGTCGTCCCGGCCATGAAGGTAGGCAACTTCCACTTTAGCGAAGTGACGAAATTCTAGAGCGCGGAAGCCTAATGTGTCTCGCCTGCCGGTTTCTCAGGTGCCGCCTCAGGCCGGATAAAATAGTGCCATTTATCCAGATCGGCGCGCACCGCAACGTCGAAAAATCCGACCATCATTTCGTCATAAGTCTGATCCCCCCATCGCACCGACGCATCCGGATCGGGGTTGTGTGAATTGCCGCGCGAATTGTCATACAGCGCGACGGCCTGCAGCATCGTGCCCGCCTTCAACGATCGCGGCTCCGCCAGCCGATAACTCAGTTGCCAGTAAAAATCATAATTCACCCGCAGAAGAGTCTCGATGCTTCCGTTCGCGCTGACGATGTTGTAATCGAATTGTTTTCCGCGCAGATGCATGTGCGGGAAAAAACTGAGCAGCGTCGCGTCGTTCGGTAAAGTGCCGCGCGCCTCCACTCGATAGTCGTCCGCGCCCGGCGGTATCACGAAATGGTCGTTGGTCAACTGCAATGTAATCACGCGCTGCGCGGGCCTCTGCTTGGCAAAGACGATCCCGATGCTCGTCTGATCGCTAGCCGCATGCCCGTGCGTGGTGTAATGCATCTGAAACACCAAATCCGAGCTGGCAGGCACGAACTTGGCCATCCCAACGGGCCACTGGTCCGGCGAACTTCCCGGCGCGTACACCAGCAAGATGTCGCTGTCGGTCCAATGTGCGCCGTGCCGGCTGTCTTCATCTGTCATGTCCGAAGCATTGAACGGCACGCCGACGGGAGCGTGCCTCAGCCATTTCGAATCCGGCGGCCGGATATAAACCACCGCGTGATGGACGTTTTCGCGGCTTGATGGGCGAACCTCCGACATCTGCACCCATTTGTCTTCCGTGAATCCGGCGGGCACGATTTCGTATGTGTACTCCACATCGCCGTGAGCCGGGAGCGCGACGGGCGTGGGCATTTTCACAATTACGTCCGGCTGCGGAATATTCCATCCGTCAGTCCATTGACGCGGAAGCGGCGCGTCCTTCGGATCGCCTGCCGGGGCATTCGCGTCCGCCCAGGCTGCGAGCTTTTGAATTTCCTCCGGCGTCAGCGACGGATCATTGGAGAAATGGCCGTAGCGCGGATCGGCGAACCATGGCGGCATTTTTTTCTTGGCGGCGACATTTGCAATTTCAAGAGAGTACGATCGCGCGTTTTCATAGGTAACCAGCGGCATGGGCCCAATCTCGCCGCTGCGGTGGCAACCCTGGCAGTGCTGCTGGAGGATTGGGAGGACATCGCGATAGAACGAAGTCACTGCGGTTTCGCGAGGCGCATCCGGAGTTTTTGTTTCTCGCGTTTGCGCGGCCGCAAAACTCAGCAATGCAACGATGGCGGCAGAGACGGGCATTTTCACTTGCACCATTGAATTAGTTACGCATTCTCAAAAGTTGGTTGCAAGCCGGAAGATACCGCGTTTCATTTTATTTTGTGAATTGCAGGCTGGAGATGGCGCGCGCGATTACGTTTTCCTGAATCTGCACCAGGTCGGTATCCGCGACCGTCATTCCGAAAATTGTGTAGAGGCGCGTGTCGCGAGGGATACATACGACGACGCCGGACCAATCGCGCTGGTCAACTCTGCCGCGAAAATGCCGTTCGATCGCAGGAAGGCCGGAAATCGTAATGTGTTTTTCATCCAGCGGACGAAAATTCTCCATGATTTCTTGAAGACGCCGCTCCGTGGCATCCATGTCGTTAGCGACGGATTTCGAAACAGGCTGCTGGCCGATCAGGAGGTAGGTAGTCTGATCGGCTGTGCCCATCGCCGTAATGGATCCGGGCAGAAGCGCGCGCGCTCCCTCGATCAATTCCCAGGCTGGCGGCTTGTACATGCGGAAGCTGTAGGTGTCGTTCACGTAAGTGTTTCCGTTCACTTCTTCGCGCATGGGTTCGGGCGCGGGAGTTGGAGCAACAGGCGGCGGTACAGCCGGCGAATTCGCAACCGCTGGGCTAGGCGCCGCAGAGTTCGTCGCGGACTTATTCGCAGCACTGGGCGAGGAGTTCGGCGAGTTTGGGGCCGGCGATGCCACCGAACTCGGCGAGCCAGCCGAATTGTTTGCCGGCGGAGTTACGGGCTTAGCCGGAGCCGGTTTGGTGACTTTAGTAGGAGCAGGATCCGGCGCGACCGCCGCATCAGCGCTGGGATCGGGTTTTTTCTCGAGTTCCTTCTTTTTCGCCACGGGAGAAATCACGATCGATACGACTTGATCTCTCTGCACCTCGGCGAAGCCGTAGCTCGTTTTCACCTTGAAGGAATGTTCTTCGAATCCGACGATTGTGCCAACGACTGTGGTGCCGTCTTTCAGCTTTAGCTCGTCCGCGCGCGCCACAGAAAGAGCGGCGAACAATGCAACCAGCGCGATCAAGGATGTGCGCGCCACGCGTGTTCGGAGTGCTGAGGCCAGCCTCATGCTTAAAGTATGGCGCTCAGCGGCACGACGGGCAAGTTCGGGCGTGAAAAACATGCCGCGTTAGTCAGCAGCCGTGTCTTGAAGGGTTAAGGCGCTAACGCGCGCGCCGGGATTTTGGCTTGGTTTTTCGCTTCGTCTCGGGTCGTTTTTTCGGCGCGGGGTGGATGGCCAGAAGCTCCGGTTTTAAGCGCGCGAATTCCAATTCGAGCGCACGAAATTGCGAATCGGCATCGAGTAAATTAGCGGAGCGTCCCATGACTTCGAGGTTGCGCACAATCGCAACTGCATTTGCCGCGCCGAAAATGGCGATGGACCCTTTCAACGCGTGCGCGGAACTGGCAAGTTTCTGCGCATCTTTTTTAGCGATGGCGCGTTGGATCAATGAAATAGTCTTCGGGGAGTCTTGCAGAAAAGTCTTGATAAGGGAGCGCTCGAGCTTTTCACTTCCTCCTGTTGCGCGATGGAGATGCGCGGCGGCGGATTCGTCATCTTTGCCGACCAGCGTCGCGCGTGCGGACGCTGAGGGCTCCCGCGCAGGTTGCGCGTCGCGAATCTGCTTCGCTGCATGGTCCCCCGATTCAACCGCTGCATACAGCTTGTCCATGCGAACCGGCTTAGCGATAAATGCATCCATTCCGGCTTCCAGGCAGCGACGCTCGTCTTCGTGGGTCGCGTTTCCTGTGAGTCCGACAATGCGAACGTGCTTTCCTGTGGACGTTTCCAACTTGCGGATCGCGCGGGTGGCTTCCAGCCCATTCAAGTGCGGCATTTCTTCGTCCATGAGCACAACATCGAAGTGACCGCGCCCAAGTTCCGCGAGCGCTTCCCGTCCATCAGTCGCGCTGGAAACGGAGTGGCCGCGTTTTTTCAGGAGTTCGAGAACAAGCTCGCGGTTTATTTCAGTGTCTTCGGTGACAAGGACGCGCAAGTGTTTCGACGGCTTGTTGGCGGGCGCGCGCTGCGCAGCGGGATCGCTTGGAAAATCTTTGGGCGAGGTCGTTGCGGCGTGCGAGCGACCGGCTTCGGAATTTGTTGTTGATTGATTTTGCGACGTTGCGGCCGCGCGCGGAAGCCGAAACCAGAAACGCGATCCCCCCTGTGGACGGGTTTCGGCGCCGATTGTTCCGCCCCAGCGCTCGACCGTAATCTTGCAAAAATAAAGTCCCAAGCCCGCTTTGCCGGAATGGCTTTTTCCTTTTGAGAAAAGCGCGAATAGTTGACTTAGGGGCAAGTCCGGCGGAAGACCGGAGCCTTCATCATCCACGAAAGCGAACACGCCGGAGCCATCATCTTTGACGCCGACGGTTACGGTGGAGCCGCGCGGGCTGTAGCGCAGAGTGTTTTCGAGCAGGTTGCCGAAAATGCGATCCAGACGCGGCGCATCGCCCACCACCCGCCACTCTGATGAGGCATTCGATTGCGGATCGAATCGAAGCCGAATGTTTTTATCTTTGAACGCGGACGTGAATTCCTCGATAGCCAGTTGTGCGCACGCTGCCAGATCCGGAGCTGCCGCACCCTTATCAGACGTTGATTGCTGCGCCATTAAATCTCCCGAGAACGCAGAGAGAATGCCGCGGATCATCAATTCCTGGCGTTGCGATTCGCGCTGGCCTGCTTCCACGAATTTGCGAAGGCTTGCCGGCAGCTTTTCAAGGCTCAGGAGATTGAAGCACCCACTGATGGCGCTAAGAGGCTGGGAGAGGTCGTGGATGATGCAATGCAGCAGAATTTCTTTCTTCTGAATTTCACCCAGAAGCTGCTCGTGTACGAGCAGGGAATCGCGGGCGGTCTGGAACCATTGCTGCTGTTCGGAGAAGTTGGCGGATAAGTTCCGCAGGATCAGGATTTTCTTGCCATCAAGAGACAAGGCGAAGGCCTCGAGCGGAATGTCGCGGCCGTTCTTATCGCGCTCGGTCCAATTGCCGGAACTTGCAGAGCCTTCCGACTTGGTGTTCCAGAATTCTTCGGCGTCCACCAGGAAGTTTTCGAGGAAGGGCGAGTTTTCAGCGAGACGATTTCGCTTTCCGGTTTCGGATTGAATGTCAAAAGCTTCGCGGCACCAAGCCGGACAATCTCCGAGCACTAAGAATTCGCCGGTGCTGAGCGATTCGAACAGGGCATAGCCCTGGCTGGCGAGGAACGACTCGAACAGTGAATGCGAAGACATTTTATTCGGCCAGCATGGCGGCGGTTAGTTTTGAAAAAACCTCTTCAACGGAAGCGCCGGTTTTGGCGCTGGTGCGAAGTATATTCCATCCGGCTGTGGTTAGTTCAGATTCGCGCGTGGAATCGATTTCCCATTTTTCAGTCAAGTCGCTCTTGTTGAGCACCAGGACAGCAGGGACTTTTCCCGCTTCTTGAATTACGCGTTCATTCAATGCCATAGCGTCGTCGAGCGTTTGGCGGCGTGTTCCGTCCACCGCGAGCAGATAACCGGACATGCCGCGCAGATAGGACATGCGAATTTTCTGGTACACATCTTCGCCGTGAATGTCCCACAAAACGAGGGTGACATCTTCGTTGCCGGCGCGGACCACTTTCTTATCAATTTTTACGCCGATCGAAGTTTGGTATGCATCCGAGAAAATGCTTTCGACGAAGCGGCGGACCAGGCTGGTCTTGCCGACAGAGAATGAGCCGAGCATGCAGATTTTCTTTTGCAGCATTCGAGGGCTCGTTCAGTTTACGGCAGACGTTGGAGTAAATGTGACTTTAAAGGTGACGCTGCGATTCAAGCGGCGGCCTTCCTCGGTGTCTTCGGTGCGCAAAGGCTGCGTGGTGCCGACTCCGCGCGGGCGCAGATTCGCCGGCGGCACGCCGCCGCGCAACAACCTGGCGCGGACTTGCTCGGCGCGCTGCTGGCTGAGAAGCTGATTCGTACCTTCGATGCCGGTGCTGTCGGTGTGGCCGATGAGTTCGATGGAAGTTTGCTCGCCGAGGTGTTCCGCTTGGGCCACGATGTCGCGAATCTGTTTTTGTGTTTGGTCGAATGTGTTTTCCTGGCCGGGCTCGAGCTCGGCTCGGCCGACGGGGAAGAGAAGGAACACGGACTCGATTGCGCTTTGAGGCGCCTTGAGCTGCAATAAGTGCGAATCCTGCAGGTGAGAAACGTCGACGGTGGCGACCCCGGGAATCAAAATAGCGCGGTCCGCCACGCCGGCGATCCACCGCGGCGAGGCAGTTCCTTCGACGTCCAGCTCGCCCTGGTGTTCGGAAAGCGTGACGCCTTCGGGAGGATGCAATAGTTGGCGGGCACGCTGGACAACGATGGCATCGTCCAACGAATAGTAGGGCGCTAAATCAAATTCGGCGTTGTTCGGATTTAGACCTGCATGGCTGAGCAATGCATTCGGGTCCGGCGCAAGCGGGTCTTTGAAGCCTCGTATGTGATAACGGCCACCCTGCTTGTCGTAGGAGATCACCACGATGCCGGGTTGCCCGCGAACGGCGTTCAGGAATCGCGACCACTCCCAGAGGAGATAACTGGAGTAGCCGATCCAACCGAGGACGAGGATGACCACTATCGCGATGGTCGCGAGTGCTGCGCGCGGCTTCCTTTCTCCAACCGGCTCACGATGCTGCGTGGCGAGAAGGCGTGATAAGAGTTCATCGGCTGATTGGAATGGGGCCGCATCGCCCTTGAAATTCTCGAGAGCGGAACTATAGCGCTGCTGGATTTCTTCGAGCGCTTCTTCCATCGCCAGCCGATAATCCGGCGGAGCGTGGCCGCGAATCACGGCGGCAATCACGGCGTCGGGGCCGTCTTCAATCCACACTTCAAGCTCGCCGACGTTCAAGCTGCCCAATGTTTCCTCGTTCTTCGAATCAAAGGAATCGCGCACGAACTGCTGGATGGCGGAAAGCATGCCGGCAACCATGGAAGGATCCTGCGTGGAAACCGACGTTGCGACGACGTGGCTGAGAACGAGTCCGGTTTGGCGATGAATCAGAAAGACCTGCTCCACGCGATACAGCAGGCTGTGCATCAAAACGATTTCGCCGAACGATTTTCCGGTACGGAAGGCTTCGATGCGCCACTTGATTCCCTGGGCCGACAAGCTGTGCTCGAGAGCGGCGTTGAACGATTCCAGCATGGCGCGGAGCGTTTCGGTGATGGATTTTCGAATGGCGGGGCCCATCATGGGGAACAGCGCGTCGGCCAGAACGTGAGGATCTTTGCGGACCGATTCGCGAAGCGTTTCCTGAATGGTGGGCGACAGGGCCTTGGCCAGAGCGCGCTCGCCGTCTTTTTTTTCACAGCGCATGCTGATGGCTTCGGCGACGACGGAACTGACATCCTCCGCGCGGCGGGCGCGATCTTCGAGGCGTTCCTGAATATCCGCGATTTCTTCCTGCTCGGGCGCGACGATTAAATGGCGAAGCTCTTCGTAGGCGTGGTTGTTGTCCGGCGGATTTTCCTCTGGTTGCCCCTGTGGGGCGCGGCGTTGGGCTTGCTCAGGCATTTTGAAAGGTTAAGGTTTTTCCCGACGGGCATTGTGTGTGTCCGCCGAGTGCGTGTTTGGCAGCTCGCTCTACCTACTCCTCCGGCAGCTCGAATTTATTTTTCAGCCGCAGAGAGAATTCAGTGAAGAGGTCGGCAAGAGCGGCGCGGTCGGTTTTTTCATCGCGCAGCACATCCACTTCGCGGTTCAGCGCGGCGGCGGTATCCCGGCGCAGCTTGTCGATTTCCGAGGAAACAGCCTTGGAGTGCTCGAGAAGTTTTGCACGGAGCTCGCCCTGGCCGTCGGACATTTGCTCTTCGAGTTGCGAGAGCTTCTTCTCGATCACTTTCCCGCCGTCTTTGATTTCGCGCGAAATTTCCTTGAATGCTTCGGTGCGCTCGGACTTTTCGCTCTTCAAGCGCGTGCTGAGCGAATCCACTTCCTGCCGGATAAAGCTGCCCAGAGTATCGAGGCGCTTGGTCATGTCTTCGCGCAGGGTATCGAGAGCTTTGGTAACGGTGTCTTCGAGGCGCACGAATCGCTTTTCGTAATCGCGCATCTGCGAGCCGAACAGAATGTCGCGTATCTTGTCTACGTTTGCGCCTTCGGGATTCTCTTTGTTGGAAGCATTATTAGGAACTTTCGCCGGGGATGCCATTTTCCTGCCTCTCCTTTTAGGACCCTTGATGCCCTGCCGGGGGGAGCCTCGTCTGGCCTTCGGGGGCATCCGCGCAGGCTACTACGAAAGGCTGCCTGCCGCAAGAAAGACGAGGACTAGGACTAGGGTACGAATGGGCTAGGACGGCTGGGAAGAGCCACAGCGGAGTCAAGGGCCTCCGGGATCGGCCATTTTTTGGAAGGACTAACGCGTCGTTTCTGCTTCCATCAATGGAACCTTTCTACTTCTGTGCGAAACGGCTATTCCGTATGGCTGCAAATACCCTCGTGCCGATCATCTGGGCTGCACGACTCAGCAAATACCACCAGAGAGTCCCCAGAGTTCCAAAAAGGAGCAGTGGGTGATCAAAGCTATAGCTGATAGCAAGTATGATGACCGACATCGGGATATCAACCAGGACCATATACCCCCAGCCCGATTCCAGACGTGCGAACGCGATAATCAGACAGGCGCATAGATGCAGAAATGGCAGCAGGTAGACCAAGAGAGAGCCCGGTTTTAATGTCTTCATATTGACAGGCGGCGCCAACATGCGGCGGATAGTACCACACCGATAGTTCACTACTAAGTTCCCCAGCCCCGTGCAGGCTCGGGCGCGGTTTAGCGGTCGAGGAAAGCGCGGAGGCGGGCGTAGCCGGAGCGGCTGACGGGTGTTGCAGAGCCGGATGACTTACCGCTCATCGGGTATCCGTCCGCCAGCGGATGATCCGCTATACGGAATACCTCGTGGATAATAGGCCGACGGAACGCCGCAACCGAATAGCCGTGCGAGACACGAGAGATCGAGCGAATATGCTTTTGTCCTGTCTGCCACGCTGGACTGTGGTCCTAGCCGCACTAGAAGCGCATGCGGAGTGCCCTGTGAGTCTACTTTGAGCCTCCAAGTGCCGTACCCCTTGCCATATCCGTGCTCATTCTCCGGGAGAGCCGCACTGTCGAATACCAAGTATCTAAAATAGTAGTCCGACCGAGTATTGCGCTCATATTCTAGCTGGCGTGAAACAACAATCCCGTCCTCCACTAAAATTTCCCCAAATAGCTCGGTGTGGTGAATGAACGGGACATAACTGAGCGGCATGTTCTCGAACTTGAATACTAGTGAGCACTTCTGAAATCTGCAGCGCATATCCGCTTCGGCCACGTACCAAGGTATTCCGCCGAACTGACGAGCAAGTTGCTGGGCGTCTCCGAAGGTGGATTCACCGAGTTTCAGCGCCGCGAATTGCGGCAAGAATGCTCGCGCCTGTTCTCGCTGGCGGAGCGCTAGGGCATGCAGAATGGCAATCGTGATTAAGCAGGAGACAAGCAGAGCAAAAACTATTCCGATCACGCTTCTTCCCGTCCGGCGGGTAGTTGAGCCTTCCACCCCGATGGTTGCGGCTGACGGCACCACGATACGGCGGATAGTACCACGGCGATAGTTCACTCCTAAGTTTGCTAGATCCGAGCGCCTGGTTTTTAGCGGTCGAGGAAAGCGCGGAGGCGGGCGTAGCCGGAGCGGCTGACGGGGAGCTGTGTGCCGTTGGTGAGGACAGCGACGTGAGTGTCCTTTGCGTAGGGCTCGACTTTGACGACGCGCTCCAGGTTGACGATGTAGGAGCGGTGGATGCGGAGAAAACGCGAAGGGTCGAGCGCGGATTCAAGGCTGGAGATGGTCTGCTGCTTCAGGTGCTTTTTGCCTTCGGTGGCGAGCGCGACGTAATCGTCCTGCGCTTCCACGTAGTCGAGCTTTGCGACTGGAATGATGAAGACGCGCGTGCCATCGCGAACCGCGATGCGGTCGAGATATTGCGAAGGCGGGCGCGCTGCCGCAGCCAGATCCGCGGGAGGCATCTCGGTGTGGGGCGATTTGCCAGAGAGGCGTTCCTTGGCGCGATTGAGCGCGGCTTCGAAGCGGTCGGCTCCGAATGGCTTCAAAAGATAATCCACGGCATGGACTTCGAAGGCTTTGATGGCGTAGCTGTCGAAGGCGGTGACGAAGATTACGCGCAGATCGTTGCCGATCAATTCGAGGACTTCGAAGCCATCGAGCTTGGGCATCTGGATGTCGAGAAAGAGCAGATCGGGCTTTAGTTCGGTGACGGACTTGACTGCTTCGAAGCCGTTGGCGCACTCGGCGACGAGCTCGATTTCGGGATGCGCGCCAAGGAATTCGCGAAGAACCTGGCGGGCGAGCTCTTCGTCGTCAACAATAACGGCGCGGATTTTCTTTCCGGCTTCGCGGTTCATGTGGTTTGTAAACCCCTTTCTGCCGGGAAGGTCAGCGCCACGCGGTAGGAGTCCGCCTCGGCTTTCACCGCAAAGCTGGCGCGATTCCCGTACCGCGCTTGCAGGCGCTGGCGAACGTTGGCCAGTCCCACGCCGTTTCTGCGGCGAGCTGGTGCTTCGGGATCGAAGCGGTTTTCGACAATGATGGATACGTCGCCGCCGCCGTTGTCGCACTGAACGCTCAGGCGGATCCAGCCGCCTTCGACAAGATTCGCGATTCCGTGCACCACGGCGTTTTCCACCAGGGGCTGGAGAAGGAGCGGCGGCACCGGAACGTCCAGCGCGCGCTGGTCTATATTTTCTTCCATCTGGATGCGGGCGCCGAAGCGGACTTTTTCCACGGCCAGGAATGCATGGATCAGCGAAAGTTCTTCCTCGAGAGGTATTGCCGTTTTTTCTCCGAGGCCGAGCGTGCGGCGAAGAAAATCGCCCAGGAGAATGCACATCTCGCGAGCTTTGGCGGAGTCCGAAGTAGTTAGTGCGCTGATGGAGTTCAGGCTGTTGAAAAGAAAATGTGGATTCACCTGCGCTTTGAGGGCTCTTAGTTCCGCGTCGCGCGCGAGAACGCTGGCTCGCATCACGCGGGCTTCCGCGTCGCGCGAAAGATCTACGGCGATAATGATGTAGAAAAACGTGACGGAAAGCAGGTAAAGCAACAGGCCGGAGCCTACAATCACGGGAATTTCCGGCCGAAAGCGGGCGCTGAGTCCTGTAAATGCCGGCATTTTCGAAAGGCTGCTAGCCATTCCTACAGCGACGAACGCCCACACTATGCTGGCGATCAGTGCGGCGGTGACATGAGTAGTTACCAGACGTCCTAATCCGTATTTTTCGAGTGAGTTTCCGCGGCACGAGTACCACGAAGAAAGGCAGACGAATGCGTATATCAGCGACAGTGGAATGGAAAGGGTCACCGCCTCGCGCATGGTGATCTGGCCGGGGATGGTAAGCAGGTAAGCCAGCATCCCCGCGATCGGAATCCAGGCGAGAAGGTAAAGGCCAAGGCGGCGGAGATGGGAGAATATCGGGTGCATGCGATTGGTTTAGTTCTTGACCACCACGCCACCCATGAATGCGATTCCTTTCACAATTAAATGCTTTTGTGGTGTCGCGTCGGTCGCTGGAAGCTGATGCGTCTCATCGACGTATGCGCCGAAAAGTCCGATGCCATCCATCGAAATGCGCCAGTTATCCGGAACCTTAATTTCGCCGCCGCCCATAATGGAGGTAGCGTCGATTGTGGCGGAGTCACCTTCAATACCGGCTTGCCGTAAATCAATTTCATAGCCGCCCATGACGGCCATGACACTGCCGCCGCGGAAATTCTTAACGGTGACGCGGCGCTTGAATCCGCCAAAGATTGCAATGTGATTGAAGTCGCCGTCCGAAGAATCGCCCCGGCGCCACTGGTTTAGCCGCTCGCGCAAAGTTTCCGCTTGCCCGCTGAGCGGGTTGGAGTGAGGAGCGATCGCTTGCCAGACCATCAAGCCGCCGATGCCGATAATGATTACGGGCCAGATGGTATTGAAGCCGATACGCGCAAAGCCCAAATTATCGAATACAAGAAGGACGCCGATTACCAGGAGAATGATGCCCCAAATACGCCGGCCGCCAGTTTGAAACAGGTTTACCAATCCGAACGAAATGCAGAGTATGGGCCAGAAATATTGAAAGACTCTGTTGGCGTCAATAATGCCCTGCTGGTCGAGCAGAAGGATCACGCCGGCGGCAGCGATAAGTAAGCCGAAGGTAAGGCTCCAGCTAAAGCGCCTAGAGTTACACCCCATGGTTTCCTTCTTTGCCGCTGCCTGAAAGACTGCGAGAACGGTTTTCCCGAGTGGCCAGCATGATGGCAAAGCCGAAGCCCACGAGGAGCAGCGGCCAGAATCGGCAAAATTCCTGCAGGGTGGAGACATTCATGTGCAGCGAGAAGATATTCCAAATGTTCGTCGCGAGTACGGAAAATTGCCAAAAATTCCCCGGGGCGATGTGGCCGTAGCCAAGTTCGGCGCCTTGAAACACGATGCCTACCAGGACCAACGCAGAGGCCGCCGCCGATATGGCTGCTGACCCGGAAGTTGAAGCTACCGATTGCGCCTGCCGATTCGCGTTTGTCATGGTCTCGTCTCCCGCCTGAACTTTGTTGCCGTCCATACGGCGAGATTAGAGGCAAACCGGAAGCGGGTCTCTACTTTTTCGGCGAATGGCGGCTAATTACCGGCGAATGGCGGCAAGTGGCGGAGAAGTGCGGGACGGACGCCGCGGTAAGAGGCCGTGGCACTAACGAGCCCAAGGGATGCGATTATGAGGACAGTGCCATGCCAAGCCAAAAGGCGGCTATCAGCATCGCGGACAGGGCCAGCAGCATACGCATTCGCTTCTTCCTCACGGCGAAGACGATAACGGCCACGCCGCAAAGCAAGAAGCCCAGTTCCGGCCAGAATAAGCCGGAACCCAATCCGCCGCCGCTCCATTCTCCCGCTGGATCCTGCATCAAAAACGAAACCGATGACATAGCAGCGGTTAGAAGAGCACCGAGGGCACCTGCTAGAGCCACGCCTTTCGCCCATTCCGGTAGCACCCAGCCCTTTCGGGCTTCGCGCCAGTCCACCCAAGTTTGCACAACCACAACGCCTACGATAAACAAAACGAACAGCGCCACGTTCCCCCTCCCTAGCGCGAACCGCTTCGGCAGTCGAGCTCGGCGCGCTGCTTCACCCTGCGGGGCGAGCGCGAAGAGTCCCAAAGATTGCCGGAACGGTCGAGGGCCGCTGCCGTCGAATTCCTCAGTACAAAGCCGCCCGTTCCCCGTGCGGCTTTAATGGCTTCGACAGACCCTGTTGCTCTTGCGTCAAACTATCTTCGCTGCTGCTTCTTCGAGCGCTCGCAAGCTAACACACTTGCGCGCTTTCTCGAACGACATCATTGAGGATTGAACTCCTCCGTGACGATCATCCGTTCGCTCAAAATCCGCGCCTGGGTGTATCGCTCGATCACGTCTTCGGGCGTGCCGGCTGGCAGCTCGCCAACGATGTGCTTGAGTTCCTCATTGAAGAGGCGGGTGATGAGCTCCGGAGTGTGGGCGATGGCGTGACCGTTGTCGTCTAAAATGGTGACGACATCGCGGTGGCGCACGCGCTGCGCGATCATAAGGCGGTAAATGCGATCCGTGGCGAGATCTTCCATATAGCCGTCAAGCAGGCTGGCACCGCGGCCATTGAGCACGCCGTTGCGATAGCGAATTACAGTGCGGATCGCGGCGCGTGTGCCGGCAAGAGTCCGCTGGCCGACACCCTCTGGAACGGGGCGAAGGTCCGGATGCGGGTCCTGGTTGGCCGGCCGCGCGCTCAGTTGATTGGGAGCAGGGAACTGCTTCACGGCGATTTCGTTCTGATCGGGGTGACCCGTCCATGCGCCGTCCATCAGGGACATGGCTTCGTTTTTCTTGTCCTTTTCGAGAACGGCCAGCGCGCGCGCGTTGAGTTCGGCATCTTCCCGGCTGGGGAATAAAGCGGTCATGCCGCCGATGGCCAACAGGCCATGCTTGTGGCAAGTGTCGGGCAAGAGATTGCGCAAGTTCTGAAAGAACCCAACATCGTGCGGGATGGTGTTGCGGTCGGGAAGTACCCAGTTCGGATCGTGCAAATTGAAATGGATCAAACTGGCCATGTAATCCCAGCGTCCCAGATCTAATGCGAGGATGTGCTCACGCAAATGCCCGGCGAATTCCTCCATCTGATAAGCAAGAGGGTGGGATTCAACGAGCGCCATGCACTTGATATAGTTCGCCGGCCATCCCTTCCAGCGCGCTATGGCCTGAAAAAGAGCGCGCCACCACATGGCCTCTTCGGCAGACTCGGACTTTGGGATGTAAAAGGTGAGCGCACGCTTGAGCTTGGCAGGGTCGACTTGAAACGCGATCAGTGCCACGTCAAACAGAGAGGCGCAAACTTTTTCACCTTCAAGAATCCTGGCCTGGCGAAGATGCAATCCGCGAGGCCGGAGCGAAATCACGGTGTCGCTGGGCTGGATTCCAACGGTCCGATCGCGCTTGCGGTCAAAATAGGTAAGTTCGCCGCGCAAGGCTGCCAGGATATTCGTTACACCCTGCATTAGCTGTGGCCAAACGTTGGCCATGGAATCTTCCAAGTCGAGCATGACCCCCGGGGCGCCGGAATTGAGCATTTTCACCACGAGTTCCGCGTCGTCTGCCGGGCCGGTCATTTGGTTGCGCTGATCGCGGCACCAGGCGGGTAGCTCGATTTGCCAGGCGTCCTTCGTCGCAGGCGAAGGAGGCAAGTAATTGGGTAGGCGACCTTCATGAGATGCCGCAAGCGCAGCGGACCGCTTTTCAATTAGATCGCGCTGGCGAGGCGTGAACGAGCGGTGCAGGGGCAGCAGGAATTCGAGAAAGCCCTCGGGAAGGTCACGCGCCGGATAGAAGCCCGCGGGGGCCGAGTTCATGGCTTGAACTGGGGCGGGCAATAGCTCCATTTGCGTTTTCAAACTGGACATCGCGCATGCCTCTGGGAGTGGCGATATTGTGCGGGCAATCGGCTGACCAAAGCGTCAGATGCTTCCCTGTATGCATAAGCGCCCTAGCTAATTGTAGACAAATAAGTTAGCGGTTCGGCAGCGGCTGAAGGAGATGAAAACTCGAAAATTTACACGACTGAATCGATCGAGTTTCCACCCCGAGCAACACATTGTCCTATTTAGGAAACGATTTGCATCTATATGATCTATGGGAGGAAGCAAGTCCTGGACAGAGTTTCTCTAAGAACTGGTCGACCTAGATTGCGGGAATTGAACTGAGTTTCTCGTGTTTAAATCCAGATAGCCTAGGTTGTAAGTTCTACAACGCGCCACGCGGGAGCGAATGGCCGTTCTTGAGTTATCTGCTAGGATAACCAGAGTCCATGCGAAAACCTTGGGTCATCGCGCATCGGGGAGCTTCGGGCCACACCCCCGAAAATACGCTCGCGGCATTTGAGCGCGCCGTTCAACTGGGCGCAGGTTTCATCGAGACGGATCTTCACTTGACGCGCGACGCGCAGTTCGTCGCGATCCATGATGCGACCCTGGAGCGGACCACCAACGGGCGCGGCACAGTGCGCGATTTCACGCTCGCCGAACTCCGGCGGCTGGACGCGGGGATGTGGTTCGACCGCGAGTACATGGGGCAGCGCATCCCCACGCTAGACGAGGTGCTGGAATTCGCGCGCAAGAATGACGTGATCTTCTACCTCGAAGTGAAATATGACGCGGCTTGGGGGATGCACCACTCCCTGGTGGCCGC
>PMTV01000004.1 GCA_003167215.1 Acidobacteriota bacterium | reverse complement strand
TTGGGCGAAGGGCCGAAAATGCGAACACTTGGGGAAATCAGGTTTCCTCATTCGCTCGGAATGTATTACACCGCGCTGACGCAATACATTGGCTTCTGGAAATTCGGCGACGAGTACAAGGTGATGGGCCTAGCAGCCTACGGCGAGCCGGAGTTCCTGGACGAATTCCGCCGGATCGTTTATGCCGATGGCCCGCTTTCGTTCCGGCTGGGCCTTGAGTACTTCACCCATCAGCGCCTAGGTGCCGATATGACTTGGCGAGAAGCAAATCAGACGCCAGTGCTCGGCCGGCTCTTTTCCTCTTATCTGGAAAAGCGTCTGGGGCCATCGCGCAAAGAGG
Organism: Acidobacteriota bacterium; assembly: GCA_003167215.1. Lineage (GTDB taxonomy): Bacteria > Acidobacteriota > Terriglobia > Acidiferrales > UBA7541 > Palsa-295. The sequence goes on along the minus strand of PMTV01000004.1, from coordinate 2,505 downwards.
GACAACCACTCGAACAGAAGCATCGGAACATAGCGGCAAGTATGCAGACGGCGCTGGAAGAAGTCCTTGCGGCTCATTGGAGCGCGCTGGCGAAGAAAACGAAGCAGAAGTCGGTGTGCCTGGCAGGTGGGGTCGCGTTCAATTGCCTCGCGAACGGAAAGATTTTTGACCACTCGGGTTTTGAACGTGTCTACGTTCAGCCGGCCGCGGGGGACGCAGGTCTCTCGGTAGGGGCGGCCTTTGCGGTAAACCATCAGATTCTCGGACGCCCGCGGGAATTCGTGATGGATCACGCGGGGTGGGGGCCGGAATTTTCGATTCAGGAACTGCGCCGCGCGGTCGAAAAATTTCACTCATCGGAAGACGAAATCGGCACCTCGGAGATGGACGAAGCTGCTTTGCTCGAAACCACGGCGAAGCATATCGCCGGTGGGAAAATAGTCGGTTGGTTTCAGGGTCGCATGGAGTGGGGTCCGCGTGCTCTGGGACAGCGAAGTATTCTGGCTGACCCGCGCCGGCCCGAGATGAAGGACGTTTTGAATCGCCGCATCAAACATCGCGAAATATTCCGGCCGTTTGCGCCCTCCATTTTAGAAGAAGCGACTGGCGACTTTTTTGAGAAGACTTTCCCATCGCCATTTATGACGTTCGCCTATCCCGTTCGGCCGGAAAAACGCAAAGTGATTCCCGCGCCGACTCACGTGGACGGAACGGCGCGACTCCAGACTGTCAGCCGAACCGCTAATCCACTGTACTGGAAACTGCTGCGCACCTTCGGCGAACAAACGGGCGTTCCGGTTCTTTTAAATACTTCGTTCAATGATAATGAGCCAATCGTCTGCCGCCCGGAGGAAGCGCTGGATTGTTTCCGTCGAACTCAGATGGACACACTCGTGATGGGAAGCTTCGTTCTTGAGAAGAAATTCTCAGGCGCATCACCGGAAGAAACCGCGAATAGTTTTGCGAAGCGCGCAGAATAGGGGGCGCGATCAGAGCGCTGCTCGTTGATACAGTGGTCCAGCCCGGCGTAGAGATTGCAAATCAGGAACCATGCACATCCTTCTTCTCAATCAATATTATCCGCCGGACACTTCCGCCACGGCCAAGATGGCGGTGCAAGTGGCTGTAAAACTGGCAGAGCGTCATCAGGTGACAGTGGTTGCCGGACGTCCGTCCTACGACCCGGACGAGTTCTACCCTTTCGCATTTCTCCGGCGTGATATTCGCGACAATGTTACGGTCGAGCGCGTCGCGTCTACCGCTTATCCCCGGCATCAGATGCGGCGCCGCGTCTCAAATTATCTGTCCTATCTCGCGCTCGCTGTCCCCCGCGCGCTGGCTATTCACCCGGACATCGTTCTTGCCATGACGGATCCTCCGGTAGCTGGCATTGCGGGCGCATTTATTGCGCGCATGGCAGATCGCCCGTTCGTTTACAACATTCGGGACCTGTATCCCGACATGGCTATCGGCGGTGATATCGTGCAGCCCAATCGATGGGTTGACCGTTGGGAGAAAATGCATCGCCGGGCACTCCATCAAGCCGCCCGTGTAATAGTTCTCGGCGACGACATGCGCGAGCGCATTATCTCGAAAGGTGTTTCGCCAGATCGGGTAGTGGTAGTCCGGGACGGCGCGTCGTTTCCTCCTTCACCGCCGGAGCGTAATGATCTAGTCGTCCAGAAAATTCGCTGTGACTTCTCCTTTGTCGCCTTACATGCGGGTAACCTGGGCTTCTACGGAGCCTGGGATTCACTGCTAAAAGCCGCCCACATCTTGCGCAACGAAAATACCGGACTTGTGTTTGTAGGCGATGGGGCAAACCGCGCGGCGATGGAGATTTCTGCGAAAGCTTTGCCGAATGTACGCTTCTTGCCGTTTTTTCCAATCGAACAAGTGCCAGACGTAATGATGGCCGGCGACGTACACATTGTGACCGTGAGGCGCGGTCTGGAGGGCGTCGTAGTGCCTAGTAAGCTTTATTCCATTCTTGCAGCTGGCCGTCCGGTGCTTGCCATAGCCGCTGCAGAAAGCGATGCTGCGCGCATCGTGCGTGAAACCGGCTGCGGAATATTCGCGGATCCGGACGATCCTGCCGCAATAGCCGCGGCCATTCGCGAGCTGCGTAACGACCCAAATCGACTAATTCAAATGGGAATCCGCGCAAAGGAAACAGCGGCGAAATATGCTAGAGTCGATGAGCTTGAAAGCTTTGTCGAAGTCATAGAAGAAGCCGCAAATCATCGCAACAATCATGGAGACAGCCATCTGGAATCGTAAGAAAGTACTGGTAACCGGCGGTGCATCTTTTATCGGGTCGCACCTGGTCGACGCTCTGGTGGAGCGCGGGGCGCAGGTGCGCGTGGCAGATGACCTGACTAGCGGCAAACGCTCGAACATCGAACAGCATCTAGCGGACGGCCGTGTCGAGTTTATCGAAGCTGATCTGCGCGAGCCGGGCGTGACACGCGCGGCGATGAAGGGGATTGAAATTGCTTTTCACCT
>PMTV01000038.1 GCA_003167215.1 Acidobacteriota bacterium | reverse complement strand
TTGGGCGAAGGGCCGAAAATGCGGACGCTTGGGGAAATCAGGTTCCCTCATTCGCTCGGAATGTATTACACCGCCCTGACGCAATACATTGGTTTCTGGAAATTTGGCGAGGAGTACAAAGTGATGGGCCTGGCAGCCTACGGCGAACCAGAATTTCTGGACGAGTTCCGCCGTATCGTTTATGCCGATGGCCCGCTTTCGTTCCGGCTGGGCCTTGAGTACTTCACCCATCAGCGCCTAGGTGCCGATATGACTTGGCGAGAAGCAAATCAGACACCAGTGCTCGGCCGGCTCTTTTCCTCTTATCTGGAAAAGCGCCTGGGGCCATCGCGCAAAGAGGGAGAACCGCTTGAACAGAAGCATCGGAACATAGCGGCAAGCATGCAGGCTGCACTGGAAGAAGTTCTTGCGGCTCATTGGAGCGCGCTGGCGAAGAAAACCAAGCAGAAGTCGGTGTGCCTGGCGGGTGGCGTCGCATTCAATTGCCTCGCAAACGGAAAGATTTTCGACCACTCGACTTTTGAACGGGCCTACGTTCAGCCGGCCGCAGGGGATGCGGGTCTCTCTGTAGGGGCGGCCTTTGCGGTAAACCATCAGATTCTCGGACGGCCGCGTGAATTCGTGATGGATCACGCGGCGTGGGGTCCGGAATTTTCGGTTCAGGAGCTGCGCCGCGCTATCGGAACATTTCACTCAGCGGAAGACGAAATGGGCGTCTCGGAGATGGACGAAGCTGCTTTGCTCGAAACCACGGCGAAGCATATCGCCAGCGGAAAAATAGTCGGTTGGTTTCAGGGTCGCATGGAGTGGGGTCCGCGTGCTCTGGGACAGCGAAGTATTCTGGCTGACCCGCGACGGCCCGAGATGAAGGACGTTTTGAATCGCCGCATCAAACATCGCGAAATATTCCGGCCGTTTGCGCCCTCCATTTTAGAAGAAGCCACTGGCGACTTTTTCGAGAAGACTTACCCCTCGCCGTTTATGACCTTCGCCTATCCCGTTCGGCCGGAAAAACGCAAAGTGATTCCCGCGCCGACCCACGTGGACGGAACGGCGCGACTCCAGACTGTCAGCCGAACCGCTAATCCACTGTACTGGAAACTGCTGCGCGCCTTCGGCGAACAAACGGGCGTTCCAGTTCTTTTAAATACTTCGTTCAATGACAATGAGCCAATCGTCTGCCGCCCGGAGGAAGCGCTGGATTGTTTCCGTCGAACTCAGATGGATTCGTTAGTGATGGGAAACTTCATTCTTGAGAAAAAATTATCAGCCGCATCGCAGGAAGAAACTGCGGATAGTTTCGCGAAGCGCGCAGAATAGGGAGTGGCCGGTCAGAACACCGCTCGTCGCTACAGTTGTCCAGCCCGGCGTAGAGATTGCAAATCAGGAATCATGCACATCCTTCTTCTCAATCAATATTATCCGCCGGACACTTCCGCCACGGCCAAAATGGCGGTGCAAGTGGCTGAAAAATTGGCAGAGCGCCATCAGGTGACAGTGGTTGCCGGACGTCCATCTTACGACCCGGACGAGCTCTACCCTTTCGCATTTCTCCGGCGTGATATTCGCAACAACGTTACGGTCGAGCGCGTCGCGTCTACCGCTTATCCCCGGCATCAGATGCGGCGCCGCGTCTCAAATTATCTGTCCTATCTCGCGCTCGCTGTCCCTCGCGCGCTGGCTATTCACCCGGACATCGTTCTTGCCATGACGGATCCTCCGGTAGCAGGCATTGCCGGCGCATTTATTGCGCGCATGGCGGATCGCCCGTTCGTTTACAACATTCGGGACTTGTATCCCGACATGGCTATCGGTGGTGATATCGTGCAGCCCAATCGCTGGGTTGACCGTTGGGAGAAAATGCATCGCCGGGCCCTCCATCAGGCCGTCCGTGTAATAGTTCTGGGCGACGACATGCGCGACCGCATTATCTCGAAAGGTGTTTCGCCAGACCGGGTAGTGGTGGTCCGAGATGGCGCCTCGCTTCCTTCGACATTGCCAGAGCGTAATCATCCAGTCGTCCAGAACATTCGCTGTGGCTTCTCCTTTGTGGCCTTACATGCGGGCAATCTGGGCTTCTACGGAGCCTGGGATTCACTGCTAAAAGCCGCCGACATTTTGCGCAACGAAAATACCGGACTTGTGTTTGTAGGCGACGGGGCGAACCGCGCGGCGATGGAGATTTCTGCGAAACCTTTGCCGAATGTACGCTTCTTGCCGTTTTTTCCAATCGAACAAGTGCCACACGTAATGATGGCCGGCGACGTACATATTGTGACCGTGAGGCGCGGTCTNNCCGGCTGCGGAATATCCGCGGATCCGGACGATCCTGCCGCAATAGCCGCGGCCATTCGCGAGTTGCGCAACGACCAAAATCGACTAATTCAAATGGGAATCCGCGCAAAGGAAACAGCGGCGAAATATGCTAGAGTCGATGAGCTTGAAAGGTTTGTCGAAGTCGTAGAAGAAGCCGCAAATCGTCGCAACAATCATGGAGACGGCCATCTGGAATCGTAAGAAAGTACTGGTAACCGGCGGTGCATCTTTTATCGGGTCGCACCTGGTCGACGCTCTGGTGGAGCGCGGGGCGCAGGTGCGCGTGGTAGATGACCTGACTAGCGGCAAACGCTCGAACATCGAACAGCATTTAGCGGACGGCCGTGTCGAGTTTATCGAAGCTGATCTGCGCGAGCCGGGCGTGACACGCGCGGCGATGAACGGGATTGAAATTGCTTTTCACCT
>PMTV01000059.1 GCA_003167215.1 Acidobacteriota bacterium | reverse complement strand
GAGGGAAAGGCTCACGGATTGGAACTCGTATTCGCAACCGTAGGCGAGACGGCGCAGGCGAAAAGCAGTTAATAGCGTCGTGCCGCTGCCCATGAAAGGGTCGAGGACTAAGTCGCCTTCGTTTGAGGAGGCGAGAATGATTCGTTCGAGCAAAGCGACGGGCTTTTGGGCTGGATGCTTGCCGAAGAGCTTTTCTTCGCGGCTAGGCGGGAGAACTTGCCAGATGCTTTTCATCTGCTTGCCGTGATTGGTTTCTTTCATCAGCTTGTAGTTGAAGGCGTGGCGGCTCTTTTTGTTTTTGGCGGCCCAGATGATGGTTTCGGTGGCGTGGGTGAAATAGCGGCAAGAGAGATTGGGTGGCGGGTTGGGCTTGACCCAGGAGATGTCGTTCAAGAGTTTGAAATCTAGCTGCTGCATGGCGAAGCCGACGGAATGGATTACGTGGCTGGTGCCGCTGACCCAAATTGTTCCGTTGGGCTTGAGGACGCGTTGGCAGGCGGCGAGCCAAGCGCGGTTGAATTCATGGTTTGCGTCGGCGCCGCGCGAGCGGTCCCAATCGCCTTTGTTGACGCTGACCATGCGGCCGGCGTGGCAGGTGATTCCGTTGTTGGAGAGAAAATAGGGCGGGTCGGCGAAAATCAAGTCCACGCAGGCTTCGGGGATTTTTGCCAGGATTTCAAGGCAGTCGCCTTGAAAAATTTTGATGTGATGTTTTGGGTCGTGGAAGACGGGCGCGGGAAGATGCGAATCCGCAGTCGAATCGAGTGGTACGGGATTAAGTTGTGCGGATTTGCGCATTCTGGCGGATTGGGACGCGAAAAGCGCGACCGTTTGGATCATTGATCGAATGGTAATGGGTGTCAAGGTGGATCAAAGGCGAACCGGAAAAGAAGAAGCAGGTCCCTCAAGACGTCCGCAAACGACGCGGTTCGGGATGACAACGTAAAGGAAAGGGCAAAGAAAGATGCCGGGCCGAAGGCGCGCCGCGGCGGGCAGGCGCCAATCGGGACATTGGCGGTCCCGGGAGGATAGTAACGGCTGCTTCACAGCGGCCAGTGCTTTCCGGTATTCTGCTTGGACTATGCTGGACTTGGGATACGTGCGGGAGCACCTCGACGCGATCGAGAAGATGGCGCGGGATCGCGGAATCACGCTGGACCTTGCCCCGTTTCGCGAGATCGATGCGAAGCGCCGCGAGCTCATTAGGATGGTGGAGGCGCTCAAAGCGACGCGCAATAAGGAAAGCCACGCAATCGGGATCCTCGTAGGAGGGGCTGAGGCGTTGGGAGATAGCCCCGACTCGAAAGTGCAGAAGGCGTTGGCGATAGAAAAAATCCAAATCATGAAAGGCATCTCCGACGACATAAAAGCCCAAGACGTGACGATCAATGACCTCGACGAGCGGCTGAAGCAATTTCTGCTCACCGTGCCGAACATTCCGCACGCGAGCGTCCCGGTGGGCAAAAGCGCGGCGGACAATGTGGAAGTGCGCCGCTGGGGCGCGCCGCCGAAATTTGATTTCAAGCCGCGGCCGCACTGGGAAATCGGAGAAGGCGCCGGGATTCTGGATTTTCAGGCGGCGGTGAAAATTGCGGGCGCGCGGTTTGCCGTTTACAAAGGACTGGGCGCGCGCCTGGAACGCGCCCTCGCAAATTTCTTCCTCGACCTGCATACGCGTGAGCACGGCTACACCGAAATCCTTCCGCCGTTTCTGGTGAACACAGCTTCGCTCACCGGCGTCGGCCAGTTGCCGAAATTTGCCGCGGACATGTTTCACATCGAAGGCACGGATTTGTGGCTCACGCCCACGTCCGAAGTGGAACTCACCAGCCTGCACCGCGACGAAACGCTGGACGCGGACAAATTACCGGAGAAAGTCTGCGCCTGGACCGCTTGCTTCCGCTCCGAAGCCGGCGCGGCGGGAAAAGACACGCGCGGAATCAAGCGCCAGCATCAATTTCAAAAAGTGGAGTTGTTCAAGTTCACCCGGCCGGAGCAAAGTTACGACGAGCTGGAATTGCTGGTGAAAAACGTGGAAGTCGTCCTGCAACGGCTGGGCCTGCATTATCGCGTGATGCTGCTTTGCACCGCGGACATGGGATTCGCTTCCGCGAAAACGTACGACATCGAAGTGTGGCTGCCGTCCTCCGGCGACTTTATGGAAATTTCGTCCTGCTCGAATACGGAAGCGTTTCAGGCGCGCCGCTCAGGCATTCGCTGCAAGCAGAAGGCGGGCAAAAGCGAATTCGTCCACACGCTGAACGGTTCCGGCCTCGCCGTGGGCCGCACCTGGATCGCGATTGCGGAAAATTTTCAGCAGGCGGATGGCTCGATCCTCATCCCCGAAGTCTTGCGCCCGTACATGGGCGTGGACCGCATTCCCCCCGCATCTACTTAGAAGGAAAAATGCTTTCTAATGAAAATTTACGGAATTACAGGATAAGAATGAACATCAATTGGAAGCTTGCAATGGCGATGTTCGGGTTTTTTCTTCTCCCAGTCGGTCTGCTGCCACAAACCTCGATTCCCATTCACGTCACTAAAGTGACTATTTCGGCTTGGGAAAAGAAACCCACCGACTTTGGTTCGACGGATACCCGAACATTCTCGGTGGAGGGCTATAACCAAAAAAGCGATTTTCTTCTGACGTGCGCGGAATTCACTGACTACAACAAGGATAAAGTAATCACCAATATGATTCGATGTTTCAAGCCAAAAACAGATACGGACTACACGGTTTGCAAGGAGAAGGATTTTGACGACTCTATAGTCTTCGGTGACTGTTCACAGACCGATCAGGGTGACCCTAGAATGCAAACCAATGGCGTCTATCGAATTACTCTACAAAATAAGAAAAAGTAGCCGGCGAAAGAAACTCAAGTATATCACTGCCAAGAATCAGGAGACTGGCCCAACAAGGACCATCGGCCCGGTGGGCTGGGGCATGCCGCCCTCAGGCTCGAGCGTTATTGCGAATGCTTTCGCCGCGACTCCCGGCGGGAGTTTCACGGTCCACGGTTTGATCGGTCCGCTGGAATACTCGATCAGCCCCGCACTGATGGGCTTGCCCTCCATCGGGACCAGCCACAACTGGTAGCTCTTGTTCGCCGGCGCGGGTTCCACCCAGCCGTCGCACACGGCCATCCCCATTTTCGCGTTGTACATCACGCGGACGTCTCCCTTGGCCATGCCCGGCTTGGAAGCGAGCGCGACGGTCATGGTGTCCTTCGCTTCCATGAGCGCGACGACATGGCGGGCTTCGTCCAGCTGCGCTTGCTGCTTCTGCAATTCGACGCGCTCTACCCCCAATTCGTCGATGAGGTGCGCGTTTTCCTGCCAAAGCCGAATCGAGATCAGAATAAGCAACGCGCTCACCGGGACAAGCACAGCAGCGGGCCACCAACGGCCGAAGAAACCCTCGGCGCGTTCGGGCTCGCGCGGCGCGCGCTCACGCTGCGTGCTGGCGCCTGCCGGGGCGGAGTGAATCTGGCGCATCAAACGCTCTTTAACAGCGGGAGACGGCTCGACGCGGCGAGCCGAGAAGGCGAGCAGAGCGATTCGTCCGCGCGCTTCCGCGAGTTTTTCGGCGCACGCCCCGCACGTGGGCACGTGCGCTTCGAACGCAGCTTTCTCCTCGCCCTCCAGAACGCCGAGGGCGTAGAGGTCGAAGTCTTCCGGCCGAGTTGGATGCCCGTTCATGGCGATAAAGTCCGTTTCAAACTTTCTACTGCGGTGCGAATCCGCGTTTTCACCGTGCCCAGCGGGTCGCCCGTTCTGGTTGCAATTTCGCTGTGCGTCAAACCTTCAAAATATGCCAGCTCGATGGCTGCGCGCTGGTCGGCGGAAAGATTTTCCAACGCGCCCTTCACGCGACCGAGCAATTGTTGCTGCACCACGGCGCTTTCCAAATTTGCCGGCACGATGACCGAAGTCTCCAGCAGCTCTTCGCCTTCGCTCGGATTGTGCCGTCGGAGACGTGATATAGCCCGGTTGCGCGCGATCACCACCAGCCATCCCGGCAGCGAACCGCGTCCCGGATCAAATTGCGCGGCGTTGCGCCAAAGCTGGAAAAAGACATCCTGCAAAATTTCTTCAGCCGCTTGCGTGTCGCGGAGAATACGGTTCAGGACAGACGAGAGCAGCGAGGCGTAGCGGTCGTACAGCGCGGCGAGCGCCGACTCGTCCCGCTGAACAATTTTTTCGATGAGCGCCGCGTCCGAGGTGCTCATCTGTGTTCCCGTATTTCCACTCACCACGTTCTGGCGACTCCATTACTTAAAGTACGCGCGAGAAAGCTCCCCGGATGTCGCCCGCGCCGGTCACCCACCTCGGGTAGCCCGTTGGATTCGCGCAAGGACGCGAACCAACCCGCGCAGCCTAGCTTGCCGGAACTAGAGCGTCAACTAGGTTCTGGGGGGTATTTCCGTGATCCAGGTGCTTGCGCGAAACCCTTGGCAAAACACGTGTCAGGCGACAGTAAGTCTATTAAATAGAGGCTCTTAGGGATACGCCAGCGGGGCTTGGCGCTAGAAATGGCTGAAATTGGCCCGGACGAGCGCATAATTTGTCAGTGGTTTCCATTGACATCCTTGGCGGCTTGGCTAAACTTCGGTTCGCGTAGGACTTACGGCAATCAATTAATCGAACAACTTTCTGGCGAGCGAAGAAAATGACGATTCGCCGCGCCAAGAAAGCACGACAGGAAGGAAGTAACAATGGCCACCGTCGCCAAAGCCGCACCGCAGCCGATCCCGCGAATTGCACCGCGCGAGGATTTGAATCCATATCGCATCGCGCAGATTCAGTTTGATATAGCGGCCGAATATTTGAAACTCGATCCCGGCCTGCGCCAGATTTTGCGAACGCCCAAGCGCATACTCGAAGTGTCCGTGCCCACCAAAATGGACAACGGACAGATCAAAGTCTTCACCGGCTTCCGCGTGCAGCACAACATCGCGCGTGGGCCGGCGAAGGGCGGCATTCGCTATCACCCGGCCGTAACGCTGGACGAAGTGAAAGCGCTAGCCACCTGGATGACCTGGAAGACAGCGACGGTAAATATTCCGTTCGGCGGCGGCAAGGGCGGAGTGATTTGCGATCCCAAGCGGATGAGCAAGCCCGAGCTCGAACGCATGACGCGGCGATTCGCGTCTGAAATTTTTCCCATCATCGGGCCGGATCAGGATATTCCCGCGCCGGATGTTTACACGGATTCTCAAACCATGGCCTGGATCATGGACACGTATTCCATGACCAAAGGGCGCACGTCGCTCGGAGTGGTGACCGGCAAGCCGATCTCCATTGGCGGATCGGAAGGGCGCCACGAAGCGACGGCTCGAGGCTGCTTGGTTGCCGTCGAAGAAGCCTGCAAAGTAAAGAAAATGTCGCTGCGCGGCGCGACCGTGGCTATCCAGGGCTTCGGGAATGCGGGATCGATCGCGGCGCGTTTATTCGCGGAAAAGAAAGCGCGCGTGGTCGCGATCAGCGATTCTCGCGGCGGTGTATTTAATTCGCGCGGAATCGATCCGATGAAAGCGGCGCGTTATAAAGAGCGCTCCGGAACTGTCGTGGGCATGCCGGGAACATCGCGCATTTCGAATGACGATCTGCTTACGATGAAATGTGACATTCTGATTCCGGCCGCGCTGGAAAACGTGATCACGCTGAATAATGCCGACCAGATCAAAGCCAAAATCGTTGCCGAGGCGGCAAACGGGCCGACCACTCCTCATGCGGACGAGGTTCTGGCGCGCAAGGGCGTCACCATGATTCCGGACATTCTTGCGAATGCCGGCGGCGTTACGGTGAGCTACTTCGAGTGGGTGCAGGATCTGCAGAGCTTTTTCTGGTCTGAAGGCGAAGTGAATGCGAAGCTCGAACTGGTGATGCGCCGTGCGTTTCACGAAGTGCACGAGACGGCGCGGAAACATCGCACGCACATGCGCACCGGCGCTTACGTTCTCGCCGTTGGACGCGTTGCGGACGCTACGTTGGTTCGCGGGCTCTTTCCGTAGAGCGCTGGGCGCACCCTCGTTGTTCCAATCAACTATCAACCTAAAACTTCACCAAAACAATTTCCTCTTGCGCAACGAACGACAACACGCGTACATTTTTGTTTAGCCGGTGCGCTCACGCGAAAAAGGGCAGCGCCGGCATATTTGTCTGCGTGACTGAGGCGAGGGACGCTAAGAATTGAGTAACCACGCGAATCCTGCTCCACCGATTCTTCTTACCATTGCCGGATTCGATCCATCCTGCGGGGCGGGCGTAGCTGCTGATTTGAAAACTTTTGCCGCGCATAATTGCTACGGCGTGGCAGCGGTGACGGCGCTGACGGTGCAATCCACACAGGGAGTGCTATCGGTGCACGCAACGCCGTCGGCTACTTTGCGAGCGCAGCTCGACGCATTGGTGGATGACGTGGTGATTGCGGGTGTGAAAATAGGCATGCTTACAAACCGCGGCAATGCTTCGGCGGTCACCGAATTTCTGGACAGACACAAGTTTACCCATGTCGTGCTCGATCCCGTTTTCCGTCCGACCGCCGGCGATGCGGAACTGCTGGATACGTCGGGACTGAAATTCGTGCGCGATGAGTTGCTGAAGCGCGTCAGCGTAATCACCCCGAACCTGCCTGAAGCGGAATTCCTGACGGGGATGGAAGTGAAGGACCTCTCCTCGATGAAAGCAGCCGGTCAGAAATTGATCGAGATGGGCGCGCGCGCCGTGGTAGTCACCGGAGGACATCTGGAGAAACCGATCGACGTGTTCTGCGTCGGAACGGAAGTAGAAACTTTCGGCGGCGATCATGTGAAGAGCCCCAACACGCATGGCTCGGGATGCACATTTTCGTCGGCAATCCTGGCGCAACTAGCGTGCGGGCAGCAGCTCCGCGAAGCTGTGATCCTGGCGAAGGCGTATGTTACGAAAGCGATCGAGAAGTCGTACCAGATTGGAAAAGGCGCGGGTCCTCTAAACCAGCTTTTCCGTTTTCATCAGGAACAGCCCCTGCGCGGAGTCCACGAAGTTCCTCAGCACGGCATGCATCCCGCTTCAGAACCGGCCACTCACTAGAAATCGAACCCCAAGAGATTCGAATGCACAAATTTGCCTGCGACTCTCTATGTCTATTGAGCGTTTTACAAGAGGGGCAATCGGTGGGAATTACCTCTGCTTGTTTGCCAGAACCAACAGCGCAGCAAGTGCTGCCGTTTTCTGATCCTGGGTCCACGGCGGTCCGAGAGAACGTCCCAGCGTGGAGATTTGTTTCCCGATCCGAGTCGCCGCTTTGCCAAACGATGCCCGGGCAGATTCGTCGAGGTCACGCTCTCGAATCCCGGTGACGGAAAGGTCTAGATCCTCGCATCCTTTCGAAAATGCTTCGCGATAGAATTCACCTTCTGCCGCATGAAGCAAGGGGTGTGAGGCGAGGATTTTTGCAAGCGGTGGCAACACGCGACCGGAAGCCAGGATGACGGCAGAACC
>PMTV01000018.1 GCA_003167215.1 Acidobacteriota bacterium | reverse complement strand
GTAGCGCTTCATCAGATTTTCCAACTCGCGGACGTTGCCTGGCCAGTGATATTTCTTAAGCGCGTTCATCAAATCGGCAGAGGGCGGGTTGGCGCGCGCGTTGAATTTCCGGTTGTAGTACTCGAGGAAGTAGCTGATCAGCTGAGGAACGTCGGAGGCGCGCTCGCGCAGCGGCGGCATGTAAAGGTTCACGACATTGATGCGGTAAAACAGGTCGGCACGGAAGTTGCCCGCGGCAATTTCCTCTTCCAGTTTTCGATTGGTGGCGCAGACTACGCGGACCTCCACTTTCTTGTCTTCCTGAGCGCCAATGCGGCAGAACTGCCCGTCCTGCAGAAGTTGCAAGAGCTTCGACTGCAGGGCCATGTCGAGTTCGGATATTTCATCGAGGAACAGGGTGCCGCGATGCGCCATCTCGACGCGGCCAGGCTTGGTGCCGTAGGCGCCGGTGAAGGCTCCTTTTTCGTAGCCGAAGAGTTCGCTCTCGAGCAGGGTTCCGGGAATCGCAGGACAATTCACCTTAACCCAGGGCCCGGTCCGCCACGGCGAAGAGCTGTGGATCATGCGCGCGATAATGTCTTTGCCCGTGCCGCTCTCTCCCTGGATCAGCACAGGGACGTTGGCGCCGGCTATTTTGGCCAGCCGTTCGCGGAGAGCTCGCATCGCCTCCGTGCCCCCGAACACGATCGCTTCTGGAGGCATCTCGCCGAGGGGCTGGATCAACGCGCTGACTGGGTTTGAAGTGCTCATAAGTGTTCCTGGCTTCCGCAGCACAGGCTTACGCTTTGATGTGCATCTGGAGAACCAAACACAGAGGGGAGTGAGACGTACCCTGTCAGGCTAGTCTATCTGATTGATGGAAAGCAACTTACTAAAGATTCGGAGGATTGCGAAGCGGTGGTCGGCAGGGTAGGAGGGCAGTAGAAAACCAAGGAAAAGCGGGGGAAAAGATTTTCACAGGGAAGAAGCGACCTTCCGTCGAGGCTTGGCGGAATTGTGGTTGAGAAGCGGCCGGGAGAACTTCAGACCGAGCAGGTTGTAGCCCTCGCCATGTTGCATGCGCAACACCTTGGCGCGCAGGTTCCGGTTAACGGTTGGCAGGGCCGCGAGGGCGGCTAACGGAGCGCTGGGGATCTCAAGCAAAACCTGAGCCGCGGTAGGAATGGAGCGGCGAACTGCGAGCAGCATGCCGCCAGCGGAGACATTGAGAGCCGTGGCAAACTCCAGGAATTCCTTGTCAGACTCGGCCTGGCTTCTGACAAAGACGGGGATGGCCAAAGGCAAGCGCGGCCACCGCCGACGCTCTGCCGCTGGAGTCTTACTGTTCACACACACGCCCCTTCCGTCGTTCTTTGCACCGAACATTTCAAGCATCTCAGGGGCCAAAGGCTGAGTTAGGGGGCAAATCCAGAAAGCAACCCGGTCGAAACGCAAAAAGACAGGATCAACTTTCGGGGTTCGGAGGCAATAAGGCCGTTAAAGTACGGACTTTTCATCGCTTTGGACTTCGTCGGGTCTCCGTCCTGGGCTGGGCCGAAGGCAATCGTAACCAGTCGAAGAGTGCAAGGTTTTGCCACACTTGGGTAATCAGCTTGCATTTTTCGTTGACAGGGAAAAGCGGCGTAGCATACCATTTTGATACAGCATTCTGCTCTGAACCAGTCGAGTGGACCCCCCTCTGTGTTAGATCGCCCCCTTAATATGGCCACAGTGCAAAAGAACGTGTGTGTTTCCGAGCCTGGTGAAGCAAAGACTGGCCCACCAGTGTCTTCAGTTCCGGGGGAAGGAATATCCAATCCGGTTGATTTACATCAGGCGTACTCCGAGTTGCAGCAGCGATTCCAGCGCACGACCAACGCGCTCGGCTCGGCAGCGCACGACCTGAAGACGCCGCTGGCAATTCTGAACGGGTACGTGGAGTTGCTGCAGAGCGGGAAACTGGGACCGTTGAATTCGCGCCAGCGGGAAGTGCTGGGCGACATGCAGTCGAGCGGCAAGCGGTTGCAGCAGTTCATCCAGGATTTCCTGACCTACAGCGCTCTGGAAACCGGCGGTCTGAAGATGCAGTTCGAGGCGGGCAACATCAACCATTGCCTGTCGGACATGTGCCGTCTGTGGTCGACGCGCTTTCAGGAAAAGGGATTAGCGCTTTACTTTTTGGCAAACGAGAAGCTGCCGGTATTTCCCTTCGATTCTTCGAAGCTGGAGCGGGTGATTTCGAACCTGCTGGAGAACTCTTTCAAATTTATTCCCCAGGGCGGGACGGTTTGGTTGCACGCCGAACCCTATATGTGGGAGCGCCGCGCGGCGGCCGAGCCGGCGTCGGCGGGCGAGAGACGCCGACAGGATACTTCGCAGCCGAACTCCGTGAAGGTCAGCGTGTCGGATACGGGTCCGGGAATCCCGGCGGAGTTTCATCAGGAAGTGTTCGATGATTTCTTCCGCCTGCCGGGCACCGAAAACCCGGAAGGCATGGGGCTCGGCTTGGCGATTGTGCGCCGCCTGGTGCAAGGCATGGGCGGAAAAGTCTGGGTGGAAAGCGATCCCGGCGCGGGCTGCAAGTTCTCCTTCCTCATCCCCTTCAAACCTTCCCCAAACCCTGCCGGCAAAGGAAAGAATCGATGAAGGAAACCGCCAAGATTCTTCTGGTGGATGACGAACCGGCGATGCTCCGTTATATCCGGACGCTTCTGGAGGTCGACGATTACAAGGTGGAAACCGCGTCGACCGGGGAAGAGGCTTTGCAACGCGTGGACAAAGGCATGGAGCCGGACCTGGTACTGCTCGACGTGCTGATGCCTGGAATCGACGGGCTGGAGACGCTGGAGCAACTCCGCCAGAAGCGGCCCGGGGTAAAGGTCGTGATGCTTTCCTGCGTCAACGATACGAAGAAGGTAGTGCAGGCAATGCGCCTGGGTGCACACGACTACCTGACCAAACCCTTTCAGAAAGCGGAACTGGATGCGGTGATCGACCAGTGCCTGGGTCAGGGCAAAACAATCGTCGGCGGAGAAGCCGAAGACGTCGGCGACGACGTGTTCTTTATCGCGGCGAGTCCCGCCATGCGGAAGATCCGTTCGCAAGCCGCGCTCGTCGCACATGTGGACATTCCGGTATTGCTGCTGGGCGAGAGCGGCACCGGCAAGGAAGTATTCGCCAAGGCCATCCATTCCGCCTCCACGCGCGCTGATAAACCGTTCATACCCATCAATACCGGTTCAATTCCAGGCGATCTTCTCGAATCTCAGCTCTTCGGACATGTGAAGGGTGCATTTACCAGCGCCATTGCTTCAAAGAAAGGTCTGTTCGAAGTCGCCGATCAGGGCACCATTTTTTTCGACGAGATTTCTACCATCACCCCGGAGACGCAGGCCAAGCTCCTGCGCGTGATTCAAGAACGGGAATTTATGCGCCTTGGCGGCACCGAAATCATTAAAGTAGACGTCCGCATCCTCGCGGCGTCTAACGAGGATTTGAACAAACTGGTTCGCGACGGCCGTTTCCGCGAAGATTTGTTTCACCGCTTGAACGTCATTTCTTTGCATTTGCCGCCGCTGCGAGAGCGTAAAGAAGATATTCCTTTGCTCATCGAGCGTTTTCTCGTGCAATTCTGCCAGGAAAATGGCAAGCCCCCGCGCCGGTTCACGCATGGTGCGATGAAACTTCTCATGGACTACGATTGGCCCGGCAATGTTCGCGAGCTTGAGAACGTCGTCGAGCGCGCCATCGTGCTTTCTACCCAGGAAGCCATGGATACCGACCTTCTCCCCGAAAGTGTACGCACCCGCGAGATCGTCAAAGGAGTCCGCCTGCAACTCGCCGAGTTCTTACCGCCCATGCCAGGCGCGCCGGGCGGAAATGCTACTTCGCCCTCGCTTTTCGAAATCCTCGAGGAAGTCGAGCGCCGGATAATTGTTGACATGCTCGAGCGCACGAATTGGAACCAGACGGAAGCCGCCGAGCGTTTTCAGGTTCCGCTCTCCACCCTCAATCAAAAAATAAAGCGCCTCGGCATAGAAACTCGCCGCCGCACCACTTCAGTCCGCGGCGCCGCCGCAGGCTTCGGAGAGGATTCCGCCGAATTTCTCGCTGGCAAATAACGCTTCGGGGGGGATTTTTCAGATGAGCAATGCGGTCGGATTGATTTAAGAAACCAGAGCGCGGCCGGCAATATTTCCCAGAATGCGGTAGGGCGCAGACTCCAGCGCAACCAGCGCCTTCGGCGGAATTAAGAATGTCTGCTCGATGGCATACTGGCCGGACATCACTGCGTGCGCGACGCAATCTGTAAAGACAATCCAGGTAGCCTGCGGCGGAAATTCCAGCTGTGTCTTCGGGCAATCTCTCTGAAACGCTGTGTTCTCTTTCAGGAAATCATGGAAGCGAATCATGAACATGTCGTAGGGCGTTCGTCCGATCACTCCAATATTGAGCTTTGAGCCCAAGTCTCGCACCGTGCGGCTCAAGAATGAATTGTCTTCGGCAATATCCTGCAGCCCCGCGCCGCCGGCGTATCGCCGGGCGAGCACTTCAAATCCTTCGGTGGACTGCCAGATGCGCGGTTTCGAGGGATTTAGATTGGTGAACACGCGCAAAATCCGTGCACCGTGCGTTGGCCGGCTGGGAAAGGCGTCGAAATGCAGCAAATCGTTGCGCTTGTGCAGCGGCAAATCGCGGCCTTCCTCTTCCAGCGGCCGAAAACTCGCGAAATCCAGATTCCACTTGCCGGCGTAAGGAGCCAGAAATTTGGCCAGGAACTCCGTCACCTGAGCGCTGTAATTCCGCATGATCGAGTGAACGCGGCTCACCGTCTCGCGGTTGCCCGAGACTCCGCGCAACAAATCCTCACTCGGCCTGTACGAAACGTTCTTGTGCGTTCGCATCTCAGACCATTGCTGCTCGAGAAGAAATTGCTGATTGGCCGCAGGCAGGTCGAATGGTGGCTCGCGAAAGAAAAGTATTTGGCCGCGCTCCAGTAGTTCGCAGTAGGCGCGAGCACGGGCTTCGCACTGTTCGGCTCCCACCCAGCCCTTGCCGCGCTTGTAGTCCTCCACCAGAATCCACGGCATGTTTCGAATGGGGCTCTTCTTCATTTAACTCTTCGTGGAATCTGGAGGTTTGTAGCCGCGAGGCAATAGCGTTGTGCTCAGGTCCAGACCTGAAAGGTTCACTCCGTCGAGATCTGTCTCGCGGAGAACCGCGGTCTTCAGATCCGCTCCCGTGAAATCCGCGCCGCGAATTTCGGCCAGACGGAAATTCGAAGCCACCAAATTTGCCCCACGCAGTATGGCGCGACGCAAATCCGTGCGGAAAAGTTCCGCGCCGCCGACCTTCGCATCTGTCAGGTCCGCTTCGCTCAAATCAGCTTCGGTCAAATCAGCTTTGCGCATGTCTGCGCGGCGCAGTTTCGCTTTGCTCAAGTTCGCCGAAGAGAGCCTGGCCTCATGCAAATTCGCGCCTTCCAGATTCGCCCCATGAAAGTCGACGAGGTCCAGATTCTCGCGTTCCAAATTCACGCGCGAAAGATCCGCTCCGGACAAATCCGCGCGAGTCCCGGTTTCGTCGCCGCGAACGAAGCGGCGATGCGACTCGAGAATCTCGGACACGAGCCTGCCATTGTGTTTTATGCTTTTCGGGGATCTCATCGCCGCCGTGAATGTGAACAGCTACCGCACGTCCACTGTTTTATAAGTATAGCACGGCGGTCGTAGCCTGGGATTGTTGGCCAATCGGCGATTTGTGGTACCGTCGAAGTGTGAGTCATTGCTTCCACTTCTCCCTTTTCCGCTCGCGCAGCCGCGAATTATCATTTATCGCCGCGGCCGTCCTAAGCGCATTGTCTCCCGTTTTCATTTTCCTTTGTTCGCCGAATGCCGTAGCGCAACAGAGGCAGGACGCGCCCGGGGACGAAATAATCGCAAACCTTGCTGCGGGACGCGTGATTATTGCGGTGGTAAAAGATGCCATTCTAATCGCTACCATCGAAAATCCGATCGAACCTCAGACGCGCCTGCCGGCGCCGGTCGAGCTCAACTCGAGGCGCGTGGGAATTTTTCTCGGCGCCGTTGAATGGATTTCGCCATCGTCGCAAGTAGAGTTCGCCCGGCTCGACAAAGATCTTCCCCACCTTCACGGTAAAGTTGCTTCGATAGCCCCTCACTTGCAGCAGGTTCAACCCAATGCTGAAGCTGCTGACATTGATTCCATCGGCCACGGTGTCTCCGAGCGCCTGAACGAAATCGCAAGAAATCTTCACGGCAGAATAGATTTGCCCGCGAACGAGCCGGTTGCGGTGCTGATTCTCGCGGACTACATGGAAGACTACGGTCCCGAAATTTGGCAACTAAGTTTTACGCTTCGGCAGTCCATGCAGCGCGAAGATTATTTCGACACGCACGTTTCATTGCCGCAGTATGTTCAATTGTGGCCACCGGAAAAGGGCCAGCCGCGCACCTTCGTCGAATTTCACTACCCGCCGGAAGACGTCGTGTCTTCGCTGATCGACCTGATTCGAAATAAGGATGCTGGCATCGAAAAACTTTGTTCTTCAGACGCGAAAATGCGGAATGTGCGGGACCGCTTTCTGCAGGGCGAAAGTGTCAAGGTTCTTGCGGTGGATGCGATTCAGTTTTTGCGCGCGGCGATTGGCATCATCGCATCGCCAAACTCGCGCCAAACGATCGCCACGATCAGCGTCGAATCAGGCTTTCAGTGGATTCTCCAGCCTGCACCCGAGCCGAAGAATCCCCGCCTGGAAAAGGAACGTCCCGAGGGCGCCCCCTCGCTGTTGCACCCCAGTTTCTGAATCAATACTCATAGTTGATGGAAAAACCTTAGCAGTCCGCCGGTCTTTCAGCACATCGCAGAGTAAAACACTGCCATCCGCAGCCCGGCGACTTTAATCGTCGCTCAAACTCTATTTCTTGTCCGTAAGCTGTTGCTTTAAGCGCGCATTCTTCTCACCCACCGAACGCTCAAGATCCTGTTTATGCGCTACCAGTTTCCGCGCGATTTCGGGGTCCGAAAGCCCCAAGATCTCCGCTGCAAAAATTGCGGAGTTCACTGCACCCGCCTTGTCAATTGCCATGGTTGCGACCGGGATTCCGCCGGGCATCTGCACAGTCGATAGCAGAGCATCTAGTCCATTCAACGAGCTTGTTCCCATAGGGACTCCGATCACCGGCAGCGTAGTGTTTGCCGCGATCACTCCCGCCAGATGCGCTGCTGCGCCCGCCGCCGCAATCAGAACCTTCAAGCCGCGCTTAGAAGCTGTTGTTGCATATTCATGCGCGCGCGCGGGTGTGCGATGCGCAGACACCACTTCTAATTCGTACGGAATCCCAAACTTCTCGAGGGTTTTCGCCGCCTCGCTCATCACCGGGAAATCCGTATCCGAACCCATCAGAATTCCAACCAGAGCCCCAGCTTCCTGCTTGTGTTCCGTAGCCACTGGCCAATCTCCTTGTTCCAAACACTAAACTTCCTTCATGAGAAACCTATGCGCCATACACATGAATAGACTACCTACCTCATCCATTCGATCCTTCCGCGGCAGCCTTTCGCGGCGCATTGGAGATTCCGATATCCTTTCGATAGTGTGCCCCAGCGATTCTGATCTTGCCGGCTGCTTCGTACGCAATCTTGCTGGCTGCTCGCAAATCCGCGGCGACGGCTCCCACGCCTAGCACTCGTCCACCTGTAGTGTAATACTTCTCGCCCTCGCGCCGAGTGCCTGCATGGAAGATCAATGCACCTGAAACAGCCGCGGCCGCTTCCAACCCAGTGATCTCTTTGCCGATTTTGGGGTTCTCAGGATAGCCCTCCGAAGCGACGACCACGCAAACGCTCGCGCCATTCGAAGATTTTGCCTGAACCGACCCAAGGTCCCCGCGCACTGCACGGGCGCACGCATCGGCGAAGTCAAAATCTGCGCGTAGCAATATCGCTTGCGTCTCGGGATCGCCGAGCCGGCAATTGTATTCGAGAACTTTCGGGCCATCCGAGGTCAGCATCAATCCAAAATAAAGAAACCCACAATAGTTCAGCCCCTCTTTCTCCAGACCAGCTAGAGTCGGCTGCACGATTGTCTCGAGAATCTTCTTCTCCAACTCCGGCGGCAAAATATCTGCACTCGAAAAGGCGCCCATGCCGCCTGTGTTCGGGCCTTCATCATTGTCATAAGCGCGCTTGTGGTCGCGTGTCGGCGCCAAAGAAACAAAGCCCTTTCCATCCATTAGAATGATGTAGGAAAGCTCGCGTCCTGCAAGTCCTTCTTCGAGCAAAACCCGCTTGCCCGCATCGCCGAACTCTTTCTTCTCCATGAGCCGGTCAATGAACGCGGCCGCTTCGTCAGGCGACGAAGTCACCAGCACTCCCTTGCCAGCGCACAATCCATCAGCTTTCACCACCAGCGGCCAATCAACCGAACAAAGCGACGTATAAGCGTCAATCGGCGAATCGTAAATTCCGTACGTCGAGGCTGTAGGAATTTTGAAGCGCTCCATAAATCTCTTGGCAAAAACTTTACTTCCTTCGAGCTGCGCAGCCTTTTGCGAAGGTCCTAGAATCGCAAGACCGCGCTTTGCAAATTCATCCGCAATCCCGCTCGCCAGCGGCAACTCCGGCCCCACAATCGTGATCTCCGCTCTAAGCTTGCTAGCTAGGTCGGCCGCCCCATTCAAGTCCTTCAAATCCAGTGGAAAGCATTCCGCGTCCTTGGAAATCCCCCCGTTCCCCGGGGCACACCACACCGCCTCGACCGCGGTGCTCTGCCGTAGCTTCCACACCATCGCGTGCTCGCGCCCGCCACTGCCGATCACAAGTATTTTCATCCTTGTCCGCTGAACAGAATCAAGAACGATACGAGGGCGCCCTGCCGGTGTCAACAAGAGTTCGCCTTGCCCACTCGCTTCAAAAATGTTTTCATCTAATGAGATGCATTGGGACTTCGCACTCATCCTAATTTTTCTCGGCGTCGCGGTCCCTATTTTGGGACGACGGCGGATTCGCCAATTACTAGATTCTCCCGAAACGTCAAAGATGGACCGCCTCTCGATTTACGCATCCACGATCGCTTTTCAGTGGCTTGCCGCTGTAATTATTCTTTGGCGCACCAGCGCTCACGGAATCACGCTTGCCCAGCTCGGAGTGGCAATTCCCAAGCCTGCGCTCGCCATCCCGATTGCAATTGTTCTTGCCGCTCTAATTTCGGTCAACCAGATCTACAGCCTCCGTCGTCTCGTAGCAAAACCGTCAGAAATAAAGGGCGTCTTGCCTCAACTTGCTTTAAAACTCTTTCCTCGGGATGCTGTTGAACGTCTGATATTTTTCGCACTGGTCGTCACTGTGGCCATGTGTGAAGAGTTCATCTACCGCGGTTTCGTTCAACGTGTATTCCAGGATTGGGCAGGCGGATACGTGGTAGCCGGAATTCTCGGCTCAGCAGTCTTTTTCGCTCTGGCGCATGTTTATCAAGGACGCAAGGGCCTTACAACTACACTGATAGTAGGAACCCTATTTTCCATCGTCCGGGCATGGACAAGTAGCTTATTTCCAACGACCGTGGGTCACTTCATCGCGGACTTCAGCATTGGCATGTTAGCCCATGCAAAGCTACGCAGGGCCACAGGAGCAGGTTCGGCGAGTGAGTCGCAAAGATAGCATAGTTTTGTATTAAGTCGATTATTTACAATTACATAAGCGTTATGTTCACATGACATTTCTCACCGATGGTGTCATTTCCGAGGAACTACGAACCTATGGAGTTTCGGCGACCGCAGACATTTGCTCTGCAATTCGCACATTTATCTCGCTTCTACTGCACTGGAACCGAACAATCTCGCTTACGACCGTCACAGATCCCCTCGAAGTTCTGCGATTTCATTTTGGAGAGAGCATGTTTGCGGCATCTCGCATTGCAAATCGAAATGGTCGGCTCGCCGACGTTGGTTCCGGAGCTGGTTTTCCCGGTATACCGCTCAAACTCGCCCTTCCTACTCTGGAGGTGATACTTATCGAATCGAACGCAAAAAAGGCGGCTTTTTTGGCTGAAGCTGTCCGTGAACTCGGCCTCGAGCGCACCGAAATATACCGCGGTCGTTTTGAGGATCTCCGCGCAGAATGTCCGGAGTTCGATTTCGTTGCCGCTCGAGCCATCGGCAGACACGAAGAACTCATAAAGTGGACGTGTGGTAACCTCAAATTGGGAGGAAACCTAATCCTTTGGTTGGGGGCCGATGACGCCGCTCAAGTAAAGTTGAAAAAGCCCTTGCGGTGGTCCAAGCCCGTGCCTATCCCCTGGTCACATAGCCGAACCATCCTAATTGGCGTTTTAGACTAAGGGACACTAAGCGTGGATGTTCCACGTGGAACATTTGATTCCGCGAAGAGTGTTCCACGTGAAACGTCTTGCATGTTCTAAAAGCTTTCTGCTAGATTCGCAGCTGCATACCGGAGGCTCTCGCATTGGCTCGCATCATCGCGATCGCAAATCAAAAAGGTGGCGTCGGAAAAACAACTACCGCAGTCAACCTCGGCGCTTCTTTAGCAGCCTCTGAACAAAAAACACTTGTGATTGACTGCGATCCGCAAGGCAACACAACTAGCGCACTTGGTTTTCCGAAGGATCCAGCTAGAAGGACTCTCTATCAAACGCTAATACTCGATGAGCCAATCGAGCGCGTTACGTTGGACGCCCAAGTTGAGGGACTAGATCTAATTCCATCGGACAAGAACCTGGTAGGTGCGTCGGTAGAGCTTGTCCTGATGGAGAATCGGGAGTTTCGCCTAAAAGCGGCCATCTCCGGCATCAAGGAAAAGTACGATTACATTCTCTTAGATTGCCCACCAGCGCTTGATCTACTAACGCTTAACGCCCTAGCCGCGAGCGATTCAGTCCTTGTCCCCATCCAATGTGAGTACCTGGCACTTGAAGGAGTTTCGGAGCTCCTCGATACGCTGATGCGCCTGCGGCGCACGATTAATCCCTCTCTTGCGATCGAGGGTATTTTGCTGACGATGTACGATGATCGTACGACTCTCTCAAAGCAGGTAGCCGCCGATCTCAGAAGCTTCTTTGGCGGTCAGGTCTTCGAGACCGTGATTCCCAGGAATGTCCGGCTTGCCGAGGCACCAAGCCACGGCATGCCCGTCATGTTCTACGACATTCATAGTAAAGGCGCGGAAAGCTATATCCAGCTGGCCAAGGAGGTTATCGCTAATGCCCAGAAACGCGTTGGGCCGGGGACTGAGCGCTCTGATCAGGGAGCCGGAGTCCAATCAGCCGCAGCCGCCCGTGCAGGGGCCAGCGGCGGCGTTGGCGGCACACCTGCCAGCTCCACCACCACAACCGACGACAGCAGCGGGACCAGCGGCGGCGGCGGTGGCGCCGGCACTAGCTCCGAGTGACGGCCTCCTTCACGTCGATATCGATCTGATCGATCCGAGCCCGTATCAGCCGCGAACGCGCTTCCGCGAGGAAGCGCTCGACGAGCTGGCGCGCTCGATTCGGTCCAGCGGAATTGTTCAACCGTTAGTCGTCCGTAGGGTCGGCGCTCGCCACCAGCTCATCGCTGGCGAACGTCGCTGGCGTGCCGCTCAGAGAGCCGGTCTTAGCCGCGTTCCTATCGTCATTCGCAACGTGCCTGACGACATGGCTCTCGAGATGACCCTGGTTGAAAATCTCCAGCGAGAGGACCTCAACCCGGTCGAGCAGGCACATGCATTTCAACGGCTCACCGACGAGTTCCACCTTACGCAAGAACAAGTTGCAGAGCGCACCGGCAAAGACCGCGCTACCATCGCCAATGCGCTTCGGCTCCTTAAGCTTGACCAGCCGATTCTGGATTTACTGGAGGACGGGCGCCTCACCGCGGGCCATGGCCGCGCCCTTCTCGCGGTAGCCGACACCAAAGAGCGCGTTGCGCTTGCGCACCGCGTCGCACGCGGGGGCATGACGGTCCGTCAAGTCGAGCGACTTTCCACTCGCGCGCCAAGACCACGGCCTGCGGGATCGCTGCTNNAGAACTTCAATCGAGCTCAGGGTAGGACAACGCATGGCATGGCTTGACCGAAACCGACATGACTCCGGCGAATGGACAGGCTTTCTAGAGCCCGGCGTAAAACTCGAGGGCAGACTTGAATCTAGCGGCACGTTTCGCATCGACTCGTTGATGAAGGGAATTCTCGTCTCCGAAGAAACGTTGATTCTTGGAGAGCATGCTTCGGTGGAGGGTGAGATCGATGGCAACAATGTAATCGTCAGCGGGCGGTTTGACGGGATTATCCGCGCCCGCGGAAGAGTGGAGCTGAAGACCAAAGCGATCGTGACGGGCGAAATCCATTGTCCCTGCCTCATCATCGAGCCTGGAGCTGTCTTCGACGGAAGTTGCCAAATGCTCGGCGCCGCGGAAACATCGAAGCCAGTCACGATCCCGATTCGCTCCGTTGCCGCCCGAGCCTGAGACTTTCCGCTAATCAAGAGTTGCTTCACCGCGCAAATTCCACCGCTTCGAAGCGCTATAATCAACGAACGATATTTACTAGGGAGCTTCATTGGCCGAAACAATTCGATTGACCACCACGGCAAAGGCCGCGGGCTGCGCCGCGAAGCTCAGTCCTAGCGTTTTGGATTTGATTCTCAAACGTCTGCCGCCACAAACCGATCCAAATCTTCTCGTCGGTTTCGAAACCAGTGACGATGCCGCCGTGTACCGCCTGACTGACGATCTGGCCATCGTTCAAACCGTGGATTTTTTTACGCCGATCGTGGACGACCCGGCGCAATTCGGCCAAGTTGCCGCAGCCAATTCGTTGAGCGATGTGTATGCCATGGGCGGCCGCCCGATTTCCGCTCTGACGATTGTCGCCTTCCCAGCTTCAGGCGCGCCCGAGATTCTCGAAGACATTATGCGCGGCGGCCTCGCGAAAATGTCAGAAGCAAATTGCATCGTTGTCGGCGGACATTCCATCCGCGATGACGAACTGAAGTTTGGCTACGCTGTCACCGGCGTAATCCATCCACAAAAAATCTGGAAGAATATCGGCGCACAGCCGGGGGATGTTCTTCTGTTTACCAAGCCAATTGGAACCGGTGTGATCTCTACGGCTTTGAAGCAAGGTCTCGCCGAGGAAGGGTGGGTTTCTGCCGCAACAGCTTCGATGACGCGCTTGAATCGCGACGCCGCCGATGCATTGCATGAAGTGGAGGCCGCCTCACAAAATGGCCGGCCCGTGCACGCAGTCACCGACGTCACCGGGTTTGGCCTTCTCGGCCACGCACGCGAAATGGCTATCGGAAGCGGCGTTTCCAT
>PMTV01000058.1 GCA_003167215.1 Acidobacteriota bacterium | reverse complement strand
GCGTATTCGGAAGGCTTCGCCTCGGTCGAATTCGGCGAAATCTTTTCTTGTGCCGTAGGCACGGCCTTTGCAGCGGGCGCAGGCTTTTCTTGCGGTCGTGCCAGGGCCAGCGTCGATAGCAAACCAATTGCAATGAGCCCCGCAACGGGTAAAGCCGTGGAGTGCGGCGTCAAATTTTCCCCTTTCTCCGCAAGAAGTATCGAACCTTGCGCCCCATCGCTGAGACGATCGCAGAACCCCGCCACGATCGCCGTTCGCGATAATTTCCGTGTGAACTACTCAATAAGCTTAGCTTCGAGTTCCGGCACTCCAGTTGCCCGCCCGAGTTCAACGCTTGTAATCGTTATTTCCTCAAAAAGTGCGTAATCGTAAGGCGATAACCTCAGCCAAACTGTACAAAATTGCACAGTTTCGCAAATCAAACAAAAGACAGCAGGACCGTTCGCATTTGGCTCATATGTATCTGTTCATCGGCATGTCTGGCTCTCCTCATGAGTGATTTCTTTCACTTTGCTGGATTTTCGAGAGTCCCAACTGTGTCATCAACTCCTCCGGCCCCTTTTTCAAAAAAAGAGGTAGTTCAAACGAACGCGATACTACATCAATGCTGGTTTGGATCTCGTGATGGCCGTCACTGTCGCTTGTGACGCGCGTCACAAGCATAAGCGTGATAAGAGGCGCGGATGGCCCAGCTATTCTTCAGAATTTATGAGGTTTTCGAGGGCGGACTTGTTGCGGATAATAAGTGTGGAGCCCTGAATCTGCAAGAACTGCTTCTTCTTGAAGTCAGTGAAGAGTCTCGTCACCGTTTCGCGGGATGCGCCGATCATTTGTGCGATTTCCTCGTGAGTCAGCATCAGCTTTGCGCGAATCTCTCCTTTCCCGTTTCCGTGGCTGGCGCACCAATCGAGCAGAAACCGCGCCAGTTTTTCTCCGGCCGAATGCGATAGCCCGATGGATCGCATTTCAGCGACAGCCGCATGGTAGGTTTCGCCCAGTTGCTGGGCCACGCGCAGGGAAACCTCGCCATGTTCGCGGAGAAAATTCAGAAAATCTGTCCGGGAGATAAAATTCGCCTGCGTGGTCTCGATCACATCGGCAGTAAGTTCATAAGGCTTACCTGTAATCGTGGCTGGTAATCCCAGGACTTCTCCCGGCTCCGAAATTCTTACTATCAGAGTTCTCCCGTCGATCGAAGACGTGGAGAGTTTCACGCGTCCGGCACACAGGATGAAAACGCCTCGGACGGCCTGTCCTTCCACAAAGAGCGTTGCACCTTTTGGATAGGATGATGCCGACGTGATTACCGAAAGACGCTGCACGGCCGCCGGCGGGAGATTGCAAAAGAGCCGGTCCTCCCGATGCGGGCAAGTTACGCAGTTCTCAATTATTTCCAGGCCGTAGGGGGTGCGCATGGATAGACCTGTGCCTATTCTACCCCCTTTTCCGCGCGGGACGATTTTGAAGCCGCCCGTCATCTCTCCCGCCTCCCGCCCACTTAGATCATTTTGTCTTTGCTGCATAAGTCTGTTCCAGTTCCCCAAAGGAGCAAGTGACAGGCGTCACGTTTGTGTGTGACGGCCGTCACTGTGGGCCAGTCCACGAACACGGATAGTCGAGACAGATAAGGAGGATCCCATGCAAAAGGATGAGCGAGACCTGTTGGATGTCCTAAAGTTTGAGCTTAACTTCTTGAAGAAGGGGGGATATGGTCGTTCCCCCAGAGAGTCCTGGAGACCCGCGTTTATCTTCGAAGACTCTCCAACATGCATGAATTACGACTGCAAAGAGAATCCCGCGCCATGTAGCGATTGCGTGCTGATGCAGTTGGTGCCGCCTGAGCTTCGCTTCGGCAAAATCCCATGCCGTCAAATTCCATTTAATAGTGCGGGGGAGACTCTCGATTCTCTCTATCGATGGGGCGATCAACATGAGATTGAAGAGACATTCCGAAACTGGCTGGTGGCCACTATTGCCCAATTGGAAGAGCGGAAGAGAGGTTCTCGTGCTGATGGCGGCGAACAATCGCCCGCTATCAGCGAAGTCACGAAAGGAATCGCTTTACACCAGAATCTTCACCCGAAATGTTCGAACCCGGCTTGTCCAACTGCCTTTCATTGGCTGGAAGGCGGAAAGTTCTTCCGCTTCAGTGGCGGCGACTCTGCCCTAAACCCGAGCTCGAGTGTGACCGACTTGGCAAGCAATCTGCACGGAGTGAAGCATTTTTGGCTTTGTGAACGCTGCTCTCACATTTTCACTTTGGTGTACGACGCAGAATCTGGCGTAGTGCTCAAGCTGCTGCGGATGGAACTCCCGCTCACAGAAGCTCGCAAGGAGTTGCCCAATGCACAGCGGAATTGAGGCATTGCTGTTGTGCGCTCTCTGATCAGTTTCCAGCGCCGACTGAATGACTGAGGCGTTAACTGAATATCAGTGTCCACAGCCGACCTCCTCTACTCTTCATCCACGCACGGTCAGGACCGGGCACGCTGCATGCGTCACGACCTTGTGTGCAGTCGCTGTCGGCAAGTGCGTCGCCGCGCCCGGGAAGCCGCCGGGGCGACGTACGCCGAGCACGATTAGATCTGCCTTCTTTTGTCTAGCAACGTCCAAAATCTTCTCTGCGGCTGGCCCTTGTTCGGTCACAAAGCGTGGCTCGCACCACAATTCCGCTTCCGGTGGAACTATTTTGCGCAAAAGCTGCATTGACGATTTCACGAGTTCCTCGGGACGTACAAGATCGCCCGGTTTTGCGTCTGCGATTACGTGCAAGAGTGTCAGATGCGCCTGAAACTCTTGCGCCAAGGAGATTGCGTACGATGCAGCGGCGTCCGACTCCGAACTGAAGTCCGTGGCGTAGAGAATTTCGGTAAACTTACCGCCTCGCGGCGGTTCTACGTGCGAAAACGGACCTACGGTCAAAACCGCGCACGGAGCCTGCCGAAAAATCTCCTCCGCTGTGGAGCCCATGAACAATTTTCGTACGCCAGACCGGCCCCGCGTGCCCAACACGATCAGATCAATTTTGTTTTTTTCGACCACGGACAGCAACGTGGACCAGAGATCTCCTTCTTCGATGATTACTTCTGGCTGAACACCGCAGAATGAATTGAGCAAGGCCGCTCGCTGCCTCTTCATTTCGAATTCACTAGACCGCTCCAGGGCAGCCCACGTGGTGGGCGGCGTCATTGCGTTAACGACCGGCGTTTGCACGTGCAAAGCGTAGAGCTTAGCCCCGAAGCGCTTTGCAACCTCTGCCGCATAGGGAATCGCGGCAGCTGCCGCCACAGAAAAATCTGTAAGAAAAAGGACATTATTCACCTGAATTCGCGTTCGAGCTTCAAGGGCTTTCATGATCCACCTCCGTCCTCTAATTAATCCGGAATACCCCAAACTCCCAGTGACAGTTGTCACCGTTGATTGTGATGCAGGTCACAGCGCATCAATCCGAGTTCGGCGCATCGTATATACCGGAGGTGGGACATGCGAACTATCGAAGTTGGCGCGCCGGTAAAAGTAAAAAACATTCTTTATCTTACGGATTTCTCAAAACCTTCTGAGGCAGCCCTTCCATTTGCGGTGACCCTTGGCCGCGGATACGGCGCCAAAGTGCACGCTCTACACATTTTGATTCCTGCACCCTACGTTTATACGACGCCGGGGTTGACAGCTATAGCGATCGAAGCCGAGGACGAAAATGCTCAGGCGGAAATGCAGCGGGTCGAGTCTCAGCTTGCCGGTCTGCAGCACCAAACGATGATTGCAAGAGGCATCGACGTTTGGCCGACAGTCGAGCAAGCGATCCAAGATGACGATGTTGACCTGATTGTCCTTGGAACGCACGGGCGTACGGGCGCAGAGAAATTGCTGCTTGGTTCTGTCGCTGAAGAAATCTTCCGCCGTTCGCCCGTGCCGGTACTCACCATCGGTCCGGGTGTTCGCAGGAGTGTACATAATGGCGCTCGGTTCCATCGCGTGCTTTTCGCTACGGATTTCAGTCCGGAGTCGTTAGCTGGAGCGCCCTATGCCGTCTCGCTCGCGCAACAAAACGAGTCTCATCTACTCCTAATCACCGTGATGCACAAGCCCGAAAAACTCGACGATTCTGAGAACAGAATATTCGAATTGTCGGTGGCTGAGGCGATTCATCATCTTTACGAAATGGTCCCGGAGAACGCGGAACTTGATTTCCCGCCGCAAGTGTCTGTGGAATACGGTGAACCGGCTGACCGGATCGTAGAAGTCGCGAAGCAGTGCGGTGCGGACTTGATCGTGCTAGGCGTTCGCACCGCCGCCGGCCGTCTCGGTGCGGCAACACATCTCGAGCGTTCTACTGCGCATAAAGTGGTCGCGCATGCCGTCTGCCCGGTTCTCACCGTGCGCGGCTAGCTGTCTCCTCGATTCGCATGGAACGCGGGATATGGGAAGCGAAAACTATGAGTCGAGAGGTGCGCAATCATGAAACGACCGCTCGGAGTGACCGTAGTTGCGGTGTTGATGTGTATCGGCGCTGGCCTACTAGCTCTGGGTTCTTTGGGTTTCTTTGTGTTGGGCGGAGTTGTCGTAGCAGCCGGAGCTGGGGGACCGACGTCACAATTATTTTCGGAAATGGGAGCACTCGGAGCGGGAATATTCCTCGTGCTCGCTGTCGTATATGCCACCTTGGCCATCTATGTGTTTCGATTGGTCTATTGGGCTCGGCTTGCATCCATCGTGTTCATCGCCGTGGGTCTGCTCTTTGCGGCGCTTGGGATTGCAGAGTCGTTGCCTCATCCGGATTTCATGGTGCTCGCCTGGCAGTTTTTTGTGATCGCTATTGATGCATGGATCCTATGGTACCTCGCGACGCAGCATGTTAAGGACGCCTTCGCTGCCCGGCGATATGATCCCGGTGCGCGCATCGAAGCCCATACGTGAAAGAGTACCTCTGATTTACTTTGTTGTTGTGGGAGGCGCCGGTAATTTTGGCGGGCATTTCAATCAGGTCGGTAACGGCCATGAAGGATCATCGATGTTGATCCAGGAAATGACTTGGCAGGCGAGTCTGGACTTCTTGGCTCGTACGCAACTCGGTAGATTGGCGTGCGCTCAAGGAGCTCAGCCCTATGTCGTGCCAATCTATTTCTCTTACAACAATGATCACCTCTACACTTTTTCCACCGTTGGGCAAAAGATCGAATGGATGCGCGCCAACCCGTTAGTCTGTGTCGAAGCGGACGAGGTGCTGAGCTCGGAGCTGTGGATCAGTGTCATTGTGTTCGGTCGCTTCCAGGAACTCCCGGACGTGCCCGAATGGCGTAGCGAGCGCTCACTAGCCCATGATCTGCTGCAAAGGAAAGCCATGTGGTGGGAGCCCGGTTACGTTAGAACAATTCTTCATGGCACGGAGCGCCCGTTGGTGCCGGTCTTCTATCGCATCCATGTCACAGAGATTACCGGTCACCGCGCCATCCCCGAGCCTGGCAACGCTGTCTGAATTGGTCGGAACCGTCCGCGCCACATACCGGCAAGCAGGTCTTAGCCGCTTCGATACCGGCCACGTCTGCCGATGATTCGTTTCTAAGCACGTGCGATGTGCCGTCCAACCGCCGGTGCAATCACTCGCACTTCGTCCATCAGTTGCGCGAAATGCTCCGGATACATCGACTGCGCCCCATCCGATAGCGCGTGCTCCGGATCTTGATGCACTTCGATCAGCAAGCCGTCCGCCCCAGCCGCCACCGCAGCTCGAGCCATCGGCGGCACCTTATCGCGGCGCCCCGTGCCGTGCGACGGGTCAGCGACCACCGGCAAGTGTGAAAGCTGTTTGATCACCGGAATTGCCGCGATGTCCATGGTGTTGCGCATGTACGTATCGAACGTTCGAATGCCGCGCTCGCATAGCATCACGTTATAGTTTCCGCCCGACATAATGTACTCCGCGCTCAGCAGCAGTTCTTCGATTGTCGCCGACATCCCGCGCTTTAGCAGCACCGGTTTGCTGCCTTCTCCCAGCGCGCGCAGTAAATGATAGTTCTGCATGTTGCGTGCGCCCACCTGCATTACGTCCACGTACGACAGCATCATCGCAATCTGCGAAGGGTCCATCACCTCGCTCACCACCAGCAACCCGTTCTTGTCCGCAGCCTCGCGCAGCAGTTTCAGTCCCTGTTCACCCAGCCCCTGAAAGGAATACGGCGAACTCCGCGGCTTGAACGCGCCTCCGCGCAGCAACTTCGCTCCCGCGCGAGCCACGCGTCCGGCGATTTCGCCGATTTGCTCGGCCGACTCCACCGCGCACGGCCCCGCCGCCACGATCACTTCCGCTCCACCAATCGAAACGCCTTTGCCCAATTCAACGATCGAGCCTTCCGGCCGGAAATTCCGCGAAGCCAGCTTGAACGGATGCGTGATGCGTATGATTTCATCCACGCCGGGGGCGGCCAGCAAAGCTTCGAGTTCGCTTTGATGCTCCTCGCTTCGTCCCACCACTCCGATCACGGTCCTTTCTTCGCCGCGGCTCAAATGCGCTTGGCATCCACACTCCTTGATCCGCACTACGACGTGGTCGATTTGTTCTTCCGTTGCGTTTGTCGCCATGTTGACGATCATGATTGCTCTCCCTATTCACGATGTAGCGCTGTTCGCTGCCTTTGCCGAAATGTACGAACCCAGAATCCGCACATCCACTGCCAATTTCTCGAACTCAGCAAGTGCCCCGGCTACTTCTGGATCGCGCGTCGTTGCTTGCAGGTCAAGATAAAACCGGTATTGCCAAGGAAGTCCGCGCACTGGCCGGCTTTCAATCTTCATCAGATTGATATTTCGCCGTGCGAAGGGTTCCAGCGCGTGGTACAGCGCCCCCGGAAGATGCGCGAGTCTAAATACTAAAGAAAGTTTGTCTGCTTTTTCCGGCGACGCTTCTGTAGCTGGTGCGAGCAACAGGAACCGCGTGTAATTTTCAGGATCGTCTTCCAAGTGCTCGCGCAGGATTTGCCCTCCGTAAATCTCCGCCGCGCGTTTGCTCGCAATCGCGGCTCGCGTGCGATCTCTCGCTTGGACGATTTCGCGAACGCTTCCGGCTGTGTCGTCCGTCGCAATTCTCTTCAAATCCGGGCGAGCGCTGAAAAATCGCTCGCACTGCGCTAAAGCCACCGGATGCGACTCCACAACCGACACCTCTTCAATCGTTCCGCCGCGCGGCCCGATCAGATTGTGCGCGATGCGTATAATCACCTCGCCCACGATAGTCAGCGGGCTTTCCACCAGCAGATCGAACGATCGGTGCACCGGCCCCGCCAGGCTGTTTTCTATCGGCGCCAGAATGTAGTCCGCCGCGCCGTTCGCGATCGCTCCAAAAGCCGCTTCGAACGTAGGGAGCGGCACCAGGCGAACCTCGCCGCCCAGCAGCTTCACCGCCGCTTCTTCGCTGAACGCACCGCGTTCTCCCTGAAACGCGACGCGCGTGTTGCTCGCAACTTTCATGCCGCGTCCGGCTTCCGCCGTTTTTCACGCGGCTGCGCCCGTTTTGTTTCTAATCGTCCTGCGGTTCCGTAACCGTAGCTCTCTTGAACGCGAATCGATTCGTTCAGAATTAGCTGATAGATTTTCTCCACCGCCTCACCGTCCAAAGGCCCGGGGTTCACTTCCTTCATCCGCGAAAGAATTTCTCGCTCGCGTTCCGGCACGCGAAGCCGCAGCCCCGCCTCTCCCTTCAGTCTTCCCACTTCCAGCGCAAACGCCGCCCGCACGTTCAGCAGGTGCAGCAGCGTCGTGTCAATCGCATCAATTTTCGTTCGCCAGTCCCCGATCTTCATGCCTCTCATCCTGCCTCCTAGAATTTCCGCCAGAAACCAACGCCCAAGACCTGCGGGTCAAAAACGCCCCTAAAAACAAAAAAGCCGCGTCCTCTCGGTGAGAGTCGCGGCCGGCGTCTTAAGACTTGCTGCGGGTTTTGTCTGCTAGTTTCTCAGTTCATCCGCGCGCGTCTCGCCGGTCCGCTCCGTAAAGTAAAAGCGGTAAGCATAGCCGAGACAGTAAGTAAACAATCCCATCGCGCGTTTCCAATTCCCCTTCGATTGCCACAAGTGCCGCAACCGAGCTGTAACTATACGAAAGCCTGACACATGCGTCAAGACTTTCACACCAGCTTCCCCGGCCTGCCGCGGTTCCTCTCGTTCGGGTGTGCAAATCCTCGCCAGCTCATATACACACAAAAGCCCGATTTGACAGCCATAATATAATAGTGAATTATTATGGTAATATACTCAAACTACGATACTTACCACGTTCTGAGACGGGCTAAATGAACGCCCCCGCGGTTTGGCCCTTCCGGGCCACCCCGCGGCCCTCCGACAAGAAAGTCAGAATTTCTAATCGAGAACTCGATTTAATACAACCCACCTAAGTTACACAAAACAAACGACCGCACTCCGTTCTAATCGAGAACTTTCAACCATCTCGCTTTCGGGCTCCGGTGTCTGGTCTCGACACGCAGCCAAACTTGACCGCCGTGTCGCGCGTAAGAAGAAAGGTTTACCTGTCGCTGGAAACCAAGGATTCTTTCAGCCCCAGCGCGTCGATATAGAAGCGGTTGACGTACTCCTTCACCATGCGTGTAGTGCAGAATTGTGGCGCCGCGCCTTTTATGGCTTCTTTCATTACCTGAACGAATTCGTGCGGAATCTCGTCGTCGGAACGCCGGTAGTAAAGCGGAATGATCTGCTCCTCAAGCAAGCGATAGAGCGCATCAGCATCAACATTCGTTCGGTCACCCTCAACTGGATCTCCGCCGAAAGCCCAGCCGTTCTTCCCGTTGTACCCTTCCAGCCACCAACCGTCGAGCACGGAGAGGCTGGGAACGCCATTCACCCCCGCCTTCATTCCGCTCGTTCCACTCGCTTCCAGCGGAGGCAGCGGATTATTCAGCCACACATCCACTCCGCGCACCATTCGCTGCGCCAGATGCTGGTCGTAATCTTCCACGAACGCGATGCGAGCGGCGAATTCGGGTTCTCGCGCCAGTTGAAACACTCTTTGGATCAACTGCGCGCCCCCCACATCAGAGGGATGCGCTTTGCCGGCAAAAATAATCTGCACCGGCTGCAGCGGATTTGTCAGCAATCGCTTCAGGCGCACCAGATCGTGGAGGATCAGGTCCGGCCGCTTGTAGGCGGTAAACCGCCGCGCAAAACCGATCGTCAGAATCCGCGGATCAAGCAGTGCGCCGAACGCAATCGCGCTCTCTGCGCGAACGCGTTTCTGTTTCCATTCTTCGCGGGCGCGTTCGTTGATGTCCGCAATCAACAAGCCTTTCAGTCGGCTTCGCAGCCACCAGAGTTCTTTGTCCGGAATTGCATCGATTCCTTGCCAAGTCTTGGCTCGATCCATGTCGCGAACCCAGTTCGAGCCTATATATTTGTCGAGCATCGGTTGCAGCCACAGCGGATCCATCCAGGTGCGAACGTGGACTCCATTCGTCACCGCGGTTATCGGAATGTCTTCCTCTTTCTTACCCGGCCATACCGCCGCCCACATCTGTCGCGCCACTTCGCCGTGCTTTTTGCTCACCGCATTGCAGAACTTCGCCATGCGCAGCGAAAACACCGTCATGTTAAATCCCGCATTGGGGTCCGCTGGGGAAACGCCGAGCTGCAGAAGTCCGTCGCGATTGGTTCCCAATTGATCGTACAGATGGCTGAAATATTTCTCGACCAGGGGAAAAGGGAAAACGTCGGTGCCGGCGGAAAGCGGCGTGTGCGTGGTGAAAATAGACGTGTCGCGAACTTGCGCAATGGCCTGCTCGAAGCTCTTTCCGCCTTCCACCAGCATGCGCGACCGCTCCAGCAGAGCAAGTGCCGGATGCCCTTCATTAATATGCACAGCCGCGGGATGGATGCCCAAAGCCTCCAGCACCCGCATTCCGCCGATCCCCAATACGATTTCTTGCCGCAGCCGCTGCTCGGGATCGTTGGTGTAAAGACGCTGAGTGATGGTCCGGTCCCAGGGTTGATTGCCTTCTACATCCGTATCCAGCAAATAAACCGGAACCCTGCCGATATCCGCGCGCCACACTTGCACGTGAACAGGGGGCTCGAACAACGGCACTTGCACACGAAGCGGGCGATTATCTTTGTCCAGTACCTGCCGGACTGGATCGTAGGTCCGATCCAGTATTTTCTCGTCGTCTTCCTGCCATCCGTCGTCTCGCAGTTTCTGCGAAAGATACCCGCGAGAATAAATCAGTCCCACCGCAGCCACGGGAATTGCCAGGTCGCTGCATTCTTTAATGTAATCTCCCGCCAGAACTCCCAGGCCTCCGGCATAAAGCCGCAGCGAATGGTGGAATGCGTACTCCGCCGAAAAGTAGGCGATGGGCGCCTGAGGATCGCCGTACTCCGCCGTGAACCAGCCGGTCTGCGACGCGATGTTTGCTTCAAATTCTTCCATCACCGCGTCGTAACGCTTCAGGAATTCCGGATCGCTTGCTGCTTTTTGAAGAATTTCCTGCGGCAACTGCGCCAGCATGCGCAACGGATTGTGATCGCTTTCTCGCCAGGCCTGCAGATCGAGAGCTTGGAACATTTCCCGCGCGCGCGGCTGCCAGCTCCACCACAAATTCAACGAAAGACGTTCCAGCCCCCGAATTCTTTCCGGCAAATTGGGAAGGCGCGGCGGCAGGTTCGAGTTTTCGTCTCTAAGGCTAATCCCCAAATTCATTCTTGGTCCCTTTCGAATCTATGATTCCGATCTCAAATCTGGATGAACTAAGACAATGCCAGTCGGTGACAATATATCGTGCCTTCAACCTTGCCATCTTGCAACGCCGAACGAAAGCGTTGGTGCTGCACCCCTTAATTAGATTTAAACACGTGCGCGTCCGTCGCTATGTATTTCGTAGACGGGCTGGTAGCCGGCTGGTCAATGCGCTGCGCATGGATGTGTGGAAGCTTAGGGTTTGCTGGGCTCCGTCTTCCAGAGGTCGATCCCGGCAGCCTGCTGCGGAACATCGAGTGTGGCCACCGTCGTCAGTGAACTCAGATCGATGACCTCGACAGTGCCCGGATCGGAGCCAATACCTTCGACGGAAATAAACGCGTACCGATTGTCCGGCGTAACCACCGCGCCATGCACAATCTTTCGCTTGGTCGGAAGCTTGGCCAGCTCTTTGCCTGTCTTTGGGTCGAAGATGGAAACCGACTGGCCCCGCTTGTTGGTTGCAATCAGGCGGCCGTCTTGCGTCATGGCCAAGTTGTACACGCCAGTGCCGGCAGGAAATCGCCGCGACATTTTCCAGGAAGTGGCGTCCACGGCAACGATATCGTTCGCTTTGTTGCACGCCACGTAAATTTCAGAGCCATCGTTCGAAGGCTGCGCCCAGGTGGGTACGCAAGTGAGATCGCTCATTTTCATTTGCTTGTCGGGCGCTCCGGTCATACCCATTTCTTTGCCGGCGCCGAGCAGGAAGTGCCGCGAGACCTCGAAGGTTTGCGTATCGATTTCCACGAGCATGTCGTCCATCATGCATGCCGAGTAATGCTTGGTGCCCTGCGGATTCAGGCGCGAGCCGTGCGGCATAGTGCAGGTGGTGATCCGCTTCACCTCGGCCATCTCGTCTGTGGCCACCACAGAAATCGAGGATGGAACCATGTCTCCGTGGAAGTTCGCGTTCGCCACGTAAATGAATGCGCCGTCGCGGGAAATGTCGGTCGTCGCCGGGAACAATCCAAGCGGCGCGAAGCGAATCACCTCGTCCGTTCCGGCTTTCAACTTCCACACCGAACCATCTGGCCGGCCGTGACCCACTGAAACATATAAATATTTTTTGTCCGGCGAAACAGCGATGCCGTGCGGGCCGTTGATGTCCATAGGCATCAGGCCGATCTGCGTTTCGTGCTCTTTCTGCAAACCCTTTGGCCCGAACCTCACCAAGACAACTTTGTCGGCGGATTCGCACACCACATAAACGAGATAATCCTGGCTGGGGGGCTGGATAGTCGTTGCCGACGCCACCGGCGGCGCATTCGACGCTGCTGTTTGTTGCGGCAACGTTTTCGTTTGCGCCGATGCTGAAGAAACACTCAGCACCATGAGCGCCACGGCTGCAAGGTTTGCGCCCCACCGCCATTTTCTTCGCGCGTCCAGAACCGGACGAAGCGCAATGCTAAAATTCACAGTCATAGGCAGGTCTCCATTCAAATCATCATCGCACTTGTGATTACTATTGTGTGCTGCGGAATGCAACCGAAAACCTAACTTGGGCTCAGGAGCCGGAATCAGAGGAGCCTTAAGCGATTGCTTGGCGGCAAACTCTCGCAGTGATAGATTCGCGCTGCTCGCTCGCCTCGATGTCACAAAGCACTCCAGCTCGCGATATCCCTTCCCCCCGACCCCAATCGGCGGAACTCACATCCGGTCTCGCTGCTCGCCTGGGAATTTTCGACGCAACCATGGTTGTAATGGGCGGAATCGTCGGCTCCGGGATATTCATTAACTCCTACGTCGTCGCCAAGCTGGTGCACACGCCCGCTATGATTCTTGGCGCTTGGGTCGCGGGCGGCCTGCTCGCACTGGTTGGAGCGTTTATTTATGCCGAACTGGCCAACCGCATGCCCAAGGTCGGAGGACAATATGCTTACATCCGTGAGGCCTACGATCCGCTGTTGGGTTTCCTTTACGGCTGGGTAAGCATTCTCGTGATTCATGCCGGCGGGACGGCCGCCGTCGCGGTTACCTTCGGAAAATATTTCCGCGAGTTTTCTCACAGTGCGGTGCCGGAGAATGTTGCGGCGGTTTCCGTGGTCGCCGTGCTGACGGCAATCAACTGCGTTGGAGTGCGCGCGGGCAGCGGCGTGCAGAGCTTCTTCATGGTTTTGCGCATTCTTGCTATCGTGATGATCGTGGGCTGCGGCGGGTGGTTTCTTCTCCGGTCCCCTGCGGCGCCTCATCCGGCGTGGTATCCCCTGCTCGACCGCCCCGCTTCATTCGACCTGTTGACCGTTTTCGGCGCGGCCCTGATACCGGTGATTTTTGCTTACGGTGGCTGGCAGACTTCGAATTATATCGCGAGCGAAATTCGCGAACCCCGCACAAACCTTCCAAAAGCTCTTTTGCTCGGAGTTATCGGAGTCATTGCACTCTACGTCTCCGTGAATATTATTTACGTCCAAGCCCTGGCCCCGGCTGGATTAGCGGCGACCACCACACCGGCGTCAGGTGTGATGCGTGCTGCACTTGGGCAGTTCGGTGCAACGCTGATAGCCGTGACGATTGCAATATCCACTCTTGGATTTCTTAGCCAAGCCATGCTCACTTATCCGCGCGTCGCGTTTGCCATGGCCGAAGACGGTGTGCTGCCTCGCGCGTTCGCGCGGCTGGGATCGCGCAGCCGTGTTCCCGTGGTTGCCATCATTCTCCAGGGCACGATCACCAGCGCTGCCGTGCTGCTCGGAACGTTCGAGCAGCTTCTAAGCTATGTCGTGGTCATGGACTGGCTGTTTTTCGGACTCACCGCGAGCTGCCTTTTTATTTTTCGGCGCCGCCAGGCACGCGGAGAAAACACAGCGAACGCCACTCCAGGTTTCCGTGTCCCGGGGCATCCGTGGACAACAGGGCTTTTCGTTCTGGTGGCCTGGTTGATAGTTCTAAACACAATTTACAAATATCCTCGCAATGCAGGTGTCGCAGTATGTATTCTGCTTGCCGGGGTCCCTGTCTATTACTTGTTGCGCGGGCGCGCAAAGCGCACCGCCGGTTCTCAGTGAGTTTCGTCCCATGAGCCCGCAGAGGCGAGAGATTCGTTCCGCGTATATCGAATGGGCTAAGCTGCGTTCCGACGCGCGCTACAATCTTGCCGCAAGTGACGTCCTTCACTTTCCGCTGAGCGAGCTTCCCGTGCGCATCGAAGATCTGGAAATCTCCGGCTCAAGCGGCTACGGCTACCAGCCTTTGCTTGAACGCCTGTCTTCCAAAGCAAATGTTCCGGTGGAAAATATCGTTCTCGCGCAGGGCACTTCGATGGCGAATCATCTGGCCATGGCTGCGCTGATAGAGCCCGGCGACGAAGTGCTGATCGAAGAGCCTTCGTATGAGGCTATTGTCTCCACGGCAGAATATCTGGGCGCAAAAATCCGCCGCTTTCCGCGGAAGTTCGAGTCCGGCTTTCAAATGGATCCGCGCGAAGTGGAACGCTGCATTACTCCTCGAACCCGGTTGATTGTGATCACGAATCTGCACAATCCTAGCGGAGTGCGCACTCCAGACTCAGCAATTCGGATCGTCGGTGAAATCGCGCGCAGTCTTGGCGCGCACGTATTGATAGACGAGGTATACCTGGAAGCTTGCTTCGATTCGCCGTGGAAGACGTCGTTTCTCTTGGGACAAAATTTCGTAGTTACTAGCAGCTTGACCAAAGCGTACGGACTTTCCGGATTGCGCTGCGGCTGGATTTTCGCAGCTAAGCCTTTGGCGCAGCGAATGTGGCATTTAAATGATCTATTCGGAGTTACGGGGGCGCATCCCGCCGAAATGCTCAGCGTAATAGCCCTGGATCATCTTCCGCAGATCGCTGCGCGGGCGAAAAAACTACTGGGTACGAATCGCGCGCTTGTGAAAAAACTACTGGACTCCCGGCCAGACCTCTTGACCATCTGGCCGGAGGCCGGGACAATTTCGTTTCCGCATCTTGCGAGTGGCCACGCCGACGCCTTTTGCCAGCTCTTGCATGAAAAATACGAAACCAGCGTCGTTCCTGGTCGCTTCTTCGATGCCCCCGAGCATTTCCGCATAGGCGCCGGCGGGAAAACCGAAGATGTCCGCGAAGGACTTTCACGCGTAGCTGCCGCGCTCGACGAACTCGCGGTTAAACGCTAGCGTCGGTTTGGGCCAGCGGTCAATGAGGCCCGGCCGGAATTTCTCCCGGGGAAGCACGGATCTCGTGGCACTGAAATTCCTGCTTTGTCACGGGGCGGCCGAAAGGAGTAAAATGCCGCTCCTATGAGCAGTTGGCATGCTTCTTTCGTACGAATCGTTCTCTTGGCGTCGGCTAGTATCTTGCTGGTCAGTTCGGCCCCAGCGACTTCGTCGCTGCAAGAACGAACCTTTGAATTTACGTACGCAGCCGAAGTTCACGACATTCCTTCGGGATCGAAAGATGTGCAAATCTGGTTGCCCTATCCCCAGAGTGATCAGTACCAGAAAATCCTGAAGGCCAAAGTGAGTTCGCCTTACCCCTCGCAAATTTTGACAGCGCCGGAATACGGCAATCAAATGGTGCACATTGACGTGAAGAACCCCGCCGCGGCGAGCATTCTCGTAACGACGGAGTTCACCGTTGAGCGCACCGAGCATGTACACAAGGTTTTTACGGACGTTGCCAGCACCGCCCCGAGCGCGCCGCCGGACCTGGCACGCTGGCTGCAGCCGGACCACCTCGTGCCGCTCGATCAGCGTATTCGCGAACTCTCAGCCGAAGTGACGGCCGGCAAGACCACCGATCTCGCCAAAGCTCGTGCGATTTACGACTATGTTCTAGCAAACATGAAATACGACAAGAGCGGGACAGGCTGGGGCAACGGGGACATTTATTGGGCGTGCGATGCCAAGCGGGGGAACTGCACGGATTTTCATTCTCTTTTTATCGGGCTGGCTCGCTCGGCCGGCATTCCCGCAAAATTTGAAATTGGATTCCCCTTGCCGCCAGGCGGGACAAGCGGCGAGATCGGCGGCTACCATTGCTGGGCGGAATTCTATCTGAAGGATTACGGCTGGGTCCCCATTGACGCTTCGGAAGCGTGGAAAGATCCGTCGAAGCGAGAATATTTCTTCGGTGCGCACGATGCAAACCGCGTTCAGTTCAGTGTCGGCCGCGACTTGATCCTGGCGTCGCCACAGGCGGGACCACCACTGAACTTCTTTGTTTACCCCTACGTGGAAGTGGACGGGAAACCGTTTCCGTCGGTGAACAAGAAATTCTCGTTTCGGGATGCTAGCGCGGCACCGCTCACTGCCGGCGCGATCCGGTAGTGTGATGCGCCCGGCGCGAACGTGCAGCCCGCGCTTTCTTTCGCGATAGTATGATTTCCACTAGCGCTCGTGCGGCGACGCTCAGCGGACGATCCTGGCGGTACACCAAATATAAGTGCCGCTGAATCCTCATTTGGCGGATGCGCAACTCGTGCAGATCGCCGCGCGCCAACTCACCTTCCACACACATGCGCGGCACGATGGCCACCCCCCTTTTCATCTCCACGAATCTTTTGATGCTCTCTATGGTCGGGAGTTCCAGCTCCATTCGCAAAGCAACGCGGTGGCGCGCGAACATCTGTATCACTTGTTGGCGATGGGGCGACTTGACAATGTGCGCGACAAAGGTTTCGCTACCGAGTGCGGAAATATCGACATCGCGCCGCTTGGCCAGCTTATGGCCGGGCCAAACCACCAGGGTAAGCGAGTCCCGATAGAACTTCACGGCGGTCAGTTCCCTTTCCTCGGGCAAGTACGAAATCACGCCGATATCGAGCTGGTGGCTCAGCAGTTCCCGCGGAATCATGCGCGAAAATACGCGATGAACCCGGACGTGAATGCCCGGGTAACGCTCGCGAAAACGGTCCAGCGCCGGCAGAAGCGCATGAATCGAGCTTTCGTTCACTCCCAGAGAAACTTGCCCGCGCTCCAGCGCTCCCAATTCCCTCAAGCCTTTGCGAGCTTCCTCGCGCAGGTTGAGCATGCGCTCGGCATACTCGAGCAGAAGCACGCCCGCGTCCGTCAACGCACGAGCGCCTGAGCCACGCACGAAAAGCGGCTGGCCGACCCAGGCTTCCAGTTTCCGCATGGCGATGCTGATGGCCGGTTGCGTGCGGTACAACTTTTCCGCTGCCCGAGAATAGCTGCGCTCGTTGGCCACGGTCTGAAACACGTGCAGCACCGCTAGATCCACGAGATTCCTCCAGGCACCCTCTACAGATATAAAGAAAACTTATATTACATGCAAGAAGTATAAATTTGACATGCCTGGGCATCCGCGGTTCACTCGACGTGTTCGGGAGACCCCATGGAAACTGTGCACATCTTCGATACCACGCTGCGTGACGGCGAACAATCGCCGGGTTTTTCCATGAATTGCGGCGAAAAGCTTGTCCTCGCGCGCCAACTGGAACAGCTCGGCGTGGATGTGATTGAGGCGGGCTTCCCGATCGCCTCGCCCGGAGACTTAGAAGCCGTGCGCGCCATAGCTGCCGAGGTCAAGGGCTCGCGAATCGCCGCGTTAGCTCGCGCGCGTCTGGAAGATGTGAATGCGGCGCTGCGGGCGCTCGAACCCGCAGCCCGTCCGCGTCTGCATGTTTTCTTGGCCACGTCGGACCTGCATTTGGAACATAAGCTGCGCATTACGCGTACAGAGGCCCTTGAGCAAG
Source organism: Acidobacteriota bacterium (assembly GCA_003167215.1). Classification (GTDB taxonomy): domain Bacteria; phylum Acidobacteriota; class Terriglobia; order Acidiferrales; family UBA7541; genus Palsa-295. The sequence goes on along the minus strand of PMTV01000058.1, from coordinate 6,711 downwards.
TGGCAAAAATGGTTTGCTATGGCCGCATGCGTTGCGATGAAGTGGAATTTTCCGCGGAAGATGCCAGCCGGAGCGATCTGGCCTATCTCCTCGAAGTAATCGAGGCGGCTGCGCGCGCCGGGGCCAGCATCATCAATCTTCCCGACACGGTCGGCTATTCCACGCCTGAAGAGTACGGCGCCATGTTCCGCGCCGCGCGCAAACACCTTGCTGCTTACCCGAGTGTTGTGTTCAGCGCGCATTGCCACAACGATCTGGGCCTCGCGGTGGCCAATTCGCTGGCAGCCATTGATGCCGGGGCGCGCCAGGTGGAGTGCACTATTAATGGTATCGGCGAGCGTGCTGGAAATGCTTCACTGGAAGAAATTGCGGTGGCGCTGCACGTGCGCCAGTTGCGCTATTCCGTTTGCACGAACATCTCGCTCGAGAAGATTTATTCCACCAGCAGGCTGCTCACTTCTGTCACGGGAGTGAGTGTTCCGCCGAATAAAGCCGTGGTGGGGGCCAACGCCTTCGCGCATGAGGCAGGCATTCATCAGGACGGTATGCTGAAGAATCCCATGACCTACGAAATCATCGTGCCGGAAAAGGTCGGCGTCCCCTTGCGCAGGCTGGTGCTTGGAAAACACTCGGGACGCAACGCTTTGCGTGCGCGGCTCGATGAGTTGGGCTATAAGACCACGGACGCCGAACTCGCGGAGTGCTACAAACAGGCGATGGCGCATGCGGATGCTGCCAAGCTGGTAACCGATCGCGATTTGCTGTCGATCATTCACAAAGTCCGCCGCGGTCGCTCGGTAGCCCCCGCAAACGAGGACGTTGGTATCGCAGCGACGAGTTGAAAAGCGTAAAAGCTGTGGATTGTTCGGGGGAGCTGAAATCCATGAGCAAAATGCGAAAAACGATTGCAGTGCTGCCAGGGGATGGCGTCGGCCCGGAGGTCACCCGCGCAGCCGTCCAACTGCTGGGCGATTGCGCTGCTGTTTTCGAGCACGATTTCGATTTTCGCGAATTCGCGTTTGGTGGGGCAGCCATCGAGCGATTCGGCATGCCGCTCCCGGAAGAAACTCTGGCGGGATGCCGCTCGTGCGATGCGATTCTGCTGGGGGCGATCGGCGGCCCTGGGTGGGACTCCCTTCCGCTGGAACAGCGCCCGGAGGCTGGGTTGCTGGGCTTGCGCAAGCAGCTTGGTTTGTACATCAACCTGCGCCCAATTCAGCTGCGGCCGGCCTTGCAAGGAATTTCCCCGCTGCGCCGCGACCGCATCAGCGGATGCGATTTCGAACTCGTGCGCGAACTAGCGGGAGACATTTATTTTGGCGTACACGAGCAGCGCGGCGAAGGAAGCGATGCGAGCGCACGGGACGTGGCATCTTACACGGCATCGGAAATCGAGCGTATAGCGCGCTATGCATTCGAGCGGGCTGCCGCACGAAACCGGCACGTAACCAGCGTGGACAAGGCCAACGTGCTGGCCACTTCCGCACTCTGGCGAAGTACGGTCACGCGCGTCTCGCGCGATTATCCGGAGATCACGTTGGAGCATTTGTACGTTGACAACGCTGCGATGCAGATCCTGCTGCGCCCCGCGCAATTCGACGTGATTTTGACCGGAAATCTGTTCGGCGACATCTTGAGCGATGAAGCGGCAGCTCTCGCCGGCTCCATTGGGTTAATTCCCTCCATGAGCCGCGGCGCTGCAAACCAACCCGCGCTTTACGAGCCCATTCACGGATCGGCGCCATCGCTCGCCGGTAAGGATGTGGCTTGCCCGCTTGGAGCGATTTTTTCCGCGACCCTGCTGTTGCGGGAATCTTTCGGCCTGGACATAGAAGCGCAATGGATCGAATCGGCGGTAGATCGTGTTCTGGATCACGGTTACCGCACGATGGATATTGCAGAGTCAGTTTCACGCGTGCTACACAGCTCGGAATTCACCGCACACATTCGCGCCGAGTTGCATGAATCGCTAGTGCATTCGGAGCGCTACGGTTGGGGAGTGTAAGCAGTTTGAACACGGCTGTCCGCGCCTCGCAGAACGTCAACGTGCATTCGAGTCCCACAATTCCTAAACTTTTCTCAATACTAGGCAACTCGCGATCATGTCGTGCAAGGCTTGTTTCTTCTCCGTGAATCCAGCCATCATGTAGCCAATGCCTAGCGGAATCAGGCCCGTAATAATCTTCGAGAAATAACGCCCGCTTGCGCGCGCAAAAGTGATTCGGCGGCCCTCGAGATCCGTCACGATCAACCCGAGCGCCATCTTACCGAGCGTTCCTTGGTGCGAAGAGCTCTCCATCCACGCATAATAGATCCACATCATCACAATCGAGATCGCACATAGTAGGAAAATTATCGCGATAAGCCCCGGCGTAAAAATGTCTTCCGGATTATTTGTTTCCCGAATCAAATCCTTGAAATATCCGATCCCAACCGAAGCGATTCCGGCCAGGAATACGATAGCAAATGCAATTCCTGCGAGAAGCCCGTCAATCAAGTGCGCCACCACCCGCAGCCAGAATCCGGCATAGGCCGATTGGGGGAACCGAGGAGCAGGTGAAACACCGCCATAAGGCCCCGGGATCGGCGGCACAGGTGTTCCAAAAACCGGAGCGCTAGGTGCCGAAGCGAAGGGCGGATTCACAGGCTGGCCACAGGAGGAGCAAAACACTGCGCCTTGTGCAATTGCAGTTCCACATTTTGAGCAGTACATTTTGCTCCTCGGAATTAATTTGCCGGCCGGGCGCTCTATAGCTTGCGTATGACGAGTGTGCCCGCGATCATATCGTGCAGCGCCTGCTTCTTTTCCGTGAAACCCGCCATAAGGTAACCAATTCCTAGCGTAAAAAAGGAAATGTAGCGAGCGAAATATCGGCCGGTTGCGCGGCCGAAAGTAATACGGACTCCTGCCAAATCAGTGACTTCAAGGCCAAGAGCTTTCTTCCCGAGCGTCGCCTGCCATGCGGAACTCTCCAAAAGTGCGTAGTAAAGCCATTCGAGCACGAGAATTATCAAGAAAAACTTGCGCATAGTGGCGATTATCGGGATGAAATCCTCCGGCGAAGACGGATGAGTCCGCATCAACTCGCGAATTCCGATGGACCCTGCCAACGGCAACGTGAGAATTCCACCTGCAAATTGCAGAACGATTCGGTCGATAATCCAAGCTACGAAGCGAAGCCAAAACCCTGCGTAAGCGACTGCCCGCGCAGCCGGGGCTGGCCAGCTCGGCTGGGTGGGTGGCGCATACACCGGCGGTGCGACCGACACTGGGGCTGCGGCGGCGGGTGGGGCGGCAAATGTCGTGGCCATGGGCTGCCCACATGCACTGCAGAACGCTGCGCCTTCCGGTAGATTTGAGCCACACTTTGAACAGTACATGGGGCCTCCTCACAGCGCGACGCTGCCACAATCAGGCACGGCTTGTTGCGCATCCTACTGAACACCAAACCCAAGGGTCAACATGCAAATGATTGCGCCGGCGCCGCGCGATTGCTTACACTCGTGCACGGCGTTCGGGGGCAAAGGAGATTCGATGCTAATTCACATTTCGAGGACGACAAGGATTCTTATTAGCGCTGTGGCAGCGCTAGCGCTTTTTGCAAGCGGTTTCATTGCCGGCCAGAACAAATTCGGCCAGCCGAAGACCATCATTCACATGGTAATTCTCAAATGGAATCCGGGCGTTTCTGATACCGACAAGCAGGGCGCGCTGGAAGGCGTCAAGGACATGGCGGCAAAAATCCCGGGCGTTAAAAACGTGTGGATCAAAGCGGAACGTCTGCAGCCACGCGATTTCAGCGCCGCCTTTGCCATCGAGTTTCAGAACCGAGCCGCGGCCGACGCCTACGCCGAAAGTCCCATTCACCAGGCCTGGGAGCAGAAGTACACGTTGCTCCGCGAAGCCAGCATCTCCGAGCAGGTCACAAATCCATAGTTACGCACAACCAAAAGCCGCCGACGAGCGAAAGGCCGCTTGCATTTTCAGTTCATGGTCCGAGGCAAAATCTTCTATTCCTAGAAGTGCTGCGGTGTTAGGCTCCGCCAAACGGGGCCGTGACATCGACTCCCCGATGGTTTTCCTCAACGGTTGTGCCGTGGGCCAAATCTGAGTAGGAGGAAAAAATGACCATGAAAAAGCTAATTATCGCGATCTTTGTAGCTTACGTTGTTCTGATGGCCACGAATTACTTGGTCCATAGCGTTTGGCTGATGCCGGATTACGATGCCATCCCGCTGAGCCATCGCAACGCCGAACAGATCATGCATCGATTCTGGGCCATGGCATTGGGCCAGTTCTTTTTTGCGGCGATGTTTGCTTATATTTACGCGCGCGGACGCGAAAACAAGCCGTGGATGCCGCAAGGCATTCGCTATGGAATCGTGATGACTTTCATGACCGTCATCCCATATTCCTTAAGCGAGTACGTGGTGTACCTTGTGCCGCACATGCTCGCGGTAAAGTGGATGGTCGCCGGAGGGATTCAACTCGTCATCCTAGGCTTGATCGTAGCGGCCATTTACAAAGATGGCGCTGCGGCGTGAGAAACAGGTAGAATGCCCGGGTTGGACGCAGATTGCGTTGCGCCAAGGATTGCTCAAGCACGACAAGGGCTACAGTGGCGCTGGATTTCCACAGATGCCGGCGAAATCCACAGCGCAAACCATGGAAAATTTCCGGGAAAATAATTCGGATGTACTTGACGGAATTCGAAAAGTTGATATACTCTCCTGATGTCGGTGGCCCCTCGTTTGCCGGGGATTCTCCTGACGGACCGGGTCTGCCCAAGAGGTGAAGTTGGTTACTAACACCGGGTAGAACGAATTCGAGCATCGAGCACTTCCGTCCTAGAGCCGCTCACTGAGTGGCCAGGTAGTGGACGGACTCGCCCGGCGCTCGACGCCGGGTTTTTTATTTCCCGCGGCTTCGGCCCCAAACCGAAGACGCGCTCCGCCGGGAGCGGAGACGTTCCGATCGGAAGTTGATGAGCGGAACGACGATCTTTGACAACTGAAAGAAGCTGGCATTACGTTATGCGATTTCAAGTTCGCATGGCGTAATAAACCGCAAATTTTTGCTCGAGAGTAGCGCAATGTGGAAAGGCGAACTTGCCTCGCATTGGTTCAGCGCGTGAATTTCCAGGTTTCGAAAGAAGTCCGGAAGAGCGCGTCACCCCTGAAGTACATCCCCGAATGGCTTGCAAGACCTTTCGTTGGACGGTTTTCAGGGTTTCGATTTCGCAAGGGGTCGAGACGTGTTGGGTAAGTTTTATGGTTAAGCTACTAAGGGCGTACGGTGGATGCCTTGGCGCCAACAGACGAAGAAGGACGTGGCAAGCTGCGATAAGCCTCGGGGAGCCGCAAGCAGGCTTTGATCCGGGGATTTCCGAATAGGGAAACCTATCCTGGTAAAACCAGGTTACGGCCCGCTGAATACATAGGCGGGTGCGAGTCAACCCAGGGAAGTGAACCATCTCAGTACCTGGAGGAAAATAAATCAATTGAGATTCCGATAGTAGCGGCGAGCGAAATCGGAACAGCCCAAACCGGGGTGTTTACATCCCGGGGTTGTAGGACCGCGTGAGTAGAGTTACCAATCCGGAGGCTAGGTGAACCTGCTGGAAAGCAGGGTCAAAGAGGGTGAAAACCCCGTAACCGAAAGCTTACCGGACTCGAAGCGGTATCCTGAGTACCACGGGGCACGAGAAACCCCGTGGGAATCTGGGGAGACCACTCTCCAAGGCTAAATACTCGTTGGCGACCGATAGTGAACTAGTACCGTGAGGGAAAGGCGAAAAGCACCCCTGCGAGGGGAGTGAAATAGAACCTGAAACCGTATGCTTACAAGCAGTCAGAGGGCAATGCCGGGTCTTCGGATCCGGAAAGCCTGATGGCGTGCCTCTTGCTTAATGAGCCGGCTAGTTATTCTCACACGCGAGGTTAAGCGCAAGCGAGCCGTAGCGAAAGCGAGTCCGAATAGGGCGTTCAGTGTGTGGGAATAGACGCGAAGCGGGATGATCTACCCTTGGCCAGGTTGAAGGTCGCTTAACCGCGACTGGAGGACCGAACCGGTGTGAGTTGAAAATCGCTCGGATGAGCTGAGGGTAGGGGTGAAAGGCTAATCAAATTCCGTGATAGCTCGTTCTCCCCGAAATGCCTTTAGGGGCAGCCTCGTATGATTTGCCACGGTGGTAGAGCACTGAATGGACTAGGGTCCCATCCAGGATACCGAATCCAATCAAACTCCGAATGCCGTGTACAACAGTACGGGAGTGAGACTACGGGGGATAAGCTCCGTGGTCGAGAGGGAAAGAACCCAGACCGCCAGCTAAGGTCCCAAACTGCAGACTAAGTGGGAAAGGACGTGTGAGCGCACAGACAGCCAGGAGGTTGGCTTAGAAGCAGCCATCCTTTAAAGAAAGCGTAACAGCTCACTGGTCAAGTGTTCACGCACCGACAATCCAACGGGGCTAAGTCTGCGACCGAAGCTGCGGAATTGACGATTCCTACGGGAATTCGTCATTTGGTAGGGGAGCATTCTATTGTGTTCGACGGTAGATCGAGAGAACTACTTGACGCAATGGAAGAGACTCTGCCGGCATAAGTAGCGATAAACACGATGAGAACTCGTGTCGCCGAAAGTCTAAGGTTTCCTGAGCAAGGTTAATCCGCTCAGGGTTAGTCGGGACCTAACGCGAGGCCGAAAGGCGT
>PMTV01000007.1 GCA_003167215.1 Acidobacteriota bacterium | reverse complement strand
CCCAGGCATCCGCTGGCGTATAGCCTTTGACCGATCGAAAGGGCAACTAACTCACTCCCACCTTTCACCCTTCGCAAGGCATCGTTCAAATTAGGACACTAAATGTCCGGTAATCCGGGTGGTCTCAATGGGTCGACGCAACACTTTCTCGAAGTTTACTCGCAGGAGTCTGAAAACCTAAAGTTTCTCGCGGGCGTTGATTTAAACGCAGCGCTACTTTGTCCAGATCCGACTGGGAATAGTCGGTCAGGTCTGTTTTCTTCGGGAAATATTGTCGTAAGAGCCCGTTGGTGTTTTCGTTCGAGCCACGTTGCCAGGGACTCTGCGGATCACAGAAGTAGACTTTCACATCCGTGGCCACCGTAAAGTCCTTGTGTTTGGCCATCTCCAGTCCGCGGTCCCAGGTCAGCGAGCGCCGCAGGGTTGCGGGAAGTTTACGAACGTGTTTACTCAATGCTCCCACAACCTCCGCCGTATCTCTGCTAGCTACCTTGATCAGCATGACAAAGCGCGAATGGCGTTCCACCAAGGTCGCGATGTGACTGTTCCTTGAGCCGCGCAGGAGATCGCCCTCCCAGTGACCCGGAACGGCGCGGTCCTCCACTTCCGCGGGCCTTTCCCGGATGGAGATGGCCTCGGGGATTTGACCGCGCGCGTCTTTAAAGATGCGAGAGTGTTGCGACCGGCGTATGCGACGCTTGGATCGCAGGTGCTCTAGCAGCTCCTTTTTCAGCACTCCACGCGCTTGGATGAACAGGCTTTGGTAAATGGTTTCGTGGGACACGTGCATGCTCTGATCATCGGGATACTGGGTTTTCAGCCAGCCGGAAATCTGCTTCGGCGACCAGTCCAGAATCAGTTTACTCGCAACGATGTTCCGCAACTTCAGGTGGATGGAAAGAAGGCAGCGCTTGGGCCGCAAGGCCGACTGCCAGGCTTGGCCGTCCGCCTGACTGGCTCGATACGCAGAACGGCCACCATGATGTGCGACCTCCCGGCTCACGGTCGATACCGCTCGCTCTAGACATCTGGCAATTTCACGGAACGACGAACCGGAAGCCACCCCACGAGAGATTTCCTCGCGCTCACGCAGCGTGAGCGCGAGGAGCGCACGCCGACGGACGGCCGGAGCAATCCCACCGTGACGCGACACCAAACACCGAATGGAGGAATGTTCTTTCCCAAAAGCACGCCCGATCTCATGCAGCGTCTGCCCTTCCTTCCAACGACGCCACACGTCACTCTTCTGCTCCCCCGAAAGCCCAAACCGTTTCCCTGGCTTCATAAACACCACCTTTGAAAACAGATTTATATCAGATGGTGTTGCATCGACCGTTTGAACCGGCACGGATAACCGGAAAAGTCAAATCGTCCAAATTCCACATGGACGGTAAGCGCGTTAATCAGGCGTAACCGAGGACGCTGGCTTCGTTTGCCATGAGCAAATCGGGCAAAGGCCGTCAGCGCACGTTCTCCACTATAAAAAGATCTGATAGTTCGCGAAGGTAGGAATAGGCGTAAGCCTTTCCGTCAGGCGTCAACTGGACAAAAATTGCGGTCACTCCTGCGGGGTCGCTGACGCCCAACGTCGCAACAAGCTCTCTCTTTCCGGTTGTTAGATCGAGCCGGTATAACGGGGCCGACGTTTTTTCATTGTGGGACACATAGGCCGAGCGTCCGTCGGAGGACCACGTGACCCACTCATCTTCCGGCATAAAGCCCGGAACCGTTTTGGATTCGCCGCCGGCAATCGGATAGAGCTCGCCCTTGCCACTCAAGTCTCGCGCGAAAACGAACTTGCCGTCTGGCGAAACCATGTCAGTCTCGGAACGCACTAACATCACGGAAATCGGAGGCGTAACGGCACGCGGCGCACCGCCCCCTTTGATGTCCTGGACGTACGTTCGCCAACCGTGCCCATCATCACCGGAATAGTAGACTCCGTTTCCATCCGGCATCCAGCCCCAAGATTCAAGTTGTTGGAATCCCGAAGATTCCAGCGGGCGCGATTCCCCAATTCCTATTGGCAGCACACTGAGACGGCTTTGGCCCGGCGTTAACCCGTCGATTGCCAATACTTGCTTGCCATCCGGCGATAAAATAGGCCGAATCCATTGGCCTAGTTTTATCGCGGGCGACCCGTCCGTGTTTCGCACGTAAGACAACGGAGAGCTACCTGACGCAGCTCCCCAATCTTGAAATGCGACTCGCTTGCCGTCCGGGGAGAGACTTTCCAATTGAGCGTAATCGAGCCAGGAAAGGTTCCGCTCCTCAGCGTCACCCGGACCGCGGAATTGCATTTCGCACCGCCAGGATTCCTTCGTCAGTAAAATTCTTCCGTCGCGCGACACATCGTGCAGCCGGAGCATACCGGGCAAGCGCAAGACGATGCGCTGTTTGCCATTGAGACGCAGAGCGTGGATTGCGTTCGCCCAGCCAGTGTCTTGCGTGCCTCCGAACCAAACTTCTTCTACGGACGGCGACCATGCGAGTCCTTCGAGGCTAACAAAAGCAGGCGAGCGAATGATCTCTTTTCCACTGCGGTCCAGAACCACGACCCAGCCCACATCACCACTCTGGTAATGGAATTCGGCGAACGCGATATATTTG
>PMTV01000051.1 GCA_003167215.1 Acidobacteriota bacterium | reverse complement strand
CCGCGAAGTATGATGAGAGCGGATTGAGAATTCGTGCGGAAGGTCCAAACTTTCGCAAGTTTGTCGTTCGACGGATTGTGCCGCAATCGCCGGCGTCGGACGCCGGAATCGAGCCAGGGGACATCATCGAATCCATCGACGATCATTCAACTGAGGAAATAACTCTGACCGAACTCCGGGACATGCTCTGCCAGTCGAAAGACAGTGTTTCGATTGGGATCATGCGTGAGAACAAAAAACTTCGCGCCGCTTTACGACCGCGTCCGCTCATATAGACCTGAGCGCACACGGGTTTACTCTTGCGCCACATGACCCGCCAGCGCCGGGATACGATGCTAGTATTTTGCGCATGGTACACGAGACGAAGTACCGGGAGCATGCGAACTCCTTCGATCAGCCTGACCTTTCCATGCACATGTTGGGGATGCCGAAATCGCGTCCTCAATTTCGGACTTGGTTGCTATTGGCTATTCTGACCGGAACCGTTCTGGCTCTCGCAATCGTTGTGATCGGAAACTTGATATTTTGAAGCCGCTGAAACCTACCCGGGCTTCAAATATGCCTGCCTATTGTTTCGCCGCCACAAACTGCATCGAGCTTCCCCGCAATTTGTCGCTGATGGAGACGTTCAGGGTCCTGCCGTCCGCCGAGATGGTGAAGCGCGTCACGCTCACCACTTTTCCCGCGCGCTTGTCAGTTTCCTCGATGGTGTTCTCGTCGATTCGCTTCACCGAGACTAGCGTGTTACTCGGATCACCTTTGAACGGGGCGTCCGGCCCGTCCAATTTAGCCGTGTAACTCAGTCCCGTCGAATCAGCGAAGCTAAAGTTGTCGCCGTCCAGTTTCAAAGTCGCCGTTAGTCCATTCTCGGACGAATTCACGATTCTCATCGCTCGCCACGAGCCAGAAATTGGGTGCGATCCAGCCGGGCCTTTCGACACGCGCACTGAAATCTGCTTCCAGGTGACTTCTTCAGCGTTCGTGTTGCAACTGTCGGAGAATTCCCAGACGGCCGTGCTGCCGTCCGCCGCCACCGTCATTTTCTCGGTGTGAACTATATTTCCTTTACTCTTATCCGTCTCCTGAACGGTTCGATCGTCCAACACCTTGATGCTCACCGTGTCATAGCAGGAATCTCCCGAGACTCGATGGTCCAGGCCATCGGCTCGCACGTCAATGGGCGGAATGCAAGTTCTGCAGTGATACATGCCAGCCTGCAACAGGTATGAGCCACGCTTGGCAGGCAGTTGCGTCGTGTTTAGATCGATCTTCCACATGCCGTCAAAAGGACTTTGCGCCGCGGCCTGCGAAGGCGACAGCAATGCCGCCAGCAATGCAATCCAAAATAGCTTCTTCATCGCTTATCCTCTATCAATCGCTTGCGGTTACCATTTCTTAAAAATCACGAAGACGGCACTTACTATTAACCCAAACCCCACCGGGTAGTTCCATTTTAATTTTTCGCCTAAATACAAGACCGCGAATACCGAAAACACTGTCAGCGATATCACTTCTTGTATCGTTTTGAGCTGGACGGCGGTGAACTCGTACGAGCCGATGCGGTTGGCGGGCACTTGGAAGCAGTATTCAAGGAAGGCGATAAGCCAGCTAATCACGATGACCTTAAACAGGGGCACCTGGCGGTATTTCAGATGCCCGTACCATGCAAAAGTCATGAAAATGTTGGAGAGGGTCAGCAGCAATATGGTAGTCATAATGGCCATGCTGCCATGAATTCAAGCTTGGCGCGAGTGTGACCCGTAGCGCTGCGCGCTTGCCTTTTTATACGGGTGCAAGCATGCTTGGCGGAGGCGGTAAAAAATGATCATCGACATGCGCACGTATAAAACCAAGCCCGGCAAGCGCTCCGAGTTTCTTGAGGTCTTTCGCTCCAAATCTATCCCGGCGCATGAAGAAATCGGAATGAAAGTATTAGGCCCATTTCTTTCCATCGAGGATCCGGATACTTTCTTTTGGATGCGCAGCTTTCCTGACATCGCCTCGGTTGAACCGATGAAAGCAAAGTTTTATAAAGGGAAACTGTGGAAGAGCGAACTGGAGAACGTGCTATTGCCGATGTTGGAAAAATACGAAGGCGTCCTGGTGGAAGACCCTCAGAACACAATCCAGTGGTAATGGGTTCCTTGGAATTGACGGGGTTGATTCACTTGCGCGCCGAGTCACTTCACCACGATCGTTAACTCTGCCGTCTTTGTACTTCCCTTTCCATCATCGGCGGTAAACGTGTACTTCGTCGTTTTCTTCGGAGTGATCTGCATGCAGCGACTCACCGAAGGCCAAACCTCGCCAATGGGCGGATCGACGCTCACGGACTTCGCATTCGACACGCCGTAGCACATCGTCACGGTATCGCCGCGGTGAATCTCGCCCGGTGAAGCATAGAAGCTGATGATCTTGAACTCGCTGCCTCCCAAACTCTCCACTGTTGCGGCCGCGTCACGTTGGTCCTTCTCTTTCCTCTCCGCCGTCACTTCCTCATTGATGGCATGGTTTTCGTGCCACCGCGAATAAAAAATCCAGCCCACATAAGAGAGCACGATTACAAGCGCAGCGGCAAAACCAAGCCATAGCTTCTGGTTCGCCGACATCGGCTTGCGTTCCGGCTCATAACCGTTCAACATGCGCGCTTCTCTCCCGAGCAGGTTTGGCCCTTAAATTTCGTAGCGTCCGGCTACATCCCGACATCCGGAAACCCGATCGTGTTTCTTGCTGATGGCGGTGGGGGACCTGCTCTTGATCAGATACCCAGTGAATTCATCAGCACCACGCGCCAGCCATCCGGATCTTCTATTGTTATGCCCTTTTCGGTCCAGTACGGATTCTCGGCACCAACTGAATGATACCCGAGCGCCGAAAGTCGATCCGCAATCCGGTCAAGGGCGGCTTTGTCACGAATATAGAACACCAGTAAATTGTCGCGGCTTGGCGTTGGACAAGGACTTCCTGCCGAATGCTGTGTGAATTCCAAATGATACTCGCGCCCGGGCAGTCCGAGCATATAGCCCGAATATCCTTCGTGCTCGTGAAAGAAGCCGACGATTTTTAATCCGAGCCCCTCAGAATAAAACCGCACGACTTCGTCGAGCTTGTCCGTCGGACGCGCAATCCGCACCTGGTTGACGGGCAAGCCGTCGGGCCATTCGTTCGTCATGAGCAACCTGTCTAGCACATTTCTGTTCCGTCTTGCCAGTCAGCATTGCACTGGATAGACTGGCCCCGGCTCCGTCGTTCGCTGTCGATAAAGCTGCGCTCACTTCTCTTCACCTTCATGAAAAAGAGCGAACAACCCACCCTGAACCACGCCACTCGCGGCTGGCAAGGCGGCTTCTGGAGCCTGATCGCGACGCAGTTTCAAACCGCGTTCAACGACAACGCCGTCAAATTCCTGGTCATTTATATTATCGTGGCGATGAATTTCCCGAATCAGTTTCGGGATCGCTTGATCCTGCTCGTCGGCGCGCTGTTCGCTCTGCCGTTCATTTTCTTCTCCATGACTGGCGGATACTTTGCGGACCGCTATAGCAAGCGAAGCGTCACCATCGGAACCAAACTTCTCGAACTTGGCGTGATGGCCTTCACCATCACGGGCCTATACCTCCGCAACTTGCCGATGGAGTGCGCGTCTGTTTTCCTCATTAGCATGGAAGCAGCTCTCTTCGGCCCCTCGAAGTACGGCTTGCTGCCGGAGCTGCTTCCGGAGAACCGACTTTCCTGGGGCAATGGCATCATCGAACTTGGAACGTTTGCGGCCAGCATCTCGGCCACGATGGCTGCTGGGATCATGGCCGAGCGGTATCGAGGGCGTGAAGCCGTCGCGGGTTTCCTGCTCCTCGGTTTCACTTGTTTAGGACTGCTCACAAGCTTCGGAATCTCGCGCCTGCCCGCCGCTGATCCGCACAGAACATTTCGGTGGAACCCTCTCGGTGAACTCAACTCGCAACTAAAAACAATTTACGCCGATGCCGTGCTCTTTTGGTCTGTCATTGGCAACACCTATCTTTGGTTTCTGGCGGCACTGTTGCAATTCACGATCGTCGTGTATGGCCACGACGTTCTGCACATTGACGACACGCGCACCAGCTATCTGCAGGCCGCTGTGGGTATCGGCATCGGACTCGGTAGCGTGGCCGGAGGCTATCTCTCCCGGGGAAAAATCGAAATGGGACTGATCCCCATCGGGGCTCTGGGAATGACCGTCTTCGGCGCGCTGCTTTATTTTAGCCAGCCGGCCGAAGTGCTCGCCGGATGGCTGAGTGCGGTGGCGTTCCATCAGGGAAGTTCAATGGCTACCAAGTTGGGCGCCCTAATCGTGGCCGCAGTCCGTCTGCGGATCCCGGACCTGAGTCTGCTCGGATTTTTCGGCGGCTTCTTCGCCGTGCCGCTAAACGCCATGATCCAGCACCGTCCGCGTCAAGAGCAAAAGGGTGGAGTGATCGCCGTCGCAAATTTGCTTTCATTCGTCGGCGTGTTCCTTGCCGCCGGGGCCTACTATCTCTTTTCGGATGGGTTCCGCCAAACGTCCGCCGGAGTTTTCCTCGACGGCGCCATTCTCACGTTGGTCACCACCACCGTCTCGATTTATTTGCTGCGCGATTCCCTGCTGCATTTCGTCCGCAAATCGTAACCACGCAAGACCGAATAACCGCCATTCCATGTTTCTTAATTCCTTTCGCTCGTACATTACAGCCGTTCGCTACTAAATTTTCCCCATTCGAGCGTTTTTCGTTGCTGCAAAGCGCTGTGTGCGTGAAACTGTCATCCTCGGGAGAGAATCCGGCATGTTGAAGCACGACCCCAATTCGGCAGAGCAAGCTACGGACGCGGAAATATGCCGCGGCGTGGGGTCCGGTTTCGCCCTAGCCTCAGCGTAACTTCCTGAATCCTAGCCTCTGAAATCGGAATAAGGACGAGCGGCAGTTCGTGCGCTTGCGTCGCTTCCGTGTTCGAGTTTGTTTCCGGAATCGCTCCCGTGTTTGTGTTTCTTTTGATTCATCTCGCGCTTGCCGGCCTACGGGCTCGGCTCGCCGGGAAAGGAGGACCAAAATTGATCAAGCTGAGTTTTCCGCGGCTGCGTCGGGCGGGATTGTTCGAAGCGCGTGTTCCGTCGCTAGCGGCCGTGCCACCGCCGCCGCGCCAGAGTCTCTGCACTGCGTGCGTGTATGCGCACATGGTGCGGGGTTACGAACCGTGCGAAGTTCTGATCGTTTGCGGCTAAGCATTTCCGCCGCGAGAGGTCCCCTTCCCGGTTCGCGAATGCACTGACTACAAGCCGAAGCGCGAATGCAACGGCATGGAAATCGCAAGCGAGGGAGCGGTGAGTTTCCCGCCCCTCGGTAACTAGGCAGCAGATTTCCACGCCGCCGCTGCCAATAACCGTCAGCCCAGTTACGTCGGGCCTGACGGCGCGCAACGGCAAGGAAGGTGATCGATTAGTCTAAAACACAAACCACAGCCCGGCGGGGCCGCAGCAGGTCTTCTGAAATGCGGCGGCCCCTGTCCGGCTAATCGACCTCAACTGCTGCTCAAACTAAAAACGAGAAGCGCAAGCACGATCAGCGTGATCACCACATACATCCAATCCTTCTCCAAAGCGAAGCCGATCACCGAAAACGCCACGCGCGCCACGGGTGTAGCGATCAACAGCAGCAGCCCCAACTGAATTAATGCGCGCGCATCCAGCTGGATCGCTTCGTGAAAAATTTCGCGCGGATGTCGCAGGCCGCCCGGTTCCCCGCGAAACACTTTGTAATCCGGCGTTGCGCCGCCGAACTGAACCAGATAGTGGATTCCGCCTGCGAGCACCCAGGCGGCTGCGAAGATTACGCCGAAGCGCAACAGCCGTCCCATCATCACTTCAAACCGCTTGTCGCCCCAGGCTTGGCTTTGTGCCATGGTCTAAAAAGATCCTTTCACACCCTTAAAAATCATTTCGAATGCCAGCGCGGCGATTACCACACTGAAAACCAACCTCAACGTTCGGACTTTCGCGCCCGGGAGAATTCTCGCGCCGATCAGGGCACCCGCGAACACGCCCAACATCACGGGCATCGCGATTCCAGGGTCAATGTATCCCCGATGCAGATAAATTCCCGCGCTGGCCGCCGCGGTGACTCCGATCATGAAATTGCTCGTGGTGGTGGACACCTTAAACGGGATGCGCATGGCTTGGTCCATGGCCAGCACTTTCACTGCACCCGATCCAATTCCCAGAAGACCGGAAAGGACGCCGGCAACATACATCAACCCAAATCCCGCGGGAACGTGGCGAACGTTGTAAGACTCCTCGCCTCCCGGCGTTGGGTAGCTTCCGTCGAATTTCAGGAGTGTGGCATAACGGTCCGGAGGTTTATCGGTAGGCAAATCTTTCGGCGGCCTATTTGCGGAGTAAGCGGAATACAGGAGGACGATTCCGAAAATAATCGCAATTGCCCTGGTGGGTGTGCTGGCAGCCAGGTAGGCGCCCGATATTGCGCCAATCGTGGTGGCAATTTCCAAAAACATCCCGACGCGCATGTTCGAGAAACCTTCCTTCAAATACGCGGCGGCGGCTCCGGACGAGGTCGCAATCACGGAGACCAGGGAAGCTCCAATCGCATAGCGGATGTCCACGCCAAACGCCAGTGTTAGCAGCGGAACGATTACGACTCCGCCGCCTAGCCCGGTTACCGCGCCGAGCATCCCGGCGAGCAAGGACCCAACTGCGATGAGGATTGTGAATTCGAAGGTGCTCACAAAATAATTTTGGCCAGCGGTCTAGCGGCTATCAGCCGTGTGACCGGGCCGTCTAAAACATTGCCAGTTTTACGTGCAGGAATTTTTTCGGATCCTTCCTGAAATCATTGACCATCAGACGCAAATCGCTCGTCAGTCCGGTCATGTTGTCGTACAGCTTCGGGTCGGTGAAGAATTTTCCGGCGGTGCCTTCATTCGAGTTCAATTTCGCGGAAGCGTCGCGTACGTTCGAAGCTGCGTCTCTCAAATTGTTGTACAGCGCGTCATCGTGCAGGGCTTTTCCGAGCGTGCCCTTGCCTGCGCGTACGTCATCCAGCACCCCGTTTCCCTTGTCCATGAAATTTTTCGCGCTGTCATACATGGCGGGATCGTAAACCAACCTGCCGACGGTGCCCTTCTGCTGCTGGACGGCCACCACCACGTCGTCCACGTGACCCAGCGCCGCGCTAGCTTTGTTGTAAAAATCGTCCGAAGAGGTGAGTTTGCCGATGGTTCCCTGTCCTTGCTGAATCGACGTGGTCATGGCATCCAGCCGCGCAGCGGTGGCGTCGAGATGCCTGTAAAACGACGGATCGTTCATGAACAAGCCTAGCGTCCCCTGGCCGTTCTGCACCTTATCGACTATGCCTCGCAGATCGTCGGAAAGCGTACCCAAGTTTTGCATCAACTCCGCGCCGCGCTCCACCAGCGCTTTCATAGCCGCTTCCTCTTTACCCGGGATGATGCCGTTGTTCGGAATCACAGTTCCGGTCAGCCCGCGCGAAACAGTGACGTAACGATTGCCCAGCAAGCCTTCGGTAATGAGGCTCGCGTCCGAATCGGTGCGAATCGACTCCTGGAATTTTTTATCAATCCGCAAGATGAGCTCGATGTTGTGCATGCGGTCCTGAGGATGCGGCGTAAGCTTGATGGTCTCCACATTGCCGATCTCCACACCGTCGAGGCGCACCGGTGCGCCGGTCGTCACTCCTTCGACTTCCGGCAGGTAGGTGATGAGACGGTATTTCGGCCCCAGAATTCCCGCACCAGTAACGTAGAAGATCGCCACGGCCATAATGAATAAGCCGGCGAGCACGAACAATCCCACACGAAGCTCCGCCCAGGTCAATTGTTTGCGTTGCGCCATCGACTTACCTCCTCAGAAATCCGCGTTACGTTAAATGTTATTCCGCCGAAGCCAGAAATGCTTTTAGATACTCGTCCGACGAATGCAATAACTCGTCTGCCGCACCTTCAAAATAGATTTTTCCGCCGCGAAGCACGAGGACGTTCGTCGGAGGAACCGGGGAACTTCGCGCGTCAGATTCCTTTAAGTGTTGCTCTTCAATCCCGAGACTCTCGCGGGCAGGGATCCGGGCGGCGCGCGCCTCGTTAGGGCTGTCCCGCACGATGTGTCCCGTTGTTTTGTCGAAACGAAAGTTCGCCAAGCCGAAAGCGTCCTGAACGCGCTGGGTGGCGAGCAGTGAAGTCACGCCTTGCGAATCGCGCCCGCGCAGGATCAGCGTAATGATGGTCTGGCAAGTCACCGGATCGAGTCCGGCGGTCGGCGAATCGTAAAAGACCAACGGCGGGCGATCCACCAACGCGCGCGCGATCGAAACGCGCCGCCGCATCCCGCCCGAAAGTTCTCCCGGATATTTCTCCATGGACGGTTCCATCTCGACAAAGCGCAGGGCTTCACGCACGCGCGTTTCGATTTCGGCTTCGTCAACTTTCTCTTCGTCCAACCGAAAGGAAACGTTGTCAGCAACCGTCATCGAATCGAACAGCGCGCCTTCTTGAAATACGAACCCGATATGCCGCCGGAAGTTCAGCAAATCCTTCTCCGGCATATCGCTGATGTCCTGCCCCATCACGATCACGTTCCCAGCGTCAGGGCGCAGGAGTCCCGCTGCCAGCTTCATCAGCAAAGTCTTGCCGGAGCCGCCTTCACCCAGCAGAATTTTCGTTTCTCCCGGCCACACGTCGAAGGTAATTCCGTTGAGAACATCCCCGGAATCAAAACCAACGCGAATATCCTTAAAGGAGACGAGAGGCGCGCCCGGAACGGGCTCGCTGAATTGATCAGGTGGCGCGGCAGGCCGGCCGACGGGCGTCATGCCGAGATTATAGATGCAAATGCACTTTTTTGGCGGCGGCTAAGCAGAAGTTTGCCTGAGGAGTCGAGAGCGCTACTTGTTAAAGGCCCAGAGCAGGATGCGGGTGATGAAGGTATCGACGACCAGCAAAATAACGGAGGAGACCACGACGGCGGAAGTTGTCGCGCGGCCCACGCCCTGCGTTCCACCTTTCACGCGGAGTCCCATGAAGCATGCAACGGTGGAAATGATAAAAGCAAAAATGAAGGGCTTCATCAGCCCTTGCACCAGATCGCCAAAATCCAGAGCGTGAATGGCGCGCGTCCAGAATTGCACGGGTCCCAGCCGTAAGGTGAAATAGGCCACCAGGAATCCGCCCACCAGGCCGACAAAATCGGACACGGCGGTGAGCAGCGGCAGCATCAACACGGTGGCGATAACGCGCGGTGTCATCAATTTTCGAATTGGATCGGTGCCCAATGCGCGCATCGCGTCAACCTGCTCGGTTACAACCATGGAGCCGAGTTCGGAGGCGATACCCGATGCGTTGCGCCCGGCAACAAGAAGCGCCGTGATTGCCGGCCCCAGCTCGCGAACCAGCGCGAGCGCCACCGCGTCGCCGGTGAGCGCGGTTTCTCCGAAGCGCTCGAATTGCGAGGCGGTTTGCAACACCAATACACCGCCGATAAAAAACCCGGTGAGCACGATAATCGGCAGCGAACCGACGCCGATGATGTCCATCTGCTCGAGCGTGTCGGCCCAGTAATGCGGCGGTGTGAAAACGTCCGCCAAGGACTGAAACGACAGTTCCGCGTAATCCTGCACCACCTGGACTTGGCGCTTAATGCCTTCCGCGAGGGCCGAAACTACCGGCTGGAGGGTTTCGTTTTCTTCGGGCATTTTTGGAACTTCGGCGCATCGCGACCACCGAAGTCCTCGGAAGCCTAACGTCCGAGGCGTGCGCCGTCAAGCAAACATCCGCGCGCGTTTTGACATATCCGGTACGGGACAGGGAGGCACGCAGGAGATAGCCGCGGGGTCGCCTCCGACTGAAAATCGCAGATATCCTTGGTCGAAGCAAACTTGCTTTCTACGACTGATGAGTGGCTTTACGCGCGTCAGTGCGTTCGGTAGAATCTTTCGTCGCTCCAGCGGACTCTTCACGGGCCTGGCGACCGGGAAAAATGCTGCGATTTGTAACTGCCGGAGAGTCTCACGGGCAAGGCCTGGTGGCGTGGATCTCCGGGGTGCCGGCGGGCATGCCGGTAGATCAGGAATTCATTCAGCGCGAGTTGCACCGGCGGCAACTGGGTTACGGGCGCGGAGCGCGGCAGCGGATCGAAAAGGACCAGGCGGAAATTTTCGCAGGCGTGCGCCACGGAAAAACGATCGGCGCTCCGATCGCGCTGCGCATCGAGAATCGCGACTGGAAGAATTGGGAAAAGGCGCTGCCGGTGGAAGACACCGAAGGGGCCGAGGATTCGCAGCGTCCGCTGACCGCGCCGCGCCCGGGGCACGCAGATTTGGCGGGAGCGCTGAAATTCAATTTTCACGACGCGCGGTACGTGCTCGAGCGGGCTTCGGCGCGCGAGACGGCTGCGCGAGTGGCTGCCGGAGCCTTCGCAAAATTACTTTTGCGCGAGTTCGGTGCGGCGATTTTGAGCCACACGCTCGCGGTGGGCCACGTTCGCCTGGAACGCGCGGCCAGCTGGCAAGAGATCGCGGCGGCATGCGAGAATCTGGACTCGCCGCTCCGCTGTGTGGATGCGGCCACCGAATCACGCATGAAAGCGGAAGTAGATCGCGTGCTGAAGGAAGGCGATTCGGTTGGCGGGATTTTTGAAATTGTAGCGCGCGGAATTCCGCCGGGGCTGGGAAGCCACGCGCAATGGGACGAAAAGCTCGACGCCAAGCTGGCCCGCGCGGTGATGTCCATTCAGGCGGTGAAGGCGGTTGAAATCGGCACGGGGATAGAAAATGCAGGGAGCTGCGGCTCGGAAGTGCAGGACGAAATCCGTTACGACACGGGCAGCAAAAGGTTCGCCCGCTCTTCCAATCGAGCCGGGGGAATCGAAGGCGGAATTTCAAACGGAGGCGACATCGTTGTGCGCGGATACTTGAAGCCGATTTCAACTCTGCGGCGTCCGTTGCAGACGGCAGACTTGAAAACCAAGGAGCCGGTGAAAGCCGCATACGAGCGTTCGGATGTGTGCGTCGTCCCTGCAGCGGGGGTGATCGGCGAAGCCATGGTCACGCTGGAGCTGGCGGGAGCGTTCCTGGAAAAGTTCGGCGGGGATTCGATGGAAGAAACGCGTCGCAACTTCGAGGGGTATCAGAAACAGCTCGACGACTTTTAGGCGATAACGAATAGTTTGGCTTTGGCAAGCGATACGCACAAAGGACAGAAGTAGCGAAGATGATTCATCCAATCGTGAAATACGGGGACCCTGTGCTCGAGACGCCGACCAAGCGTGTCGAAAACTTCGACGCGGATTTTCAGAAGCTCGTGGAGGATATGTTTGAGTCCATGTACGCGGCGTCGGGCGTGGGCTTGGCGGCGCCGCAAATCGGACTCGGCCTGCGCGTCACGGTAATCGACGTGAGCAACGGGAAAAATCCGGAAGCCAAGCTGGTGTGCGCGAATCCGGAAATCATTCATGCGGAAGGCGAGCAGCGCGAAGAAGAAGGATGCCTCTCCGTACCGGGATTTCGCGCGCACGTGGCGCGGCCGCAGTACGTCACGATTCGCGCGCATGACGTCACAGGCAAAGAATTCGAAATGCGAGGCGAAGGATTGCTGGCGCGCGCGTTTTGCCACGAAATCGATCATCTCAATGGTGTTCTCTTCATCACTCACTTAAGCATGCTGAAACGCGACATGATCAAGCGCAAGATTCGCAAGCTGAAAAAAGCCGGCGAGTGGTAGGGCGGCGTGCCGCTCCGAATCATTTTTTGCGGCACCCCTGACTTTGCGCTGCCTTCCCTGCGGCATCTTCTCGCACAATCCGATTTTCAAATCACAGGCGTCGTCACGCAGCCCGACCGGCCGCGCGGCCGCGGCCACGCCACATCCAGCTCTTCGGTAAAAGAAGCAGCGGTGTCTGCTGGAGTTCCGGTGTACCAGCCCGAAAAAATCAGATCGGACGAAGCGTTGCAGTATTTCCATCGAACTGCGCCGGATGCCGTGGTGATCATCGCGTACGGGCAAATTATTCCGCAGCGTCTGATCGAGATCCCGCGCCTTGGCTGGATCAATCTGCACGGCTCGTTGCTGCCGAAGTATCGCGGCGCGGCACCGATCCACCGGGCGATTATCAACGGCGAAACGCGCACGGGCCTGACCACCATGCGGATTGACGCGGGACTTGATACTGGTCCAACGCTGCTGAAGTTTGAAACCGATGTGGGGCTGGACGAAACTGCGCCCCAACTGTATGCGCGGCTGTCCGAGGCGGGCGCGCCGCTGGTGGCCGAAACTTTGCGCGCACTCGAGCGCGGAACAATCGCTCCGGCGTCCCAGGATAATTCGCGGGCAACTTTTGCGCCGCCACTAGAGAAAGAGGAGGGGCGGATTGATTGGCGGCTGCCCGCGCAGCAAATCTACAACCGCATCCGCGGGTTGCAACCGTGGCCCGGGGCGTTCACATCATTCCGGGGAAAGAATTGCGCCATCTGGGGCCGGCCAATTTTAAAAGCCAGCATG
Organism: Acidobacteriota bacterium; assembly: GCA_003167215.1. Taxonomy (GTDB): domain Bacteria; phylum Acidobacteriota; class Terriglobia; order Acidiferrales; family UBA7541; genus Palsa-295. Next base: position 52,137 of record PMTV01000051.1, on the reverse strand, counting down.
GGAACCAGTTTCGAAGCTTCTCCCGCCGGTGCCACACGCGCACCGGGCGAAATTCTTGCAGGCAGCGGCAAGGTCCTCGTCGCTTGCGGCGATGGCACTGTGTTGCAACTTGAATTCGTCCAACTCGAGGGACGCAAACGCATCACGGCGCTGGAATTTGCAAATGGCGCCCGCCTGAGACCGGTCGATCAGTTCGGCAGTTAATTCTACAAAAACAAATGTCCGTCAGCGTTGCCAGGAAGATTGCTTACGAAGTACTGCGGCGCGTGGAGGCGGAAGGCGCGTACGCGAGCGACGTGTTGCACAGCGAACTAGGCGACCGCGTGCGGCAGGATGACGCAGCGCTCGCGACGGAGCTTACGCTCGGAGTGTTGCGCTGGCGCGGACTTCTGGATTTTTTTCTCGAACGCTCGCTGAAGAAATCCGTCGCGCGGCTCGATTTGCCGGTGGCAATCGCATTGCGGATGGGTTTGTACCAGCTTCGATTCCTCGGGCGGATACCGGCACGAGCCGCGGTGAACGAGTCGGTGGAACTGGTAAAACGCGCGCGAAAGACTTCTGCGACTTCCTTAGTGAACGCGGTGCTGCGGCGGGCGACAGCGGAAGCGAAAGAACCGGCGGAAAAGTTTCTGCCTGCGGGCATTCCGCCGGCCGAGCGGCTGGGAATCGTGCATTCGCATCCGGCATGGCTGGTTGAACGCTGGCTCGCGCGCTTTGGAGAACTGGAAACGGCTTCCCTGCTGCGAGCTAACAACCGGACACCGCGGCTGAGCTGTTCGGTGCATAACGCCAAGCGTCGCGACGATATTTTGAGTGGCCTGCAAGAGTCGGGCTTGCGCCTCGAGTCCGGGCTTTTGTTAAACGGAGCGTTTGCGGTAAATGGCGGCAGCCCGACTCGGACAGAAGCGTTCCAACGGGGAGATATTTCAATTCAGGACGAAGCTTCGCAAGCGATTCCATTGCTACTCGATGTGCAGCCGGGAAATCGAGCTCTTGATTTGTGTGCCGCGCCGGGAGGAAAGACGCCAACGCTCGCGCGTAACGCGGGAAAGAATGGGCTGATCGTCGCCGCAGATCGTCACGCGCACCGGCTGCGAGCAATGCGCGAACAGTTCAAGCGGCTCGATCTGCGCGAAACAAGCCTCGTCGAGCTGGACGCGGCAAAGACCCTTCCCTTTGCCATTGAGTTTGACCGCATTTTGGTGGATGCGCCATGCTCGGGAACTGGAACGCTCGCGCGGCATCCCGAAATCCGCTGGCGGCTGAGACCCGAACAATTGCGCGAACTCAATCATTTGCAGTCCGCGCTGCTGGCTACCGCGCTGAAGCAGCTTGCGCCGGGCGGGCGCCTGGTGTATTCCACCTGCTCGCTCGAAGTGGAAGAAAACGAGGACGTGGTAGCCGAGGTGCTTCGTGAATTTCCAGACGCGAGCCGTGTGACGGCGAAAGAAGGGGCGCGCTCCATATCCGCGCATCTCGCTTCCGGGGTCGTTGCAAGGAGTTTGTTCGATGAAATGGGGCAATTTCACGTGGAGCCCGGCGCGTATCAAACGGATGGCTTCTTCGCTGCGCTGCTGGAGAAAAACGGAAAGGGTGAAAGATAGCAATACAGCGCAAAGAGCAGCGGGCCGTGGCATGCCCGCCGTGTTAGGCTCTACAAACGGAGGAGCTAATCGATGACGTTGCGGGATCGCCTGCAGTGGGTGTTTCGGATGTCGCTGATCGTTTTTATTCTGGCGTCGGTGGCGTTCCTGAGCGCATTGATGGCGGTGCGGTTCGCAATCCAGGGCCGCGAGGTCGCCATGCCCGACGTGGTTGGGATGAAAGCAGTGCAGGCACAACAGACTTTGCAAGGACGCGGAGTGGGAATCAAAGTGGAAGACCGCATTTACAATGCTCTTCCGGCCGATGTGGTGGTGCGGCAAAGCCCTGCACCGGGCTCGCGGGTGAAGACGGGACAGTACGCGCATGTGATGCTGAGTCTCGGCCCTCAGAAAGCCACAATTCCGGTGCTCGTGGAGCGTAGCCTGCGAGCTGCGCGCATCGAGCTGCTACGTAGCGGGCTGCAGCTGGGAGAGATTTCTAGCGCCTATCTTCCGTTGGGGCAAGACGACACCGTAATCCGGCAAGAGCCCGCGCCCGGCACTTCTGATCTCACAAGCCCGCACATAGATTTGCTCGTTTCGCTGGGGCCCAGGCCCGCGGCATACGTCATGCCGGAGATGAGTGGACTTTCTCTCGCGGAAGCGGAATCAAAATTAGCCGAAACCGGACTGAAAGTTTCGAAGCTTACATTTTCGCCCGTTCCCGGCACGCCGCACGGCACCGTAGCATCACAAAGCCCTGCGCGGGGCTCCCGGCTAGATTCGGGCACCACGATCGAGCTTCAGCTTGCCGAGTAGCAGCGGCCGGGCTGTGTTAAAATCCGCGTGATCGCATGAGCTACGCACGCATCGAGATCGCACCTTCCATTCTGGCTTCTGACTTTGCCCGTCTGGGCGAAGAAATTCGCACGGTGGAACAAGCCGGCGCGGATGTGATTCACGTGGACGTGATGGATGGCCATTTTGTCCCCAATATTTCCATCGGCATCCCGGTGGTCGAGTCAATTCGCAAGGCAACCCGTTTGCCCCTTGATGTGCATCTGATGATCGAACGCCCCGAAGAATACATCGAGGATTTTGTGCGGGCGGGCGCCACTCGCGTGCTGGTTCATCAAGAAGCCACGGTACATCTGGACCGCGCGCTGGCAATGATTCGCGAACACGGCGCGGAGGCGGGTGCGGTAATTAATCCCGCTACTCCCGTGCTGATGCTGAGCGACGTCCTAGACAAGCTGGATACGGTGCTGGTGATGTCGGTAAACCCGGGATTCGGCGGCCAGAAATTCATTCGCGGCGCGCTGGAGAAAATTCGGCAACTGAACCAGTGGCGTACGCGTTATAATGCCGGCTTCCGGATCGAAGTGGATGGGGGCGTCGATCTGGGAAACATTGCCGAGCTTGCCCAGGCCGGGGCAAATACGTTTGTTGCGGGGTCATCGATTTTTCACGCGAGCGATCCAGCAGGAGCTACACGGCAGCTGCATAAGCTGGCCACCGAAGCTTTGAGCCACAAGGTTTGAGGAATTTAGCTAAAGATTGATTAGAGCGAGAACTGATTCCAAGGGTGTGATGGCAGCAAACTTCAGTCGAACACGTTATCTGGTAATTCTGATACTGGGTACTTCTCTCTTCCTGCAGGTGTGCCCGAGCGCGAGTGCGCAACAATCCGATCAGGGCGCGCCACAAACAGCGCCATCCTCACAAGGCGCACCCGTTACGGCTCCGGCAGCGCAAGGCGCACCGCAGACGGCACAGACGCCCAAGACAGCTCCGGCCAAGAAGGCGTCCCAAGCCACATCGAAAAAAGCTAAGAAAAAACCAGACGCGAAACCAGTTACGGACGCTTCGTCAGAGCCTGACAAGGTGCTCTACGATCGCGCGCTGGTTGACATGAAGGCTGCCCGTTACACGGAAGGCCGCCTGGCCTTGCAAACCCTGATCAACACCTATCCGGATAGCGAGTACCTAGCGAAGGCCAAACTTTCGGTCGCCGATTCGTATTACAAAGAGGGAGGCACTTCGAGTACGACGCAAGCCATTTCCGAGTACAAAGATTTCATCACATTTTTCCCCTTCCTTGACGAAGCCGCCTACGCGCAAATGCAGGTCGGTATGGCGCATTACCGCATGATGGAAAAGGCTGACCGGGACTCGACGCAGGCGCAAGCCGCCGAAGACGAATTCCAGGCATTCATCTTGAAGTATCCGCAAAGTCCTCTGGTGCCCAAGGCGGAGCAATATCTGCGCGACGTACAAGAGGTTCTGGGCGATGGCGAATTTAAAGTCGCTCGTTACTATTATTTGAAGGCGGATTACCGCGCGGCGACCGCTCGGCTGGTGGAAGTGACGGACCGTTATCCGCTCTATAGCCAGACCGATGAAGCGCTGTGGATGCTCGGCAGCGTTTATTCGCGCGCGAAGCTGGTCTCGAAGAACGAAGACGACAAAAATCACTGGGGTGATCTGGCCGCGAAATGCTATGACCGTATTCTTCAGGACTACCCTTTGTCCAAGAGGGGCGTCGATGCCCGGGCGCGCCTGACATCCTTGGGCCTGCCTATTCCGTCGCCTGATCCTGAGGCGCTCCAGCGAATGAAGAACGACCAATTGTGGGCGGAGCAGCACCATCAGAGCCTCTTAATCAAACGCCCCATGGGGATGATCAAAGGCAACCCTGACGTTTCAACGGCTGCGAGGCTGGGACAGCCACAAATGAATCCGCCGAACGATGTAATTTCGGCAACGGACGTTTTGAAGTCCGGGGCAAAAGGTCCGTCTTTTACCGTCACGGGGACGAGTGCCGAAGCGCCGGTAACCGATCCGGGGAACGAAGCGGCACCGGTCGACGCAACGACTCAGCCGGTCGGAGCTCCCGCTACTTCCGGCACCAGCATGGGGCTGCAGATCATAACTTCTCCAGACGACCCCAGCACTGCCTCCGACACCCCAGCGGCGACTCCCGCTATAAATGGCACGGCTCTAGCGCCTTCGAGCGCGGTTCCTGTTCTCGCTCCTACTCCCGATTCAAGACCAGCGCCGGATAATTCCGGGCCCCCGATGCCACCGCCGCCAACCGCGCCAGGATCGGCCACCGGTTCATCCAGGACAGGCGCTGCCGAATCCACCTCCACAGCGCCACCGCCAGCCAGCAGCGCGCCTACTACAGGAGCCCCAGCATCCTCCCAAGCCCAGGGAGCACAGCCTAAAGCGGCGGACAGCGCTGATCCCAAGCAAGAGTCCTCCAGCAAGAAAAAGAAGGGCATCAAGAAGCTTATTCCCTGGTAAGCGCCTGTTTACTCCCTGCTAACAACTCAAGCACGCCTGTACTTCGAGTTTGTTGACGCCCGCGTTTGGGGATGCTGCAATACAAGATGAAAGGGGTGGGCGTGTCGCCGTCTGGGCTCGCCTCCAGGGGAAGACAGTGCCCAGAATTCTGGTTGCAGACGACAATTCCAATATCCAGAAAATGGTCGTGCTGGCGTTGGAAGAGCGCGGAGTTGATGTAGTGGCTGTGGGCAACGGCGAAGCCGCCGTCCGGCGCCTTCCCGACGTAAACCCCGATCTTGTGCTCGCGGATGTGTTCATGCCCGTGCGCAATGGCTACGAAGTCTGCGAGTTCATCAAGAAAGATACGCGATACGCGCATATCCCCGTCATTCTGCTGGTGGGCGCTTTCGATCCACTAGACGAAAAAGAGGCACGGCGCGTGGGCGCTGATGGCGTTCTGAAGAAACCCTTCGTTCCACCGGATCCGCTCATTGCGATGGTGATGTCGGTATTGGAAAAGAATCCCCGGATTGCCGCGGAACTCGCAAAACAGAGAGAAATCATCGCCGAGCCTCCACCGCCGCCGGAAGTGATGGAAGTTCCTCTTCGCAGCGAACCCAAGCCCCTGCCTGACTTCCCCGAGCCGACGCCCGAGGAAGCCGCTCAGATTTATGGATTCGGAAAAGGCGTACGCGCCCTCACCGGCGATGACGACGAAGGTGAAGAAGAGGCAGAAGAGCATACCCGAAAATCAAAAGTTTCGAAGGCGGCGAAAGCTCCCGTCGCAAAAGCTGATGTTGAAGAGGAAGATGAATTCAATAACGTCGCAACTGTAAGCGACTGGCGGCGCAACGCTGCGGATTTCGAGGTGCCGGAAAACGTTGCGCAGGATGCGCACGATCCTTTTGGCAGCGACGTCAATTCAAATACTTTTCCTTCCGAGAAGGATGTTCCACCGCGGCATATCCCAAGCTCGCGACTATCTGACGAGCAAGAGATATCCGCCGGCGAAGCGCTTCCGGTCACGGAACTTGCAAATGAACCAGCCGAGATGCACGGTCACGCCGCGGACGAACTATCTGAACCGATTATAGGCACGGAATCCGAAGTGCAAGACGCGCCGCACACTTCTCACGCGATGTGGCTGCCGGATCCAACTCCTGACCAAGTGGCGCCGGCGGCCGTAGTCAAAGAGGAAGCGCGCGCCGAAGCAAAACCGGCTGAAAAAGTGGAACCGAGTCCGAGCATCGCTGCAAGAGCTAATGATTGGATAGACATGATGGCGCCGCCTCCGTCCGAGTATCCCAATGGCGGATGGATGTCGAACCTGAGTGCGCCTTCGGCGGAAGCGGCCGCTTCACATGCAGAACCCAAGGCCAAGGACGCCGAAAACCACTTGGAAGCCTCATCCGGCAATCACAGCGGTATCTCGGAGCCGGCTGGACACGCCGAAGAAACATCGGAAGACGAGACAGCACACGGACACGGTTCCCGGTTCGGCTCTCACTGGGATTCGGAAGATCGGTTTTTTGCCGATGCGCCTGAACCGGCTAAACCCTCCTATCACTTCCCGTCCGAGTCGCGAGAAGCGGAAAATCGAGCCGAAGAGCACGCGCCTGCGTCTACAGCCAGCAGCCCTTCGGATTTCGACAATAAGCTTATGGTCGCGCCGGCAGACTCCGAACGGCGAGATGAACACGGCTCGGACCGTAGCGCCCCGGAACCTCTCTTAGTTGATGAGGATCACAGCAAACCTTCGGACTATTCGCCGCACCAGGAAGAGTCTTCTCCAACGCAGCATTTTCTTCCGGCTCCCGAGGAAGCGCAAAACGTGCAATCAGATTCGGATTTGGAGCATTTAGATCCTTCCGTGTTTGAACCAGCAGTACCAGAGCCTGCGGTGGAAGAATTCAGCGAACGCATTCCGACTCTGCCGCCGCCGAATCGGGAAGCCCTTTCCGGGATCGCTTTCCTTATGCCGCCTCGGGTACAAGTGGACACCACGCCGAGTGAACCTAGTGCGGAAGCGGTGGATGCGCTAGTGCAGAAAGTCCTGGATAAACTTCGCCCTCAACTTCAAGATCTCTTTTCGCAAGGCGTGAAACCGCTAGTCGAAAGTCTCGTTCACAGCGAACTTACGAAAAAAGACAGGTAAACCGAGCTCGGCGCCAGTCTTCCCCTCTGTGAGAATTCCCAGGCGAGGTTTGCCAAACCGCGGATTTCGCTCTGCAAAACTGTAGGGCGGTGGTGGATGTGTACGTTATCCTGATGCACCTTGCGCCGGCCACGTTCCATTAAATCCTTTAAGTTTCTGCTGCTTTTCCTGACCGTCTTTCCATTACGCAGCGCCTACGCCCAAGAAACCGTTTTTGACGTCCCCAGCGCTGACATCCTGGACAACAGAAAAGTGTACGGCGAACTGGACGGCACGGTCCGCCCAGTGAATCTTTTCGCCACATTTACTCCTCGTGTGGTGGTTGGCATCGGGCACGGAATCGAAGTGGGGGTGAACTTCGACGGGCTCAGCGCCCCCACTTTGGAACAATACGAAATTTCTCCGACGGTGAAATGGCGGGTTTGGAAAGCCGAGACGTCAGGATGGTCTTTTTTTGTTGGAGACGATCTGTTTTTTCCCGCATACCTGCGGACCTACAACGCGGGGAATTATGGCTACGCCACGCTCGCCAAAGAGTGGAAGCACGGCACGCGCATCACCGCGGGCGCGTACGACTTTACGCGCAACGTCGTCGCCAAAGCCAACCGCGCCGGCGGGCAGTTCACCTTCGAACAAATCCTCAACAAACGCTTCACGCTCGCAGCCGAGTGGTACACCGGGAATAACTCCGCGGGCTACGTGAATCCCGGCGCGATCATAAAGCTCAGTTCCAAACTCACATTTTACGCGGCCTATCAAATCGGAAACGCCGGCGTAACCAACGGCAACCACCAGTTGCTCTGGGAATTTGGCTATAACTTTAATTAGTTGGGGATAACTCCGGTTACGTCAGCCGGCTCGACGGAAGCTTGGTTCTTGCTAGCGGAGGTAGCCCCAGTTATGCAGGCGGTCGCTGTCTTCTTCCCAACGGTCTCCGATGTCTGTGCGGTAGTACATGTTAGGAATCAAAACGTTTTTGATGCGCGAGTACACCTGCGCCTTGGCCTGCTTCATCGTCTGGCCGGTGCCGACGATGATGAGGATGACGCCGGAAGTTCCGGCGATGAGCCACTGGCCGTTAAGCTGTTTGACGTCCTCGATGTGGGTTTCGTCGGCGGGCGGCTTCTTGAACACGATTGCGGAATTTTTGGAGAATGCATCGAAAGTCTCGTCGTCATCGAAAGGAAACGGCGGAACTACGATCCGGACGCCGATCTGAAACCCGCTGCGGACTTTGAGTTTCGGATCCAGGCCGCTCGCAAGATCCCAAAAGAATTGGCCGATTGGGGTGATCATTCCGGCCTGCTGGATGCTGATCGTGGGATAGCCGAAGCGCGCCGTGAACTCCAGCGGATAGATGCCGTTGTTATTCACGATGCAGTTCACGTCGATGTAGCCTACGTAGCCTTCTTCGGCGAGCTTGGGCTCCATTTTCAAAAGCGTCTGATTGAAGAGATGGTTCGCACCACTCCAGAACATGGAGGTTCCCATCTCACCAGTGGGAGGCCCGATATCACCGGGAAAAAGTTTCTTATGCTCGAAATTGATGTTGATGGGATAGATGAAAGCTTTGCCATTGAAAAAAGCGCCGACAGCGACTTCCACGCCGATCATGCGGCGCTGTAACTGAAAGACCTTAATTTCGTCCGCGAAGGCTTTTTTGTAAGCTTCCAACATCCGGATCACGTCCTGGCCATCATCTTCTTCGCCGACGAACAGGCGGCGCTTGACGTTCTGCGCTTCGCCGCTCGGCTTGATAACGTAGCGGCTGGGATTCTGGGTAACGTGCTCGATGGCGTCATCGAAGGATTCGAATTCGCCGTACGGAATGATGTTCACTCCGGCTTTTTTTAGCTCTTCCTGGCCGAACGAACGGTCGTCTTCGAGCTTGTCACTGTACGCCGTGCCCCCGATTACAAGTTTCTCCTCCTTGCGCAGCGCCTGCGCTTTTTCGCCCTGGCCCAGCGTGTCGTCGAAAATGATGATGTCCGCCCAGTCTTTGTCCTTTTCCCAGTCTTTCGACTTGGCCACGAAGCCGTCGGCGATATCGCGTTCTTTTTTGTCGGCAATGAAATAGCGTACCTCGTGGCCCTCTTTCGAGATTTGCCAGGCGATATCGCTGATCAGGCCGGTTAAAGATACGAACAGGAAGTTCTTCTTGTCCATTTAGTCCCGTTCTTTCGGGGTGGGAATCTTAACACCCTCATCGCCTTTGGACGAAGACTCGCTGATGAATTTACGGTGTCATTTGACGCACGAAGCATCCGCCCCTAATATTGAAGATTCGTTGCGCGCTATTTGGCAGGCCATGGTCGCTCTCCACACACGGGAGACCGTGGCGGCCTGGAATTGAATATGCGAGGTCATCTTTAGGGAAGCAATGCCGAAAGAAATACCAAAGGCGTACGAGCCGCGGGAAATCGAAGAACGCTGGGCCAAAGCCTGGTTTGACGAGAAATTGTTTCGCGCGGAAAACTCCGGCGATGGCAGCGGACGGACGTTCTCGATTGCGCTTCCGCCGCCCAACGTCACCGGCTCGATACACATCGGTCACATGCTGGAGCACACGCAGATCGACATGCTCGTGCGCTGGCATCGCATGCGCGGCGAACGCACGCTTTGGCTCCCGGGCATGGACCACGCCGGAATCGCCACGCAATTCGTCGTCGAGCGCATGCTCGACAAGGAAGGAATCAAGCGGCAGGATTTGGGCCGCGAAGAATTTGAGCGCCGAGTCTGGAAATGGAAAGCGGAGAGCGGCGGCGTAATCAAGGAACAGATGATCCGCCTCGGTGCTTCTTGCGATTGGACGCGCGAGCGTTTCACCCTCGAACCCGCGCTCTACCGCGCCGTGCTTGAGGCTTTTCTGCGCCTTTATCGTGAAGGCCTAATTTATCGCGGACGTTATATGGTCAACTGGTGCCCGCGCTGCCTGACGGCCATCAGCGATCTAGAGGTGGTTCACAATGAGCGCGTCGGCAGTCTCTGGTACATCCGCTACCCCGTCGCCGGAACGAAAGAGCAGGTTGTCGTTGCGACCACGCGCCCGGAAACGATGTTGGGCGATACCGCGGTCGCCGTGCACCCGGACGACGAGCGCTACCAGCGCCTTATTGGCAAGAAGGTTTTGTTGCCGCTCGCGAATCGCGAAATTCCAATAATCGCGGACACTTCGGTGGACCGCGAATTCGGCACCGGCGCGGTGAAAATCACTCCGGCGCACGATCCGAACGACTTCGAGACCGGCAAGCGCCACAACCTTCCGCAAATCGACGTGATGACCGACGACGGGCACATGAACGAAGCGGCCGGCCCATACGCCTGGCTCGAACGTTTCATCGCGCGAGCGCGAATCATTGCCGACCTTGAAAAATTAGACTTGCTTGAAAAAATTGCCGAGCACACTCATTCCGTCGGCACCTGTGACCGCTGCAAAGCCATCGTCGAACCGCGCGTTTCCACGCAATGGTTCATGAAAATGAAGCCGCTCGCCGAGCCCGCCGCACAAGTTGTCATCAACGGCTTGATCGAAGTTGTTCCGGACAACCAGCGCACCATTTTGCTGCAATGGTTCGAAAATATTCGCGACTGGTGCATCTCTCGCCAGCTTTGGTGGGGCCATCGCATTCCCATCTGGCATTGTGCCGAGTGCAAAGAAATGGTTCCCGCGCTCGACTCGCGCGTCGAGATCGTCGAAGGCCACGCCCGCGCTGCCAGCCCACCTACAAAATGCCCGAAGTGCGGCAACGCGAAGCTCACTCAGGACAAAGACGTCCTGGACACCTGGTTCAGCTCCGCGCTCTGGCCTTTTTCCACCCTCGGCTGGCCCGACGACACCGAAGACCTGCGCACGTATTACCCCACCAGCCTGCTGATCAGCGGCTACGATATTTTGTTTTTCTGGGACGCACGGATGATCATGATGGGCCTGCAGTTGATGCAGGGCGCAGGGCCCAAAGAGCGAATCCCCTTCCGCCGTCTCTACCTTCATTCGCTCGTGCGCACGGCCGAAGGCGCAAAGATGTCCAAGACCAACGGCACGGGAGTTGACCCACTCGGGCTGACAGAAAAATTCGGCACCGACGCCCTGCGCTACATGCTAGCCAGCATGGCTGCCCCCGGAACCGACATCATCCTCAGCGAAGACCGCATCCTCGGTGCGCGCGCCTTCGCCAACAAAATCTGGAACGCCGCCCGCTTCCTTTTTATGAATCTGGAGAAAGCCGAAGCCTCGGCCGGCATCACGCTCGAAGAACTAGCCGCCCCCGAAATTCGCGCCCAAGCACCCTACGCGATCCCCGGCGAAGATGGCCTAATTCACCGCTGGATTTTTTCGCGCCTTTCCGCCGTATCTGCGGAGGTCAGCGCCGCATTGCAGGATTTTCGTTTTCACGAAGCCTGCCAGACTATCTACCATTTCTTCTGGGGCGATTTCTGCGATTGGTACATCGAGTGGGTGAAGCCGCAATTATCGTCCGCCGACCGCGAAGTGTCAGTCGCCGCCTGGCGGAATATTTTTGCCGCACTGGAAGCTGCGCTTCGCCTGCTGCATCCGGTAATGCCTTTTCTCACCGAAGAACTGTGGCACCGATTGCCGCAGCCTGAAGGCGCTCGCTCTATAGCGCTCGCCAAGTTCCCTGAGCCGCGCGCAAATTGGACTGACCCGGCAGCGGACAAACAAATTGCGACATTGCAGGAAATCATTACGGCGGCGCGAAACATCCGCGCGGAAATGAAAATCGATCAGAAGCGAAAAGTCCCAGCGGATTTTTCCAGCAGCGATTCGTCGATTCGTAACCTCGCTGAACAAAATGTTGAACCTCTCACCCGGCTGGCAAGTCTTTCAGTGCTGAAGATTTCTTCCAGCCGTCTCGATGGCGCGGGTGCCGCCGTCCGTTCCACCTCGCAATTCGACTTGCGTATCGCCTACGGTGAAGCAGTAGACAAAGACGTCGAGCTTTCGCGCCTACGAAAAGAGATCGACCGCCTGGCGAAAGACGTCGCATCCAAGCAGGCACGCCTCGGCGACGAAACATTCATCAGCAAGGCCCCCGCCAAAATCGTGGACGACCTGCGCACCACCCTGGCATCGCGCGAAATCGAACATCAAAAGCTCCTAGACCGCCTCAAGCAGATTGAATAAGCGCGCTCTGGTCGTTCGTCCCACACTTCTATCTTCGTATGCTGTATGCCAGGAAGCCAAAATCGAAATCCGCGCTATAATCCCGCTTCCATGGGAACGCGCAGGGCAACGAATTTCAGTTATATCGCTATCGCGCTTATCGCGATAACTACCGCTGCAACACCTGTGGGCGCGCAGTCCTCGAATAGCAACGTAACGCCCGACTGGTGCAAGCAGCTCCCCCGCCCGCGATACAAAGATCTTGAACGCGTGCAGTCAGCCGATCCCTGGTTCGAAGTCTACAAAGTCGCGCCGGGAGTGTTTGCGATTTACGAGCCGCATCAATTCGAGGAAGCGATCTCCTTTCTGATACTTGGCGACAAACGCGCAGTTCTGTTCGATACCGGCCTGGGCATTGGCGACATCAAGCGCGTGGTCACGCCGCTGACGTCTTTGCCAATCGCCGTGCTGAATTCGCATACGCACAACGACCATGTTGGAGACAACTGGGAGTTCGACGAAATCTATGGCATGGATACGGACTTCACACGCGCCAACGCGAAGGGATCGAGCGCCGATGCGCAGGCGGAGCTTGCTCCCGGATCGGTCTGCGGCGCGTTGCCCGCAGAATTTGACGCGAAGTCTTATGCCACGCGCCCATTTCAAATTACTCACTGGATTCACGACGGCGACACAGTCGATCTCGGCGGCCGAGTCCTTCAAATAGTCTCGACGCCAGGACATACGCCGGATGCAATTTGCCTGCTGGACCGCAAAAATGGACTGCTATTTACTGGAGATAGTTTCTACGCAGGAACAATTTGGCTCTACCGTCCTGAAACCGATCTCGACGCATACGTTCGCTCCGTCGAGCGAATCGCGGCGCTGGCGCCTCAGCTTCACCTGCTGCTGCCCTCCCACAACGTTCCAGTAGATAATCCTTCGCAATTGCCAAAGCTGCTAGTCGCCATCAGAAAAATCCGCGCTGAAACTGCACAGCCCTTCTCTCTGGGCAACGGCAAAGTCACCTATAGCGTTGACGGATTCGTCTTCCTGATGGCCGTGCGACGGTAACTCTCTGAAACCGATGAAGGATAATTCCTCGTTGCACTCAAAAAAAGAATTCAAAGCGGTGCGTCGTTTCCAATCGACGTCCTTGCGCTTCGCGGATTATTTTTTGAATTTTGGCTTCCCAGCTCGTCCCGTGATGACCTCGAATTGGCAGCCAGCGCTGCCTGTGAGGAGGACCGCTCTTTGCTTGGAGTTTCTTGAAGGGCTTATCGTAAAATGCGGTGCCTGCCGGACACGCGGGGCCGCTAACGTAGGTTCCCGTGGCCCACATGGTTCCTTCAGGCTCTTGCGCGACTCCATCCGGTCCCGTTCCAGTGAGAACAAAAAACACAAGATCGCCGGTGGTGCTATTCGCTGCAGCAATTTCTACCACGTCGCCGGAACTGATCGAACTTACGTTGTCGGCAGGATCCACGCCGTTCGCAATGGCCGCGGGGTCCTGGAGCGAAAGACTTAGGGGCGCCGTTTGTGACGCGCAAAGATTATTTGCACCGACCGTGACGGAACCTTGAACACTGAAATTATTCTGAACTGTGATGTTGACGGCTGAATTCCCTACCACACCTTCGTCAAACGTCGAGCCGTTATCAAATGTTCCCTGGTAATCCCCTGACATGGTGTCGGAGGTCCCGTATTGAAAAATCGAAAAAGCTGCCGGCCCGCCTGCCCCGGTACCTGTCCACCCGGCACCGGTGTACGTGAATGTCCCGTCCGCTGTGCCGTTGCACGGAGCGTAGTTCGAATTTGTAGTGAAAGTTTGGGTGGTCGAGTCCTCCTCGACGATGTTCACTATCAGCGGATTATTCGGATCGCACCAATTCTGAAAAGTGATGGAGCCGGGAGGCATGCCAAAACCTCCGTCAATTGAATCCAACGAATCGGTTGAACTCAAAATATTGGGCGAACCGAGAGTGGCAAGCACACCCGGATTGGATGTGTCAAAAATGATGAAAAGGTTTTGCTCGCCAAGCGGCGCTGTCGATCCCGGAACTGCAGTGGTATACGGGGCAGCATTAGGCGATACGGCAGTGGATTGAATTACCCATTGCGACGGAGGCGTGGATGCGAAGGTCCAGGTTTCTATTTTCTGGCTAGCCGTTTCCCCACCGGTTCCGCCGGTAAAACCGACAAACGCAGTGTTTCCGCCGATGGTCTGCGGAATATTGATCGGCCAGCTGGTTGAGAACGTCGCGTTCACGGTGCTGTCAGTGATCGTCATAGCCAGGGTCGTCCCGTCGTAGGTGATGTGGACGGACATGGTATCGCCGCTATTCAGAATCACCCCGGATGAAGTCATATCGGTGGCAGGAACCGTGGGCGACGCTCCGTTCGTATAGAGTCCGGTAGAGTCGTCGCCTTCTCCCTCGTTGTTATATAGGTCGTATTTGACGGCCACACTGTTGGAAATTCCGGGAGTTCCACCGGTGCTGTCCGGACCATACCCCAGTCCACCGCCGGCAGGCCCCAACGCGCTGGCACCCGCTGCAGAGTTCTGAATCGTGAACGTAATGCCATCGGCCTGTGCGTCGGAAAGTTGGAACGTAAAATCTGTTATGAAATTGGTTATGTTAATCGGTGTTGTGCAGAAAGCGCTTCCAGCTTCATCCTGTTCGGCGTTCGTCAATTGCAGGCGGCTATCATCAAGGTCCGTCGATCCGTTAAATTTCATGCAGCCCGGCATTGAAAACCCCATGCCGAAATTAATGGTGGCCGCATTTGGATTGATCGTAAAGGTCGCGGTAACGGCTGGACTGTCGTTCAGGCCTGGCGAGGATGCAATCGCCGTAATCGTTGTGGTCGAAGTAACGGAGATGGGCACCGTGTACTTAGTTGAGCTGTGCGTCGGCATAGTGCCGTTGGTTGTGTAATAGATGGTCGGGGTTGGGGAAGTGTCCGAAAGTTGGACAGATTGAGCCGAGCTGTAAGTGCCGGCCGAGGGCGACACATCAGGCGGCGCGGCTTGGTCCTGAATCGTATAAGTCGCTGTGAACACCGCACTCTGAAGGAAGCCTTCGCTGATCGCGATGGCATTGAATGTCGTGGTGTCAGTTACGGTCAACGGGCCGGCGTAAAGAGTCGAGCCACCCGTAGGAGTACTGCCATCGGTAGTGTAATAAATAGAGGCGCTCGGGCTTGTACTGCTCATCGTCACCTGGAGCCCAGCGCCATAAGACCCACCAGCCGGCCTAAACACGGGCGCGACAGCTTGAGATTCTCCGCTTAACAATCCGAAGACATTCACTTGTTTTTGCGTGCCTACATACACTTTTCCGTTCGTGACGACCGGCACCACAAACTTCACTGCAGGTCCGAGTGTATCTCGCCCGCTAGTTAGATTGGACCCGTACAGAAGGTTGGAAACATTGGTCGCGTTATATGCGCGAAGAATTGCAGGGCCGCTGGAAGTGTATGCATCGGTTTCCACGGCCCAGACAATTCCATTGCCTGTCCCGTTGGACGACACTACCGGAGTAGAACCGGGGAAATTGCTTGACTCGGCCGATTTTGAAGTGGGAGATTGAGAAAGCATGTCATTGGTGAGCGAATAGGCTTCCAGGTGTCCGCCATTTCCCCACAGATAAATCTGACTGTTCCAATATGCCGGCATACTCCAAAGTCCGGCACCGCTTGATATAGACTGGATAATTTCGGGATCGCTGGTGCAGCCATTGCAGTAGTGGCTGCCATCGCTGGTCATCTTGTCGCGATTCACTACATAAACTTCTCCCTGCTTCCCGCTCTGGATGAGAATATGCTCAAAAGGCGCCGTCGTTTGATCAGGCACCACAAGTACTCCACCCGAACCCAGATCTTCATCGGCACTGTCCAGCGAGGCTTGATTCCAGGGAGTGAAGTAATCCGTCGGAACGGGAACTCCATTCGTCAGACCTACACGTACGATACTGTCACCGTAGTCGATTGTTGTAGAAGGAGGAGGCGCGGGCGTCGTGACCGTATCATCGCCGTTTCCAGTGGAAACGTAGATGTTTCCGGCGGCGTCGGCAGCAATTCCCGAACCGGCTCCCCATATGCCGTTGCCTTTCCCATTTGGTGAAGTGCACCACACTCCGGTTTGGGCCAAAGTGGTTTTGTTGTAGCCCAGGAGCCAGCCATGCCAAGGCCCATTGTCTCCATGCGAGGAAAACCCGATATAAATGAACCCGTTAAGCAGAAGAAGACCAGGGCGTTGATTCGCCCACTGCGGGTTCAATGGCACCGTAGAGCCATTGCCATCGGGAGCCGTCCCTGCCACCGAAGCAGTCATGAATACCGGACCACCCAATTTCTCCACACCCGTGGTGATATCGATAGCATGGAGCCGATAAATAATATTGCCGCCCTCTAATGTGTTCACGACTATATAGAGTGTATTCGTGGTGGGATCAATCGTAGGCGTGCCGGTAATTCCTATTTCGGGATTAATGTCCTGCGTGCCGCCCACGTTGCTGGTCGAAAGTGTGGTCGCGCCGTTGATGAGAAAGCTTACCATCCAGAGCTGAGAACCTGTGTCGGCGTCGAATGCATACAAACTGTCATGCTCGGTAGCAACGTACAAAACGTTGTGAGTTCCGTTTCCCGGAATCGCGAGAGCGGGAACGTACAAAGGTTGAGCGTACACATAACCATCGACAGTCAGCGAAAATAATTTCCCGAAAGTCGTCGAGTTCACATTCGTCGGGTTTAAGACGGTCTCCGCGGTATTCTGGCCCGTTCGAGCAGTATCATAATGCTGCGTGAGGATGCTTGTTTGCGCGGACGAAGGCAACGACATCAAGAGCGCTGTGAGAACCAACAGTACCGCGTTGCGGGAAATTATCGGAATAGGAATTCTCCCAGGGAATTCAACCATGAGGGGTCGTCTGGCAGCGAAACCTGCAGTGGGCTGCCGTGCCATACAGAACTCGAGAGCCGGTTTTGCTAACCTATTGAAACTCGAGCGAAATTTCATATGCGCGAATGCCTCGGTCGGATTGGCTTGAGCGTGATCGATGCGTTACAGAACTACACAGATAGCAGTTGCACTTAGACGACCGAACGGGTTGGGGTGGCCCCTATGTGGCATCCGTAACCTTAGGACAATACAAGACTTGGCAAAGACATGGCGGACCGCGTGTCGTTATCGAGCATCCAATAGGAACCTATTTGCCATTTTCTGGAAAATGGCAGCACAAATTCCTGATTGTTGGAATGACCGGCATTTACGGTCGGCCCGGGCGCGGCCGCCGTCCGGCTTGTGGCCGGGCTCCCGCTCAAGTATGCTTTCCGATTCCCTATGCCTACCAAGCGAATGGCTAATTTGCCGGGAACGACAGACCGGCGGATCGATGCACTGTTGACGCTGCTCACGGAGAATTCGACAATCGTGATCAGCGGCGAAAAGATTGCCAAAGAGATCGGCGTGACACGGCAGCAGGTTTGGCGCTGGGTACAAAAGATGCGCGAATTGGGAGTTCGCGTGAAGGGTCATGCGCGGACTGGCTATCATATCGAGCGCGCGCCGGACATTCTTGTCCCGCAGCTTCTGAGCCGACGGCTATTCGGCACTCCGTTCGCACGCCGTATCTATCACTTCTTCAAAATTGACTCGACCAATACCGTGGCAATGCAACTCGGCGAACAAGGCGAACCGCACGGCGCGCTGGTGCTGGCGGAAGAACAAACTGCGGGACGCGGCCGGGCGGGCCGCAAATGGATTTCAGAAAAATCGGCGGGAATCCATTGCAGCATTTTGATGCGCCCGCCGATTTCTCCGGCGCACGCTCCCCTGCTCACGCTAGTGGCGGGCCTCGCCGCGCGGGACGCCGCAGCCGAAGAGCTTGATGTTCTTCCCGACATTCGCTGGCCAAATGATTTGCTCGTGCGGGGCCGGAAGTTCTCCGGCATCCTCACGGAGATGCACGCCGAACCGGACCGCATGCACTACGCGGTGATCGGAATCGGCATCAACGTCAATCAGACAAAAATGCCGGCGGAACTCGCCGATTTTGCAACGTCGCTGCGCATAGAGACGGGCAAAGTTCATTCACGTCTCGAAGTCCTGATTCGGTTGCTGCGCCACCTCGACCGCTACTACAATCAATTTATCGCGGAAGGCGCTGGGCCGATCTTGCGCCGCTTCGCAGAAGTCTCCAGCTATTTTCAGGGGAAACGTGTGCGTATTACCACTCCTATAGAAGTTTTCACCGGCACGACCGCCGGCCTGGAGTCCAGCGGAGTGTTGCGCGTGATGCGCGATGACGGCGGCGGAATCGAAAGCGTGCTATCCGGCGACGTCGCGGAGGCTTCCTAATGCTTCTTGCACTCGACGTTGGCAACACGAATACGGTGCTGGGCGTCTTCCGCACCACGCAGCTGGCGGCCCATTGGCGATTGACGACCGCACGAGATCAGACCATCGACGAATACGGCATTTTAAGCCGCGAACTATTCACGCTGGCGGGACTCGATCCGCGCGAAATCGGCGGAGTAATTATCAGTTCGGTTGTGCCGCCGCTGAATTCCACGCTGGCGGGCATGGCGGAACGGTACTTCGACAAGAAAGCTCTATTCGTCGAACCCGGAATTAAAACGGGGATGCCAGTGCACTACGACAATCCGCAAGAGGTAGGCGCGGACCGCATTGTAAATAGCGTGGCGGCGTTCGAGAAATACGGCGGCCCGTGCATCGTCGTGGACTTCGGCACGGCGATTAACTTCGACGCGGTTTCGGCGCGGGGCGAATACATGGGCGGAGTGCTCGCGCCGGGCATTGGAATTTCGGCCGAAGCGCTGTTCGCGCGTGCGGCGAGACTGTTTCGCGTGGAGATCAAAGACCCGGGACAAATCATCGGAACGAACACGGCGGCGTCCATGCAGGCCGGCCTTTTTTACGGGTATACCGATCTGGTTGACGGCATTCTGGAGCGCATGAAGAAGGCCATGGGCGCAAAGACAAAAGTGATCGCGACGGGCGGGCAAGCGGCGCTGATCGGCACGGCATCCCGCCACATCGAAACCATTGACGAATTTTTGACACTGGAAGGGCTGCGAATCATCTGGGAGCGGAACCAGGACGGCGCGAAGGAGCGAGGCTCCGCGCAAAAACACCCCTCCGCTGCGCCACGCACCAAGAACTAAGTTTGTCGCAGCGTTTTGAGAATATTTCGTAATGCGAGAATAAATAACCACAGAAGCCCGGCGCGATGGAATCCTTCAACTATTTCAATTACTTCACTGAAATTGAAGATTATTTTTGGCGCAAACGCGGAGCACATTTGCTGGTATCGCCTCTGGATTGGGCCATCGTGGAAACCTGGCAGAAGGCCGGCATCCCTCTCGCGGCGGTGCTGAAAGGAATCGACCGGGCATTTGAGAGTTGGCAGCGCTCCCGTCGTGCGGCAGGTGGACGCCAATTGAAAAGCCTCGCCTACTGCGTCGACGCCGTCGCGGACGCAGCGGCGGAAGCGGCGGAAGCGGCGGTGGGCGCTGGCCCGGAGGTGAAATCTTCCCGGCCCGGCACGGAGCCTTTTTCGCGCGACGAACTGCGCAAATATCTCCAACGCAATGTCGCGCGACTGCGCGATGCGTCGGCGAAACAACGCGAGATTGCGGAAAAGGCGGGGACTGCCGTGCCCGTGCTTGCAACCCGTTTTGACGAAATTGCCAAACGTCTGGAAGAAGCTTTGCCATTGCTCGATTCCCCGGGCACGCTCGATCTCGAGGATCTCGAACGGCGGATGACCGTGCTCGAAGAGAAATTATCGGCTGCGCTTTCCGCGGATGCGGATGAAGAGGCGCTGCTTTCCGTGCGGCGCGAAATGGATCGCTCGCTGGCGCCTTACCGGCGTAAGATGTCCGCGGAACAGTTAGCGCAGCTCGAGCGGCAATACATACAGAAGCGGCTCTTCGAACATTTGAATGTGCCGCGCCTGAGTTTATTTTACCTGACGTAATGCGGAGCAACCCTCCGCGCCCCGTGCAGAGCCTGCACTCAACTTTCATGCCGCCAATGGACGTCACAATCGAAAAGCTGATCTACGGTGGCGATGGCCTGGCGCATCACGAAGGGTCCACCGTATTTGTTCCGTTCGTTCTGCCGGCGGAGCGCGTCGCCGTGTCACCCGTCGAGCAGAAAAAGAAATTCGTTCGCGCGCGTGTGGACAAATTGCTGGCAGCTTCCCCGCAACGCACGACGCCACCGTGTCCGCATTTCGGCGTTTGCGGCGGATGCAATTACCAGCACATCCCTTACGAAGCCCAGGCGCAATACAAGGCGGACATTCTGCGCGAAACGCTTCGGCGCATCGGCCGAATCGACTGGACTGGCGAGATTAAAACGCATGCTTCACCGCCCTGGGGCTATCGCAATCGAGCGCAGTGGAAAATTCGACCGCCGTTGGAGTCAACGAGTGGCTTAACTCAGGCGAACTCGGAAGCGGTCGGCAAGACCGTTGTGAAACTCGATATCGGATACTTTCGCGCGAACTCCACGGCGCTATGCGCGGTGGAGGAGTGCGCGATTCTGTCACCACTTCTTTTGAAAACATTGCTCGGGCTACGACAGGCCTTGGCATCCGGCGCGCTTCCGCGAGAACTTCGCGAGATCGAAGCTTTCAGTAACGAAAGTGGGAGCGAAGGGGCGGCTGAGGTCGAGCCAAAGCTTTTGCTCACCGCCATTTTCGCCGGGTTTCCTTCGCGGGCCACCGAGCACGCCGAGACGATTCGCCGCATTGTGCCGGAGGCCGTCAGCGTTCTATTCCACGATCCCAGCCACGACCGCATGGAATTGTTCGGCCCGGGATTCGTGGAGACCGAAACTGCGGGCACGAAATATCGCGTGGGCCACTTTTCCTTTTTTCAAGTTAACCGCTTTCTCGTTGACGATCTGGTGCGAACGGTGTGCGATGAGGAAAATGGCCGGCTGGCTCTCGACTTGTTCGCCGGCGTGGGGTTGTTTTCCATTCCGCTGGCGAAACGCTTTGCACGGGTGATCGCCGTCGAATCGAATCCCGCGGCTGCGCGCGACCTTGAGGTCAACATGCGCGGGCAAAGCACGATCGAAGTTCGGACCGCTGATGTCGAACGATTTCTGGAGCGGAACAAGGAACGTCCGGAGTTTGTGGTTCTCGACCCGCCGCGTGACGGGTTGGCGCCGGATGCGGCGAAACGCCTGGGACGACTGCAGCCTGCGCGCATCACATATGTTTCTTGCGAACCGCCCACTCTGGCGCGCGATCTTGCCGTGCTGGCGGAGGCGGGTTACGAATGCAGTGAAATCCATATGTTCGATCTTTTCCCGCAGACATTTCACATGGAGACGGTCGTGCGTTTGCGCCGACGCGAATGAAACTGCCTGCGCTGTGGATCGCGTCGGCCTTCGCCGCAGGTATTGGCATCGCCAGCCGATGGCAGACATCGCCGAAGGTCTGGTTTGCAGCTGCGACTGTGGCAATTGGCGCGGGTGTGATTTTGATTTGGCGAAGGCGAGCGGCATTCGCCTGGTGTCTTGCATTGATCGCGTGGGTTGCGCTCGGAGGGCTGGCAATTGGAGTGGAGCGCGCCTCCGTTCCTGCGAATCACATTTCCCGGCTGATCGCCAGTGACACCGTTGATACGAGCGTTCCGCTGCGCTGGCGCGGGCGACTACGCGAAGATCCACTGAAGCTGCCCTGGGGACTTCGCTACGAAATAGATTTGGAGAATGTGGAATCCGCGGGCGTTGTGCTCCCCACGACTGGCGGCTTGCGCGTGAATTTTTACTCCGGGCCGCGCGCGACGGAGCCTTTGCAAGGTCTGCGCGCGGGCGACCGCGTGGAAGCCCTGGTGAAGGCGCGGCCGCCGCGCAATTATCTGGATCCGGGTGCATTCGACGTTCACGGATTCCTAGCGCGGCAAAAGATTGATGCCGTTGGCTCGCTGCGCAGCGGCGAATTGCTACAGGTAATCGACCGACCATCGCCCACGTTGCAGCAGCGGCTGGCCAGAGCGCGCGGCAATCTTCTGGCGCGCGTCGATTCCCTATTCGCGGATCAACCGGAGCGTGCGGCTGTGCTTCGCGCGATGTTGCTGGGCGACCGCAGCTTCGTCGATTCCGACGTGGTGCTTGCGTTCCAGAAGACGGCGGCCTATCACGTATTGGTGGTTGCGGGGCTGCACGTGGGGGCTTTGGTCGTTTTTCTGTACTGGCTTGGCCGGCGTTTGCGATTGCCGTCGATCGCGACTGCATTGATAACAGTCGCGGCGCTTGCCGCGTACGTTGGGATCGTGCAGGATCGCCCGCCAATTCTCCGCGCTGCGTTGATTGCGGCATTCTATTTATGCGCGCGCCCGCTATTTCGTTCTGTTGAATTACTCAACACGATTTCGGTGGCAGCGTTGGCAATTCTGCTCTGGAAGCCTTCATCGCTCACCGATTCGAGTTTCCAACTTTCTTTTCTCGCTGCTGGAGTTATCGCGGCTCTTGCGTTGCCTTGGATGGAACGGAGCAGCGCGCCGTATCGCGCGGGTTTGCGGCACCTGGGAGATGTTACACGCGACGGAGCATATCCGCCGAAGGTGACGCAGTTTCGCATTGATCTGCGCGCGATGTCGAACTGGTTGTCGGCGAGGCTGCCTCGGCGAATCGCTTCGCGCGCGACCGACCTACTTTCGGTGCCGGTCATCGTCGGCTTACGATTGTGGGACATCGTGCTGCTTTCGGTTGTGATTCAGTGGGGGATGCTTCCGCTACTGGCGCAGGATTTTCATCGCGTGAGCCTTGCAGGGCCTCTGAGTAATATTCCCGCCGTGCTGCTTACGGCAATTATTGTTCCTCTTGGATTTGCGACGCTGCTCGCATCGTTCGTGTGGGCGCGTCTTGCGCTGCTGCTTGCGAAGGCGCTTGGTCTTTGTGCCGCGCTTCTGCTTTCAACCGTCACGTGGTTTGGCCATTGGCCGCGGTTGTCGTATCGAATTCCCGGACCGCCGATGTGGCTAGCGATTGCTTTCTTTATCGCATTCTTTTGTCTTGTGATGTGCGCGCGAGACGTAGCGGCGCGCCGATTGAACCGCAGTGTCTGGCGAAAGTTGTCTCCACCCATTCGGCCCGTGGAATGGGCTTCGGCCCTTGCTCTAGCTTCGTTAACGTTGCTGGTGGCGTCGCATCCGTTCACGCCGAATCTTGAGCGCGGAAAACTCGAAGTGGATGTCCTGGATGTTGGCCAGGGCGATTCGATTTTCGTCGCGTTTCCCAACGGCGGAACGATGTTGGTCGACGGAGGCGCACAGGCGGGATCGGAATCCATCGGCGGATATCACTCAGGGACAGACGTGGGCGAAGAAGTCGTTTCGCCATACCTGTGGTCGCGTGGAATCAAGAGTCTCGATGTGGTGGCGCTTACGCACGCGCACCACGATCATCTCGACGGTCTTCGCAGCGTGCTCCAGAATTTCCGTGTCGGAGAATTGTGGATCGGACGCGATGAGGAGACTTCTGCATTCAAGGCGCTGCTCGCGGAGGCGCGCTCTCGCGGAGTTGCAATCGTCGAAAAGCAACGCGGGAGCGATTTCCAGTGCGGCGGAATTGAAGGGGATGTGCTTTGGCCCGAGGATATTTCCGCCGTGCCGCAAGCATCCAATGACAACTCGCTGGTGATGAGGCTGAGGGATGACGCGGTGAGCTTTTTGCTTCCAGGTGACATCGAAAAAAAAGTCGAGGCCGCGTTGGTAAACGATCATTCACCGATCGCCGCGGATTTCCTGAAGGTCCCGCACCACGGCAGCAAGACTTCCTCGATCGAATCATTCGTCGCGGCGGTGGCTCCCCGCATAGCGGTGGTTTCGGTCGGAGAAGGAAATCAGTTTGGACATCCGGCGGAGGATGTCGTCGCGCGTTACGCGCGGGCCGGCGTGCGGTTTTTGCGCACCGATCGCGATGGCGAAGTTACCGCGCTGACGGATGGAAGTACTCTTGATGTGCACACATTCGCGGAATCGCATCCGCGCTGACCACTGCGTATCTTTGGAATTTCAGGTATTCAGTCGCGCTACTCGCCGAATTCGGCGGAGGACTGATTGCCCTTCTGGTATTCCGCGATAAGCTTCCGCGCTTCTTCCGCACGCGGCTCGAGGACGTAGACTTCGACGCCGTGAGTTCCTTCAGGCGACTCGCGCAGCGGAAAAGGATCGTTCGAAGAAGAACCGGGCGAACTGATGCCAGCGCTTTCAAGAAGTCCGCGAACGACCATGGCTTCCGCGGTTGTGGCGGCAGTATAAGCAACTACAACACGCTCTTGCGATGAATCCTGTGCCGGTTTGTGCGATGAATGATCGGTCATTTAAATTCCTCGGAAAATATCCAAGAACACTGGTCCACAGTACTATTGCGCGCTTTCGGAGCCAAGCTCATAATGAGGCTTAGAAGGATTCTTCAAGGCCCGTCATGGAACCCACTGAAAACAGCCCGGTTTGCCAGCCCACGCAGGCGCAAATCGACGACGAAAGCAGGCGTATTCGGCGACTGCGCATTTTGGTCCAGCTAACCCTGGAATCGATTGCAGCGGGCGATTTAACTCCGGAAGAAGCCTCGGGTATGATTGCGGCAACGCGCAGAGTGGCGCTGGAAATGTTTCCCGGCAAAGAGCGCGCATTTGATTTGCTGTATAGGCCCAAGTTCCAGCGCGTGATGCACGCCATCTACCGCCTGCAGTAAAGGCAAATCTAATACCCGTAGCGTTCTCTCAACCACATCCGCAGCCATACGATGGCAAGAGCGCCGATCGTTCCGATCAGCGCTTTGTATTCGCGGTTACGCCTGAATTGTTGCCACGAAAAAGTCTTTTTGGGCTCGCTTTCCGACGGAAGCCTCGCCGTGCTAAAAACTTTCGGGAAGAAAAGCGGCACGCTCGAGGAATACTGTTGGAATGCAACGCCAAATTTTGCGCGCAGATCGTCTTCTTCGTTGCGCATCACAGCATAATAAAAAACGGAAAAGTAGAGAGCGACGAGCAGCCCGGCCCACAGGGAATGTCCGGCAATAATGAATCCGACGGCGAGAATCGCACTGCCAAGGTAGAGCGGATTTCGCGTGCGAGAGTAAATGCCGGACGTCGCCAGTTCCTGATTCTTGCGCAATTCCCCGGAGGCTGCTGCTCGAACGAGCAATCCGAGGGCGGCGACGGCCGCGCCGATTGCAATCCAATGGCGCGTCGGCGTGGCTAGCAGCCAATAGAGAACCGCCACGGGATAGCCAATGCGCACGCGCCAGCGCATCCAGAATTTTCTTGGCTCGCTCACGAACGAAGCCTCAGGCGACGCTCGATTGCGTCAACAACCTGGTGCGCTGTGGTCAAAAGCATAGCAGGCGAGTAAGACGCGCGGTGGAGGTAAATCGTTTCGCGAAATCGCGGCTTTGGCGCAGGCGAGGCGGCAGGCAGCGCGTGGACGATGGCACCCAACGATCCGAGCCGCGGGAGGGACAATCGCTGCTCAGGCATCTTTCTCGTGGCGCAGCCGGGCGAGAAAATCACGCGTGGAATGGTTTTTGGGGTCGCCAACGATTGCCACGCGGATTCCCAGCAGCGCCGCCAAATCACGTTCGGGAACGGTATCGGCCGTGTAGTCCGTGCCTTTGGCGTGTACATCAGGCTGAAACTCGCGCAGCAGCGCATTGACGTCGAGTTCGTCGAAAACTATAACGTAATCCACCGCCGCCACGGCCGCTACGAGCGAAGCACGCGCGCGTTCGGTCAAGATAGGACGGCCCGCGCCTTTCAACGTGCGAGTGCTGGCATCGGAATTCAAGCCCACCACAAGCAAGTCGCCTTCTTCGCGCGCAGCTTGTAAATAACGCACGTGTCCCACGTGCAGCAAGTCGAAAACGCCATTGGCGAACACGACTTTGCGGCCGGCACGGCGATGCTCGTCGAGCACGTCGTGAAGACCTTCGCGTGAAAGTATTTTTTCGCGGGTGTCCATAAAAGTGTTCAGCGCTGGGTTGTGGCTTCGCGACGCAACACGGCTTCGAGTTCCGCGCGGGTAACAGTTGCAGTTCGACGCTTCATCACCACGATTCCGCCGGCATAATTCGCGAGATGAGCCGCTTCCAGGTAGGAAGCGCCCGCTGCAAGTGCCAGCGTAAAAACCGCGATGACCGTATCGCCCGCACCGGTAACGTCCACAGGAGTGTCCGGACCGTAGATTGGAATGTTGCGGGAGCGTGGTCCCCTTCCAGCGACGCTTTCGAAGACGGCCATGCCATCCTTGCCGCGCGTAACTAGAAGTGCTTGGAGACGCAGATCAGACAACGCGCTGGCGCCCAATTCTTCCAGCCTTCGCGCGTCGGTGCCGATGGCCACGTGATAAGCCGCTTCGAGTTCGGGTTCATTCGGCGTTGCGGCCGTAATTCCGGCATCGCGATAGTCCAGCAATCGATAGCGTGAGTCGAGCGTCATACATTTCGCGCTGAGCTTGCGGACGAGGGCCGGCGACGCGGCTCCAAGACCATAGTCAGAAATGAGAACCGCGTCTGCGCGGCTCGCAGCCTGGCGAGCTTTGCGCTCAACCGAATCCTGGATACGCACCGACAGCTCTTCCCGAGGCTCGCGGTCCACACGAAGAACTTGTTGCTCGGTGGTATGCGTCCATCCAGCGAGATAACGCGTTTTCGTGCAAGTCACCCAGTCGCGGGTGCGAAGGATTCCCGATACGTTCACTCGCTTTCGACGGAAATAATCCAACAAGGCCTTGCCGCCTTCGTCTTCGCCCAGTACGCCGACGGGCAAAACGCGCGCGCCAAGATCCGCGAGGTTGTTTACTGCATTGGCGGCGCCGCCGGGATAAGCCTCGGTGCGGCGATGCCGCAGAATCAGCACGGGAGCCTCGCGCGAGATACGCGAGATTTCACCGGAGACAAATTCGTCGAGCACAAAATCTCCCACCAGGCAAATCGTCTGCTGCGGGAATGAAGCCACGATGTCGAGCAGGCGCGTAAGGTCTACACTGGCATCCGTAGCGCGCCCGGCGGCTCGAGCTGCGGCGCTCGAATGCCGCTTGGTTTTTCTTGGCCCAGTGTTCAATACATCTCCCCAAAACCTGGAATGAATACGCGACTTCCCATCAACAGGACGGAACGTATCACAGCCTCAGTGAACGTGCCAATCCGCGCATATTTTTTCGCCGCCAACATCGTCGGATGCTCACTGCGAATTGCCAATGCGGGATTGCGCTTTCTCCATAAGGGCTTGCCAGAAATCACCTGCTTTGTCCACGTGCAGCGAAATGGAGCAGATCCATAGATCCATCGATGGAGGAGGTTCCGTCAAATTAAATTCATCCTTCTCCGTGCAAATGAGAGCGGTGGCACCTAACTTCCTGGCTTGTTTCTCAATCTCCGCGATATCGGATTCGGAAAAGCGATGATGGTCGGGAAAAAATCTATGGCCGGCAATTTGAAAACCCCAATCGCGCAGATCCGCAATGAATGCGGCCGGATTGCCTATCCCGCAGAAGGCAAAAAATGTTTTAGAGCGCGCTTCCGAGGCGGTGAATTGTGGATGGGCAGGTGAATAGATCGAAACGAGTTCGGTGTGGGCGTAAAAAATGGGCGCGTCCGAATAGCGCCGTACGACGGATTCGATTGCGGGGACATGGTTGCTGCGCGTGATGACGATCAAATCCGCGCGATCGAGCGCGGTGCGCGGCTCGCGCAAACGCCCGGCCGGCAGCAAATGTCCGCCGCCGAAAGGCTTGCTTGCGTCGATCAAAACGATGTCGACGTTACGCGCGAGAGGCAAATGTTGAAAACCGTCGTCGAGGATAAACCAATTTACGCCGCCGCCGGCAAGCGCGAGGCCACTCTTGTAGCGATCTGCACCGACACCAAGTAACACGCGTTCTCCTAAACGAGATTGCAAAAGTTGTACTTCATCGCTAGTGGAAATGACCCTTGGGCGGCCCGTCGTTTGGGAAGTCTTTGCCGACGCTCCGACAGTTTTGCCTCGATACCCTCGGGTAAGGATTCCAACGGTTTTGCCTTCCGCAAGCAGGCGGTCCGCGATCCAAAGCACCATTGGCGTTTTGCCGGTCCCACCAACTGTCAGGTTCCCGACGCTCATGACGACCCCAGGCAAGCGACGCTGGCGAAGAATTCCCTTCCGGTATGCCCCCGCCCGGAGAAGCGCCAAAAGGCCGTAGGGTAACGACAGCGGCCACAGGAGTGATTCCTTCAGCGTCACGCCGCGCTTCCCTTTTTATTGCCCTCGGCGGCATTTACACCATTGGCGGCAGCGCCACGGCTGCGGCATTCGCTTTGGGCTATCACCTCCACGATGCGTTTCAGCGAGCGCGCCGTCGCCCCGCGATTCCGTTCTGATATTTCGCGCGCCGCCTTTCCCATGCGCTCGCGCATCGCATTATCCTCAATCAGTTGCACCCAGACTTTCCCCAACTGCTCTCCGTTCGCAACTTGGACGCCCGCGTGTGCATCTAGAAACTGGTCCGCCATCTCGCGGAAGTTTTCCATCGAGGCTCCGAAAACGGGCGGGCGCGAAAAGCATGCAGGTTCTAGAATGTTGTGCCCACCAGCGCGGACCAGCGAGCCTCCCACGAACACAGCATCCGCCAGCGAATACAGTCCTGCAAGCTCACCAATCGAGTCGAGGACCAGCACATCGGTGTTTTCGCCCAGGGGCTTACTGAGGTTCAGTTGGCTTCGGCGAGCGGTATTCCAACCACCTTCGGCAATAATTTCCCCCGCGGCCATAAATCGATCGGGCTTTCGAGGCGCAAGTATTAGCAAGGTTCGGCGCCATTGCCGCTGCACTGCGTCGTATCCTGCGAGCACGGCCTGTTCTTCTCCTTCCACAACGCTGCCAGCAACGAGCACCGGCCAGCGCTCTTGCTGTCGAGTCTGTGTTTCGAGCCACGCGCCGAATCTTCCGATATCGACCGGTTCCACGTCATACTTCAAGTTGCCAGTGATTTCCACGCGGTCTTCGAGCGCACCCATACTGACCAGGCGCTTCGCGTCTGCTTCACTCTGCGCCAAAAACAACTCCGCATCCTGAAGAGTACGTTCGAAAAATACCCCAAGCAGAAATCTCCATCTTTCGAAGCGGGAGAAGGACCTTTCGGAGATGCGCGCGTTCGCGAAAATCACCGGAATACCGGAGCGGCGGGCTTCCCGCAAAAAATTGGGCCAAATCTCCGTTTCCATCACAATCACGAGTGCCGGTCGAATCGTCCGCAAAGCTCGTCGCACCGGCACCACCCAATCGAGAGGGAAATAAAATATTTCGTTGGCGGATTGTAATCGCTCGCGCGCGAGTCGCTGCCCGGTTTCCGTCGTGGTAGAAACGAAGATCGGCCGGCCAGGAAACTCGCGATTGAGCCCCTCCACCAGGGGCTTTGCGGCGAGAACTTCACCCACGGAGACTGCGTGTATCCAAATTGCTCCGCCCCCAAGCGCATCCCCGGCTCTGCCTACCGCCGCGCTACTTGTGTCAGCCGCGAAGCTCGTTGGCAGAATTCCGAGACGTTCGCGCAAAGCACCGGAATGCTCGCCGCGCCGCCAGCCCCGCAACGCAAAGTATGGCGCCAGTACGAGCATGCCGACTGCCGTGATAATTCGATATAGGAAGTACATTGGGAAGGCATTGTGGCGACTCGCGATGCCTGTAGGTGCCAGGCACTTCCCGCAGCGACTCCGCACACAAAGCAGGTATTATAGTGGCAGCGAGCGGGAACATGCACAACTTCCCGCTGAAACCGAGCATCGAAGTCGCAAGCCGGGAAAGTCCATAGATGATTCGAGCCAGCGCACTAGTTCTAGCGTGTTTAGTGATGTGCGCAAGCGGTTTCGCGCAGTCACCCGGCGTGAAATCAAGCCAGAATGCTCCGGCACAGCCTGCGGCTTCCATCGCCCACGATACTCACGAGGGCATGACGATCCTGGCCGATGCGTATGACGATGGTCCGCGCGCTAAAGAGAAATTCGGCAAGGCAGACCCGATACCGGCAGGAATTCTTCCGGTGGAAATTTTCCTGCGCAATGAATCGGACCATCCGATTCGCATCGACCTCAACACCATCCAACTGGAAGTGCACTTTCGCAACGGCCAGCACCAGGATATCGACTCGCTCAAGCCTTCCGACGCGGCATACCTGATCGCGCATCCGCAGGGCCCTTCAGGCCCTAAAAATGCTCGCATTCCACATGTTTCCCTGCCGGGCGGCGATAAAAAATCCGCCAAAATCGAAGACATTCTGCAGCCGCTTGCACTCGATGCGGATGTGGTCCCGCCCATGGCCACGATTCATGGGTTTCTTTATTTCGATTTGAGCCGGGACATGTCGCTGGCCGGCGCTTCCGTACTGTACGTTCCTGACGCGGTGGTGATCCCGGGGAATAGACCTCTGATGTTTTTTGAAGTCCCTCTGGCCAAGACACCGCAGGACTAAACGTCGCTTTTAGATTCTCGAAGCATCTTTTCCACAATCAGCAGACGGATGCTCGTCCTAGTGCGGCGCTGTTGGATCGAGAATGATTTCGAAATACTCCGCAGGACTCGTTCCGACGTTTTGGATTTGATGTTGGTCGCCGGGAGCGACGAAAGCGGCCGAGCCGGGCCCGAGCTTGGTCGTTTTATCGCCAATGGTGACTTCCACCTGGCCCTCGCTGATCAGAAACATTTCTTCCTGTTGGTGATGATGGGCGTGATGCGGCGAGCTTCCCGGCAACAGAAAGACTTCATGAACATGAAGGTGAACTCCACTATGAGTTAGACCATCGAGGATCGGGCGAAAGGTTGCGTTGGCCTCTTTCTGAGAGGTCAGGTCTTCGAAGCGATAGGTCCGGGATTGCAACGTGCTTTGTCCGGAACCCGACTTCGGGAACAGAAAAATAGCTAGACAGACCCACAGGAACCTTGGTTTCATCGCACTGAGTCCCTCCCGTCAAAGTCTAACCGCAGCCGAGTAGGCGTACTAGGATTGCGAGGACGCCTGTGCGGTCGCGATTACCCCTCGGAAGGCAAAGGAGCGCCGCCAAAGACATTGCTTTGGAAAGATCTTGCTCTTGCGATAACAGAGGCGGATTTGCTGTCAAAAGCCTCTTTTCTTGACGAAAGACGCTAATCCTGCTACAAAAGTCGATTCTGTTTAATAACTTCTCGCAATCTGTAGGCTCCCGCCAAGGAGTCTTCATCCGGAGGAAGGCTGAATGTGCTCTTGTCTCGTCAAATGTGTGACCGCCCGCTTAGTGGGGGCTTTTTAATGCGCAATCTTATGTCCAGTGAAGGCATGAAACCCTTCGGCAACATGCTGAAATCCGCGGCGGCGGTGATTGTAACGTTGTTGGGTGCTGCTGCGGCTCAGGCGCAAGCTCCAGGCGAGGCGCCTGGCGGTGAGGCCAATCTAAAGCTGCCTGATTTGTCGCAGGTGAATTTTCTGGGCATGGACGGCCACAAACTTCTGCTATTCGGGATCCTGTTCTGCATCTTTGGACTGGTATTCGGCTTGGTGATTTACACACGGCTGAAGAATCTGCCGGTTCATCGCGCAATGCGCGAAATCTCCGAGCTGATCTACGAGACATGCAAGACCTACCTGATTACCCAGGGCAAGTTTCTTTTGCTGCTCGAGTTGTTCATTGCAGTGGTGATCGTGCTGTATTTCGGCGTACTGCTGCACTATGAAGCGGCCCGCGTAATCATCATCTTTTTGTTCAGCGTGTTGGGAATTGCAGGCAGCTACGGCGTGGCTTGGTTTGGTATTCGCGTAAACACATTTGCGAATTCGCGAACCGCTTTCGCGGGCCTTCGCGGCAAACCGTTTCCGCTTTACCACATTCCGCTCGAAGCGGGGATGAGCATCGGCATGATGTTGATCAGCGTGGAACTGCTGATGATGCTTTTGATCCTGCTTTTTGTTCCCGGCGACTACGCCGGCCCTTGCTTCATCGGCTTCGCGATTGGCGAGTCGCTCGGAGCAGCCGCACTAAGAATCGCCGGCGGCATCTTCACCAAGATTGCAGACATCGGATCCGACTTGATGAAAATCGTCTTCAAGATTAAGGAAGATGACGCGCGCAATCCGGGCGTAATCGCCGACTGCACGGGAGACAACGCAGGTGACTCCGTTGGGCCAACCGCCGACGGATTCGAAACCTACGGCGTCACGGGAGTGGCGCTGATTACGTTCATCTTGCTAGGTGTGAAGAGCCCCACGGTGCAAGTACAGTTGCTGGTGTGGATCTTCGTGATGCGCATCGCCATGCTGGTAGCCAGTGCGCTCGCCTACTTTATCAACGACCTCATCGCCAAGGCGCGTTTCCTGAAGGCCGATGAGATGAATTTCGAGTCTCCACTTACTTCGCTCGTGTGGATCACTTCGATTGTTTCCATCGCTATCACCTACTACGTTTCGTCCAAAATCATTCCCGAGCTCGGCGGCGACTCTACGCAATGGTGGAAACTGGCGACAATCATCTCCTGCGGAACGCTAGCCGGAGCTGTGATTCCGGAGCTGGTAAAGGTTTTCACGTCCACGGAATCGCGGCACGTGCGCGAGGTGGTCACTTCGGCGCGGGAAGGCGGAGCCTCTTTGGGCATTTTATCCGGCTTCGTGGCCGGGAATTTTTCGGGTTATTACCTCGGCCTTGCGATGGTCGCGTTGATGTCCATTGGTTATCTGGTCAGCTTGCAAGGGCTCGGGGCGCAGATGATTGCGGCTCCGGTTTTCGCCTTTGGGCTTGTGGCTTTTGGCTTCCTGGGCATGGGCCCAGTCACCATCGCCGTAGATTCTTACGGGCCGGTTACGGACAACGCGCAATCGGTGTACGAACTTTCGATGATTGAAAGCATCCCGAACATCAAACAAGAGTTGAAAAAAGACTACAACATGGACGTGAACTTCGAGCGCGCAAAGGATTTGCTGGAAGCAAACGACGGCGCGGGAAACACGTTTAAAGCCACCGCGAAACCTGTGCTGATCGGCACGGCTGTTGTGGGCGCCACAACCATGATTTTCTCGATCATCATGGCGTTGACGAACGGCATCACCGAGAACGTGGACAAGCTTTCGCTCCTGCATGCTCCCTTCTTTCTCGGACTCGTTACCGGCGGCGCGATGATCTATTGGTTCACAGGCGCATCCACGCAGGCGGTGACGACCGGCGCGTATCGCGCTGTGGAGTTCATCAAAGCCAACATCAATCTCGAGAGTGCGGAGCGAGCTTCGGTGGCCGACAGCAAAAAGGTGGTTGAAATCTGCACGAAGTACGCGCAGAAGGGCATGCTGAATATTTTCATCGCCGTATTCTTTGCCACGCTGGCGTTCGCGTTCGTGGAACCGTTTTTCTTCATCGGTTACCTGATTTCGATTGCCATCTTTGGTCTGTACCAGGCCATTTTCATGGCAGACGCCGGCGCCGCATGGGACAACGCGAAAAAGATTGTAGAAGTGGAACTCAAACAGAAGGGCACGCCGCTGCATGACGCGACGGTGGTGGGCGATACGGTCGGCGATCCGTTTAAGGACACTTCGTCCGTGGCTTTGAATCCGGTCATCAAGTTCACCACGCTCTTCGGCTTGCTTGCGGTCGAGTTGGCCGTGAAGTTGACGCTCGAAACCGGGGGGAATTTGACCCACGTTCTGGCTGCTGTATTCTTTTTGATTTCCTATACCTTCGTTTACCGGTCATTCTACGGCATGCGGATTAAGTCAGCGGAATAACAGGCCGGGTCACAGGGGGAACCGTTCATGGCAAATGCGAAAAATGCGATGGGCCTCGCGCTAGCCGTTTTCCTCCTGCTCGGCATAGGCGCCACGGCCGCGGCGGTACAGGATGAAAAATCCTCAGCCCAAGTGGAAGCGGAAAAGAACGAAGTGAAGAATTTTGTTCTGACCGCGTACAAGCTGGATAAATATGCCGCGGCGGTGAAGGGCATTCGCAAAGTGCAGAAAGACGATCCGGTTTTAAAAAAGCAGATGGATGACGACAACTCCCGAAACCCCAACAACACAATTGCGGGCAGCGTTGCAACTATCGAGAAATATCCGCCGGTGGTGAATGCATTGAAGAACGCCGGCCTGCCTCCCCGTGATTTCGTGGTGATGACCTACACATTGATCAACTCGGCGGCGGCTGTTCAGATGAAAAAGTCGGGAGCGATCAAGGAATATCCAGAGTCGGTGTTGCCTGACAACGCTTCTTTCGTTGAGAAAAACTACGACCGGATCGGCAAGATTTTTAACAGCACGTCCGATTCTTCCGATAACGCGCCGCCCAAGTAGGCTGTTTTTCGCATCAGGCCTTCACCAAACCAAGGAATTGACGCGGGTCGTTGGCAAATCCAGGAAACACGGTCTTCAGGTCACGGTCTCCCAAATGCTTTGCGATGATTTCGCCTAGCACGCTACGGTAGTCCGTCGTTACCGCGAGGTCGCGGCCCTGATTGAGCTGCTCTTCGTTGAGTCCCGGCCATCGCGTATAAACTCTTCCGCCCTTGATCCCGCCGCCCATTACGAACATGCAGTTGGCGTGGCCATGGTCGGTGCCGCGGTTGCCGTTTTCGTGCGCGGTGCGCCCAAATTCCGACATGCTGACGAACACGACGTCACCCATGCGGTCGCCCATATCCTGATGGAACGCGGCAATTCCCTGTCCCAAATCGCGCAGCAGATTCGATAGCTGGCCTTGCACGCCGCCTTCATTCACATGATGGTCCCAACCGCCGCTATCGAGGAAAGCCACTTCCAGTCCGACATCCGCCTTGAACAGCTCGGCGATTTCTTCCAGGCTCTGCCCGAAGCGGCCCTTGGGGTACTCCGCGCCATTATCCGGCTGATAGGTATCGGGGTTGATTTTTTTAAGCTGGTCAACGGCCTCGAAGGTCTCGTTGCCGACACCTCGCATGGCGTGGTCCACAGTCTGCGCGTACATCGCTTCGAAACCACCTTCCACGGTTTGCTGCGGCCCGTACATCTTAAATTGTTTTAGGTCCGGTATCGCAATGGCGGGAGAGACTCCCTGCAGGGTTCGCGGCAAGTATGGGCCGAAAGCCACAGCGCGGAATGGTGTGGCCTTTTCTTCCGGCATACTTTGCATCGCGCGATTTAGCCAACCATCTTCAGTAGATTTCAAACCAGGCGTGCCGGATTCCATGAAATCTTGCGCGTCGAAGTGCGACCGCGAAGGGTCGGGCGAGCCCACCGCTTGCACGATCGCAAGCTGGTTGCTCCTGAATAGCGGCATAAGCGGCTCAAGACTCGGATGCAACCCGAAGAAGCCGTCAAGGTCCAGCGCTGCGTCCAATCCGCCCTGGCTGGGTTGCGGAATCGCGATAGTTGGCCGCATGTGGTAATAATTGGGTTCGCCGAAGGGAACGACTACGTTCAACCCGTCCATCGCGCCGCGTTGAAACAGCACGACCATTTTCTTTTTGTTTGGCCCAGTCGTAGCCGCTACGGCACGCTGCAAAAACGACGGCAACGACGCCAGGCCGATCATTGCGACGCCGCCGCTCTTTAAAAAGTATCGCCGGGAAATGTTCATCGTAATTCTCCGTATCCGCAAAACCGACAATCTCTACCGGAGGGTTTCACTATCGCCTCTGAAACTCGGGGGCTCCCAGGACCAGCCCGGCAATCAGCCCTTCATTTACCTGCTTTACGGGATCGTCCAAACTCGCCCGCAGAATTTGTGGATCGTTCAGCCGCGCTATAAGAGTTGCGCGCGTTTGCTCCGCGATTTGATCACCCAGAAATGCGTCAATGGCCTGCGAAAGCGCCGCGTTCGGATCGCGCACGGCTGCATCGCCAAGCATGGACTTCAAATCCACGGTCGCGCCCGCCACTTTGTCTGTTGCGAAAGAAAGCGCGAAATTCAAGCGATTCAGAAGGGCGCCGGTGTTCACCCAGGTTTCGGCTTTGTCGGAATATCCATTCGGCGGCTGGCAGAGGAACAGGGGCTCGCCCATTCGCCCGACCCATTGCGCCGTGGGTAAAGTGATCGTCACTTCGGCGTTCAGCGCCCTGGCGGTGCTCGCCACCAGTTCGTAAGGCGTTTTCACCTTCGCGCGATAGGTTTCTTTGGACCAAAATTCCGGTGAATAAATCATGGTCTTCAACACGCTGCGGATGTCTCCCTGCGTGGCAGAGTATTCCGCAGACATCATCTGAATCAGCGCCGGGGGCGGGTTGTCCGATACAAAGTGACGCGCTAGCTCCGTGGAGATGAATGTCGCAGTGTTCGGATGGTTCGCCAGCATTTTCAGCGCTTCTTCTCCGTCTTTTTCCCCGCCATAGCTGAAGGTGCGGCCCATCACCACCTTTTTGCCTTGCGCATGAATGCGGTCATCGTAGAAAAATTCCGGATCTTTGCGCGGTTCGTGCACCGTCCAACCCGTCAGGCATTCGGCCATTTGAATCACGTCTTGCTGCGTGTAGCCGCCATCCACTCCAACAGTGTGTAGCTCCATAACTTCGCGGCCGTAATTTTCATTGAGGCCGCGTTCTTGCTTCTTTGCCGGAGCAGCCGTTGCAGACGCGGCCGCAGAAGTTATGGGACCGGGAAAAGTTCCTGGTGTCGGAGCCACTCCACCCGCGAAGGCACCGCCATAGCGCGCGTGCCTCATTTCTTTCTCTGCCTCCATGCGGCGTACGGCGTTGGGATCAGCACTCTCAGAATTGTCCAGGTAAATCAACATGGCGGGACTTTTCGCCGTCGCCAGCAGCAAATCCTCGAATTTTCCCATGGTGTGAGGACGTATCGTGTCGCGCACGTAGGAGGTCAACAACCACTTGTCCTCTGCTTTATTGGCGAACACGTTGAAGTGGTTGAACCAGAAATCTTCCATTACGGCTTGCAGTTGGCGATTGCTATACACCGCGCGGTCCACTTTCGCCATGGAAAGTTCCGCAACGATTCGTCCGGGCCCCTGAAGTTTCGCAAGCTGCTGTTGCGCCTTGTCCAGATTTTCGTTTCCGGTAACGATCACCTGCGACTCTGCGTCACGCTGCTTTTCTTTCATCTGCTGCTCGTATTGTTCCTTCGTAATGCCTTCTTTCTTGATTACCTGTCCCGGCTGCGGATATTCTTCGATTAGTTTTTTCGCGGACATGTTCAGCGTCGGATATCTTTCCAGCCGTTGGTCGAGCGCGCCGTCATCAATCGAATCAGGATGAAGTTGCTGATCGACCCATTTCTCCAAGCCCATTTTGCGGATGCGTTCTACATCTCCGGGCCGCGGCCCGTACCCCAGGCGGTTCATAGCATGCATAATTGCTTCGTCTTCGGTCAGCTCGGTGATGGGAAGCTTTCCTTTGAATTTCTTGTCGAGATTCGACGAGGTGGAATGTTCACCGGAAAGCGCGCCGGAGTGCGCGCCAGGAACGCTGGTGACGCTGGTCTCGTCGTTGCCCGCTGCGGCATATGGAATACCAACGGCAAGAATTCCAGTGGCCAACAGTGCCAACCCCAGCGTAGACACACGAAAGCCCGCGCCACCTGTATCGAGCCGCTTCCGCACACGAGACGTCTTTTTGCTCATTTAGGAGAACTTCCAGATATCGCCTAGACGCAAATCGAGCACGAACGAAGGCCTTAGTTGCTTCATTTCATTCTAACCCTCAGACCTGGCAAAAGTTGCAGGCGGGCCTGGGATCAGCCCAAATAGTCAATAGAAGCAGAGAAATTCGGGGAATTTACGACCCGAAAGAGGTATTGACTGCACCAAACTAGTCCACCAAATCGAACGCCCCGAAATACCCTTCGAGAAGTAGCCCCCCCAAAGACGCGATCTAACATTGCGCTTCTCTCGCGGAAGAACGGCGGTTAGACTCTTGCCGCGCGAGCCTGCGATAGACAAACATGATGGGAACGCCGATACACATCTGGGTGATTTTTGGCATAGCGATCGTCGTAGCGCTCGTGCTGGACCTTGGCGTGTTTCATCGCAAGGCGCACACAGTTCAATTGAAGGAAGCCCTGATTGAAAGCGCGGCATGGATCAGCGTTGCGCTGCTTTTCAACCTTTGGTTGTACTTCTCGCGCGGTCCTTTGGCGGGAGTAGAGTTTTTCACCGCCTATTTGGTGGAAAAGTCGCTCAGTGTGGACAATATTTTTGTCTTCTTGCTGATTTTTCAAGCATTCAAAATCCCGCCGAAGTCGCAACATCGAGTGTTGTACTTCGGAATCGCCGGGGCGCTGGTACTGAGGGCCGTCTTCGTCCTTGCGGGTATCACGCTGCTCCAGGCATTTCATCCGATCATGTATTTTTTTGGAGCGATCTTACTTTTCACCGGCCTGAGGATGTTGTTCCCTCGGAAGCGCGCGCTGCGCCCGGAAAACAATTGGATGGTTCGCGTAGTGCGCCAAGTAATTCCCGTAGGGCAGGACTACGAAGGACAACAGTTCCTGGTGAGGGAAAGCGGGAGATGGAAGGCGACTCCGCTGTTTCTCGCGCTCGTCGCGGTGGAAGCGATGGACATTATTTTCGCGGTGGATTCCGTGCCAGCAGTGCTGGCGATCACGCGAGACACTTTTATCGTTTATTCGTCAAATGTGTTTGCGATTCTGGGGCTTCGAGCGCTTTACTTTGCGCTTGCAGACATCCTTCCGCGCTTCCGATTCCTGCACCAAGGGCTGGCAGCGATCATCATTTTCGTGGGAACGAAAATGATCGCGAGCGAACACTTCCCAATCTCTGCCGTTACTTCTCTCGTAGTCATAGCGATAGTTTTGGGCGTAACAATTACGGCATCGCTCGTATTCCCGAGTCGCGGTCTAAACCCCAAGGTACCCTGAATACTGCGCCGTCGTTACGAGACGGGCCGATTCTGACGCTCCTGCGGCGCGCCAAGCATCTAATAGTGATGAACTCTAGGCAGAGCAGCACGGCGCGCGCCACGATAAAAAAGGGCAACCGGTCTGCCAAACATGAAACGACAGAAATACCAAAGAACTGCAAAGACGCCGAGTTGGAGGTAGATGGCGGCCCAGTAAGGTTGACCAATTTACAAAAAATCTTCTGGCCCGGCTTGGGTCTGACAAAGCGCGATCTCCTTCAATATTATGTGGACGTCTCATCCTGGCTGCTGCCGCACCTTAGAGATCGGGCCATGGTGATGAAACGGTATCCAAACGGAATCGCTGGTGAGTTTTTCTTCATGAAGCGCGCGCCGTCGCCGCGGCCTTCGTCAATTCCAATCTGTTCAATCAAGCATCATTCCGGCAATGTAATCGACTTTCCCATAGTCCAAGATCTATCTTCCCTTCTGTGGGTTGTGAATCTCGGATGCATCGACCTGAATCCGTGGTACGCAAGATGTGACGACATTGACCGCCCGGACTATTTGCATTTTGATCTGGACCCCACGGAGGGTGCTTCCTTCGGCCAAGTGCTAGAAACTGCGCTGATCGTGCGCGATGCTCTCGCGTCTCTGAAAATCAAAAGCTATGCAAAGACCACGGGCTCCCGCGGTATCCATGTGTACGTTCCTATCGTGCGAGGCCCTCTACAGAAACAGGTGTGGGCCTTTGCTAAAGATTTCTCGAAGGAATTGGCTCTGCGGAACCCGAAAATCGTCACTGCCGAATACCGCATCGCGAAGCGGCCTTCCCGACGCGTCCTGGCGGACTACAACCAAAATGCCTGGAACAGGACCCTGGCGTCGGTTTACTCGGTCCGACCCAAACCGGCGGCGACCGTTTCAACTCCCCTCACCTGGGAAGAAGTCGAACGTGGAGTTCGCATGGCGGATTTCACCATGCAAAACGTGCCGCAGCGCCTGCGCAAAGTTGGCGACCTCTGGAAGCCTTTGCTTTCGGAGCGAGGAAGGGTGAACCTGGGCCGATTCCTATGACCTTGCCGCTGAGCAAAAAGTATCAACCTATGGAGACGCGTCCTGCAACCGAACTACCGGCGGGTGCGGAATGGCAATACGAGCCCAAATGGGACGGATTTCGCTGCCTCGCTTTTCGCGACGCAGAGCGTGTCGATTTGCAGTCCAAATCAGGAAAACCTCTCACGAGATATTTTCCGGAACTTATCGCGGCATTGAAGGCTTTGAAATCCAATAAATTCGTATTGGATGGAGAAATTGTAATTCCCGTAAGCGGCAGTTTGTCTTTCGACGACTTACTGATGCGGATTCATCCGGCTGCCAGCCGTATTTTGAAGTTAAGCCAACAATCACCGAGTGTCTTGATCGTTTTCGATTTATTAGTTGATGAAAAGGGACGATCGCTGGTGAATCTTCCGTTGCGCGATCGTCGCAAAGCGCTGCAGGCATTTGTAAACAAGTACTTGGATGAAGACGGCACTATCCGTTTGTCACCGACCACGGACGACATCGCCATTGCACGCAAGTGGTTTCGTATGGGGGTCGGCCTAGACGGGATTATGGCTAAACGTGTGGACCTTCCCTATCAACCGGGCGAGCGCACCGGTATGCAGAAGATCAAAAAGCAAAGGACCGCCGATTGCGTAGTTGGCGGATTTCGCTACCTGGAAAAGAAGCCGCTTGTCGGCTCCTTGCTGCTCGGTCTGTACAATGACAAAGGTTTGCTCGACCATGTGGGGTTCTGTTCGTCAATCCACGATGAGGATCGCCTAGCCTTGACTAAGAAGCTGAAAGCGATGATCAAGCCGCCGGGATTCACGGGGAAAACGCCCGGAGGGTTAAGCCGATGGAGCACAAAGCACTCGCTGGAATGGGAACCGCTCAATAACAAACTGGTCCTTGAGGTTCAATT
The DNA here is from genome assembly GCA_003167215.1 of Acidobacteriota bacterium. Taxonomy (GTDB): domain Bacteria; phylum Acidobacteriota; class Terriglobia; order Acidiferrales; family UBA7541; genus Palsa-295. The sequence goes on along the minus strand of PMTV01000051.1, from coordinate 11,206 downwards.
CGATCACTTCACCGGCGGGCGTTTTCGCCATGGAACGAGATTCTTGCGCTGGCGCCCGGAAAAATCTCCTCGACAATGCACCATGACGCAAGTGCAACGCGAAAGCAGTTCGGCGCTGGAGCTGCTTTAAATTTGAGACGAGACCTCGATCAAAGGCGGCGCGGCGCGGCCTCCAGGGATTCGGCTACGCTCATAAGAGCGTCTTCCATCACTTGTAATCCTTCATCGAATTCCTGGTCGGTAATTACCAGCGGCATCAGCAGACGGATCACATTGCCGTAACTTCCGGCTGAAACCAGAATCAGTCCGTGCTCGAGGCAATGCCGAAGAACTTTGTCCGTTTCCTCTTTCGCAGGCTCGCGGGTTGCCCCCGGCCTGACGAGTTCCAGAGCGCGCATGGCTCCAAGTCCACGCACATCGCCAATCAGAGGCCAGCGCTTTTTCCATGCGCGTGCACGGGCGTCAAACCGCCCTCCGATTTGTTCCGCGCGCGCCGGCAAATTATCGCGCTCCAAAGTTTCGATAACCGCAAGCGCGGCGGCACACGCGAGCGGGTTGCCGCCATAGGTACCGCCCAAACCGCCGACGCCCGGAGCGTCCATGATTTCCGCGCGTCCGGTAACGGCAGCGAGCGGCAGCCCATCCGCAATCGATTTCGCGCTGACAAGGATGTCGGGAGTAATTCCATATCGCTCGCAGGCAAACATGGCGCCGGTGCGGCCGAAACCTGTCTGCACTTCATCGGCAACGAGCAGAATCTTGTTGCGGCGACAGATGTCCTGGATGATTGTGAAAAACTCCGCGGGAGGTGCAACGAACCCACCTTCGCCGAGGACGGGCTCTACAACGACTGCCGCCACGGCTTCCGCTGCCACCACGCGTTTGAAAGTGTCTTCGAGATGGTGCGCGCAGAAAACCCCGCATGAGGGATATTGCAACGAATAGGAACACCGGTAGCAATATGCATAAGGGATGCGATAAATGTCCGTCGCGAAGGGTTCGAACCCGGCTTTGTACGGATGCGTCTTGCTGGTGAGTGACATAGTGAGCATGGTGCGGCCGTGAAAAGCGTCTTCAAAGCAAATAATCGCAGGACGGTGCGTGTAGCAGCGCGCTATTTTCACGGCGTTTTCGATAGCTTCAGCGCCGCTATTCACCAGAATTGTCTTCTTCGGGAAAGTTCCCGGCACGAGAGAATTTAGTTTCTCGGCTAGTTCGACATACTTCCCATACGGAGCGACGCTGAAGCAGGTGTGCACGAACGCGTCGAGCTGTTTTCGGATAGCGTCCACAACACCTGGCGCGCGGTGGCCCACATTCACGACACCGATGCCGCCGGCAAAATCGAGGAACCGATTTCCGTCTACGTCTTCAATAGTGGCGCCTTCGGCGCGCGCTGCGAAAATCTGCGTGGCGTGCGACACTCCGCGCGCGACGGCAGCCTGCCGCCGCTTCATCCATTCCTGCGATTTGGGGCCGGGTATCGGTGTGCGCAACTGAATTGTGGCCATGTCAGTACCATCCGATCGGCTGTTCGTTCAAATTGATGTGGACTTGCTTGGTCTCGAGATATTCCTCGATGCCCCATGGCCCCAATTCTCGGCCGAATCCGGACTGTTTGTAGCCGCCCCAAGGCGCCTCGACGTATGTTGGCTGCATGTGATTTACCCAAACAATTCCCGCGCGCAAAGCCTTTACCATGCGAAGCGCCTTGAAAATATCGCGCGACCAAATGGCTGCGGCCAGCCCGTAGGGTGTCGCGTTGGCGATCCGCAGCGCTTCGGCTTCGTCCGCAAACGGGATGACCGCCGCGACCGGGCCAAAGATTTCCTCTTGCGCGATGCGGGCGGAATTATCCACATCGTAAAAAATTGTGGGTTCCACGTAATAACCTCGGGAAATGGATGCAGGGCGTCCTCCGCCGGCCGCAAGTTTCGCTTCCTTCTTGCCCAATTCCTGATACGAGCGCACTCGGTCGAATTGATCCTTGCTCACCAGCGGGCCCATCTTGGTCTCGCGCTCGAGCGGCGGCCCGAGACGAATTGTTTTTGCTTTTGCGCTCATCGCTTCCACGAATTTTGGATAGATGGATTTTTCCACCAGGATGCGGCTGCCTGCCGAACACACTTCACCCTGATTGATGAAAACACCGAAAAGCGCTCCGTCAATCGCAGATTCGAAATCCGCGTCGGCAAAAAATATGTTCGGCGATTTGCCGCCCAACTCAAGGGTGACGCGTTTCACCGTGTCAGCCGCCGCCTTCATGATGGCTTTCCCCACCGAGGCGCTTCCGGTAAATGCAACTTTGTTAACGTCAGGATGCTTCACCAGCGGCGCGCCGCAAGTTTCGCCGAAGCCGGTGATGATGTTCACCACGCCTGGCGGCAAGCCCGCGTCAGCGAGATAACCGGCAAACTCGAGAGCGGTGAGCGGAGTCTGTTCCGCAGGTTTTAGAACGCAGGTACAACCCGCGGCAATGGCCGGCGCCAGCTTCCACGCAGCCATCAGCAAGGGATAATTCCAGGGGATGATTTGGGCGGCTACGCCGATCGGTTCGCGAAGTGAAAGGCTCAGCGCGTTGTCCGGCACTGGATTTACTTGCCCGAGAACCTTCGTGGCCATCCCGCCGTAATATTCGAAGCAGGTCGCCGCGTCAGCGATGTCATACTCGGCCTCAACGATAGGCTTGCCCGAATTGCGCGACTCCACTTCGGCCAGTTTTGCCGCTTCCTTGCGGATGCGCTCAGCCAGCCGAAAAAGGATGCGGCCGCGATCCTGCGCAGTCGTTTGCGGCCAAGCTCCGGAGTCAAACGCAGCTCTTGCCGCGGCGACGGCGCGATTCACGTCCTCTTCATTCGCTTCCGGGACTTCGGCCATAATTTCTTCCGTCGAAGGATCTATCACGGGGAAGTATTTTTTGCCGGCGCTCTCTACAAATTCCCCGTTGATATACATCCGATATCTTCGAACGGCGGACTTTGCCTCGCTTGCCATGATCATCTCCTGCGACAATTGTAATTAAAGGCCGCTACGTGCACGCGCAGCGTTCTTCCGGCGCCCATACACAAAGAAGAAGAATACCGCGAGACCGATGAAAAACGCCGTGCCGCCAAACATCCAGGATTCGTACGACAAGACCGAGGTGATCTGCTGCGCCGGTGAAAAGGCGAAAATCATGCCCAAAATCGTCATCAACAGCCCGCTCGAGCCTGCCAGCCAAAGCACGGGATTGCTGTAGTGTCCCTTCCCTGCCAGCGGATCGGCCGCGATCTTCAGCAGCGCTGCAAAGATATAGAGAAACGGAAGCAACTGCAGCACAACGGCGAGCGATAGCAGCCGTTGAAAAGTTTCCTGCACACCGGAGCCAAGAAAACTGATCAGCACCAGAATCGTGGACACCACAAAATGAACGATCAGCGCTGCGTACGGCGTTCCATAGCGGGGATGAACTTTCCCCAGCCAACTAGGCAAGTAAGAGTCGAGCCCAGCGACAAAAGGAATACGCGCCGAGCCAGCCAGCCACGCAGAACCGATCCCTGCGATCGAAATACTCAGCATCAAGGCGAAAGGCGCGACGATCCATATTACGCCGACTTTCTGAGCCATATGGCTCACTGCCTGAACGATTCCCTGCAAGACATTGATGTCATTCTTGCTCACCGCGAGCAGTAACGTCAGTGTCGTGGCAATGTAGAGAAACCCCGAAAGAACACCTCCCCATACCACTGCTCCCGGCAGCGTGCGCTCGGGGTCCTTGATCTCGTCCCCCATTACGGAGGCAAGTTCCAGGCCTACAAGTCCGAAACAAATTACTCCGAACGAATTCAGAAGGAATCGTGAATTCGCGGGTACGCGAAAATCCGCGGCGCTGACTGTGGTACCAAAACGCAACGCCACAATGATTCCCAGTCCCACCAGCACAGCTGCCGCGATACCAGTTCCAATACTGCCCAAATTGTTGATCCATTTTCCCACTCCAAGCCCCACTATATTCAGCAGGACGAGAATGGCCAGCAGGCCGAGCGAGGCTGCGACGGCAAAAGTCTTATTGTCGGCGAGAGCTTGATGACTTGGAAACACGAAGACGGACACGCCGACGAAGTACAGCATCACGGTCGGGACGTACATCATATTGTTTGTCCAGTAGCACCAGCCCGACAGGAAGCCGTGGAATTCGCCGAAAACTTCTTTGGCCCAGAGGTACACGCCGCCTTCTCCAGGATAGCGATGCGCCAATTCGATCACGGCAATGCCCTGGGGCCAGAAAAACATGAGTAGCGAAATAATCCAGAGCCAGACCGTGACGCCGCCGTTCGCAGCGATACTCGGCACCACGTTCAGATTGAACACCGCGACAACAAAGAGCGCGACGAGATCCCAGCGCCCCAGCGCGCGTTTCAGATGCGCGGTTTCGTTTTGCGGAGTGGCTAGCTCTGCCAATTTGCTCCTTGAGGGATGAAGGCGACCTGTCGCGCCAACCTTAGCTGTTACTTCAGGAGAACGAGCCGCGAAAGCTTAGTGCGCGCTGCTGGCTGACGCATGCGGCTCTTTTTGCGCCTGCGCAAGCGCAGGGGCGACCTCTGCGAATACCGCGAGATGGCGGTCCACATCCGCGTCGGTGTGCGCGATCGATACGGTCCACTGCTCGTCCCACCAATAGGGCTGGGCCATCACACCGCGGTTCACCATCGCAAACCAGTAATGGCGCCACAGCTCACTATCAGCCTTCAGCCAATCGCGATAATTGTGAATCGGCTTCGGGAAAAACATTAGCGAGCCATTTGATCCTGCGCCCACGACGTAAGCTTTCAAGCCGGTCTTGCTGATTTCTTTGTTGTAGCCATCGAGCAATCGCTTGTTCAGCCGATTTACGTGCTCGTAAGCCGCGGGCGTAAGCACTTCCCTGAACATTGCGAGTCCCGCGGCCATGGCAACGGGGTTCGTGTTGTACGTGCCGCCGTGGAAAACTTTATGGTCAGAGATGAGACCCATCACTTCCCGCGTGGATGCGAACGCAGCCAGCGAGAAGCCGCCGCCAATCGATTTTGCCAGGCAAACGATATCCGGCTTGATTCCGAAATATTCGCAGGCCCCGCCGCGGGCCAGCTTCGCTCCGGTCTTAACTTCATCGAAAATCAGCAGAGCGCCATTCCTTTTGGTAATTTCGCGCAACGCACGGTGATAGCCTTCGTCAGGCATCAGGATCCCGACATTCATCATGATCGGCTCGACGATGACCGCCGCAATTTCGCCCGGATACTTTGCAAAGAGGCGCTCGACGCCGGCCACATCGTTGAACTGCGCAACCAGAGTGTTTTGCAGCGTAGCTTTCGTTACGCCCTCGCCGCCCGGCACGGAATTCGGGAAGTTTGCGTCGCCTACTTCCTCGGCTTTCGGTTTTACCGAGACGAGAACGGAATCGTGCAATCCGTGATAGCCGCCCTCCATCTTGATGATGCGGTCGCGTCCGGTGGCGGCGCGCGCCAGGCGCACAGCGTGCATGGTGCATTCCGTTCCACTATTGCTGAACCGCACCATCTCTACGGGAAATCTTTCGCAGATTTCTTCGGCCAGTTCCCATTCGAGATTGTGAGGCATTCCGAACATGCTTCCGGTGCCTAGTTTTTCCTGTACCGCGCGCATCACCGCGGGATTGCAGTGCCCGGCCATCAATGCGCCGAAGCACAGATTGAAATCAATGTATTCATTGCCGTCGATGTCGTGAATATGCCCGCCTTTGCCGTCGCGGACAAAAATGGGGTACGGATCGTACGCTCGATAGTTGCTCGCTACACCAAGAGGCAGCCTTTCCTCGGCTCGCTTATGGGCTTTGCGCGAAGCCGGCGTGCGTTTTTCGTAGGTGGCGATTTCTTTCTGAAGTCCCTGGTGCATGACATCCTCCGTAACACAATTCACTCCGGCCGGGGCAGGACCCTAAGGTTTAGCGGTGCCCGGGCGTTTGTCTTAACCTGCCTCTACGCAACAAAGCGAGGGCGCCGCCTGAGCGACATCCTCGCTCTGCAAAACGACTCGAACCAAACTAGAACAAGAACTTCAATCCAAACTGAATCACACGCGGACCTTCCCTGGTCTTCAACACTTCGCCAAATGTTGAATCGGAAAAGTTTCCGTCAGGATTGTTGAGTTGCGTGTGATTCCATGCGTTGTAGAATTCACCGCGAAACTCGGTGTTCCATCGTTCGTTGATAGGAGTTTTTTTCGAGAACACTAAATCAGTGTTGTTCAGCGGCGGCCCGCAGCAGAGAGAGTGCGGAAGGTTACCGAACGCTCCAGGCGCAGGATCAGTGATATTTCCCGTAAAATAAAGGTGGCTCGGATTCGAACTGGACCGGGCATTGAGGAACTGGACCGGGCCGGTGATTTGCGGCGTATTAGCATCTTCAAAGTTGAAACTGCTCTCCAATTCCAAATCATCCTGCGTCTGGACGCGAATGGGAAATCCGGTCTGATAAGTGATGATCGCCGACATTCCCCAACCGTCCAATGCCTTACCCTTGAACCCATCATATTTTGGTACGGGTAGCTCCCAGACGGGACTGAATACAAACCGGTGTTTTGCGTCGAGGAGCGACAGTCCCCGAGTGGCGTCGAAGTTCACCGGATTCAGCTCGTTTTCGAACGAGGCACCTTGGTCAATCGCCTTGCTGAAAGTGTACGAAGCCTGAAACAACAAACCGTGCGAATAGCTCTTCTCGACTGAGAGTTGCAAGGCGTTGTAATTGGAGTTCGCGATGGTGCCTTCGGCGAAGATGTTGCTGAACACCGGAACGCCGTCGGCCGGGCAACCCACTCCAGTGGATGGCTGGCAATTGGGTGAGGAGAATGGCCGCGTGCCGACAAGCGTGATTCCGCCGGCGGGAACGACTCCTGCAGGAACACACCCCGGATTCCCTCCCGGCGTACCGGTGTAGGGCAATACCAGACCAGTGCAACTAATTGATGGAACGTGGAACGGTTCGGGCGGCAATGCCGATATTCCGGCCGGAATTGTCGTTCCGCCTGGAATGAAGTATTCGGTGTCCGCGCTAAAAGGTCCGCACGTTGTCGGGGATCCACCGGGCCCAGTGAGAACGGCGTTCGCGTTTGCGTTTGAAAGGTTTATGAGACCAAGGCAAGTTTGAATGTTTCCTGCATTTTCATCGTGCAAGGCGAGCAGATGATGTCCTTGCGTGCCGACGTAGGACGCCCGTAGCACCATGGACTTGGTTAACTGGCGCTCAATCGTCAAATTGTATTGGTCGGCATACTGCGTTTTCAGATGCGGATCGAATTCGCCGTACAGCAGAATGGGACGGAAGGCGGACCAGTCCACGCAACCATTCGGCCCTCCTGGCTGGAAGCACGGAGTATTCGGCGTCTGATTGAAAACAGGACCGAACACGTTAGGATTCTGAGTGCCGTTCTGCAATAGAAACGGAGTATTGAAGTTCGGATTCGAAAGTGAAATGCTGCCACCGAACGGAGGTTCCGCGCTGAACTGCGCCAGGACCAGCTGCTCGATCGGATTGTAAAAAATTCCGTACCCTGCCCGAATACTCGAATTTCCCGGACCGCCCGTCAATTTCGCAAGCCAGCCCTCCGTCCAGCCGGGGCTCCACGCGATTCCGATGCGAGGCGCGAAAGCTTTGTAGTCGGTGGTGGTCAACCCGCTCGGCACTCCTTTATCGCCGGGGAACACCAATCCCAGCGGGAATACCGAGTTGGCTGGCCCAGTCTCACTACAATCCGTGCTGCCTCCTGCCGCTGCGGAGATGATTCCGGCGCTCGGGTTGCCAGGATTGTTTAGATTCAGAACGCAGGGATATTTCTGGGTCACCTCACCGGGGCGGAAGGTTTGAAGCCGGTCTCCGAGATCATGATATGGGGTATTCAGTTCCCATCGCAAACCGTAGCTAAGCGTTAGGTTGGGTTTCAGTTTGTAGCTGTCCTGCACGAAGAGATATAACCCGACGTTCCGGTCGTTCTGTCTCTGAGCGGCACCCTGGGTGTAAGCGTTGGGTGTACCGATGAAATAATCGGGATAGGCGTCGCTAAAACCAACGTCGTTCGTGATCGGTGAATCGCAGTTCGCCGGATTGGTGGGCGCGCAAAGGTTTCCATCGCTCAAGAATGTGTAGTCACCGTTGATGTTAAAGTAGTAGAACTGATTAAATTGTTGGCGACGGAAATCTCCGCCAAACTTGACCGTGTGTTTGCCGAAGGTTTTTGTGAAATTGTCCGAGAATTGAAATGTGTTTCCGGCCTGGGGCAGTTCGCCCTCGAAGTTGTTCCCTATGGTGAATCCTCCCAAGACGTTTATGTACGGAACGCCTTGTCTTCCGGGAATGTTGCTCGTTATGCCGATCGGATTTGTTCCGGGGGTTGGGAATTGCGCGTTTGTCTGCGTGAAGCAGCTATCCACCAGGGCAGCTCCGCAAGAGTCTTGTACGCTCGGCAATGTATTTAGCGGATGGTTATTCCCTTGCTGACCCTCGCGAAAGTAATTGAATCGGGCTTCGTTTACCGCCGTGGACCCGATGGTCCACGTATGGCTCAGATTCCACTGCTGGACGCGCGTCTTATTAAGAGCGCCGAAACCCGGAACCAGCCCGCCGGGGTACTCTAACTCAAAATTGGAGTAAGGGACCGTGCCGTTATCGTCGTCAAAGTAGTAGTAAGCGCTGAACTGCTGAGACGCATTGATTTTGTGGTCGAAGCGCACTGTGAATTGATCTCCACGTTCCCGCTCGTCCCCAGAGGTGGGAATGTTGCAGCTGGCGCTCGTACATTTGGGACCGGTCGAGAACGGGGCGACATACTTCTGATAGAGAGCATATGCCGTCGGATCGAAACACTCGATTGGAATCTGGTTGTTTGGAAAAATGCTTGCAAACGGTGTTCCCGCCGCGATCGGCGCTCCTCCTTCCGCTGCCACTGCCGTCGCGCAAGTGGTTCCGGTGGTGCTGCCGGTCGTGCGGCCTGCCAACAGCGCCGCGAACGGTGCATCGGTGAGTGTTCCGGTGAAAAGTGGAAGCGTTGATGGCATAGAAGGCGGCCCGCCAGCGAAATTGCCACTCGCCTCTCCGTTAGCGCCAACCGTCGGAAAAGAGACGTTCCCGGATGACTGCCCCTGAATCAACCGATTCCCTTCATACGATGCGAAAATGAAAGTCTTATCTTTCTTGATGGGACCGCCCAGAGTTGCGCCGAATTGATTCTGTTTATAATCCAGCAGGAAGGGATCGAAGTATCCTTGAGAGTTGAGCGCCTGGTTGCGGAGGAACTCGTAGAAATCGCCATGAATACTGTTCGTTCCGGATTTCGTAACCACGTTTACCACTGACCCGGAGTTGCGCCCGTATTCCGCGTCGAATGTGTTGGTAATGACCCGAAATTCTTCGATCGCATCCGGCGAGGGCTGAATCGCCGGGGCGTTAATGAATATGTCGTTGCCATCGCCTCCGTTCACCATGTAATTGTTGGAGCGACCACGGCCTCCGTTGACTGACACAGCTCCCGCATTATCGCTGCCCAAAAACAAGTCCGCGCCCACCTGCGATTGCACTCCAGGCTGCAACTGGAGCAGAGAGTACGCGTTGCGCGTGGCCATCGGGAGTTCGCGTATGGCAGTGTCGGTCATCACGGCGCCGAGCTGGGTGCTGGTGGTCTCCACTTGCGCAGCGTTCGCCTCCACGGTGACGGTATCGGCAGATCCGCCAACCACGAGGTTCACGGTAACCAGATTGACGTGGCCGATGGTGACGAGGACATCCTTCTCCACGTACTTCTTGAAGCCCTTGGCATCGGCACTCAGCTCGTAGGAGCCCACGGTTAATTCAGGAATGTCGAATGAGCCGTCTTTGTCTGCGGTAACGGACCGTCTGGTGTCTGTTCCGCTTAGTACTACAGTGATTACAGTGCCAGGGACGACCGCGCCGGATTGGTCCACAACTGTTCCGCGAATTGTTCCGTTTGTTTGCGCCCTGGCCGTTCCGCTCCAAAGCAACGCCATAAACACAAATAGACACACCCGCGCCCGTGTTTTTGAAGTCATCGCCGCTCCTCTAGGAAAACCTGAGGCCACCCGACCCCCGAGACGCCTCACCCGATATTTTTTCGGTTGCAGCTTCCCGAAAAACCTTACTATAATCCGCGAACCTTAGAAGAAGGCCCAAAGGTTGTCAAGGGGAAACTGATTTTGAGGCCGTCTCAGAAGCGCGCGAATGAGAAATCGCGTGTGCACGGGTATTTGCGCATCAGTGACGTCGCGCGGATCGTGGGCGTTTCACCATCGATCCTTCGCTCGTGGGAGAATCTCGGGCTCGTTGCGCCCACTCGCACACACAGCCGGTACCGAATCTATACGCACGCAGACGTTCGCATTCTAAAACGCGCTCAATTCTTCCGGCGCGCCCGCGGCATGAACGCACCCGCCATCGTCCACCTGCTTAAAACTCACAAATTATTGCCGCACGCCGGCGAACGGCCTAAGGCCGGCCCGGTCGGCCCGCGTTTACGCCGTTTGCGATTGCAGAGGAAGGCCTCGCTCTCACAGGTGGCGCGCGCGACAGATGTTTCGGTTGGATTCCTCAGCGCGGTCGAGCGCAGCCAAATGACTGCGTCGGTTGCTACTCTTCGGCGGCTGGCCCGTTTCTACCACGTGAATATCTTGTCGCTTTTTAATCCTTCAGACGTGAATCCGGGCCGGGTAAAACCGGCGGACAGAAAAGTTCTCGAAGCCGGGCCGGGCGTGCGCATGGAGCTGCTCTCTTGGGGCAATGCCGCCATGATGGAGCCTCATCTGTTTCGCATCGCTCCTTCGGCAGGCAGCGGAGAATCGTATGCGCATGATGGCGAAGAATTTCTATACATTCTGCGCGGCACCCTCGAAATCGTGTTGGATGGGGGAGAAAAGCACAGACTGGAAGAGGGAGATAGTTTTTATTTCGAAAGTAGCAACGGGCATCACTGGAAGAATCCCGGCAAAAAAGAAACGCTGGTGCTGTGGATCAACACGCCACCAACGTTTTAAGTTTGCAACAATCGAGAAAGTCGGAGATTTCCTTGAACCAAGAGTCGCGAATCCGAACCCTGAACAACTTTTCAGTCCTGCTTTCACTGGTCACAGCCGCCCTGCTTGTTTTCGCCGCAGGCTGTGCGAAGAAAACGCCGACCCTCAGTCTCTTGGTATGGGAAGGCTACGCGG
>PMTV01000032.1 GCA_003167215.1 Acidobacteriota bacterium | reverse complement strand
GAGTCCCTTCTTCCGCAGAAAAATTCGAAGTAGCACGAGGCGCGGCTGGTTGACGCGAGACAACGTCTTCCCTATACTGGAAATTCACCTGCGGTGAATGCCAGCCGCACTTCCCTGCCACGGTTCTCGGATAGGAACAAGTGAAAGGCGGATTGGGCCAGGGATTACTGTAAGAACGCCCTGAAAAACTTCCATGACAGAAGCAACATGCAAGCGCGAACTCGAGTTGGAAATTCCAGCCGAGAACGTAACCAAAGCGACTGAAAAAGTGGCGCGCGATCTTGCGCGCGTGGCGCGCGTTCCGGGATTTCGTCCGGGCAAAGCCCCGGTGACGCTGATACGGCGGCGTTTCGCTGAAGATATACAAGGGGAAGTGCTGCAATCGTTGGTGCCTGAATATATCGAGAAGGCTCTCGAAGAGAAAAAGCTGATCCCGATTACGCGTCCATCTGTGGATAAAGTTGATTTCAAGGAAGGCGAGCCGCTGCGATTCCGCGCGGTTTTTGAAGTGCTGCCGGAGTTCGAGCTGGGCGACTACAAAAATCTTGCGATCAATGTGGATGCTATCGAAACCGGCGACGCGCAGGTGGACAAAACGATTGAAGACATTCGCGAGCGCGCGGCTACGTTTGTCCCGGTGGAAGGGCGAGCGGCCAAGGACGGCGATTACGTCTTAATCAAGCTTTCAGGGATACCGGTGGGCGGCGGCGAGCCGGTGCAAGCAGACAACATCATGTGCCACATCGGCGCGGAAGAAACTCTGGAGAGTTTTACGGAGAATTTGCGCGGCGCCAGCAGCGGCGAAACAAAACAATTCCGATCGCAATACCCCGATGATTATCCGGACCAGAAACTGGCAGGCAAAGCCTACGATTACACGGTGGAAGTTCAGGGCATCAAGGAAAAAAAGTTGCCTGAATTGAATGACGAGTTCGCGAAGGACGCCGCGGGCGAAAAGGGCGGTTTCTCGACTCTGGAAGAAATGCGCAAGCTCATATCGAAGGATTTGGAAGCGGCGAAGGAAGATCAGCAGAAGACGCAGGCTCGCGAGAAGCTTCTCGAAGCTCTGGTGAAGCAGCACGATTTTCCGGTTCCCGAAGCGCTGGTGGAGCATCAGATGAATGTGAGGCTCGAGCGCAGCGTTCGGGCACTGACCGCCCAAGGAGTGGACCCGCGCGCGGTGAACATCGATTGGGTGGCGCTTCGGAACCACCAACGCGAGCGCGCGGTGGACGACGTGAAGGCTGAGCTCCTGATTGACCGCATTGCAGAAGCGGAAAAGATCGACGCGACGGATGAAGAAGTGGAAAAAGAGATTCAAGCGCTGGCGGAACACAGTGGCGAATCAGCAACGGCGCTGCGGGCTCGCTTGACAAAGCAAGGAGTGCTCGATAGGATGAAATCGAAGTTGCGAAGTGACAAAACAATCGAGTGGCTCTACCGCAACGCCCGAATCGAGACGGCCAAGAGTGAGAAGTAGGTTCGGGTTCCTCAGCGCACAAAAGTTCTCCCTATGACACACAAAGACGACGGTAATCCGCGTGCAACAACACTCGTTCCGATGGTCGTCGAACAGACGAACCGCGGCGAGCGAGCGTACGATATTTATTCCCGGCTGCTGAAAGACCACATCATTTTCATCGGCACGCCGATTGACGATCACGTGGCCAACCTGGTGACCGCACAATTGCTGTTTCTGGCGTCCGAAGACCCGGAGAAAGACATTTCGGTGTACATCAACTCACCGGGCGGCTCGATTTCGGCTGGAATGGCGATTTATGACACCATGCAGTTTGTACGGCCTGACGTAGTGACCTATTGCATCGGGCAATCCGCTTCGATTGCGGCTGTGCTGCTGGCTTCCGGCACGCCCAAGAAGCGCTATGCCTTGCCCAACTCCCGCGTGCTGATTCACCAGCCGTGGATGTCCGGCTTGTCCGGACAGGCTACCGACATTGATATCCACGCCAAGGAAATCCTGCGAACGCGCGAAGCGCTTAACAAGCTGCTTGCGGGCCATACCGGGCAGAGCATTGAAAAGATCGAGCGGGACGTGGAACGCGATTTCATCATGACGGCAGAGCAGGCCAAGGCGTACGGAATCGTCGACGAGATCATTTCAAAGTACCGCTAGTGAGTTCCAAAGGGTTAGTATCTAAAGCGATGATTCCCTGCTTCCGGCCCGCCCTTCGTCTTACAATAAGGAATAGATTGGTCGTTGCTGCCGTAGCTTCCAAGAGACGAGGATTCACTTTGTGAAGCGTTTCACTCCAGAAGAGCCGTTGCGTTGTTCCTTCTGCCATAAGACGCAGGAGCAGGTGGAGAAGCTCATCAGCTCGCCGAATGAGTATCCGCGCTCCTACATTTGCAATGAGTGCGTGGGAGTCTGCCAGCAGATTCTGGAAGACGAGAAGCGCGAGCAGGCCAGCCCGGTTAACCGGCGTCTGCCACGGCCTCCGGAGATTAAGGCGTTCCTGGATGGATATGTAATCGGGCAGGACAAAACGAAGAAGAAGCTTGCGGTAGCGGTTTACAACCACTACAAGCGGATCTTCCTGAACAAGCAGCCCGGCGATGTGGAACTGGCGAAGTCCAACATTCTGCTGATCGGCCCCACGGGAACCGGCAAGACGCTTTTGGCGCAGACGCTTTCGCGCATGCTGGATGTACCGTTTGCCATCGTGGATGCTACGACGCTGACCGAAGCGGGCTACGTGGGCGAGGACGTCGAGAACATTATTTTGAAACTGCTGCAGGCCGCGGATGGCGACGTGACGCGCGCGCAGCAAGGCATCATCTATATTGATGAGATTGACAAGATTTCGAAGAAGGACGAAAACCCGTCGATTACCCGCGATGTTTCGGGCGAGGGCGTGCAGCAAGCTCTGCTGAAAATTCTGGAAGGCACCGTCGCCAACGTTCCGCCGCAAGGTGGACGGAAGCACCCGCACCAGGAATTCACGCCGGTGGACACCACGAATATCCTGTTCATCTGCGGCGGAGCTTTCGTGGGCATGGAAAAGATTATCGAGCGCCGCGTGGGACAGAAGTCGCTGGGCTTTCATGCGGACGTGCAACCGACGACCGCGTCGCGACGCAATATCGAGGTACTGGAGCAGGCGCAGCCGACCGATCTGATCCGTTACGGCCTGATCCCGGAATTTGTGGGCCGCTTGCCGGTGATGGGCGTTTTGAGCGATTTGGACAAATCAGCGCTGGTGCGCATCCTTACCGAACCGAAGAACGCGCTCGTGCGCCAGTACCAGCGGCTGTTTGAATTCGAGAACGTGCGGCTGCGATTTACGGACGACGCGCTGGATACCGTGGCGGAATTGGCGCTGCAGCGCAAAGTGGGAGCGCGCGGATTGCGGATGATTCTGGAAGATTTGATGCTGGAAATGATGTACCACTTGCCGGCGCAGCGAAAGCTTCGCGATTTCGTGGTGACCGGCGACATGGTGAAAGGCCGCGAGATCAACTGGAGCTTGCTGGAGAAGGCTGGCTAGAATTTTGGGACAAAAGGAACCGATGTTCAACCGCGAAAAGACCGAAGTCAAACGCGTGCCTATGATGCCGGTGCGGGAAATGGTTATTTTCCCGGAGATGATGCACCCGTTTATCGTCGGGCGCGAAGCTTCCGTGCGGGCGCTGGAAGACGCGCTGGCCGGCGACAAGAAGATTTTCCTGGTTACGCAGCACGACGCGTCGGTTGACGACCCCAAGCCCGAGGAAATTTATCAGGTTGGAACGCTGGCCAACATCGTGCAGAGCGTGAAACTGCCGGACGGAAACATCAAAGTTCTGGTGGAAGGCACCACGCGCGCGAAAATCATTCAGGTCACCAGCGACGAAGGCTTTTTCCGCGCCTCCATTCGCGTGGTTACCGCAGCGGTGGAGTCTACTCCGCAGCTTCAGGAAGCTTCCAGCCGCGTGACGGCCCTGTTTGAACAGTATGTGAAGCTTTCGCAAAGCTTGAACTACGACACGATGATTGCCGCAGCGCGTGTGGAGGATGCCGGGAAACTTTCAGACGCCATCGCCGCAAATTTGCAGATTCCAGTGGAGGAAAAACAGGAACTGCTCGAACTTTTCGATCCGCTCGAGCGCTTGAACCGCATCGCGGACGTCCTGGAAGTGGAAACTGAAAAGCTGAACGTCGACCGCTCGATCAATACGCGCGTGAAACGGCAGATGGAGCGGGCGCAGAAAGAGTATTACCTCAACGAAAAGCTGAAGGCCATCCAGAAAGAGCTGGGCCGCGGCGAAGCGAACGAAATCGAGCAGCTCAAGAAGAAAATCGAGACGTCCGGGATGCCCGAAGGCCCGCAAGAAAAGGCCCTGCAGGAGCTGAAGCGGCTGGAAATGATGCCGCCGATGTCGGCGGAATCCACCGTTTCGCGCAACTATCTCGACTGGCTGCTGGCTGTACCGTGGAAGAAGCGTTCCAAGGAAATTCGCGATATCAAGCGCGCGGAAGTGATTCTCTCCGAAGATCACTACGGCCTGGACAAAATCAAAGAGCGCATCCTGGAATACCTGGCGGTTCGGCAGTTGGTGAAGAACCCGAAAGGCTCGATTCTCTGCTTCGTAGGGCCTCCGGGAGTGGGAAAAACTTCGCTGGCGATGTCCATCGGCCGTGCCACAGGCAGAAAATTCGTGCGCGTGTCGCTGGGCGGCGTGCGCGATGAAGCTGAAATCCGCGGCCACCGGCGGACTTACATCGGCGCTTTACCGGGACAGATTATTCAGATGATGCGCAAGGCCGGAACAGTGAATCCGGTGTTCGTCCTCGACGAAGTGGACAAAATGTCCATGGATTTTCGGGGCGATCCTTCCGCGGCGCTGATGGAAGTGCTGGATCCGGAGCTGAACCACGCATTCACCGATCACTATCTCGACGTGGAATACGATCTTTCGAAGGTGATGTTCATCTGCACGGCGAACGTGCTGCACACGATTCCTCAGCCGCTGCAGGATCGCATGGAAGTTTTGCGCATCCCGGGATACACGGAACAGGAAAAGCATCAGATTGCGCAACGCTTCCTGGTTCCGAAAGAGATTTCGGCTACCGGGCTTACGAAGACGAATCTGAAATTTACGGACGACGCGGTCACGCACATCATTCGGCACTATACTCATGAAGCCGGGGTGCGGAACCTGAGCCGCGAAGTCGCGAATGTTTGCCGCAAGATCGCGCGCAAAGTGGTGGCCGAGGGAAAGAACATAGAAGTCGAAGTGACGAACACCAACGTCAACGATTACCTGGGCGTTTTGAAGTACCGCGATTTCCTGGCCGAGAAGAAAAACGAAATAGGGCTGACCACGGGCTTGGCTTGGACAGAAGTGGGCGGCCAAGTGCTTTCCACCGAAGCGATGCTGATGCAGGGCAAGGGCCGGCTGACGCTGACAGGAAAACTGGGCGACGTGATGCAAGAATCGGCGCAAGCGGGCATGAGCTACGTGCGCTCGCGCGCGCATCTTTTCAATTTGCCCAAGGATTTCTACCGGCACCTAGACATTCACGTACACGTCCCCGAAGGCGCGATCCCCAAGGACGGGCCATCGGCGGGCATCACGCTGTGCACCTCGATCGTGAGCGCGCTGACGCGCATTCCGGTTCGCTGCGACATCTGCATGACCGGAGAAATCACGCTGCGCGGCAAAGTGCTGCCCATCGGCGGCGTGAAGGAAAAGCTTCTTGCGGCGCACAGGCTGGGTTTCCGCACCGTGATTCTGCCGAAGGATAACGAAAAGGATCTGGCGGAGATTCCGCCGGAAATTCAGGCTCAGATGTCCATCCACTTTGTGGAGAATATGGACGAAGTGCTGCAAATCGCGCTCGAACATCCGCTTCCGATTCCCGGTCATCCGCCGGTCGCCGATGTAGAGCCCAAGTTTGTTACAGATGTGGCCCAAGACAGCGAATTAACCAATTGAAACCCTCCGGCTCTCTCCCATCCTGCTAAGCAGGTTCGGCCCGCAACCGGGGGATTCAGATTGTCTGTAGTTCAGCCCATTCGTGATGAAGTAGGTTAGAAAAAGCGGCAGGTTCGAATTTGTGCCCGCCCGAAGTCCATTCAGAAAATCAATCATGCCTGAAAACAGGCTAGAGAAGGAACGAACTCGATGAGCATTAGCCTTGCAGAACTAAAAGATAAGAACATTACCGACTTGGCGAAGATCGCCAAGGAACTGAACATCCCCGGCGCTTCGGGCATGCGCAAGCAGGAGTTGATCTTTCAAATCCTCCGCGCGCAGACCGAAAAAAACGGGTTGATCTTCTCCGAGGGAGTGCTGGAGTGCCTGCCTGACGGCTTCGGCTTCCTGCGAGCCCCGGAATACAACTATTTGCCGGGCCCGGACGACATCTACGTCTCGCCTTCGCAAATCCGCAAATTCGATTTGCGCACGGGCGACACGGTGTCCGGCCAGGTGCGTCCGCCCAAGGACGGCGAGCGTTACTTCGCGCTGATTAAGGTGGAGGCGGTCAACTTCGAAGATCCCGAAGTCGCGCGCAACAAAATTTTCTTCGACAACCTGACGCCGCTCTATCCGCAGGACCGCATACGCCTGGAGACCACCAAGGAAAACCTGACTGGGCGCGTGTTGGACATGCTTTGCCCGGTCGGAAAAGGCCAGCGCGGGTTGATTGTGGCGCCTCCGCGCACCGGCAAGACCATGATGCTGCAATCCATCGCGAATTCCGTGACCACGAATCATCCGGAGGTCGCGCTGATCGTTCTGCTGATTGACGAACGGCCCGAAGAAGTGACGGACATGCAGCGCACGGTGAAGGGTGAAGTCATCAGCTCTACTTTCGACGAGCCGCCCCAACGCCACATTCAAGTGGCGGAAATGGTTCTGGAAAAGGCTAAGCGTTTGGTGGAACACAAGCGCGACGTGGTGATTTTGCTCGACTCGCTCACGCGCCTGGGCCGCGCTTACAACGCCGTGACGCCTCCGTCGGGCAAGGTTCTTTCCGGCGGTATTGACGCCAACGCTTTGCAGCGCCCGCGCCGTTTTTTTGCTGCCGCGCGAAATATCGAAGAGGGCGGCTCGCTGACTATCATCGCCACCGCGCTGATTGATACCGGCAGCCGCATGGACGACGTTATTTTCGAAGAGTTCAAGGGCACCGGCAACATGGAAATCAATCTGGACCGCCGACTCGTTGACAAGCGCGTGTTCCCCACCATCGATATCAATCGCTCCGGAACGCGCAAGGACGAATTACTTTTGCCGGCAGACGAGTTGAACCGCATCTGGGTGCTGCGCAAAGTGCTGAGTCCCCTTTCGACCGTGGAAGCCATGGAACTTCTGTTGGGCCGCCTCTCAAAGACAAAGACGAACGGGGAATTTCTGTCCTCGATGTCCAGCCCAGCCTAACCGTCGCCCCCATACAATCCGGGTTCGTCCCTGTGTAATCCTCGTGTCGCCTCGTTGACTGCGGAGACTTGCCTGCGCGAAGCTCGCTCACCTTGACATTCTACTGGAAGGGGTATAGCTTCCCCTAGTATGTCTACTAAAGAACAACGCGAACGCATCGAGTTGCTGCAAGGAACTCTGGACCTGCTGATTCTGCGCACGCTGCTGCGCGGGCCGGTGCACGGGCACGCCATCGCCAAAGCCATCGAATTCAACTCCGACGATGTGCTGCAAGTGGAACAGGGATCGCTGTACCCCGCATTGCACCGGCTTATCAAACGGAAGTGGATTTCGGTGGAAGAAGGCACTTCAGAAAATAATCGGCGGGCGAAGTTTTACAAGCTGACGGCCGAGGGCCGGCGGCAACTTGCAGCCGAGACCAGCAAGTGGGACAAGATGGCGGGAGCGATTGCGCGAATTCTGCGTCCGGCGGAGCAGGAGGGCGAATGATGAAGAAACGCGAGCGCATGATGAAGGATCTGGAAGAAGACATCCGCGAACATATCGAGACAGAGACGCAGGACAACATCGCGCGCGGCATGTCACCGGAAGAAGCGCATTACGCCGCGATACGCAAGTTCGGCAACGTAATGCGGGTGGAGGAAGATACGCGCGACGTTTGGAGCTTTATTTGGCTGGAACAATTCTGGCAGGACATTCGCTACGCCTTCCGCATGTTGCGCAAATCTCGGGGTTTCACGGCTGTCGCCGTGCTTACGCTCGCACTGGCCATTGGCGCAACCACCGCAATTTTCAGCGTGGTATACGGCGTGTTGCTACAGCCGCTTCCGTACACCGATTCGAACCGGATCATGTCCGTCTTCGAGGTCAACTCGAGTGGCACATGGTCTCGGGTTGCGGATCCAAACTTCGACGACTTTCGCGATCAGAGCCGCAGCTTCCAGTCGATCGCAAAGTATCATGCCGACATCGCGTCCGTTTCGGGTGCTTCGGAGCCGACCCGTACGACCGTTGCGGCCGTCTCGCCCGGTTTTCTGAAGGTCTTGGGAGTTCAGCCGATTCTCGGACGGGATTTTGGCGCCGGAGACGCGAAAAAAGGAGCCGGCCCTACCGTTCTGGTCAGCTATGGATATTGGCGGCAGTATCTCGGGTCGTCCCGGGACCTCGCGCAGTCGCACTTGAAGATTGATGGAGGGCTCTTCTCCATTGTAGGCGTGCTCCCCGCAGGATTTCGTTTCCCTGCTGACGTGGATCTGTGGCTCCCAGCCGATTTGGACGGCGAAAACCCAAGCAGGACTTCGCATAACTAC
Source organism: Acidobacteriota bacterium (assembly GCA_003167215.1). Lineage (GTDB taxonomy): Bacteria > Acidobacteriota > Terriglobia > Acidiferrales > UBA7541 > Palsa-295. Next base: position 59,959 of record PMTV01000032.1, on the reverse strand, counting down.
TCTGTGGTTGGGCGCCTCCGCGACGGTACGACTGTGCAGCAAGCGAATCTCGACATCAGCGCGATAGCCCGGCGCATTCACGATACCTCGAGCGAGCAGGGCGATTATTTGCTCAAAGATGGAATTGTCGTCCCGCTGCAGGACGCGATCACGGGCAAGGCTCGCTCTTCGCTGCTGCTCCTGCTCGGCGCCGTGGGATTTCTGCTGCTGGTGGCGTGCGCGAACGTGGCGAATTTGCTGCTGGCCCAAGCGTCGGTTAGAGAGCGCGAGCTGGCCATTCGCAGCGCGCTGGGTGCTGCGCGCGGGCGGTTGGTGCGCCAATACTTTACCGAGGCGTTCCTGCTTGCGCTGCTTGGCGGCAGCCTTGGAGTACTGGGAGCATTCTGGGGCCTCGCGGGGTTAGTGGCGCTGGCGCCGGAAAATCTGCCGAGGCTGGACAGCGTCTCGATCAATATTCCGGTACTTGTGTTCGCGTTGGTGCTTTCCACCGCCGTCGCGGCGGGCCTTGGAGCGTTCATCGCCGCGCGCGCGACTTCCGGAGAACTGCGCAAGGGCTTGGTGGAAGGCGGGCGTGGACAAGCGAGTTTGCAAAGCAGCCAGCGCGTTGGCCGCGTGATCGTGGCTGCGCAGATCGCGATCACTTTGGTTCTCGTGGTGGGAGCGGGATTGTTCGGCCGCAGCTTGATGAAGGTGCTCGAAGTGAATCCCGGGTTCCGCGTGGAGAAGATTGTCACGATGGACGTTTCGCTTCCGTGGGTGGACGATCCCAAAGCAAAGGCGGGTCAGGCGATTTTCTTTTCAAACCTGATTGACCGGCTCAAACAAATTCCGGGCGTGCGGGAAGTTGGCGCGACGAGCGGCCTGCCCCTGGATGGTGGCCTTCCCGACGGTATGTTTCTACTGATGACGCAGAATGAGATTCCCAAGACCATGGATGGTTTTGGTCCGCTGCTGCAGCAAAAGGAACGCCTGGGCAATGCGGATTTCTGCGTGGCCACGGACGGGTACTTCCAGGTTCTGGGAATTCCGCTAATTCGAGGGCGAATCTTTAACGGGCGGGACGGAGCGAATTCTCCGCACGTTGCCGTGATCAGCGAATCGCTTGCGCGCGAGCGCTGGCCGAATCAGGACCCCATCGGCCACACGATTGAGTTTGGAAACATGGATGGCGACTTGCGTTTGCTGACCATCGTCGGAATCGTGGGCGACACTCACGAATATGGCCTCGATGCGCCGCCGCGTCCCACGGTTTACGTGAATCTGTTCCAACGGCCGCACGGGGCGATCACCTTAACGATGCTGAGTGACGCCGACATGCGGTCCGTTGCTTCGGCAGCGCGAGGAATCCTGCAGGACCTCAACCCGGAGATGGCGGCGAAGTTCCGGACGTTTTCGCAGGTGCATTCCACTTCGCTGGGATCGCGGAGATTCAACGTCATTCTCATAGGATTCTTCGGAATCACCGCGCTGCTGCTCGCAACGGCAGGAGTGTTTGGCGTAATGGCGTATTCGGTCAGCCGCCGCACGCGCGAGATTGGCGTGCGTGTCGCTCTGGGGGCGGCCCCCGGCGGAATTCTGAGGATGATTTTGGGCCAGGGATTGCGGACGATCTTCATTGGTGTGGCGATCGGGATTACCGCGTCGCTGGCCCTGACGCGCACCGTTCAGTCACTGCTTTTTGGCGTGACTGCCACCGATCCGCTGACTTTCGGCGGTGTGACACTGCTCCTCGTCGGGGCAGCGCTGCTGGCTTGCTACATTCCGGCGCGGCGGGCAACGAAAGTGGACCCCATGGTCGCGTTGAGACATGAGTAGTGCTTCGCGCGGGTGACCAGCAACCTTTCCTTTAGTGCGCGGAGTCCGCGTACTTTACCGAACAGCCGTAGGGACGCGTAGTGGGCGTTTCGACCTGCTTGCCGGCGAGGGCCTGCTCGAGAGCGAGATTAACGTAATTCGTCGCGCCAGGCACGTCCTCCAGGTCGGTGGTCGGTTTGTCGTCAATGGCGCCATCGTAGATCACGACGCCCTGGGGATTGATGACAACCATCTGCGGGGAGGTCTTCGCGTCGTAGAGATGGCCGATTTGGCCGGTGGGGTCGAGCAAGGCGGCGGTCGGTGCGGCCTGAACCTTCGCCAAGTAGTCGTTCTCTTCGTTCGCGGTCATGTATCCCTGCTCACCCGGCGCGGAAGAGAGAATGGTGAGCCAAACCACGCCGCGGCCGGTCCACTGCTTTTGGAGCTTCTGCATGTTGCCGCTTTTGTAGTGCTTCCCGACGTAGGGACATCCGTTGTTGTGCCACTCAAGGACCACGTATTTTCCGCGGTAGTCCGCGAGGCGAACAGTCTTACCATTGCTCGCTGTGGCTGTGAATTCCGGGGCCGGCCCGCCGGTTTTCCCAGACAAAATTAGAGGCAGAGCTGCGCAGAGAAACAGAGCTATGAGTATCGGGTATAGAGTGGAGCGCTTCATCTTAGTGGTACCTCGTCCAAGAATTGTGCTGCGTAAATTTCAGCGCCGGTGTTTTCCGTTGCGCCAGGCGAGCCCAGAGGCACATCGATTATATATGCTTGGGCGGCGGAGAGTACGAGCACGCCTTTCAGCCGCGCGATTGGTTTACGAAGCTGATCGGACTTCCGCAACGCCAGGCGGAAGCCGGCGGACGCGGGCAGAAGCTTCTGCGGAGCTGCGTTGTCAATCTGCGACTCGGCGAGCGGGAAGAAAACCGCCTGCGAGACTTGATGGCCGAGGTTCGCGGTGAGCACGAGGGAGTTGCCCGCATCGGCCACACTCAATTTCCAGCTCCGCGGTGCGGGCCGCGGCAACGACTTGCGCGCAGCAGCGAACAGGCTGCTGTTCCGGGCGTCCGGCGCGGCCATTCGTGATTCGACGGGGAGAGTCAGCGAAAGTTGGGCCTTGCCGGGAATGCATATTTCGCGGCAGACCAGGACTTTTACCTCGGCGCCGATCTGCGCGGACTGCTGCGACGCCAGGCTGGCCTGCGCATGGATCGGCACGATCAGCGTCACTTCGTCCTCGTAACCAAAATCCACGATGCTAGGCGTGCCGAGACGTCGCGGCGTTGGCCACTCGATCTCCCCGACGGTGATAGCCGGCGGTAACTGCCATTTGATGCGGGGCGGCTCGCCCGAATCGCCTGGATTGACCCAGTAGATGTGCCAGCCCTTCTCGAGTTGAAAATGCAGCCCGAGATAAAGTTCATGTCCCGCTGCGATAGACTGATTCTCGGCGATGAGTTCCAGCGTGCCGTGCGGAATGGGTGTACCGGCCGCCTGCACACTTGCCGCGCACAGCAACAGAGCGACACCAAGCCAAAGATTCCAGAGAAACTTTGTACTTGAGCAACAGCTTCGCATTTCTCTTTTGATGCAGTGGGCGTTTCGCCCGTTTCCATTAGTCTGAGGAAATGCCGGAGTGGCGCGGCAGAGCGTGCGCAACCGCGCGGAAGGCGGCGCGGCGAGACAGTCGAAGGGCGAGATCACCCCTTTGCCGTGGCGTCGGATGTGCTATCGATTAGCCGAGGAATCCGAGATTGTTGGTGCTGAAGTTGCCGATGTACGGCAGCACGTACGGCAGGTCCGCAGTGGACAGGCCGAACCATTGAGCCAGCGTCGCTGCGTACTGCGCTGACGCCGTGCTGGGAATCCAGCGGCCGTTGGAGCCGACATCGTCGGGACCGCCGAGCGCCTGAGTGGGAAAAGTTCCGTAAATCTGGCCACCCTTTACGGCACCCCCGAGGATGATGTGGTGGCTGCCCCAGGCGTGGTCTGTTCCATCGGACGAGTTTGGCTGAAAGGTGCGCGCAAAGTCGGAGCAGGTGAAGGCGGTAACCTGATTCGTCAAATTCATCTCTTGTAACGCCTGATAGAACGCCAGTAACGCCGGGCTGACTTCGGCCAGAAGTGTTGCCTGCGTAGCCAACTGTCCCGAATGGGTATCGAAATTGCCGGCACCTACGAAGAAAATCTGACGCTTGACTCCCAAAGCCGAGCGCACATTGATGAGTTTTGCAACTTCCGCCAACTGAGCGCCGAAGGGAGTGGTAGTCGGAAAGACAGTTGTCAGCGGCGTTGCGGCATTTAACGCGCCGGCCAGCACTGTGTTGTAGGTGAAGGCATTGTTGGTGATGGCGTTGTCTTCCTGGATCAGCGAGACACCGCTGCTCATGTTGGCGAATTGTTGGGCTGCGGCCTGGCGGGAGGAGCAGTAGGAGTGATCACTGCAGCTGGGGGCTCCGGGTCCCGCGGACGAGACGGAGACGGGTGAAGTGTCCGTGCCATTGCAGAACAGAGTATCGCCGCTGATCGAAGCGATCATGGGCACAAGCGCGCCCGGGTTGTATTGCGTATTCATCCGGTCTGCCATGCGCCCGGCCCAACCGGAACTGCCCGACGAGTCATTCATTTGGTTCTGCCACTCGAGTTGCTGGTCCGGGTGAGAGAAGAGATTGCTGGGGGGTACGATCTGATTAGCCTGATATTGCGCGCGGGTGGTGGGTTGCAGGAGCGTGCCGACATTCGCCAGGAACGCCAGATTACCGCTGTTAAACAAGGACTGCACTTCGGGCAGGCTGGGATGCAGCGCAAAATTGGGTTGCGGCGTAAGGGGCAGCAGGGTGTTCTGCGCGAGCGCTAACGGCCCTCGAATGGTTGCGTAGTTGCTATACCCATTCGTGTCGAACGGGATGAGCATATTATTTGCGTCATTTCCGCCAAACAGAAAGATGCAGACCAGCGCCTTGTAGTCCGAAGTTGTTTGGGCCAGGGCGTTGAGCATTCCAAAAGGGCGGAAGCCCAGAAGATTGCCGGCTGCGAGCAAGGAAGCATTGGTTAGAAAACTTCGTCGACTGTGTGACATAAAACTCCTTTTCAGGCCGTCTTACTACGATTAGTGCATGATCTTGTATTGCGAAGAAGTGACGACCAGGAACACGGCTACTTCCGCGCGGCTCTGGAGGTCGGTCGCGGGAATGGCAGTGATGGTCTCGATTAAAGCGGTACGCATATCGCTGGGCATTTGGCTGTGCATGAAAAGCATGCCCAGATAATCCACGAGTTGCGTGGGATCAGATGCTTGCTGGCCGATGACGCTGGTTGCGCTCAGGTCTATGACGGGCGCTGAATCTTCGTTGTGAATAACTTTGTCGGCGATACTCATCCGAGGGACGACCGAACCGGTGTTCTCCAGAGAAAACTCAGGAGCGTTCAACGTCGTTTGCGGAATGATGTAACTGGGCGGGAAGTAGTTAAAAACACTGGACTGGTTGAAGGGCGCTTCTCCGACAGAAGTCAGCGTCGAAGACATGAAGTTAACGTATGAATAGGAATTTGCGGGAGTCTGAGCCGCATTTAATCCGCGTAACAGATTCATGGTCCAGAGCAGGGACTCGCGCAGGTGTCCGCCATCGACGGCAGGGTTCGTATCAGCCTGATCGCCCGTCTGCACGTCTCCCGCACGCGCTTCCGGATCCATAATAATCGCGGTCAGTACGGCCTTCATGTCGCCTCGCACGCCGCTACCGTTGTCGGCGAAGACCGCAGCAACTCGAGACACATAGGCAGGCCTTGGATCGCCGGTCACCAGGTGCTGGATGAGTTGTCGGCAGACAAAGGGGCCAATGTTTGGGTGCGCAAAAATGTTATCGAGGGCGCCCTTCAGGTCCTGCTCGGCCGTCTGGCCGGCAGGAAGCGTGGTTCCATTCAGGAGGGTCTTTGAGGTGGTGTCATGCTTGTCCTCTACCGGGACCATCAAGTGGAGCCAGTTACTTGTGTAATTGAAACTTGATGGGGAACTGCCGTCCGTATTGGCAAAGGTCCAACCCGTGTAAGCGCGAGCAAAGGCCTCCACCTGAAGCTCGGTGTAGGTGGCAATCGGATTACCGCTGCCGTCAGTCTGGAGGCTACCGTCCGGATTCAAGAGATTTACTCCCAGGGAAAAGAGCTGCATCATCTCGCGGCCGTAATTCTCGTTGGCGATCTGACCGGTCGGGGGTTTTCCGCTGTTCACCATATTCAGGTAGTCGCCCATAGCGGGTGAGAGGGTGGCATCCTGCATGATGGTGCGGTAATTGGTAAAAGCGTCTGCCGCCAGGGTATTCAGATAAAACGGCATGGCGTTATCCTGCTCGATGGGTGCGACAAATATTTCACTCAGAGCCATGGCCACCCGTTGGCGGAACTGATCAGGGCCCCAGACCGCAACGTTCAGGAATTCCGACTGCGTGCAACGCCAGTTTGTAAACCCGCACACGGCCGTGTCAGGCGATGGCGGCTCGCTGAATTGCGTGGTGCCCTGATTGAACTGTTCGGTGAGCGCAGCCTGCAATCCAATCTGCTCGACATGCGAGATGGTGGTGGCGGTGGGACCAAAGCTGGTCTGATCCAGGAAGCGCGCCGCTGCGGTAGCGGAGACCGCAGCCGCTCCGATGACTTGCGCACTGATGCTGTTCGAAGAACTCGATCCGGGGTTCGGATTCGTCACCTGGAGAGGCACAGAAAAACCGGCCTGGGAAGCGGTAGCAGTTCCGGTTGCGATTATTTGCGTGCCGGAGACGGAGGTGGTTGTCAGGCTGCTGCCGCCGAAAGCTACTGTGGCGCCGCTGACAAAGTTGGTACCAGATATCGTCAGGGTAAATGCACCAACATTTACTTGCGCAGGCGAAACGCTGGAAATCTGCGGGATAGGATTCCAGAGCGTTACGCCGCTCGAGCCGATCGCTGATTTCTTGGTGGTCTCGGTGGCCTCAATCGTCACCGTGTTGGGGGAAGGAAGGGTTGAAGGAGCGGTGTAAAGGCCGGTCGCATCAATTGTGCCGGTGGCGGGGCTTCCTCCCATCACACCATTTACGGACCAAGTGAACGTCGCGGTAGTCAAAGACGGGGTAAATTGCTGGGTCGAACCGGCGCGCACGTCCTCGGTGCTGGGGGATAAGGTGAAAGCACCCGGACTCGGGCCAGTGCTCCCGGGGGGAGTAAGCGCACAGCTCGAAATCATTAAAGCCAGGGCGACGACTGCGGGTGCAAGGATTGTTGAGCGACGCACGGTCCCCTCTCAGGTCTATCTGGATTCCGAATGGACCCAAACCCAATCGATGTGAAAAAGTTCCATTATTTTTCAGAATTCGCAATTTAGCGAGACGGCACGTAAGTGCACGTAAGAAGAGGAGACTAACTAGCTGTGTTGTGTGGTGCAACTGGCGCAAAGGCCAGATTATTCACCTGTCCGCGGTACCACTGGACTTGGATTTACGCGAGCAAAACCGTGGAGCAATTTTCGCATTTGCTTCGCCGTCGAAGAGGTAGTCGGCTCGGAGAGGTTACTTTTTGCGGTATTGCTGCACTAGCTGGCGATAGCGCGGGTCGTCGCGAAGGGACGCGAAATACGGGCTGGCGTCGAGCGCGCCGATATCCCCAAAGCCTAACTTGAAGGCGTTTTGCAAAGCGGCCAGAGCTTTCTCCTTGTCGCCCTTACCAGCATAAGCCGTGCTGAGCCAGTACTGGTCCATCGCGGTTTTCGAAACGACACCCGAGTTCATCAAGTAAGAAATGGCCTGATCGTAGTTTCCTTGAGCCAACGCGAGCTGGCTCATTCCCAGGGATTCGTACGTGTTACTCCCGATCTCTTTGGCGCGGCGGAAGGCTGCCGCTGCTTCGTCGTAACGTCCCTGAAAAATCAACGCGCGGCCCAAGTGGTACTGCGAGGCCGCCGAAGCCGGCTGTAGCCGAATCGCCTCGCGCGCTGCTTTCTCGGCCTCCGCTGCGTCGGGCGGTTGCTCGTACGCCAGCGCCCAGGACAGCAAGTCCCAAGCAAGCGAGTTGTCCGGTTCCAATCGTATGGCCTCGCGGAGTTCGGCCGCCGCCGCGGCGTAGTCATATTTCAAGCCGTATGTCTGACCGAGCGCGACATGGGCTTCGGCGAGGTTGGGGTCGATGGCAACTGCCCGCCGGGCGTACTCCTCAGCCTTCTGCAGGTGAGATGGATCGGTTGCGAGATCGCGATAGTAAAGGCTCTCGACATGAGACAGGCCGGCCATAGCAGGCGCATAGTTGGAATCTAATTTCAGCGCTTGTTCAAAGTTCGTGCGGGCGGCTTCAAATCTTTCGGGCGTCTCCACTTCGAGCAAGCCCTTGCCTGCCAAATACGCCTCGTACGCCTGAGGATTCTGCGTGTAGCGCCGCTGGATGGCCTTTGTTTCTTGCGGGCTCAGATTCAAATTCAGCGCCTGCGCAATTTTCAGCGCGGTCTGCTCCTGCAGCGAAAACACATCTTTCATCTGGCCGGTGAAGTCGTCGGCCCAGACTTGAAATCCAGTGGTGGAGTCAATCAGATGAACGTTGATGCGCACTTGGTCCCCGGATTTTCGCACTGTGCCGTCCAGCAAATAACGAACGCCGAGTTGGCGTCCCAGTTCAGCCGCGTTCTGATCCGCGCCTTTCACCGCCGCCGCAGTCGAACGCGGCGCCACGTCAATCCCTTTAATCTTCGAAAGCTTCGTCGTGATTTCATCCGTCATCCCGTCGCTGAAATACACGCTGTCCGCATCCGTGCTCAGATTCTGCAGCGGGATCACCGCGACCGACGGTTTCACGGCGACGGCTGCGGAATGCGGCACCGAGTGTTTCTGATACCAGAACGCGCCAGCCGTTAGCAATAATGCCACCACAGCCCCGCCCGCATACATTCCCCAGCGATTGGATTTCGACGACGATTGCGCAGATAGCTGCGAGGAGGACTGCAAGACTTCCGCCGGAACCACCGTTCGATTAGATTCCGTTTCCCTTTTCAGACGGCGCAGGTCCGCACCCATGTCCGCGGCCGACTGGTAGCGCAACTTGCGGTCTTTTTCGAGCGCTTTGTTGACCACCTGCTCGAACCCAGCGGGCAGCGCGGGATTCAAACGCAGCGGCGGGACCGGCGGCCGGTTCAGGATGGCTTCGAAAATCACTCCGCTGGTCCCCCCGGAAAATGCCATTGCGCCGGTGCCCATCTCATACAGCACGGAACCCAGCGAGAAGAGATCGGTGCGCTTGTCGAGATCGCTTCCGCGCACTTGCTCCGGCGACATGTAAGTAACGGTGCCAATCGATGTGCCCGGACTGGTAAGCAACTGCTCGGCGGCGGTAGTTCGGCCGGAGACAGTTGCGCCTTCCGCCACTTTCTGCCCGACGGGCGCCAGCTTGGCCAGTCCAAAATCCAGAATTTTTGCGTGGCCGCGGGCGGTGATGAAAAGATTGGCGGGTTTGATGTCGCGATGAATGATTCCGGCGGAGTGAGCGGCGTCGAGCCCCTCGGCAATTTGCGTGCTCCAATCGAGCAGCGACTCGATTTCCAGCGGACGCCCTGCGATGTGGTGCTTGAGCGTCTGGCCATCGAGAAATTCCATGGCGATGAAGCGGCGGCCGTCGTATTCATCAATTTCATAGATGGTGCAAATGTTGGGATGGTTCAGGGCGGAAGCGGCCTGTGCTTCGCGCTGGAATCTTTCGAGCGCCAGGTCGTCCTTGGCGAGATCTTCCGGAAGGAATTTCAGCGCGACAAAACGGCGAAGTTTGATGTCCTCGGCCTTGTAAACGACGCCCATTCCGCCACCGCCGAGCTTTTCCACGATGCGGTAATGCGAGATGGTTTGGCCGATAAAGGAAGAAGGCTCCGTCATGTGGCGCACAGTTTAAGTTGCACGAGGATGCAAGTCAACGCGAGGGAGAACGCCGCACAATCGTCTCACCTGTTTGAGCGGATGGTTGTGCGAACATTTTGTTCGAGGTATTCAGAGAGGTGCTGCTTGATGGCACGGAGGGGTTCGTCGCTATTTTGCAGACGGCTGATCAACAAGGCGCCTTCGAGCGATCCGATGATTAGTTGAGATAATTTTAGCGGGTCGATGTGGTGATCGATCTGCTGTTTCTTGATTCCTTCAGTCGTGATCTTGGACAGCCGCACGGTCCAGTTCTGCAATGCCTTTTTGGCTCGAGCTCGCAGTGCCGCGTTTCCGTCGTCTGCTTCGACGGCGGTATTCATGAGCGGGCAGCCACCGGGCACCAGTCCCGCCCGCAACTGGACAAAATTTTCGATCATCTTCTTCAAACGGTTCACGCAGTCCGGAACTTCCGCGACGCCGTCCAGCCTTCCGCTAACGGCTTTTCCCCAGGAATAGTCGAAGGCCTCGGTGGCTAGTTCTTCTTTGCCTGAGAAATGGCGGTAAATTCCGCCCTTCTGGAGGCCTGTGGCTTCCATCAAGTCCGAAAGTGAAGTGCCCTCATAGCCCTTTTGATTAAATAGCGGGGCGGATTTCCGGACGATGTAGCGCCTAGTTTGCTCTCCCTTGGTCACTTCTATCTCCTGGCGATCAGCCGTGAGGCCGGCTGGTCTTTTACGAGAAACCATTATACCCTATTTGAGACCGAACGGTCTCTTTTTGCATCTAAGACGGCCAGAGCATTCATGAGCGAGACGCTTACACCGACCGCCTCCCTGAATCTTTCCCTTCCCAAGGTGGGAATCAATCCGTGGTTTATCGCCATCACCGTGACACTGGCGACGTTCATGGAACTTCTGGACACGGCGATTGCCAATGTCGCTCTCCCTCATATCGCGGGCGAGCTCGCCGTCAGCACGGATGAAAGCACCTGGGTTCTGACCAGCTACCTCGTCTCGAACGCCGTCGTTTTACCGCTCTCCGCGTGGCTGAGCCGCCTATTCGGACGCAAGCGTTATTACATGATTTGCGTGACGCTCTTCACTGTCAGTTCCCTGCTGTGCGGCTTCGCCCCCAGCCTGGGCGCGTTGATTTTTTTTCGCGTGTTGCAGGGAGTCGGCGGAGGAGGACTGGCTCCGGTGGAGCAGGCCATCCTTGTAGATACCTTTCCAGCCGCTAAGAGGGCCGCAGCCTTCGCTCTGTATAGCATGGCGATTGTGACCGCGCCGGCGATCGGGCCGCCGTTGGGCGGTTGGATCACGGACCATTGGAGCTGGCGATGGGTTTTCTTCATCAACATTCCGATAGGCATCATCTCGTTGATCCTGACCAGCCGCGTGGTGTCTGATCCGCCGGCGTTCAAGCGCGAGGTGGAGGCAGCGCGCAAGGACGGAAAGTTGAAGATTGATGGATGGGGAATTTTCTCGGTGGCCATGGCCTTCGCCTGCCTGGAGGTCGTTCTGGATCGCGGCCAGACTGAGGATTGGTTCGAAAGCCACTTCATCGTAATTTTCTTCACCATCGCGATGGTGGCTCTTCTGTTTGCCATTGTGTGGGAGTGGCACCATCCGGATCCAGTCGTGGAGATTCGACTGTTGGCCGACAGAAATTTCGCGCTAGCCAATATTTTCTACTTCATGTTCGGATTTACGCTGTATGGATCCACCGTACTTATTCCTCAGATGATGCAGCGGCTCTACGGCTATTCGGCAACGGATGCGGGGCTGGTCCTTGGACCCGGCGCATTTGTAATCGTACTTCTCGCGCCCGTGGTGGTAAGAATTCTTCCGAAACTTGGCGTGAAACGTCTGATCGGTTTTGGATTTTTTGTTTTCGGGTTGGCCATGTGGCTTTTCGCCAGCTATACGCTGACCACCGACTACCGCCATGAAGCTCTGGCGCGAGCGCTGCAAGGGCTGGGAATCGCCACGCTGTTCGTACCCGTAAGCCAGCTTGCGTATTCCAATTTGCCAAGCAACAAGAACAACAAGGCTTCCAGCCTTACCAATCTCTTCCGCAATCAGGGAGGAAGTTTTGGAATAGCTTTCGTCACCACGGTACTGGCGCGCCGAACGCAGTATCATCAGAGCGTATTGGTGGCACACGCCAGCCTTTTTGACCAGCATTACCGGCAATTCCTCATCAAGCTCACCAATTATTTCTCCGCGCACGGTTTCTCACATGCGGATGCGGCTGTACACGCTCAGGCGGAAGCTTTTAACCTGCTTCAAAGGCAANNCAACGATTGCTTTACAGCGCTTGGGTGGTTTGTGCTGATGGGAGTTCCGCTGGTCTTTCTGATTCGGAAATTCAAGTTGGGAGGGGGGCCGGGCGGGCATTGAGCTCTAGGCAACTTGCCGGGGAGCTGCGCTACTGTAGAAAAAGTCGCATCGCCCGGATCACCGTGGCGGGTTTTTCGCGCACGACCCAATGGCTTCCCTCCGGCACGCGTTCGATCTTTAAAACTTTCACGTACTGCTCGAGCCCGTCCAGATTCCCTTGCAAGAGCGCGGTATCTTCCAGACCCCAGATCACCAAAGTAGGCACAGTGATGATTGGATTCTTTGGAATCGAGAAAGGGGGCGCATCAGCTTTTTCCCCACCCACGGGTGACTTGAGGCGCGCAGCGCGATAATAGTTTAATCCGCCGGTCAAGCCCCTATTCCAGGCCTCCAAGTATTTCTTGCGGTCTTCACCGTTCGCCGAGCTTCCGAGGACGATCTGCTGAAGCACGGCAAAATCATCCTGGCTGAGTGTTGCCTCCGCCGCAGGCGATGTGAAAAGGTTGAAGTACGCCGAAGCCTTCTGCTGGTCGGGATTGTTCGCCAGTTCCCGCGCGAAAACCACCGGATGCGGCGCATTGATGATAACCAGTTTCTCCAGCATTTCCGTATGTGCGGCCGCAAACGCCCAGGCAATCACGCCGCCCCAATCGTGGCCAACCAGCACAAATTTCTTGGCGCCCAACTTTTCCGCCAGCGCTCGGACATCTTCGACGAGAATCGGAACCTGGTAGGCGTCCACTGATTCGGGCATCGATGAAAGGTTGTAGCCGCGCATGTCCACCGCGACCGCGTGATGGGACTTGGCAAATTCAGGCAGCAGGTCTTTCCAGGCGTACCAAAATTCCGGAAACCCATGCAGAAACAGAATCAACGGCCCTTCGCCCTGCTCCATGTAATGCAAGCGGACGCCGTTCACCTCGGCATACGCGTGCTGCGCAGCCGCTGCCGCGGTGCCGTGACCTTGTTGCATTTGAGCCTCCGTGTGGACGGCGCTAAGCGCCAGGACCGGCATCAAAACCTGCAAATAGTAAGCAAACTGTAGCGGCGCCCCCGAGTTGAAGTCTGCCTAAATCGGGTTGAACGCCCAGAATACTAACACAGGAAAATTCCAGAGTGACTGCTGACAACGAAGAGCTCGATGAGCAGCTTCACTCCGACTGCAGAAAGTTTTGGAACCTCCTGCCCCTGTCAGACTGAATTACAATTAGGCCGCTGGTGCCAGGGCACCTCCGGAGAGCTTGCAATTAGCGCTCACCGAAGGATTCGGGAGCAAGGTTGACACAAAGGAGAATTTGACATGCAGAAGTTTAGACTCGGGTTTGCAGGGTTCTACGTGTTCGCGTTGCTGCTGCTGTCGGTAACAGTCTTACAGGCCGCGCAAAAGGATGCCAGCTTTGTCGGCTCGTGGGAAATGACCGTAACGGGCGGTGGGCAAGGCGGCGGTCAAGATGGCGATCAAGGCGGAGGAGGAGGAAACCGCGGTGGGCGAGGTGGCGCGCAGTCGCTGACAATCACGCAGGACGGCGACAAATTCAAGGTGAGCCACAAAACGCGGCGCGGTGACAATGCCTATGACGCCATGGTTTCAGGCAACACAATTTCCTGGACCGAGGAGCGCACGGGTCCTGACGGCAACACGAGAAAGATCGCGTGCAAGGCAACGTTGACCGGCGACACGATGACCGGCACGATGGGCGGCGGGAAGTTCAGCCGTGAGTTTACGGCCAAGCGATCGGCCCAAAACTAGTTCATTCTCCACGCGGCGCGACCTGGCGTTGTAAGGCGTATCGGGGTCTTTCCACAAGGGTGGGCGTGTGTTATTTTCCCCACTCGTTCGTTGAGGCCCAAATGATTCGTAGCTACCTCGGCCACGCGCCGCAAATTGCTGCAACGGCTTATATCGATCCGCAAGCGGTGGTCATCGGTGACGTCGTCATCGGCGAGCATTCCAGCGTGTGGCCGTGCGCTGTCCTGCGCGGGGACGTGAATTTCATGCGCATCGGGGCGCGCACCAATATTCAAGACGGCTCCGTGCTGCACGTGATGCGCGACACAAATCCTCTGATTCTAGGCGACAACGTCACGGTAGGCCACGCGGTCGTCCTCCATGGGTGCACGATCGAATCGCGGTGCTTGATCGGCATGGGCAGCATCATTCTCAACGGCGCAAAAATCGGCACTGGAAGCATTATTGCCGCTGGGACGCTTGTGCCGGAGCGCACCATCGTGCCGCCGGGTAGCCTCTTCATGGGGCAGCCGGGGAAACTGCGCCGCACGCTTACCCCCGAGGACCTTGAATCGATCGACGGCTATGCGCAGCGCTACGTCGAGTACAAAGAGACGTACAAGTTGCAGTCCGGGGAATAATTTGATCGATCCGTCCCGGGTTGAAGCAGTGTTGTTCGACAGGGCGACTGGCGTGGGTTGCAGCGGGCGCAGCAGGCTGCGCCCCTACGGAGAACGGCTCGACAGCACTTGTGGTCGGCGTCCTGATTTTTTCCTTCCCAACAACGTCCCTCTTGCATGTCGCGATACAATGGAGTGATGGTTAGCCCGTTAAAAGCTCGTCCATGCCAGCTCGGGCGCGGGAAGCTTCGACGCTCGTGACGGAAAAACGCGAATTTAAGGCAATCAAGGGCACCCGCGATATCTTGCCGCCGGATTCCGCGCTATGGAATTGGTTCGAACAGACTGCGCGCGATGTCTTCGAGACTTACGGTTTCCGCGACATCCGCACGCCGGTCTTCGAGGAGACCGAACTTTTTGCTCGTTCGATAGGTGTTGAAACGGACGTCGTTAACAAGGAGATGTTTACGTTCTCTACCGGCCACGATCCGGACTCGACGGGAGAGAGCGCTCCGGACCGAACGTATTCGTTGAGGCCGGAGGCGACGGCGAGTGTGGCACGCGCGTACATCGAGAATGAGATGCAGACGCTGCCGGGAAACGCAAAGCTGTACTACATGGGGCCGATGTTTCGGCGCGAGCGGCCGCAGAAGGGGCGCTACCGGCAGTTCTACCAAATCGGCGCGGAAGTTCTGGGGCAATCCGACGCGCCTGCTATTGACGCTGAAGTGCTCGAGATGCTCGTGGTGTTTTTCAAACGCGTGGGGCTGACGCGGACGACGCTGTACGTCAATTCTATCGGCTGCAAAGATTGCCGACCGCAATACGTCGAGCTGCTGCGAGAGAAGCTGCGCGAAGTGAAAGACCAGCTTGGCCCGGACAGCCAACGGCGCATCGAGACGAATCCGCTGCGCGTTCTTGATTCGAAATTGCCGCAGGAGCAGCCCATCATTGCGAAGCTGCCGCGCATCTCCGATCACCTTTGCGCCGAATGTCGCGAGCATTTTGCAAAGCTGAACGAAGAATTAGGCTTGCGCGGCATCGTTTACGAGGAGAACTGGCGCCTCGTTCGCGGCCTGGATTACTACACGCGCACGACGTTTGAGGTGACGGCCGAAGGCCTTGGCTCGCAGAACGCGGTGTGCGGCGGCGGGCGCTACGACGGCCTGGTCGAACTGCTCGGCGGGCCGCCAACGAAAGGCATCGGCTTCGCCATCGGCAGCGACCGCGCAATTTTGTCGATGCAAGAGGGCGGGAAATTGCCGCATCTGCCCGGGCTTGCGGTCTTCGTCGCATGGATGGGACAGGCTGCGTATCCTACAGCAGTAAACATCACGCGAAAACTTCGCACTGCCGGGCTGGCCGTCGAGCTGCCGGCGGAAGAAATGAAATTTAAGAAATCGCTGGGGCTCGCGGACAAGCTCGGCGCGAGCTACGCGCTGATCATCGGCGAGGACGAAGTCGCGTCGAATACTTTCACGCTGAAGCGGCTGGCTGATTCGGAGCAGAAAAAACTTTCCGAATTGGAGTTGCTCGAATATCTTGAATCGGAGAGAAGAGGCAGCCGCTAGTAGTGAGCGGTTAGTGGAGAGAAAACTTCGTGCTTGAAGCGCTGGGAAATTTAAAGCGGACAAATTATTGCGGGGACCTGCGAGCGGCTGACGCTGATAAAGACGTCGTGCTGATGGGATGGGTGCACCGGCGGCGCGACCTGGGCCAACTGATTTTCATCGACCTGCGCGACCGGGCCGGAATCGCGCAGATTGTTTTCAACAAAGAGCTGAATCCCGAAGCGCATGCGAAGGCGGAGCAACTGCGCTCGGAATTTGTGGTCGCGGTGGAAGGGCGCGTGCTTCGGCGGCAAAAGGCGAACCCGGAGATTGCGTCGGGTGAAGTGGAAGTCATGGCTGCGCGGCTACATATCCTGAACAACTCGAAGACGCCGCCGTTTCAGATCGAAGAAGAAGTGACGGCGAGCGAAGAAACGCGCTTGCGCTACCGCTATCTGGATTTGAGGCGGCCGAAACCGCATCGCAATCTGGAGCTCCGGCATCGCGTGATACTGGAGATTCGCAAGGCGCTGGACGAACTGGGCTTTTTCGAAATTGAGACGCCGATGCTGACGCGCTCGACTCCGGAAGGCGCGCGCGATTGCCTGGTGCCGAGCCGCATCCATCACGGAAAGTTTTATGCGCTGCCGCAATCGCCGCAAATCTTCAAGCAAATCCTGATGATTTCGGGCATGGACCGCTATTTTCAAATCGTGCGCTGCTTTCGCGACGAAGATTTCCGAGCCGATCGCCAGCTTGAATTCACGCAGCTCGACCTTGAGATGTCGTTCCCGCGTCAGCAGGATATTTTTGAAGTGATCGAGCGCGTGATGGAACGCAGCTGCGGGGTCGTTGGAGTGCAAGTGAAAGGACCGTTTCGACATCTGGATTACAAGGATGCGTTGCGGCGCTACGGGTCGGACAAGCCGGACTTGCGTTTTGGAATGGAATTGCACGATGTGACGCAATTCTTCGAGACGGGGCGAGAAAAACTGCAAATCGAAGGCAAGGTGCAGGCGGTGGTTGCGCCGGGCGGGGCTGCATGGTCGCGCAAACAGCTTGATGAACTTGGCGAGTTTGCGAAGTCGTCCGGAGCGCGCGGCGTTTACACTGTAAAGGTCACGGCCGAAGGAATCACTTCGCCGCTTGAAAAAACTCTGGGGCCGGAAACATTGAAGAAGCTCGCCGAGGTTTTAGGCACAAAGCCGGGCGATTTGATCGTCGCAGCCGCGGCCAAAGAACAAATCGAGCACAACGACACATCGCTGAACGTCGCAGGTCAAATTCGCCTGTACCTTGGAGACAAACTCAATCTGATCGACCGCAGCAAGTGGGAATTCGTGTGGATCACCGGCTTCGCGCTCTTCGAATGGAGCGCGACGGATAAGCGCTGGGTGAGCGCGCAGCATCCGTTTACCGGAATCTTTGAGGAAGATCTGGACAAGCTCGAAACTGCGCCGTGGGAGTGCCGGTCGAAGGGATACGATCTCGTTTTGAACGGCAACGAACTCGGTTCTGGAAGTATTCGAATTCATCGCCAGGATGTGCAGGCGCGGATGTTCAAAGCGCTCGGTCTGACCGACGAGCAAGCGCGCCAGCGCTTCGGGTTCTTCCTCGACGCGCTCACGTATGGCACTCCACCGCATGGCGGCATTGCGCTGGGGATCGACCGCGTTGTTATGCTGCTCGCGGACGAAAAATCCATTCGCGAAGTCATCGCCTTCCCGAAGACCACTGCTGCCGTAGATTTGATGGCTGATTCGCCGTCGGAAGTGGGCGCCGACCAGCTCGACGAATTGGGAATTGCAATCAAGCGAGCGGAAAAGTGAATTTCGATCCGAGCCAGGGCGTGATTTCCTACCGGGCGCTGGTGCTGATACCGATTGCCGCGGCAATAGGCGTGACTCTCTTGATCCGAAGCATGCGCAGGCTGAGGCTGAGAGCGCAGTTCATGGTGCTGCTGATTTTGGCTGTCTCGATCGGGTTCATTTTTTTGATCATGGTGCAGATGCCTGAATTTCCGGAATGGCTCGGCGTTTTGCTCCTTCTCGTAGTGTTCATCGCCAGTTTATTCGGTACGCGCATTTTTCTCCGAAGCGTTGCCCAAGACGAAAAGGAAGAGGATGAACAGATACGCAAAGAGGATCTGCGCGGTCCGGCAGATTCGGGATTTCCGAACATAAAGCCTACGAACCACACCCTATGAGCCGGATACGCATACTCGCGGAAAATGTGGCGAACAAGATCGCGGCGGGCGAGGTGGTGGAGCGGCCCGCGTCGGTGGTGAAGGAGCTGCTCGAAAACGCGCTGGACGCCGGGGCACACTCGATTCGAATCGAAACCGAATCGGGCGGCAAGCGCATGATTCGAGTGATTGACGACGGCACGGGAATGAATCACGACGACGCGCTGCTGGCCTTCGAGCGGCACGCTACCTCGAAATTGCGCACCGCGGACGATTTGCTTTCTATCTCGACGCTGGGATTTCGCGGCGAAGCGCTGCCATCGATTGCCTCCATTTCACGTCTGCTGCTTGAAACGCGCTCGGCCGAGGATGAACAAGGGACGCGCGTGGAGTTTGCGGGTGGAAAACTGATCAGCGTAAAGCCGGCGGGTCTTCCTGCGGGCACTTCCATCAGCGTGGCGGACATTTTCTACTGCGTGCCGGCGCGGCGGAAATTTTTGAAGTCCGAAACCACCGAGCTGGGACACATTGCTTCACTGGTTACGCATTACGCGCTGGCGCATCCCGATTGCCAATTCCTGCTGAAAACGCCGACGCAGGAAATTCTGAATTGCACGCCGGTGGAAAAACTATCCGAGCGCGTCTATCAGATCTTTGGACGGCAGGCGCTCGACGAGTTGACGGAGATTACGCCGACCGAAGGGCCCGTGCGCAGCGCCATTACCGAGCCGCCGCTCGAAGCGGAGGAGCGGGCCGCTACGCTTCGCGTGACCGGGTTCACTTCGCGGCCGGAAGTGCAGCGCACGAACCGCAACGGGATTTACATTTTTGTGAACCGCCGGCTGGTCCGCGACCGCTTGCTGCTGCATGCGATCGGCGAGGCGTACCGCAACATTATGCCGCCCGGAGTTTTTCCTTGCGTGCTGTTATTTCTGGAATTGCCATACGAGGAAGTGGACGTAAACGTCCATCCCGCGAAAATCGAAGTGCGCTTTCGGCATCCGCAATTCGTTCACGATTTCACTCGCGACGCGTTACGGCTGGCGCTCTCGCATGCGCGGCCGATCCCTGGATTTCCTGCTGCACGCGCGGCGGCGGCTGCAGGTGAACAGAGCGGCGGCGGTTTATCGTCGTCGTCCGTGGGAAGCATGCAAGGTTACGCGCCTATGCCGGACGCGAAGACATTTCCCGGACCGCCGCGCGCGGAGATTCCGACTGCGCTCGGCATTGTGAGCGGAGTGGGCGAGGCATTTGAGCTTTCCGGAGCGCCTGACAGACCGATAGCTCAACGCTTGCAGTTTGGAACCGGCAACGGCAGCGATTTTTCAGATCCGACGCGGGAGACGCTCGGTGAGTCGGCGGCCTCTGTGGCTCCGGCAAGCGCTCCGGGCACGCTGCCGACTCCCGACCAGATTGTTGACCTGAAACCATTGGGACAAGTGAACAGCAGCTTCATTGTGGCGGTAAACAGCGAAGGCTTGTGGATCATCGACCAGCACGTGGCGCACGAGCGCGTTCTTTTCGAGCAACACTTGCGCGCGCGGCGCGAAGGAGAACTTGGCGGCCAACGCATGTTGGTTCCGCTAATCGTAGAGCTGAACCCACGCCAACTGGTTATTTTTGAGCAGATCGGAGATGAGCTACGCGCGAACGGATTCGAAGCTGAGCTGATGGGAGCGAGAAGCGTCGCAATTCAGGCTGCGCCGGCAGGCATTACGAGCGGCGACGCGGAAAAACTGCTGTATGAAATCCTAGACGGGATCGCTCGAGAGAATCAGGCGATCTCGATCGACTCGCTGCAAGCAAAGATCGCCGCTTCCACTTCGTGCCATGCCGCGATCAAAGTGAACACTCCGCTGGACCACACGAAGATGGAATGGCTCCTCGGCGAGTTGGCGAAAACCGAGTACCCCATGAGCTGCCCGCATGGGCGTCCGATTGTGCTGCGCTATTCCGTGCGCGAAATCGAAAGAGCTTTTAAGAGAATTTGAGAGCGCTTCATTAGACATGACCGCACCGCCGAAAAAATTGATTATCGCGATAGACGGGCCCGTGGGTTCAGGCAAGAGCACGCTTGCGCGACGCGTGGCGGAAATGCTGGGATATGTGTATGTGGATACGGGAGCGATGTATCGAGCGCTCGCGCTGAAAGCGGTGCGGCAGAAGATTGCGCCCGACGCGGCGGACGCACTTGTGACGCTGGCGCATGACACTCGCATTGATCTGCGCGCGGAGGAAGGCGGCCAGCGAGTATTTCTGGATGGCGAAGATGTGACCATGGAGATTCGCACGCCGGAAGTTTCGCAGGCGGCGTCAAAGATTGCGGTGAATCCGGGAGTGCGGCAGGTGCTGGTGGCGGAGCAGCGGCGCGCGGGACAGCAAGGCGGAGTGGTGATGGAAGGGCGCGACATCGGAAGCGTAGTTTTTCCCGACGCGGGGCTGAAGATTTTCCTTACCGCTTCGCCAGAAGTGCGCGCGGAGCGCCGCTGGCGCGAGCACGAACAAAAAGGCGACGCCATCGACCTGAAAACAACGCTGGAGGAAATCCGGGAACGCGACCGGCGCGACCTCGAGCGAACTACTTCCCCGCTGGTGCGCGCTCGGGACGCCGTGGTGGTGGATAGCACGGCCATGGAGCCGGAGGAGGCTGCCCGGCTGGTGGTGATGTTGGCAAACGGCAACGCGACTGCGAGCAAAGCGACCTAGCAGGCTTTTCCGCTACAGGATCTGAACTACCGGGCCGCTGGCGGATTCGTTGACGACATCGAGGCGCGCGACGACGTTGCGAGCCATGGCGTAGATGCTCTTGCTGCCGGGAGCGTCTTCGCCTAGTGATGCGACGGGCTTGCCGGTATCGCCGCCAATACGAATCTGCGGATCGATTTCAATCTCACCTAAGAACGGCACACCAAAAGATTTCGCCATGTGCTGGCCTTCGCCGTGGCCGAAGACATCAATGCGCCCATTGCAATGCGGGCAATTAAAATAGCTCATGTTCTCGACCACGCCGAGAATTTCCACGTTTACCTGGCGGAACATTTCGATGGCTTTGCGAACGTCGGCCAGCGCAACGATGGATGGCGTGGTGACGACGACGGCGCCGCTAACCGAGACGCTCTGAATCAGGGTGAGCTGAACGTCGCCAGTGCCCGGAGGCAGATCCACGATGAGGTAGTCGAGTTCGCCCCATTGCGTGCTGCGCAGAAACTGCTGGATCACGCTGTGGAGCATGGGACCGCGCCAGACGAGCGGCTTGTCGCCCGGATTGAGCAAGCCCATGGAAATCATTTTCAGGCCGTAAGCTTCGACGGGGATGATGGTGCGTTCGTCAACGGCGCGCGGCTGTTCGTTGGTACCGAGCATTACCGGGACGTTGGGGCCGTAAACGTCCGCGTCGAGAAGGCCGACCGCATGGCCCATGTTTTTTAGCGCGATGGCGAGATTTACGGCGACGGTGGTCTTCCCTACTCCGCCCTTGCCACTGGCCACTGCGACGAGATTTTTCACGCCGGTGATCGGCGCTTTGTCCTGCAAACGCTTTCCTGCGGCTGGTCCTGCTGGTCCACTTGCCATGGTTTTCCTTTCGGATGAGTACCGCTTACGTGCAGCTACAAATCATTTTGTTTGAGCTTCAATCATAGACCTGTGAGGCGACGGCGGCAAGGAAGCGAGCGTGGGTTACCGGGCGACTTCCGCCAGAAAAATATGGCTGCTGGTTGAACGGCGGAACGGTTCAGAAAAGGAGGACGGTGATGCGGAAGCGCGAGAAGCCTGGAGCAGAATTGGCGGTACATGCGGCTACGGTTGCGGCGCGAAACTTGCGGGTTTGGAGCTGTTGATCGAGGACATCCGGGAGCTTGTCCAGGTTGGGGGTTTCGTAACGGACTAGAGTGGCTGGGCTGTTGGGGGCAAATTTGTGGTTTACGTCGCACGACGCGCCGGCATCATCCGCCGCGGTGGCTTGCAAGCCGCGCGCGACGAGGAGCGAAACCACTTGCTGCACCTGCTGATCGGGATTCGAGGTTACAACTTTTCGCGAAAAGTCTTGTGTGGCGAAGAGGCCTGAGCTTCCCTGCACAACGGCGATGCCCACGGCGCTGAGCTGGGGGCTGAGAATGTTCGCGCGATGTCCGGGTGAATGCATCCACATCGTGTGAATGACGGCGGGGTCGGGGCCAATGGCGACGTTTTCGGCGATGACGCTGAACCGCGCGCCAGCTTCACTCGCCCGCGCAAGCAGGTTCGGCTCGCCGGGAAGCTGGTGAGACATTTGATCGAGTTGAGCCATGCGGACGGCATGCTGACGGGCGGCAGAGGCGAGGGCATCGTCCCACTGAAGGGCGGGTAAGCCCTGGGAAGCGCGTTCACGGTTCAGGGAGCTAAAAAGCTGGCCTTCCGGGGTGGTAATCCGCGGCGGCTCGGCAAACAAGGCTCCGGGAACCATCAGAAGGATGGCGGCAAGTAGAGTGAACATGCGTGTGAACTGCGACATGCAAAAACCCCGCTGAAAATGGGCCTAAATCGCTTATTTGCCTATTGAAAGGCTAGCGGAAGCGCACGCGGAAAGATGCTGGTCAGAAGTTCAAGGGCCGCGGTACTTAAGGGACATGTACGAAATGACAGGGAAAATAAGGCAAAAAAAGGAAGGACAGGTGCTTTTGAAAAGCGGGCTTCCGATCCCGATTAGCGGCTCGAAAAAACGCTGAAAAAAGGACCCGACACACGGATTCCAATCGTTAAAATGACAAGCAGGAGCGGAGGCGGGCACTTTGCACGAAAACGCGCGAGCGGCTACAATAGATAGTTGGGTTTTGCGAGATTCGGGTAAGGGCAAGCCTGCCGCACTTCAAAACGCAACACCTAAAGGGACAAAACCGAAGTTATGGACGTCGAGAAGGTCATAAATAGGGTAGTCGCGCGGTTTATCGGAACGAAGCACGAGCGCGACGTGAAGGCCATCCAGCCGATGGTGGCTGCGATCAACGAGCTCGAGCCGGAGATGAAGAAACTCTCAGACGCGGAGATTACGGCGCGGACTGAGGCGCTGAAGGCCGAGGTGCAAGGCCGTCTAGAAGGGCTCGAACGCGATGATCCGGACTACAAACGGAGGCTGCAAGAGGCGGTTGAGCCGGCGATAATTCCGGCGTTCGCGCTGGTGCGCGAGGTCGGGCGACGGACGCTGGGAATGCGGCATTTCGACGTTCAGCTCATCGGCGGAATCGTATTGCATCAGGGAAAAATCGCGGAGATGAAGACGGGTGAAGGAAAGACGCTGGTGGCGACGCTGCCGGCGTACCTGAACGCGCTGACGGGAAAGGGCGTTCACATTGTGACGGTGAACGATTATCTGGCGCGGCGTGACGCGGAGTGGATGGGGCCGATTTACAAGATGCTGGGGTTGACCGTGGGCGTGATCGTTCACGATCTGGATGACGTGCAGCGGCGGGCGGCGTATGGCGCGGACATCACTTTTGGCACCAACAACGAGTTCGGCTTCGATTATCTGCGCGACAACATGAAGTACGATTTGAAGGATTGCGTGCAGCGCGGGCATCACTTCGCGATTGTGGACGAAGTGGACTCGATTCTGATTGACGAAGCGCGCACGCCACTGATTATTTCCGGGCCGGCGGAAGAATCCACGGACAAATATTACCGCATCGACAAAATCATTCCGAAGCTGATCCTCGATATTGATTACACGCTGGATGAAAAGCACCGCACGTCCACGCTGACGGAAGAAGGCGTGTCGAAGTGCGAGCGGCTGTTGAACCTGGGGAATCTATATGACCCCGCGAATATGGATGTAATTCACCACGTCTATCAGGCGCTGCGCGCGCATGCGCTTTTTCAGAAAGATGTGGACTACGTGATCAAAGACGACCAGATCGTGATCGTGGATGAATTCACAGGCCGGCAAATGCCGGGACGGAGATGGTCCGACGGCCTGCATCAGGCAGTGGAAGCGAAGGAAGGCGTGAAAATCGAGCGCGAAAATCAGACGCTCGCGACCATCACGTTCCAGAATTATTTTCGCATGTACAAGAAGCTTTCCGGCATGACCGGAACGGCGGATACGGAAGCGGCGGAGTTCGACAAAATCTACAAACTGGAAGTCGTGGCTATTCCCACGAACGTGCCGCTGATTCGAATCGAAAACCCGGACGTGGTTTATCGCACCGAAGTTGAAAAATTTGAAGCGGCGGTGAACGGCATCATTCAGGAAGACGGCACACGCGCGGGTGGAATCCGGCAGTATTACGAGAGCGGGCAGCCGGTGCTGGTGGGCAGTATTTCCATCGAGAAGTCGGAGAAGATCGCGGAGATTCTGAAGAAGACGGGCATACCGTTCCAAGTGCTGAACGCGAAGCAGCACGAGCGCGAAGCAAAAATCATCGCGCAGGCGGGGCGCAAAGGCGCCGTAACAGTTTCGACGAACATGGCCGGCCGCGGCACGGATATTCTGCTGGGCGGGAATCCTGAGGCCATGACCCGGGAGTACAGCCTGAAGAATAAGCTGGCGATGCCGTACGCGCCGGCGAGTTCGGTGATTGGGGCGGCTCCGGGAACGGAAACGCCGGGCCAAGCAGATGCCGCGGCTGCAGGCGGTGCGGGCGGGGCGAGTTCGACGTCCACAGCGACGGCGATAACGACGAGCACTTCCACCTCGACCGCCGCGAGCACGTCAAATGGCTCGAGCGCCACGGCCAACGCGATGGTGCTGTTCCAGCAGGAAGGCAAGATTTATCAGGTGCCGCTCGATCAGTGGAAGCCGATATTCGATCAGTTTGCGGAGCAGTGCAAAGCGGAACACGACGAAGTGGTGGCGATGGGTGGTTTGCATATTCTGGGAACGGAGCGGCACGAGGCGCGGCGCATAGACAACCAGTTGAGAGGGCGCGCAGGCCGTCAGGGAGACCCTGGAGCTTCACGTTTTTTCCTGTCGCTCGAAGATGATCTGCTCCGCATTTTTGGCGGCGATCGCATGAAGGCACTGATGTTCCGACTGGGTATGACCGAGGGCGTGCCGATCGAATCCAAGTTAATCAGCAGCCGGATCGAGAATGCCCAGAAAGCGGTGGAAGCGCAGAACTTTGAAGCGCGCAAACATTTACTGGAGTACGACGATGTAATGAACAAACAGCGCGAGACCATTTACGGGTTGCGCAGTTCGTTTCTGGAAGGGCGCGATCAGAAGGATTTTATTCTGGAGCGCGCCGAAGCGATTGCTAACCAACTGGTTGAAACGTACTGCCCGCGCGAGCAACATCCGGACCAATGGAACATCACACAGTTCAACAACGAGGTGCTCAATCAGTTCGGTTTCGACCCGAAAGCGGCGGGCCTGGATTTCGCTACGCTGAATCACGACACGCTCGCGGAAGCGATGATCGAAAAGGTGAAAGCACGATACGAAGAAAAGGAAATTCTTTTCAGCCCGCAGACGCTGCGCTGGCTGGAACGCCACATATTGCTCGACGTGGTGGACGGGCAGTGGAAAGACCACCTGCTTACGCTCGATCACTTGAAAGAAGGGATCGGGCTGCGCGGCTACGGCCAAAAGGATCCGCTGGTAGAGTTCAAGAAAGAGGCATTCATACTCTTTGATGAATTGATGGACCGCATCGACACGGAGGCTGTCCGTTTCCTGTTCCTGATGCAGCCTGCCAGGCCCGAGGATGAGGCAAAAAAAATCGAGCAACGCCAGCAGCGCCAACAGCGCGATTTGCAGTTTCAAGCCGGACCGGCGCAGGCGGAAACAGCCCCCAAGCCAGTTCGAGCCGGCGCGAAAGTGGGACGCAACGATCCTTGCCCTTGCGGCTCGGGGAAAAAGTACAAGAAGTGCCACGGCGCAGCCGCTTAGAATCGACCCAACCCCTCCATTTCTCAGGCGGACTTGGTCCTCCCTGACGACGCTGAGTGAATCAAGTGAACATGGCGGGCGAATTGGCGACGAGTCCACGTTCACCCGAAATGCTGTCTTGCGTCTGAACATTTCAGCGGCGCATTGCGTACCTCTTGCTTGGGCAGCTCTATCCCGCATAGGAGGAATGAAGATGAAAGTTCGTCTGCGCGCAGTTCCGGGTTTGTTCTTATTGGTGGCGCTGGCTGCGAGTTTGGCCGCGTTTCCTGCATGGGCTGGAGAGAGCCAGGGACATTTCGATCGTACGCTGAGCGTGACCGGCCCGGTGGAATTGGACGTGCAAACGGGATCGGGAGACATTACGGTACGTACCGGTGATTCGACGAAAGTGGAAATCCACGCCAAAATTCACGCGAGTGGCTGGGGCGACGCGGAGCAACGCATCCACGAAATTGAAAACGATCCGCCGATCGAACAAAACGGGAACACTATTCGGGTAGGGCACATCGAAAACCACGATTGGAAGCGCAATATCTCGATCAGTTACGAGTTGATTGTGCCGGTGCAAACGAAGCTGCGCTCTGAATCAGGCTCGGGAGATCAAACCGTCGATGGAATTGGCGGACCGGTGGACATGAACAGCGGCTCGGGAGGGTTGCACGCGAAGAATATTGGCGGTGAAGCGCGCGTGCGAACAGGATCGGGCGACATAGAACTGGATGGCATTCATGGAAATGCTCACGCCACTGCCGGCAGCGGAACCATTCGCGCGATCGCGATTGCCGGCGGCCTGACAGCGTCGAGCGGCAGCGGTGACGTGAAACTGGAGCAGACGGCGGCAGGAGATGTGGATATCAGCACGGGCTCCGGCGACGTACAGATGAAAGGCGTAAAAGGCGCGGCGAAAGTGTCCACAGGCAGCGGCAGCATCACGGCCCAGGGAGATCCTACCGGCGACTGGCGCCTTCGCAGTGGATCGGGAAACGTCAGCGTGGATTTTCCGCCACAGGCTGCATTCAACGTCGTCGCGCGAACCAGCTCCGGGAACATCGAGACGACGCATAACATAAGTGTGCAAGGGAAAATCAGTCCTCGCGAACTGCAAGGCAAAGTAGGAGCAG
The DNA here is from genome assembly GCA_003167215.1 of Acidobacteriota bacterium. Classification (GTDB taxonomy): domain Bacteria; phylum Acidobacteriota; class Terriglobia; order Acidiferrales; family UBA7541; genus Palsa-295. The sequence goes on along the minus strand of PMTV01000032.1, from coordinate 32,895 downwards.
GAGGGCCGGTAGTGGAACTCAGCACGAGTTCAGGAAGCATTGAAATTCGCTGATAGAGTTTGAAGCAGGAGGGGCGTTCAGTGAACGCCCCTCGATTTCTGTTTTTTCTTCGTGATTTTCCCCGCGAGGACCCTGTTTCGATACGCTATTGTGCTTTTCGGCGCATACCTGCTTGGGTCCGAAAAAATGTGCTACTCTCGCGCTTACCTTGAGGTAATAACCACTTGAGAGGCAGGGGTATGTGATGAGCGCGGCCGTAGCGGGAAATTGTCAAAAGGCTGGATGTGCGAAATCGATTCCGATGGCGCTAGCCGGCGTGCGGTTATGCTTGGACCATTTCGTCGATGAAGCATTTGTCCGTACGGACCAAGCGCTGAGCCAATGCCGGGAAGGACGCGCGATCGATTCGGATAAGCTTCAGTGGCTGCTCTCCGATGCACTTGCGGTGGTGAAAAATCTGGAAGAGGGAGCGGACGAGCCGATGCCGGAACAGCGAGACCGAATGCTGGAGTTACTGTTAGTTCTTGCAAACGTACACGAGTACGTCGCGCACCATTCGGCTCGAGTCGAACGCCCCGCTTAGCGCGGAGTTATTCTCGCGAATGCAAACGCACTTCCCTGTCATCGAACCGCAAACGAAACGCGATTATGTCTGACGAAAACAAACCGTACGATCCTTTCAAGCCCGCGCAACCGACGATACCCGGAGTCCCAACTGAAACCGGACCTGGCGGCAAAGCAACGGGCGCTTTCTCCCTAGCGTCTTTGAAGTTGAGGCTGTCTCAAATGCCAATGCCTCCGGCCTGGCTCACAATCGCAATCGTAGCTGCGATCGTAGCCGGGATCGGAATCGCGTGGTGGAGTCGCGACCCAGCCGTAGTAGAACCAGGGCCTGCTCCGATACAGGCAAGCGCACCACTCGCCGCAGAGACGGCGGCACCCGTGGAACAGTTGCCTACTGCCCCGGGAGAAATCGCGACAACTGATGAACTGGCAAGAGAATGGTCGTCAAAGCGGTTCGTTTATCGTACTTCTACGGGGGACCAAACGCCGGCAATCGTGGTGCGTATGCCAGGCGGAAATTTTTGGGCAATCTTGTTGCGCGAGCCGTTCGGGACTTGCGAGCTGGAATATGTAACAGACCTGCCGAGACTCGAGAAGCAGTACCACTACCGAGCAGATCATCCGATGGTCGGTGATCCATGTCATCACACGGTTTTCGATCTCACGCGTTACGGGACGAACTCGGCGGGAGGGCTGGTTCGAGGGCAAGTGGTGCACGGGTCGGCGATTCGCCCGCCCATCGCTATCGAGATTCGCACAAATGGCAGGCAGGTGATAGCGGATCGGATGGAATAGTCGTCGCTGAACCAACCTATCGCTTCCGGTGATGCGATTAACGAGTTGGCGCCTGAGCGTCGATCGCAGTAAATCGCTGTACTTCCCGGTTCATACGCCCAGCCAGCACCAGCGCGACCGTTTTTTGATCGGCGAGCCAGGACCACAAGGGATGATCGAATGATGCCGGACGATTGTGTTCAACGAAGAAGTGTGACACCCAGGCAAAAGCATACGGTACCAGCAGCGCAGCCAGAATGAACCACGGCTGCCGGAAAACACCAGCCGCAAGCAGGAGCGCCCAGCCGGTCAGAGTTCCCACGGAATGAAAACCGCGCGTCAGCGGCTTACGATGCGCTAAGACATAGGACGGCCAAAATTCCGAGAATGTACGCGGGTCCTGCACACGACGATTTTAACTCAGAGTACCAGTGTTGAGAGGGCGAAAAGGAAAATGCCACTGTCCCGCCGCGGCGAACCGCAAACGAGACAGTGGCGCTGGCCCGAGAATTCCGCGCCAGTTATGAGCCGAGCTGTTCGACCGAGCGGGCAACCATCACGGGCTGACCGTTCGCCTGATTGATGAGTATGAATCCGACCACACGAATCTGAATCGGTCCCGGGCCGGAAAGCGCACCAAGGCCGCTTAGATTTATGAAGTTTGTATCGTTGGTTGAGAGCACGGTAAGCGGAGCCGGCAATAGAATCCCGGCGGTCCAGTCATCAGTCAACTGGAAGCTGCCGGCGTTGCCAGACTGCACCATCGTGCTGCCGGAGACCCACGATCCCGACTGGCCTTGACGACGCAGAATGACGCGGTGGACTGTTAGCGTTTCCGTGCCATTCGACGTGGTGAGGGGTCCTCCGATATCCACGCGCTGGCCCGGAGCCAGCAGAGTGTTATTGAAGAGGAGCGTAGTCAGCGGAAGATTGATGTTTCCGATTCTGTAACGCTCGCTCCCGTTCAGGGTCAGCGTTTCGATCTGGCCATCCGAAATTCCGGAAATAGCAGGCAGTTCTTCGCGTACGTAAATATCTGCTTGCGTGGCCGGCTGAGGCGAGGCGGGATTGACATATGTGAGCAAACCACCGAGGAAGAACTTGTCATTGGAGATTACCTCTACTTCCGATGCATCGATGGCATGCGACACCGGATCAAGCGTGCCGGTGAGCGATACAATCGTGCTCGCGGTGAAGGAACTCATCGGAATATCCGGGTCGTCGAAGACAGTACTGTCGTTGGTGGTCACCTGCCACTGACGTCCATGAGGACCCTGAACTGTGAAGGTGTTGGCGCCCGTGACGCCGATGACACCCGCGTGGAAATCATCAATCGAGACGCCGGCATCGGTGGAATTGAGCAAGTTCATTTCGAATACAGGGTTGACGACGCCGGTCACCTGGCCATTGCCGTCAACTTGCAACGACTGGCGCAGGTCGAATTCCATACGAAGGCCGACGAGATCGCTGGCGTCCAGAACGAACGGCTGCGGGAAATTCGCAGTCACGGAAGAAACCGAGAGAGTTCCGTTGATTGTGGATGCCGTAGGCGGATTCGGCGGATTGACGTTGATGTATCCAATCACGGGAGATGCAATCGTCACCGTGGCCGAAGTGTACGTGCCGTTGGGCACCGCGTTGAGATCGAGAAGTTGGTGCAGGCCGTTGAACTGTGCGAAGTCCACGACTTGCGGCGTGGAAAGCACGCTTACATTGGTTGTGCCGTTGAAAATCGTAATGCCCGTCACCATAAGCTGACAAGATACGACGCTCGGAAGCGGAGCATCGGTACCGACGGTAAAGACGGATGCCTGGCCGTTGGAAGTCGATGAAGAACTCGTACCCCCGCCACAACTGGAAAGCAGGAGCGCTGCGAAAAGTGAAACGAACACACCCATACCTTTGCGATTCAACATTAAATTTCTCCTAGTTTAGGTATTCGATAATTGCCGAGGGCCGAGGCCCTTTTCGGCTGCTGAGTGTGAAACCCAAGCAACCAAAAAAAGTTGCTGGCGCGGATAACTATTTAACGGATAGACAATTAATGGCGCATGCCAATTTATGGCATTTCCGACAAATGTTTCTTGAGTGTTACGCAACGACTCTCCGTGTTGGCTCGCGGGAGCCGCTTGCGCCGTGGTCGCGAGTTGTTTAGGATGATTGCGCGAATGTTGGGCGAAACGATATCGCATTACCGCATCATCGAGCCCCTGGGAAGCGGGGGCATGGGCCAGGTGTACCGCGCGGAGGACACGCGGCTCGGCCGTCAGGTGGCGCTGAAATTCCTGTCTGAGGATTTGGCGCGCGATTCCGCATCACTGGAGCGATTCCAGCGCGAAGCCCGCTCCGCATCTTCACTCAACCATCCCGGCATCTGCACAATTTACGACGTAGGCTCGCACAACGGCCGGCCGTTTCTAGTGATGGAACTGATGGAGGGGCAGACGCTGCGGGAAAGGATCGCGGGCCGGCCTGTGGCCGCGGATGCGTTGCTGGATTTTGGGACCCAAATCGCGGATGCGTTGGATGCCGCGCATGCGCGAGGTATCGTGCATCGCGACATCAAACCTGCCAATATTTTTATTACCACGCGTTCGCAGGCGAAGATTCTGGATTTCGGGCTTGCAAAACAATCGGCTTCGCGGCGCATCGCGGAACCGGTGGGCGGCGGGGCCACAGCGTCGGAACTTACTTCGGACAATCTTTTGCTTACAAGCCCGGGTTCTGCGATCGGCACGATTGCATATATGTCACCCGAACAAGCTCGGGGAGAAGAACTGGATGCTCGCACCGATCTTTTCAGCCTAGGGGCGGTACTGTATGAGATGGCTACCGGGCAGGCGGCGTTCAACGGACATACTTCTGCGGTGATCTTCGATGCAATTTTGAACCGAACGCCGGCGGCGCCATCTTCTTTGAATCCCAACGTGGCGCCGAAGCTGGAGGAAATCATTGGCAAGTCACTGGAGAAGGACCGCGACCTACGATATCAAACAGCCGCGGAACTTCGCGGGGATTTGAAGCGGCTGAAGCGCGATTCAGATTCCGGGCGAGCGGGGAGCGGTACTGCGGCGGCGTGGTCCGGCGCGAGCGCGGGCCCCGGATCCGGAAGTTACGTCGCGCCGCCTGCGTCTTCTCAGGTCGCTGCCACAGCTTCACAGACTGCGGCCGTAGCAGCGGCGCCGGCGAAATCAGGCTGGAGCACTTTTGGGAAAATTGTACCGGTGATCTTCGGTCTCGCCGCAATGGTCGTTCTGTTCCTGCATTATCGTAACTCGCACCACGAAACGCCGTCCTCGTTTTCGCAAATGACCATCACGCCGGTGACTTCCACTGGGAACATCCACTCCGCGGCAATATCGAGCGACGGCAAATGGCTGGCCTATGTCCAGGACGACAAAGCTGGGCACGCTCTTTGGGTCCATCAGTTGGGTACCGGCAGTTCCGCGCAAGTTCTTGCTGGAACGCAGCAGGAAATTGCCGGACTGACGTTCTCAATCGATGGGAATTATCTTTATTTCGTCAAACGCGACGAATCGCTCGGGCTCGGAACTCTTTTCCAAGTTCCGTCACTAGGCGGGACACCGACGCAAAGGGTTGTGGACGTGGACAGCCCCATCAGTTTTTCGCCTGATGGCAAGCGATTCGTGTTCGTGCGTCAGGCAGGCAAGATGAAGACATCCAATCTGATCATCGCCAACGCGGATGGCACCAATGAAAAGATTCTTTCGAGCTTGAAGGATCCGGCTTCTTTTTCGAGCAACGGCCCGGCGTGGTCTCCCGACGGCGCTCGTGTCGCTGTGTCCGAAACTGCCAACGGCGACTTCCAGAAGTTTTTTCTGGAGACGGTAGCCGTGGATTCGGGCGCTAAATCCCGCCTGGGATCGAAAGATTGGAGCGGTCCCCGCCAAATGGCCTGGTTTCCTGACGGTTCGGCCATCGCGTTTGCTGCCCCTGCCGACAAGAGGTCAGTAAATCCCCAGATCTGGCAAGTCAGTTATCCGGAGGCTGAAGCGCGCCGGATTACGAACGATCTTAATTTTTATAATGGAACGACCATCACCGCTGACGGCTCGGCGCTCGCAACCGTTCAGATATCTCTAATGGCGAACCTTGCGATCACGAATTTCGGAAGCGTCATCTCGTTTTCATCGCCACGGCAAGTTACTAGCGGAGTCGGGAGGGCTGACGGACTTGGCGGCATCACCTGGGCGCCCGGCGACAAAATAATTTACGGCTACTATACCGGAGGGGCGATTCGCCTTGCCAGTGTTGCTCCGGATGGCAGCAAACTTCACGATCTGGCGATAAATGGCGTCGAGCCTTTTTGGCCTGATGCCTGCGGCGACGGCCTTCGTTTCGTGTACAGCGCGCGCAATCAATCGCAAGGCCTCTCCGTCTGGCGCGCCGACATTGATGGCGGAAACTCGAAGCAACTGAGCATGGGAGAGCTCGATATTCTCCCGGCTTGCTCACCCGACGGAAAATTCGTACTTTACTCCGACGCTTCGGGCGCCGGCCGCGTGATGCGAGTGGGCATCGACGGCGGAACACCCACTCCGCTGACCAAGGAATTCATGCAGTCGCCTCAGGTTTCGCCGGACAATCTGACCATGGCCGCTTTCTACCGGCCCGATCCTTCGAAGCCGCCCAAGATCGCGATCGTAGGTCTCGAGGGCGGCGAGATCCGCAGTCTGTACGAGGTCCCCAACGAAACTATCACTGGATCCGGCGACGGCGGCCACAAGCTGGAATGGACGAAGGACGGGAAAAACGTGATTTACGCCGTGTACAAGGATGAGGTTGCAAGTATATGGGCGCAACCCATTGGCACTCCCGGCTCACCACCTTCCGCTCCGAAGCGTATTGCAAGCTTTCCTGCCGAGACGCAAGTGTGGGCAGTCACGATCTCTCCCGACGGCAAGCAGATCCTTTATTCGAGCGGAATAAACGCAACCGATGCAGTACTGATCTCGCACTTCCACTAGGCTTGCGTCTCAGCGGAGCAAAAAATGAAAATTTCGCGGCGCGATTTATTCAGGTCGGCTTCGCTCGCATCCGGAGCGGTTCTAGGCGGCGGACTTTTTGGTGGCTTCACCGAAGCGCAGAACGCAGGGGCCGCGCACGCGTCGGAATCGCTCCCGCCTGCTTTCGATAAGCTGCAGCCGCTGGGCGATCGTGTGAAGCCGATCAGCACACCGGAATTGCAGGGACGCATGGCACATTCGCAGCAGTTGATGAGCGACGCGAAGCCTCGGTTTGGCGCGTTATACGTTACGCCTGGAACAACGCTCCTGTACTACACCGGCATTTACTGGTGGCCAAGCGAGCGCATCCTCGCACTATTGATCCCGCGCCAAGGCGAACCGCTGATCGTTTGTCCGGCATTTGAGGAAGCAAGGTTGCGCGAACAGCTTCGATGGCCGATTGAAATACGCGTGTGGCAGGAGGACGAGAGCCCGTACACGATTGCAGCAAAATGGTTCGGCGAGCGTGGCGTGCGCACGGGAAACGTCGGCGTAGAGGAGACGACGCGTTACGTTTTCTACGATGGGCTGCGCCATGCGGCTTCTTCGCTCGAATACACGAGTGGCGATCCCATTACCGTTGGATGCCGCGCGCAAAAAAGCGAGCATGAACTTGAATTGATGCGGCTTGCTTGCGGCGCGACCTTCGATGTGTATAAGGCCACGTTTGCGTCGTTGCGAGAAGGCATGACGCAGCGAGAAGTCGCTGATCTGGTGGTGCGAGGCTACGCCCGGATGGGACTGCGAGGCGAAGCGTCCGTGTTTTTCGGGCCCTCGTCCGCTCTTCCCCACGGCTCGCGCGAGGAGCAAGTTCTCCGCGAAGGTGTAGGAGTAATGATCGATGATGGAACAACAGTGGAGGGCTATCAGTCGGACGTCACGCGAATGGGAGTGATCGGTAAACCACCTGAAAAGCTGCAGCGCGCGTTCGAAATCGTGCGGCATGCACAGGATGCCGCACTGGCGGCAGCGACCGCCGGACGTGAATGCGGCTCGGTGGACGACGCTGCACGCAAAGTCATTACCGACGCCGGATTCGGTCCGGACTATAAATATTTCTCTCATCGTCTCGGACACGGAATTGGAATGGACGGGCATGAGGCTCCCTACCTGGTTCGTGGCAACCGCGCGATTCTGAAACCGGGTATGACATTTTCGAATGAGCCAGGAATTTATGTGGTCGGAGATTACGGGATGCGGTGCGAGGATGACATGGCGATCGCCGAGTCAGGCGCAGCGCATCTGCTGACCCGCGGATTTCAACCTTCCCTCGAGACACCTATCGCTTGATCGAAGTTTAGAATTCATAAACGGTCGCGATTCCCCGCTATTGCGGCTGAACAGAGGATTTGCTCAGGCAGAATTCCACGATCCGCCCTTCGGCCCAGAAACGATCTGAACCACCTTCATCCGAAATAAACGCGCAATGGCCTCCGTGGGGTGGCGCGAGCAATGTGATATTCGGATTCGCTTGAATCGCGGAATTCTGGAATGGCCTGAATGGCACGAAGGGATCGTCCTGCGCGGTCAAAATCAGAGTGGGGCGCCGGATGGCAGCGACGACATTCGCCGCGCTCGAACGCGCATAATACTCAGCCGCGTCCTGGAAGCCGCAGAAGCGCGCGGTTACAACATCGTCGAAATCGCGCACGGTTCTGATGCGCCGAAATGCTGCAAGATCGAGCGGGAAAGCTTCGGGGAACAAGCTGGCTTTGTAACGCATATGTTTCTTCAGACTCTTCACAAAATGGCGGTTGTAGAGGAAATTTCGCGGCTCGGCTAGAGCGTCGGCGCAAGCGGCCAAATCAAGAGCGGGAGCGATAGCCACGAAAGCCTGCAATTGCGGAGGCGCGGCTTCTCCGAATTCTCCGGCCATCTTCAAAACCAGATTGCCGCCCATGGAAAAGCCGGCGGCGAAGACTTCCGGTAAGCGATCGCGATCGATTAGTTCGAGGAGCACGGCCCTGATATCGCCGCTCAAGCCGGAATGGTAAAGAGTTGTAGTCAGTTTTTCGGTGTCGCCGCAGTTTCGCTGGTTCAGGCGAACCACGTTGAATCCGGAAATGAAGGCTTTCTCAGCGGTGCCGAGCATATAGCCGGATTCGCTCGATCCTTCCAAGCCATGAAGCAGAATCAGTGTTGGGTGGGACTGAGGATTTTCCTGCCAATGGCATTCTCCGCGAATCTGCGTGCCTGCCTCAACTGTGAACAAGCGCGAAACACTTTTGCTCAGCCGCGGAAATTTGCGAGGCCAGAAAGTTGCGGCGATGGTCATGACGTGGGGATTGCGAAATCTTTTGTGCGCGACGAATTCTTTCACGACTCTGATGGTAGGGACTTCGTGCGCACCACGCAAGCTACGCGACTGGAACTCGCAGCCGTCCAGACGATTGCGCCATAGCGCGGCGGGCCCACTGAACTCTCTCGGGTTGTACAGCAGGAGAGCCTAACCAGGAATGTTGACCCCGCTGAGATATCCGCCTAAGTGCGCAGTCATCGCGACGAGGCCCATGGCCAGAAGCTCAATTGCCAGACAATAACGGGGCAGATTTTGCTCCGGCGCGCGGCGCGATCGGAAGTGCACGTACCAGACTAAGCAGATCACGATGCTTGAGACGATGCCGAGCACCAGATGCTGCAGCAATATTCCCTTGAGCTTTTGCCCCTCGAGCTGAAACTGCCAGGCGAGGAGGCCGGTAGCGATTACCGGCAAGGTGAAAACCGCAGCCACGGTGAAATTGTAATAGGCTGCGGTGGCGAGAGCGCTGCGCTTCTTCCAGTATGCGGCGAAGTCAAACGCCACGCCGGCCATGCACAGAGCGATCGGGAAGTGGATTAACACCACGTGTTGCGCATGTTTGGCCAACAGCGCTTCGCGAATATTGAATGGGTGCATGATTGGCCTCACTTCACGATGATCTTGCCGGTCATCTTCGGATGGACCGAACAGAAGTATTCGTATGTGCCGGGGTCCTTGAAGGTGAACGAAAACTTCTCGTCGGTATCAAGCGCCCGCGATTTGAACAACTTGTGATCGTCGCTTACGACGGTGTGCGGCACGTCGTCCTTGTTGATCCATATAACTTCCGTGCCAGCCTTTATTTCGAGCTGCATGGGCGCGAAACTGAAGTTATCGATGGTCACCGTAATCGCGCCGGGTTGTTCCTGAGTTGCTATGGCGGAGCGCGGCCGTAAAGCGCCACTCGCGAGTACGAGCCCAAGAACCGCCGCCGCTCCAAAAATTGCGGTTCCGAGAATCCCTGCGGTCCTGCCTTGTTGAATTTTCCTGCGTCGCATGTGAAGTCTCCTTATCCTTGAAGTGTTGAATCCACGATTGCCAATGTGTGTTTGCCGCGAACAAAATTCACGTCGGTGATACCCAGCAAGCCGCGCAGTTTTTCTGCCGGTACTTTCATGGGGCCTGGGGAATCCGCTTCGCCCGGATGCGGTTGGGGGAAAGCGGTCGAACAGGCGGTGTGAAACGTGATGTTTCCCTCGATTTTCTGCATGGTCTGGTGAATGTGCCCGTTCAGAACTGTCACGGAGCCGAAGCGCTTCAAGTAGGAAAGCGCTTGTTCGCTGTCATCGGTGCCCCAGCCCCATTGCGGATAAACCGACCAGAGCGGGATGTGCGCAAAGACAACGATGGGCGTGCTGCTCTTTAATTTGGCAACATCTTTCTCCAGCCATTCGAGCTGCTCGTGGCCGAGATTGCCAAGACCGCCGGCCTTCAGGTTCAGCACGTTGACCAAGCCGATAAAATGCGCTCCCTTCTGATCGAAGCTGTACCAGCCATCGCCTTGCGTCCCCTGGGCGAAACGCTCGTGAAACATCGCGCCGTTGTCGTTGAGCACGTCGTGCTCGCCGGGAACGTAAAAGATGCGCTCGGTCTTCAGGCTCTTCAGCGATTCAGCGAGCGTGTCGAATTCCTCGGGCTTCGAAAGGTGCGTCAGGTCGCCCGTGTGCAGAACGAAAGAAGGAGGCGTCGGAAGCGCGTTGACCTTGGCGATGGCTTCGCGCAGGGTTCCGGTAACGTCCGGGTTGGCCGGCTTGCTGAAGCCGATGTGGCTGTCGCTGATTTGGACGAAACTGAGATCGCCTTTCAGGTTGCCCACGTTCTTTTGCAAAACGTCAGCCAGGGCGAACGATTTCAGGACGCCGCCTTGCACCAGACATAGGGTGCCCGTACCGGCCCAGGCCATGCACTTCAGGAAGCCACGACGATCCACGCCATCGTTATCTTGATTCTTTTCAATGTAGTCCGACATGTCCTCTCCTCCGGTTGCGCGGCCGAGTCGGCCAAGAGGGCCCTTTGCGCTGCGTTCACCTACCTAGACACCTCATGCCCGCGAAATATTCCCGCGATTTGCGATCAGCCCTGGATGCCGCTGCGCACCACTTATTACGAATTTTGCGGGAATAAATTAGGTTGATATCCGGTCTGGAAGACTGAGAATCTAATGCGCGTATGGGGGAACAGAAACGCGGGTCAGGGCCAGTCGGGACCTTTGAGCAGGTTGTGCTGCCGCACATGGATGCGGCCTACAACCTCGCGCGCTGGCTCGTCCGCAACACATCCGATGCCGAGGAGATGGTGCAGGAAGCGTATCTTCGCGCGTTCAAATTCTTTGGTGGTTACCAGGGAGGCGACGCCCGCGCCTGGGTGCTAAAAATCGTGCGCAACACTTGCTATTCATTTTTTGAGAAGAATCGCCCCGCTGAATTAGCGGAGGAATTCGACGAAAAGATTCATGCGGCGGAGACCGAGCAGGCGGGAGCGGAAGCGACACTCTTAAAATCGGCCGATAGCCGAATGCTTCGCGAGGCGCTTGACGAATTACCTGTGAATTTTCGTGAGGTCATAGTGCTGCGCGAACTCGAGGGTATGTCCTATAAGGAGATCGCCGAAGTGACCGGGGTGCCCATCGGCACAGTGATGTCGGGTCTGGCCCGCGCGCGCGCCCAATTGCGCGAGCGACTGCTGCGCACGCGCGCGAAGGAGGAGCAAGGTGGCCTGCGAAAATAACGAACGCTTGCTCCGCGGATACTTTGACGGCGAACTCGACCTCGTTCGCAACCTCGAATTCGAGGAGCATCTGAAGACGTGCCCGGATTGCGCTCAAGAGCTACGCGATCAGCAAGCTCTGCGCAATTCGTTGAGAGCGGCGAATCTATACGAGCGAGCGCCTGAGAGCCTCAGGAACCGTATCCGCGCCGCACTTCCGGCGGAGGCCCGTTCGCAGCCGATTGCCATGCCACGCCGCCCAGTGCTCGAGTGGCTTGCGGTTGCCGCCGCCATCCTGATCGCAGTTTTTCTGGGCGCGAAAGTGCTGCCGAATATCGGCGGCCAGAAGCAAAACCTGGTCGCTCAGGAAATCGTCGCGAGCCATATTCGCTCGATGCAGCCGGGTCATTTGTACGATGTCGAATCCACCGACCAGCACACAGTGAAACCCTGGTTCGACGGCAAACTGGACTTCGCGCCTCCGGTCATGGACCTTAAGGATCAGGGTTTCCCGCTGGTGGGAGGCCGCCTCGATTACCTCGATCATCGCAACGTCGCTGCGCTTGTTTATCAGCGGCAAAAGCACTTCATCAACGTGTTCGTCTGGCCGGAAGAATCGAGCGCTGCGAAGCTACCGGAAGTGCAGACCATCCAGGGGTATAACCTCGTTTACTGGTCGCACGACGGCATGAATTTCTGCGCCGCCTCTGATTTGAATCTCGCCGAGCTCCGCAAGTTCTCGCAGCTGCTTCGACGATGAGGATTCCTTGAAGGACTGAATGTCTGTCAAATCTACTCCGCGAGTTCAGCGCCTTGATTTCGGCGCGGGTTAAGCCTAAAATCGTAAATTCACTAATGAAGGTCTTTCGCGACAAATGAATCTTTCCGCAGCCCAGCGAACCTTGCTGGGCTTTGTTGTTTATGGCTGAGTTGGAGACACAGGAGCAAAGATGATCGAAGGAGCTATCCCTGAAGCGTTGACATTCGACGACGTGCTGCTTTTGCCTGGAAAGTCGTCGGTGCTTCCGGCGCAGGCGGACACGCGTACGTGCCTTACACGCACGATTTCGCTGAACATTCCGATTGTGTCCGCTGCGATGGACACAGTGACGGACGGGCGTCTCGCCATCGCCATCTCCCGGCAAGGCGGCATCGGTTTTATTCACCGAAATATGTCGATCGAGCGCCAGGCGGAGGAAGTGGACAAGGTTAAGCGGTCTGAAAGCGGGATGATTGTGGATCCCGTCACGATTGCGCCAGAGCTGTCCGTGCGGCAGGCTTTGGAAATTATGAACAAGTATAAGGTTTCGGGCCTGCCGGTGACGCGCGGAGCGCACCTGCTGGGAATCTTGACCAACCGCGATTTAAGGTTTGAGCGGAATCTGGACCAGCCGGTCAGCGGAATCATGACCAAGGATAATCTGGTTACCGTCCCCGTGGGCACAACGCTGGAAGAAGCGGAGAAAATCCTGCAACGGCATCGTATCGAAAAGCTTCTGGTGGTGGATGCGGATTTCAATTTGAAGGGGCTGATTACGGTAAAAGACATCCAGAAAAAGATCGAGTTCCCGAGCGCGACAAAGGACGAGCATGGACGCCTGCGAGTCGGCGCGGCCATCGGAGCTACCGGCGATTTCCTGGAGCGCGCGCAGGAACTGGCGCGGGCCAGCGCGGATGTGCTCGCCATTGACACGGCTCACGGACACACAACGCGAGTGATGGACGCGATTCGCGCGGTGAAATCCAAGCTGCCGCAGATGCAGATCGTGGCGGGAAACGTGGCCACGGCCGAAGGAACGAGCGACTTGATAGCGCTGGGTGTGGATGGTTTGAAAGTCGGAATCGGACCGGGATCAATTTGTACCACGCGCGTGGTCACGGGGGCCGGCGTGCCGCAGATCACAGCGATACTGGAATGTGCGCGCGCGGCGAAAGGAACAGGCGTGCCGCTGATTGCCGATGGCGGGATTAAATTTTCGGGCGACATCAGCAAGGCGCTGGCCGCAGGCGCATCTTCGGTGATGATCGGCGGGCTTTTTGCGGGGACGGAGGAGTCTCCAGGCGAGACAATTCTGTATCAGGGCCGAACGTTCAAATCGTATCGCGGGATGGGCTCGATTGGAGCGATGGAAGCGGGCTCGGCAGACCGCTACGCGCAAGAAGGGGCGGCGCGAGGTAAGACCGTGCCGGAAGGCATCGAAGGCCAGGTTCCCTATAAAGGGTCGCTATCGGCGCTCGTCGAACAGCTTGTTGGCGGGTTGCGAAGTGGAATGGGCTATTGCGGCACTGCAAACCTGACCGAGCTGCAGGAGCGCAGCAAGTTCGTTCGTATTTCCCAGGCCGGGTTGCGCGAGAGCCACGTGCATGACGTAATTATCACGCGCGAAGCGCCGAATTACCGGCTGGAATGATGCGAGAGACTGCGGAAAACCATTCGGCCAGAATTTTGCGAAGCACCGCGGCGCAGGCTCGCTAGCATGCGATGGCTCCAGCGTTGGTGGCCCGCGCTCCTGTGGGCCGTCGTAATCTCGGTCTTCTCGACCGGCGTCTTTACTTCAGATAACACCAGCAGGTTTATCATTCCGATTCTGAGATGGTTTTCCCCGCACGCGTCGCAGGAAACTCTATTCTTCATGCATCATTTCATCCGCAAGACAGGCCACTTTACCGAATATTTCATCCTGAGCCTGCTGATTTTGCGCGGAATCCGCGCGGGAAAGCGAGGCGCGCATCTCGCTTGGGCGCTCGCGGCGATTGCCATCGTCGCATGTTATGCGGCGCTCGATGAATATCATCAATCGTTTGTTCCCGACAGAACGGCGGCGGTTGCTGATGTGCTGCTCGATACTGCCGGCGGAATTGCGGCGCAGGTGGTCGTAGCGCTCATGATGCTTCTAGGGGATATTCGAAAGAAACGAAGAGACAATACTCCGCGCGCGGCCTAGTCGAGCGCAATGTCTCCGGATTGATTCTCATTTTTCTTGAAAGGACACGCTATGGCCCATGGTCTGCTGAAGACGTTTTTGACACTGGCAATTTTCACCCTTTTGAATTGCTCCGTCGTCCGAGCCGCTGATCCGCTGCATTACGAATTGCGGTTCGAACGGCCGAGCACGCATCTGATGGACGTGACAATACGCGCGGCGGACCTAGAAGGGCCAAGCGTCGAGTTCGCCATGCCCGACTGGGCACCAGGTTCTTACTACCTTGAGAACTATTCCGCGAATGTGCAGGCATTTCGCGCGGTCGGATCAGACGGCAAAGAATTGAGCTGGCGCAAAACGGATAGCCAGACGTGGCGCGTCGAGCTTGGAGGCGCGAACGCGGTGACGGTTTCGTACCAGGTGTTTGGCGACACACTGCGCAACAATCAGGCCCAGTACAACGAACGACACGCATTTATCGGCGGACCGTCCGTGTGGATGTATCTGGTGGGTGGAAAAGAGCGGCCGGTGGAACTTACGATTGCCGTGCCTACGGGCTGGAAGGTGGCCACGGGGATGGAACGCACTTCCGACCATGCCTTTCGTGCGGCTGACTACAACTGGTTCGCCGATGCACCTTTGGAGATTTCCGATTTCGCGGAGAAGGATTTTCAGGTGCTCGGGACGACATACCACGTGATCGTTCACGACGTGGAAGACCAGAAAGATTTTTCCAAATTCACACAGGACGCGCAGAAATTTGTCGAAACGATCGTGCCGATGTTCAGCTCGGTTACGGGCGCCGAGCAAGCTGCCCCGTTCAAGGATTATTGGTTTCTATTTCATGTTTGGCCGAACACCGGTGGAGGGTTAGAGCATTTGAATTCGACCCAAATCAATTTTTCCAGAGGTTGGGACGCACAGGTGCCGGCTCCGGGATACGGCACGCAATACAACCTGAAGCTATTCGTGACGGCGCATGAATTTCTCCATGCATGGAACGTGAAGCGTCTGCGGCCACTGCCCCTCGGACCGTTCGATTATTCGCAAATGGTCCATACGCCGTCGCTGTGGATTTCCGAAGGCCTCACGAGTTATTACGGGGAACTGGCGCTGGAGCGTGCCGGACTCATCAGTCCACAGCAATACCTGGACGAGATAAGTTACACAATCACAAATTTCGAGCAGAACCCCGGGCGACGCGAGCGGAGCATCGAAGACACCAGCTGGGATACCTGGTTCAATGGCGATACCGTGATTCAGCTCAACAATCTGAAGAACACGAATTATTCTTACTACGACGGCGGGCAGATCATGGGGCACATTCTGGATTTTGCCATCCGGCAGAACACGAAAAATCAGAAGTCGCTCGATGATTGGATGCGTTTGCTGTATTCACGTTACGCGCTCCCCAAGCCCGGATTCCAGCCCGATGATGCGGTGAAAGCCGCGTCGGAAGTGGCCGGCGTGGACGTGAGCGAAATCTTCAGCAAATATATCAGCGGGAAAGAACCGATTCCCTACGAAAAGTATTTTGCTTATGCCGGAATCGCTGTGGAGAAGAAGCTCGATCCCGAAAAGCCGTGGCTGGGCGTCAGCCATAGCAAGAGCGACGACGGCCACGCGAAAATCACCAACGTGATTCCGGGCAGTTCCGCTGGCACGGCGGGATTGGACCGCGACGACGTCGTTATCGGAATCGACGGACGCTCCGTGGATGAGGACGCTTTTAACGAAACAATCCTAGAGCACAAACCGGGCGACACGCTGCACATTACGGTGATCAGGCTGGGGGAGATAAAAGAAATTCCGGTTACGCTGATCGCGAGCCCTTATCCGGCCTACAAGTTGAAACCGATGGAAAACCCTTCAGACCAGCAGAAGGCGATGTACAACAGTTGGATGGGGATCAAGTGACGGGCTTTTGAAATAAAAACGGCCCGCTTCGAATGAGTCGCGGGCCGTTCGTGATTGATTCGGCGAAGATTACTTCTTAGCAGCGAATTCTTTTTCTTCAGGTACTTCTTCCGCCACTTCGCGCCTTGGCTTCTTTTCCTTCTTCTTCAACTCCGAGCCGATGAACTCAAGGATTGCGAGTTCAGCGCCGTCGCCGATGCGCCAGCCAACGCGAACGATCCGCGTGTAACCTCCTGGGCGATCCGCAAAACGGGGAGCCAAGTCAGAAAAGAGTTTCTGAGTGGCGCCGGGTGTGGTCAAGAAAGCGGCCGCCTGACGCCGCGCGTGGAGCGAGTCGCGCTTGCCAAGCGTGATCATGCGCTCGGCGAGCGGGCGAGCTGCTCTGGCGCGCAGAATCGTGGTCTGGATGCGTTCCTTCTCGATGAGGTTGGTCACGAGATTACGCAAGACCGCGCGACGGTGAGCGGGCTGCTTTCCGAGTTTGTGCCCTGAAACGAGGTGTCTCATGATTTATTCCGCGGCCTAAAGGGCCCCGTGCTCCCCTTCTTCGGACGGCGGCGGAGCAGTCTGGCTAGGCAACGGCGGCCAGATGATGCGTCCGTGCTCGTCAAATTTCATCCCGAGGCTCAATCCCATCTTCACCAGGATGTCCTTGATCTCGTTCAGCGACTTGCGGCCGAAGTTTTTCGTCTTGAGCATTTCAGATTCAGTCTTCTGCACCAGCTCGCGCAGATTCTGAATGTTCGCGTTCTTCAGGCAATTGTAGGAACGCACCGAAAGCTCGAGCTCTTCCACCGAACGGTCGAGATATTCGAGGCGCGGGTCGCTGTAATTTTCGACCACTTCTTCCGGCAGGTCGGGCTGCTCTTCGAAATTGATGAAGATGCTCATGTGATCCTTCATCAGCTTCGCGGCGAGTCCGATAGCGTCCTGCGGGGTAATCGCGGCGTTGGTCCAAACCTCGAGGGTGAGCTTCTCGTAGTCGGTCATCTGACCCAAACGAGCAGCCTCGACCGCGTAGTTCACCTTGCGCACCGGCGAGTGCACCGAGTCAATCGGGATGTAACCGATTGGCAAATCCTCGTCAAAGTTGCGATCCGCAGCGACGTAGCCGCGGCCGTTCTTGACGCGCAATTCGAGTTCGAGCTTGCCGCCTTCGCTGACCGTCGCGATGTAAACATTCTTATCGAGCACCGCGATGTCGGCGTCTTCTTCGATTTTCGCGGAAGTGACCGGACCGGGGGTATCGACGATGAGCGTGATGGTCTTGGGCTGATCGGTATTCAATTTCAGCGGTACCTGTTTCAGATTGAGGATGATATCCGTGGCGTCTTCCACAACGCCAGGAATCGGCGAGAATTCGTGCAGCACGCCTTCAATCCTGACCGCCGTGATGGCCGCACCTTCAATCGAGCTCAGCAGCGCCCGGCGCAATGAATTGCCGACCGTAGTTCCCCACCCGCGCTCAAAAGGCTGCGCGGAGAATTTCCCGAATTTGTCCGTAAGTGTTTCCGGTTCTGCTGCCAACCGCTTTGGTTTCTGGAATCCCTTCCACATATGCGACATTCCTCCTGGTTCGCCCGCAGCGAACCACAAACTGTTCAACGTTTAAGATCTCTTACGCGCTACTTCGAGTACAACTCGACGATAAGCTGCTCGTTCATCGGCGGCGTCTGCACGTCTTCGCGGCGAGGCATCGCCACTACACGCGCTTTGAAATTTTCGCGGTCAATATCGAGCCACGGAGCCACGCCCTGGCTATTCGCCAGGTTGCGGGCTTCGAGCACCATGGTGTTCTGATGCATCTTTTCCTTGAGCGCGATATCCTCGCCCACTTGGACCAGATAGCTTGGGATGTTGACTTTGTGTCCCTTGACGCGAATGTGGCCGTGCAGTACGAGCTGGCGTGCCTGTGAACGCGAACCCGCCAGGCCCATGCGGTAGACCACATTATCGAGACGGCGTTCGAGTGTAACCATCAGGTTTGCGCCCGTGGGGCCTTTGGTCCGTTCCGCCTTTTCGAAATAGGTGCGGAACTGCCGTTCGAGTAACCCATAGGTGCGCTTTACCTTCTGCTTTTCGCGCAATTGGATTCCGTAGCCCACCATTTTGGGACGGCGGGACTGGCCATGCTGCCCCGGAACGAAATTGCGCTTCTCGATGGCGCATTTTTCAGTAAAACACCGCAGTCCCTTCAGGAAGAGTTTCATCCCTTCCCGGCGGCACAAGCGGCAAACTGCTTCACGATGTCTTGCCAAAGCCTTGTCTCCTTTTCTGAAACTTCCAAATCTGTTTGCGTGCTATACGCGGCGGCGCTTCGGCGGACGGCAGCCGTTGTGCGGCACCGGCGTTACGTCTTTGATCGCGTTGATGTGCAAGCCCGAGGATGCCAGCGCGCGAACTGCTGATTCGCGTCCCGCGCCCGGACCCTTCACGCGAACTTCCACGGATTTCATTCCGTACTGGTCGCGAGCCACGCCTGCGGCGGTCATCGCGGCTTGCTGCGCGGCGTACGGCGTACCCTTGCGCGATCCCTTGAAACCCACGGAACCGGCCGAAGACCAGCTCACCGCGCGGCCGTCCGGATCGGTAAGAGTGATAATCGTATTATTGAACGTCGCCTGAATGCACACCACTCCGTGCGGAACGATGCGCTTTTCCTTCTTCTTGCGAAATTCCTTCTTGCGCTTCGAACTTTTCGCAGCTGCTCCTTCTTGTGCAGCCGCCGCGTCTTTAGGTTCTTTTGCCACGCTCGTGTCTCTCCTATTTTCCTTACGCGTTCAATGTTACTTGCGCGCCATTGTTTTCTTCTTAGCCGCCACAGCGCCCTTCCGCGGGCCCTTGCGGGTACGCGCGTTCGTGTGCGTCCGCTGGCCGCGCACCGGAAGGTTCCGACGGTGACGCAAGCCGCGGTAGCACTGAATTTCAATCAGCCGGCGCACGTTCATCTGTGTTTGTTTACGGAGATCGCCTTCCACGCCGCCTTCGGCTTCGATGGCGGCGCGCAGATGCGCCACTTCCTCTTCCGTCAGATCTTTAATCTTCTTGGTCGGATCCACTTTCGCTTGTGCCGCAAGCGAGCGGGCGCGCTGCTGGCCAATACCGTAAATGGCCGTCAGTCCAACCCACAACCTCTTATTCGGCGGTAAATCAACACCTGCGATACGCGCCATTTCGTATTCTCCCTGTTCCTAGCCCTGACGCTGGCGGTGCTTCGCGTTTACACAGATCACGCGCACCACGCCGCGCCGATGAACGACTTTGCACTTCATGCAGATTTTCTTTACGGAGGCCCTGACTTTCATGTTCGGTTCCCTTTTGTGTCTGAGGCTACTTATTTATACCGGTACACAATCCGGCCGCGCGTCAAGTCGTACGGTGAAAGCTCCACCGCCACGCGATCTCCGGGCAGGATGCGGATAAAATTCTTGCGCATCTTTCCCGAAATATGGGCCAGCACCTGATGCTTGTTTTCCAGCTCCACACGGAACATAGCGTTGGGAAGCGGCTCGACCACCGTGGCCATTACTTCAATGGCGTCTTCTTTCCCGCTGCCTTCGTTCGATTTCTTTTTTTCCGGCTCTGGCCTTCTAATCATGTGCTCCTATTTCAAACTCGAAAGAGTATTCATCTCGCTCACCAGCACGGGCCGCTGGCTTCGCGCGGCCGCGTTAAAATCCAAGGTCCCTTGGCGGTGACAGCGACGGTATGCTCAAAATGCGCTGAATCACTGCCATCCGTCGTGACCGCGGTCCAGTCATCTTCCAGGATCCGCACGCCCGGGCCGCCCGTGTTCACCATCGGTTCGATGGCCAGGACCATGCCCTCTTGAAGCCTGGCGCCTTGTCCCGCCGAACCATAGTTCGGAACTTGCGGGTCCTCGTGCATCTTTGTCCCGATACCGTGGCCGACAAATTCCCGCACAACCGAGAAACCGTTCTTTTCGACCCACTGTTGCACTGCGGACGAAACATCCCCCAGGCGATTGCCGGGCCGAATCTTTTCGATTCCTTGCTCGAGCGATTCGCGCGTGACGCGCAGCAGCTTCTGCCGCTCCGGAGCTACTTTTCCCACCGGGACCGTCAGCGCCGCATCCGCAAAATAACCGTCCAGCTCGACGCCGAAATCCATGGACAAAATGTCCCCTTCGCGAACCTTCCGCTTCGACGAAGGAATGCCGTGCACCACTTCCTGATTGATCGAGGTGCACACCGAACCCGGATATCCGCGATATCCTTTGAAAGCCGGCCGCGCATGATGCTCCGCGGTGAAGGCCTCGGCAAACTCGTCGAGCTCCTTCGTCGAGATGCCCGGCCGAACGATGGTGCGCATCTTCTCAAGCGCACCCCAGACGATCTGCCCGGCCTGGTACATCTTTTCGAGTTCTTTCGGCGATTTACAGATGACCATCTCGCCCCGCCGCGCGCGCGAAAATCTCACTCAGTGCACGACTGACTTCTTCCACACTCTTCGAACCATCCACGGTTTCCAGCACACCGTTCTTGCGGTAGTAATCCGCCAGCGGTTTCGTCTTGCGCTCGTATGCTGCCAGGCGCTCTTTCACGATCTCCGCGGTGTCGTCCGACCGCTGAATCAATTTCCCGCCATCCACGTCGCAAATCCCCGGCACTTTCGGCGGATGCTCGTAAATATTGTAGGTCTCGCCGCCAACACTGCACGTCCAACGACCCGACACGCGGCGCACTAGCATGTCGTAGCTCACGTGAAACTCGATCACCAGCGGTTTCCCGAAGCCGCGCCGCTTGAGAATCAAATCAAGCTGTTCCGCCTGCGGAACGGTGCGCGGAAAACCGTCGAAGATAAATCCTTCAGCGCAATCCGGCCGCGCCAGTCTTTCTTCGACCATGCCCATCACAATATTGTCCGGCACCAGCTCGCCGCGTTCCATGATCGGCTTGGCCAGCCGACCCAGCTCGGTGCCGCGCGTTACGGCATCGCGCAACATGTCGCCGGTAGAAAGATGCGGCAAGCCCCAGCGTTTTGCGGCACGCGTGGCTTGAGTGCCTTTACCGGCTCCCGGCGGCCCTAAGAAAATCAACGCCCGTTTGAGCGTCATGCACACCGCCACCGAGCCGTCATTAATTGCGACGGCCTCGCACTCGGCCCTTGCGGACAAACCCGTCATAATTCCGCATGACGAGCTGGGCTTCGAGCTGCTGCACCGTATCCATAGCCACGCCGACAACGATCAGCAGCGAAGTGCCGCCAAAATAGAACTGCACGTTCAAGCCGTCGAGCACAAATCGCCACATATGCTGATCGAACCAATTGCCCACGAGCCACAAGTGCTGCAAGTGAATGCCGGAAATCATCCATTCCGGCAGCAAGCAAACGATTGCAAGATAAACTCCGCCGACAAACGTCAAGCGCGTCAAAATGCGATTTATGTATTCGGAGGTATTGCGCCCCGGGCGAATTCCGGGTATGAAGCCCCCGTATTTGCGCATATTGTCCGCTAGCTCCGTGGGATTGAAAATAATGCCCACGTAAAAAAAAGCAAAAAAGATGATGAGTGTCACGTAAATCAGCGTGTACAGCGGCTCGCCCCACTTGATCTGATTCGCCAGCCTGCCAAAAAAAGGCGACTTACTCTGAAAGAACAGCGCCAGAGTCTGCGGAAATGTCAGCAACGAACTCGCAAAAATCGGCGGAATCACGCCACCTGAGTTCACGCGCAAAGGCAGGTAAGTCATTTGCCCGCCCATTACTTTGCGCCCCATCACGCGTTTAGCGTACTGGACAGGAATTCGCCGCTGGCCGCCTTCGACGAACACGATAAAGGCAACGACCGCTAACATCAGAGTTATTAAGCCGATCATGGCGATGGGCGTGAACGAACCCCATTGCGCTGTCTTAGTCTTGTCCCAGAGATCGCCCACAGCGCGCGGCAAACCCACCACGATGCCGGCGAAGATGATGAGCGACATTCCATTGCCGATCCCGCGATCGCTGATTTGCTCGCCCAGCCACATGATAAATGCGGATCCCGTGGTGAGGGTTAGCATCGTCATCATGATAAAACGCGGGCCGGGATGATAAACCAGCGCCTGGCCGGCCATATTCTGGCGCGTCAACGTCTCGGCGATGGTAAACGACTGAAAGGCGCTTAATATGATCGTCAAATAGCGCGTGTATTGCGTAATCTTGCGGCGCCCGAGTTCGCCTTCTTTTTGCAATCGCTCCAGGTAAGGCCACACCACCACCATCAACTGCAAAATAATCGA
Organism: Acidobacteriota bacterium; assembly: GCA_003167215.1. GTDB lineage: Bacteria > Acidobacteriota > Terriglobia > Acidiferrales > UBA7541 > Palsa-295. The sequence continues at coordinate 10,439 of PMTV01000032.1, read as the reverse complement.
GGCGGTGATGTACGGCATGATGCCAAGTGCGAAAATCGTGAGCCGGCGGAAATTGCCGCCGCTGAACAGATCGATGATGCCCAACACCGACCCGCGGCCCTGTTCGAAGAGCTGTTGGAGCAAGGCGGTATTGATTCCCGGTGTGGGAATGAAAGCGCCGAGGCGATACACTCCCAGCAGCGCCAGCGTAAACAAGACTCGATTACGCAGGTCCGGCGTGCTGAAAATATTTCGAAAGGCCTCGACAAGCTTTCGTAGCGGATTCATTTTATGACTTCGAATTTTCCTCCGGCGGCTGTAATCTTTTCTTCCGCCGATTTGCTGAACGCGTGAGCTTGCACCGTCAGCGCCACCTTCAAATCTCCGCTGCCCAAAATCTTTAATGCTTCACGCTGGACGCGGACGATCCCCCGGCCGAACAACAGGTCGGGTGAGATTGTTTCGCCGGCTTCAAATACGTTCAGGCTTTCCACATTGACGACCGCGTACGCCTTGCGAAACGGACTTGAAAATCCGCGCTTCGGCAAACGCCGGTGCAGCGGCATCTGGCCGCCTTCAAAGCCGGCCCGCCGGGAATAACCTCGGCGGGATTGCTGGCCTTTGTTGCCCGCGCCCGAAGTCTTGCCGAGTTTTGAGCCCATGCCGCGACCCACGCGCACCTTTCGATGACGCGAGCCGCGCGGAGGTTTCAAATTAGAAAGTGTCGGTTTAATGGCCATGCTTATTCCTCAATCCTAACCAGATGATGAACTTTCGCGATCATGCCGCGAATTGACGGCGTGTCGGGGCGCTCCACCACTTGCTGCATGCGGCGAAAGCCCAAACCGCGGATGGTTTGCCGCATGCCGCGGGGGCAGCCGATAAAGCTTACGACCCACTTGATCTTTAGAGTGCCCGACTGTTTATCGGACTTGCTGCGTGGCTTTTTCTTGGTCGGCGTCATTGTCTTTTTCGGGAGCAGCGGCTAAGAGGCCGGCTCTTCCACTCCCTTGCCTCGATTTTCGGCTACTTTGGCGGCGTCCTTCAGATGCAAAAGCGCGTCAAACGTGGCCTTGATGACGTTGTGCGGATTCGAGGTGCCCAGGGACTTCGTCAACACGTTCTGGATTCCGGCAACCTCCATCACTGCACGCACGGGACCGCCCGCAATCACGCCGGTTCCTTCAGGCGCGGGCTTCAAAAGGACCTGGCCGGAACCGTAACTTCCGAGAACTTGGTGCGGAATCGTTGTGCCTTTTAGATTCAGCTTTACCATGTTCTTCTTCGCGGCTTCGATGGCTTTGCGGATGGCCATGGGGACTTCGCGCGCTTTACCCATGCCAAATCCGGCGTGGCCGCCCTGATCGCCCACTACCACGAGCGCAGAGAAGCTGAGGTTCTTGCCGCCCTTCACGACTTTCGTGCAGCGGTTAATCGAAACCACTTGATCCTTGAGGTTCGCCTGGTTGGTTTCTACCAGCCGGCGAACTGAAAGCGTATCTTTGAGCTCTTGTTTCGGCATAATTTGTTAGAACTTCAGGCCCGCCTCACGGGCTGCTTCGGCCAGCGCTTTCACGCGGCCGTGATATTGATAACCGCCGCGATCGTAGACAACTTTTTCGACACCTTTATCGCGTGCGCGCTCGGCGATTGCTTTACCAACGATTTTCGCGGCGGCAATATTTCCGCCGCCTTTGATCAACTTTTTTACTTCTCCGTCAAGCGAGCTTGCGGAAACAAGCGTGCGGCCCGTTTGATCGTCCACCACCTGCGCGCGAATGTGCTTGGAAGAGCGATGCACGCAAAGGCGCGGCCGTTCGGATGTTCCTGAAAGCGTCTGGCGCGTGCGCACGTGAATCCGGCGACGGTGAGCTTCCCTCGATAATCTTCGAACCGGTGCTGCCATTCTAGTTCTCCCTCCGGGCTAAGCGGACGCCGACTTCGCGCCAGCCTTGCCGGCTTTTTTCTTCAACCGCTCGCCCGTGATGCGAATGCCCTTCTGCTTGTACGGGTCGGGCGGACGCAACGCGCGAAGATTCGCGGCTACTTGTCCCACTTGATTCTTGTCCGCACCCGAAACCGACATGTGCGTTTGTTTTTCCACCGCGATCAAAATGCCTTCGGGAATCGGAAACTCAATCGGGTGCGAGTATCCCAGCGCCAGCACTACGTTTTTGCCTTTCACTTCAGCGCGATATCCGACGCCTACGATATCGAGATCCTTCTTGAATCCGGTGGTGACGCCGGTGACTGCATTGGCCACCAGAGCCCGCGCCAGACCGTGCAAAGCGCGTTGCTGATCAGACTCGCGCTTGGCGACGAGAATGCCGTCCTTCTGCTCGAAGGAGATTCCGCGCGGCACGGGCACATGCATTTTGCCCTTGGGGCCCTGCACTTCGACCGCGTCGGCTTTGATCTGTACTTTTACGCCGGACGGTACCGGAATTATTTTATTTCCAATTCGCGACATAGCTCTCTCTAATCCTCTGGGTTACGAAATTCCTACCAAACTTCGCACATTATTTCGCCGCCGACGCCGGCCCTGCGCGCCGACTGCCCGGTCATCAACCCACGCGGCGTGGACAATATAGAAATGCCCATTCCGCCGACTACGGGACGAATCCCCGTCTTCGCGATGTAGCGCCGCGAACCCGGCCGCGAAATTCGCTTGAGGTCGGTAATCACGCTGCGGCGATCCGGCGTGTAGCGCAGAAAGCAGCGCAGCGTTTTCTTTCCCTTCTGCTCTTCCACGACTTTGTAATTCGCGAGGTAACCCTCGTCCTTCAAAATACGCGCGAATTCAATCTTCAGCTTCGAAGAAGGCATATCCACTCGCGAATGCTTCGCCCGCGAACCATTTCGAATTCGCGTCAACAAATCAGCAATGGGATCGGTGGTCATTCTTCCTTCCTTACCAGCTAGCCTTCACCACGCCGGGAATTTCTCCCTTGAGCGCGTGTCCGCGGAAACAGATGCGGCACATTTCAAACTTGCGGAGAAACCCGCGCGGACGTCCGCAGATCCGGCAACGGTTCCGGTTACGGATCTTGTACTTCAGCTTCTTCTTCATCTTCGCGAACTGACTGGTACGCGCCATGCTTTGTCGCTCTCCTTACGCCCGGAAAGGAACGCCAAGCAGCTTCAGCAGCTCGCGCCCTTCCTCGTCGTTTCGTGCCGTGGTGGTGATGGTGACGTTCATACCTTTGATTTTGTCCACCCGGGTGTAATCGATCTCCGGGAAAACCAGTTGGTCCTTAATGCCGATAGTGTAGTTGCCGCGGCCGTCGAAGGAATTCGGCGGCAGCCCTTTGAAGTCGCGAACGCGCGGCAGAACGATGGCGGAAAGGCGGTCGAGAAATTCGTACATGCGCTCGCCGCGCAAAGTGACCATGCAGCCGATGGGCATGCCTTTGCGAATCTTGAAATTCGCAATCGACTTCTTGGCGCGTGTAATCACCGGCTTCTGCCCGGCAATTTGCCCGAGTTCGGCTACGGCGGTGTCGAGCAGCTTTACGTTCGCGCTCGCCTCGCCCATGCCGATGTTAACCGTCACCTTCGAAACACGAGGGACGGCCATCGTATTGGTGTACCCGAAACGCTTCGAAAGCGCCGGGATGGCTTCTTTGCGGTACTTTTCATGCAGACGCGTAATCATTTCTTCTCTCGGCCTCTAGCTCTCAAAAGTCGTGTCGCAGCGGCGGCAAGTGCGAACTTTGGTGCCGTCCGGCAGCGTGGTATGTCCTGCGCGGGTATGTTTCCCGCATCCCGGGCAGAGCAGCATCACGTTGGAAACGTGAATCGGCCCTTCCCGCTCGAGGATGCCGCCCTTAATGTTCTTCGACGGATTCGGGCGCGTGTGGCGCTTGATCATGTTCGTGTGCTCGACCGTGACCGTGTTCTTCCACAGATTCACGGCCAGCACTTTCCCGCTCTTGCCTTTCGAGCGGCCGGCCATTACTTTCACCATGTCGCCGTGGCGAATGCCGTGCGCGTCGGGTTTTAGTTTGGGTTCTCTCATCGCTACCACACTTCCGGAGCCAGCGAGATGATCTTGGTGAATTTCTTTTCGCGCAGCTCGCGGGCCACCGGCCCGAAAACGCGCGTCCCGATCGGCTCGCCCGCATCGTTGATTAGCACTGCAGCGTTATCGTCAAACCGGATGTAGGTGCCATCCCTGCGCCGGTGCTCTTTTCTTGTGCGCACAACCACTGCGCGCACCACCTTGCCTTTTTTCACCTGGCTGTCAGGCGTCGCTTCCTTCACGGCGGCGGTAATCACGTCGCCCAATCCAGCCACCAATCCCGCATCTCCTCCCACCGGAAGAATGCAGGTCAATTGGCGGGCGCCGGAATTGTCGGCCACCGTCAGCCATGTCCGCATCTGAACCATGATCTTGCTCCCTTAGTGCCGCTTCTGCTTCACGCTCGCGTTGAGCGCGCCACGACTTCTTCCAGGCGCCACCGCTTCAGTTTTGAAAGCGGCCGGGTGGAAACAATCCGTACCGTATCGCCTACGCGGGCTTCGCCCGTTTCATCGTGCGCGTAATATTTCTTCGCGTGCCGCACCACTCGATGGTAGAGAGGGTGCTGAACCGCGCGAATAACCTTCACTACAATCGTCTTCTGCATCTTCGCGCTGGTCACCACGCCGGTCAGTTCCTGACGCACTCCACGTACGTGAGCGCCTTCTTGAAGGGCCGCGGATTTCGTTGCTGTTTCGTTCGCCATTACGCTTTCCTCAATTCGGCTTCGCGCAGCAGAGTTTTGATCCGCGCGAGATCGCGCTTCGCTTCCCGCAATTTCTTCAAACCTTCCGCTTGCCCGGTAGAAAGCTGGAAGCGCAGGCGAAAAATCTGCTCGGCAAGCTCCTGCTGCTGCACTTCGAGCTCGCTGTGATTCATCTCACGCAGTTTTGCAGTACGCCCCGGCATTACAGTTCCTCCGCCCGGCTTACGAACTTCGTTCGAATCGGAAGCTTGTGTGACGCAAGCGCCATCGCTTCCGTCGCCGCCGCCAAATCCACGCCGGCCATTTCGAACATCACCCGGCCCGGCTTTACCACCGCAACCCAATGCTCCGGTGGCCCTTTGCCCTTACCCATTCGAGTTTCAGCGGGCTTCTTGGTGAACGGCTTGTCCGGGAATATCCGGATCCAGAGTTTTCCGCCGCGCTTGATGAACCGCGTGATCGCTACGCGAGCCGCTTCGATTTGCCGGTCGGTAATCCAGGCCGGCTCCATCGCTTTCAGTCCGTACTCGCCGAACGCGAGCGAGCCGCCGCGCCAAGCCTTTCCAGTACGGCGACCGCGCTGTTGTTTGCGGTACTTAACTTTTTTCGGCATCAACATGGTATTGGACCTGTTTCCTTAAACTTCTAAACTTCCGAGGTTGTCCCGGTTTTCCCGCCACGTTGCGGGATTTTCTCGCCCTGGTACACCCAGCACTTCACGCCAATCACGCCGTACGTGGTGTGCGCCTCGGCCGTGCCGTAATCAATGTCCGCTCGCAAGGTCTGAAGCGGCAAGCGCCCTTGCAAGTACCATTCCTTGCGCGCGATTTCGGCGCCGTTCAGCCGGCCCGCGACGCGCACCTTGATTCCTTTGCAGCCGAACCGCAGCGCGGAATCTACCGCCTTGCGCATGGCTCGTCTGAATGCGACGCGCTTTTCAAGCTGCAGCGCAATCGACTCCGCTACGAGTTGTGCATCGAGTTCGGGACGATGCACTTCCTGGATATCGATGTGCACTTCGCGCTTGGTGCGCTTCTGCACCTCACTCTTCAACTTGTCAATTTCCGAACCTTTGCGCCCGATGATGATTCCAGGGCGCGCGGTGTAGATTCGGATCACCAGCTTATTTGCCGCGCGTTCCACGTCAATCCCGCTAATGCCGGCCGACTTCAGCTTCTCCTTCAGCACCTTGCGAAGCTGAACGTCTTCATGCAGCAAGTCGGCATAATCGCGCTTAGCAAACCAGCGTGACTTCCAGACTTTGTTGTAGCCCAGCCGAAAACCGTACGGATGTGTTTTCTGCCCCAAACTGTCCTCCTACTTCTTCTTTTTCGGTGCCTGCTGTTTTGCGCGCTTCTCAAACGCTTTGCGAGCCTTGCGAACCGCTCCGCGCACGCCCTTGGATGCTTGCGCTTCCTCGGCGGCTGCAGTTATTCGATCTGCCGCGGCGCGGTGGTGTTCCGCTACTTCCACAACAATATGAGCGGTACGCTTTTGATAACGAAAGCCGCGGCCCATCGGCGCGGGACGCATACGCTTCCATCGCGGGCCTTCGTTCACGTAGCAGCGGGTCACGAAGAGCGCGTCCACGTCGAGCGATTCGCCGGCGTCTTCCGCTTTACGCTCGGCATTGGCAATCGCGCTGCGCAGCGTCTTCTCGATTTCCTTCGCTACACGCTTTTTCGTGAAGCGCAGAGTGTGCAAAGCTTTTTCGGCGCGCTCACCGCGAATCAAGTCAATCACCAGCCTCGCCTTTTGCGGCGAGACGCGGATGTACCTTGCTTTGGCTATGCCTTCAATTTGCGTCGGGGCCTGTATCGCCGTTGCCATTATTTATGCCTTTGGCGCTGCTGCGCCGCTACCAGCCCCACCTGCAGCGGCAGGTGCTCCAGCGGGAGCTGACGCCGCAGCCGCCCTCTCCAAAGCCGCTTTCACAGCGTGGCCCTTAAAAGTGCGCGTCGGCGAAAATTCACCGAGTTTATGTCCCACCATCTGCTCGGTGATGTACACCGGGATAAATTTCTTGCCATTGTGTACAGCTATCGTGTGGCCGATCATGTCCGGCAGAATCGTCGAGCGGCGCGACCACGTCTTCAGAACCTTCTTTTCGTTTCGGGTGTTCAGCGCTTCCACCTTGACACGAAGGTGGTCGTCGATAAACGGACCCTTTTTTAGCGAGCGCGGCATCGGGCTTCCTACTCCTCCACGCGGCGCAGCTTAATCCACTGCGCGCGGCGAACTTTTTTAAATCCACGCACCGGGCCAGAGACGCGATGCGAAAGCGGACAGAATGGGCACACGAAACGGGTCCCTTGCGCATTTTGAATCTTTTCCACAATCACCGCCCAGCCTGACTTGCACAACCGAAGCTGCACTTGCGGAGCGGGCGTAAGTTTCGAAACTACTTTCGCCGCCGGTTTCGCTGCGCGCCGCGGAGTAGATTTTCGCTCCCGGGCCGCCCTTCTTGGCGCCCGTCGTGTTGACCGTCGTGATGTTCGAGTGGCTGTCATCAGGTTGCTCTCTGTTTTCAAACTTACGGCTTGCGCCGTTGTTCGATCATTCTGCTGCTCTTACGCTTCTTGCGAGTCTTCGCACCAAGAGTCGGAAAACCCCACGGAGTCTGCGGATGATTTCCCTTCACACGGCCCTCACCACCGCCGTGCGGATGATCCACCGGGTTCATCGCCACACCGCGCACCGTGGGACGCTTGCCATGCCATCGCGTGCGGCCTGCTTTCCCGTAGGTCACATTCTCGTGATCCAGATTTCCAAGCTGGCCGATTGTAGCCATGCACTCAACGCTGAATCGCCTGACCTCACCCGAAGGTAGCTTCACCAGCGCGAGATCGCCTTCTTTGCTCAAGAGCTGCGCTGCTCCACCGGCGGCGCGAACCACTTGACCGCCTTTGCCGGGGAAAAGCTCGAGATTGTGGACCATCGTGCCGGGCGGAATATGCCGAAACTTCATGGCGTTGCCGGGAAGAATGTCGGCACCTTCGCCGTTCTGTACCGTCATGCCGACTTCCAAGCCCACCGGCTGCAAAATGTAACGCTTCTCGCCATCCGCATAATGGAGCAATGCGATTCGCGACGACCGGTTCGGGTCGTATTCAATCGAAGCCACCTTCGCCGGGATGCCTGTCTTGTCGCGGCGGAAATCAATGTTGCGATACTTCCGCGCGTGCCCGCCGCCGCGGTGCCAGGAAGTAATTTCGCCCTGGGCATTGCGGCCGCCGGTGCGTTTCTTGGATTCCACCAGCGATTTTTCCGGCGTTTGTTTGGTCACCTCGCTCTTATCGAGCATGGTGAGAAAACGTCTTGACGGTGTGTATGGTTTAAACGTCTTTAGTGGCATCGTTGCCTCTTGCCTGCTTCGGAGCGCCTGCGCTCCCAACCCTCGCCGGAACTAAATGTTGTCGGCGTACTCGATCATCTTTTCGCCTTCAGCCAGCCGCACGTACGCTTTCTTCCAGTCGCTTCGAAATCCTTCAGCGCGCCCGCGTCGCCGAAACTTGCCGTGAAAATTCGCGGTGCGAACGTGATCCACTTTCACTTTAAAAACTCGCTGTACTGCTTCCTTGATTTCCGTCTTGGTGGCGTCCGAGGCAACTTCGAATACCACGGTATGCTGCGTTTCTTTCACGCCGAGCCCCTTCTCGGTGATGATGGGCCGCTTGATCACTTGATAAAGCCTGGTATCCATTACTTATCCTTTTTCGCTTTGGGCTTGGCTTTGGCCTTGGGCTTTTCTTTCTTTTCAGCCGCGTGCTTCTTGGCGGCTTTCGGCGCGGCGTGAGCCTTGGCATGCGTCTTCGCCGGGGCTTTCGCGTGCTCGCTCTTCTCGCCGGCTGCGTGTTTCGTTGTCGCAGACGGCGCTGGTTGAATCTGTATGGGCTCTTCCTGCGGCGTCGCGGAAAGGGCTCGGCTCAACTTCACAGCTGCCTCGCGCGACATCATCAAATGATCGTGCCGCAACAAGTCGTATGCTTCGAGAGCATTCGTCGGTACCAGCGTCAGGCCTTCAATGTTCCGACTGGCGCGTTCCAAATTCACGTTGGAGCTGTTGTCCACAAGCAGGATCGAAGGTGTCTCTTTTTCGAGCCGCGTCAGGGTCTGTCGAAATGGTTTGGTCTTGTGCGTTTCGAGCTCCCAGGCATCCACAATCGTCATTTTCTGTTCGGCCAGTTTTGACGAAAGCGCCGAGCGCAACGCGCCGATAATCATTTTCTTCGGCAGCGCATACGAATAGCTGCGCGGCGTGGGGCCGTGCACCGTGCCACCATGACGCCAGAGAGGAGAACGAATCGAGCCAACGCGCGCGCGGCCGGTTCCCTTCTGCTTCCAAAGCTTCTTGCCCGAGCCGCTGACTTCGCTCTTGTCTTTGGTCTTGTGCGTTCCGGCGTGCTTACCCGCGAGATAGTGCCGCACCGCTTCATGCAGCAGGTGCGCGTTTACCTTCACGCCAAACACATCGTCGGCCAGGTCAATCGTTCCGATTTTCTTGCCTTCAAGATTTTTTACGTCCGCTACGGGCATCGTCGTCTCTCTACAGGGCCGGCTTGGCCTTGCGAATGAAAATGTATCTGCCCGCCGGGCCGGGAACCGCGCCGCAAACGAGCAGCAAGTTTTCTTCTGAATCGATTCTTACAACGCGCAAATTCTTGGAAGTCTTGCGCTCATTTCCCATGTGCCCCGGAAAATGCTGGCCGGGCCACACACGTGACGGAAACGAACTGGCGCCGATACCGCCGGGAGCGCGATGAAACATGGAACCGTGCGAAGCGTCGCCGCCGCGGAAGTGCCAGCGTTTCACGCCGCCTTGAAAACCTTTGCCCTTGCTGACTCCGGTGACGTCCACAAACTCGCCGATTTTGAAATGATCTACGAGAATTCGGTCGCCGGCCTTGGCTTCATCCTTCGAATCGTCGATTCGAAATTCGCCAACGTATCGCAGCGGCGCGACGCCAGCCTTCTTGAAGTGGCCGGTCAACGCTTTGTTTACGCGTTGCGGCTTGATGAATTCGACGAGACCCAATTGCACCGCGTCGTAGCCATCTTTGTCTTTCGTCCGCCGTTGGACTACCACGCACGGTCCTGCTTGCAGAACCGTGCAGGGAACCGCGGTACCGTCGTCGGCGAACACCTGCGTCATGCCAAGTTTTATTCCGAGTATGCCGTTGACTGCCATTTCGTTCGCTCTTTCCTTCGCGTTTTTATTTCGCGTTCGTTACTTGCCTGTGTGTTCTCGTCCAAAAGCCTTGATTTCAACGTCCACTCCCGGCGGCAGATCCAGCTTCATCAGCGCGTCTACCGTGTCCGGAGTGGGATCGAGAATATCGATCAACCGTTTGTGCGTGCGCATTTCAAATTGCTCGCGTGATTTCTTGTCCACGTGCGGCGAGCGCAAAACTGTCCAGCGGTTGATAACCGTGGGCAGAGGAATCGGGCCGGCTACATCTGCGCCGGTACGCTTGGCGGTTTCGACAATCTCCCGCGTCGATTGATCTAGGATGCGGTGATCGTATGCCTTCAAACGAATTCGAATTTTTTCTCCGTTGGGCATATTTACTCGATGATCTCGGCGACAGCGCCGGCTCCCACCGTGTGGCCGCCTTCGCGAATCGCGAACCGCAACCCCTTCTCCAAGGCCACCGGAGTGATCAGCGTGATTTCCGCCGACACGTTATCTCCCGGCATCACCATCTCTACTCCCGCCGGCAGCTTCACGTCTCC
>PMTV01000011.1 GCA_003167215.1 Acidobacteriota bacterium | reverse complement strand
CGGATACTCTCGCTGTGATTTCCCCGCGACAGAGTCTGCGGCCAATCGAATTCTGGCGCTGCCGATGTACCCGGAACTTACAGATGAGCAGCTAGAATACGTGTCGTCGAGTTTGCTGGAATCCTCAGCGAAATCTTTGACAAGAACGATTCGGGAGACGACGAGTTGATGATGCGGGCCGTGAAGTCGGGGCCAATATTTTCTCGGCGCGTCAAAATCCTGCTTGCGCTATTTGTTTTCAGCCTTCCGCTGGTGAACCCTTGGGTGCGCGGCGATGGAGTAGGTTACTTCGCCTATGCTCGGTCGTTGCTCATTGAGAGACGGCTCGATTTCGAGAAGGACTGGCAGCACGGAAATCAGAGCTTCGTGACGGGACGTTTGGCCCCGGATGGCCGCGTTCTTTCGAGCGAATATACGTCAACAGGCCATATCGCCAACATATGGTCCATTGGTCCTTCGCTTCTTTGGCTGCCTTTTCTCATTGTCACGCACGCCGGCGTGCTACTAAGTGACAAGGTCGGCGCTCACATCGCCGCCAACGGTTTTTCGAAGCCCTACCTAATAACTATGGCAATTGCGACTGCCGCGTATGGATTCGCCGGCCTCTTGCTTTCGTTCAGTCTTGCGCGAAGATATTTTGGCGAGCGCTGGGCATTTCTGGCAACGCTGGGGATCTGGTGGGCGAGTTCACTGCCCGTGTACATGTATTTTAATCCTTCTTGGTCCCACGCACACTCGGCTTTTGTTGTGGCGCTATTTCTATGGTACTGGCACCGGACGCGAGAACATCGCACGCTGCCACAGTGGATAGTTCTCGGTCTACTCTCCGGGCTTATGGTGGACGTTTACTACCCGAACGGCGTCATCCTTCTCGTCCCTCTTCTTGAGGCAATCCGTTCCTATTGGGAAGAATGGAAATCTTCTGCGCGCAACAGTCGTTCAATTCTACAGCTCTTCGTTCAGCATCTGACCTATCTATGCGTATTCCTTATAGCTCTGCTGCCCACTGTAGTCTCGCGACGAATCATTTTCGGAAACCCGACCCACACTGGTTATGCGCCGGTCCGCGATTGGGCCTGGAATTCGCCGGCATTCTGGAATGTTTTGTTTTCTTCCGACCACGGAATGCTCAGCTGGACGCCTATTTTGATTCTGGCGTTGACCGGACTGGCTCTCTTTCAGCTAGTGGATCGGCGCTTCGCAACATACCTTTCTGCAGTCTTCGTGGCCTTCTATATTCTGATTTCCCTGCATCCCGATTGGGATGGTTTGTCGTCTTACGGCAATCGATTCTTTGTTTCGTTAACGCCGATCTTCGTTCTCGGACTGGCAGCATTCTTCGATTGGCTGGGGCGCGCCTGGCGGGAACACCGCGCCGCGCTATTTGCATCGATCGTTACGGCGACATTGATTGCCTGGAACCTGGGCCTCATTTTCCAATGGGGCACGCACTTGATTCCAGCGCGAGGCCCGATTTCCTGGCGTGACGCAGCGTACAATCAAGTGGCGGTCGTTCCGGCGCAAACCGTTCGGACCTTAAAAGCATACTTTACCGGGCGCGGACGATTGATGGGCCATATTGAACAGGAAGATCTGCGGCAACTCCAAGAACAAAATAAAGAGCCCTAGAATCCTGTGCCAACAGAAGATAGCGAGTGAAACATTTTGCAGGTCCAGAATTTGAAAGGCTTCCGCCGTTCGCAAAGCTTCAAAATTATGGGAACCCAGCCGGCAAAAAGCAGCCTTCGAATGCGGACGCGCGTGCTGCAGAACACTGCCGCATTGCTCGGCGGCCGCGTACTCTCGATTGTACTAGCGGGAGGGGCATCCGTTATTCTGGCACGCTATCTAGGGAGTGAAAAACTTGGCGAATTCGGTGCAATCTACGCTTACGCGACGCTCTTCGGCTGGCTGGCAACGTTCGGAATCGATTCGATTACGGCTCGAGAAGCCTCGATCGACCGGAGCCAAGCTACGAATATTCTCAGAACCGGAACGAGGCTCTGCGTCATATTCGCTATCGGCGCCACCATCTTGTCGTTGGTGATTGCTCCCTTTCTGGGCTACAAGGGCCATTTACATTTCCTGCTTATTTTCGCTGTAATGGAAATGCTCTTGCTTTCGCCGCTCCGGCTTCCCGGGGTGGTTTTCCTAGTGGATTTGAAGCAATGGTATTCAGCGGGCATCAACCTTTTACGACAGTTTTTATGGCTCTTGTTGGTTGTGGCGCTGGCGTGGTTGCAGGCACGTCTCATTACGGTGATTGTGTGGCGATTCATCGTGGCAACCCTTGAGGCCATTTTGATCTGGGGCTTCAGTCGCAGGTTTCTGCCCCGTTTGCGTGAAGTCAGCGCGGATCGCGCACGATTTTATCTAGCCAGCGCAGCACCTCTGGCTTTCAGCTCACTTCTAGCCTCAATATACATGCGGATTGATCAGGTGATGCTGCACAATATGGTGAATGATTCGACATTAGGCCAATACGTCGCCGCAGTCAGGGTGAGCGAGATGTTTGAAATGCTACCGGCAGCACTAATCGCTTCGCTGGTCCCAATTCTCTCCATCTCCGCAAAAGATCAGAAAGCTTTCCACGCCTATCTTGACCGGACACTCCGTTATTTTTTAGTGCTTGCCTGCGCCATTTGCGTCTTCATTACGACGGGAGCTGGCCTCATCGTAACCCTTCTCTACGGCAAGCAGTTCGCGGCAGCGACGCCGTTGCTCGCGGTGTTAATTTGGTCGGAGGTGAGCACCTTTTTCGGGACCGTCATGGTAGCCGCAATGGTTGCCAGGAATTTGCAAAGGTACCTTCTGGTGCCGACCGCCGTGGGTGCATTGAGTAATGTGGCATTAAATTTTTATCTGATACCACGATATGCGGCTCTAGGCGCGGCTTGGGCCACTTTGATAAGTTATAGTCTGGCATGGTTCGTAGTGCTGCTGGCATTTCGCCAAACGCGTCCGCTGGTTCTGCAGGGATTGCGTTGGGCAATACCGGCACTCGTTCTGGCATTGGGGGCAGCATGGGCAGGGACGCTCCTACCAGGATCGGCTGTCGTGAAGATCGTTGCTGGAGCCTGTCTCTACGCAGCGGGAGCCGTAGCCGCACGGCTTTTCAGGCGGGACGACATCGAGTATGCATGGGCAGCGCTGGCTCACAGTCAAGCGAAACCGGAATAGCGAAGAACGAGAGAATCAGTGTGACGCGACAACCATGATTAAGTCCGCAATCCGCAAATCCTTCAGGGCATTAGGCCTCGATATTACCCGTCTTCGTAATCGAGAACAGGACTACCCTCCCGACTTTCGCAATGAAGAGACAGCGATCATTCGAGAGGTCCGCCCCTGGACATTGACGAGCCCAGAACGAATCTACGCTCTGATTCAAGCGGTACGGTACGTGAGCGCCAACGCAATTGAGGGGTCCATCGTTGAATGCGGAGTGTGGAAAGGAGGCAGCATGGCGGCAGCCGCCAGAACGCTTCTCCAACTCCAGGATGTGAAGCGTGATTTGTATCTCTTCGATACGTTTGAGGGAATGTCCGAGCCAATGTCGAATGACACTGATTACTCTGACAAACCGGCCTCCGAACTTTTGCGCGAAAGTCCCGACTACAGGTGTGCTGACGCACCTCTGGAACTTGTTAAGATCGTACTTTTGAAGACAGGCTACCCAGAAGAGAGAATTCACTTCATTAAGGGCAAGGTCGAAGAGACCATACCGGCTTCGGTCCCAGATTCCATCGCCCTGCTGCGACTTGACACCGACTGGTATGCGTCGACGAAGCACGAACTGGTTCACCTCTTTCCGCGCCTATCGCAAAACGGTGTAATCATTATCGATGACTATGGCCATTGGAGAGGGTCCCGGCAGGCCTGCGATGAGTATTTCGCGGAGAACCGAATACCTATTCTCCTGAACCGAATCGATTACACCGGCCGAATTGCTTTGAAGCCGTGATCCGTGATCAAGGAACGAATTTTGAAATATGCCGTCTTGGATCTGCCTCGCGAATGGAATGCCTTCGAGAATTATGGCAATGGACTAGCCCCCCTCCTGCTTGGTCCCGGTTTCGTGTTGTTCAGCCTGCTCCCGGCTCCGGTACTACACTCTGCAGCCGAGCATGCCGCGCTGCTGCGCTGTGCCAGAGAACGATCAACGCTGGTCGAAATCGGAATCGCGGAGGGCGTATCAGCGCTGGCCCACCGAGAAGCGGTGCCCGCCGAGGGAATGTTCCACCTGATTAGCCCCGAAACATATTGGAGGTCCAGATCGTGACCCTTTCCAGCGAGTACGACGGGTGGCATGAGCGAGTCTTCCAATCCGCGCCCGGGCACCCGGACGAAAGTAGCCCCTGGTACAACATTGTTTTGGAATACCTGGTTCCTGTCACGGGCAAGCGTGTTCTCGAAGTTGCCTGTGGCCGGGGTGGCTTCGTCAAGCTGCTGACGTTAAAGGGTGGGGTCATGTTTGGCGCCGATTTCTCAAGCACGGCCCTAGGAATCGCCCGGCGGAAAACATTAGAGGATTGCGGCGAAGGTATCCACGCCCGATTCACGCAAGCGGACGCACAGCAGCTTCCCTATGCGAAGGAGTCGTTTGACATCGTAATATCTTGCGAAACGATCGAGCATGTCCTGGACCCGCTCTCTGCCGTCATGGAGATGGCACGTGTCTGTCGCACAGGCGGCCTGCTTTATCTGACGACCCCGAACTACTTCAACGCAATGGGTCTTTATTACGTATATACGCGCATTCGAAAACGTGACGTCATCCCCAAATTCGATCAACCTTTGAATCGGATTTTCCTGTTTCCTGAGGTCCGCAGTTTGGTCCGACGCTGTGGGTGGAAAATTATTCGTTCCGATGGGACGGTCCACCAATTTCCGATCTGGCCAGGCCACAACCCTGTGGCCCTCCCATGGTTGGAATCGAACCGGTTCCTGCGGCGCGTCCTGAAGCCGTTTGCCTATCATTACTTTATAATGTGTAGAAAGGAAAAGGCATGAAGTTGGAGATATCGATTGTAACCGGCGTCGCTCCGAGCGTGAGATCGGTGCCGCACGGTGATATTGGAAGATGCTGGTACGATGAGTTGAGGCCCAGGACGTGATGAGCAAGCAGAGCGGAAGATTTGTTGAGGGAGAAGTCGACCCTTCAGGCCATCAGCGAGCCGATGACGAGCTGGGCC
>PMTV01000042.1 GCA_003167215.1 Acidobacteriota bacterium | reverse complement strand
GCCGTCGCGGAACTCGCATTCGAAGATTGAGATTTATCGCAAAGCTCCAAACAAGGTTCTGACAATTGTTCACGGGCAGCGAGGCGATTCTTCGCAGGGTTACAACGGAACGATCGCTTGGCAACAGCGCGGCGGGGAAGCGGAGGAATTGTCCGGCGAGGACTTAATGCGTGCAAGGGGTTCCGCTGCCTTCGATCCGGGTTTGAATCTCAAGAAGAACTACGGCAAGCTTGAAGTGAAGGGCATCTCCAAGATTGATGATCACGACGCCTATCGCATCAGCGCCTCGCGCGGCGGCGGGTCGCCCGATGAGTATTACTTCGACGCTCAATCCGGGTTGCTGCTGCGCATCTCAACTGAAATCGAGAGTCCGCTCGGCGCGATTCCACAAGATACCGACTACGAAGAGTATCGCGAGGTCAGCGGGAGCAAAGTTCCGTTTTTGATTCGAGTGGTGCGTTCGGATGGCGCAACGATTTACAAGTGGGATCAGATCTTGGCCAATGTTTCAGTCGACGACAGCCGTTTCGAAAAGCCCGCGGAAAAACCTAAGGAAGAGCCGGCGCCGAAACACTAGCGTTGTCTTTTATTGCAGTACGGCCGCATTGCGCGTCCACCAGCTTCTGCAGCGCGTCGTCCAGAAGCGCACCCTGGCGGAATTTCGCCGAGCAGATTTGCGCCGCGCCCAGCTGCAGCGCGCCACGCAAGTCAGCGCCGTCCAGATTTGCATCCTGCAAATTGGCGCCGTTCAGCACGGTTCCGTTGAACTGAGCGCCGCGAAGATCCGCGCCGTGCAAGTCCGCATCTATGAAGATTGCTGTCGCGAGCTGCGCGTTTACCATGCGCGCGTTCGGCAATTTCGCAGACCACAGATATGCTTGCTGCATGTCTGCGTGTTCCAGGTCGGCGCCATCCAGTTTCGCGTCACGCAGGTCGGCCTTCTGCATGTTCGCCCGAACCAGGCTTGCGGAGGAAAGATTCGCGCCGTAAAGGCTCGCGCCGTCCAGGCGCACGTCAACTAGATTCGCGCCTGCCAGCGAGGAGTAAGAAAGATTCGCGCCGCGCAGATCCGCGCGCGAAAGATTCGCGCCGTCGAGCTGCGCGCGATCGAAGTTCGTATGATTCATCTGCGCGCGGTCTAGAACCGCCAATCGCAGATCTGCTTGGCCGAGATCGGCTCCCCGCAGGTCCGCTTCGGACAAAAAAGCCCCGTAAAAATCCGAGCGCCAAAGATGAGCATTCACCAGAAATATTCCGTAGGCTTGCGCATAGCGGAAATGCGATTCGTTCAGGCGCGCGCCTCTCACGGCCGCAAGTTCCTCGTTACTTTCGGTGCCATCACCGCGCCAACCGGACGGTTTCGCGGAAACTGCAGCTTCTGTTAAATCCGGGTATGGCTCGTATCCCAGCGACCAAAGGACATTGGGAGCCCAGCGGCGAATGTTGGTAGCCGAAAATTGTGGTGCGCGATTGATGCCGTGGGGAACTCCGGCGATAGTTCCTATCGAAAGGAACGATAGAAGGACAAAGAGAATAATCACCGGCGTTGCAGGTTTCGCATATCGGAGCTTTTCGACGATGCCTTTTTTGTGTGTTCCCGATACGATCCACCGTTGCTCAGGGCGCCCGATTTGGGTTGTAGTGTAGAGGGCTATACCGACCGCCGCCATAACCAGGAGTTCGTGCAGTATCGTGCCGTGAATTTCTTGCAGCGTCAGATAGCGCGCCCAGAACAGGATCAGCACGGACGGAACAGTCCAATACGCCAGCACCGCTGAGATGCTTTTCTCGATTACACGCGTGGACGGAGGGTCCTGGTTCATCCAGTGGAAATGCAGGCGCAGAAGTCCGGCAATGATTCGCGGCTGTTTTTCGCCGAGAATGCCGCCGTCGGGGAATACCGCAGGTAATTCGAGCACCGCATCCCACAAACTCTGCAAATGATATTGAAACAGAAGGTAAACGCAGAGCAGCAGCACCGGCGCAATCAGATAAATTTCCGCTGTGGGGAGCGCAGCAGCGGCGGCCGAGGAATGCAGAAACGGGATAATCGCCGAATCGGTTACGAGCTGCACATCCTTCGTTTTCCAAATCATCAGCCAGGAAAGAAAGCTCGCCGACAGCACCACCTTGAACATGCGCGCCGACGCTTGTGAGGCTCGCGAAAATTCCGCGAGCGCATCAAACTGCATCATTTGCGCCGGCAAAGACGCATCACGCAAATTCGTTCCAGCCAATTGCCGCGGCACAAGGCCCATCGCGCTTTCCAGCGAGGCGCCCTCCAGATTGGCGCCCTCCAGATTCGCCCCCACCAGGCACGAGTCCTGTAAATTCGCGCGCACCAGGCAAGCATCGCGCAAGTCCGCCAGCAGCAAATCGGCGGCCCGCAAATTCGCATCTTGCAAATCAGCGTATCGCAGATTGGCGCTGATCAGTTCCATGCCTTCCAGCTTGCCTTCGCGAAAAGCGGCCTTCCTTCCTGCCGCGCCTCGCGAATCGAGCCATTCCTTGTGGTTTGCGAGCGCTTCTTCCAGCGCCCATTCACCGGAATCAATTCTCGCGGACTCCGCCGAACCTTCGTCGGAATGTAGCGAAGGGATAACGACGGAATCATCCCCGGAAGCTTCTCGAGTAGATTCTGCCAGGGCATCGGTCAGCGTTGGAGGAAGTACTTCCGGGATCTCCGTCAGAGTTGGCGGCAGACCTTTCGCGACAGCTTCATTCAAAATAGGCGCGGCAACGTGAGACGAGTCCTGGACCAGGAAATCATCTTGGATTTCGCTCGCTGGTTCGGCCAGGACCGCACCGGAGGGCATGCCATAAATTTCCGCCAATGATTTTGATGTAACTTCGACTTCCACATTGCGTGGGGCATCTTCGCCGGCTACTACCGAGTTCCGCGCAACGAAAGCGTTGGTGTCCCGCGAACTGTCTGTGGGTTCTGCTGCGGTGTTCGCCGCGTGTATTGAAGCGGCTTGAGGCGGTGCTATCTCGGCAGTCGAATCTTCCAGAAAATTCCTGATCAGGAATTCCTTCAGTTCTTCTTCAGAAGGTGGTTGCTCGCCAGGGCTCGCTCCCAGGCCTTCTTCCGCTAGAAGCTTCTCGGTCGCAGACACCTCCGCCGGCGGCTCTTCCATTTGCGCCGTCGCCGCTTGCGCCCCGCCAGACGAGAAAAGCCGTTTGAAGATAGAAGCCATTTGGAAAACCCATTGCCCCCGAGCAAAAGTCGCGAAGGACCGCGTTCGCCGCTTCCTTCGCTTTCCATTAATTTTAGACTGATTTAAGAGTTGCCCCGACAATCCTATCGCGTACGTTTCCCAAATCTCTCCTGTACGGTAGTGCAGCCGCCGGACAGCTGCCCGAGCGTCCTTTCGCTGAGTTTCAAGACAGGTGCAACCTGCTGCATCACNNTGCTATCTTTTGGCGGTAGCTGTGCGGAGGAACTGACCTTGGATGCTAAAGCGTCGCCTGCGCCCAAGACGCAGACGCGGATCGAATCTGACAGCATGGGGAAAATTGAAGTCCCCGTGGACCGGTATTATGGCGCGCAGACCGCTCGCTCTTTAATCCATTTCGACATTGGGCGCGAAACCATGCCTCCCGAGCTCATTCGAGCGTTCGGAGTCCTTAAAAAGGCTGCCGCGCTCGTAAATCAGGACCTCGGAAAGCTTTCCGCGGATAAGGCCCGGTTGATGGTGCAAGCCGCGGATGAAGTGATTGCCGGCAAACTCGACGAGCATTTTCCTCTTCACGTGTGGCAGACCGGCAGCGGCACCCAAACGAACATGAATGCCAATGAAGTTATCTCGAATCGCGCCATCGAAATAGCAGGTGGTGTGATGGGAAGCAAAAAGCCCATTCACCCCAACGATGACGTAAATATGTCGCAATCGTCGAACGATACGTTTCCTACAGCGATGCACATTGCCGCAGCTAGCCGCGTGGCTGAAGTCTTGATCCCGGCGGTCAGCGAACTGCGGGATGCCATCGAGGCAAAGGCGCGCTCCTTTGCGAGTGTGGTGAAAATTGGACGCACGCATCTGATGGATGCCACGCCTCTCACCGTTGGGCAGGAAATGTCAGGTTGGGTTAGCTTGCTGGATCGCGATGTTGACAGGCTCCAGGGAGTCCTTCCCGGCCTGTACGATCTCGCGATCGGCGGCACTGCCGTAGGCACTGGTCTGAATGCTCATCCTGAATTCGCGGAACGCGCCGCGAAGAAAATCGCGGAACTGACGGGCTTGCCTTTCCGGTCTCATCCCAACAAGTTTGCCGCTCTATCCGCGCATGACGAACTTGTTTTTGCCAGCGGCGCCCTGAAAACTCTGGCGGATTCGTTGATGAAAATCGCAAACGACATTCGCTGGCTGGCTTCCGGTCCGCGCGCCGGTTTCGGAGAGCTGGTGTTGCCGGAAAATGAGCCCGGCTCTTCCATCATGCCGGGGAAAGTCAATCCCACGCAGTCGGAAGCAGTCACTATGGTAGCCGTGCAAGTTTTCGGGAACGACGCCGCTATTGGCTTTGCCGGCTCGCAGGGAAATTTTCAACTGAACGTTTTTAAGCCTGTGATCATTCACAATTTCCTGAACTCCGTGCGTCTGCTTTCAGACGCTTGCCGTTCCTTCACGCGTCACTGCATTGTTGGGATGGAATTGGATCAGCAACGAATTGCGCAGAATGTTCAGAATTCCCTGATGCTCGTCACCGCTCTGAGCCCCAAGGTGGGCTACGACAAAGCCGCCGAAATCGCACACAAAGCACATCATGAGCATCTCAGCCTTCGCGAAGCTGCGTTAAAACTCGGCTATCTGACTGCGCAGGAGTTCGACGATCTCGTTCGCCCCGAAAAGATGACGCATCCGTAGTTCAACGTAAGCTGTTTTCACTGCGTGTTTCGAAAATCGCCGCGCCATTCCGGGAAACATCCGGCATTAGTTTCACATCGGCACAGATTCGCATCGACTCCCGGAAATTGTTAGATTTTGATTGCGATTTTCTTTGACACTCTTTCCGCGTTTCAATACATTCAATCTCCTCTCCGTATTTTTTGTGATTTCCCCTTCCGTAGGAGTACTCATGAACATTCTCATCGCTGAAAACGAATCCGCGCTTGTTGCCGTGCTGCAGCGAGGTTTCGAGGCCGAAAACTACGCGGTCGATGTTGCCGGCAGCGCGCATCAAGCAATTCCCATGCTGCAGAAGCGCGAGTACCAAACGGCGATTATCGATCTCGATCTTCCTCCCACCGAGGGCATCGCAATCTTGGAGTTCGTACGCGAGAAATATCGGTACTTGCCCACGCTGGTTCTAACAAGTTGTGTTCCGGTGGCGGACTGCGTCCAAGTTCTTGATACCGGAGCGGACGATCTGCTGCAGAAACCTTTTGCCTTTCCCGAATTGGCTGCCCGAGTGCGCGCAATTATGCGTCGCGGTAGCCGTCCTCCGGAAGTCGTTTTACGCGTGGAAGATTTGGAATTGAATCGCGTGAAACGCACTGCAAACCGCGGCGGCAGGGGAATTGTGCTGACGCCTCGGGAATTCTCTTTACTCGAATATCTGATGCAGCGAGACGGACAACGCGCATCGCGAGCGGAGATCATCGAGCACGTCTGGAACCTTTCCGCCGGCACGGTAACCAACGTCGTCGATGTTTACATCAATTATTTGCGCAAGAAAATCGACACCAAGGAAGATTGCAAGCTGATCCACACAGTCCGGGGCGTCGGGTATAAGTTGCATTCCGGCGCTCACCCAAGCAAACGCTATACCGAAAGTTCATTAGTCGAGGCGGTTTCATGAACCCACGAGAAACCACCGCGCTCGCAACAGCGGCTGCCGACGACGTGACCGGGGGCGGCATTGACGTGCGCGTTGAACCAGGGGTCCACCCAAATTCACCACTGGATGAACCGCAGCGTGAGCAGCTCTTGCTTCGGCATTTGCCTCAGGTGCATTTTATCGCGCGCCGCATTCATAACCGCCTGCCGCCGCAAGTCCTGCTGGAGGATCTTGTTCACGCCGGCGTGTTGGGATTATTGGACGCCATTAAGAAATACAATCCAGCGAAGAATGTTCAGCTTAAGTACTACGCCGAATTCCGAATTCGCGGCGCCATTCTCGATAGCCTCCGCCAAGTGGACTGGAGCCCGCGGACGCTTCGAAGCCAGGCTCGCCGCATGGAACAAGCCGTCCTCGATTGCAAGGGACGGCTTGGCCGCGATCCCAGCGAGACCGAGATTGCGGCAGCGTTGGAGATCAATCTCAGTCAGCTTCAGCGCCTTCTTTTTGATTTGCGTGGCCTCGATGTCGGGAGTTTGCAGCTCGATTCGGACTTGGTGGGAAACAGCGAGGTAGCGCTTCATGGCTGTGCGGGCAGGGACGAAGAGGATCCCTATCATCAAACTTTGCGCTTGGAGATGCAGGGTCTGCTAACAGGCGCCGTGGATCAATTGCCCGTTCGTGAACGCGAGGTCCTCGCGCTTTACCACTTCGCAGAGCTGACGATGAAAGAAGTCGGTGTGGCGATGGGGATTGGCGAATCGCGCGTCTCGCAGATTCATTCGAGCGCCATGGTCCATCTTCGCGCTCGTCTATTCGCACGGCTTCACCGGAATCCCGAACTGAAATGTATCCCGCTCCTTCCCGCTGAGCCCCAGCGAAAGCCCCTGATGCGCGCCGCAGCAGCGAATAGCCTCACGCAGAAGCTAGCTGGATAGCCGCGCGTACCGAGACAAAGAGGGGCTTGGGAGAATTACCGCTGATTCGGAACGGGCGCGGGGGCCGGGGACGGAGCGGGAGGCGCGTCCGGAGAGGCCGAAGAACCCGCGGTGATTTCACTCACAACCTTTGCGGCCAGTTTCTTGCTGACAGGGCACGAGGTGTCGTTTATACGGCATTGCGCGAGCGTAAGCCTGCATCCACAACTGCAACCTTCTGAATTTAACCGTTTCAGCGCGGCCTTTCTTAGTTCCGGTGACAACCCCGTAAAATCAACGTCCGGAAGCTCGGTTGCGAGCGCTGCGTTCTTTAGAAAAATTTGTCCCGTATCTTCAAATGTCTCAACCGTCGCTTCCACCGGCAGTCCGAGCAACGAACGCAACTCGGTCTCATACACAAAGGTGGGATACAACCCCACATGTTTCTGAACGATTTTTCCGTCGGTGTTCACCACGAAAGAAGTTGGAAGCGCGGGGACTCCACCATATTCCGCCAGAATCTCTCGGCTGGCCATCACGATCGGGTAATTAACGCCTTCCTTTTCCGAAAATCTCTTCACCTCGCCGACTTCGTCGGGATCGTCCATGGAAATTCCGATCACCTGCAAACGATCCTTATAACGAGTCTCCAAATCGATGAGCTCGGGAATTTCCTCACGACAGGGAGGGCACCAGGTGGCCCAGAAATTCAGCAGTACAACTTTGCCATGCCAATCCGCTGTCGAAACGACGCCGCCGGCGATGTCGCGTACAAGAAAAGCGGGAGCAGGCTGCGGATTGCTCGCGAAGCGAATGACACTCATGCGATCCGATTGCGCGGTTGGAGCATTTTTAACGGTGGTAACGACGCGCGCCGGTTCGAGGTGTGCGCGTGGATCGGGAATTCGGTGACGCACCGTCACAAGATTCGACCGTCCCGCAGCAATCCCAATCGCGATTCCCGCAAGCCCGGCGGCCACTGCCAGAATCAAAATAAAATATCTATTCATTCAAACCCCGAACGCCCTTGTTCCATTATGCAGCATGCGCGCGCGGCGGACAACGAGTAGCTAAGACGCATCGCAAAGTAAAGCGGATTTGAGTAACCGAAACAGCATCCCACACCGATTCGGGACAGCGGTTCCGAACTGGTTCTGAATCGGTGATGGATGTTCGCGCGCTCTTCCAGCAGATGGGTTAAGTGATTGAAAATAGGCACCTGGGACGTCACGGCCCTTGCGCAGTTTGGGCCTCCGAGTTGCATATGGCCATGCGTGGGTCGCGTTCCTACACGATCCGCACCGACTGGTCCGTGGGGAGGAAGGGGCCCACTTATCGGAAGGAACGGGTCGTTC
>PMTV01000045.1 GCA_003167215.1 Acidobacteriota bacterium | reverse complement strand
CTCCTGCTGCTTTTCGTTGGCTGGGAAGGCGTGGGCACCTGCAGCTACCTTTTGATCGGATTCTATTTCCATAAGAAGTCGGCATCGGATGCCGGCAAGAAGGCTTTCATCGTCAACCGCGTCGGTGACGCAGGATTTCTTCTGGGAATTTTTCTGACGTCGGCTTTACTTGGCACCATTCGATTCACGGAGATTGGACCGGCGCTGGCAGCAGGCGGATTCGCGATCGGAGATCCTCGAATCACGGCAATTGCATTACTTTTCTTTGTGGGCGCGATCGGAAAATCGGCGCAGATTCCTCTTTACGTCTGGCTGCCTGACGCGATGGAAGGCCCCACACCGGTGAGCGCCCTGATTCACGCTGCAACCATGGTCACCGCGGGCGTCTATATGGTTGTGCGCACCAACGCAATTTATCAGCTTTCGCCGAAAGCGATGGGAGTGGTGGCGCTGGTCGGCGCGGTAACCGCGCTTTTTGCAGCTTCGATGGGCGTGGTGCAGAACGACATCAAAAAAGTTTTGGCCTATTCCACTGTTTCGCAGCTCGGTTACATGTTTTTGGCCTGCGGTGTGGGCGCATTCACCGCCGGAATTTTCCACTTAATGACGCATGCGTTTTTCAAAGGTTTGCTGTTTCTCGCAGCCGGCAGCGTGATTCACGCGGTTTCGGGCGAGCAGGACATGCGAAAAATGGGCGCGCTGTCGAAAAAGATTCCCATTACGTATTGGACCATGCTCATCGCCGCGCTGGCTATTGCCGGAATTTTCCCGTTCGCCGGGTTCATCAGCAAGGATTTGATTCTCGGAAAAGCATATGAGAAAGACGCGCTGCTCTGGGCCATCGGATATTTCACCGCGGGCATGACCGCGTTTTACATGTTTCGCCTGATTTTCATGACTTTTCACGGAACGTCGCGCGTGGATCGCGAAGCGGAACATCACATTCACGAATCGCCAAAATCAATGCTGGTCCCGCTGATGATTTTGGCGGCGCTTTCCATCGTTGGCGGATGGGTTAGCTGGCCTGAAATATTTGGCGGCAACAGCCATTTCATCAATTTCCTCTCGACGGTAGTCGCCGTGCCGCACGAGGCGCGAATAGAGCCGCTGAAAGGCGCCAGCTCTCGTCTCGGTGAGATTCACCTGATGCTGCTGTCCGAGGGTTTGGTCGTATTAGGGATTTTGTTCGCGTGGTATTTGTATGTGAAGCGCACTGACTTGCCTGAGAAAATCGCGAAAGCCTTCGGCGGTTTCTATCGTCTCGTTTACAACAAATATTACGTGGATCAACTCTACGACGCGATGTTCGTGAATCGCGCGAAAGATCTGGGGCTGGCGCTGGGCGCGTTCGACCGCAACGTGATAGACGGCGTCGGCGTGAATGGCGCAGGCTGGCTGACGCGATTTATCTCAAACGTTTCGATTTGGTGGGATACCTGGATTGTGGACGGCTCCGTGCGTCTCTTTGCGTACATCGTTTGGTGTCTCAATATTCCAGTGCGGATGATTCAGGATGGATTGGTGCAGAGTTACATGCTGCTGATCGTGCTCGGCTTGATTGGATTTTTCGGGTACTACTTTTACGTCGCACATCATGCGATACGTTAAGGCAAGAACGCGAGGGAATGGATGCTTTTCTCCGATAGCCACATTTTAAGCACAATTTTATTCACGCCGATGGTGGGCGCGATTTTGATGCTCTTCATCCCGCGCGAGCGGCCCGATCTGCATCGCTGGATGGGAAACATCTTCGGGATTCTGGGGCTACTCGTATCCCTGCCGCTTCTGTGGCGTTTCAATTCCGCCATGAACGCGCCGCGGTTCCAGTTTGTCACTGATAGCTTGTGGATTCGTTCGATTGGCGCGCACTTTACGCTGGGAATCGATGGGCTGAGTTTCCTTTTGGTGATGCTGACTACCGTGCTCGGCCCGATCGCGATTCTGTCGTCGTGGTCGGCGATCCAAAAACGAGAGAAGGAATATTACATCCTGCTTTTGCTGCTGCAGACCGGCATGCTGGGCGTTTTCATGTCGCTCGATTTCGTGCTCTTTTACGTTTTCTGGGAAGTGATGCTGGTGCCCATGTATTTCCTGATCGCCGTATGGGGCAGCGAGCGGCGGCTCTATGCTGCGATTAAGTTTTTCCTCTATACGCTGGCCGGATCGGTGCTGATGCTTCTGGCGATTCTGGCGATCTACTACTACCGCGGCACATTCGATATCAGAGAAATTTTGATGCATCCGTTTACGGCGCAATATGGCTGGCTGCAGAAGTGGCTGTTCTGGGGATTCTTTTTCGCTTTCGCCATAAAGGTTCCCATGTTTCCGTTTCACACATGGTTGCCGGACGCCCACACCGAAGCCCCCACGGCAGGTTCGGTAATCCTGGCCGGCGTACTGTTGAAAATGGGTACCTACGGATTCCTGCGATTTTCGGTGCCCATGTTTCCCGACGCGACGGTGAAATACCGCTGGATTATCATCGTGCTGTCCTTGATCGGCATCGTCTACGGCGCTCTGGTTTGCATGATGCAGAAAGACATGAAGCGGCTGATCGCCTACTCTTCGGTGAGCCACATGGGATTCTGCACCTTGGGAATTTTTGCTCTCACGCCGCTGGGCCTTTCCGGCAGCATCATCCAACAGATCAACCACGGGATTTCCACCGGCGCGCTGTTTTTGATTGTCGGCGTGCTTTACGAGCGCAGGCATACTCGTCTGATTTCGGAATTTGGCGGGCTCTCGACGCCCATGCCGAATTTCGCGGCTGTTTATCTGATCGTAACGCTCAGCTCGTTGGGCATGCCTCTATTGAACGGATTCATCGGTGAATTCACGATTCTGCGCGGCGTGTTTGAAGTGAGCTGGCAATGGGCGGCCTGGGGCGTACTCGGCGTGATACTGGGCGCCGCATATCTGCTCTGGCTTTACCAGCGGGTGATGTTTGGAAACATAACGAATCCTGCGAACGAACATCTGCCCGACTTGAACGCGCGTGAATACGCAACGCTTCTTCCGCTCGTCGCTCTGGCGTTCTGGATCGGAATTTACCCGAAGCCGCTGTTCGATGTTCTCGATAAGCCCGTGCACGAGCTGGTGGAGCGCGTGCATCCCGGCTACTACTCGGCGCCTGCGCTGACTCCACGTGCCGCTGCGGAGGCGGAAGCCCCGATTTCGATGGCTCTTCCCGCGAAGGTGCCTCTGGCGAAGGCACCGCTCGTGCCTTCATCAACTTCTTCACCGGCTGAGGTTAGGTAGATGCTTCAGGTTCCCTGGCAAGACGTTTTCGAGCAAACGCGCCGGGATTTTGTCTTCATCTTGCCGGAGACGGTTCTCGCTTGCTTCGGCCTCGGTACTCTGCTCCTGGATTTCTTTCTGATGAAAGGCGAGAAATCCTGGAATTCGTTGACGGCGATGGTCGGCGTGATCATGAGCGGCGCTTCGCTCGTAGTGATGCTGAGGGGAATGGGCGGGCAATCCTATTCGGCGTTTGGCAATTCGATCATCATCGATCCGTTCTTCATTTTTTTTGGATTTATTTTTCTAGCCTCCACCGCGCTCGTGATTCTGATTTCCGTGAAATACATGGAAATCGAGCGCGAGCAGCACGGCGAGTACTACGCCCTGATGCTTTTTGCCACCGTGGGAATGATGTTTCTTGCATGCGGCAACGACTTGATCGTGCTGTTCGTTGCGCTGGAAACCATGGCCCTCAGCTTTTACGTGCTTACGGGGTTTTTGCGGCGCGATCGCAAATCCAACGAAGCGGCGATGAAGTACGTTTTGATGGGAGCCTTCAGCTCCGGCATCCTGGCGTACGGCTTCTCAATTTTGTATGGGATCTCCGGCTCGACGAACCTGCAAGTGATTGCTACTGCGGTCGCCGAACGCACTTCGCGGTTCGGACACGGCGACGTACTCACGATCTTAGCTCTCGGCACGGTCGCTGCCGGAGTATTTTTCAAAATCGCCGCGGTCCCGTTTCATCAGTGGGCGCCGGACGTTTACGAAGGCGCGCCAACGCCGATTAGCGCATACGTCAGCGTGGCTTCGAAAGCGGCCAGCTTCGCGCTGCTGCTGCGGCTGTTCCTCACTGTTTTCTGGCCTGTGAACCTCGACTGGGTTGTAGTGATGGAAGCGGTTGCGGTGCTTTCGCTCACATTGGGTACCCTGGCCGCCCTCAACCAATCAAACATAAAGCGACTGCTCGCTTATTCCTCTATTACGCAGGTGGGCTACATTCTGCTCGGGCTCGTGGCCGCCGTGAATCCGGATGGCACGCTGCACCAGCGCGGCTTGCAAGCCATGGCTTTTTACTTATTCGTGTACGCATTTTTCAACACCGGCGCTTTCGCGATTGTAATTCTACTGCGGCATAAGGGCGTCATTGGCGACGATATCGACGACTTGAATGGGCTGATCCAGCGCAATCCCGGCGCCGCAGTGTTGATGCTGATATTTTTGCTTTCACTCGCCGGAATTCCGCCGACAGCGGGTTTCTTCGCGAAGCTGCTCGTTTTCTGGGCTTTGATCGAGACCGGACACACGTACCTGGCGGTTCTCTCGGTACTGTACATTTTGCCCGCGGTGTATTACTACTTTCGGTTGGTTGCAGCGATGTGGGTGCGCGAATCAACCGATCCTGTGCGCCCGGTGATCTCGATCGCCCAGAAATTCGCGCTCGCGGCTATGGCCATCGTCACACTGGCCGCCGGAATTTTTCCCGAGCAGTTCCTGCGACTGGCGACCTATTCTCTACTCGCGCCATTCGGACGCTGACTGCGGAACGCCGATGGCCTCGCAACCCCCTCCGCCTCGCAAGAATCCGAACGGCGGAGCTAACCGCCAGATCGCCATGGCCATGGAGCTCCCGTTTCTGCTGGTCGGCGGCGCCCTCGTGGGAGGCTTGTTCGGCTACTTGCTCGACCGCTGGCTTCATACGAAACCTTGGTTGATGCTGATTGTGGGCGCCGTGGGTTTCGCCGTGGGAGTTCGCGACATGCTCAGGAGATTGCAAAAGGATGATCCGGATGGCGGTGGGAAATCAGGCCAATGATATCTCGGAAGGCGCACGCCAGCGGATCGCCTGGCTAACGCTGGCATTGGGTTTTGCCGCTGCCCTTATTTGGTTCTTCGCTAAATCCCACAAAGAGGGAACAGGACTCGCGATCGGCACCGCCCTCGCTTGGCTGAATTACCGCTGGCTGGACCAGGGTCTGGGCGCGCTTGTCTCCGTCGCACAGGCTCGGGAGGGAAGCGAGCAAGCACGCGTCCCCACGGGAATTTATTGGAAGTTCGTGGGCCGCTACGTGTTGATAGCATTGGCTATCTATGTTAGTCTCCACTACTTTGCAGTGCCTCTCGTGGCTATGATCTTGGGGCTGCTCGCCTTGGGGGCGGGTGCCTTCGCAGAGAGTCTCTACGAGATTTTTGCGGCGTTTCAATCGAGCCGGGGATAAGAATGAACGAGCACTTGAACTGGTTCACAATCCTGTTGAATAAGTGGTTCGGCCAACTGGCGCTCGCCGTCTTGTCTGCGTTCCATGTAACTCCGAAAGACTCCACCTATCCGATCCCAAATTTCGTAGCCGCATCGCTCCTGGTCGTCTTGATCAGCATGCTCTTCTTTCTCTGGTTGCGGCCACGGATTTCGGTGGATCGTCCGGGCGGGACGCAGCAAGTGATGGAAATGCTTCTGACGAATCCGATGGGCATCGGCATTCGCGACTTGCTGGACGAAAACATTGATCACGGCGCGCGCAATTACTTGCCTTTGGTGGGTTCGATTTCGATTTTTATTTTGTTCGCCAACTCCATCAGCCTGATCCCGGCTTTTGAGTCTCCCACGGGACACCCCAGCGTTCCGCTCGCCTGCGCCATTCTGACTTTCGCCTATTACAACTGGAGTGGACTGCGGCACAGCGGGCCCATCGGATACGCCAAGCATTTTGCCGGCCCCGTCTGGTGGCTGGCATGGCTGATTTTCCCGGTAGAGATCATCAGCCACACCGCGCGCTTGCTTTCGCTCACCGTCCGTTTGTGGGCCAACATTTTCGCCAGCGAGCTGATCTATGTGATCTTTTTGGGACTGTGCATGGCGCCGGGTTTAAGCTTGGGCCGCGAACATCCGGCTCTCGGCACCGCCTTGGGAATATTCCCGATCATAATCCCCGTGGCTTTCATGGGATTGCACTTATTTGTGGCCATCATTCAGGCATTCGTTTTCACCATTCTTCCGGCTCTTTATATCGGCATGGCAACAGCGGACGAGCATTAATTCGGCTTGATTGCCGACCAGCGTGAGCCCGGCTGCTTTAGGATGACGGGAACCACCTCCTGGCGGCGCTTCATACAAAGGAGAAGTAGAGTGAAAAAACTAGCGGGGATCTTTTTGTTGTTGTTGTTCGTGGGTTTGACGGCAGCGCCTGTATTTGCGCAGGGCGCTGAAGGGAAGGCGCCGGAACACGTCGCCGTCGGCATCGTACTTGCCGCGGGTTTCTCCATGGCGATCGCAGCGGCGTTTTGCGGGCTGGGGCAGGCCAGGGTTGCTGCCGCGGCTTGCGAAGGAATTGCGCGCAATCCCGGCGCCGCGGGTGCGATTCGAACAGCCATGATTCTCGGCTTGGTGTTCATTGAGACCCTAGCGCTGTTTACGCTCGCTATCGTCTTCGCCAAAGTCGGCTACTAGTAGATTCTGAAACTCAGGCCCGGACGCTCGCCGCAAGCGAGTCTCCGGGCCTTTTGTTTTTCGCGGCCTTTTAAGGGAGGTTAAGAAACGCTCAAGCTGAAACGCTGGATTAGCGCAGGTATAGGGAATCCGCGGCGGCCTTGGCCATCTCCAGGACGCGCGCGGGAAGCAAACCGAGATACAGGGTACCGGCAGCGGCTATAGCGAGAGCAAAGGTAAGGCTGGGCGCAACCTTCGTTGGCACATAGTCCTTCGATGGCTCCCAAAAGTACATCGCGACAATCACGCGGAGGTAATAGTAAGCGCCGATCACGCTGTTGATCGCCGCAATCACCACCAGCCAGACAACCTTCGAATCGAGCGCAGCCTGAAACGCAAAAAGCTTTCCGAGGAATCCGCCAGTGGCCGGCAATCCCAGCAGCGAAAGCAAAAAGAGGGAGAAACAGACAGCAAGAACCGGCTGCTTCGTCCCCAGACCGGCATAATCCGTGATTTCCAGCCGCTTTTCGCCTTGCTGGCCCAGATGCGCGATCACCAGAAATGCGCCGATCTTCATCAGCGCGTACGCCGCCAGATAAAAAAGAACCGCTGTGATGCCAATATCCGTCCCCGCGGCAAACGCGACAAGAATGTAGCCGGCATGCGCGATCGACGAATATGCCAGCATGCGCTTTACGTTGGTCTGCACCAGCGCCGCAAAATTACCCACCAGCATGGTAAGTACCGCGGAAATCCAAATAGCCCAGAACCAGAAATTGCCTGCCGAGCCGAATGAAACGTAGAAGACCCGCAGCATCAGCGCGAAAGTGGCCGCCTTCGGCCCCGACGCCAGCAGCGCCGTCACAGGCGTGGGCGCGCCTTCATACACGTCCGGCGCGTAAACCTGGAACGGAGCCGCGACGACCTTGAAGCCCAGGCCCACGAACATCAGCGCGAGGCCGAGAATCGCAAGCGAGGCAACTTGCCCGTGCTCGACAATCATTTGTGCGAGCTTTCCAGAAATTACATCAATCCGCGTGGTTCCCGTGGCGCCGTACACCATGGCGATGCCATACAGAAAAAATGCTGTGGCGAACGAACCCAGAACGAAATACTTCAACGAAGCTTCGTTCGATTTGAGCGCGCGGCGCCGGAATCCGGCCAGAACGTAGGTCGAAATCGAGCTCATCTCCAGCCCGATGAATGCGGTGACCAGTTCGTTCGCTCCGGCCAGGATCCCCATCCCCGCGGTTGCGAACAATACCAGCGCGTAATATTCGCCGCGCTGGATGTTTTCATCGTCGAG
Organism: Acidobacteriota bacterium; assembly: GCA_003167215.1. Taxonomy (GTDB): domain Bacteria; phylum Acidobacteriota; class Terriglobia; order Acidiferrales; family UBA7541; genus Palsa-295. The sequence continues at coordinate 46,427 of PMTV01000045.1, read as the reverse complement.
ATACTGAAACGAACCGAGAATCGCGAGCGCCGCAGCGCCGATTACGATCACATGGACGAAAACGCTGAAAGCATCCGCGCGGATCAAGTTGCTGTAGGCTGTGCCAGGGTCGTTCGCCATGATACGAACCCCGGCCAGCGCGGCAGGCGTGCCGATAAATGCGAGCCAGCCTAGCACGCGTTTGTGCGCTGCCTGAACAAATGGATCCGCGACCATGATGACGATCCCGAATACACAAAGAATTATTTCCGGCGCGAGCCGGTGGAAATTGGCGAGCTGTTCGGGCGGGAAGGGAGTCACGGCTGGACGTGCCTCAGTGAAATCTTCGTGACAGACGCATTCTTGCGCGGTCCGGGTGAAATAACGCTTTGTTTTCCGGCCGGCTCAGGCGTTGCCGGCCGCGACACGTTCTGCACGCGCTCCATTTGGTGCAACAAATTGTTTGTGGAAACTTCCATGCGCCGCGTGAAGATGGGGGAAGCCACGCCCATGAAAATAATGGCAACTGCCATGGTTGCGAGAATCAGCCGCTCGCGCCCCGAAGCGTCAGGCAAAGTGCGATTTTTCTCTACAGTTACTTCTCCGAATCCGACGCGCTGGTAGGCCCACAACAGATAGATCGCCGAAAGTACGGCCCCACTCGCAGCCCAAGCGGCCCACGCGTGATGGCCCTGAAACGTCCCAATCAGAATCAGGAACTCGCCGATAAAGCCATTGAGCGGCGGCAACGCGAGCGATGAAAGCGCGATAAAAAGGAAAAACGACATGAGCACGGGCATCGGATTCACCAAGCCGCCGAATTCCTTGATCTCGAACGTGTGGCGCCGGTCGTACAGCATTCCCACGCCGAGGAAAAGCGCGCCGGTCGAAACGCCGTGGCTCAACATCTGGAAAATCGCGCCTTGAATCGAAATCGTGCTGAAAGCAAAAATTCCAAGCACCACGAACCCAAGGTGGCTAACCGATGTGTATGCCACCAGCCGCTTTAAATCAGTTTGCACGGTGGCGACCATCGCGCCGTACACAATTCCGATGATGGCGAGCACTCCGATATACGGCGCCATGCGGTGCGCCGCATCCGGAAACAGCGGCAAGCAAAATCGCAGCATCCCGTAGGTGCCCAGTTTCAGCATCACTCCCGCAAGAATCACGGAACCTGCCGTGGGCGCTTCGGTGTGTGCGTCAGGAAGCCAGGTGTGCAGCGGGAAAAGCGGCACTTTGATGGCAAACGCGAGGAAGAAAGCCCCGAAAAGCAGAAGTTCGGTGTGTGACGGCAGCAAAACAAGCCCGGTTTGCAGCTTCGCCTGAATATCCGGCACATCGAACGTCCCGGCCAGGTTGTAGAGCCACAGGATCGCGACCAGCATCAGGATCGAGCCGAACATGGTGTACAGAATAAATTTCACCGCGGCATAAATTCTCCGGTCGTGTCCCCAGATTCCGATCAGGAAATACATTGGGATAAGCGTCAGTTCCCAGAAAAAGAAAAAGAGGAGCAGGTCGAGCGAAACAAACACGCCGATCATGGCCGTCTCAATGACCAGCAGAGCGATGAAAAATCCCTTCACGTTCTCACGAATGGCCTGCCAGGAACAAAGAATCGCAAGCGGCGTCAAAAATGTTGTCAGNNCAGTCGTAATATTCCTCGAATTGATACTGCGCGTTCACGCCATCGAATCCGTGCAGCAGAAAGAGTGAAATCACGAACTCGGCCACCGAGACGGCGAGCGCGATGCGTCGGATCCAGGTGTGATCGTCTGCGCGCAGCGGCAGAAGCGCGGGGACGCCGAGCAAGGGCAGGAACGTGATAACCGTCAGCAGGTGAGAGGACATTTCCACGTTAGCGCACCATTCCCCAGAACCCGAGCATCAACACGGTAAAGCCCAATGCGCCGATGACTACCCACGTGGCGTAACTTCGCGCATTGCCAGATTGCAATTCGCGAGCTTGTCCGCCGGCGTCACGAGCCACTTCTGCAACGCCGTTCACTGTGCCGTCGATCACGCGCTCGTCCACCACATGCCACAGCACATTCGTAGAAATCCAAAGGAACGGACGGACAAACAGAATCGCGTAAATTTCGTCCACGTAATATTTATTGAGCAAGAGCGTGTAGAGACCATGCACGCGTTCGGCAAGTTTTTTCGGCGCCTCCGGCCTGCGAATATAAAACCACCAGGCGATCAGCAATCCGACGATTGCGAGGATTACCGGAGGTCCGGTCAAAGCATGCAATAGCTCCATCGCGGGACTTGGCGATATTCCACCTGCTTCACCAGCCGCGCCTGCAAGCGATGCTCCTTGTTCAATTCCCGACTGCACTCCATATGCGGAAAATACGGGATGCAGAAAGGCCTCGAAGTAATCTGTCTTGCCAAGAAGATGCGGCGCCGCGAACCAGCCACCGACGATCGAAAGGAACGCCAAAATCATCAGCGGCACAGTCATATTTCTGGGCGATTCGTGGACGTGAACTTCGTGTTCGTCAAATCGCGGCTTGCCGAAAAAGGTGAGAAATATCAGCCGGAACATGTAAAACGAAGTGAGGCCGGCGGCAGCCAAACCGAGCAGCCAAAGGGTGATGTTAGCGTGCGGTCCGGAACCCGCCGCGTCCAGAATTTCATCCTTGCTGAAAAACCCGGCAAAGCCAGGGATGCCCGCAATCGCGAGCGTGGCGATAAACATGGTCCAGTAGGTAGCCGGGATTTGTTTTCGCAGACCGCCCATGAGTCGCATGTCCTGCTCGCCGCCCATCGCGTGAATCACGCTGCCCGCGGCCAGGAAGAGCAAGCCTTTGAAAAACGCATGCGTCATCAGATGAAAAATTCCGGCGGCGTACGCTCCTACGCCACAACCGAGAAACATGTAGCCGAGTTGCGAAACGGTCGAATAGGCCAAAACTTTCTTGATGTCCGTCTGCACCAGCGCAATCGTCGCGGCATAGAATGCGGTAACCGCGCCCACTAGGGCGACAACAAACATTGCAATCGGCGCGCGCGAAAATAGCGGATGCATCCGCGCGACCATGTACACGCCCGCGGTCACCATGGTAGCGGCGTGGATTAACGCGCTCACCGGCGTGGGGCCTTCCATCGCGTCCGGCAGCCACACGTAGAGCGGCAACTGTGCAGATTTGCCGATCGCGCCGGCGAAAAGCAGCAAACAAATCCAGGTCAGCACGCCGGCTTGCGTGGCACTCTCGGAGGGCATGTTGGCCGCCTTCGCGAAAATCGTCCCGAAATCCACGGAACTGAAAGTCCAGAAGAGAAGCAAAATGCCGATGGTGAATCCGAAGTCGCCAATCCGCGTAGTAATGAATGCTTTCTTGCCTGCATTAATCGCAGATTGTTTCAGGAACCAGAATCCGATGAGTAAGTAGCTGCAGAGGCCCACGCCTTCCCACCCTACGAACATCAGAACGATGTTTGCGGCCAGCACCAGCGTGAGCATGAAGAACACGAACAAATTCATGTAGGCAAAGAAGCGGTAGTAGCCTTCCTCGTGCGCCATGTAGCCCGTCGAATAGATGTGCACCAGCAGACTGACAAAAGTGACCACCAACAGCATCACGATGGTCAGGTGGTCCATCTGCAGCGCGAAATCCACCTTGAACGAGCCGGCCACGATCCAATTGAAATAATTCTTGAAAAATGCAAGCTGATCCGCGGGCAACAGGGAAAATTCTCGAATGGCTTCGAGCACCGAAAGGAAGGACAGCGAAACGGACCCAATCCCAACGGAATTTATAGCCACCTTCGGCCAGTTCTTGCCGAGAAGGCCGTTGATCGCGGCGCCGGCCAGAGGCAGCGCGAGAATAATCCAGAGATGATCGAGTATCGGCATCAGAATTTTAGAAGATTCACGCGCTCGATGTTCAGCGAATGGCGATTCTGGTAAATAGTGATCACAATCGCCAGGCCAACGGCCGCTTCCGCCGCGGCGACGACAATCACAAAGAAGACGAATACCAATCCGTCCAACTGATTCCACGCGCGCGCGAACGCCACGAACGCTAGGTTTACGGCATTCAGCATCAGCTCGATGGCCATGAAGATCGTGATGATGTTCCGCTTGAACACGAATGCCAACACGCCCAGCCCAAAAAGGATGGCGCTCAGCACCAGGTAATAGGAAATCGAAACGACGCTCATTCGTCCCTCTTCGCCAGAACAAGCGCGCCCAGAATGGCGATCAAGATCAAAATGGAAGTGGCTTCAAACGGAAACAAATATTTCTGGAAAAGCTGCATTGACAAATCCTGCGTGGAAACCATCACGTTCGCGGATCCCACTCCGTTGGCGGGCGTTTGGCCAATCAGCGAATGCGCCATCCAATGCGCCAGCTCGAGAAGCAGCAGGATACCGAGCGGAAGCCCCGCGTATTTCGCAATCTTGCTCCAGTCCGTGCGCTCTTCGGTCCCGGCGTTCAGCAGCATGATCACGAAGACAAAAAGAACCATGATCGCGCCGGCGTACACGATGATCTGCACCGCCGCGATGAATTCCGCGCCGAGCATCAGATACAGGCCCGCCAGCGACATCATCACCAGGATGAGCGCGAGCGCGCTGTGGATCGGCTCGCGGGCCACAATCAACAGTATCGCTCCGCCCACCGAGATCAAGGCGAAGACGAAAAACAGAATGAAAGGCAGGCTCATCCGTGCTTCACCAGCAACGGGAAAACAATCCACAGCGCGGTCCCGACCAGATTCGCGAGCGAGACCGGCAGCAGCAGCTTCCAGCCGAGCGACATCAACTGGTCGTAGCGAAAGCGCGGCAGAGTTCCGCGAGTCCAAACGTAGAAGAAAATCAAGCAGGCGACTTTCAGCAAAAACCAGAACGGCCCCTGCAACACGGCCATCACCGCGGGCAGTAGGCATAAGGCGCCCAGAACGAGTGCACCAAAAGTAATCACGATGAGCTGGATGCGCGCAATCCCACGCGCTACCACAGCTGCGTCATAGCCCAGATAAAGTCCGAGCCCTAGCAGAGTGACCGCCGGCAGGTACTGAAGGAAAGTCCAGCTCTCCGGAAACGGAGATAGCCATCCGCCCAGAAACAGAATCGTTGCCAGGAAAGACACGGTGAGCATGTTTGCGTATTCGGCCATGAAGAACATGGCGAATTTGAAGCTGGAATATTCGGTGTGAAAACCCGCGACAAGCTCCGTTTCCGCTTCCGGCAAATCAAACGGAACTCGGTTCGTCTCCGCGATCGCCGACGTGAAATAGCACAGGAAGCCGATGCACTGCGGAAATATGTGCCAGCGGGGAATAAACGGCAGGTAACGATAATATCCGGCCTGGTCTCCCACCATTTCGTTAAAATTCAGCGTTCCCGCCAACAGCACCACGCCTACCACCGAAAGCGTGAGCGCCACTTCGTAGCTAATCATTTGCGCGGAGCTGCGCAATCCGCCCAGCAGCGGGTACTTGCTATTGGACGACCATCCGGCCAAAGCCACGCCATACACGCCGATGGACGTAATGGCGAAAAGAAACATCAAGCCGATATTTACGTTCGCGACAATCAGCTGCGTGGGTTGCCCAAGAATCGTGATCGTCGCCGGGCCGAAGGGAATCAGCGCTATGGTGGTGAGCGCCAGCGACAACGCCAAGAATGGCGCGAGCACGTACAGAAATTTATCCGCGCCCGGCGGCGTCACGTCCTCTTTGAAAAGAAATTTCACGCCGTCGGCTAGCGGCTGCAGCAATCCATGCGCTCCGACGTAGTAAGGACCCCAGCGCGACTGAATATGCGCCACGACCTTGCGTTCAAACCAGGTAAGGTAAGCCAGCGTCGTCAAAGTCAAAAAAAGCAAAATGACGATCTTGACTAGCGATACCACCAGGACTGCGTGCTGGGTGACGAACTCCACGGCGTGTCTTTAGCCTCTTTGGTGGATGCGAGCCTGGAACAATAGCGCCCCAGGGTTCCGCTCGAAAACAAATTATCGTGTGAAGAAAAAACGGTGCCCGCAGCTGCTTGGTAGTTGGGCTCCGGCGACTTGCAAGCCGCGCTGGTGAGCTGCGCGCCGCCCGCGAGCAGGCTGGCCACCGAAACGTCATACCCCGCCACGTTTTGCCTAATTTCATCGAACGCCGCTTCCGGCGTGCGCAAACGAATCGGCGTTCCGAGACCGAGCATTCCGAGTTGGTGCGACAGAATGCGCAGCAAATCGAAATCACTGCGCGGCCCTTGCGGGTCTATCGAGCGATGTGTCATCTGCAGCTCGCCGGCCGTATTTGTAAGCGTGCCGTCCTTTTCGTACGACGAGGCTGCTGGCAACACCACATCAGCACGCTGCGCAGTCTCGGTTAAAAACATGTCATGCACCACTAGAAGTTCCAGACCCGACAGGCGATCGGGTTGCGCAACCTGAAAAGTTTTCACCGGATTCGCGCCCACTACGTACATCGCTTTCAACTTTCCTGCGACTGCAGCCTCCATCATGCCGCGAGCGGTCAAGCCCGGCGTCGCAGCGATCTCGCCTCCCCAAAGCTTGCCGAATCGCTCCCGCTCGGTCTTGTCGGCGAGCGACGCATAACCCGGCAGCCGGTCGGGAAGAATTCCCATGTCCGCAGCGCCGCGCGAATTCGAATAATCGCCGAGGGCCATATAGCGTGTCTGCCCGGCGAGACGCGAGCCGAACGCGACCAGATCGCGAATCGCGCCGCCCTGAATATCGGCGCCAAAGAGAATTACGACGTCAGATTCCTTTTCGAGCGCGGATTTCATTTGCCCCAGCGATTCCGAAACGCTCTGTTCGAACTGCCCTTCACCCGTCGCCAGCCAACGAACTGCGGCAGCTTCTCCACCTTTGGCTGTCTCCACGCCATGCGCGGCTTGGCGATGAATCTTGCTCGGCTGTCCGTTAATCGCGTACAGGCGCATTTGATGATGCCGCACTCCAGTGCGGATTTGCCACGCGACCAGAGGATTCTGGTTCGTGACGTCGTTGCCAATGAGCAGCACGGCATTCGTTGTGTAAACGTCCGCCAAGGTGGCCTGCGCGTCCTTAGCCTTAGGCCCCAGAACAGCCGCGAGCCCCGCGTAATCAGCAGTGCGGTGATGGTCGATGTTATTGGTTCCCAGAGTCGCCCGCGCAAACCGGTTTAGCAGGTAGCTTTCTTCGTTCGTAGTGTGATTCGAGCCGATTACGCCAATCGAATTTGCACCGTGTTTTTCGCGAACTTGCTTCAGCCGTCGCGCGATTTCTTCCAGCGCGTCTTCCCAGCTCGCAGCTTCGAGTTTGCCGTCGCGCCGGATGAGCGGCTGGCGCACGCGCTCGGGGTTGTGCGTGAAATCAAATCCGAAGCGGCCCTTCGCGCACAGGAATTCTCCGTTGACGCCGGAATGGTCCCGGTTGTTAGCGCGAAGAATTTCATTGTTACGGACGCCAAGCGTTGTCTTGCACCCGTTCGAGCAGTGCGTGCACGGATCCGGAACATATTTCATTTCCCACGGGCGCGTCTGATAACGGTAAGTTCCGCTAGTGAGCGCGCCGACTGGGCAAATATCAATGCACATGCCGCACTCTTCACAAGCCAGCTCGCCCGGTTTGTTCGGCAGAATCACGGAATTCACGCCGCGCGAACCAATGCCGAGCGCCTTCACGTCCATGCCTTCATCGCAAACGCGCACGCAGCGGAAGCACAGAATGCACCGCGGCGCATCGTAATAAACCAGCGGCGACCATTTTTCTTCCGGGTAATGCAGTTTTTCTTCATTGAAGCGGCTGTGGTCCAGCCCGTAGCGAAAAGTCATATCCTGCAATTCGCACTCGCCGCCCTTGTCGCAAACCGGACAATCGAGCGGATGATTCGAAAGCAGGAACTCGATCATGTCCTTGCGTGCTTTGTGGACCTGCGGCGTATCGGTCTTAACGACCATGCCCTCGACAGCCACAAGCGTGCATGCCGTCTGCAACTTCGGTGTTTTTTCCACCTCCACCAGGCACATGCGGCACGCCGCTTGCAGTGAAAGCCCAGGGTAGTAGCAGAATGACGGAACCTCGATGCCTTTGCCCTTGGCTGCCTCGATTACAAGCGTGCCCGCCGGCGTGGTCAGTTTCTCGTCGTTGATCGTGAACGTAATTTGTTTTATTTCCGGCATGCGAGTTCTAGGAAGCTCCCACGATCATCTCCGCGGGCTTGAACGAACATTTCCCGCGAAGGTGGTCCTCAAATTCGTGCCGCCACTTTTTCACGATACTGATAGTTGGCAATGCCGCTGCGTCTCCCAGCGGACAGAACGTGCGGCCCAGCATGTTTTTAGAAAGCTCATCAATCAGCGGAATATCTTCGGCGCGGCCTCCGCCGTCATGAAACCGGTCGAGCAATTTTCGCAGCCACGCCGTGCCCTCGCGGCACGGAATGCACCAGCCGCAGGATTCGTGCGCATAAAAATGCATGATCCGCCGCGCCAGGTCCACCATACATGTATCTTCGTCGATAATTATCGTGCCGCCCGAACCCAGCATCGAACCGATTTTCGCCACCGAATCGTAATCCATCGCCACGTCAATCTCATCCGCCGAAAGCAGCGGACACGAGCTTCCGCCGGGTATCACCGCCTTCAGCTTCTTGCCATCCTTCATACCGCCGGCGACATCTTCAATCATGCGCTTCAAATTAAACCCCAGCGGCAGCTCGTAGATTCCGGGCTTATTGATGTGGCCGGAAATGGAGTACAGCCGCGTCCCGCCGTTTTTCGGCGTTCCGAGCGCGGCGTACCAGTCGCCGCCTTGTCGAATGATCGCGGGCGCAGTGCTGAGCGTTTCCACATTATTGATTACAGTCGGGCAACCATAGAGCCCGACGGTGGCGGGGAATGGCGGCTTAATGCGCGGATAGCCGCGCTTGCCTTCGAGCGATTCCATCAACGCGGATTCTTCGCCGCACTCGTAGGAACCCGCCCCCGTGTGCGCCGAAAGCTCAAAATTGAATCCCGTGCCCAGGATGTTTTTCCCCAGGTACCCTCGCGCATAGGCCTCGCCGATCGCGCGCTCGACGATGTCGATTATGTAGTGATACTCGCCGCGAATGTAGATGTACCCCTGCTCCGCGCCGATGGCGCGCCCGGCGATCAGAATCCCCTCGATCAACTGGTGCGGGTCCATCTCCATCAAAGGGCGGTCCTTCGATGTGCCGGGCTCGCTCTCATCGCCGTTCGCAAGGATGAATTTCGGCTTGCTGGTGTCTTTGGGAACGAAGCTCCATTTCATTCCCGTAGGGAAGCCGGCGCCGCCGCGTCCTCGCAGATTCGATTTCTTCATTTCATCGATAATCTGCTCGGGAGTCATCTGCTTCAGCGCTTTTTCAAGCGCCTGATATCCTTCATTCTGCAGGTAGACATCGATGTTCGTGGAGTTAGGAATTCCGAAGCGTTTGCTGATCACCGGAACTTCCGCCGGATTGCGTGGGTGTAACGCGCCGGAAATCACCGAGACAGGCTTCGGTTTCTTGCCGTCTTGAAGCTGCTCGAAGATCGAATCCACTTTGTCCGGATCGAGCTCTTCGAAGAAATCGTAATTCACCTGCATCGCCGGCGCCCCCGTGCACGCGCCGATGCATTCCACTTCTTCCAGCGAAAACGTGCCGGACGGCGATACTTCCTTATTGCCGATGCCCAGCCGCTTCTGTACGTGCTTGTAAAGTTCGTTTCCGCCGCGAAGCATGCAAGAAACGTTGGTACAGACTTGAATGTGATAGCGGCCGGCAGGCTTGCGCCGCAGCATCGAGTAGTACGCTTCCGTCTCGGTCACCTGCAGCATGTTCAGGCCAACTCGCTTGGCAATTTCTTCCAGAACTTCATCGCTCAGGAAACCAAACTGGTCCTGCGCGTACATCATCATGGGAATCAACGCCGACCGTTTGATCGGATAGCGTCCCAGCAGTTGTGTGAATTTTTCTTCCAGCGCGGGAGGTAGCTGCATCAGCGGTCCACTTCTCCCAGGACGATGTCGGTGGTGCCAATGCACGCGACCACGTCGGCGATCAAGCGGCCCACGGCAAGCTTCGGCAGCGATTGCAGATTCACAAAAGAAGGCGCGCGGACTTTCACGCGGTACGGTTTTGCCGAACCATCGCTGGCTACGAAAAATCCCAGCTCGCCGCGAGGCGATTCGATCACCTGATACACTTCGCCCGGCGGCGGCGCGAATCCTTCGGTGTAAATTTTGAAGTGATAGATAAGCCCCTCGATAGATGTCTTCATTTCTTCGCGTGAAGGCGGAATAATACCCGGCGCCTCGGTTCGGATTGGCCCGTCCATCTTTGGAATTTTCTCCATTGCTTGCCGCACGATCTTGATGCTCTCTCGAATTTCCGCCACGCGCACTTGATAGCGCGCGAAGCAATCGCCGGCAGTTTGCGTTTGCACCTCGAATCGGAAGTCTTCGTAACTCGAATAGGGAAAAGCTTTCCGCACGTCGTAGGCCACGCCGCTGCCGCGCAACATAGGTCCGGAACAGCCCATGGCTATTGCATCATCCGCGCTGATGATTCCCACGCCCTTTGTGCGCCCCAGCCAGATGCGGTTGTTGGTAAGCAGATCTTCGTATTCATCAATATGCCCCGGCAGCGCGTCAATTACGCGACGCACCTTATCGAGAAAGCCAGGAGGCGGTTCGAGCGCCAGCCCGCCCACGCGAAAATAACTCGTCATCATTCGCTGGCCGGAGACGTACTCAAAAATCTTCATTATTTCTTCGCGCTCGCGGAAGGTGTACAGGAACACCGACATCGCGCCGAGGTCAATCGCATGCGTCCCCACCCAAACGAGATGCGAAGCGATGCGCGTGAGTTCCGTAAGCAGCACGCGAATGTACTGCGCGCGCTTGGGCGCTTCCAAGCCAAGCAGCTTTTCCACTGCGAGGCAGTAGCCCAGGTTGTTTGAAAGCGGTGCGAGGTAGTCGATCCGGTCGGTAAGCGTGATCACCTGTGAATAGGTCTTCGCTTCGCAGGATTTCTCGATGCCCGTGTGCAGATAGCCGATTATCGGCTCCGCTTTTACTACGATTTCGCCGTTCAACTCCAGAATCACCCGCAATACTCCGTGCGTGGACGGATGCTGCGGCCCCATGTTCAGGACCATCGTTTGAGCGGCGCCAGTCGGCGTTTCAACAGTTGTCGGCGTCATGATTCTCGATCCCTGAGCGAGCTCAACGAGGCCCCTCTACCGGATAATCCTTTCGCAGCGGATATCCTTCCCAGTCATCCGGCATCAGAATGCGGCGCAGATCGGGATGACCTTCAAAGCGAATTCCGAACAGATCGTAATTTTCGCGCTCGTGCCAGTTCGCGGTCGGCCACACCGAAGTGACGGATGGCAGCGTCGGATCGTTTCCCGGCAAACGCACCTTTAATCGCAAACGGTCGCTGCGCGCGATGGAAAGAAGGTGGTAGTTTACTTCGAACCGCGGCTCGAGCGGGAAGCGGTCCACCGTCGTGATATCAGACAAGAAAGCAAAATAAAGGAACGGTTCGGATGCTAGATAAGCGGAAACGCGGTTTAAGTGAGCCCGCGGCACTACAACCGTAGTTTCACCGCGAAATTCAATTACTTCCGAGACTGCTTCGGCGTCCCACTGTCGCAGTCTTTGCACTACAGGATTCTTGTCAGCTTCCTGCGATTCCATTATGAGTTCGTTCCCGGGAGCCGTCGTTCAACGATTCCAGTCGAGCGCGCCCTTCTTCCAGAGAAATATGTAACCGGCCAGCAAAATCATAATGTAGAGCAACATCTCCACAAAGCCGAACACTTGCAAATCATGGTAAACCAGCGCCCACGGATACAGAAAGATCGCTTCGATATCGAACAGAATAAACAGCAGCCCCACCATATAGAATTGGACGGTGACCGGTTCGCGAGCGTCGCCGGTCGGATGGATTCCGCATTCATACGGCTCATCTTTCTCTCGCGACCTTTTGTGCCGTCCAACCAGGTTGGATACCACCACCAGCGCCCCGGACAAGCCCATGGCCAGGATAAACATCAGTAACAATGAGCCATACGAATCTAGGTAATTGCTGTTCATTTTCTGTGCGCTGTTATAATAACGACCCGAGTGCACCCGGTCAAATGAACTCTCCATTAATCGGATTCTCGCAGCCTTCGCTGGAACGCATCGACGAGGAGCATTCCGCTCGATGAGCTCCGGGTTTAACACGGACATAAAGGTCGGAGACCAGGTCTTTCACGTCCAGACCGAAGACCGCGGCCCCAGCCATCCCATCATCGACACGGCCGTGTATCAAAATGGACGCATCCTGCATCGCCGCGCCCTGAATTACTCAGAGATGGCCGAAGCAGCCTCTTTCACTCCCGAGGAGCTTCGGCGTCGAGTGGAGGAACAGCATCGTGCCGTGATTGCAGACATCCGCTCCGGCGCTTTGGATTCCGAAATTGCTTCGGCCTCCGCCGCCACGAATGCCAACCGGCCTCCCGGAATTCAATTGCAGCTTTTAAATCCTGGCTCATGGCTATCAGCGGGTAAGGTTTCGCTCGAAGTGGAAGTCTCGCGGCGAGCCGACCGCCAGCCACAAGTGGGAGCGAACGTGGAAGCCTTTATCGAAGGAGCATTGGACGATACTCGCCACCCGGGGACCAGTGACGAGCAGGGCCGCGTCCGCATTCAATTTTCGCTTCCGCCACTGGGTAAAGGCGACCTCACGCTGGTGATTTACGCCAAGGCGGATTCCTGGAAGGACGAGATTCGCTTCGCCATGAGATCTCGCCAAAGGGAATCACCGGCGAGCCCCGCGCCATGATAGTCAAGATTAACGGAGATCCGCGCGAGATCCCCGACGGTTTGAATGTGACTGCGCTGTTGGACCACCTCAAAATGCGCGGTGACCGCGTCGCCATCGAGCGCAACCTCGATATCCTTCCCCGCACCCTCTGGAACGAAACCCAAGTCCAGTCCAACGACAGCTTCGAAATCGTCCACTTCGTCGGCGGTGGCTAACCGCGTGATTCACAATTTCCAAGACTGCCGGCACAGACTGTATTTGTTTTTGTCTTAACGTTGTCATCCCGAACCGCGTCTTTTGCGGACGCTTTGAGGGACCTGCTTTTCGCCCCCTGAAATTCGGCGTGCTCTAGGACGCCTTCTTCCGCGTGAAATGAAAAGTCTCGGTCTGTTCCTTGCCGTTGGCATGCATCGTCCAAGTCTCGGAAAAGTGATCGCTGTCGTCGATCTTCAGCGTCATTTGGTGCATGTGCATATCGTCGGTGCTGGCCAGATTCGTGGCGCCGGTGAACGCGAACGCAAATTCACTTGAGTCGTGCGTAACCACGGGAGTCTCCATGCGCGGCTGGTTGCCAACGGAACAGAAATGCGTCAACGCCACACGGTCACCGTCCGCCGTATAGAGCGTCACCATCTGAATGTGCTTTTCACCGTCGAACGTTTCCTCCAATGCGGTGCTATTGGAAACGAATCGGATGGTCGAAGTGAAAGTCTTGCCGCCCTCGGGTGTCGCGTTCCATTCTCCGACCAGCGTCGTCAAACGGTCGAACCCGCCGGCAGGCTTGGCTTGCGATCCCGCCTGCACGGCAAAAACTCCCGCTGCTAGAGCCGCTACTGCGATCATGCTGATTGCCTTTTTCATTTGAGTTTCCTCTCCTGGGGTTTTTAATTTCCGCCGCTGCTTTTCTCAACGGAGCGTTGCAGTGAATCAAGGACGAAAGCCCAACCGTTATTGTGCTTGTCGCGCGCATCGCTGTTCGCGAAGCGCTCGTGCGTCAAGACGAGTTCGCTGTTGGCGCCGAGATCCACAAATTCCAGCGTGACGACGGTGTCGCCGTGCTCCGGCTCGGTTTCCCAATACCACGTGAAAACCAATTTCTCCGGCGCTTTGATTTCTAAATATTCTCCCCGTACCTTGAAAACTTTTCCGTCCGCACCGGAGATGTCAAACCCGTAGCGCCCGCCGGGCCGCACATCCATAACCACGAGCTTCCCGGTCAGCTCCGGTTTCGCGTGGCAAAACCACTCGGTCATTCTTTCGGGATCGGTCCACGCTTGAAAGAGCCGCTCGCGCGGAGCATTAAACACCCGCCGGATATGCAGCGCAGTCGCCGGACCTGGAACTGGACTAGCCATCGAGTTTCTCCTTACCTTCCGGCACGAGACTGGCGCAAGGAATTCCAGTCGCAAACGTCCTTCATGGCCGCACCACATCTTCTTATTAACCGCCCGCGCTTATTTCTTTAAATATTCCGCGAGTTTGTCGAAGCACCCTTCCCAACCCTTCTTGTGCGAGTCTCGCGACGCTTGGTTCTGCAGCAACTCTTGGGTGAGAACCACTTCCGTCGAATTCCCGCGCGCGAAGAATTCCACCGTGATCAGCGAATCCTTTGTTTGCAGGCTTTCATCGGGCGTGCCGGAAGATTTGGTCCAAGCCAGGTGAAAACCAATTTCTCCGGCGGTTTCACTTCGCGATAAACCCCTTGTCCCAGATACGTCTCGCCGTGGGGATCCTTTACCTCGATGCGGTAGCGCCCGCCCGTTCGTACGTTGAGCTCCAGATACTTCACCTCGTGCGTCGGGACGTCGCGGCACATCCAGTGATCCAGCGCTTCGAGTTCCGTCCAAGCGCGAAAGACTTTTTCGCGCGGCGCCGCAAATGTTCGCCGGATTTGAAGCGTTGCAAACTCTGGCGTTTGGCTCCCCACTGTCACTCTCCTCCGAACCTTCCGAGCTATGCTTCCAATGCCTTCGCCAGCATATCGAAGCATCCGTTCCAGCCCTTGTTGTGGGCCTCTCGCGCTTCGGCGTTGCTGAAGCCCTCATGTGTCAGAAACACTTCCGTAAAAGTACCGCGCGGCTGAAATTCCACTGTCACCAGCGTCTCATCCTGCTCGGCGATCTTTTGTCCCGACGCGGCAAATTTCTCCCAGGTCCAGGTGAACACCAGTTTTTCCGGAGGCTGAATCTCCCGATACGTCACTCGCTGTTTGAAAATAGTGCCGTCCGCGCTCGTAACCTCCATCAAGTTTGTCCCGCCGGGACGCGCATCAGACGTCGTATAGCGCGTTTCGTTCCCCGGAAAGCGGCACATCCATTTCTCTAGTTTTTCCCGTTGCGTCCACGCTTCGAAGACTTTCTCCCGCGGCGCCGCGAACATCCGGCGGATTTCGAGCTTGGTTTCGGGGCCGGTGACGGAGCTTGCCATTGTGAATCCTCCTCTTTTTGCGATTCTTCAAGATATCGCGCGAGTGAATCAAACTGACTTTCCCAGAACTGACGGTAATGCTCGATCCATGCAGCCGCGTCTTTCATGGGGTCAGCGACCAGCCGGCAACGGTGCACCCGCCCGTCCTTATGCCGCTTTACCAATCCTGCCCCTTCCAGGACACGTAGATGCTTTGAAACGGCTGGCAAAGACATTTCACAGGGCGCCGCGAGCTCGCTTACCGAAGTTTCGCCCAGCGCCAGGCGCGCCAGAATCCCGCGGCGAGTCGCATCCGAAAGCGCTGCGAAAGTCGAGTCGAGCACCGCTCCTGAATAGTTAACCATATGGTTTAGTATCGGCGCAACGCGCATTGTTGTCAAGCAGAATTTTGTGAGGGAAGAGAACTACAGACCAGCTAGAAGATGGCCCAGCTTGTTTTTCTTCGTACGCAGATAGAACTTGGAATGATGGCTGGTGCGCGGCCGGCAGGGAACTCGCTCAACCACCTGAATGCCCGCGCTCTCCAGTTGCTGTACTTTGTCCGGATTGTTCGAAAGCAATCGCAGTTTGCGAACGCCCAGAGCTTTCAGGGCCTCGGCGGCAAATTCGTAATCCCGAGAATCCGCGGCGAAGCCAAGCTTCCGATTCGCCTGCACTGTGTCGAGTCCCGCGTCCTGCAGCTGGTACGCTTTCAATTTATTAATTAAGCCGATGCCGCGGCCTTCTTGCGGCAGGTATAGCAGCACTCCCGCAGGTTCTTTCGCGATTTGCCGCAATGAAAATTCAAGCTGCGCCCGGCAGTCGCATCGCTCTGACGTGAACACATCTCCCGTCAGGCATTGCGAATGCACGCGTACCAGCGGTGCTTTGCCGCGTCGCAAATCGCCGCGCTGAATGGCGACAGCCTCTTCGCTCGCGTTGCGCCCGGTAATACCAAATACTGTGAATCGCCCAAAACTCGTAGGCAGTTGCGCCCGCGCGACGACTCGAGCCTTCCGCCTCTTACCAGATTGTTTGGCGCGCTTCATGAGAATTGGACATTATATCAGCCTGTGCAAGACCGCCGGAGAGTGTTTGAGAATCCCGCTTTTCGACTGGGCACGACTTTTTACCCTGAGCTGACGAAGGGCAGTCGTGCCGTCGGTGCCAAAAGTCAGCGCGGCTTTAGCCGTTGAGAGACTGTTCGTGTAGATTGCGCACTCGCCGGCTCCCGACCTTGCGGCCGATGTTGCAGCACGGCTTCTCTTTACATCGATGCCCGCTTTGGCTAACGTAACGCGAAGGATTCACCGAAGTCTGCGAGCGAAATGGGCACACTTTTTGGCGGACAAGACCTGCTGTTTATTCTGGTGCTGAAGGTTGGATTCGCAGCCTCATTGGCGGCGCTTTTGGTCCGCTTCCGCTCGTTCCGCAGCATGCTTTTCACCGAAGTTCGCGATTCCGACCAAAAAGTGATGCTGATGCTTTTTCTCGCGCCGCCGCTGGCCATCGGTGTTGTGTTGCGTCTGGTCGGATATCGCTTTTTCGATCTCACCTTCGAAGGCTCTTTCCTGATGGGCTTGATTGGCGGCCGCATCGTCGGCTTGCTCGGCGGTTCGCTGATCAGTCTCCCCGCTTTCGGCAATCACGAATGGCTTTCAAGCCCGACGGCGGCCCTGGTGGGTCTTATCGCCGGAATGGTTCGCGAATTATTGCCGGAAAAAGAAGACGTCTGGCATTTTGGCCCCTTTCTCTTCTTGAGTATCCCCCAATGGATCTGGCGCCTGGTTCGTTACGCCAAGGGGAATTGGGTCATGCTGCCGCTTTTCGCCTGCGCCGCGCTCTCGGTGGGAGAACTCGTGCTGGCAAGCGTCGTTCCGCATAATTGGCTCTTCGACTTTCATCCGCAAAACTGGGGCTACGCGCTCCTGGTCGTGCTTTCTTCGGTGATGTGCGTGGCCATGGCCATAAAAATCTGGAACAACACGCGCATCGAGATGAACCTCGAGCAGAACCAGCAGCTTCTCTTGAAAGCGCGCATGGACGCCCTCACCAGCCAGATCAATCCGCATTTTCTTTTCAACACGCTGAACACAGTTTCTTCGCTCATCCGTTTCGATCCGGACATGGCGCGCGGCGTGGTCTTGAAGCTCTCCAATATCCTGCGCCGCCTCCTGCGCAAGCATGAGACCTTTGTCCCCCTGCGCGAAGAACTCGAATTCATCGACGATTATCTCGACATCGAAGTGATCCGCTTCGGCCGCGACAAGCTGCAAATTTTTAAGGAAATTGACGAGGACGCTCTCGAAACCTTCGTTCCCAGCATGCTGCTCCAGCCTATGGTGGAAAATTCCATCAAGCACGGTCTCGGCCCTCGTCTGGAGGGAGGAGAAATCCACATTCGCACTCGCCGCTTGGACGGCCGGCTGCTCATCGAAATCGAAGACAACGGAATGGGCATCTCCACCGAGCGGCTCGCAGAAGTTTACGGAGGAGGAATCGGCATCAGCAACGTCCACGAACGCCTGCGCCTGCTCTACGGCGATCAATTCAAAATGGACATCCGCAGCCAGGAAGGCCAGGGCACCCAAATCCACATCGAAATCCCCGAACTAGCCACCGCCGAGCCCTTCGCCGGCCTCCTCGAATAGCCGCCCAACCGCACCCTCATCACTTTGTCATCCCGAGCGAAGCATCGCGCGCTTTTTCTTCCCCTCCGCGCAGCGGAGGGCGCGATGCGCAGAGAGGGATCTGCCGTTCGCTTTGTTTTGTGGCGGGTGGCTCAACCTCGCTCGCGAGTTAAATCACGCCTCGGACCGACTTTGCGGGTGCCGCATCCTTTGCGTTTTCTTTTCTGCAAAGGGTGCGGGTTTAGACGCCGTGCTCCCAAACGCTTCCGTTCGACTCACGGCTGGTCCGACGTTTTCGGGCGCTGTCACCGTTTGGGTTCTGCGCTTCGCCCCCAAATTCCTGCACACCAACGCCGCTTACTTCGCTTCGGCGGGCGTAGCTGTGGCCGGTCCTTCCCCTACGATCTCCAGCACCGCCTCCGAATCCTTCGCGCCATCGTAGTGAATTTGTTTCGCGAAATGCGTCACAAAGCTCCCCGCCGGCATCGCAACCGTTTTGTCCGGATCGAATTTCGCTCCCGTGCCCACCCACCAGGTCCCCGAAATCACTGTGATGAACCGGTCATGCGGATGCCAGTGCGGATGGCTCATGTGATGCGGAGTCCATTTCACCAGCACGATGTACAGACCCGGCTTCGAAGGATCGCCCTCCAGCACCGCCATCTTCGCCCCCGTCGGATCGTCCTTCCACGCAATCTGGTCCGGCAGTTTGTACGCCAGCACTTTCGGATCGAGATCGTTGGCGCTGGGAGTTGGCGTCTGCGCCGACCCGCTCGACACCACCATCCCCACAAACATCGCAGCGATCGCCGCCGCCGCCCCGCACTGCCGCATGCGAAAAATCGCCATAACTCCTCCGTGCAACTCCAAATTTTCGTGCCCGCCAAAACGAATCATCTCATCCTATTTCGACTCTATCCCACCTATCGTTTTCTCAATGGTAATTACGGTGTGTTTGACTGCGGCCGTGTGACTCTCAGCGAAGACGGACTGAACCTTTACTGGGAAAGCGATGGGTCCGATCTTGGTCGGGTCACCGGCACTGAGAAGAACATTTTTCGCACATTTCGTCTGAACTTTTCTCCACCCGCCGACGTATTAGCTTGCAAGGCCGCATCGCGCGCCTTGGTTCTGTTGCTAGCGAGCCGCGAATGCACGCCCCAGTGGGGAGGCCCTGAATCATGGGAACGTTCACCGATCAACTCAGGCAGGTTCTGCGAAGGCTCGGCCGCGCGCCGATGTTTACCGCCATCACGCTGATCACGCTCGCCGCAGGCATAGGCGCGAACGTCGTGATCTTTAGCGTCCTGGAAGGTGTACTGCTGAAGCCGCTGCCGTATCCCGACCCGGACCGGCTGATCGGTGTGTGGCATACCGCGCCGGGCATCAACATCAACGACCTGAATATGGCGCCGTCGGTTTATTTTATCGATCGCGAGCAGAGCACCAGCTTCCAGGATATCGGCGCCTACAACGAAGATTCATTCAGCGTTACTGGCACCGGCGAGCCGCAGCAGGTTCACGGTCTCGACGTTACCGATGGCACCCTGCCGCTGCTGGGTGTGGTCCCTGCGCTGGGACGCTTGTTCACCCGCCAGGACGATTCGCCCCAAGCGCCGGAGACTGTGCTGATTTCGTACGGGTACTGGCGCGAAAAGTTTGGCGGCGACCCTTCCGTAATTGGCCGCTCGATCACCGCGGACGGAAAACCTCGGGAAATCATCGGCGTATTGCCTCGGGGATTTCAGTTTCTTGACGACCAAGACATCGCGATCATCGCTCCGTTCAAGTGGGACCGCAGCAAAACGAAGTTGGGCAACTTTAGTTACCGCGCCCTGGCCACGCTCAAGCCGGGCGTCACCATGGCCCAAGCCAGCGCTGACGTTGCGCGCATGCTTCCCATAGTCAGCCGAAGTTTTCCCCCGCCGGAAGGATTCAGCACGAAACTTTTCGAAAGCGCGCATATCGCGCCGAATCTGCGTTCGTTGAAACAAGAAGTTGTCGGCGATGTCGGGAATGTTTTGTGGGTCCTGATGGGCTCGATCGCAATGGTGCTGCTAATCGCTTGCGCCAACGTAGCGAACCTCCTCCTCGTGCGCGTCGAAGGACGCCGCCAGGAATTGGCCATTCGCACCGCTATGGGCGCCGGACGCGGGCGAATCGCCGGTGATTTGCTGTTCGAAAGCATCCTCCTCGGCCTGATGGGAAGCCTGCTCGGATTGGCACTGGCCTATGGAGCGTTACGCATGTTGGTTGCGATGGCGCCAACCGGCATCCCGCGCATCCATGAAATCGGTATTGACCTTCCGGTGCTGCTGTTTACATTGGCCATCACTCTGCTTTCCAGCCTGTTGTTCGGCTCGATACCGATCTTCAAATATGCCGGAGCGCGTTTGAATGCCACCCTCCGCGAGGGAGGCCGTTCGCTGAGCCAGAGCCGCGAGCAGCATCGCGCACGTAATGTCCTGGTAGTGGTGCAAGTGGCCTTGGCTCTCGTCCTGCTGATTTGCTCCGGCTTGATGATTCGGACGTTCCGCGCTCTGATGCACGTTCCTCCAGGCTTTGTTGGCGCGGACGCAGTGCAAACCTTCCGCTTTTACGTGCCTGAAGCGCAGATACCAGACACCGAAGACGAGCGAGTCGTCCGAATGGAACAGGAAATTCTAAATAAACTTGCGGCCATTCCCAGCGTGTCCTCGGTCGGATTTTCGAGCTCTCTTCCCATGGACGGGGAAGACTCCAACGATCTGCTTTTCGCGCAAGACCGCTCGTATGCGGAAGGCGACATTCCGCCGATACGCCGGTTCAAGTGGGTATCGCCCGGATTCTTCGCCACGCTGGGCACGCCGCTCGTCGCCGGCCGCGATATCACTTGGTCGGACACCTATCAGAAAATTCCCGTCGCCCTCGTCTCCGAAAATTTCGCTCGCGAGTACTGGCACGATGCGAATAACGCGCTCGGCAAGCGAGTCCGCGCGGCCAGCACCGATGACTGGCGCGAAATTATCGGTGTTGTCGCGGATATGCACGATGACGGCGTGAACCAGGACGCGCCCACCTCCGTGTACTGGCCGGTCATGATGGACCGCTTCGAGGGTCAAAAAGAGTCGCTGCGCCGCGACATCGCTTTCACTATCCGCAGTCCCCGTGCGGGCTCGGAAGCCTTTTTGAAGGAAGTCCGCGAAACTGTCTGGTCCGTCAATCCGAACGTCCCGCTCTCAAGTGTCCACACGCTCGGTCATTTTTACACCGAATCGATGGCGCGCACTTCGTTCACTCTCGTAATGCTCGCCGTTGCGGGAGGTATGGCGCTGTTGCTCGGGATCGTGGGGATTTATGGCGTGATCGCCTATTCCGTCTCGCAGCGCACTCGCGAGATTGGCATTCGCATGGCGCTCGGCGCGCAGCGGCAAACGCTCATCTCGATGTTCGTTCGCCACGGATTGTTGCTTACCGGCGTCGGCATCGCTTGCGGCCTCGTCGCTTCCTTCGCCGTGATGCGCCTGATGTCCTCGCTCTTGTTCAACGTGAGCCCGCTCGACCCCGTCACCTACTCCGCGGTGACCGTCGGCGTCGTTATCACCGCCTACTTGGCCTGCTACCTGCCCTCCCGACGCGCCGCAACGATCGACCCCGTCGACGCATTGCGCGCGGAATAGAGCGTCACTTCAGGAACGTCAAGCCGTGCGGAACGAGATGCGGGAAGACGTATGCGTAAAGCATGACGATGACGCCGACGATGGCGCCGAGGGCGATCGAGTGCCAGAAAACGTAGCGAAAAATCATACCTTCGTTGCCGACCTGCTCGGTCGCAGCGGTGGCGATGGTTATCGACTGCGCGTCCACCATCTTGCCCATCACCCCGCCCGCGCTGTTCGCCGCGCACATCAGAATGGGATCGATGCCGAGCTGCTGCGCCGTGATCCGCTGGAGGCTGCCGAAGAGCGCGTTTGAAGATGTGTCGCTGCCGGTGAGCGCGACGCCGAGCCAGCCGAGAAATGTTCCGAAGAACGGATACAGCCAGCCGGTCCGAGTGAAGGCCAGGCCCAGCACTGCGTCGAGTCCCGAATAGCGCGTGACGAATCCCAAGCCCAACATGAACGAGATGGCCACCATAGCCAAGCGCATGCGCACCAGCGTGCGCCAGAATGTTTTCATCAGCGCAACGGGGCTCATACCCAAAAGCAGCCCGGAAACGAGCGCGGCGAGAAAGCAGCCGCTGCCCGTCGCCGAAAGCCAGTTGAAATCGTAGCGCGCGCCTTCGGGCGTCGGTTTCGCCACCACGGGAGCCGAGCGCGAAATGGCGTTGTGCAGATAGGGCCAATCCCATCCTGGCTGGCCGGGGCGCACTTTTCCGTCGGCCTGCACCACCTGGAACGCGGGTGTGGTCGCCTGGTTGATCGCGAGTTTCACCTTTGGCAGTCCCCAGAGCAGAACGAATACGGAAAGAATCGCGAACGGCATCCAGGCTTTCAGCACGACGCCGGCGGGATATTTTTTCGGCGCGACGTAGCCGTCATATTCCTTGGCGGGCCACTTGCCGCCCATGTCGTCCGCGATCTCGCCGGAAAGAGGCGCAACGGGAGAGGTGAGTTCGGGTTTGTCGTAATCGAAGCGCCAGATTCTTTTCGGTTTCCAGAAGCGTAGGAACACAATCGTCACGATGATGGAAACGATCGCGCTTGCGATATCCACCAGGTTGCTGTCCACATGATTCGACCAGAAGTACTGCGTGACGGAAAATGAAACGCCCACGACGAGAATGGCAGGAAGCACTTCGAACGTTTCTTCCCAATTCACCATCGTTCGCACCAGCCAGAGGGGCACGATAACCGCCGTAAACGGAAGGATGCGGCCGATCATAGCGCTAAGGTCGGATTCAGGCAGCCCGGAAACGGCAGCCAGCGCGTGGACGGGTGTTCCGATCGCTCCCCACGCAACCGGCGCGGTGTTCGCAATCAGATTGAGCGCCGCAGCATGAAACGGGCGGAAACCGAGACCAATCATCAACGCGCCGGCAATCGCGACCGGCGCTCCGAAGCCCGCAGCGCCCTCGATGAACGCGCCAAAACAAAATGCAACAAGCAGCACTTGCAGGCGGCGGTCGGGCGTAATCCCCGCAATCGATTCCTTCATGATTTCAAACTGGCCGGTTTCCACGGAGATGTCGTACAGATATACCGCGGCGAGAACGATCCATGCGATTTTCAGGACCCCATATGCCACCCCATACCCGAAAGCCGATGCTGCGAGAATCAGCGGCATGTGGAATATCAGAATCCCGACGAGCACGGCGGTGCAGGCTCCCGCAACCGCGCACCAGTGTGGCTTTACTCGCAAGCCTGCCAGCAACGTGAACAGTACGATGATCGGCAACGCCGCGACCAGCGTGGAAAGCCACCAATGGCTGAGCGGGTCATATACCTGGGTCCAGTGCATCACGAGCTCCTTCACGCAGCGATGCCCGGACCGCGGGCACTCTGCGGGCTCGTATATCCTCGCGAACAGCAATTGTCAAGATGAACGAGCGTGTCTTCGCTGGAAGCCTTGACGGCGCCCTCCCTCGCCGGCAGCGCAGAAAATTTATTTTTCTGTCATGCAGCCGCAACAAGGCGAAAAACTGAATCCTACGGCGTCGCGCGACCGGATGGCGTAGAATGACCGTTCTCGATACCATGGACGAACTAGCTCGAATGAACGAAGAGGAAGACAAGGGTAGCGCGCTCCCCGCTATTATTTTGTTGCTCCTGGTCATTCTAATCGCCGTTTTTTGTGTGGAGTTCGGAGCGCAGACGCTGACTTGGTTTGAGGCCAAGCGATGGGAAGCGTCAAGTCCTTGGCTCGCGGACGTTCCGCAGCCGCTACCCATATCTTCCGACGATACGTTAAAGGGTTCGCAAGCTAAAGCCTTCGACTATGAATTCAATGTTCCGTGGAGTGTTAAGATAAAAAACGTCGCGTCATTGTCTTACATCCAGTTCGTCTCCAGCCCGGGACAAGTCGTAGTGTTCTTCGATCCCGATTCACAATTAGATGTGATCCACTCGCTGAAATCTTCGAACCCTACTGAATACCAGAAATTCGCGAATGTATTCGCCAATCGGCCGATCGAGTCGAACTACGCGTTGTACCAGTCGGTTTACGCAGCTTCGCCGGCGCAATTCTCTCCGATCATGAAGGTAGAGGAAGCACGGCGCGCTAACGTGCTGTTGCTCTGGAAGTTGTCCTTTGGCCCTGACTTGCCATCGGTTGCCGGGCCGGAGTTCTATTCATTTGACTGGGGAAAAAACCGTGGGTTTCAGTTCGGAGATCCAGCGAAAGGCCAACCGGTGGCGCTACGTGTTTTCGACGATAGCAATCGCCAATTCCGGTTTATTTTCACCGTGGCATTCGGTTCCGGTGCGAAAATCACTCAAAGCGACATCAACATGGCCGTGCGCTCTCTTCAGCCTGTCCCCATCATCGATCGTTAGGCCTCAGGCGTTCGCTTTGTTGTGGAGTTCTAACACACTCCGGTAGTAGTTCTCATACTGTGGGATTACATCGTTCGAGCAATACTTGCTGCGGGCGTTGACGCGCGCTTGCTGGCCCATTGAGCGGCCGCGGTCAGGACGCGTGAGAATCTCAAGCGCATACTTGGCTCCGGCTTTAGGGTCACGCGGCGGAATCAAATAGCCGTCCACGCCGTGTGTGACGACCTCCGGCAGCCCGCCGACGTTTGTCGCTATCACCGGAACCTCGCAGGCCATGGCCTCCAGTGCCGCCAAGCCGAACGATTCCTCATCGCTGGGCAAAAGAAACAAATCCGCCAGACCCAATTTCTGCTGAACGCTGTCCTGTTTCCCCAGAAAAAATACATCTTTTGTCAGGCCCTTCTTGCGCACCATGAAATCAGCCGAGCCACGGTCCGGGCCGTCGCCCATCAGCACCAGCTTGGCCGGAATCTTTTCGCGGACCAGTGCAAAGATTTCGATTACGTCGCAAACCCGCTTCACGGGACGGAAGTTCGATAAGTGCATCAGTATGGGCTCCCCGTTCTTCGCCCATTGCTGCCGTGCGGACTGATCCTTGCACCGCGTGTACAGATCGCAGTTGACAAAATTCGGAATCACTTCGATGGGCCGCTTGATTTCAAAATCGTGAATGGTTCGCTCGCGAAGATACTTTGAAATCGCAGTGACCCCGTCACTCTGCTCTATCGAAAACCGCGTGATAGGAAGGTAGCTGCGGTCGTTGCCCACCAGTGTGATGTCCGTGCCGTGCAGAGTTGTGATGAACGGCAGCTTCTTCGGCTGCGCCATCATCCGCGCAAGCAGCGCGCTCACCGAATGGGGAATCGCGTAATGGACGTGCAGCAAGTCGAGCGAGGCTTCCTCGGCAACCTCAAACATCTTGGTCGCCAGAGCCAGAGTGTAAGGAGGGTGATCGAAAAGCGGATATGACGTGACTTCCACTTCGTGAAAATAAATCCGCTCGTGCGCCGAACTCAGCCGGATCGGCATCGCGTAACTGATGAAATGGATTTCGTGGCCCCGCGCTGCAAGCTCAATTCCCAGTTCCGTCGCAACCACCCCGGAGCCGCCGTACGTCGGATAGCATGTGATTCCGATTTTCATTCAACCTCACTGTACTGTAGCAGCCGCGTGCTGCGGGCGGCAACCGGTGCGTTCGCTTGCGCGCTTGGTGCTTGGATGCTAGATTCGCTCCCCGGCTGCTTGCACATTAGACGCGCCGCAGGGGCACCAGGGTGGAGCGACTTTCGGGAAAAGTAGCGTTCATCACCGGTGGCGGAACGGGAATCGGGCGTGCTTGTGCGTTGGCGTTCGCGGCCGAAGGCGCACAAATTGCCCTAGCTGGCCGAAGGAAAGAGCCCCTGGCAGCCGTCAAGCGAGAAATTGAATCGTCGGGCGGCAACGTATTGGCGGTAACGTGCGACGTCGCCGATCACAAAGCTGTGGATGCTGCAATCGCACGCGTCGTGCTGCACTTTGGTCATCTAAACGTCATTGTGAACAATGCGGGAGCCGTCATGGTTGGAACCGCCGAAGAAACTTCCGAGGAAGATTGGAGCCGCGTGCTGGCGACAAATTTGACCGGCACATTTCTCGTCTCGCGCGCAGCGATTCCGGCCCTCAGGAAATCCGGGGGCGGCTCGATCGTCAACATCGGCTCGTACCTTGGAATCGTAGCCCGCCGTCAACGCGCCGCTTATTGTGCGGCAAAAGCCGGGGTTGCCGGATTGACGCGAGCGATGGCGCTCGACCACGCGCAAGATAACATTCGTGTGAACTGCGTGTGCCCGGCGATCGTCGAGACCGAGATGGCACTCCTCTCGCTCTCTAAAGCGCGAGACCCGGAAGCAACGCGAAAGCAGCGCATCGCGGAACTTCCGCTCGGGCGTTTTGGAAAGCCGGAAGACATCGCGCTCATGGCTTTGTATCTTGCGTCCGACGAATCTTCTTGGGTTACCGGCACCGTAATTCCAATCGATGGAGGTCAGACCGCTTCCTGATATGGCGCGAGCTTCCAAGCCGACTGAGTATCTTGCGGCAAGTGACGTGCAGGAACGTATCCGCACGAGCAACACGGCAAAACAACTTGGTTTCGTCATCGAAAAAGCGGAGCGGGGGAAAGTGACGCTGCGGATGCCGGTGGAGGCGCTGCACAAACAAGTTCATGGGGTGGTTCACGGCGGGGTACTCGCGGCGCTGGCTGACACGGCGGGAGGACTGGCGACGTACATGGCGTGTCCGCGGGGGACGCGAGTGGCTACCGTGGAGATGAAGATTAATTTTCTGGAAGCGGTGGAAGCGGGTACGGTGTTCGCCGAGGCTGAGGTGGTGCGCAGGGGAAGGCACATCGCGGTGGTGGATTGCGACGTGCGCGACGACCGGGGCAGGCTGGTGACCAAGGCGCTGATGACTTTCTTTGTGGGCCCGTTTAGAAAAAATCGAAAGAGCCGATCCTAGCTTCCCTCTCCCCTTCGACTATTACACTCTGGCCACGAGTTACTGCCCGTTCGTGCCACCCTGCGCGGCTTCGTCGCCATCCTTGTAGAGGTACTTGATGGAGTGCTTGTAGAGCAGGATGTTGGGGCTGCCGTAGCGCGTCAGCTTGATGCATTCGCGGTCGTACCATTCCACGGTGCCGCGCAGCACTTCGCCGTCGTTCAGCACCACGGCGACGGGCGTGCGCGACTGCATCTGCTTGACGAAGTAGAAATTCTCAGCGTGCGTCTGTTCGGGAGGCGCGGGCTTTTTTCGCGGCGCGACCTGCTGGGGCATGGACTGCACCGGGCGGGGCGCGGCGAACTGGTCCTTCACCTCCGTAAGGCTGGGGCGGAAAAGTTTGCGATTTACCATATAAGTGCTCCTTGCACCTTCTCCTAGTTATGACTGCGCCAAGTGAGATTCGGTTGCAGGATTTAGAAAAATAGTCGAAATTTTATTTGGTCCTAGCGGTTTGCGAGCGAGGCAAGGTGAGCGTCCAGGCCTAGTTGCCGGCCCACATTTCGCCGCAAGCGGCTATCAAGTACGTCAAAGCCCTGCGTAGCCCGCAAGATCCATTCAAAGTTTATTTTCTGGCCGAGGGCCTCTAGCTCCCGGCGTAGATCCGGGTTTCGAGGCAAGTTTTGTTTCTGACCTTGGGAAAATTCCAGAAGGTCGGTGAGCAAACTATAAAACAGGTCCAGAATATTTTCAAACGATTCCTTTTCGCGTTTGGCGAGCTGGGCGGTGGCGGCAAACATCTGGCCGGATTTTTCGCCGGTGATGGCCTGGCCGAGCAGGGCCAAAATAGCGCGGCGCAGGCGCGAGGATTCTTCCAGATCGAGGGTAAGCGCCATTCCGGGGCTGCCGCAGGAAAGCCGCGCGAGCAATTTTCGGTCGGGGGCTTTCGCGCCGGTGCGTTCCTTCAGAAACGCTTCCATCTGCTCCTCGCGAACGGGGGCGAAATGGAATTGCAGGCAGCGCGAACGGATGGTGGACAACAAAGAATCCGGAGTGGGCGCGAGAAGGATCAAGGTGGCGGAGTCCGGCGGCTCNNCCTTGGGGCTTGAAATAAGCGGCGCGCTGCACGGCGCGCAATTGGCCCACACGAATCATGGGACGCGCGACGGGAGTGCGCAGGCGCACGGGGTCGGGAACGATGAGCCAAACATCGGGATTGGTTTCGATGAGCAGGGGCATGCGCTCGACCATGGCGGCGTCGGCGCTCTCGCCGCGTTCGGCGAGACCCAGGTCAATGAGAGGCGCGGGATCGGCAAGGCGGGCGATTTTCTTGCAGGGTTCGCATTCGCCGCAGAAGTCGTCTTTGAGGCGTTCGCAGTTGGCGGCTTGGGCAAACATTCGCGCGAGCGTGTATTTTCCGATCCCGCGCGGGCCAGTGAAGAGCAGCGCACTGGGAACGCGTTCGCGGCGCAACATTCCGCGAAGCGCGGTGACGATGCGTTCGTTGCCGAGAAATTCGCCGAAGCCCATATTATTTGTTGGCCCGCAGAGTGGGAGTGACGCGCGCCTGCACGGCTGCAAGAATTTCCTGGTGAATTGATTCGGGAGCGCGCAACGCGGCCGCCGCGCTATCGTTACATTCGATTTTCACCCAATTCGGCTGGCGCGCGAGCTGGTCGTACACTTCCGAGGTTGTCTGCAAGTGCGCGAGATCAGATTCGTGAATATCGTGTCGCAATTTTGTGTAATCGCGGGCAGCCTTTTCGCCGACCAGGCGATGAGCTTCGGCGGGAGGCACGCGAAGATAGATGACGAGATCTTCGGCGGGCAGGGCGTACACCTGATATTCAAGCTGCTTGAGCCATTGCAGGAATTCGGCGCGTTTTTCGGGAGGGACACGAGCGCTCTGGTGCGCGAGATTCGAGCCGATGTAACGGTCGGCGACGACGGTTTGTCCGGAGGCGAGATCGGATTCGATGCGAGGTTTGGCTTCGAAACGGTCGCCGGCGTAGAGCAGGGCAGAGAAGTGGGGGTCCACGGCTTCGAGGGAACCGAAATCTCCGTTGAGGTATTGGCCGGCCATTCTGCCGAAAAATCCGTCGTAACGCGGGAAACTGATCTGCGAACAAGCGACGCCGCGGGAGGCGAAGGCGCGCACGAGCATTTCGAGCTGGGTGCGTTTGCCGGAGCCGTCAATTCCTTCGAGAACGATAAATTTTCCGCGGGCAGGCATCGAATTGCCGCCCAGTCTAGCATAGGGGCGCAGCGGCGCGACTGTTCGCATATGTGCAAATCTAGAACCGGGTAGAAATGGGCCGATGCTTTGTTTTGAGTGCGTTACAGCCATTTCTACTCGTAGGCCAGAACCGGGTAGAAATACATTGAGCCTCTCGCTCGGCGCTCCGATTGCGCCCTCGAAGAAGCTGGCGGGTAAACTCAAATTTTCGTCGAGGCAAAAGTTGATTTTTTGGCGATTTGAGCAGATCGCGGGTGTTTGTTTTCTGCGGGTTGCGAGGTGTTCTAATTCCGGAGTTTGGCGATTTAATTTGGCGCGATTCGTCGAGAGCGGAGCGGGGTGTGAGAGCTCGCGGTGAGAAAGTGGTCGCGAGAAAACTGGCGCCGTGCGCAACTCAGGGTGAACCCTTCGCAACTCAGGGTAAACACGAATGGCGGCTGCCGTTCGTGAACTGCTTACTGCGCCGAATTTTTCTATGCTGCACATAGTTCCAATTCAAGGCTAACACACGATGCAAATCTAGAATTGTGTGAGCATTTCGCAAGTCGTTTTGGGAGTGGTGGATAGAAGGGTCATTCCCAAAATGGGAAACTGCGATTTTTTGGGCTTCATTTCGGCTAGAGGCGACGTCAAAACCCGAACCCTTCACACGCCGAAGGGTTCGGCACCCCTGCGAGTTTCAGTCGCGCTTGAAGCAAACTCCGGTGCCGCGTGGAAGGGTCTGCCCATCCGCCCACCACGATCGATGGTTTGAAGCGTTGAGGTTTCAACTGTGCTTCTCCTAACGGCTTCATCCACGGCCCCAAGTTAGCGCGAGCTAGCGCCGCCACCGCCGAGAAACATGCTGGCGCCGCAAAGAAAACCGAAGTCATACCATCCGCCGGAATTTGGGAAAGCGTAGATACGGACGTTTGAGAAGAGGCTACCGATAAAGCTAAACAGGATGAGGAAGCCGTGGAGCAAACCCAAAAAGAAGCCGGGCGGGTCTAAAGTTTCTGGCCTGGGCTGGGTCGCGCATCCTGCGAGAACAGCTATTGCTACGAACGTCAAAAAGCAGAGCACGCGCCGATATCTGGACCATCTGAGTTTTCTCATCGTTGCTCTCCCTGTCAAAGAGGCCCGACTCTTCTTCCAGTTTTTCCAATTGAGAGATGCTCTTGTTGAATCCACGCGCGGATTCTAGCCCGTCCGGCCTGAGACGAAAGACTTTAAGAACGCGACGTCAAAACCCGCACCCTTCAAAAACAGAAGAGTGCGGCACCCGCAAATTAACCGCTCGGCGTGATTGAACTCGGGGTGCGGTTTGGAAGGATTCGCCACCCGCCACCCCGCGGGTTTCAGTGGTGGTTGGGGGGAAGTCTGGTGCCGCGCGGAAGGGTTGGGCACTCGGCTCGGGTCGTGTCATCAGCGTTCTCCCGCCGCGTCTTCCTTGTAAAACTGCTGGGTCAGGCCGTGACGTTCTATGAAGTCCCTGCGCCGACGACTTACTTCAATTTCAAAACGAGCCTGCGCGTTTTGGTACGCAGCACGTTGTTCTTCATCAACGCCCAAGCCGCACACGCCCATTTCAGTATCCCAGTCAAACAACGTGTGCAGCGAAACGTGTTGGGCACCGGGTCCAGTACCGCGTCCGTACGTTTCGAGCAACCACGCTTCACGGTCAGCACGACATTGGTTTACAGTTGGCGTGCGCTGTTCTTGTGCAGTCGTCGCTGTTAACCAAAATATGGCAGCAAGAAATACTGCGGCGATTCTCATTTGTGGTTTCCTCAATGTACGCATTTTATATTCACGCCCGGCGTAGACAACCTGATTCTGGTGACGGCGTTCGATTGCCGTGATAACGTATTGGGTAAGCGAGGAAACACCGTATGGACCCTGTGACAGGAATAGTTGAAAAGAAGGTAGCCGAAGGCGCATTCAATTGGGTGCGAAAGCGATTGTCGCCAAATGCTGAGTTGCAGAAGGAACTCGAAGCCGTAAAAGACCGGCTCGAAGCCGCAAAACGACGGATTCAAGAGTTACAGGCCCAGTTCGACGTGAAAAAGGATTTTGAACGCAGAAAGGCGGAGCTTCAATGCCTCTCCGATGATGACAGCATGTACCGCCAGAAGGACGGCACAGGTCCGTACTACTGCCCATTGTGCCTCAACGCCGATAATAAATTTATCCCGCTTACTCATGGCACAAGCGATGGCAGTCACTACTGTAGCCTGCACAAGCAGTACTTCGAGACACTTGAACTTCGAAACCGGCGGCGAAATAACAACCAACAGCGCAATTCTGGCGGTGGACATTTCCGCCGTGGCCGTCCCGGTCCCTGGAGCTAGATTTGTACTGTACTCTTCGTACCGATTGGCTACCCGGGTGAGCGTTGCAACACGGTAAAACACGGGGCTTTTTAATGTCCGTGATTATTCGATCCCCACCGCCCCTACCAGCCTCGCCTTCATCGCAAAGACCGGCAGATGACGCGGGTCCCGGTCACCGATCCTCGACGCCCGGTGGCAAAGCGCTTCACAAAAATTCAGACTGATGAGTTCGAAGGCGACTGCGCTACGGCTTAGTGGCGAAGTAGAGATGGCGCAAGAGGCGGTTTTCGGTGGACAGGATGTGGACGGAGGAGAGGAAGCGTTGCAGGCCGTCGAAGGTGGAGGGGCCTTCGGCGGCGAGCAAGTCTGGTTTGCGTTTTTCGCGGGCGTGGTGCCAGCGCTTTGAGATGCGGGCGGCGTTTTCGGTGGTGTCTATTGTGCGGATGCCGGAAAAGCCGGCTTGGCGCATGAGGAGTTCATTTTCGCCGGCTGGGCTGTAGGCGTAAAAGCCGATGGAGCTGCGGGTGGCGATTTCTTCGGCGGAAACCATTCCGGCGATTACGAGAGCGTCAGTGAAGAGGAAGCGGCCGCCGGGCTTCAGGACGCGGAAGATTTCGGCGAGGACGCCGAGCCTGCCGGGAACGTGGCACAAAACATCGTTTGAGAATGCGGCATCGAAAGTCTCTTCGTCGAAAGGGAGATCTTTCGAAGCGTCAACTTGCTGGAAAAGCGCCAGTGAAGCGAGGCCTCTGGATTGCGCGAGCTGGTTGGCGTTGCGGATACCGGATTCGTTGAGGTCCAGACCCAGGATGCGGCAGCCAACTTTTTCGGCGAGGTGCAAGGCGTAGCCGCCGGAACCGCAGCCAATTTCCAAGACATACGAATCGCGCTCGAGGGCGAGCAGTTCGGGAATTCCGGCGGACTCCTCAGTGGTGACCCAGCTTGTCTGGCCGAGGTCTTCGCCGTAGGTTTCGATGCGGACTTCGCGGTAGGCATCGGACTCGTAATTTCCGTAGGCGTTGTTGTAGAGATCGAGCTTGGGTGACATGGCGAAGGCTCTCCTGACGGCGCTTTGGCAGACCTATATTAACCGCTAACCGGACGGGGTGGACGGTGGCGACCTGTGATTTAATAGAGATGGGGGACGCTGATGTTTAGCCACGCGCGGAAGTGGAAGCTTTGCCGTTTTGGCCGCGAGAGCAAGCTCCTTTCTGCAAGAGGATCCGCGGTGCTGTTCGGGATGCTGCTCGCGGCGAGCGCTGCGACAGGTTTTTTGTGCTGCGTGGCGCGAGCGCAGCAGGGTGATTCGGCGACGCCGGTAGTGGTGCAGCCGGGTGCGCCGGGGAAGCCGAGCAAGACGCTGCCTCCGACGACGAAGGGCGCGCCGCCGCAATGGTCGCAGGCGGATGTGGAGTTCATGCAGGGCATGATCATGCATCACGAGCAGGCGGTGGAGATGACGGCGCTGATTGCGTCGCACACGGAGAATAAGGATGTGCGGTCGTTGGGAGCGCGGATCAGCAGCTCGCAGTCGGACGAGATAAAATTTATGCAGCGGTGGCTGGCGGCGCGCGGAGAAGCGGTTTCCATGGCGATGCCGGGAATGCCCGACGGGGATGCGTCGGGTAAACCGGGTATGGATACGTCGGGTAAAGCTATGGCGCTGATGCCGGGGATGCTGACGGCGGAGCAGATGGAGACGTTGAGGAAGGCGAAGGGCGCGGAGTTTGACCAGTTATTTTTGACGGGGATGATTCAGCACCACAATGGGGCGTTGATCATGGTGAAGGATTTGTTCGACACGGCGGGCGCGGGGCAGGACGCGGACTTGTTCGACTTCGCGACGGACGCGGATAATACGCAACGGGCAGAGATCAGGATTATGCAGGCGATGTTGGAGAAAAAACCTTTAGAGGAGAAACGATGAACCGAGGGCCCAGTGTTGCTTTTCGTGTGGCAGTGGCGGCGATTATTTTGTGTTGCGGAGTGAGCCGGATGCAGGCGCAGACGCAAGCGGCCCCGCCGCCCGCGCAGGAAACCGCAAAGGCGCCGGAGCCGGGGCCGGAGCCGGACGACAATCCGTTTGCTCCAAAGCCGGCTCCGCCGCTGCCGGCGGGGATGACGGGATCGGATGTTAACGATCCGCGATACAAGCTGACACCGGGGCTGTATGACGCGGGCGAAGCGGCGATGGGATTGAAGCACCTGCTGCTGCTCAAGAAGCCGGACGCGTTTCAACTGGGGGTCAGCGATCCCGACGATCCGAAGGTGAAGAAGACGCTTGGCCTGCTCGGCATGGGCGGCGCGTCGAGGATGCCGAAGGAGCTGCAGATGGAGATCGCGCAGCTGGCGTTCGCGAATTCGGACTTGGCGTTCCAGGGGAACCACCTTTTCCAGGGAAATTTTTACGGCGTGAATATTTATGACATTTCCAATCCGGCGCAGGCCGCGTTGGTAACTTCGCTGGTGTGCCCGGGCGGGCAGGGCGATGTGTCGGTATATAAGAACCTGCTGTTCATGTCGGTGGAGATGCCGAATGGACGGCTGGATTGCGGCACGGAGGGGTTTCCACCGGAGCCTCCGCCGGCAGCAGGGCATGAGAAGGAACGGCGCTTGCCGGCAGCGCAAAAGGACCGCTTCCGCGGCGTGAGGATCTTCGACATTTCGGACATCAAGAACCCGAAGCAAGTGGCAGCGGTGCAGACGTGCCGCGGATCGCATACGCATACGCTAGTGGTGGATCCAAACGACAAGGACAACGTTTATATATACGTGTCGGGCGCGTCGTTTGTGCGGCAAGCGGAAGAGCTGGCCGGATGCTCGGGTGAAGCGCCGGACAAGGACCCGAATACGGCGCTGTTTCGCATCGACGTGATCAAGGTCCCGGTGGCGGCGCCGCAGGAGGCGAAGGTGGTGTCCAGCCCGCGGGTATTTATCGATCCGCGCACGGGCGTACTGAACAGCCTGAGCAACGGCGGCAGCCATGACAAGGATGAAATGAAGCCGGCGGACACGAACCACTGCCACGACATCACGGTGTATTCGGCGATTGGATTGGCGGCGGGCGCGTGCTCGGGAAATGGAATTCTGCTGGACATCAAGGACCCGGTACATCCGAAGCGTGTGGACGCGGTGAATGATCCGAATTACTCGTACTGGCATTCGGCTTCGTTTTCGAACGATGGGACGAAGGTGGTGTTTACCGACGAGTGGGGCGGAGGGCTGGGGGCGCGGTGCCGTCCGAACGACCCGAACAAGTGGGGCGCGGACGCCATCTTCCATCTCAATAACAACAAGTTGACATTCGCGAGCTATTACAAGCTGCCGGCGGCGCAGAGCGACACGGAAAACTGCGTGGCGCACAACGGCTCGCTGATTCCGGTTCCCGGGCGCGACATCGAAGTGCAGGCTTGGTACCAGGGTGGCGTTTCGGTTATGGACTTCACGGACGCGGCGCACCCTTTTGAGATNNTCGGAGATTGCGCGCGGGCTGGACATCTTTGAGCTGACGCCCACGAAGTTTCTGACGCAGAACGAAATCGACGCGGCGAAGACGGTTCGGGTGGCGGAGCTGAATGTGCAGGACCAGCAGCAGCTGGAGTGGCCTGCGCAGTTGGTGGTGGCGAAGGCGTACGTGGATCAGTTGGAGAGGTCGCAGGCTTTGCCGGCGGAGCGAATCGCAGCTCTGCGAGCGGGGATCCACGATGCAGAGAGTTCGCACATGAGCAAGAGCAAAGTGGCGAAGTTGAGCAGCATGGCGCCGTCCTTGGAAAAGAACGCCGCTATGTCAACGAGTCCGGCTGACGCGGCGCGGCTGCGTGCTTTGGCGGATATTTTGAAGCATCCGTCAGCATAAGCACGTCACGGAACTGACGGTTTCTCTCGTCTAACGCGCGGGGCGAGGCGGCGGGTAACTTAATTGGAATCGGCGGAGCTGCTGGTCAGTCGTGCAGGACAACGCTCAGAAGCGAGGTGTCGATGTGCAGGCCGCCGTTGTACTTGATGAAGCCCAGTCTTCTGAATTTGTTCATGAAAAAATTCACGCGTGAGCGGGTGGTGCCGACCATTTCGGCGAGCATCTCCTGTGATATTTTGGGGACCATCTTTTGGGGTTTGTCTTCCTTGCCGTAGCGCGCGAGCAGCAACAAGGTGCGCGCCAGCCGCTTCTCGCTGGAGTTAAAAAGCTGATCGACCAAATCCTCTTCCACGCGGATGTTCCTGGAAAGCATGTAAGAGATGAAACGGTCGGAAAAGGCACGTTCCGCGTGGAGGACGCGAAGCATTTCCTTTTTTTCGATCAAAAGTGCGATGGTGGCCGTGATCGCAGCCGCCGACCCTATCCGAATGGGCTGACCAGCGAGGCATCCCTCGCCAAAAAAGTCGCCGGGTCCCAAAACTGCGACGACGGCCTCTTTACCGGTTCATTGACCACAGAAAGCCGTANNCCGAACAAGTGGGGCGCGGACGCGATCTTCCATCTCAATAACGGCAAGTTGACGTTCGCGAGCTATTACAAGCTGCCGGCCGCGCAGAGCGACACGGAAAACTGTGTGGCGCACAACGGCTCGCTGATTCCGGTTCCCGGGCGCGACATCGAAGTGCAGGCTTGGTACCAGGGTGGCGTTTCGGTTATGGATTTCACCGACGCGGCGCACCCTTTTGAGATTGCCTACTTCGACCGCGGGCCGATCGATTCGAAGATGCTGGTGCTGGGCGGCGAATGGTCGGCGTATTGGTACAACGGCGACATCTACGGATCGGAGATTGCGCGCGGGCTGGATATCTTTGAGCTGACGCCGACGAAGTTCCTGACGCAGAACGAAATCGACGCGGCGAAGACGGTTCGGGTGGCGGAGCTGAATGTGCAGGACCAGCAGAAGATGGAGTGGCCTGCGCAGTTGGTGGTGGCGAAGGCGTACGTGGATCAGTTGGAGAGGTCGCAGGCTTTGCCGGCGGAGCGAATCGCAGCTCTGCGAGCGGGAATCCGCGATGCAGAGAACTCGCACATGAGCAAGAGCAAAGTGGCGAAGTTGAGCAGCATGGCGCCGTCCTTGGAAAAGAACGCCGCTATGTCGACAAGTCCGGCTGACGCGGCGCGGCTGCATGCTTTGGCGAATATTTTGAAGCATCCGTCAGCATAAGCACGTCGCGAAACTGACGGTTTCTCGTTTAGCGCGCGGGCGAGGCGGCGGGTAACTTAATTGCAATCGGCGGAGCCGCCTGTCAGTCGTGCAGGACAACGCTCAGAAGCGAAGTATCGATGTGCAGGCCGCCGTTGTACTTGATGAAACCCAGTCTTCTGAATTTGTTCATGAAAAAATTCACGCGAGAGCGGGTGGTGCCGACCATTTCGGCGAGCATCTCCTGCGATATTTTGGGGACCATCTTTTGGGGTTTGTCTTCCTTGCCGTAGCGCGCGAGCAGCAACAAGGTGCGCGCCAGCCGCTTCTCGCTGGAGTTAAAAAGCTGATCGACCAAATCCTCTTCCACGCGGATGTTCCTGGAAAGCATGTAAGAGATGAAACGGTCGGAAAAGGCACGTTCCGCATGGAGGACGCGAAGCATTTCCTTTTTTTCGATCAAAAGTGCGATGGTTGCCGTGATCGCAGCCGCCGACCCTATCCGAATGGGCTGACCAGCGAGGCATCCCTCGCCAAAAAAGTCGCCGGGTCCCAAAACTGCGACGACGGCCTCTTTACCGGTTTCATTGACCACAGAAAGCCGTACCGCGCCTTTCTGAATATATAGAACGTTCTTAGCGGCGTCGCCCTGCGAGAAGATCGCTTCCTTTTTCTTGAACTCCTTGAGTTTCCGAGCGACACCGGCAGAATCGAGAAAAGCTTGCACATTGAAGGCGGGTGCCTTCACGATTATATTCTTGGATCTTTTGTCCATCCCAGGAAAAGAAATCCTCGTGGATAATATAATCCGGAATGAAGATTCTTGTCTGTAGGATTTCCTACACTAGAAGGGCTATTTCACTCCAATCTCGCGATTGTATTGTTGGATAACGGCGTAACACTCGCAGGTGCAGTCTTTGAGTTTTGCCCGGCTCAGAATCTGCACTGCTCCGCGCGTGTACTCGATGATCTGCTTGTCCTGCAAAACGCGAGCTGCCAAGCTTACGGTGGGGCGGTCGGTGCCGAGCATGGTCGCAAGGAAATCGTGGGTGATGGCCAGCGTCGGGGAATCCACTCTATCCTGAGTGATAAGTAGCCAACGCGCGAGACGCTGTTCGATATTGTGAAGCCGATTACACGCGGCTGTTTGCGCGAATTGCATTCCCTGGACTACTGCGTAGCGGGTCAGAATCCGTTGAAGTTCTGGAGCTGATTGCAAGACGCTTTTCAATGCACTAATTTTGACCCTGAACCCGTCTCCGGCGATTTGCACGATTTCGCGCACTTGGTTCCTGTTTATGCCAACCGCCGCCTGTACTCCGGCAAACCCTTCCTTGCCAACTTCTCCTACTTCAACGGTCCTTCCATCTTCGGTCGCAATTACGAGAGAGACCATGCCTGAGTTCGGGAAATGCACGAACTCCATCGGCTGGCCCGGTTCGTAGAGACTAAGATGCCCAGGCATGCTGAGAAACTCCAGGTGAGGAAGAATCAGCGCGTATTCCTTGTCGGAAATTGAAAGGAGGATCTTGTTGCCTACACGGTTTCCCGTGGGGGTGGTCCGTTCATTCGGCTGCATAGTTGAAAATCTCTCCTTTTACTCACAACGTTGCTCCCACCGAGGAATCGGGATAACTGCTGGGACTTTTGACGGTCACAGCCTAGTGTACCTGGAACGGTTAAACGCGCAACCCGACGAATTGTGCTTAGAAGCGTGGTGAAGCCTGAATCAGCTTGCAAGCCGTACCGGCGCCACCTTGGCAAACGTTTCCTGCTTTAGACCAAGTACGACGCGCCCATTAACCCGTCCCGTCTTGAGGCGGGTGAACACGTCATTGATGGATTCAAGTGGCAAGATCTCGATCGTTGCCTTCACTTTGCCCTCTGCGGCAAACGCAAGCGACTCTTCGAGGTCCAAACGGGTGCCAACGATGGAGCCGCGTATGGTGTAGCCGTTCAGAACTACGTCGAAAATCGAAACGGGGAACTCTCCCGGTGGCAGGCCATTCAGCACGCAAGTGCCGCCACGACGAAGCATACCGACCGCTTGCTTGAAGGCGATCGGTGAAACCGCCGTTACCAGCACTCCGTGCGCCCCGCCGATCTGCTTTTGAATTTCCTTGGGAGGGTCCTGGGTTTTCGCATCAATTGTGATTTCAGCTCCAAGCTTCTTCGCCAGCGCCATCTTTTCCGGACCCAGGTCAACTGCGGCGACGTGCAGCCCCATGGCCTTGGCGTATTGGATGGCCACGTGTCCCAGGCCGCCTATTCCAGTGATCACTACCCATTCACCGGGCCGCGCCTCGGTCATCTTCAATCCTTTATAGGTAGTGACGCCGGCGCAGAGGATGGGCGCCGCATCCACAAGCGAAAGATTTTTGGGAATTCGTCCCAAGTAATCTGCTTGGCCCAATGCGTATTCCGCAAAACTTCCGTTCACTGAATATCCAGAGTTTTGCTGCTCGGGGCAGAGCGTTTCCCAACCGGAGAGACAGTAGTCGCAATGCCCGCACGCGCTGAACAGCCATGCGGTTCCGACGCGGTCGCCTTCCTTTAAGTGAGTGACCCCGGAACCGAGGGCCACGACGATGCCCGCTCCTTCATGCCCAGGGATGAATGGCGGGGTTGGCTTAATCGGCCAGTCGCCGTCCGCGGCATGCAGATCTGTGTGACACACTCCAGTCGCAAACACTTCGACGAGTGCCTGCCCTGGACCAGGCGTTGGGATGGGAACTTCACGTAGGACCAACGGTTCTCCAAATTTCTCAACGACTGCCGCTTTCATATTTTTTTTGTTTGGCACGTCTGATCTCCGTCTTTCTCGAACTGTTCCACGGTAGCCCCGGCTCAAGCAGCCGTCTGTATCATTTGGCACAGTTGGGTGAAATGTGTGCTTCATAGCGACCTGTGATTTAATAGAGCAAGGGGGATCTCATGGGCGAGGCAAACGACGAGCGGTGCGGAAAATGCGGAGCGGAGATAGACCCCACTCGCCGAGTGGACTTCACGCTGAAGGACGGCACGCGGGTTTGCGATTCTTGTTTTGTAAAAGGGACGGCGAGCCCGACACACCCGGGCGAAAAATCGTACTGAATTTATGCCTTCGCAATACTGATTAGAAATTTATCGTGGAATTCAAAAGCGTCCCGCGCTTTCGCAACCTCGCGAGAGAATGGACACTGGAAATTTTGCAACCCACCTGTGAGCCAAAGAAAATCAAAAGAGCCGGCGAGACGCCGGCGCTACGAAAACCTTCGCGCGGAGAGGATTATTTCTTCGGCGCGGCTGACAGATACGCTTTGGACTGCTGGGCAACGATGTCAACCAAGTTGACGCGAGGACCGGCAGGATCGCCGTGAACGGTGATGGCGAGATAGGAGCCGTGGTCGTTGGCGACGCACTCGGCGGTCAACATGCCGGGAAGGCTTACAAATGGCGTGGTAATGGGTTGATCGGGCTTGACCCAGGCGCCCGGCGTCGCCTCCGCACCGCCTGCTAAGCCGCTACCGTTCCTTCTTAGATAAGAGTGCAACTCGCCGCTGCCTCCTGCAAGCGCCGCCGGATTCGTGCAAGCGGAGATCATGCCCTCACCGGTTACTTTGCCGAAGTGAGTGTTGGCCGGGGGCGGGACATTCACGCGAAACGATGCGTAAGTGATCACGCATCCCGTTTGATTGGCCGCGTGGCAGAGCGGGATGTGCTGGAAAGCGCCGCCGACATCTTTGCCTTTAGGCACGGGAAAGTTAGTCCCCAGCAGCAACACGGAAATAATGCGCGACTGAACCGGCTTGCCGTCGATTTCGTTCTTGACGAGCTGCGTGAGCACGTTGGAGCCCTGCGAGTGTCCGATGAGCACGACGCCGCGGCCGTGGTTGTCATGTTCCAGGTAGTAATTCCATGCATCGAGGACATCGTTGTAGGCCAGGGCGCGATCCATAGGAATTGGTGTGCCGAACAACGCGGCTCGAAGGCCAGTGAGGGTGACCTGGCGGTAGATGGGCGCATAGGGACGACACTGAGAAGCGAAGCGGGCAAACTGCACGCGCACGACGCCTTTTTCTTCCGGACCGGGGAGCATGTCGCTGTTGCCTCCGGGATCCATTGAGACGGTGGGATAGACGTAGAAGCAATCGATCTGCGCGTTGGGATTGGCGGCCCAGGTTTCCAGGGTCATCTTGCCGTCGGCGGAGATGACGGTGGTGGAGAGGTCAACGTCACAGGCGTCTTGGCGCCCGGGACGGCAGAGCCAGTTGTCACCGTTGCTGTAATCGTTTTTGGCAACGGGCGCGGCAGTTGGAGTTGCGGGCGGCGCGGCGGTGGTTTGGGCGAAGGTTGTGCTTCCGCAGGCGCAGAGCAGAATCAGTGCGGTGATGAGGCGTCGCATCATATTTTCCCCTTCCCGGTCTAAGAAACTATTGTTTCAGACCGCGCATCCCGTTTTTGAGGCGAGTGAACTCCATGGTGCCGTCGTTAACTTTGCCGAAGCGGAGCGCGGCGAGATCCAGGGCGTAATTCTGGTACAACTTCCAGGGCTTTTTCGAACCCTGCTTGGGAAGGATCGCGCTGGACCTTTGGAGATAGCCGGAGGTCATGGTGAAGGCGGACTCTTCGACGATGTTTGGATCGCGGCGACGCGGCGTGCAATAGGAATAACCGTGAGCGTCCATATAATTCAGCAGGCGGCAGACGTATTTGGAGGTGAGATCGCATTTCAGCGTCCAGGAAGCATTGGTGTAACCAAAAGCGCAGGCGAAATTCGGGATGTCGCTGCTCATCATTCCTTTATAACTGATCGTTCGCGCGGGATCGATAGGAGAGCCGTCCATCGACAGTCGCATGCCGCCGAGGAACTTTAACTTCAATCCAGTTGCGGTGACGATAATGTCGGCTTCGAGTTCCTGGCCTGACTTCAACCGCAGACCTGCTTCGGTGAATGTCTCGATCTCATCGGTGGCAATCGAAACTGTTCCGGAGCGGATGGCGAGAAACAGATCTCCATCGGGAATGAGGCAGAGACGCTGGTCCCAGGGGTTGTAGCGCGGCGAAAAATGTTTTTCAACGTCGTAATCAGGGCCCAGATATTGCCGGACGTAACCCAACAGGACTTTTTTTGTGCCGTCGGGCTTTCGGCGCGCTGCGTTGTAAAAGTACATGCCGAGGAGGACATTCTTCCAGCGGACTAAGTGATGCGCAACGGATGCAGGCAGATGGCGAAGCATCCACTTCGCGATGGGATCTTCCGAGGGGCGTGCGACGATGTAAGTGGGCGAGCGCTGCAGCATGGTCACGTGGGCGGCCGACTTGGCGAGCTCTGGAACGAGGGTGACGGCGGTGGCGCCGCTGCCGATTACGACGACGCGCTTGGCGTCGCAACTGAAATCTTCGGGCCAGTGTTGCGGGTGAACGACGCGGCCGCGGAAGCGATCCATGCCCGGCCAGCCCGGCATATAACCCTCGGAGTAATCGTAGTAGCCGCTGCAGACGTAAAGAAAATTGCAGGTGAAACAGACGGGCTTTCCCTCGGGGCCTGTCGCGTCAATGGTCCATAAACCGTCGGGCGAAGACCACGACGCGCGGGTAACTTGGTGACCGAACCGAATTTTGCGATCGAAGCCATATTCGCGAACAGTTTCCTGGAGGTACTTGAGGATGGACGGGCCGCTCGCGATGGATTTTTTGTCTCGCCAGGGGCGGAAACCGAAGCCGAGCGTGTACATGTCGGAATCGGAACGGACGCCAGGATAGCGGAAAAGGTCCCAGGTTCCGCCAATCGCGTTGCGGCTTTCCAGAATTACGAAAGTTTTTGACGGGCATTTTGTCTGGAGGTGATAGGCGCCGTCGATTCCGGAAAGACCCGCGCCAACGATTAGGACGTCGAAATGTTCGAGGTGTCCTGCGGATTGCGCAGACAGGGGCGCACTTTGGGCAGACGCGGCGATATCGGGCATCCAAGCTACCTCGCGCTCCAGATGGATCTAGTAAAAAGCATTTTCAGATATTGCCTGTAACAACGTGCCATATCAATGGCGGACTGGCGGCGAGAGTCCTCGCAAATATGATTACAACGAATCTTTGGTGTGGGTGGCGTTTAGGGTTCAATCTCAACTCTCGTCGAACCGGGTATCGACTTGCAGCTTGTGCATTATATGAGCAACCTATATATTTCTGGCCAGGATGCACATTTCGTTAAGTGCCTTTCATATTGTAGACGAAGGGCTGTTGCCCCGAGCAACGCAGCAGGTTGCGATTCTGTGTTGGCTGCTGCTTTCGCCCGGTGGTTCCTGGTTTGTCGCATCCGCGCAATCCCAGGAAGCTGATGCGAAAGCGGCCGATTACTCGAAGGAACCGTATGTACTCGAAAGGATATCGACGAAAGTCGTTTTTGAGAACGACGGGACCTATTCGGGAGAAACTAGTGCGCGAGTGCGAGTCCAGTCGCAAGCCGGTGTGCAGCAGTCCGGCGTTTTGAATTTCCCCTACGCGTCTGCCACCTCGACGATGGACATTGCCTACGTCCGGGTCATTAAGCCCGACAACAGGGTTGTAGAGACGCCTGCCGAAAATGTTCTGGATATGCCTACTGAAGTAACACGTCAAGCTCCCTTTTATAGCGATCTCAAAGAAAAGCAGATCGCGGTTAAGGGGCTCGAAGTCGGGGATACGATTGAATATCAATATCGCACGGCAGTGAACAAACCTCTCGATCCAGGGCAGTTCTGGTTCGCTTTCAATTTTTTCCAACAAGGTATCAGCCTGCAGGAAGATTTGGAGGTAAGCGTTCCGCGGGGCCGGTACGTAATGGTCAAAAGCCCGAAAGTACAACCCACTACGGCTGAGCGAGGAGCATACCGGATCTATAGCTGGAAAACCGCGAATCTCAAGAGCGCAGCGGAGAAAAAGGACGAGAAATCGGCCGACTCGGACGAGGCGGGACATCCTTCCGTCCAGATCACGACCTTTCACGACTGGAGTGACGTTGGCCAATGGTTCCGAAGTCTTGCCGCGCCTCGGGCCGTGCCCACACCGCCAATCCAGGCCAAAGCAGACGAGCTAACGCGGAACGCGAAAACGGATTCCGAGAAAATTCAAGCGATCTACGATTACGTTTCCACAAAATTCCGTTACATCGGGATTTCGCTGGGCATCGGGCGTTACCAACCGCATGCGGCCGAGGATGTGTTGAGCAACGGCTATGGAGACTGCAAGGACAAACACACGCTGTTTGCGGCGTTACTTGCGGCTGAAAACATCAAAGCCTACCCAGCGTTGATCAGCTCAACAATGAAGATCGATCCTGAAGTACCGTCGCCGTTGCAATTCGACCACGTGATCACGGCCATCCCAAAAGGAAATGGATTCCTGTTCCTGGACACGACGCCAGAGGTGGCTCCGTACGGCTTCTTGATCGCAGAGCTGCGCGACAAACAAACACTGGTGATTTCAGATGATGGTCCCGCGACGCTCGTGAAGACGCCTGAGGGCTTGCCATTCAAGCCCTTTTTCAATTTTCAGGCAGATGGCACGCTGGACGATGCGGGAACATTTGAAGGCAAAATGCAAATGTCTATCCGCGGCGACGCTGAGCTTGTCTATCGACTTGCCTTCCGGCGCGCAGGGCAGGCGCAATGGAAAGATGTAACGCAGCAAGTATCGTCTGGTCTCGGTTTCGGCGGAACGGTGAGCGAGGTTACAGCTGCATCGCCTGAGGCGACAGATGTTCCATTCCACATCGAGTACGCCTACAGCCGCAAAGAATACGGGGATTGGGCAAACCGGTCCATAGTTCCTCCGCTTCCGCTGCTATTTCTTCCCCCTGTTCCCGACGACGCGGATGAGAAATCAAGGCCAATTAAGCTAGTGCCTCCGGAGGAATGGTTATACCAAGGGACGATGAAACTGCCTTCCCATTCGACCCCACGTGCGGCCGCACCGGTGGACCTGCATGAAGAGTTCGCTGATTACCATTCTTCGTATTCGGTCTCAAACGGTGTAATGCGTTTCGAACGACGGTTGA
This sequence comes from Acidobacteriota bacterium, assembly GCA_003167215.1. GTDB lineage: Bacteria > Acidobacteriota > Terriglobia > Acidiferrales > UBA7541 > Palsa-295. The sequence goes on along the minus strand of PMTV01000045.1, from coordinate 2,006 downwards.
CCACAAAAACCCATGAGATTCAGGCTTCACAAATCAAAGCCTATGGCAAATTCGTAAAGGCCATCATCGACGACGAGAACACGTTCATTTCTTTGCGCGGAGATGTTGCATCGGCTGACGCGGCTGGAAGCTCCGAAGCACAAGCACTCTATGCACAGGGCAGCGAAGCGTGGCAGCAAGGGAACATGCTGGCGGCGATGGATGCGTTTCAGCGTGCCGTAGACAAGGATCCAAAGTTCTCTCAAGGCTGGTGGTGGCTTGGCGCCGCACACTTACGCATGGGGAACGCGAATCAAGGCGTCGAGGAGATGAAAAAGGCCGTATCACTCGATCCCGGGGAGGTCTCTAACTACAAGTATCTTGCCTCCACGCTGATGGGCTTGCATCGCGACGCGGAAGCGATCGAAGTCTGGAAGAAGTTCGGGAAGGAGAGCCCGGACGATCCGGATGGGCCGACGAGTATTGGGTCAATCTTAATGCGGCAGAAACGATACGCTGAGGCTATCGTAGAATTTGAAGCCGCAACCAAACTCACCCTTAACGCAAGTGTCCGATTGCAGCTTGGAGATGCATACATCCATTCAGGCGAAAAGCAAAAGGGAATTGCAGAGATTCAAGACGCAGTGGCCAAAGACGGCTCACCCACTACGCTAAATGACGCGGCATACACTTTAGCGGAAAACAATCTGCAGTTGGATGATGCTCTCAGATATGCCAAAAAAGCAGTAGGAGACGTGGAAGACGGTACGATTGATATCACGCTGGACGAACTCAGTCCGAAGGATATTCAAACAGTTCCGATTTTGGCTGCCTATTGGGACACGCTCGGATGGGTTTACTTCCGCTTGGGGCATCTGGACCAGGCCGAAAAATTTCTCCGAGCCGGCTGGAGTCTAACTCAGGATCCGGTCGTGGCAGACCATCTGCGCCAGGTGTATGCGAAACAAGGAAAGGCGCGAGAGGTACCACGGGATACGCAGGCGCTCCAAAACCTTCGCACGGTGAAACTAGGGAAACTCGCCACAAAGCACGTCAGTGCAGAATTCTATTTGTTATTTGCACCGGGACCGAGAGTTGTTGAAACCCAATTCATCAGCGGATCAGAGGAACTGCGCGATGCCGGCAAAGCCCTCGAGGCCGCGAAGTTCGATGTTCCCTTTCCCGAAGACGGAGATTCTCAAATTGTTCGCCGCGGGATTCTCGACTGCGAACCTGTACTTCCTGGTTGTGTTTTTGTCTTAATCCCGCCGAACTCCCTACATTCAGTGCATTAAGCAGGATGGCAAATCGCGGTTCCTCAATCTGCGGTTGCGTGCGTGGTAGAATCGCGCGCGATGGCGACGGAAAAGTCTGCGATTGCTGAGAGTCTCGGGCGGATACGCGAACGGGTGGCCCGGGCGGCGGGGCGCGTGGGGCGGCGCGTTGATGATGTGACGATTGTCGGCGTGTCGAAAACGTTTCCGTTCGAGGCGATTCGCGCGGCTTACGATGCGGGGTTGCGACACTTTGGAGAGAATCGGGTGCAGGAGTGGGAGTCGAAACGGGCGCGCGTCGCGGACCTGGAGGCGACGTGGCATCTGATTGGGCATCTGCAGAGCAATAAGGCGCGGAGAGCGGCGGGGCTATTTGATCGTGTGGATTCGGTGGATAGTTTGGGGCTTGCGCAGAAACTCGATGCGGCGGTTGCGGAACTAGCTGGAGCGGAAGCGACGTCGGTGATTTCTTCAGAAAAGAGCCGGCGAGACGCCGACGCTACGAAAAACGGCGCCGCGAATGGCAAACGGCGTGGAGTTTTGATCGAGGTGAGTTTGGGCGGCGAGGTTACCAAGAGCGGAGTGGCGGAAGCGGACTTGGCGATGCTAGCGGAAGGTGTGGCTGGGCTTGCAAATTTGGAATTGCTGGGGCTGATGACGATTCCGCCGTTTCTGGACGATCCTGAAAGTGTGCGACCTTATTTTCGCAAATTGCGCGAGCTTCGTGACGGCTTGGTTCGCCGCGTTGGCAGG
>PMTV01000021.1:12032-26109 GCA_003167215.1 Acidobacteriota bacterium | reverse complement strand
GCGAGGGCTTCGACCGGGTCTTTGCGGCTGGCAAGCCAAGCGGGGTAGGAAGCCCCAAAGAGCCCCCCGATGATGGCTATTGCGGATGCACGCAAAATCCAGTTCACGGTAATCAGAATGCTTAGCGCCGGAAACAGGCGGATAAAAACAGTTCGCATCAGAAAACTCAATCCAATTCCGCAAACGGCTCCGGCCAAGCACAGTAAAGTAGTTTCGCTGAGAATTATTCGAACGATATAGCCTTTGGAAGCGCCGAGAGATTTCAAGACGCCAATTTCGCGAGTGCGTTCGATGACGGTGGTGTACATGGAAAGAAAAATCACAAGAAAGCCGATGACCACGGCGATGCCGATCATGACGTTGATGAAGGCGCCCAAGCCCGGCAGATTCGACGAAGTCATCAGCGAGATAAAATCCTTGAGGGGGCGGACTTCGTAACGGGGCAGGAGCTGGCGCACCTCGTCCATGACAGCGGGGGTATGGTCGGTGCGATCATTCTTGATATAGAAGATTGAGGCTTTGTCGTGGGCTCCGGCCATTTCCTGCAATGTTGAGAGAAAAACAAAAAGCCGCGCGCCTTTGCCATGTTCCACGATACCGGCTACATGGAAATCATGGTCCAGGATGTGCATGGTCTGGCCGGTTTTGACCTTCTTCGCCTTCGCGTAGATATCATCGACCAGGATATCGTTTGGATTCTGCAGGTCGTGACCCGAGTGGAACACGAATCCGTTTGAGACGGCAGCGAAACTGGCGGGATCAATCCCGAACACTACGTCGAGGCCGTTCACCGAATTGAACTGCACGAGCACGGGCGCCACGGCTTGCACATAATCGAGCTCCTTCAGTTTTTCGCCGATCGCAATCGGCATCGGCGCGCCGCTAAAGGCCAGGAAGACGGAAGCAGATGGCGGTTGGATCATGATATCGGCGCCAACGCCTTCTACACGCTTGGCATTTTCCAAGAGCAAGCCGCTCGTGAGGCCCACGACCATGATCACCATGGTGACTTCCACCGCAACGGCGATGGCCGTAATCAGTGTGCGAAGAGGCCGGTGCAGCACGTTTTGCACGATCATGTAGCGGATCACGGCTTTTGCGGCTCCTTGGCGTCTTCATCGGGGTGGACCAGTCTAGTTCCCGGTGGCTGCTTCAATACGAAGCGATCGGCCGCGATGGGCTCGTTGATAGTGAGCTTTTTGATTTCGAGCTGGAGTTGATAGTCATCGCCGGGGCGGCTAATTGAAATCTCGTGCGGATACATCCCGTTGCCCGCTAGCGCGGTTGTCGCCGTTCCGCCCGCTGAGTTTGAGGGCTCCGGGGTTGCGAGCCAGTTTGAATAGTGAACGTCTGAGGCCACTTTTCCACCGGAAGCGAAATTCTCGACTCTGGCTATCTGCAAGTTGGTGCGGTCGAACCAGATCTTACGCGATATCTCCCAATTCGATGAACCCAGCGCACTTGTTTTCGTTGCGCTTTGACCGGGCTCCTCTCGGATGGCGGTCAGAACATAGTAGCGATTGGCGCCTTCGCTCGCTTCCTCGTATAGAACCGGAGCTCCGCCGGCGAACGGCTCCCAGAGCAAAGCGTCAACCAAGTGCTGCGGGCGGAGATTTTCGATGGGCTTGGATGCTTGCCGCTCCAGGTTGTCCGGGCCTTCGATAAATTCATTCTTCGATGGGATGAAGATATGAAAGGTGTCGCCATCGCTGACCATAGTAAAAATATCCTTGCTCACGACGGGAGCCTGGCCAATGACGAAAATGTCCGCGGGCTTGGCGGCCAGGATGAATCCTTTTATCTCGTGATATTGCTCGATCACGCCTGAGTACGCGGAGCCAGCAGTGAGTTTCATGGCGACTGTCGCGTTCAGCGAAGTGATGGATTGAGCTTGCTGATTGTAGCGGCTGATGAGTTCATCCTTCGTCGCGGTGAGAAGCTTTTCAGGCGCGTTTCCCGGTTTGACGACCGTTTTGTGGCTAACGGCGCAACCGCAGGCCAAAGCTGCCGCCGCCGTCATCCCGATTATCCAAGCAAAGCCAGAGACCCTCAGATTAGTGCGCCCCCACAAATGTCGGTGAGGCAATGTAGCAGCCGCCTTCGGGGGTGTCAACGAAACCGCCGAGGCGGACTTTTTGGTTACACGTGCACAGGAAAGCATCGAAAACGCGTATGCCCATTTCTGAATTTTTTGGCGATTTGAGCAGTTCGCAGTTGTTTGTTTTCTGTAAGTTACAGGGTGTTCTAATTCTTGAGTTTGGCGATTTAATTCCACAACTTGGAAGCTCGAAACTGAAGCTTGAATCAGAGAGGACTTAGCGAGCCGACACCCAGGTTCACCAGTTATTGATTCCGAGGATCCCGGCTTTGCGGCGAGACTCAGCGAGGTTGGAACCGTATCTCGAAGCGGCGCAGATTCCTTCGCTGGACTTCGGTAGAGGCCCCGATGTTGCGCTATTTTGATCACGGAAAACGCTAGCATGCTGTTGGGCGAAATTCAAGGATTCGCACTCTGTGGACATTTAGCGCTACGGCGTAGCTAGTCCCGTTTGGGGAAGGAGATGGAGATAGAGTGGTGCGGCGCTAAGATCGCATATCAAGTGACGTTTTGCGTAGGTGCTACGTGGCCAAAGACTAGATGGGGCCGCGCGAGGGCGGGAGGGTTGGGGATGCCGGTTGGTCCTTTTTTCGGATGTGTAGCAGCTTTTCGACTTCGGCGATGACGGTTCCGGATTCGTCTTTGACTTCGACGGTGAAGACACGCTCGGTCTTTTTTTCGGCGTTCAGAGCTTGCTTGATTTCGTCGATTTGCTGGTCGGACAGGCGGAAACTGGCGGTAACAGTTCCGCGTCCAGGCCTTTTAAAGCGGATGGTCGCGGATTTGTCCCAGACTATGTAATCCTGGCCCAAGTTTTCGATGAGCATGACCATAAAGAACGGGTCGGTCATGGAGTAGAGCGAGCCTCCGTAGTGCGTGCCGACGTAATTCGCGTTCCACCAACGAAGCTTCATCTCGACGTCAACTTCTTTCCAGCCGGGTGCGAGGCGCTTTACGCGGATTCCGGCGCCCAGAAACGGCGCATAGAGATTCAGACGCAATCGCATAGGGAACTTCAAATGTGTTTTCCGCGCTACGCTCCTGATGAACTGTAGGCGCGGATGCGAGAAGTTACTCCAATCTTTATTGGAGTACAACTAATGGACCGGCAAAAAGACTGTGAGGAATCGAGAGAGCAAAAGACGTCAGGAGAGGTCCGAATCAGTCGCGCTCGACCAGGGTGGGACGACCAACAGCTTCGGGGCTGCCGAGCGAGACGAGGAGGCGGCGCAACTTTGCGCGGTCTTCCAGGCCGATGCCGATCATTTCGAAACCAGCTTGTTGCGAGCGAACGAATCGCACAACCGCCTGCATGCTGATGGAGCGAAGGCCGGCGGGAATTTTCAGGGTGGCTTCGGTTCCAACCGGAATTTGTATGTCGCCGCTTAGCAGACCGCCATCAAGACTGAGCACGCTAATCGAAGATGTAAATTTTCCGCGCGCCGAGGTGATGACCGCCGGCACGGCACGCGACAGCCGGACACGGCGATAGCGGCGGTGGCGCACGAAATCACGTTCCGGGAGGGGATCGAGGGGCGCGAGGGGCATAACTTTGGGATCCAACCCGGATTGCGGCAGAAATGCGGACATCCATTCCGAGTCGAGCTTGGCCAAAGCCTGAGCGGCCGCTATACGAATTTCATCCGGATAGGCCCAGCCAAAAGTTTTTCGCGACTCCACATACCGGCGCAAGTGACCAATGGCAACGAGTGCGCGCATCCTGCCGAGCGCTTCAATAGCCTTGACGCGTAAATATTCCGAACCCGGGGGGAGAATTTCGCCTTCGGCTATGCGCAAAAGTTTTGGTGCCGTTTCGGTGTCGGCGCACATCCCGATTTCGTCCAGCGCGAGAGGGATGATCATGGCATCAAGCAATTCGAGTGAATCAGTCAGCAGCCGACCGCGCTCGGGCGCTCCTGCAATGGAGAGCTGGCGCACGACGGCGTCGTGGAAGCTGCGTGCGCCATCGCGGAGTCTGGCCGGCAGCAGGTCCTCGACAGCCAAGGGATCCAGACGGCTCAAGAGGCCGACCACGGTGGCAGCTTTGGCGGGCACTTCACTTTTGAGAATTTCCGTTAGATGCCTGACGCAGGGCGAGCCCACGGAGCGTGCGAGGGTTACGATACCTTCGCGTTCCGTGCGGCGACCGGAGCGCGCCAAGCGGACAGCCAGATGTTCGGAAGCAGCTTGCGGAACGCGCATAAGGACGCCGACCAGGCCTTCGGGCATTTGCTCGGCGGCCAGCGCTTCTTCTATGAACTCCGGAACACGATTGTCGATTCCGACGCGCGGGCGCAAGCTTTGGACCCAACTGGGACGCGACTCTTCCAGATCGGCGAGAGAATCGAGCGATTGCTGCATGGCGCGATAGTAGCGGCGGGCGGCCGATTCCTGACTGAGGCGCACGAACGCCGCACTTAAAAGTGTTTGAAGTTCATTATCTTTTTCCGCGGCCATCTGCTGGCCGATTTGGACCAAGGCATCCTGCAAACGCTGGCTGGCGGCCTTGCTGAAAAGGTCGGCGAGCTGGCCGAGGCCAATAGCGGCCTTTTTGCGAGCTTCCGCGTCCTTATGACGGACGCATGTGGCGTATTTGAGAAGGATGCCACCTGCCACGTCGGCTTCACCGCGTCCGAGAAGTTCTTCGACGTACTGATGAACGTTGCGTGGCGGGATGCACCAAGCTTCGGTGGACATCAAAACGCTCATTTTGCCGGATTCGGGGACAGCAGCCCAGAACTGGCGATCGAGAACGTCGGCGTGAGACTCCACGGCAATTCCGGCGCTGGCCATTTTGTCTTCGCGCGAGCGCAGAAGCTTGCGCAGGGTGCCAAGTTCCTGGCTCATGCGGTCGAGCATCTGACGCACGGCGTTCACCTGCACTTCGCCGCGCTGAAAACGGTCCATAGCGAATTTAATGGCCAAATCTTCAGCCAGGCGCAGGAGCATAGCCTCGTCCACTTTGGCCGAAGGGGATTTCGCGGCGACTTGCGCTAAAGCTTGCCGCAAATTCAGCTGGGCGTTCTGCGGCAGGCCGGCTAGTTTCTGTTGCCAGGAATTCTGGTTGAGCTGAGGACCCTTGGAATTCTGCGCTTCGCCAAATTGCACGAGCAGCTTGAGCAAACTTTGAAGCTCACCCTCTTCCAGCCGGGAAAATGCGCCGGAGACTTCCGCGATCAAGCCCCCGCCTGCCACATCGGAACCGGGCGCACCGACAGATGTCGGTCCCGCCGTTGTTCCGGTTCCGCTCCTCGCGCTGGCTCCCGGGTTAGCAGAACTGCTGTGGGCGCCTTCCGCCGCGGCGATAAGCTGAATCATTTTCTCGGGACTTCGAAACCAGTCCTGGATCATGTCCGCATCAGCGCCAAGCGTTTTTGCGGTGAGAGTGGCGGCCACGCGGGCTTCGGAAAAACCGGCGTCCTCGGCCACGAATCGAATTTCGTTGACGCGAATGCCTGAGATCTTTCTATTTCCGAAATACAACTCGAGGCGCTCGGAGAGAGGGCCGGCCTTAGGGCCAGTCTCCATGAAGGCTTTCACCAGGTTACCGAAGTCATCGCGCGAAACGCCGGTGGTGAAACCGATGCTGGCCACACCGGAAGTGGTGAGCAAGTCTGCGAAACTTCTTTCCGCGGGAGTGGATTCTAACGGCACGCCATCGAGCAAGAGCTGAGATCCGGAAGCACCCAACAAGAGGCCGCCCTGCTCGGCCGCTTCCACGGCGTCCTGGAGTTCGGTCCAGCAGGAGTCGAATTGCCCAGCCGAGCGAGTATGGTCTAAACCATAGAGACGAGCGTATTTAAGGAGGATATTCAGGCTGCGAATGAACGCGCGAGCGTTCGGTACCCTGGGCTCGTTGGATATGGTCACTTGACGGTGCAGAGTCGACATGGAATATCCTACAGACAGTGTACTAGGACTGATGTCTAGGGAAATGGTACGAAAGGCCTATAGGGGTACAGGACAGGAACACCCGACCTTCCGGTGAGACGCAGATTTCCACATCTTTTTGGGGGTGCGGCAGCCTAGTTTACCGGCGATCGCTGGAGCGCGTTTCCGGCCTATTAATTGATATCCTGCTTCGCCTCCAGTTGCTTCACCAACCCATCCAGATAGCTCTTCTGATTGTCGGGAGCTGCTGCCATGGCCAGCTTCATTTCCTTCACCGCATCGTCAAACTTGCCCTGTGCGCAATACATCCGAGCCAGCCCAGAATGCACGAACCACTGGTCGGGATGTTTTTGGGCGTTTTCGCGGAAAATTGCGAATGCTTCTTCGCTGCGCTTCTCAGCCTGTAACTGACGAGCGTACAAATGGATCTGGAGCGGGTTGGCGAGATCCAGCGCCTTCTTCTGCGCCGTGGCGGCTTCGTCCTTGCGATTGAGTGCTGCGAGGACCTTCGACTTGGTCAGCTCGTTTTCGTAGCGGTCTTCGTTTTGGATGGAGGCGTTTGCATACGTCAGCGCCTGATCCAAGGCGATTTTTTCCGCGAGCAGATAATTGGCCGCGTCGTCCCCACTCATCCAAGTGTACTGCGCAAGGTTGCGAAGTTGTTTCTTGAGGCTGGCCTGAACCACCTCGTGCACGTCCACGGAGACTTTGAATGGGGCGGCGACTTTCTCCCACTCCAGCTCGACTACCGCGGAATCAGGCTGCAGCTGGTCAAAGTCGTAGGTGAGCGCGTTGTGCATATCCGTCGGCTTGGGTTTCACGGTGACGCGGAGGGCATCTTCCGCCGGGTCGTAGGTGAAAGAACCCCAAGAGGTGGAGTTCTTCGAGAAAATAATCGTCCACTCGTCGGCATTCGGGATCATATGCAACCCGTAGGTTCCCTTGTCGAGCGGCTTGCCTTCAATCAGAACGGGATCGCTGAACGTGATCGTGGTGTTTTCATTCGCTCCAGCGCGCCATACCTTACCGTACGGAACCAGGCCACCCCAAATCTTGCGGTCGTTCACGAGCGGCCGATGATAGTCGATGGTGACGTCGGTGATCCCGATCCTCTGTGAGACTTCGGCGTGTTGGCTGCCGAGAGGCAGATCGAGGACGAAGGATTGAGCCGAACTTACACGCGGCAAGATGCCGGACACGGCGGTCATCGTCAGGCAGAACAGAAATCCTCGCAGGGTTGCTCGATTCATGTGGGAATGCCTCCCGTCAAAGTTTATATCGACGTGCACTATCAAGTGATTTGTTGCAACGGGCCACGCACCGTGACTACCACCCCTGATTGGCACGTTAGACGCGCCCGAATCCTGGCGGTGAGCAAATGCTAACGAACAACATTCCATGATAGAACGGCAAAAAGGTGCTACGGCTCTTTGATATGCGGCAGAGTTCAGTGCGCTTTGTCAGATTCATCCTTCACTCGTGTCTGATCCGTAATAAAATTAACTTCCCAGGTCTTGCCACCATCGTCCGAGAATGACTGCTCGAAGTGGGGCGAATTCGTGGTCATGTCCGTCCAAGCATATCGAATGAGGATGGTCCTGCCATTAATCGTATCTTGGGCAAAAAACTCGCCGCGTCCATTCTTGAATCCGCCGACCTGGGGTGGGTCCATGATGCCATTCTTGCTATTGGCCCAATAGAGCCTCCACTGGTGGGATTGAGGGTTATAGGTACGCACGGTCAGACCTTCGATGTGGCCTACTGGATCATCTATCTCGACCGTGTCCAGCTCGGCGCGGCCATCCCAAATCTTGAAGCAGACGCCGGTACCTTCAGATTCGACCCAGGTATTCGAGCCTGTCAGGGGATGCAGGCGGCGCTTCAGGTGAAATTTCCATGCCCCGATCAGGGGGTCAAAATCATGTTGGCCATCCCGTTCGTTGGCAGAAGTCTGTTCCGCGTTCGGATTTTTTTGCACCGCGTTGGAATCTTGAGCTTGCTTAGGATTGCCGGCTTCGTTCGAGTTCGAGTGCGCGAACACTTGGCTCGCGTGGAGGATGAATCCCACGGCGCAGATTGCGCAGCAAATCCAAGCTCTCTTGATAGTCATTGACGTTGAATCCTCCGGGTACGATCGACCGCCTCGGTCATTTTAGAAAATTACTCTCCGGAGTGGCCTATCACAATAGCCACTCTGGTGTGATACGGTATAGCCACTTCAAACTCCCTAATCCATGAAACGAATATCCGCAAGCTTCCTGCCGCCGATCGCACTTGATTCCAGACGGAAGATTCCTCTGTACAGTCAATTGTATGAGTGGTTTCGGCGGGCCATCCTAGACGGTCAATTGCGGCCGGGACAACGAGTACCGTCCACAAGAGCTCTCGCGGCTGAGCTGAAGGTATCGCGGATACCGGTTTCGAGCGCGTACGAGCAATTGCAGGCGGAAGGTTACCTTGAGACGTTTATTGGCGCGGGCACGTGTGTAATTAGGTCGATCCCCGACGACGCATCAAAGCCGGCGCCCGGAAAAATGCGAGATGCTTCGCGGCAAGCGTCCCAAAGCCAATCTCCGCGCCGGGTTTCACGCCGTGTGACATTGATGCGCGTGCCAGCGCAAACTTGGTCAAACAAACTGGTTGCATTCCGAGTAAGCCTACCGGCGCTAGAGCATTTTCCAAGCGGAGTGTGGTCCAAGCTGGTAAATCGCCATTCGCGACGACCTACAAGACAGTTAATGGCTTATGGCGACGCGATGGGATATATGCCGCTTCGGGAAGCCATTGCCGAATATTTAGGCGCAGTTCGCGCGGTGCGATGCGAGCCGTCACAGATTCTGGTAACAACTGGATCGCAACTGGGCCTACAACTCTCGGCGCAAGTTCTCTTGGATCCCAATGACCGCGTGTGGATCGAGGAGCCTGGCTATCCCGGAGCGCGCCATGCGCTGATGTCGGCTGGTGCTCAGCTTGTACCGGTGCCCGTCGATTATGAGGGGCTAAACGTAGCGGAAGGAATCCGCCGGGCTCGCAGCGCGCGTGCCGTTTACATTACGCCATCGCATCAATATCCACTGGGTGTGACTATGACCGCCACGCGACGAATGCAACTACTTAATTGGGTGGCCCGAAGCGGCGCTTGGATCATTGAAGATGATTACGATAGCGAATACAGGTTGGGGGGCCGCCCGATTCCCTCACTGCAAGGCTTGGACGCGGGCGCGCGAGTGATTTACGTCGGTACGTTTAGTAAAGTAATGTTTCCAGCGCTGCGACTGGGTTACGTGGTCGTGCCCAAGGACCTGGTGGATGCATTCTCAACCGCGCGCGATGCTACGGACCAATTTTCGTCCACTCTGTATCAAGCGGTGATGACGGATTTCATCCTCGAAGGACATTTCGCGCGGCATATTCGCAGAATGCGGGTGCTCTACATGGAGCGACGAACGGCGCTAGTAGAAGCAGTCCGGAAACAAATTGGCGACAAGCTCGAAGTGATCGGCGCTGAAGCGGGGATGCATCTGGTGGCACTGCTGCCGGCGGGTGTTAGCGATGTGGCGGTTTCAAAGAAGGCCGCCGAGCTGGGAATTTCGGCCATGCCTTTGTCCTCGTGCTATTTGAAACCGCCTGCCAAGGGTGGACTGATTCTTGGTTATGGCGGCACGGACGCGCAGCAGATTCATGATGGCGTACGGAAGCTTAGGGTGAGTATTTGTCCCTGACGCAAAACTAGGGATGCCACATTGAGTCCTCAGGAGGGCAGGCGGATTTCGACGTCCTGGCCTTCGAGAGCGGGACGGACGCGACGAATCACTTCGCTAGCCCACAGCTTTTGACTGAGGAAAACGAGCGAGGCATCCTCAAACCCGCAGACAGCGCAGAAAAAATAATTTTGGAAAGCGGCATGGTAAGCGTCCGCGCCACGGCGCGCCAGCTCTCCTTCGAGCACTGCATCGCCCTGCGCGACCAATGCTCCTGCGCGGGCACCGAAGGTCTCGCCCTGGAAGCGGTTGAGTAGAGATTCAAGTGCCGGGAGGTCGGGAGCGGGAATGACGATGGAGCGAGTGCCGGCTTCGCGATATTTGACTTGATGCTGGTTGCAATATTCACGCACGCGATCGAGATGGCTAAAAAAATCAAGGGCCCAGATTTCATCGGCCGCGGTTGCGCGGAGGACGCGGCTCCAGACCCGCGCTGCTTCGGGGCCTCGGACCGGCTCGCGATTCTCGTCAGCCTCGGTGAGTTCCAGTCCAACGGCGCGAACATCGGGACCTAGATCGAGAGGCTCGACATCCAGGAGGTACACCTAGTTGTCCTCGTCAGGGGAATGCGGGAATCTCTTCTGGAAGTCGGGAGCTTGCTTGCGGACTTCCAACCAATCGAAGAATGCGTCGGGGGTTTCAAGCCAGATTCCGAACCAATGCTCAATTTCCTCTTTTTCAGCGCGCTTGCGGGCATCCACTTTGTGGTTGCGCGCGATCATTTCCGCGCGGCGGCGGCCAAGGCGGGCGACTTCGCGGACACGTTCCGCCGCATGCGAGTCGGACTCCAAGAGAAATTTCCGCAGCAACTCGTCGAGGCGAACCAAACACATTTCTGCTTCGTCAAGAGTGGAAAAGTGTAGCAAATCGCTGAATTCTTCTTCGTAGCGGCCTTCGGTATCCGAGCGGGTGGACCAGACGACGCGCATTCCCGCTTCNNACGATGAGCTGACGCCGGATCTGTTCTATTTCGGCAGGCGTGTAACGCGGCTTGGCCATGCCCTGAGCGACTTCCAGAATCAGCGCTTTCTTCGTGGGAGAGCCGCCCTCGCGACTCGCGGTGGGATTGCTTTCGGTCAAGAGGGACCTCGGCGTTTTGTCTTGGACGGTTCTGTCGTGACGCTGTCGCCTGCCAGCAGGTGACGGTAACGGGCTACGTTGCGATTGTGTTCGGCGAGAGTTTTGGCGAAAAAATGTCCGCCCTGATCGTTGGCGACAAAAAACAGGTAGTCGGTTTGCGCCGGCGCGATGGCAGCGCGCAAGGATGCTTCTCCGGGATTCGCAATGGGTCCGGGCGGCAGGCCAGGGTGCTCATAGGTGTTATAGAGAGAATCTACGTGCAAGTCGGCGGGACGCACGTTTTTAGTGTGACGTCCTTCGAGTTCCAACGCGTATTGCACGGTGGGATCGCATTGCAGCGGCTGGCCCCGGCGAAGGCGGTTGTAAAACACACCCGCAACCATGGGACGTTCTTCCGACTTAGGAGTTTCGCGCTCGACGAGAGACGCGAGCGTGACGACCTGATAGAGGGCTAAGCCTTGCGGAAAACTCGTGGCGCCTGAAGGATCGAGCGATTCCAGCTCCGCGCGAAAATTCTGAACCATCCTTTTAACAATCAGCTCGCAGGTTGTGTGGCGTGTAAATTGATAAGTAGAAGGAAAAAGAAATCCTTCAAGATTCGGAGCATTGGGAGCCAAATCCGAAATAAGAGAAGCATTCTTGGCCGCCTCCAGAAATCCATCCCGAGTGCAGACTCCCTGGCGATCGAGTTCCGCCGCCATCTCATACATGTTCCACCCTTCAGGGATCGTTACGGTGCGAACGAAGATCCGGCCCCCGGCAATTTGCCAAAATACTTCCCGCGAATCCAGCGGACGATCGAAATAGTATTCACCGGCCTGCAGCGGTTTTCGAAAATGCCACATGCTAAAGATTTCGAAGGCAAGCTGGCTACGGATCACATCATTTCGCCGGAGGATGCTGGCTACTCCGAAGCGGGACGTACCATGGGGAACGTCCACAAAGACCTTCTCAGGACGATGGCCGCGATAAGGCCGGCTGATTTGGGAATCGAGCCATCCGGCTCCGGCGCCCAAGGCAGCGATCAGGAGAAGAGCGATGAGACCGAGTCGGCGCATTACGGTTGGGTCCTCTCGACGATGGGAGCTGAAGAACGCGCGAGTTGTTTCTTATGTTCGAGGTAATCTCGCAACAGAATGGCGGCAGCCACGTCGTCGATTGGAGCGCGTTTTCGTCGCGAGGAAGACTTCACTTCAGCCATCGTTTGCGCAGCCTCCCAGGAAGTTAGCCGCTCGTCCACAAGTTCCACTTCGATGCCGAGTTCCTTTTGCAATCGAGCGGCGAAAAGCGCGGCTTCCTCCGCCATGGGGCTGGATTCGCCGGTAATGTGCAGAGGATGGCCCACGAGGATACGTGCAACGCCATGCTTCCTGCAAATCTCGCGCAGACGCCGCAGATCGTTGCGGCGGTTGGTGCGCAGGAAGGTGGCGAGCGGCTGGGCGGTGAGGCCGAGTTCGTCAGAAAGAGCCAGACCGATTCTCTTGCGGCCATAATCAACCGCCAGGATACGGCTCGATTCGACGTTGTGCGTTTCAGGCGCACCGATTTCCCGCGCGCGTGCGGTGATGTTCATATTGCTCTTATTATACGCGAGGCAAGACAAGAGTTTCGCGGGTGAACTATTTTTCACTTCGCTTTGGGGCGGTAGAGGTCCGGGTCAGAAACCCAAGCTTAGCGTCCCATGTGCCGGAGCGGGACACGATGCGGGACTATGGCTCGCGACCGCGGTCGCTTTTTTCCCACAGCGGCCAGAAGCCGGCGTCTTTCATTTCCTTGTCGAGGCCGGTCTGCTTCAGCAATTCTTCGATTTGAGCGCGCGACTGGCGCGAGCCGATGCGCTCTTCGCCGTCCGCGAGGGCATAGGCTGTTACTGCTGCGATTGCGGCATTGTGTTTTAGTTCTTTGAAGTCAACTTTGTCGAAGGTGTCGGACGCGGCGTGATAGTTCAACATATAGTTGGCCCGCTCCTGATTGGCCTCCAGCGTGGGCACGCCTTCGAGAATAAAATCGAAGTTGTCGGTGTCCATGCCGGCGTCGAGCGTGAGATCCATGACGTCGAGCGGCTTGAGCGGTTCCAATGTCGCACGCACCGCTGAGACAATATCTTTGCGTCCACCCAAGGAATAGCCGGTGATGCGGCCTACTCCGGAGTCGAAAATGACTGCAGCGATCATGCGATCGAGTTCGGCGCGATGCGCGTGCGCATAGGCTGCGGAACCCAGCATTCCTTGTTCTTCTCCAGTGAAAAAGACGAAACGGATCGAACGGCGCGGGATGGTGCCGGAGGCATGAATAATGCGCGCTGCGTCGATAATCATCGCGACGTTGCAGCCGTCGTCGAGCGCGCCAGTTCCCAGGTCCCATGAATCCAGATGCGCGCCGACCAGCACGAATTCGTCGGGTTTCTCACGGCCGCGAATTTCGGCAACAACGTTTTCAGAATTCGCCGGGCCGCCGATGTGATTGGGCATGTCAAAATGCGCCTGCACTTTCTGTCCGGCGGCCAGGAATCTTGCGATGCGCTCAGCGTCTTCGCGCGCTAAGACAGCTTGGGGCAATGGTTCGAGCTCACCATTGACAGCGCTCGTGTGGCGATAGAGCAGGAGATTGGGGCGCGTGGACATCCAGAATATTGCGGCAGCGCCTGCCTTCGTCGCGCGATCGATAATTTCCTTGTCCAGGTTGTATTCGTTGACGAGGTCGTCCCAAGTGACCAGAAAGTTCGCATGGACCAAAACAATAGCGTCGCGGACCGATGCACCGGCCTTGGCGAAGCCATCGTCATTCCCTGCGCCCACGTCGATAATATTCGCCGTAATTCCGTCTGCCGGAGTAGCGGGAGACCATCCGATCGAAGCCATGCGAACGGGGAAAGGTTCGGGCGACAAAATTTCTATGTGCGAGTTACCTTCACTCCAGCTAACGGGAATCGTGAATTTTTCGGTGTGCACTTCATCAACGCCGGCGTGATGCAAGGCTTCGACTGCCCAGCCGACAGCGCGATCCGCTACGGGGGAACCAGTGACGCGCCCGCCGATCGTATCAGTGAGGTAACGCAAATTCTCTTCGAGGGGCGATGGGCCGAGCGCGCTCTGAATCATCGCAGGCGCCAAATCGCCGCAGGACTTCTCAACAGAACAGGTGCCCGTTCCGGTGGGAACTTGCAAAGGAGGCGGCTTCAGCGGAGGGATCTGAGCGAAGATGCCAAATGGGAAAAGAGCTATGGCTGAAAAAACCAAGATGAGCC
>PMTV01000021.1:0-11969 GCA_003167215.1 Acidobacteriota bacterium | reverse complement strand
CTGAGATTGTAGGATCGTAATATCTGTCTCATTTTGAGTCATTTAACTTAATCGGGGAATGGCACAACACCTGCCATGCCGTAGCTCTTATCCAAGTTTTGGTAGATCGGTTCCTCAGGGCGATTGAATCAGGGCGATTGCCAGGAGAGCCGCCGCAAGTCCCGTAAAGCATTGGCAATAGCAAAAAAATCCAAACAAGTCTTAGCCAATTAGTCCTGGGCAAGCAGACGGGAAGGTTTTAGTGAAAAAGGTACGCGTATTTGCGAAGTTGATACAGCGTGAAAAGAAGCAAATCTCCAATGAAGCTAAGGTCTTTGTTTTCTGTGAGACCACGACGGGAGTGGCGCAGTTCCGGACGGAATCCAATGCGGACTCGGAATCGACCGTGGAGCGAGTGGCCGGGCTGTTGGCGATGCAATGCCTAGTGAGGGGCCAGAATCCGAATGATTTTCAAGTACTTGTTCCGGCGGAGAGGGATTTGATGGGGCGTCTTGTGTCCCGAGCGGAGGAACTTTTGGAGGAGGGGCGGTCGATTGCGTGTCCTGCAACGTTAAGCCCACGCCAGAAGGAAGTGCTTCAATCCGTGCTTTCTAACCGGGCAAACAAGGAAATCGCTTGCAAACTGAATATCACGGTTCGCACGGTGAAATTCCACATTTCAACTTTACTGAGTAAGTTCGGAGTGGAAACACGATCTGAATTGGCTCGTAGGGCCGCGGGTTTCGCGCGTCCCGCCACACTCAACGCAGAGGCTATGGCAGTAGAGAACACTTCAGGAGACCAAAGAAACTTACGACTAGAGACAGTTCCTGGCAAAAGGCCGATCCAGATGACGAACAAAGGCAACAGCGTTCGCTTTCCCGGCAACGTTCTGATGGCTTAGTCGAGTTTCTGGTAATGCGCTGAGTTGAGTGGGAATGAAATTCTTGGTTCTATCGATTCTCAGCGGCCGAACGAATAGTATTCAAAACCCAGTGCCTTCATTTCAGCAGGATTCAGAAAGTTCCGAGCGTCGATGACCAAGGGCCGCGCCATTTCGTTGTAAACGCGCTTCCAGTCGAGATTTCGAAACTCATCCCATTCCGTGGCAACGATTGCGGCATCTGCGTCCTTTACCGCTTCGTAGGGATTTTTCGCAAGCAATATCTGTGGGAGTGCTTTGCGCGTCTTCTCCATCGCCTGCGGGTCAAAGGCATGCAAAGTGGCGCCTTCGGCTATGAATCGCTTGGCTGCCTCAATAGCAGGCGAAAAACGAATGTCATCCGTATTTGGCTTGAAGGCCAAACCAAGAAGCCCGATTTTTTTTCCCTTAAGGACCCACAGGGCCTTGCGGGCTTTGGCCAGAAGCAACTCGACGCGCTGACGGTTCACTTGTTCTGCTGCTTTTAGCAAGGTGAAATCGATTCCGACGCGTTCGGCGAGTCGAATGAAAGCCTGCACGTCTTTGGGCAAGCAGAAACCGCCGAATCCAAGCCCCGCTTGCAAGAACTGAGGACCGATTCGAGGATCCATTCCCACTGCCGCAGTGACTTCCTGGACGTCCGCGCCCAGCTGATCGCACATGTCTGCAAGAGCATTGGCAAAGGAAATTTTCACGGCGAGGAAAGAATTGGAGGCGTGTTTGATCAGCTCGGCGCTATTAACAGTAGTGGTGACAAAAACCGGTGCGGCGGCAGCGGGGCATTTATCTTGATGTGCGGGGCATTTAAACTTCCTATCCAGAATCGGTGCGTAGATTTCGCGAAGCTTTTTTGCGGCAGTGTCATCATCTACACCAATAACGATTCGATCAGGGTGAAGGAAATCGGTGACCGCGGTGCCTTCGCGAAGGAATTCGGGATTCGAAGCGACCGTAAAATTGGCGCCTGATTTCCGGCTGTAGACACCGAGAGCGCGCTTTAGTTCCTGCCCTGTTTGTGCCGGCACGGTGCTCTTTTCCACAACCAATTTAGGGCTGCCACCCTCGGTGGCAATCATTCGCGCGACATTGTCAATCGCACTTAGGTCCGCATCGCCGTTTTCCAAAGGCGGAGTTCCCACGCAGATGAAGACGGCTTCGCTCGAACGCACGGCTTCACCCGGATTACTCATGAAGTGGAGCCGGCCTTCTCGAACGTTCTTCGTTACCAGAGCGTCCAGATGTGGCTCGTAAATGGGCAGCTTTCCCGCGCGGAGGGTTACGATCTTGGATTCATCATTATCAGTGCAAGTAACATCGTGCCCTATTTCCGCAAAGCAAGCTCCAGTAACCAAGCCAACATACCCACAACCAATCACCGAAATTCGCAAGATTCGGATCTCCCTAGCATGGATTCCCCTGCCAACTCTGGCGCAAAACGCGCGGCGCCTGCCGTATGCCGCCTTATCAGTGAAACAGCCCTGTGACGAAAAGTCACGGGGATATGCCCTCTCGGATTCCTCTGAGTTACCTTGGCCTTCTAATTTGATGGAGCCGAGTCGGAGCGAATCCACAAGAATCCAGCAACCAAGAGCAAGAATGAAAGGAACAAGTTCCAGGTCGAGACAGGCCGGCCGCTGACCCATACGAGAATGAACTCGAGCAGAATGACCGGCAAAAGAAAATTCAAGGCAAAGGCCAAAAGGATACTCAGATTCGATCGCGTTGTAGGCCGCGCCGCGAGCCCGAGGATGATTCCAGCCGGGAAAAAGACGAGAACATAATAAATATCGTAGTAGCCTTCCAATTCCACGGGACGAACCTTTTCGAGCAAGCGCGCCAGGTCTGTGCCGGGACCTAGACGATAGGGGCGTTCGCTCTTCTTGCCATTAATATAAAGCGAAAGATCAGCACCGTTATAGGAATAGAGAATGTCGCGCAGTTGGCTGTCAGTGAAGACGTTCGGGACGTACCAGGCGAGAATCGCTCGCCTAATGGAAAGAGGACTTCGAAACCAGAAAACGAGGTCGGATCCTTCCTGCCTGAGAGTCAAATCCGCGAACCAGGGCGAGCGCGAAATGGAAACGATATGTCCATCGCCAGAGTGGGGCTGTGCAGCGGCGCAGATAACATGAACGGAGAATCGATTTGTCTTCCGTATATCATCAACTAAATCTGCTACAGCAGCGGGAGTAGTGAGCCAAGATTTGCCGTCCAGGGCGAGTCCATTCGGATGCGGCGCGAGAGGGGCCGCAGGCGTCCACGAAAGGCTGGGAAGAAACCCTTTCAAATCCTGAAAAGGTGTGGCGCTTGAGAAATCATAATCGGCGCGCCAAGCGATCGGAGCTTCCAGGGAACCATCCCCGCCGGTCAAATGAATCGCCACAGCATCGGGGATAGCCTGATCTGCGATCTGCAATTTCTGAACGCGGCCTTGCCATGGGTTTTGACCGGTGGCCTCATTACCCACTACGAGGAAAGCAGCCGGCTCCCAATTGCTCGGCCGCGTCTGCTTCTGCAATATGGCAGAAATCGCAAACCAAAATAGAAAATAAATGAAAAGAAAGACAGCGGTGCGTCTCAGCGTTAGCCGAGAGCGGAGAGCCATTTCGAGCCGAGAAAGGAAATCAATTATCAGCGCGCCCAGTGATTCGTACAGAAGAAAACCGAGGATTGAACCAGTGGAATTAGTGAATACATCTTCCCATCCTGAATCGCGCATGGGGATATAAATCTGGGTAATCTCGATCGCGTAGGAAAGAATTGCACCCGCGGCAAATACCATTAGAAAAGATGCAGAACGAGATATTTTTCGCTCTCGTAACTTTTCCGCCAGGCCAAAACCGAAAGGAACGAAGAGCAAAACATTCAGAAAGGCATCCATAAATCCGGTCACTTTCGTGCCGTGGCCCAAGAAAAATGGCGAAGCATCGCCTGCAAGTTTGGTCTGAAAATCAAACCGGAAGGGGAAAAGCGTAAGAAAGAGAATTCCGGCAATTGCGGCAATCAGGAAGCGATTCGACCAACCAGAGGAGCAGAGGGGTGCTTTGGGCCGAAGAGTTTGAATCTGCATTGCTCTGAGAAAGGATACCCCTTGTATTCGTCCAAAAGTCTAGCATGAGTGCAGGTTTCGTCTAGCCTTCGCAGAAATCTCCGAGAAGTCTATCTCAAGCATATAGGTGCGCACCGACCGGCTCAATTGGGAGTCCCCGCTAACTAGCTGTCAGGACAGGCTTAAGAGCACCTGTACCTTGGGCAGGTCAGGTGCTGTTTTGCCCGAGTGAACAGGCGAATCTTGCTGCTCTTTGTTGCTTCCTCTGACCAGTAGAGCCACATGGCACATGCTTTCTAAACTGTATGCATCATGAAACCACATACATCGACCCAACCGGAACGAATGCACTCGCACGCGCAAGATACTCGGTCTAGAGCAAGCCGTCCCGCCGGACCGCTTGCTTTTATGATCATGCTGGCAGCCGTTATCGCGATCCTCGGACTTTCCAGCTGCACCGGTTACACGAACGCCAAAACCACCTCGAAAACACCGGGGTCGGGCATGCTTTCGGCCAACCTCACAACCGTGAGTTTTGGAACCGTGGGAGTGGGCAAAAGTACGACACAAAGCGTGACGGTGACGAATACGGGAACTTCCACTGTGACCATCGATCAAACGGCTGTCACAGGCACGAGTTTCACGACGGGTGCAGGAACTCCTTCAGCGACGATCGCCCCGGGTCAGAGCAAAACTATCCAGATCCAGTTTGCGCCGCTATCGCCAGGCTCCGCTGCAGGCGGCTTCACCCTGACAAGCAATGCCTCAAATTCACCATTAACTGTTGATCTTGTCGGGACGGGCGGACAAGCGGGGTTGGCAATTTCTCCGGCGAGCTTCAATTTTGGCAGCGTTCAGGTGGGAAGCACGGGGTCTGCAACAATTACCCTAACCAATTCCGGAAACGAGAGCGTATCGATCACCCAGGCAAGTGCCACGGGCACTGGCTTTAGCGCGAATGGATTATCCTCAGGTGCAACGATCGCGGCAGGACAAAGCACAACTTTCACAGCGCAGTTTGCGCCGACAACAGCCGGCAGCGCATCGGGCAGCATCTCGGTCGGGAGCAATGCTCCCAATTCTCCATTAACGATCGCGTTGAGCGGTAGCGGAAGCCAAGCACAAATCAGTGCAGTTCCGGGTACGGCAGGTTTTGGAAATGTTTCGACGGGGACCAGCAATTCGCAGACAATTGAACTAACGAACAATGGCACGGCGAGCCTTGTGATATCGGGAGCTACCGTGAGCGGCGCGGGTTTCACGATTACGGGCCTTAGCACGCCGCTTACGATTCCGACCGGTTCGAATAAGACGTTTAACGCGGTTTTCACGCCTACTGCCGCAGGAGCCGTGACGGGTTCAATTTCACTTACCAGCAATGCGCCTAACTCGCCGTTCACGATCGCGTTGAGCGGGACCGGTGCGGCGGGAACGCATGTGCTGGCATTCAGCACGGCGAACCTGAGTTTCGGAAGCGTAAACGTAGGGAGCAATAGTGATTTGAGCGCGGCCTTAACGAACACTGGAAATTCGAGCGTTACAATCTCTTCAGCTAACATCTCAGGCGCAGGTTTCACGGTAAGCGGCATCAGTTCGGGCGAGACTTTGAGTGCCGGCCAGTCCATTCCAGTTACAGTTCAGTTCGCACCGGCAACGGCGGGAGCTGTTAGCGGGAACGTTAGCCTGATTAGTAACGCCACGAATTCTCCGACCGCGATGACCTTGTCCGGCACCGGAGCGCAGCAGAGTACTCACACAGTGGGACTGACATGGACCGGCAGCGCTTCGACAGTGATTGGCTACAATGTCTACCGCGGCACGGTCGCGGGTGGCCCCTATGGGTCAAAGCTAACGACATCACCTGTATCGTTGACCCAGTTTACTGATACGGGCCTGCAGTCCGGCCAGACTTACTACTATGTGGTCACGGCAGTGGATTCGGATAGCGTGGAAAGTGTGTTCTCTAACCAAGCAGCAGCAATCATCCCGTAGCCTTCGCAAATCGGAAGGCGCGAGAAGCTAGATACTGCGTAACAAAGATTCACCGATGTCCAGAGTCCGCTGAGGCCAGAATAACAGCTGGCCCGCCGGACAGCTTTGCACACCTGTCCCGACAGTGTACCCACGGCCAGTAGTTCCACATCGGTCCTTCGTCGCACAATGCGTGTGCACATGAAACATGATTCCATCCTGGAGCGTGCGGACGCGCGCGATATTTTGCGATCCGCAGCAAAACACACCACGATTGCCCTCAGGAACTTCGCTGTCCTGCTGATGATTTTCGGAACGGTAGTAACGTCCGGGTGCATGGGGTTAACAGGCAAGCCAAGCTTAATACCGAGCATAGCGCTCGCACTAACACCTAACCCCGTCGATTTCGGATCTGTGATGGTCGGTTCCAGTGCCAATCAGACCCTGACTGTAACCAACAGCGGTCAGGGGAAATTTACACTATCAACGGTTTCCGCCAGCGGGCCAGGATTTACCATCTCGGGGCTTTCAGCACCTCAGACATTGGCTTCCGGCCAAAGCGTAAATCTCACTGTCGTATTTAAGCCGACTGCAGCAGGCCAGGAAAGCGGCAACATTTCGGTCGCGATCGGTACGCAGGGGCCTCAGTTGGTGGGCAGTCTAAACGGGGTGGGATCGACGACCGCCCTGAGCGTCGCTCCATCGGTCGTCAGCTTCGGCAATGTAAACGTCGGTAGCCCTGTTACCCAGTCGCTCCGCTTAACCAACAGCAGTTCCGCGAGCGTAGCGATCAAGTCTGTCAGCGCCACCGGTACCGGGTTTGGCATCTCCGGGCTAACGACCCCGCAGACGCTTACTCCAAACGAATCCGTGAACTTCACGGCTGAGTTCAACCCGAAGACTGCCGGCAACGAGACTGGAGCGATTTCCATCGGAACGGCAGGTACTCCACTGACAGTTGGCCTAAACGGAGCAGGAGTGTCCTCCGCTGCTGAGCTGGTCGCCAGCACCACGAGTTTGAGCTTCGGCAGCGTAACAATCGGCGACGCCCCTACTCAGCAGGTAACATTGAAGAACACGGGAAATGCCAAGGCGGACATTTCGAGTGTATCGCTCACCGGAAGCAACTACACAGTAAGCGGGGTGACATCCAATTTAGTGCTAGCTCCCGATCAGAGCGCGATCCTTACGGTGGAGTTTGGTCCAAAGACTACCGGGAGTCTACCGGGCAAAGTGACGATTTCGAGCAACGCCGCAGGTTCTCCGCTGGTCATTCAACTTTCCGGCACCGGAGCAGATAAGAACCAGACACAGTCGGTTGCGCTGAAGTGGGATCAAAGCACGTCTCGGGTGGCGGGTTATTTCGTCTATCGAAGCTCGAAACCAAGTGGTCCCTATGCGAAGCTGAATTCCCAGGAAAGTTCGGAAACCAGCTATACTGACAGCACCGTTGCTAGCGGGCAAACGTACTTCTACGTGGTAACCTCCGTTAATTCCGAGAACATCGAAAGCATTTTTTCGAACCAAGTCAGCGTTACTGTCCCATCGCAGTAGACTGCAAAAATCTGGAAGAAATCTCCCGCTACCTTCAGGGCTGGCGTTAAGTCTCGAGTGGGCTCCAGAGATTCAAGCGTTCCTTGCATTGGACACACTCCCCTGCTACTTTAGGAATTCACTCAAGGTTTTAGAGAACCGATTGCTATTAAACATTTACTCAATTACCCATACATGTCTCTAGGAATGAATGTCTCGCTAGCCCAAGAGCACGAGTCATCGAGAATGAAACAAATCGCCACTGCTGTGTCCTCCCCAGTCGCGCATGTAGAAGTGTATCGGGACAACGCAGAAGTCGAGACCATTCGGCCAGTTTGGGAATCTTGGCAGAATCATCCGAACACAGATATAGATTTTTATCAGACAATTCTCAAGGGAAGACCCGAAATATTGAGACCTCACGTGATGCTTGTCTGCAATGATCGCGGGCCGCAGGCTATGCTAATTGGGAGAATCGAGCGACGAAGACTGCCCATGAAAATAGGATATTTCCGATTCCTACAACCCGATGTCCGCGTTCTTACCCTTCCTCTTGGTGGGTTATTGGGCATCCCGTCCGACGAGCACTGCGCTCTACTCGTCAACGAGGTGGTGAGTTCTTTGCGGCGCGGAGAAGCCGACCTGGCGTTTTTCGAACCTATCCAAACGGAATCTGCTCTTTATCGCTGCATTCAATCCTCTTCCCGCTGGTTCTCCAAGGATTATCTCCACAAGAGTCAGATCCACAGAAGTATGACCGTTCCAAAGAGTGCCGAGTCTTTTTACGCTTGCTTATCCCCGAAAGTTAGGAAGAACCTAAGACGGCAGGCCAAGAAGTTAGTTCAGGACTTTTCGGGCGATGTCAGGATTGGCTGCTATAAGTCCGAAGTGATGATCCCGGACGTCGAGGCAATAGCGCAAAAGACCTATCAGCGAGGGTTGGGAGTGGGTTTTTCGAGCGATCCGGAGATGCGAGCGCGATTGAAGCTCGAAGCGGATAAGGGCTGGCTTCGAGGCCATGTTCTTTACCTTGCAAATAAGCCCTGTGCGTTCTGGCTAGCTGTGGTTTACCAAAATATATTCCATAGTGCTTTCATGGGTTACGATCCAGAGTACGCGAGTAACTCACCCGGAATGTTTCTGACTACAAGCGTTATTGAGGATCTCTGCCGGGAAAGCGGAGCGGACCGAGTGAGAGAAATCGATTTTGGACTCGGTGATGCCCAATATAAGAAGGTATTGGGCACGAGATCATGTGAAGAGATAGGTCTATACATATTTGCTCCCTCGCTTAAAGGCTGTGCGCTGAATTTAGCGACGACATTGCTAGGTTCCCTTGACCGCACTGCGCGAAAGATCCTGGAGCGAACAAATCTTCTGATGAAGGTGAAGAGAATCTGGCGGAAGTCCGCCTTAAAGAGGTGACGGCGCGTGACGGAATTGTGATTTCCGTGGTCATGGCGGGAGACCATCTGGTGCGAGAGCATTTTCTCGAACCAAGTCAGCGTTACCGTCCCATCGCAGTAGACTGCAGAGAAAAATTGAAAGAAATCCCCAGCTACAGCGGGGCGCGCCACGAACACGATTGAATACCGACGACAATTCCAAACGGGGTTGCGGGTTTTATTGGGGGCGGCGCGCCCAGAACGCGCCCAGGAGCTGGGGAGGAGTGGGTCCGGAACTCGTACTCCTGAGAGGAATCAGCAGAGCCAGGATTAGCAAAGCAAGCAAGCAGTAATTCCAGCCAAGAAGAAAAAACAAGGCTGGTGCGACGAAGAGGACTCCTACAATATTCCTAGCCAACAATTGGTTTCCTGAAACAGCCCCGATTCTGGAATCCATCACCATGGCAACAGGAAGAATCAAAAGAACCGTATCGCAGATAGAGCCATGATAACTGACCAAAAGCGCAATCAGAATTCCGAGCGCGAAATTCGGAGGCCTGGTAGCGGCCCAAATGACGAGGCCGAAGGCAGAGGCCGCGGTAACTGCGTGCAGCAAGTTCAGCGACAGGAACTGGTGGCACACTACAACCATTAAACACCACAGATTTGGGATCACGGTTGAATGGGCCGCGCCGTTCAGCGGGGCAGCCATCGGCGAAAATTGGGTAGTCCACGTAAACGTATTCCGCAGATACAATTCGAATCCTGTCAAACCTGTCAACGCGGCGGAAATTGCCAAACAAACGGCAGACGCAGCGAGAAATCCGGTGACGATACGCCAACGTCGCCAAAACAAAAACAGGAGAGCGATGGGAATCGCAAATTCAGGGCGAAATAAGGTCATGCCGAGAAAGATTCCCGCCTTGAAGTCATGCTCCTGATAAAAAGAAACAGCGGATGCCAGCATGAGGGTTAAAACCAGGATCGAATTGTGCCCCGCTATGAGAGACAGCCCTACGGGAAGGAAGCAGACGAAAACAGCCGATGGTAACCAGTACCATAGCTGGGCGAGCCTCGAGAGGTACGGTTGCAGCATTCGAATGCACAACGCAATCAGCGCCAGATTTACGGCAATGAAGATCCAATATGCATTTTGATACCGGAAAAACGAGAATGGAACGTAGAGAATTGCCTCATAGGAAAGGCGATCAAATGGAGCGGTCGGGACCTGAGAATCCAGCCGCTCATCCGCGAGCGCTTTTTTATCGTCCAAGGTATAGAGCTGGTGCCCATCACCTGCACGGATCTCCTGCGCTGCTGAGTACGAATTCAGGAAATCCGTCTGTCCGTTCAGTGCACCTCTGATATTGAAAGCGATCACGGCGATCTGGATGATTAACAGAAATGCAGCAAGTGATATAACAGCTGCTTTCAGACCTTTCGCATGCGCCGTCATAGCAAATCGCGGCCCTGGCTTAGTGGTAGCAACAGGCGCTCCGGCAGGAATTCGTGCCTTCCCCAAAATCGGTGGAGATCATGATTGGCAAAGGGTATCACGGCTGCATTGGGAAGCGATTTTGCAACGAAGAGAGTGCGGCATTTCGACAGAGCTGGCATGAATTCAACTTATCATTCGGAAAAAAACTTTGATGCCGGTCATCACTAGGGCAATATCGGCCATATTTCTCGGCGGTGCCCGCGATTAAAGATATACTTGATATGGTCGCAAACAAACGCTTCGGCGATGTTACCTCCAATGATTAAGCGGTTTCTCGGCCTTCTCCGGGTTTACGGCTTGATGAAAACCCTATCGGTTTGTGCAGCGATGGTAGACGACCGTTATTTGCGATTCTTTGACCGGAAGTATGGAATCCGGACCAGCGGACATATCGAACTTTCCGATACAAGCTTTGACCCCTCCAAGCTGCGCAACGCAACCTCGTACGGGCCCGTTAACGGATGGGCACTTCGCCAGCTCCTTCGAGAACTAGATTTGTCTAAGTCACTACATTTCGCAGATTTAGGTTGCGGCCTCGCACGGCCCTGTATCATTGCAGCAGAGTATGGGTTTGAAAAAGTAACTGGAATAGAGCTGGCTCCTGAGTTGTGCGCTACCGCCAGAAACAACATAGAAAGTTGTCAGTTACCGTCAACCAAAAAAAAGTGCATCAGCATAGTCCAAGGGGACGTTTTCGACTACTGCGAGCGCTCTGAAGATGACTTGTTTTTTGTATTCCGCGCGTTCTCCATAGAATTCTTCACTGCAGTGCGGCTAAAGCTGGCGGAAAGAGCGCTTCGACAGAACAAGATGCTTACAATGATTTACACGCAGCGATTGAGCACGGACGAAAGTCTTGAAATACAATCACTTTCAACCGATCAAGCGTACCGCAAGGTGTACGAGAAGACGATATGGGGCCAAGAATTTCACGTTTATCAGTGCGGTAGGTCATCCTAGAGTAGGTAGCGACTGAGGTTGGAACGACAATCGCATTTCTGCTCCTGGCATTGGCGTTGCCGCTTGCTTCGGCGAGCCAAAGAAAAGAGAGGCAAAGATGAAAGGCGTGGTGCTTGCCGGCGGAACCGGCAGTAGGCTCAACCCTCTCACAAGGGTTACGAACAAACATCTCCTGCCCGTCTATGACAAGCCGATGGTTTATTACCCGATCCAGATCCTTGTGAACGCCGGAATCCATGAGATTCTCCTCGTCACGGGAGGAAATAATGCGGGAGATTTCCTGCGGCTGCTCGGAAACGGCCGGGACTTTGGATTGAAGCACCTGAACTACACCTACCAGGAAGGAGAGGGGGGAATTGCCGAAGCGCTCGGTCTTGCTGAGTACTTCGCCGGCGGCGAGCCCATCTGTGTAGTGCTAGGGGACAACATCATAGAGAATAATGTTTGCAACGCCGTCGAAAACTTTAGGAAGCAGAAGGAGGGCGCTAAGATTCTGCTGAAGGAAGTAACCGACGCTCAGCGCTTTGGGGTCGCGGAGATTCGCGGGGATCGTGTGGTGGGAATCCAAGAAAAACCTAGAACTGGCAAATCGAATTTCGCTGTCATTGGAATCTACCTTTACGATGCGTCGGTCTTTCAAAAAATCCGCCGCCTCAAACCCTCGGGACGCGG
>PMTV01000029.1 GCA_003167215.1 Acidobacteriota bacterium | reverse complement strand
CCCAGGGCACCTCTACGACCTGACGGATCAGGAACTCGAAAACGTTAAGAAAAAACTGATCGAACTGAAACCCAATATCCGAAAAGTGTGGGCCACTGGAGGCGAACTCACGAACCTCTTCGAGAATCACGAAATCGTCGCGGGCATGGGCTGGCCGCTGATGACCAACAATCTTCGCAAAGTGAATTTTCCGATCGGCGAAACGATTCCCCGGGAAAATACCACCGGATGGATCGATCATCTGATGATCACTTCTGCAAGCGAAAACAAAGAACTAGCCACCCAGTTCCTCGAATACATGATTGAGGCGAAGACGCAAAAGTTAGTCGCCGACGTCACCGGATACGATCCCGCCAATCCCGTGTCGGCGCAGTTTATGAGCGAAGACCAGAAACAATCCCTGCACCTCAATAACGTGGACGAATACATGACGCACATTTATTTCTGGCAACAATATCCACGCCGCGATAAATACAACGAAATCTGGAATGAAATAAAGGCAGCCCAGTGATTTCCGATTTCCCTAACGATTCACGCCCCGGGCACCGCCTTCGTTTTACTGTGCGCGCGTCATTCAACGATCGCTTTCTTCCTGGAGACCGTTCTTGAACGCATCAGGTTCACCCGTTCCCGTCGAACGCGGACCTGTGGAAGTTTTGCTTTCCATTCAAAAAGTTGAAAAACAATTTGCCGGACGCCCGGTTCTGTGCGGAATTTCTCTCGACGTGGCCTCCGGCGAGTTTCTGACGATCCTCGGCGAGAGCGGCTCGGGCAAAACCACCTTGCTTCGCTTGATCGCGGGATTTGAACACTTAGACAGCGGCGAGATCCGGATGGCGGGCGAACGTCTCGACCAGATCCCCGCTCATCGCCGCGAGGTCAACACTGTTTTTCAGAGCTACGCAATTTTTCCGCACCTTTCAGTATTTGAAAATGTCGCCTACGGGCTCCGAGCCAAATCCGTTGCGCGGGCTGAAATCCCGCCTCGGGTTACGCAGGCTCTCGCCATGGTAAAGATGAGCGAATTCTCGCAATCCGCGCCTTCGCGTTTGAGCGGCGGCCAGCAGCAGCGGGTCGCCCTGGCGCGCGCGCTGGTCAACCGGCCTCGCGTTCTGCTGCTCGATGAGCCTCTCTCAGCTCTCGATGCAAACCTGCGCCGACAGATGCAGGTCGAACTCAAATCGCTGCAGCGCGAAGTCGGTATCACCTTTATTTTCGTCACTCACGACCAAGAAGAAGCTATGGCTCTTTCCGACCGCGTCGCGCTTCTCCGCGCGGGCCGGCTTGAGCAGGTCGCAGAGCCGCGGGAGATTTACGGCCAGCCGGCCACGGCTTACGCCGCACAGTTCATCGGCCAAACAAATCTCTTGCGCGCGGAGGTTCGCGATGGAATAGCGAACGCCGGCCCAATGGCGTGGCCATCAGCCGGTCCCTCCGGAGCTGCAACATTTTCTCTGCGGCCCGAGGCAATCCGCCTGTCTTCGGCGCCTCAAGGGGCGAGACCAGCCGGCGGAACAGCCCATTTCCATGGCCGCGTTCAGAATCAGACTTTTGGTGGCGCCATGGACTTGGTCGAAATCGACTGCGGCAATTCACACATCCTACGCGCGCGCATTCCTAGCCCCGGTCCGCTCGTGGGCCAGCAGGAGTTTGAGTTTGCCGCAAGCGACGCCGTGCGAGTGCGCGAAGGCGGCGGTAGCTAACTTATGTATTCGCGCGCGTACAAATCAGCCGTCACAATTCCCCCGCTTCTATGGGTCACGGTTTTCTTGCTGATCCCTTACGCCATTCTTTTCTGCTATAGCTTCTGGACTGTTGCGCCTCTGCAAGTTATCGTGCACAACTGGAATCTGCACAATTACGCCCAGTTGTTTCGGAATTCACTGTATCTCACCGTGCTGCTCCGTTCGATCAGAATCGCCGGAGCGGTCACTCTGCTGGCGCTCTTGCTCGGCTATCCGCTCGCCTACTACCTTTCGTTCCACGCAGCGAAGCGCAAGGATTTGCTCTACCAGCTCGTAATCATTCCGCTGTGGGCCAGTTATCTGGTCCGCGGTTACGCGTGGAAAACCATTCTCGGAAGCGACGGCGTGCTGAACGGATTTCTGCAATATCTGCACATCACACACCGGCCGGTTGAGTTTTTTCTGTACAGTCCATTCGCCGTCATTCTCACGCTCACGCACATCTATACGCCATTCACGTTCTTGCCCATTTACGCCTCGCTCGAACATGTGCCGCGCAATCTGGTCGAAGCCTCACACGATCTTGGTGCCTCGCCATTCTCCACCTTCGTGCGTGTAATTTTGCCGTTGTCCCTTCCAGGTATTCTCGCTGGAGCTACGTTC
This sequence comes from Acidobacteriota bacterium, assembly GCA_003167215.1. GTDB lineage: Bacteria > Acidobacteriota > Terriglobia > Acidiferrales > UBA7541 > Palsa-295. The sequence continues at coordinate 213,249 of PMTV01000029.1, read as the reverse complement.
GCCTTCGTCCTCACTTTGGGAGATTTTCTCGCGCCTCTCCTCGTGGGCGGTCCCAGCGGCATCATGATTTCCAATATCGTGGTGAGCTTGTTCGGCGCTGCTTACAACTGGCCTCTCGGCGCGGCGATTTCGCTGTGCATGTTACTGCTGGTTGTAAGCCTCCTGTTCGCCACTGAACGCCTGGAAAAGAGGTTCACAATTTAGTGAGCGGCGCACTCCAATCCTCACGCGCTCCGCTTCTCACCACCTATGCTCTGCTCGTCTACGCGTTTCTGTATTTTCCGATCGTCGTCTTGGTCGTGTATTCCTTCAATGGCTCCGGCGTGGGAGGATTCCCTCCCAGCGGTTGGACTTTCGATTGGTATCGCCAGCTTTTCGCCGACGCCTCCCTTTGGGATGCTGTACTAAACAGCTTCATCGTGGCGGCTGTTGCCGTCGCGATTTCGCTGGGCCTTGGACTGCCCGCGGCGCTGGCGTTAGACCGCGCGCAATTCCCCGGAAAGGCGCTATTCCGGCGCCTCGTCCTTCTTCCCTTGATTCTTCCCGGAATCATCACGGGCCTTTCGCTGTTGATGCTCTTCGTCGGCGTGGGAATGAAACTTAGCCTCGTCACTGTCACACTGGGCCATGGCACCGCACTAATTTCTGTAGCCACCACCGAAATATTTGCCGGTCTGCAGAAGATGGACCGCGCGCAGGAGGAGGCGTCTCTCGATCTAGGCGCAAATCACTGGAAGACTTTCTGGCGCATTACGTTTCCGAACCTAAAAGTTTCGCTGATTGCCGCCGCCCTCTTGATTTTTACGTTGTCGCTGGACGAAATCGCGGTCACTTTTTTCCTGATAGGCCGTGACAATACGTTGCCGCTAGAAATATGGTCGCGTCTCAGACGGGGCATCACGCCCGAGATAAACGCAATTTCCACTTTAATCCTGCTATTTTCCATCAGCACGATTCTCATCTGGTACCGGCTTCGCACGCGCACCCAACACGCTGGCGAATCTCCCGCGGAAGCAGCCATGCTGCCTTCCTCCCTAGAAGGAGAACATTCATGAGCGATACTCGAAGAGATTTCCTGAAATTCATCGTGGTTGGTTCGATGGCCGCCGGATGCCCTGCGGATTTGTCGCTCTTTTCCGCGCAAGATTCCCCTGTACCTCAACTGGACGGCGATCATTACGAGATTTGCCATCAGGTTCGCGACGGCCACACGTTTGCCAAGCCTCCCGTTTCGAAGCGCCACGAGGTTGTAATCGTGGGAGGGGGCATAAGCGGATTGAGCGCAGCGTACTTTCTGCAGACGCACGATTTTTTGTTGCTCGAAAAAGAGGCACACTGGGGCGGCAACGCCACCCTTCAGGATTATGAAGGTCAGGCCTATTGCACCGGGTCCGCTTTTGATTACGCTGGCACCGCAAGCGACCACCTCGCGCGCGAACTCGGCTTGGCTCCTCTCGCGATCAAATGCCCCGATCCGACAATCGTCAACGGCAAATGGGTGGCGGACACTTGGGGCGCAGGTCTTGACGAGCTTCCCTACCCCGCTTCGGTGCGCGAAAGCTTCAAAAAATTCCGAAAGGACATGCTTGCGCTTGCGGCAGACAAGAATCAGGAACAATTCGACAATGTTCCGCTCTCAAAATACTTAAAGGCATATGCTCCGGAAGTAAAGCAATGGTGGGATTGTTATGGCCCATCTAATTACGGGGCGGCATCGGACGACACCTCAACAATGGTTGCGCTCGATGAGCTGAAAGACATGGCTGGATCTGCCGAACACGACGCGCGCATCACGCTGCCGGGGGGAAACGCCACGTTGGCACTGAAGCTTTCCGAAACTCTTCAGGCGAAATTCTCCGAAAGGATGATCGGCGGCGCGACAATCGTTGCCGTGGAACCGCAGAAAACAGAAGTTCATATTACGTACGTTCAAGGGAACGCACTGCACACCGTCGCCGCCAAATTTGTGGTGATGGCCACACCCAAATTCATCACCTCGCGAATCGTGTCCGGACTTTCGGACGATCAAACGGACGCGATGAGATCGTTCCGCTTTTGCCCCTATCTAGTGATCAACATGATCTACGACAAACCTGTGTACAACCGCGCCTACGATAGCTGGTGCCCTGGGAATACATTTTGCGATGTGGTGGTCGCGGATTGGGTGATGCACGATCAACCGGGTTACAAGCAGAAAAACAATATTCTTACGTTTTACACACCGGTATCAGAGTTGCATCGGGACAAGCTTCTGCAAGTGGCAGGTTGCCAACGAATCGCACAGAATGTCTTGCGCGATTTTCAGAAACTGCTGCCGGAATTCTCACCGGAGCCAATCGAGGTCCACATCTACCGCCGTGGCCACCCGATGTTTTTGTCTGCTCCTGGCGTCTTCACCAAAGTAATTCCGAGGGCGAACCAGCCGCTCGAGCGAGTTGTATTTGCGAATACAGACTCCGTCGGACCCGAATCGCTGGTCTATGCCGCGGTGGAAGCATCTCGCCGCGCTGCGGATTGGACGCAAAAGCGGATGGCTGGCTCGACTCCCTCGGCTGCGAGTGCGGCCGCTGGATTCTCGAAATGATCTGCTATTTCAAGGCGCTTTTGTAGCTCCGCGGGTCGCCGCTTTTCTACGCAGGATTATCCAGGCAGTTCTCAGCCAAAAAAAGGGACACCCGGGAGAGAGAAACCGGGTGTCCTGTACTCATCTTCCCCGCCAGAGAAAGATTTTCTGCGAATTGACACTACTCGTGCTTACGGATGCCCCACCACGCTCAAATTGTGAACTCCCGAAAAAATCGAAACTCCCGTGCTTACCGATTGCGGTAGCCACCAGGTGCGCCGCTCAAAATCGTAATGGCTGCGCTGCATATGACGAGCCAGCAAGTCGAACAGAACCGGCCCCACTTGAATCGCCGCATAGATTGCGGGCGAATGCGCGAACGGCCGCATCGTCGGGTCTTCTTCCACCGCGCCGCGAGAAATTGCCTGCCGCGTGGTGTAGGCATCGAAAGCCGCCGCGCCATGTTCCGCCACCGCCAATGCTAGCCACTCTCGCCGCGCAGGAGCCGATTCTGCTTCTCGAATCGGATATCGTTTCTCATTTGCTTCCGGAATCCGAATAGTCGAAAACGATTGTGAGTTTTGCGCAACCGAAACAGGCGTCACGCCGGGTTGGCGCCCCTTGTCAGCCGCGTACATTGAATCAAGCTTCATGCGAGCAGTCGCTGAAGATGTGGAATTCGGTTCCTCTACTGTCGTCGTGGAAGCGCTCGCCACCGAAGACGGGATTAGAGTCGGCGTAACCGTTGATGTCATTTGTAACCCTAGAAAAACCACCGCAACAGCTAACATCATGGAAAGGGCGACTCCTAGCCTCGGCTGCAGGATAGAGAAAGCACACTTGGCACCATCTCTCGAGTCCTGCTAACCGCCTTGTGTGCAGCATCCTTACCCGGTAGTTAGGTCGGGAACACCCAGGGAAAGGGGACTAAAGGGCCACACCCTGGAAAACTCTTTCCCGGCACCTGGCCTTGCTGCCTGCATTCTTCTGGCGGCAAAATCCAAGCTTCGAGTGACTTTCGCCTCGGACGGAACAAGTCTTGTCCGGCTTGAGCGCTGCTGCTACGCGGTTGCTGTTATTCGCAGCGGGTCCTGCCTTGCGCTCGGACTTCCGTATCCTTAAGATGGTTTCGACCAGCATGGCTAGCCGAACAATAAAGGATCCCAAAAATTCGAAGCCGGAGAAGAGCCGCCCCCGCTCAGAGGAGCTTTTCGAGCGCGGGAAGAAAACTCTTGTGGGCGGAGTGAACAGTCCCGTCCGCGCGTTCCGCGCCGTCGGCGGAACGCCGTTGGTAATTGATCACGCCAAGGGCGCGCGTCTGTTTGACGTAGATGGCCACGAGTACATCGACTTCGTTTGTTCCTGGGGCGCTTTGATCCTGGGACACGCGCATCCGGATATCGTCTCCGCCATTTCCGACCAGGCTTCTCGCGGGACCAGCTTCGGCATGACTTCGCCGCTCGAAATCGAACTCGGCGAGAAAATCGCGGGCGCAATTCCGTCGGTCGAAATGGTACGCTTCGTCAACTCGGGAACCGAAGCCGCAATGTCTGCCGTTCGTCTTGCGCGCGCATTCACCGAACGCGATCTCATCATTAAATTCGAAGGCTGCTACCACGGGCACTCCGACGGCTTCCTCTCGGAAGCCGGCTCCGGCCTCGCCACGCTTGGAATCTCTGCTTCTCCCGGGGTGCCGAACGCGTTCGCCAGCCTCACGCTGAATTCTCCCTACAACGATTTGGAAGCCATCGAAAATCTCTTCAAGCAGCATCCTGGAGAAATGGCGGCGGTGATCGTCGAGCCGGTAGCCGCAAATATGGGAGTTGTTCCGCCGGCTCCCGGCTTTCTCGAAGGTCTGCGCGCCATCACCAAAAAAGAAAAGGCCCTGCTCATCTTCGACGAAGTCATTACGGGTTTTCGGCTGGCTTACGGGGGCGCGCAAAGCGTTTACAAAATCGACCCCGATCTCACAGTGATGGGGAAAATTATCGGAGGCGGACTTCCGGTAGCGGCGTACGGCGGCAGACGCAACATCATGGAGCGGGTCGCGCCGCTCGGCCCCGTCTACCAGGCCGGTACGCTTTCTGGTAATCCTCTCGCCATGCGCGCTGGACTTGCCACACTTCCCAAACTCGAAGCTCCCGGGTTTTATGAGGGCGTGAATCGCAAAACGCAGCGCCTCGCGGATGGGTTGCGCATCGCCCTGAAAGATGCAAACGTGCAGGGTCACGTGAATGTCGCGGGTTCTTTGCTTACTATCTTTTTTGCCGACCAGCCGGTTCGCAATTATGCGGACGCAAAAAAATCCGACTCCGCCCGTTTTGCCGTTTTCTTTCAGGAAATGCTCAGCCGCGGCATCTTCATCGCGCCTTCGCAGTACGAAGCGCTTTTTGTCTCCGCCGCACACACCGATGCTGACATCGATCGCGCCGTTGCAGCAGCCCGCGAGAGCATCGCGTACATGCAGGGAAACTAGAAGGCAGGAAACTTCAGAGCTGAATGTTGCCGCGCGTTAACAGGCTTTCAGCCAGCGCGCGACGTCCTTCGCGTGATACGTCAGGATTATTTCCGCGCCCGCTCGCTGAATGCCGGTAAGAATCTCGAGCACGATGCGCTTTTCGTCCAGCCAACCACGTTGCGCCGCCGCTTTCACCATCGCATATTCCCCGCTCACGTTGTAGGCCGCCACCGGAACGTCGAATTTCTCCCGCACACGCTGGATGACATCCAGATACGGCATCGCGGGCTTCACCATAATCATGTCCGCGCCTTCTTCCAAATCCAGCGCGACTTCCCGCAGCGCCTCTCGCGCGTTTGCAGGATCCATCTGATAACTTCTCCGGTCTCCGAATTGTGGAACGGACTGCGCTGCCTCTCGAAATGGACCATAAAATCCTGAAGAATACTTTGCCGCGTAAGAGAGTATGGCTACGTTCTCGAATCCGTTTTCGTCGAGCTTTTGGCGGATCGCGGCTACCCGGCCGTCCATCATGTCCGAGGGCGCGACGATATCGGCGCCGGCGCGCGCGTGCGAAAGCGCCGCATCGGCCAGCAATACCAGGCTTGGATCGTTCAGCACTTCTTCGCCTTTGATTACTCCGCAATGCCCGTGGCTCGTGTATTCGCACAGGCACACATCCGTCAGGACGATCAGGTCCAGCTTTGCCTTTCGTATCGCTTCAATCGAGCGCTGTACAGCTCCGTTGGCGTCGTAGGCCTCCGAAGCAAGCTCGTCCTTGTGTTCGGGCAAACCAAAAAGAATTACTGCGGGGATTCCCAGGGCCGCGACTTCGCGGCATTCTTCGACGATTTGATCCACTGATTGCTGATAGATGCCGGGCATGGAGCTGACTTCGGTGCGGATGTTCTTGCCCGGGCAAGCGAACATCGGATAAACAAGCCCGTTCGTGGTGAGACGCGTCTCGCGAACCAGTCCACGAAGGGCTTCGGTGCGCCGCAGGCGTCGCGGCCGATGTACGGGAAACGTCATGCGCGCCTCGCTGCAGAATTCCGACGCTGATAAAACTTTGCAATCGAGTCCGCCAGGCCCGCTGCAGAAGATTCGTTAGCTTCGATATCCACCCGCGCACCGTCCTCGCGCAGAGCGCGTGCCGTCGTCGGACCGATCGCCGCGAATTGCACGCGGCTCGAAAGCTCGGCAAGTTCCACCGCGCCGACGCATTCAGACAAAAAGCGGAATGCAGAGGGGCTGGCGAAAACAATCGCATCAACGTCTGCGTCACGGATACTGTTTAGAATCGCCGGATCAAGCGACACAGGCGCGGAGGTGCGATACGTTACAATCTCAGTCACTTTGGCCCCAGCTCCTCGCAGAGCATTCGGCAAACGATCGTCGGCGCGGTCACTCCGAGGCAAAAGAATCTTGCGATCGCCAATCGCGCCCCATAATTCCTTAGCCAGCGCGTCGCCGCTGTGATTTTTCGGAATCGTATCCACTCGAAATCCTTCTTCGGCTGCTGCCGTCGCAGTCGCCGGGCCCACCGCTGCTACCAGAGGCCGCGGCGCTTGCAGCGCAGCCACCTCCAAACCTAATTCAGCAATCCGCCGGCAGAAGAATCGTACCGCATTGCGGCTGGTAAAAAGAATCCAGTCGAATTCGGCGAGACGCCGCAGCGCCGCGTCGAGCGCTTGCGAATCTTCTACTGCGGCAAAACTCACCGTTGGCAACAGGAGAACCTCGGCGCCCAGCGCTTCAAGTGAATGCGCCAGCTCGTGTGCCTGGTCGGTCGCGCGGGTGACTACCACGCGCTTCCCTGCCAGCGGTTTCTTAACTGCGTCCAATTGAACGCCCCGCCAGCCGTAGAATCCTGTCCGCGCCCGCCTCAATCAGGATTTGGCCGAGCCTAACGCCGAGCTTATCGGCTTCTTCCGGGCGTCCGCGCAAGTCCTTGCGCACAAATTCTTTTCCGTCGGCGGAGAAAACGCACGCTTCCAATAGCAGTTCGCCCTTCGCCCGCCGCGCCCAGGCACCAAGCGGAACCTGGCACCCTCCTTCCAGCTCGCGCAGCAATGACCGTTCCGCTGTCACGGCCTCGTGGCTTTCGGGATCGTCAAGTGCAGCCATGAACCGCAATGTTTCACGATCGTCGGCGCGCGTTTCAATTCCGAGGGCACCTTGCCCTACGGCGGGCAGCATGATTTCCGGCGGAAGAATCTGCGTAATCTTGTCGCTCACGCCCAGGCGGTTCAAACCAGCAGTCGCGAGAACGATTGCGTCAAATTCGCCCGCTGCAACTTTCTTAAGCCGAGTGTCCACATTGCCGCGCAAATCGAGCAATTCGAGATCGGGCCTATGATGCCGAAGCTGAGCTTGCCGGCGAAGGCTGCTGGTGCCCACGCGCGCGCCAGGGGCGAGATCTTTCAACTTCGCGCCGTCGCGAGAAATCAGGCAGTCGCGCACGTCCTCTCGTTTTGTTATCGCGGGGAATACAAGTCCCGCAGGATTCTCCGTGGGGACATCTTTCATGCTATGAACCGCCAGGTCCGCAGTTCCAGCAAGCAGCGCTTCTTCCAGTTCCTTGATGAAAATGCCTTTCGTCCCAGCCTGCTCGCTCACCTGCGCCACCGAAGCACCCTGAAATTTGTCACCCGAAGTGCGAATGCGGATCAGCTCGGATTCGATGCCGTGCAACTGCGCGAGACGTTCGCGAATGTGATTTGCCTGCCAGAGCGCGAGTGCGCTACCGCGCGTCGCGATACGCAACAGCTTCACTCCTTGTCCTCATCCAGCCCGAAAAGATGGCGCAGAGCTTCCAGGCCTGCCAGGCGTCCCCGCATGCCGCGGCCATGGCGAACCTTCTGGGACGGCTGCTCGAGCACGCGCTCGATCAATTCCTCGGTAATATGCGCGATGCGCGCGCGTTCGTCCGGCGAAACGTCTTCCATCTCCGCTAGTTTTTCGCGAATCAGCAATTCGCGCTGCTTATGAAATTGGCCGCGAAGATCGTCAACAATGGAGCCTGCTTCGAGCGCGGCGCGCCAGGCTTCGAATTTTGCGATGTGCTCGGAAATAATGGCCTCGGCGCGAGGAATTTCGGCTTCGCGGGCTTTCTTGTTCTGCTCGACGATTTCACCAAGGTCGTCGATATTGTAAAGATAAAGATTGTAAAGCCCAGCTGCCTCAGGAGCGACATTTCGCGGAACTGCGAGATCCACTACGAACACCGGACGCCCGGAGCGAGCGGCGATGGCGCGCTCCAAAAGTTCACGAGAGAGGACCGGACTAGCGGAACTGACGGACGTGACGAGAATGTCTGGAAGCCCTAGTACAGACTCGAGCGACTCCCACGCCACAGCCTCTCCGCCCACTTTCTTTGCAAGCTCCGCCGCGCGGTCGAACGACCGGTTAACGACGCGCAAGCTGCCGATGCCGCGATTGCGCAGGCACTCAATCACTTGGTCGGCTACGTTCCCGGCTCCCAAGATCAATGCAGAGTGGCCTTTGAGGTTTCCGAAAACTCGCTCGGCAAGCTTCACTCCCGCAAGCGCAACGGACATGGGCCGCGCGCCCACTTCGGTCTCGCTGCGCACGCGCTTGCCTACTTCCAAAGCGCCTTGAAAAACGCGATTCAATACCGGGCCGGTAGCGCCATGATCGAGCGCCTGGCTATAAGCCGTGCGAAGCTGGCCCAAAATTTCGGCTTCGCCCAGCATCATCGAGTCAATTCCAGCAGCTACGCGAAAAAGGTGGCGAACCGCGTCGGGTCCAGCCCAGCGGTAGATACGCCCTGCGAGGTCCGCGCTGGGGATGCGATGAAAGGACCTGAAATAATCTTCCATTGCTTCCGCCGGTGTCGGATGCGCGTCGCCCGGAACACCGTAGAGTTCGCTACGATTGCAGGTGGAGAGCACCACGGCTTCTTCGAGAATTCCGAGTTCGCGGAGTTCGTCCGCAGCCTGCAGCGCCTGTTGCGGAGTAAACGAGATGCGTTCGCGCAATTCGACGGGTGCCGTGCGATGGTTGCACCCGATCAGCGCGACTTGAATGCGAATCGCGCCCGACTGCCCCGAATTTGCTTTCGATAGCGAAGGCATCAAAAGAACCGGTGAAACTTTGTGAGATACAAATTGACGAACGTATAGCTGAACATCACGATCACAAAATTCACGGCACATAACAAAGCCGCGCGCGAGCCGCGCCAACTGGCGTTACGCGAGAGCAGCAGATACGCGGCATAGACTACGACGATCGCGAACGTGACGATTACCTTTGGATCGCCGAACGAATAAGTGCCTCTGAGCCGGTGTTCCCAAACGAATCCCATACTCGCGCCGAACGCGAGCGCCACCAGGCCGACATACACGCTGCTGCGGGCCATGCGGTCGAGCACGTCGAGCGCTGGAAAACGCCAAAACGCAGCGCCCAGACGCCGCGAGCGCAATACCCGGTCCTGCACCAAATAGATCAAGCTCAGCACGAAGGACAGCGCGAAGGCCGCATAGGCCCAGGTGTTCAGTGTCACGTGAAATGCAAATAACGGCCCTCGCGCCGGCACGCGAGCTGGCGGTGCGGCTGCGGTGATGAAGCCGAGACCGGCGACCCATGCAACAAGCAGCAGAGTCACAAACGCGCCAACAGATCGCTGGCGATGGAATATTTCGAGGCCGATATAGGTGATACCTAGAAGCCAGGCGAAGAGGGACATGGATCCGTACAAGTCATCATACGGAACGGACTGAATCACGCGCGAACGCTGGTAAAGAGAAAAGTATTGCGCCACGATTCCAGAGGCGAGAAGCAGAGTGGCCAGCCGCCCAATCCAAATATTGGGCGCATACAAAATTCGGGCGTAGCAAAGAAAGCTCGCCAGGTAAAGTGCCAGGCTCAGATAGCCCAGTTGTTGTGCCATTTAGGGTGGAGGCTCCCCGTTTGCCCATGCATTATACCGCCAAACAGGCCCGACGCGGCTTGCCGGCCACGATAAGATTAGCAGTCGGTGCGCGTGCGGCCCCGTAAGCCATCTGTTATCATGGCACAGGACTTATGTTCCAGACGACACGCGCTGGCGTAACGCGAAAAGAACTTTTTCTGCGAGCTTGCCGATTCGAACCGGTCGAGCGCGTTCCGGTATGGATCATGCGACAGGCTGGACGCTATCTCCCAGAATATCAAGCCGTGAGAGCGCGGCACTCGTTTCTGGAGATCTGCAAGACGCCCGAGTTGGCCGCCGAAGTGTCATTGCAGCCGTTCCGCGTGCTGGGCGTGGATGCGATCATTGTTTTCTCGGACATTCTAATTGTGGCAGAAGCGATGGGCATGCCGTTGGATGTCCCGGACTCCGGACCAGTACTCTCAAGTCCCGTGCGGGATTTGGAGGCGGTGCGCCGTCTACGCAATTTCGATCCTGAAACTGAAACAAAGTTCGTTGGCGACGCGATTCGCGCCATTTGTTACGAGGCCGGGCCGGAGGTGCCCGTAATCGGATTTGCTGCCGCCCCCTGGACGCTTGCGTGCTATATGATCGAAGGCCGGACGCGCGGTGACATTTCGCATGCGAAAGAAATGCTGCGTACCCAGCCTGCCTTGGTGCGCGAGCTGCTCGAACGGATTGCGCGCGCGACAGCAACCTATTTGCAAATGCAGATTGCGGCCGGGGCTGCGGTAGTTCAACTTTTCGATACTTGGGCAGGTGAACTTACGGAGCGCGAATACAAAGAGTTTGAGCTGCCGGCCACGCAGAGCGTTCTGGACTCTCTCGCTAGGATCAGCGGCAGCCAAGGTGTACCGAGGATCCTATTCGCAAAAGGCTCGGCACACTTGCTCGAAAGCTTGGGGAAATCCGGAGCAGACGTGATTAGCGTCGATTGGCGAACCGACCTCGCGGACGCCCGACGCAAGTTTGGCCGTCGGGTGGCATTGCAAGGGAATGTTGACCCTACAATTTTGCTCGGCGCCGAAACGGATATTCGAGAGGCTGCGCGAGCCGCCGTCCAGAAAACGGGCGGCCTGGGGCACATTCTGAATCTGGGCCACGGAATTTTGCCCACAACGCCCGTGGCCAATGCCAAAGCATTTGTGGAAGCAGGGCAGACAGCGCCGATACCCACACCGGCCCAGACCAGCAGCGCGGACTAAAGATGGCCTACGACGCAACAAAACTCGGCGAGAAATTCGAAATCGCACAGATTTCAGATACGATTCTCGAAAAATATAACCGGCCAGGCCCACGCTATACGAGTTATCCCACCGCGCCTGTGTGGAAGGATGATTTCGGACCGGACGATCTCGAGAAATATTATGCGCGCGCGGAACACTTGGGGACTCCGCTTTCGCTGTACATGCACATTCCCTTTTGCGAAAACCTCTGCTTGTTCTGCGCCTGCACGGTGTCCATACAAAAAGACAAGAAAGTTGCCGTTCCCTACCTCGATGCATTGAAACGCGAGATCGATCACGTGGCACAACGCGTTTCGCGGAAACGTCCGGTGATTCAATTTCATTGGGGCGGCGGCACACCAACCTATTTGTCCGTGGCGCAAATGGGAGATCTTTTTCAGTACACACACGACCGGTTTTCCTTCGCGCCGGACGCTGAGATTGGAATCGAAGTTGATCCGCGCGTCACCAGCCGTGCACAGCTGGAATCTTTGTGGCGGCTCGGCTTCAACCGACTGAGCATGGGCATTCAAGATTTCCAGCCGAAAGTTCAGGAAACGATTCATCGCGTCCAGCCCTACGAGATGACCCGCGACTTGATCGTGGCCTCGCGGGAGATTGGATTTCAGAGCATCAACATCGACTTAATTTATGGCCTTCCGTATCAAACCGCCGATAGTTTTCGGGCCACCATCGACCAGGCGTTGACGCTTCTGCCCGACCGCGTGGCCATGTTCAGCTATGCGCACGTGCCGTGGCTTAAAAAACAGCAAGGCTCGTTCGAGGCTCATCTTCCCGAAGGAATGGAGAAATTCCGAATTTTTCGCGCCGGCCTCGAGAAATTCCTGAGCGCGGGATATCTATACATCGGTATGGACCATTTCGCGCGTCCCGGGGACGAACTGGCTATCGCCCAGCAAAACCGCACTCTGCACAGAAATTTCCAAGGCTACACGACGAAAGCCGGCGCCGATTTGTACGGCATGGGCGTGAGCGCGATTAGCTCGATTGGCGAAGCGTATGCGCAGAATCGGCGTGAGGTCCCCGCTTACGAGTCGACTGTCGCAACGCGGGGAATTGCCACCATGCGGGGCTACCGGCTTTCCGCCGATGACGTATTGCGCCGCGCGGTGATTGGACGGCTGCTCTGCCACACGGTGATTCCCAAGCACGAAGTGGAAGCGGAGTTCGGCATTGCGTTCGACCAGTATTTCGCCGCTGAGTTGCTTCGGCTGGAAAGCGCGCGCGAAGAAGGACTCGTCGTTTTGTCCTCCGAGGACATCCGCGTTACTCCGCTTGGACGAATTTTCATCCGCAATATTGCCATGACGTTCGATCGTTACCTGCACGAGCAACAAATGGACCAGCGGCCGCTCTTTTCCAAGACACTTTAGCGCACAGGAATCATGCCCGGTCCCAAACACGTCATCGTCATCGGCGCAGGGCTTTCGGGCTTGGCGTGCGCGCATCGGCTAAACCAGCTTGGCGCCGAGGTAACCGTTCTGGAAGCCTCTGACCGCGCGGGGGGGCTATTAGGCACGATTCTCAAGGACGGCTTTCTTTTCGAGTCCGGGCCTCAGAGTTTTCAAGCCACGGAAATCCTGGTCGGTCTGATTCGGGAATTGGGAATCGAGAGTGACCTCCAGAAAGCAGACCCGAGCGCGGCACGCTACATTCTGCTCCACGGCCGGCTGCAGAAGATTCCCACTTCGCCCCAAGCGATGCTTACCAGTTCTTTGCTCGGCGCGCGATCGCGCTGGAGAATACTATCCGAGCCGTTTCGCAGGACCATCCCGCCAGCCGGCGAGGAATCCGTGGCGAAATTTGCGCGTAGAAAATTTGGGAACGAAATTCTGGAGTGTCTCGTGGGACCGTTTGTTTCCGGTGTCTACGCGGGAGATCCGGAAAAGCTTAGCTTGAAGGCGGCATTTCCTTCCCTCGACGAGTGGGAACGCGAATACGGCAGCGTTCTGCGCGGAGCAAAAAAAGCCCGCATGCGCAAAGGACCGAGCGCGCCTGAGTCGCTCTGCTCGTTTCGCCAGGGTGTGGCAACGTTGCCGCGCGCAATGGCCGCAAAACTTGGTACCGTTTTGCAGACACAAGCGAATGCAGTCTCCGTAAACCGTACCGGTCCCACGGGAAACGAATCGCACGAAGTTCGATTCGAGCGCCACGACAGCTCGGACACAATTCAAGCTGCAGCGATTGTATTCTCCACGCCAGCATACGTGTCAGCGCACCTAATCAAACCGATCTCGGAGCACCTCGGCCATACGCTCTCCGGGATCGCCTATGCTCCCGTGGCCGTCGTTGCGGCAGGCTATTATCAGCAGCAGGTCGGCGAACCAATAAACGGGTTCGGCTTTCTTGTTCCGAGAAGCGAAAAACTGCACACCCTCGGCACAGTTTGGAACTCATCACTCTTTCCCGGCCGAGCTCCCCGAGGGGCTGTGACTCTGACGAGCTTTACCGGCGGCGCTACGAATCCGGACATTGCCGCTGAGCCTGAAGAAGAAATCGCGAAAATCATTCAAAGTGAGAACGAACACATATTGAAAATTATCGGCTCGCCCGTAACATCCGCCGTGTGGAAATACCCGCGAGCGTTGCCCCAATACAACCTGGGACATGGGCACGTGGTGGAAGCGATCCGTGATGCGGAGCGCCTACTGCCTGGAATATTCTTCGCCGGAAATTATCTGGAGGGGCCGGCCGTCGGCAAGTGTGTGGAAAACGGATTTCAAACCGCGGAAGCAGTTCAAAATTATCTGCAGGCCAAAGCGTAAATCGTAACGGTCCGGATGACAACAACAGCGGACCGATTAAGCATCCGAGAGCGGCCGTTTGTGGCGCATGTTCAAGCGCACACGGCGCCGCTCGCCGGCCTCGCGAAATCGCCGCCGATCGTCTTCCGTTTCCAGGATCAGCGGAGGAACCTCGTGCGGCTGCCGGTTCAAATCGATGGCCACAAACGTGACGTACGCGCTGCTGGTGTGTTTGCGCTCACCGGTCAGAATATTTTCCGAAAACACTTTCACGCCGACTTCCATCGAGGTTCGAAATACTCTGTTCACGCTGGATTTCAGCACGATGATCTCGCCGACGCTGATTGGGAACCGGAAATCGAGGTAGTCCACCGAAGCGGTTACAACGTGGCTATTCGAGTGGCGATGGGCCGCCAGTGCACCGGCAATGTCGATGAAATGCATCACTCGTCCGCCCAGCATGTTGCCTAAGGCGTTCGCGTCGTTCGGAAGCACTGCTTCGACCATTTCGGACATCGAAGCGCTCACCGGCTTGCCGGGAAGCTGCGAATGCGATGCCGGCCTTTCTTCTTTGGCCCCATTTGGTTTTGTCAGCTTGGGCATCCGCTAAATGCTCCCGGGATTTTGCACGCGCTCAGCGCTTGGCGAGCGTCTTTAACCCCGCTATAATACTCGCTTCCAACCTATGACCCAAACACAGAAGTCGCGGCGGGAAATTCTGGAGCAATTTGTAGCTGCCAAACCGACGGATGCGTTCGCGCGTTACGGCTTGGCGCTTGAATGCGCCAAGACCGGCGAGGACGAAGCCGCCAACGAGAACTTCAAGAAGCTTCTCGAAACGAATCCGAATTATGTGGCGGGATATTATCAGTTTGCCCAGTTTTTGGCGCGAATCGGGCGGCTCGACGAAGCGCGCAAGCTGCTTTCAGATGGAGTCGTCGTCGCCCAGAACGCCGGCGATATGCATGCCAGAGATGAAATGCAAGCCGCGCTGGCGTTATTGCGCTGAACGCTTTCGGGATATGGGCCGCACACCATGAGACCCACGCGCATACCCCTATTTCCGCTCGAAGTGGTTCTCTTCCCCGGCATGCCGCTCCCGCTGCACATTTTCGAGCCGCGCTACAGAATCATGCTCGCTCGCTGCATCAATGAGAAAATCGAATTCGGAATTATTCTGACCTTGGGAACAGAACTCTCAAAAATCGGATGTACTGCTGAAATTGTGGAGAAGCTGAAGGAATATCCGGACGGGCGCGTAGACATCCTCTGTGAAGCACGCGCATTATTTCGCCTGATCGACGTTCTGAACGAAAAAGAATATCAGGAAGCCATCGCAGATTACCTGCCCGAAGATATTCTTCCCCAAGATTCCGAGCAGGAAGCGCAATTGATCGAACGGTTTCAGATCTGCCACAACCTTGTTTTCGGCCAGCCTTGGGTCGTGTCTAGCCGCGACACCGAGCTTTCACTTGCATTCCAAATGGCAGCGCGTTTGCCGCTCGAGCTGGAGGCGAAGCAGAACCTGCTTGAGATTCCGGAAGAGAGCGCTCGCCAGGCTTTTCTATTGCTCCGAATCAACGAGCTTCTGCCACAACTGGCGCAAAGGCAGCGCTTGCGGAAAATTGCAGGCGGAAACGGCCACGGCCTAAATTAGGTCCCGCCAAACGAAATTATGCTCGCGCCTCACGTTCCTCTATAATGAGTCTCAAGCGCCGATTTCCGGCGCCGCATCTTCTTGGAATAAATGGGGCCCTCATGACTTCGCTGCCAAAGACTCTTGGCGAACTTCGCCGAAGCAATTGGTCGGAAGAGAAAATCGCGCACCGGTCGGTGAGACAAGAACTGCGCGAAAATCTGCTGCAGAAGATGGAAAAGGGCGAGCCGCTTTTCGCGGGTCTGCACGGCTACGAGGATACGGTGATCCCGCAAATCATCAATGCCCTGCTCTCACGCCACCATTTCATATTGCTCGGCTTGCGCGGGCAGGCCAAATCGCGAATCTTGCGCGGACTGTCCGGGTTCATGGACGCGCAGGTGCCTGTCATCGAAGGTTGCGAAATTCACGACAATCCTTACGCACCGCTCTGCCGCGCTTGCCGCGAACGCATTGCGTCCGAAGGAGACGCTACGCCTGTAGGTTGGCTCAGCCGCGAGCATCGCTACGTGGAAAAGCTAGCCACTCCGGATGTGACGATCGCGGACATGATCGGCGACGTTGATCCCATAAAAGCCGCCCGCGGCGGTCGAAATCTTTCTGACGAATTGACCATTCACTACGGCCTGCTTCCCCGCGCCAATCGCGGAATTTTCGCTATCAACGAGCTGCCGGACCTGGCCGGAAAAATTCAAGTGGGCCTTTTCAACATTATGCAGGAAGGAGACGTGCAGATTAAGGGATACCCGGTCCGCATGGCTCTCGATGTTCTCCTCGTGTTCACTGCGAACCCTGAGGACTACACTGCTCGCGGGAAAATTATCACGCCCCTGAAAGACCGTATCGGTTCTGAGATTCGCACGCACTATCCCGCCACGCTCGCGGAAGGCATGTCTATCACGTCGCAGGAGTCATGGACCACGCGTGAGGCCAAACGAACCGCCGAATTGCCGGATTACATTCGCGAGGTTGTGGAGGAAATTGCATTCCAGGCCCGCGAGGATAAGCGCATTGACCGCAGGTCGGGCGTGAGCCAGCGCCTTCCCATCAGCACACTCGAAAACGTGCTGAGCAGCGCGGAACAAAGGGCCATACGGAGCCATGACTCCAAGGCTGTCGGGCGCGTTTCGGACGTGTATGCCGCGATTCCCTCCATGACCGGCAAATTTGAATTGGAGTACGAGGGCGAACTTCGAGGGGCCGAGAATATAGCGCGCGAACTTATTCGCGCAGCAGTGGGCAAGACTTTCACCAAGTATTTCACCGGTGCAAATTTCCAACCCGTGGTGCAGTGGTTCGAACTTGGCGGCGAACTCAAGGTACCTGTAAACGCTTCCAGTGCGGAGCTGATGGCGCAACTCAAAAAAATCCAGGGACTCTTTGACAATCTGCCCGCCCTCGATGTGGGCGCGAAAGACGATCCTGCCGTCGTCACGAGTGCGGCGGAGTTCATTCTCGAAGGTCTGTGGGCGCACAAGCGCATTAGCCGCAGCGAAGAGCGCGGCTACTTCGCCGATGCCCGTAAGACTTCCGAGCCACGCGATCCTCGCGAACCGTCCAGCCGTATGCCGCGACGCCAGTTCAATTAGATTTCGCTGAGAGAATTGTATGAGATACATTCGCTATTCAAAATACGCGCCCGGCGCCGCAGACGACATCGACCTTCAAGAATTGATGAGTCGCATCTCGGACTACCTGCTTCAAAGTGGGTTTGAATCTCAGTATGGCATCTATGAGATGGACAGCGAGCGTTCGCGCGAGCAAATCATGGATGACTTGCGCGAGGCGATTTTGCGCGCTCTGCAAGAAGGCGACCTTGTGCCGCCCGAGATGATGGAACAAATGCTCCAGAATCCGGACTTGTCGCAAAACCAGGAGTTGCGCGACCTGATCGAGCAGATCATCCAGCGCATGGAAGCGGAAGGCTACATTTCACAGCCGAACCAGACAGCACAGGTCACGCCGCCTCCCACGGAAACACCTGGTGGCCAAGTTGGAGAACAGCAGCCTCACACGGAAGCCCGATTTGAAATCACCGACAAAGCCCTCGATTTTCTCGGCTTCAAGACTCTGAAGGATCTCCTCGCTTCGCTGGGAAAGAGCAGCTTTGGCCGGCACGACACGCGCGACTTGGCCACCGGCGTGGAGTCTGGCGGCTCTTCGAAGCAGTATGAATTCGGCGACACGCTTAACATGGACATTAGCGGAACACTTTTCAATGCCGTGCAGCGCAACGGCGCGACCATTCCTATCGAGCTCGATTACCCCGACTTGATGGTGCATCAGTGTGAATACCAAAGTTCCTGCGCTACCGTGCTTCTGCTGGATTGTAGCCACAGTATGATTTTGTACGGAGAGGACCGGTTCACTCCGGCAAAACGCGTCGCGCTGGCGCTCTCGCACCTGATTCGCACGCAATATCCGGGCGATTCGCTGCACTGTGTGCTGTTTCATGACAGCGCGGAGGAAATTCCTCTTGGCAAACTGGCGCGCGTGCAGGTGGGACCGTACCACACCAATACGCGCGAAGGACTGCGTTTGGCGCAGAGAATTTTGTCGCGACAGAAGAAAGACATGCGCCAAATCATCATGATTACGGATGGCAAGCCCTCGGCATTGACGCTCGAGGACGGCCGCATCTACAAGAATGCCTTCGGACTCGACCCGCTCGTGGTTACGCAAACGCTCGAGGAAGTGGCGAAGTGCAAACGCGCCGGCATTCTGATCAACACCTTTATGCTTGCCAGCGATTACAGCCTCGTCCACTTCGTGCAGAAAATTACGGAGCTCTGCCGCGGCAAGGCATACTTCACCACACCGTACACTCTTGGGCAGTACCTGCTGATGGATTACGTAGGAAAGAAAACGCGGAATATCCACTGAGCCTGATTCAGTCGCCATTTAGGAAATCGATCGGTGGCACGTGGGTTTTAGAAATTACATACGGACACTTCGCGGAGGGAAAACTATGGGGGCTTTACGGCGCGGAAAAACTGCTCCGCCGATTTCTCTGGCAGATTCGAGCGGCAAGAGATTATCGCTCGCCGAAGCATTGAAGCGGGGCCCAGTCCTCGCTGCGTTCTTCAAGGTTAGCTGCCCAACCTGCCAGTTCACCATGCCGTTCCTTGAACGTTTGCATCAAAAGTATGGCGGCGCGAAATTCTCTTTGCTGGGAATTTCGCAGGACGACGAGCGCGATACTCGTGATTTCTGCCGGGAATACGGCGTGCAATTCCCCGCCCTAATCGATGAGCATGGCTACCCCGTGTCAAACGAGTATGGCTTGACCAACGTGCCGACCATGTTTTGGATCAGTTCAGACGGACAAATACAATCAACCAGTGTAGGGTTCTCCAAGACTGATCTGGAAACGATGGCGGCGCAAGCGGCACGCGCTGTCGGCAAACCAGCCGAGCCACTCTTCAAACGCGGAGAAGTGATTCCCGAAACAAAACACGGCTGAGGCTCAAAAAACTAGGTTCCGTGTGAACCTATGATTCCGACGAAACAGAGGAAACCAGACTCAAGCTCTTCCTGAATCCAACGGAGTCTTTTTGTGTTTCGGAGGTTTATTGCGCTTGTCGGGGATTAGCCGCGCCGCCGGTGGCATGCCAATTCCGGCTCGAGCGCGGCGGCGCGCTTCCTTCTCAATCCTTATTCCGGGCTTTTTCTTGCTCATCCCAGTAGTCGCGCGCGAATCGCGATTGGCAGCCAGCGCTCTCGCTGCACCGGCCGCGGCGCTAGTATAGTGCAGCATTCCCAGTTTCGTCGGAAGAGAAAGTGATTGTGAGCGACTTGCGATGCACCTAGAATTTGCGGGGCAGCGTACCATTTGCGATTTGCTTGCTCATCGAATATCGACATTCAGGATATGAAAATAGGCTTTCGCGCTGTGGCAACGTCCCTGTGGCTCATCCTCGCAATTGCCTTGCTCCCGAGGGTCGGATATCTGTGGAGTTACACTCACGAGTATCCGCGGCAGGCCGTTAGCGTCGTCCCGTTTCTGTTCGAATCCGGCAACATTGCGCACTCGCTCGCCGCTGGAAACGGGTTCAGTTCGCCATTTCGCGTGGACACCGGCCCAACAGCGTGGCTTCCACCGATTTATCCGTTGCTGCTTGCGGGCATTTTCCGCACTTTCGGAAGCTACACATTCCACTCATTCATCGCCGCTGCTTTGTTGAACATTTCATTTGCCACGCTGACTTGTGTGCCGATTTTCTTTGCCGGCAAACGAATTGGCGGCTTGGGCGTAGCTGCGGGAGCCGCGTGGCTTTGGGCAGTTTTTCCCAACGCAATCCTCATTCCAGTACAAAGTATGTGGGACGCATCGCTCTCGGCGTTCTTAGTGGCGGCTATATTTTGTGCAACCCTAGCGCTGGCTGAATCGAGCCGCGTGCGCGATTGGTGCGCCTACGGACTGCTCTGGGGCATCACGTTAATGACCAACGCCACATTGGCCGCCCTTCTGCCCCCTCTGCTCGGTTGGTTGGCGTACCGTAGCCACAAACAGCGGCGCCCTTGGTTCGGCCGCCTGGCGCTTTCAATCGGAATCGTTGTTTTGTGTTGCTTGCCATGGACGATCCGCAACTACGAAATCTTTCACACCTTCGTACCGCTCCGTTCAGGGTTTGGCTTGCAGTTGTGGCTCGGGAACAACGACGACACCAAGGACATCTTCCGCGCCGAACTTCACCCGATTTACAACACGGACGAGCGTGCGAGATACATCCAAATGGGTGAAACCGCCTACATGCAGGAGAAGCAGCAACAAGCCGTTGAATATATGGCCGCTCATCCGGCGCGCGAAGCACATTTAATCGGAAATCGTATAATCTCAGTTTGGTCCGGCGGCACTCCAACTCCGGTGAAAGACTTGCTGAATGTTCCGTCTCTGTGGTTTCGTTTCGTGCTGCTCTTCAACGTGACAGCCGCGATGGGCGCGCTGCTCGGTATCGTAATTTTATTTCGCCGCCGTAGCGTGTACGCGTTCCCCGCCGCGGTCTTTCCAGTTGTCTTCCCCTGGGCTTACTATTTAACCCTCGTTTTGCCTCGTTACCGCCTGCCCATTGATCCCATCGTAATGCTGCTGGCTGCGATTGCATTCGGAAGCTTGGCACGATTGCTCTCTAGCGCCAGTACAAGACACATCTAGTTTTCCAGCCTCGACCGAGTGAACTGGCTGATTTATGATTTTCCTTCCAGACTTTTCTTCAGATCCTGGCCCATGCGTTCGATGATGGGCTCGTCGGGATCGTCTCCAACATATTGCTGAAGGACTGTGCCGTCTCTTCCGATCAACACGTAAGTCGGCAGAGAACTTGCTCCATACTGGCGCATGATCTGATGATTGGAGTCCAGTCGCTGCGTCCAGTTCATCTGGTTTTGTGAGACGAAAGCGCGCCACTCGCCTTCGTCCTCATCTTCGCTGATACTCACAACCTCGGCCTGGTCGCCCCCGTAAACTGTTTGTAGCTGTTTCAACCCCGGCAATGCATGGCGACAAGGACCGCACCACGTGGCCCAGAAGTCCAGGATAGTAACCTTGCCGCCGCTTGAAGAGCCAACTTCCGAAAACTCGGGAGCTTTTTCGCCTGCGCTGATAGGCGCTCTCGGCATATTTTCCTCGTCAAATATTTTGACCGCTTTGGCTTGGCTATTCTTTTTCGCGCGCGCGAGCCGTGCGACTTCGCCGAGCGACATCGGCTGGTCCGGCTGCGCTGAGATGTCTTGAGAGTTGGCTTGCGCGCTTGTGGCGTTCGATGGGATCTGGGCGGGCTTCCCTGAAGGCGGTGCCGCAGTGACTAAGTTTGCGGACGTCGCCGGTTCACTCGGAGATGCGGCTTGGCCCGCGGCCGTGCCAACGAACGCCCCCGCAATCGCGATCAAGATGAAGAAAATTGGAGAAAGTTTTCCGCGCATGATGACCTCTCAAGTTCAGAAGTACATTTCTTTTCTCAGTATGAGTGCAGGTCAGGGAGACGTAGCGTGTATCGGAGAATTGAGTGGTCAATTACAAACTGTACGAACGGACAGGGGCGCTTGCGACTGTCGCGACTAAATCTAAATGCATTTGGCGGAAGCGAGTGGGAGTCGAACCCACCTTCGAAGCCCGCGAAGGGCTCGAACGGCAGCTTTGAAGGCTGCGAGGACCACCGGGCCCCATGCGCCTCCGTCGTGGAATTATAAGCGTGCAGCGAACAGCCTTCAACTTTTCGGGGAGCCGGCGGCAAACTTTTTGCGAGCAAGGTCAAGCAGTTTGGGGTCCGTGCACACTTCGTAGTACGGGCGATTTCCCTGCGCGCCGATTTTTGCGCCGGGCAATAGCTGGCGAACGAAGCCCTTGCGGATGACGATGGGCTCCAGTGAATCGCCTAGCGGAACTTCGCCGAAATAAAGCTGAACTCGTTCTTTGCCCCATGGCATTGGAAAATTGCCACCCATGGGCGCGAGCGCAATCTCCGCGTTCAACTTGTTGAATCCCTCTTCATTAATTTCAATCCCATTCAGGTTATAGCGCACAAGCAGTTCTTCGCCTTCATCCGCTTCCGCATCCTCCATCAGAGTTTGAAGCAAGTACACGTTGAATGGCGCGGGATTTTTCTGAAAAAGGCGCTTCGCTATTTTTGAGGAACTGGAGAGACGGTCGGAAAGATTCAGCGCGCGGGAAATCATAATCTTGGAATCGCCGTCGGTCCAAAGAGATGGCGCGGAATCCTGGAACGCAACACCCACCCCAAGTTCCAGTGCAGGAAGGCTGGAGGCATTGGCTCGCTGATTGTAACTCTGCGTTACCGCGAGAATTTCGCGCGCCAGGACGCAAGCTCGCGCCACACCGCGCGTGGTGGCCCGCGTAGCCTCTGTTTCGTAAATGGCCAGGATGATGGCGTCCCCTTCAATGAATACGGTGGCGGCCCCGTAGCGTTCCAGGATGCGTTTCACCGGTTCATGCAAGTTCATACTGATGTGCGAAGCCGGGTTCATACCACGCGCAAGCAGATCCTTGGTGATGCCAGTGGACCCACGCACATCGGCTTTTATGACCGTGTGGTTGATGACGGGATCCTCGGTCGGACGACCTTCATCGGGATGCAAGAATTCGTACAGGCTCTTGTTCGCGCGAGATAGCTCGCGAGCGCGCTCCGAACGCACCAAGTTGATTCGTTCCATCCACGCTGCGACCTGCTGATAGTTCCGGCGGTCCCGGCGAAAGCGCATCAAATCTTTCGCAAATTGAAGCGCCGTAGATGACTGCTCTTCCGGCGTGCTGCGGCGAATCGAGCGCGAGGCGTTGTCCAGACGCTTCATCGAAATTTTGCGCGCCGGAAATTGTTCCAGGATCGCCTCCACGCGCTTCGCTTCTTCGCGGTTCACCAGAGCTTTCTTCAGGGCCTGCAAGTGGACCGGCGGACAATAATCCGAATAGATTTTTCTCAACTCGTAGCTCGCCAGCACGTGGAAAAGCAGATCGCGCTCCTCCAAACGGTGCACCCACTCTTGGAGAAGCTGCGCGCGAGTGGCTGCAGATGCTTCTCCCTTCCCCGCAGGCGCTTGCGCGTCAAACAGTCTCCGTGCATTTTCAGGCTGGTTCAAATAGTCGCCCAGGCGATTTCGATGTTCCTCGGTCAGGAAGTTCATGCGCTGTTTGGCAACTTCGATCTGGGAGCCCATCTCTGCGAGTTTCGATTCCAAAGAAAAGGATTTTTCATGCAGGTTTGCGCGCTCACCGTGGGATTCTGCAGATGCGCCTTTGCGCTTGAAGAGCCACGGAAAGCCTTCACCGCCCTCCCCGGAGCGGCCGGCGAGTTCTTCCTGTTCTTCCTCGACGTGCGCCATCTCGGACCGCAGCAACCGCGCCTGCTCCAGCAAACGCTCGTGGGCTTTGCGAGCCTTGCTGAAATCTTCCGAGCTGTCCCCGGTCAGGATGAGGTCCCGCACGAGATCGAGCAGCAATCCGTCGAAGATTTCAAATCGATCGGGGTCATTCACAAAATTCCCCATCAGCACGTAGTGCTCGAGGAAAAGATGATCGTCGTTGCCGCTATCAACGAAAAGAAAACGATTTTGCAGCAGCTCGTAAGTCTCGTGGAAATCTTCGCCGAAAAGCGCCCGGCGCGATTTCGAGAGCGTGCCCTCTTCCACGTCGCGCCAAACCCGGCAGACCGTCTCACCGACTGCCCTGTAAATATTTTTCTTGTCCGCCTGGATTTCGGCGATTTTTGAACGCATCACATGCGCCTGCTCGCTGTGTTCGAAAAGTTCGCCGCGGCTGCGAATCCATTCCTTGCATTCCACCAGGATGCTGGAAAACTGATTCCCCAATTCGGAAGTGATGTGTTTCAGCAGCGCGAGCTGGTGCAGAAGATCGGTTTCGATGGACTGCTGGAATTTTGCGCGCGTGATGGAGGCCTGCAGAATCTCTATTAACATCTTTCGGAAAGCGGCGTGCTCGGGCGTTCCCGACTGCTTGCGGTCGTTGCCGTACACCAGGCTGATATTCACAGTCTGGCGCACCAGGTCCAGCAGGTATTTACGGATGAATTCGACGAATCGAGGGCTTAGAAAGACGTCATAATGTATGTTGTCAACGCCCACGGTAATACTGGCCAGCCGGATTTCGGCAGTATAAGGCTCGAGCTTCATCCGAGCCGGATGGGCGGGTGACGGGGCTATATAGGTTTCGGGCATACGAATGCGAAGTATCCTGATCCTTTGGCAGACGCAGGAACTCGATTCCACATTCACTCTATCCGAGGAAAAATGCCGGGCGCAATGGAACGAGTCTTAACCGTTAATGCTTCTCGCGACAGCAACGACTCCGGCCCCGAATTCGGCATTGGGTCCATCGACGAAACTGGCGATTACACTGATGACTTCGGAATCAAAACGCTGTCCGCCCCGGGCGCTCCTTCCGGCGGCGCTGATCAAGGCCCCTGCCTTTATCTTGGCCCTCGTGGCCAACGCTGCGGCAGGCGCGCGACAACGGGAGGGTTTTGCGCTATACACCAGCCTGGCGCAGCAGTGGGCGGAATTGCAAAACCTTCGAAAAAACTGGCCGCCTCTGTCCTCGCAATCGTCGCAGTCATATGGCCCTATCTCGCGGATATCGTGAGGGAAGTGATTCGCTGGATCCACGCTCATTGAGCAGCCTGACGGTCTTGCTTGCGGGCAACGCAGAACATAGCTCCGAAACTCCCAATTCCGGGTAAAATGGCGGACCATGCCAAAACTACTGGAAGGAAAAACGGCAATTGTTCTCGGCGTTTGGAATAAATGGAGTATCGCTCACGCGATTTCGCAGGCGTTCGTGCGCGAGGGAGCCACGCTTCTGCTGACCCACCAAAATGAGCGCGCGAAGCCCACGGTGGAGGAACTCGGAAACGAACTCGGGGTGAGCAATTACTATCCCTGCGACGTACAGCTGCAGTCCGACATCGATGGGCTTGCAGCCTCGCTAAAAGCCGAGGGTCGAAAGCTCGACGTGGTTGTTCATTGTCTTGCATTCGCGAATCATGAGGATTTGAACCAGCCTTTTGTGAAAACCTCGCGCGACGGGTTCAAACTGGCGCTCGACGTCAGCGCCTATTCGCTGGTGGCCGTCTCCAAAGCGCTCGCGCCGCTGATGACCGACGGGGGCGCCATCATGACCCTCACGTATCTGGGCTCCACGCGCGTGGTCACCAATTACAACGTGATGGGTGTAGCCAAAGCTGCACTCGAAATGTCCATGAAATATTTGGCGAGCGAATTGGGAGCCAGCAAGATACGCGTCAATGCAATATCAGCCGGCCCCATCAAAACCATTTCCGCACGCGGAATTAAGGACTTCTCCAAGGTTCTCGATTTCGTTCAGCAGCACGCACCGTTGCGCCGCAACACCGATCCGGCGGAAGTCGCCGATACCGCCGTGTTTCTCGCGAGCGATCTGGGCCGTGGAGTCACCGGCAACGTTCTTTACGTAGACGCGGGATTCCAGATTATGGGTTTGTGAACAAACATTGAAAAACGCGAGATGTAATTTGCCAGTTCTTGGCACAACGTGTTAAAGCAACACGCCGTCGTCATCCACGATAGAAATTCTGCGCGTATCCTCCGAAACGTGCTCAAGTTGAATCCGCACGATGGGCCAATTTACTCGCAACTTAAACCTGTCCGGCCACTCAACGATCACCACCGCATTTTCAGAAAACACGTCTTCGAGCCCAAGCGTCTCCAGATCGTGCAGGCCGGACACGCGATACAGATCCACGTGATATACCCGCGCATCGTGATCGTAGCGGTGAACGAGCGTAAACGTGGGGCTGGTCACTTCATCCTCAGAGGCGGCGCCGATTCCGCTGACGATTCCCTTCGTGAGTGTGGTCTTGCCTGCGCCCAAATCTCCCGACAGAAGGACCAGCACGCGCGGTTTCAACCGCGCTCCGATTTCCCGCCCCCGCGCTATGGTTTCCTCTGAGGAATGTGTCGTCAGTTCAGTGCTAGCCACGGTCGGACGCCGCATAAAATCGTTGGTAGGCCCGCGGAATCGCGCGGATCAAGTCGCTCGCTATCAGAGGAGCTTCGCCGAAGTCAGCATAGGCTATGTCACCAGCCAAACCGTGCAGATAAACTCCAAATGCCAGAACCCGCTCCCAATCGTCGGTTCCAAATTGCGCGGTTAAACCTGCGAGCATTCCGGTCAAGACATCGCCTGTTCCACCCGTGCCCATTCCCGGATTGCCAGTCGAGTTTACGAAAGCGCTTCCGTCCGGCGCGGCGACGATTGTGTTGTGTCCTTTCAGGACTACATATGCGTTCCAGGCTCTCGCAGACTCGAGAGCTAGCTGCATACGGCGCGCCTGAACTTCCTCCGTCTGCAAGCCAGTGAGCCGCGCCATTTCTCCCGGATGCGGCGTGACGGCGATGAATCCCTCCGGTCCCTTTAGTTCCGCGGCGCGTCCGGCGAACGCATTCAATCCGTCCGCATCAAGAATCAGCGGCACAGAACCCCGCTTGCCGATCGCTGTACGAACAAATTTCTGAGTCTCCTCATTCGTAGTAAGTCCCGGGCCCATCGCCAAAGCGCGCTTTCCTTTTAGTATTGCGCCGAAGCGGCCGTCCTCCAGGCTGCGCAGTGAAATAGATCCCGCATCGGTGCAGGCTAGCGGCTCCGTCATAATTTCTGGAGTGTGCGCGGCCACGATTGGCAATACCAGCTCAGGCGTCGCCACCGTCACCAGTCCAGCACCAGCGCGTAAAGCCGCCCAGGAGGCCAGCACCGCCGCTCCGCTCTTGCCTACCGACCCTGCAACGATTAACGCATGTCCGTAGTCGCCCTTATTGCCGTCCGGTTTTCGGCGCACCGCAAATTGCTCGAATCCGTTCGGTTCAGCCCAGTGCAGACGCCCGCTACCAAGCTTCGAAATTAATTCCGGCGGCGAACCGATATCGCGGACGACTAACTGGCCCACATTTTCACTGGCTTTGCCTTGAAACATTCCCAGCTTAGGCGCGGTGAACGTGACGGTATAGTCCGCCACGATCGCCCCGCCATGAACCTCGCCTGTATCTGCGTCCAATCCCGAAGGGACATCGACCGCTACAACGACCGGACCGGCGGTGCGTTCGTTCACAATCGCGATGACATCGCGTAGCAGCCCCTCCACCGGACCGCGCACCCCCGTTCCCAGTAACGCATCGATCAGAATGTCGCAGGAGCGAAGCTTGGACCTCCATTCGCCCAATTCGGCCGAAGTTCGCACCACATGCAGTTCACCGGAAACGTTTTCCCACCGCCGCAGATTATCCTGAGCCTCCCCTTTCATCTCTCTGGGATCGCAGAACAGGATCACTTCCGGCGTGGCACCCATTTCAAGCAGTTGTCGCGCGACCACGAAGCCATCCCCGCCATTATTCCCCTTACCGCAAAGAACAAATATCGTGCGTGGTCCCAATTCCGAAAAACGTCGCTGAACGAACTGCGCGACGCTTCTTCCGGCATTCTCCATCAGGACGACGCTGGGAATACCGTAGCGCTCCGTCGTCAGACGGTCCACTTCCCTCATTTCGGCTGTCGTCAGAATTTTCATGGTTTGGAACCCGTCGAGCTTAGCTCCCGCCGGAAAACAGAGAATGCAGGCGTGAAGACAGTCGCTACACACTCCGCAGCCAGCGCTACAGCATCCAACCCCCGCTGACATTCAACACCTGCCCTGTGATGAAATCCGCACCGTCGGAAGCAAAGAATCTGACAGCCGTGGAGACATCTTCAGCGGAGGGTGGACGTCCTATCGGCGAGCGCGCATCGTGCATGCGGCGGGCTTCTTCGGCGGTCAGTTCCCTCTCGTCGATATTGGAGGGATTAATCACATTCACTGTAATTCCGTGTTTGGCTTCCTCCACTGCCAGCGATCGCGAAAACGAAACGACCGCGGCTTTCGCCGCCGCGTATGCGGAGATGGTTCCCTGGCCAAAACTTCTTTCCGCGCCCAAAGCACCGAGGTTGATAATGCGTCCCCAGTGATGGCGCCGCATCTCCGGCAGAGCCGCTTTGCTTGCGTAGAACACACTGAAGAGATTTGAGGTGAAGACGTCCTTCCACTCCTGCACCGATGTTTCCGCCACCGGTTTCCAATTAAATTCCCCCACGTTGTTAACCAAAATATCCAACCGGCCGAAACGCTCGACAACTTTGTCCACGAGAAACTGGACCTTCGCCGGATCCGCTGCATCGGCTTCGATGGCAAAACATTCCGCGCCCCGTTCCTGCAATTGGCGCAAAGTATTCTGCGCTGCAGTTTTGTTCGAACGATACGAAATAGCGATGCGCACGCCTTCGCGCGCGAGCCCCAGCGCTATCCCCTTTCCAATTCCCCGGCTGCCGCCGGTGATGAGAGCCGTTCGTTCGTTTAGAGGCAAACTCTACCTGCCTTTCGCTGACCTGCCAGTATAATAAAAATCTCTCCCGCGCACGCTATCCCATGTGCGCGACGACCACGGTGATGTCGTCGGCCTGCTCCGGTGTTCCGGCCCATTGTTCGGCTGCGGCGATTAGGTTTTCCGCCAACCGCTGCGGCGGAAGATTCGCCTGCCGAAGAATCTCAGCCCGCACGCGCAGCCGCCCAAACTCTTCGCCGTACACGTTCTCCGGCTCGGTCAACCCATCGCTGAACAGCACGAGCAGACTGCCCGGCTCAACTTTAATCACTCCCTGCGTAAATGGGAATTCCTCGAAGAGTCCAACCACGGTGCCACCTTCTTCCAGCTCCTGGACGTTTCCGTCGTGAACGAAAAACGGGGCGAGGTGCCCCGCGTTGGTGTAGGTCAACGTCCGCGCCTGCTCGTCATAGACGGCATAGAAAAATGTGGCGTAGCGATCGTCAGAGGTGTTCCTGAAAAGGTGCCGGTTCAGCTTTGCCACCAAATCGCACGTCCCGCCTTGGCCGTCGAGCATCGCCGTGCTGCGCAACGCCGCTTGCAGGCTGGCCATCAACAAAGCGGCAAAAATTCCTTTTCCGCTGATGTCCGCCAGCGCGATACCCAGCCGGTTCGGACCCAACCTGATGAAATCGTAATAGTCGCCGCTGACCACGCGCGCAGGGCGGCAGATCGCGCCCAATTGAAGCCCCGGAAGCGAGGGCAACGATTGCGGAAAAAGTTGCGCTTGCACTTCGCGCGCGATAGATATTTCATTTTCAAGCCGCTGGCGTTGGCGCTGCTCTTCGATCAGCTCCGAAATTGAGCTGGTCATTTCATTGAACGATTCGCCCAGCGCGCCGAGTTGGTCTCGTTGTCGAACGCGAACGCGTTTGCTGAAATCTCCGCGCCGAACGTGAAGCGTTGCTTCGTACAGATCGCCGATCGACGTTGTGATCGTCCGCGTCAGCACTACCCCCGTTATCAGCGCGGTGATTTCCAGTAACAGAAAAATTATTCCCGCAGCCACCAGCGCGGTTACGAGCAACGGCCCTACCTGCCCCACAGAGGTAAAGAGTTCCCGGTTCACGGCGGAGGGCCGAAGAGAAAATGACGCGAAAATCGCCACCGGGCCTTGATCTTTGTCAGCCTCCATATGGGTGAGTTCGATTGTCGAAGCGCCGGCCACCGGCACATCTAGAAAATTTGCGGGCGGAGGCAGAACCCGGAGGCGGCTGGACACCTGCTCCCCTGGAATATACTCGCGTCCATTGAAATTAAAGGTAGCGCGCGAACTCGGCTTGTCTCCCGCAAGGCGCAGAAAAAGTAATTGAATGGGACCAAGTTTCGAAGAAAGCCTGTCGAGAAACGCGGAATTCACCGGTTCCACCACCAGAATTGTCATTGGGCCGCCTGGACCCTCGCGCTTGAGTGCGCAAGCAATCAGCGACTTCTGATCCCATTCCACCAGGCCCGCGAAACGGTGACCGTCACCCTTCTCGATCAAATGCGTGCCGCGATTCAGATAGACGCGCAGGTCGGGACTTTCTATCCGTTCCGCGGCGAGCAAACGCGCCACATCCGGTTTCGCCAGCATCGATTCATCCTGAGTTGAGGCGCCTTTTGCCGCTTCCTGCTCCACAGCCGCGGAAAAAGCGTCTGCGTCAGCCGCAACCGTGCTAATGCGCGCCTGCAAATCGTCGTGAAGAAGGTGAGCGCCGAGTTGCAAATACAGGCCATACAGCCCTACCCCGGCCATGGAAAAGAGCAAAATGACCGGGACCACGGCGATGAAAACATAAGCCACGATCAGCCGGTTGCGCAGCGGCCACATCACCCGCGTCCGAAACCACGGAATCAGACGGATCACCAGATAAATGATGGCCAAAAAGCTCAGGAAGCCCAGGACTCCTGAATACGGAACAAGCGTTCCCAGCGAGGCAAGCACGCGAACCGCTGTTCCCAAAAGAAGAATCGCAAGAGCCACCCGATCAAGCGGCGAAGTCTTGCGGAACGACACGATGAAACGGCGTGGAGAAAATGGGGCCAAGTTTAGAGATCCAGACAGGTAGTATATCTTGGCAGGCGAAAGATAAAGACCGGAATGTGCAGAGTCAGCGTCTGCCGCCGGTCGCGCAGGTCTAATATTATTGAAACCCAATCAGACAGCTAGAGCGCGCTCCGGTCATTCTTTTGAACCCGGCTGTGGTGCCGGCTATACCCAAAATAGACCACCAGACCAATCACGAGCCAAATGATCAGACGCGCCCAGTTAACCCAGCCCAGCTTGTACATCATGTAGCCGTTGAAGAGGATCCCGAGCACCGGAACGAGCGGCACCCACGGCGTTCGGAACGGTCGAGCCTGCTCGGGATTCGTTTTGCGCAGCACCATGATCGAGATGCAGACGATGATGAAAGCAAAGATCGTGCCGATGTTGACCATCTCTCCGATGATGTTAATCGGAGTAATGCTGCCGATGACCGCCGCGATGACGCCGACCAGGATCGTATTTTTGTAGGGCGTGCGAAATTTGGGATGAATCGCGGCGAAGAATTTGCGGGGCAGCAAACCGTCGTTGGCCATGGAATACAGCACGCGAGTCTGACCCAGCAGCATGACGAGCATCACGCTCGTAAGCCCGGCCAAGGCACCAGCAGTGATCAGATAGGAGGCCTTGACCAAGCCGCGATCGAGAAACGCGACCGACAGCGGCGCTTCGATATTAATCTCCTTCCACGGCACCATACCGGTGAGCACCGCAGCAACCAGGATGTAAAGGATGGTGCACATAATGAGCGAGGCGATAATGCCGATAGGGAGATCGCGCTGCGGGTTCTTGGCTTCCTGCGCTGTGGTAGACACCGCGTCGAAACCGATGTAGGCAAAAAATATGTAGGCTGCTCCCCGGCCAATTCCGCTGAATCCCATGGGCGCAAAACTGCCCCAATCGTGTCCCCAGTTCGAGGAACTCACGTAATGCATTCCAAGAAGAATTACGAACAGCACGACGCCGACCTTGACGATGACGATCGTGGCGTTGAAGTTGGCGCTCTCTTTAATCCCGATTACCAAGACGGCGGTGATGACCAGAGCGATCAAAAATGCCGGAAGATTGAATCCGATCTCGACACCAAACACCGTGGGCGCCGCCACCATATCGTGGGCGCGCTGGAGCAATTCTGGAGACTGCGCCGTGATGATGTCACCAACTCGCATTAGGAAGGACTGGCTGCCCACCGCCAGGGAAGGATCCGAAACGTGTGCCATTTGCCGCGCGATAACATTTTCCGCAGTGACCAGCGCCGTCCAGTGGTCGTAAGCCAGCCACAGCGGCATCTTTAGATGAAAAATTTGGAGAAACTCGATGAAGTGATTCGACCAGCCCGACGAAACCGTGCTGGCCCCCATCGCATATTCCAGCGTCAAATCCCAACCTATAATCCACGCGATTAATTCGCCGAGTGCCGCATAGGCATAGGTGTATGCGCTGCCAGCAAGAGGAATCAAGGCCGCGAATTCAGCATAGCAAAGCCCCGCAAAGGCACAACCCAGGCCGGAGATGACGAAGGACAGCATCAGGCCCGGGCCGGCATAATGCGCGCCGAGGCCGGAAAGTACGAAAATTCCCGCGCCGATAACTGCGCCCACTCCCAAGGCCGTCAGAGAAACCGGACCCAACGTCCGCTTCAGTGTATGCTCGCCCGTGGCCTTGGCTTCGTTCAGCAGCCAATCCATCGGCTTCTTCTTGAACAGCGGATTGCTCATTCGCAATCTCCTCTCATCGAATCCAGGTCACCGCCCCAATCCACCACCCAACCTACACTTCGGCTGACTTTACCGGTGCCAACTTCCACAACCAATACACCGGAACACCCAGCAAAACAATGATTAGTCCCGGCCAGGTGTACTGAGGCTTGTAACGCAGCAATTGAATTTCGATAAACACCGCCATCACCAGATATAGCGCGGGCAGAAAGGGATATCCGAAAGCGCGATATGGCCGCTCCATATCCGGACGCTTCCAGCGCAAAATGAATAGCCCCCCTAGTGTGAGAATGTAGAAAATCAATACCGCAAAAATCAGAAAATCCAATAACTGCCCGTACGTGCCGGAAAGACAGAGGAAGGATGCCCAAATACACTGCACGATGAGCGCGGCGGCTGGTGCGTGATGGCGATTCACTTTCCCGGCTGATTGGAAGAAGAGCCGGTCCTTTGCCATTGCGTAGTAAATTCGTGCTCCGGAAAGAATCAATCCATTGTTGCAACCAAAGCCCGAGATCAGGATCGCTACCGCCATCACAATCGCGCCGGCCGGTCCGAAAACTACTTCCGCGACGGCCGTGCCTACACGGCCATCGGCGGCGAATTCAATTCCGCGCGCCAGCGCCGTTGCACCATTCGGATCGCCCGAAATCGGCAACACCCTCAAGTAAGCCACATTCGCCAGCGTGTAGAGCAAAATCACCATGCCGGCACCAAGCGCGAGCGAAAGCGGCAAGTTCCGGCTGGGATTTTTCACCTCGGCGGCGGTGAAGGTGATGTTATTCCAGGCGTCGGCGGAAAAAAGCGAACCCACCATGGCTACCCCCACGAGCGTCAGCGTACCAATCGTCCAGATAGGATGGTCAGGCGGATACGGATGCATTACCCACAAGCCCGCGTTTCGCCAGAAATCTGTGAAATTAGTTGCTCGCGCGACCTGAGTCGAAAACCAGAAGCCAAGCAGAACCAGCGCCGCGAGCGAACCGACTTTCGCCACTGTAAATACGTTTTGAACTATCTTTCCCACACGCAAGCCGCGCGTATTGATCCAGGTGAGAAGAACGATCGAAGCAATGGCCAGAAGATTCTGACGGTTGATCCCGACGTTGTACGGACCCAGCGACCCGAACCACATTTGCCAGGGACCGAACGTCCCGATTTTCCAGATCCAGTCCGAAGCGGAAAACCACGGCAAGATCACCGCGGTAAACTTTGCGAAGGCAATGGCCACGGCTGCGATCGTCGCGGTCTGAATCACCAGGAGCATGGTCCAACCGTAGAGAAATCCCCAGAGCGGCCCGAGCGACTCTCGCAAATAAACATATTGCCCACCGGCGTGAGGCATCGCGGCGGCGAGCTCGCCGTAACTCAGAGCGCCTATCAGCGTCATCACCCCGGTAACCAGCCACACCGTAACCAAAAGTCCGGGACTCTTTACCTGGTGCGCGATGTCCGCTGAAACGATGAAAATTCCCGACCCGATCATCGAGCCGGCAACGATCATGGTGGAATCGAACAGCCCAAGCCCTTTTACAAGCTCCGGCTGCTTGCTCGCCATCTCGGTTCCGATCATCTGAACCTGTTGCGCCATTCGGCTATGCTCTCAGTGGTCTGCAGGCCGCGCGGGCCGAACTCGTCTGGCTATTGCAAGATACTCGCGCGCTCGGTGCGCCGGATCTCGTGCAGCCATCAAGTCCCGGATCACCGCAATCGAATCCGCTCCGGCCCGATAAACTTCACCCGCGGACTCTACTGTGATGCCGCCTATGGCGACAAGTGGTTTTCGCGTGATTTGCCGGGCCGCGCGCAAAAATTCAAGTCCGACCACCGGGTCGGGATTTGCCTTTGTCCCGGTCGGGAAGATGGGTCCCACCGCAATATAGTCCGCCGAAGTCGCCTCCGCCGCGCGCAATTGCTCCAGAGTGTGTGTCGAAACCCCTACCCACAGAGGAGCGCCGCATATTTTTCGCGCTTCATCCACGGGAAGATCTTCCTGTCCCACATGAACCCCGCCTGCGCCGGCCATGGCGGCAATGTCGGCGCGATCGTTCACAATCACGCGAACGCCCTGCGAAGCAAACCGGGCGGTGAGCGCCTGTGAATGCTCATGAATTCGCAGCGCTGACCCGTGTTTGTCCCGATATTGAAGCAGCTCGACGCCGGCTTCTACCAATCGATTGGCAATTTCAGGAATGCGGAAGGCAGACTCGACGGTGAATTCGGGGCTGGCGTCCAGGATGGCGTAAAGCGGTGGGATCAACCTTCGCCTCCGCAAAGAACTATTTCGTTTCCACTGCCGTCATGCGCTCAAGGAAGTGCGTGTCAAATTTTCCCGCCAAAAAATTCGGGTCCGCCAGGATTCGTTTGTGCAGCGGAATGGTCGTCTTCACACCTTCGACCACAAATCCATCCAACGCGCGCTGCATTCGCACAATGGCTTCTGCCCGGTCGTGTCCATGCGAGATGAGTTTGGCGATAAGCGAATCGTAATAAGGCGGGATTACGGCGTCTGCATAACAAGCGGTATCGACGCGAATCCCCGGCCCGCCGGGAACGCGGAATGCCGTGACCTTACCGGCCGAGGGCGTAAAAGTATCCGGGTCTTCCGCATTGATGCGGCATTCGATGGCGTGCCCTCGAAATTCGATGGGAGGGAGCACTTTTTCGAGTTTTTCGCCGGCAGCCACTCGAATCTGCGATTTCACCAGATCTACTCCGGTCACCATCTCCGTCACCGGATGCTCCACCTGGATGCGCGCATTCATCTCAATGAAATATAGATTTCCGGATTCTTCGCGCAAAAATTCCATGGTTCCCGCGCTGGAATAGCCGATCGCTTTTAGAGCATCCACGACCTGCTTGCCGACGCGCTGCCGTGTCTCCGCATCGACAACGACGGACGGCGATTCCTCGAGCACTTTTTGGTGGCGACGCTGCAGAGAGCACTCGCGCTCGCCTAAGTGAATGACGTTGCCATGCCGGTCGCCCAAAACTTGGAACTCGATGTGTCGAGGCCGCTCGATGAGCTTCTCCATATAAACGTTGGGGCTGCCGAAGGCCTGCTCGGCCTCCGTACGCGCCGTGCGGAACAATGGAATGAGTTCCTTGGCCGAGCGGACGATCCTCATCCCGCGGCCGCCGCCGCCCTCGGCCGCCTTGATCATTACCGGGTAGCCGATCTTGCGCGCTATATCCTTTGCGGAATCTTCATCCGGCACCACGCCCGCGCTGCCGGGAACCACCGGAATCCCTGCTGTCGCCATCGCTTCTTTCGCCTTGTCCTTCTCACCCATTAGCCGGATTGCGTCGGGCGTCGGGCCGATGAAAGTAATGTGCGACGCTTCGCAAACTTCCGCGAAGTTGGCATTCTCTGAAAGAAAACCATAGCCCGGATGAATTGCGTCCACATTGGCGATTTCGGCGGCGCTGATTACTTGCGGAATGTTAAGGTAACTTTCGCTGCTGCGCGGTGGGCCGATACAAATGGCTTCATCTGCAAACCGGACGTGTAATGCATGACGGTCCGCCTCGGAATAAACCGCCACAGTTCGAATGCCAAGTTCCCTGCAGGCGGAGAGTATGCGCAGCGCAATTTCGCCACGGTTTGCTATCAGAATTTTTCGGAACATTTCGCCTGGAGTGAGTAACTTTATTTCTTCCGGTGCGTGTGAATGCCGAAAAGCGATTCGCCATATTCCACCGGCTGGCCATTTTCGACAAAAATCCGCACCACTTCTCCCGCCACGTCCGATTCAATCTCGTTCATTAATTTCATCGCTTCGATGATGCACAGCGCCTGCCCGGCCTCCACGCGAGTACCCACCGTCACGAATGGCTCGCCGCCCACGGTCGGAGCGGAGTAAAACGTCCCCACAATCGGCGATTTCACCACGTGAACGTCTTCGGAACCTGCACGGCCTTGTTCTCCCGATGCTTCTCGGGCGACCGGCGCGCCTGTGGTCGGACTGTGAGCAGAGGAAACTGGAACAGAAGGGCCGGCCACCACAATGTCCGGCGCCGAAACCGCGCGGCTGAAGCCGGTTGGCTGCGAGAATGGTTTCCTCAGACGGATCCGGAATCCCGAGCGCTCGTATTCGAACTCCTCGAGTCCATGCTTTTCCATGAACTCAAGGAGCCGCTCAACTTCCTGAAGGTCCACGCCCCCGGCGCGCGAGCCGGACTGAGAATCTGGAGCAGATTTTTTAGCCATTTAGAGTTCTAAGAATTCCCTGGTTGCGCTCGTCAAGTCCATGGCGCCCTTGGAAGTAACCACTACATCATCCTCAATTCGTATGCCACCCAGCCCCTGGATGTAAATGCCCGGTTCTATCGTTACGACCATTCCCTCTTCGAGTACCGTTTTCTCGCCCCGCGCCAACCGGGGCATTTCGTGGACTTCAATCCCCAGCCCATGTCCGGTGCTATGCGTGAAATACCGAGCCAGCCCATGGCGTTTCAGCGCCCGCCGCGCCGCGGCGTCCACCTCTCCAGCCTTCACGCCCGGTCGGATCGCGCCTCGAGCCGCTCCCTGAGCTTCCAGCACGGCATTGTACAGCCGCCTTACGCTCGCCGGAGCACGTCCCAGAAACACCGTCCGAGTCAGGTCGCTGCAATAACCGCGGAGTATAGCACCCTGGTCCAGGACGACCAATTCGTTTTTCCTGAGCGGCTTGCAAGTAGGCCGGGCGTGCGCCCACGCAGATCGCGCCCCCGAGGCAACGATCGTCTCAAAAGAAGTTCCACTTCCTCCCTTTTGTTTAATGGCGTACTCGATCTCTCCTGCCAGAGTGAGTTCGGCGACCCCCGGCTTGATTTCCGGCAGCACCCCAGCAAAGACCTCACTTATAAGCTTCGCGGCTTCCCGCATCAGGACTAGCTCACCTGGGTCTTTAACCGCACGGAGCCTTTCTACCGCGTCCCCATCGCCCACCCAACGCACCTGCGGCCCCCCCAACGCTTGCAAGGTGGCCTGCTGTGCCACCGTCACATGGCTGGGGCTGTAAGCTACCTGGAACCGCTTGCGATGCCTCCCCAGCGCTTCGGCAACCCCGTGCAGCAGCCCATGCATAGCGATGTGTACGTTGGCGTCGGAAACCTCTTCTCGCGCCTGAAAGGCATATCGACTATCAGTGATTAGCGTGCAGCGCGCGGTCTCTACCAGCAGCGCTCCGGCGCTACCACTGAACCCGCAGAGGAATTGAACATTGGGAAGGTGTGTGGCGAGGAATGCGTCAACCTGCAGCTTAGAAAAGCAAAGCCGGAGCCGATCGATTCGGCTCCGGCCTGAATTCACTTGCACCGGTTTGGGCCTCACCTTGGCCGCAGTACCCTCATGTGTCCTGCCGTTGCTTAGCTTGGCAAAATACGCGGCGTCAGGAAGAACAAAAGTTCCAGGGAACTCGAGCTCACACTGGTGTGTTTGAACAGGTTGCCAACCACCGGGATACTCCCGAACAGAGGTACCTGGTCAACAGTGGTGTTCTGCGATGAAACGATGATGCCACCGATAACCACCGTACCACCGTCAGCGATCAGGACCTTGGTGTTAGCCTCCTGCGTGTCAATAGCGGGAATGCCTTGAACGCGCGGAATGGCTTGGTCAATCTGGTCATTCGTCACCGTCACATCCATGAAGATGGTGCCTTCGGAGGTGATCTGCGGTGTGACGTCAAGCTCGAGTACGGCATCCACGAATTGCACCGAGACCGTATTGTTTACGATCGTTTGAACTGGGATTTTCGTACCCTGCTTCACAGTCGCTTTTTGGTTGTTCTGCGTAATCAGCTTCGGCTTCGAGATCAGCTTGCCGATGCCTCTTTCCTCTGCCGCGCTGATGATGAAATCCAGTGCAAAGTTCGAGGACGAGAAAGCATAGCTCAGTGCGCTCGTCGGCGTTGTGGCGCCCAGGTTCGTGATCAGCGGCATGGAGCCGCTCGTTGGAGCGCTAGCACCCGACCCGACTATGATCGGAGGCAGGGGTGTGGGTGAGTTACGTACTATCGGGCTGGTTCCAACGGTGCTCGCTCCGCCCAGGACGCTCTGGCCGCCGCCCGCGGATACTGCTGCCGCGAACTGCGTTCCGATATCCCGGGTGAAGGACCGATTGGCCGCGACCACCCTCGCTTCGATTTCTACTTGCTGTGATTTCCGGTCCAGCTGCCGCAGCAGGTTGTCCAACACCGGCAAAACGCTCGGAATGTCCCGAATAATCAACGTATTTGAGCGTACGTCCGCAAGAATGTCGCCCCGCGACGACAGGAATTTCTTGAGCGTAAGAACCAGGTCTTGGGCCTTCGCGTAGCTGAGGACGCGCGTCGTGGTGACCACGTCCGCTGCCTCTGCCTGTGCCTTGGCCAACTCACGATTCTGGTCTGCTTCCCGCTTCAAAGTATCTTTGGTCGCGATGCGCAACACGTTTCCTTCAAGCTGCTTATCCAGGCCGTTGTTTTTCAGCACGATTTCCAGGGCCTGATCCCACGGCACATCATCGAGGACGATTGTGAGGTTGCCCTTCACACTCGGATCTACAACGATATTCAATCCGCTGATTTCGTGAATCAGCCGGAAGAAGTCGCGCAGATCGACGTCCTTCAAGTTTACAGAAATCGGTTCACCCGAATATTTTCCCGACGGAGCCGGCGTCTGGGGCTCTACAGTAGTTATCGGCTGCACGGATACCATCGAAATTGCCGGAGCTGGGGCAGATGACGCAGGAGTTTCAACCGCTGCGCTCGAATTCGACGCAGTGGCTGCACCCTCCGTGGCAACCTGCCTGGCCGCCATCTCCGTCTGACTACCGGAAGGTGACGCCAGCGCCGCGGTGGGCTGCGTAAAGGCCGCTGGCAAAATCGTGACCGGAGCCGGAACCGCTTGCGGAGCCAGCTTCGTTGTGGTCACATCTGCGGGCTGGGTTTCCGGCGTTGACTTCGCGCCCCCGAACTCACCCTTCGAACTCTTGCTCGTGAATTCCACCGTGATGCCGGTGTCAGAGCTGGTAATGTTGTACGGCGATGCTTGCCTCAAATCGATAACGATACGCGAAACCTGCGGCGAAAATTGCGCCAACCGAATTTCACGCACCGGATCCAGGTTGCTCGCAATCTGTTTTTCAGGAGTCCTCAGCTGCGCGCCCGCGAAATCCAGGACGAGTCTGTCCGGATTCTGCAGTCGAATCGCGTGATAAGTCAGCTTTCCGGTGCCGACCACATTCACGTCCGTCGAATCACCGTTCTGCGCAAGCTTTACCTCGCGAATAGCTTCAGGGGTGGTGCCGGGAGTCTTGTTTTCCGAGGTCCGGACCGAGATCGGTGTCACGGCAGGAGCAGGTCCAGTTAACGCAGTCTTCCCCGCGCTATCGTTTGTGCGCGATACCAGCAGCGTTAGCTGTTGCGGGTCCTTGCGCTCAAGGCGCGGCTCCACGCCCTGGCTCAGCAGGATTTCCAAGCGTACCACGGGCTTCTTCCCCGCGGTATAAGTCAGCGTGCGGTAACTCTTCACCAAGTCGGAGGCCACCATCCGCGCTCCAGCCGGGTCCGCTGCCGATACCCCGCTCAGATCGAGCACATAGAGGCTCTCGCTTGGGCGATAGGTGGTGTATTCGAACGGGCCGTTCGCCTCAGCTTCCAGCGTCACGGTTCCGTTCTTTACCACCGCCTTCACATGCACTACCGGCCCATCGCTGGCCCGCAGCGCTCCGCTCGTCAGTATCAAGGCTGCTGCAACCAGCGCAGTCAAGCCCAACGCCCTCCGCATAATCCTCATTGCTGCTCTCCTGCGCTCGGGTAGATTCGCTTGGTAACTAATCGCTCGACCGGCTTCCCGAATGCATCTTTGGAATTTTCCTTAAAGGTCACTCCATCTAAGCCAATCTTTTCTACGTCCCCGTCATACAGACGGTCACCTTCCCGGATAAAATAGGTTCGTTGATCCGGATTCGTCACGACCGCCAGCATTCCGCTGGCAGCCTTTACAGTCCCGTCCACGCGTACCGTGGCAATTACCAAACCCGCTTTCCCCGGAGGCAATGGCGGCCCACTGGGTTTCTTGTCATTGACCAGCGGTACAAAAGGATCGCGCTTCCCCGCCACCACGTCCGGCTTGGCGTCGGCCTTCTCTTGGGCCTTCGCGTCAGGCTTGGCAGTCTGTTTTGGTTTGGCGCCTTGCGCTGCCGCTGTTGGCTTTTTCTTGTGGGAGGCCTTCGGTGCCTGCGCCGGTGCCGGCGGCTGAGCTGCCGTCTGTCCCCAAGTCGCAGGGACCAGGAAACACGACATCGCCAGAACTGCTATCAAGTTCGCGGTTGTCTTCACTAGTGTCATTGTCTTTGCCTACCGCCTTACCGGTGCGGCAGTCGGCGTCGGCGTTGGCGCTGCCGGCTGGTCTGCCGCCTTCGTAAAGAAGGTGGTGATCGTGAATATCCCTGTCACTGATGCTCCCGGGTTCATCCGAAAGGTACTGTTGGCTGGTTTGCCCCCCAGGCCGGTCAGCTTCAGGTCGCCCACATTAATGATCCGGGAAAGCCGTCCAAGCCTGGAAAAGAAGTCCAGAACGGAAAAGTAAGGACCGTCGGCTTCTACTTCGAACGGCAATTCGAAGTAATAAGGCTTGGTGGCGACAGGCAAGGCCTTCATTCTGCGCAAAGAAACGCCGGAACTCGTTGCCGCGCTTTGAATCATGAGCATGAACTGGTCAATTTGCTTCTCTTCGGGCACGATTGTTTGCAGGGTAGCCAGCTGTTTTTCCAGCGCGTCCATTTGGGATTGCAGCTCGGCTTTGCGTTGTTTGTAAACTCGCAGGTTCGCTACTTCCTGCTCCAGCGGCTTCTCCTGTTTCTGCGCGTCCTGCAATTGCGCGCGCACGGACGCCAGCGGCAAACCCGGTACGTAAAAGCCAGCCGCGATGATTACCACGGTCAGCGCCAGATAAAACAAAGCTTGCAGCGGCCAGGGCCAATCTCTGAAGGCGGTTGCCATTTCTAGCTCCTCCCCTTAGCCGCAGGCTGCGGGGGCGGCGTGGTGGCTGCGGGCTTGGCTTGCGGCTCCGCTTCAGGGACGGAAGACTGAGATATATTGGCCGTCATCGTGAAGTTGTATGTTTGAACGGACTTCAGAATGTCGTCTTCTTTTGCCTCTTTGATCTCAATCTTGTCGAAGTACCCCGAGCGCCTTAGCTGGGTGATGAAATTGGCTACGGCATTGATCGAACCTGCTTCGCCCGCAATATCCAGAGTGTCGCCCTTGCGCTCGATGGAGGTCAGCCACAGTGCATCCACCCTCACCACCGTGTTCGCCACTGTCTCCAGCAATTCTTGCCCGCCCGTGCGATTCTTTTGGAGCGTTTCAATCACATTGATTCGCTGCTCCAGCACGGCCTTCTGGGTTTCGAAGCGGTCCACGTCCTGCTTCACCTGCTGCAGACTCTGCTTCTCGGCCCGCAGCGCGGCGATGCGAGCGTTCGTCGCGTCCAGTTCTCGTTTCTGTTGGAAATAGGTGACCGAAAGTACGATCGCCGCCAGTCCCAGCGCCACCAGCAAAAAGATGATCTGGACGGTCGCTTCCAGCGGCACGGTCTGTTTGGTGGCCTTCGGACGGCTCTGGCCGAGTAAATTGATGCGAATCATGGCGTGTCAAAGCTCCTCAGCGCCAGCCCCACAGCGATTGCCAGGCGCGGCGCCAACTCGCGAATCTGGCTCTCATCATGACGCCCTGAATTGATTGCAATTTTGCGGAATGGATCAAGCTCTTCGACCGGCATGGCAAATTCTTCCTTCAACAGGTCGAGCAAGCCCGGAACCCGAGAAGTGCCCCCGGCGACGTAAATACGCCGAATATTTTCTCCGCTCGCGGTAGCGCGGAAAAAGTCAAAGGTCTTCTGGATTTCCAGAATCAAGATGTCGGAAACGGATCGCAGAATCGCCGTGCGTTGCTCTTCGCTCACACCGGCCAGCGTTCCGCCCATCTTCAATTTCTCGGCATCTTCAAAACTCAAATCCAGTTCCTTCTGCAGCGCGTCGGTGTACTGGTTGCCGCCCACCGAAACGTCGCGCGTAAACAATGGTGTCCAGCCGCGTACGATGTTGATATTCATCACGCTGGCCCCGATGTTCAGCAGCGCCACTACCTGCGACGCATCCGGCTCGTAGTTCACTTCGAAGCAGTTCTGCAGCGCAAACGCGTCAATATCCACCACCACTGGTACCTTGCCCGCCTGCGCCAACACGTTGGTGTGGTTCAGAATTTTGTCTTTCTTCACCGCCACCAGCAAAACGTCCATCTGGTTTTCGGTGGCTTCCAATAGTTGGTGGCTTAGGTTTACGTCGGCGATGTCGAAGGGAATGTGCTGGCTTGCTTCGGCTTGTACCCGGTCGAACAGCTCTTCTTCAGTCATCAGCGGCATGCTTACGCGCTTGACGATTACCGAGTGCCCGGAAACCGATGTGGCCACATCTTTCGCTTTGATCTTTTGGTTGTCGAATATCGAAATGATTTTCTCAGCGACTGACGGGGCGTCCATGATGGCGCCGTCTACCACCGTGTCCTGCGCCAGAGTCTCGATCCCGTAACTCACCAGCTCGTAGCCCGACTTCGACTTCCTCAGCTCGACTGCTTTCACCGAACTCGAGCCGATGTCCAGGCCGATTAAACATCTTGTCTTCCCCAGATTGAACATCGCGCGGCCCCTCGCTCCTCACTCCGTCCCGCTTCGCAGGTCGGACCCGGCTTCACTCTCGAATTTCTTTCGGAATCTTTTTCTGCTTCGCTTGCCGCTTTCGCCTCTCAGCCCGTGAGGCTCTCATTCGATGTTGCGTGCAGTAGCCCAGTAGTACTGCTACGGCCGGTACGTTCCGCTTTCACCGTTTATTACATCCGCAGCACTCACTGTCAAGCAACGTGTTCGGGGAGTGTGCTATTGGTAAAAACCTGTCTTAGAGAACAGGTGGCGAAAACGTACAGGTGAAAAGTACAGGTAAGTGGAGCAAAGCCTTGTAGGAAAAGGCGAAACGCGAGGCGAAGATGGACCGTTGAAGGGCTCGAATTGGCTCGCTAACGTTATTGCTTCTTTGCCTCCTTTACCAATTTTAACTGTTGCCAAATTTTGTCAACCCGCCGTTTTGTGGCTTCGTCCATCTTGATTTCGTCGGGCCAGCGGCCGGTATAACCTTCCTCCGGCCATTTCCGCGTGGCGTCCACGCCCATCTTCGAACCGTAATCCTGGCGGCGCGCGGCATGGTCGAGCGTGTCCACCGGACCTAGCACAAATTGGACATCTCGCTCCGGATCGATGGCGCACAACGCTTTCCAGACCACTTCACTGGAATCCTGGACATTCACATCGTGATCCACCACCACAACTACCTTGGTAAACATGGCCTGACCGAGGGACCATATCGCGTTCATGATCTTGCGCGCTTGTCCGGGATAGCTTTTGCGAATAGAGACGATCATCAGGTTCTGGAAAATCCCTTCCGCGGGCATGGCGACGTCCACAATTTCCGGATACTGCATTTTCATTACCGGCAGAAATATGCGTTCGATCGCGTGGCCCATGAAATAGTCTTCCTGCGGCGGCGGGCCGACGATAGTCGTCAAGTAGAGCGGATCCTTGCGATGCGTTATGCAGGTGATGTGAAACACGGGAAAAGATCCTTCCAGGGAGTAAAAACCTGTGTGATCGCCGAAAGGGCCTTCTGTCTGCATCTCGCCCAGGTTGACGTATCCCTCCAGGACAATTTCTGCGTTCGCCGGAACTTCCAGCTCTACCGTCTTGCACGCCACCAGCTCCACGGGATCCCTGCGCAGGAAGCCGGAAAAAAGAAATTCGTCGAGATCGGGCGGTATGGGCAAAATTCCAGCTAGGGCTGTTGCGGGATCCGCGCCGATCGCCACCGCTACCTCAAGCTTTCCTTCCCGGTTTTTTGCGCGGGCGCTGCGGAAATGTTCGGCTCCGTGTTTCTGCGTCTGCCAATGCATTCCGGTGGTGCGCTCGTCATATACCTGCATGCGGTAGCA
Organism: Acidobacteriota bacterium; assembly: GCA_003167215.1. Classification (GTDB taxonomy): domain Bacteria; phylum Acidobacteriota; class Terriglobia; order Acidiferrales; family UBA7541; genus Palsa-295. The sequence goes on along the minus strand of PMTV01000029.1, from coordinate 168,980 downwards.
GCCCACGTTGCGTTTCCCCGTTTCCGGATTCTTCGTGATCACCATGGGCCACGTGATATAACGCCCGCCGTCCTGCGGCCAGCACTTCAGTATAGGGAAATAATCGAGCGAAAAATTCTCCGTGCGAACCATTTCCTGGCAAGCGCCGCTGCGTACGGTCTTCGGGAAAAATGACCCGATTTCTGCCAGCTTCGGCAGCATCTTCACCTTCTCCAAAATTCCCTGCGGCGATTTCACGTCTAAGAACGAATGCACGCGCTCGGCTACTTGGTCCAAGGAATCCGCTTCCAGCGCCAGACACATGCGCCGCTCGCTCCCCAGGAGATTCGTTACCGCCGGAACCGTGGAGCCTTTGGGATGCTCAAACAGCAGCGCCGGCCCGGCTGCCTTCACCACGCGGTCAGTGACCTCGGTGATCTCGAGAATCGGATCAACCTCAGCCGAAACGCGCTGCAGCTCATCCTCCTTCCCCAACTTGTGCACAAAATCCCGCAAGTCTCTATAAGCCACTTCCCCTCCACGCCGTCGTCTTATGCATCATTGCTCAGTCCGCGTTGCTATTGCGAAGCCGCCAACTCTAGCACGTTGCCTCGCCTGCGCAGAGGATATGGACGGGCAGAGGCGCTGCTTGCGTGCGCGGCGAGCGCGGTGCTATTCTCCAATTTGTTCGAGATGAGCGGGAGTAGTTCAGTGGTAGAACGATAGCTTCCCAAGCTATAGGTGAGGGTTCGATTCCCTTCTCCCGCTCCATTATATTACCCGCTGATAGATTGAGATTCCGCTTCAGGCGATAGCTTGCGGAATGGCTTTCTTCCATTTTCCCTGCGCTTTGAGGATTAGCTCCACTACTTCGCGGGCTGCACCTTTGCCTCCGGCTACCGTGGTGATGTAATGCGCGGCGCGTTTCACTTCTACTACGGCGTCGGCGACGGCGACAGCTAGTCCTACGCGGCCGAGAATTGGCAGGTCAGGCAAGTCGTCGCCGATGTAGGCGACTTCTTCGTCGGTCACGCCGGCGCGGATAAGGATCGCTTTGTAGGATTCGAGTTTCTTCGGCTGGCCCTGAATCACAAATTCCATTCCCATTTCGCGGGCGCGGCGCGTGGTCGCGGGAGAATCGCGGCCGGTAATCAGTCCCGTCCGGATGCCCATGATGCCGGCCAGCTTGATTCCAGCACCGTCATGCGGGTCGAAAACTTTCATCTCCGCGACGCTATTGTCAGGAAATGTTTGCAGGCAGACCACGCTGGGAGTCAAGGTGCCGTCCACATCCATTAAGAGGACGCGGATTGATTTTGCTCGGCGCATTGCCTTTGCCGGATATTTGATTTCTCGTATCGCCATTTGCACATGTCCTTTAGAACAATTGAAGAGTCCAGAGGTCGTGGACGTGGAGGACGCCTTCGAGGCGGCCGGCGGAATCCACGACGAGGACGGAGGTGATTTTCCTTTCCTCCATCCGGCGCAGAGCGCTGGCGGCGAGCTCGGTGCGCGGAATCGTGACGGGATTTTTCGTCATGCAATCGGCGGCCGTCAATCCCAGGACATTTTCTTTTTGCTTTAGCATGACGCGGCGCAAATCGCCGTCCGTGATGATGCCGAGGACGCGGCCGTTCGGCTCGGTGACGGCGGCGAGGCCCAGCCCTTTGCGACTCATTTCGTAGATTACGTCGGGCATCTTCGCAGTTGGTAGCACCCTTGGCGCGTCTTCGCCGGAGTGCATCAGGGCTTCGACGCGGCGCAGTTTTTTCCCAAGGCGTCCGCCGGGATGCAGCGCGGCAAAATCTTCTTCTTTGAAGCCGCGGCGTTCGAGGAGTGAGATAGCGAGAGCGTCACCCATGGCTAGTGCGGCGGCGGTAGACGCGGTGGGAGCGAGATTCAGCGAGCACGCCTCTTCTTTTACGGCGATGTCGAGAACGATGTCGCTTGTGCCGGCAAGAGTGGAGCGCGGGTTGGCGGTGAGTGTGATGACATGGACGCCCAGACGCTTAACGGATTCCATCAGCTCGACTAATTCTTCGGTTTCTCCGCTGGAGGAAATCGCGAGTAGAACATCGTCCGCGGTGAGCATGCCGAGATCGCCGTGAAGCGCTTCCGCGGCGTGGAGAAAAAGTGACGGAGTGCCGATGCTCGCGAAAGTGGCGGCAGTTTTGCGTCCGATGAGGCCGGACTTGCCGAGGCCGGTGACGACGACTCGGCCTTTGCACGCGTATAAAAGTTCGACCGCTTTTTCGAAGCGGTCATCGAGACGGTCGATCAGGCCGGCGATGGCTTCGGATTCAATTCGCAGGACGCGTTTGGCGGTGGCAAGACTCATTTCGAGTTCCATTCGCGTACGAGCGCTGCGATCTTCAGGATTTTTTCGAGCAGCGGTCGGAATCGAGAGAGAGGCAGCGCGTTCGAGCCGTCGGAAAGCGCCTTGGCGGGATTGTCGTGGACTTCGAGAAAGATTCCATCGACGCCTGCGGCGGTTCCGGCGCGCGCGAGCGGCTCGATGAATTCAGGCTGGCCGCCACTGGATTTTCCTTCGCCGCCGGGCAATTGGACGGCGTGGGTCACGTCGAAGACAACGGGATAGCCGAGTTTGCGCATGATGGGAAAAGAGCGCATATCGACTACGAGATTTTGATAGCCGAAGGAACTTCCGCGTTCGGTGAGAATGATTTTTTCGTTTCCGGTGCCGGCGATTTTTTCCGCGGCGTTGCCGATTTCCCAGGGCGAGAGGAATTGGCCCTTCTTCACATTCACAACGCGGCCGGAGCGGCCGGCGGCAACAAGCAAATCCGTTTGGCGGCAGAGGAATGCCGGAATTTGAAGGATGTCGCAGACTTCGGCGGCGGGGCCGACGTGCGAAACGTCGTGGACGTCGGTGAGAATCGGCAGGCCGGTTTTTTTCTTAATATTTTTTAGGATTGCCAAACCCTTTTTCAAGCCTGGACCACGGAATGAAGAGAGCGAGGTGCGGTTGGCTTTGTCGTACGAGGCTTTGAAAATGTATGGGACGTGCATTTCGGAGGCGATGGCGCCCAGACTTTCCGCCATTCGCAACGCGTGTGACTCGCTTTCGATCACGCACGGACCCGCGATCACGAACAACGGGGCGTTTGCGCCGAACTTAATCGAGTTCACCGAGAATGTCTTGTTCAACGCCACGGTGCCGAAGAACTCCTTTGAGTGACGCACAGCCTATGCGGGTTCCGGAGTATTTGCAACGCCCTGGGAGGGACACTTGCCTCCGGAGCGGAGAAGGCAAAAAGAGGGCGGGCAGAACGCCGAAAACGAGTGAAATTTTCGCAACAATATAACCGACTACATCCAGTTCTGGCCCCGGGTAGAAATGCTCGGGTCGTTTGTTTTGAGTGAGTTACAGCCATTTCTCATGATTATGCACTTGACAAAAGTCAGGCAATTTGAGATTATTGGTCATGGCGATTCTAACTCCTCAATCCTTCTTAGGCTTAGCGGATGCGGCAGATGCTCTAACAGCCTGCCGCAAGTCCCTTTTTATGGATGCCAGCAATTTTCTGGTCGGCACCCGTTTTAGCATCTGTTTTCTACCCTTTTCCACGCGAGGCACCCTGTGAACCTAGTTGATATAAATACCATGTTCCCGACCGATGAAAAGTGCCGAGAGTTGCTTGTCCGGCTTCGCTGGCCCGAAGGCGTCCAATGTTTGCGCTGCAAGATGCCAGTGGTCGAGCTTGAGACGGAAAAGCAACTGTTCTACTGCAAACAATGTGACTACCAATTCACCGTGACGGCTGGAACGATTTTCAATGACAGCCACCTGCCGTTGAATAAGTGGTTCCTCGCTACCTTGCTCCTCTGTGAAGCCAAGAAGGGCATGTCTGCTTGCCAGATGCAACGGACGCTGGGAATCGGAAGCTACCGAACCGCATGGTATCTCTGCCACAGAATCCGCGCGGCAATGGTCGAAGTCAACAGGCCGATGCTCAGCGGCAAAGTCGAAATGGACGAAACCTACGTCGGCGGCAAGAATTGGTGGAAGGGAAAGGCAGCGAAAAACGACAACAAGGAAGTCGTCATTGGAATCCGTCAGCGTGGCGGCGATCTCAGATTCTTTCATGCCTCGGATGCAAAGAGCGGAACGCTCGAAAAATACATCCGCGAGAACATCAGCGAGGATGTCGATATTCTTTTCACGGACGATTGGAAGGCATACCGAAGTGCCGCAAAACATCTGCGGAAAGACGGACGACACAAGACGATTCGCCACAAGCTCCGCGTCTATGCGAAGGGCGACATCTACACCAATACTGTCGAGTCCGCATTTTCGCTTCTCAAGCGCGGCATAATGGGCACATGGCATAAAGTCAGCGCGAAACATCTCCAAGCCTACTGCGAAGAAATGACCTTCCGCTTTAATCGCCGGAAGAACTCTGACCTGTTCTTGGATACTTTGCGTCATATGGTTACGGCCCCGGTACTCACATTCGAAAAACTAACCGCTTAAAGGAGACATCGTGAACGAACAAGAACGAAATCTTTTGTTAGCTGCTGCCAAATACTTCGAAATTCTTCATGCTAGTGTTGCTGATCTAGATTCTCGCGTTCGGGCACTTGAGCAATCGGCAAAGGTTGGTTCTGGTGCCCTGCGCTCCGCATATCCTGCAAGTCTTTCGTTGCAGCTTTCAGCAGTTCAACAGCAAATTGAAAAAATTCTTCGCTGAATTCCATTGAACACACTCCTGTGTTAGAGTTTGTATGTTCAACTCAAGCTCCCTGAGGCCCGATGCCAGTCGGGCCTTTTATTTTTTCACAGATTCTGTTGACGGGGCAGGCTCCGCACTTGTTTTCGGCTTGGCTTTCTCCGCATTTACACGCTCAACGAAGGACTTTGTTTCTTTTTGGGCCACGTTCACAGCCTTTATCGAGGCTGCCCTGCTTTTACGGTAGATCCGGTCTAGTTCCTGTAAATGCCTGTCCTCGACTTTTACTGTTTTCGCTATATTTGGGCCAATCACTAAAATGTCCGTACTTTTACCGACTCCCGGTGCTGCTTCTGCGCGTTTTTTTGCGGCATAGGCCAGAGGCAATGTTTCGTCGAATGGTTTTAGTGGCCAATGCCCCGTGAAGGTAAATTGCGAATCGGCGTGAGCTTTTCCGATACCAATTGCAGCAAATCCCACAGTGTTAAGGCACAAAAGCTTGTCATAGTAGGTCACGTATATTTGAGGGTAAGTAAGCTTCTCGCCCTTGTCGCTGACTGGACCGTCCGTATCGATGCCCATGAAGATAGTTTCTAAAACTTCCGGGAAATCCCACTCTATGAGCCTGTTCGCAATCTGGCCAACCAACTCTCGTTCCATTGTGGATTGATTCGCCAAGAAAGATTGAATATCCAACCCTAATGGGCAAAGTACGGCTGCTTCTGCGCGTTCCCTGCGGAGTTCACGGAACTTCTGACAATACAGGGATGCCGCATCTTTTACATTTACCCAACTATTTGGATCGGAAAAAATCCAATCCTTAACCTGTTTGTGGGTTTGCTTTAGTAACTCGCCTTGCACAGTGGAATCGCCAGCGATCAGGGCGACGATGGAAGGGGAAAGTGGCCAAAATTTTCCCTGCTCCGGTTCAAATTCAATGTCTCCATTCCCCGCTGTCAACATTCGGTCCGAAACGCCAATTAATGTATTCTTTCCGGCAATCGCTGCAATGCAAACAGCCACGGCTCTCCTCTTTGGAAGCCGCTCAGATTTTGGCCTTGGGTATAGCGGCTTCAGGAGCAAGGTTTACCCCCATGCCGCCTTTTGTCAAGTGCATAATCTTCCCATTTCTATATATTGGGCTGTGCCGGATAGAAATGCAGCCGGGTAACTCGAATTTGAAGTCCTATTCGTAGCTGGGGAGCCCGAGATTAGGGCTTGGCGAAGGGCCTGGGTTAGCCCTTGCTGAGGCGCTCGACGATATTCAATTTTAATCACGACCGACGCTAGCACGCGATTAAGCGAAATTCAAGGATCTGGATGTTGTGGACATATTCGGAGCCGCCTTGGCAATGAGGCGCAATTCTGGGCCCATTAGACATTTGCTAAGTATTCTAGCCGTAATAAATGATGAGCTTTTGAATCACCAATATGATACTACCTTCATAAGGAAATGATGGAGAGAGGGGACAGATGGAAATCCAATGCCCTCTTTGTGAAGGTGGAGATGTATCTGACTTCTTAACCGCCCCTGACAGATTCCATCTCAGGACGCGGAGCTATAAACTCGTTCGCTGCGCTCGCTGTACATGCGTGTGGCTACGCGATCCGCCCGCACCAGAAGAGCTGTCCCTTAGTTACAGCGAGGATTACCACAAGGCAATTGTCAACGCTGGGGAATTCTCTGCGACAGAACGATGGAAAGACCAACGCGAGTTGATTTCAAAATACAAGAATGGTGGAGATAGTCTTGACGTTGGTTGCAGCTCTGGAGCGTTTCTCAGCACCTTGCCGCTCTCCAAATGGAAGCTTTACGGAATCGAAATTGCTCCCGAGACGGCTGAAAAAGCTCGCGTAACCACCGGCGCCCAAGTATTTACGGGCGATGTTATGCAAGCGTCATTTCTACCCGACAGCTTTGACGTTATCACTTGCTTTGATGTCTTGGAGCACGTGTACAATCCGCGGCAATTTCTAAATAAGGTTCAAGAATGGCTCAAACCGGATGGAATTTTCTACGTAATACTTCCCAATATAGACGCCTGGGAATCACGAATATTCGGGTCCTTCTGGTTCGGTTTGGAGCTGCCCAGGCATCTATTCCATTTCTCTCCTAAATCTCTGCGTTACATCATGCACTCCCTCGGCTTCCGTGAAGTGAGCATTGCAACTCCGCGCACTTCCTACATAGAACGCAGCGCCAATTATCTTGGCTCCGGAATTGTCAGCAAACTTGGTTTTCACCCTTCGCCTCAATCAGCGGCAAAAGAAAATACTATCGCATGGAAAGCAATCAGAAAAGCTTTGCGTCTTTCAATCGTTCGTCCGTTCGGCCAGGTTGCTTCGCGTGCGGGCGCGGGTGCGAGCCTGCAAGCTGTTTTGGCCAAAAATGTGAAGACGCAACAAGAAGCTCATGCTGGAAATTCTTCTGATTCTAGCGGGATTTAGTCGGCGGGGTTGATGGCGCGGGATTCGGCGTTGGCTACGCCCTGGCGTTGGTGGCGGTTTTCGACGCTGGCGCGGATGAAGGCGGCGAACAGCGGATGCGGGGCGAGCGGCTTGGACTTGAATTCGGGATGGAACTGGCAGCCTACGAACCACGGGTGGTCGGGGACTTCGACGATTTCGACGTACACGCCATCTGGGGTGCGCCCTGTGATGCGGAAGCCGGCGCGGGTAAGCGTGTCTTCGTATTCGCAATTGAATTCATAGCGGTGGCGATGGCGCTCTGAAATTTCGAGCTGGCCGTAGGCTTTGGCCGCGAACGAGCCCGGCTGCAACTTGCATTTCCATGCGCCGAGGCGCATGGTGCCGCCCATTTCGTCCACACCGAGAAGCTCGCGCAATTTGTAGATCACGCGATTGGGTGTGCCGGGGTCGAACTCGGTGCTGTCGGCATGCTCGATGCGCGAAACGGTGCGCGCATATTCGATAGTGGCGCATTGCATTCCGAGGCAAATTCCGAAGAACGGAATCTTTTTCTCGCGCGCGTAGGTGATGGCGTGAACCATTCCGGCGATGCCGCGTTTGCCGAAGCCGCCGGGAACGAGAATGCCGTCCACGTGGCGCAAGAGGCGCTCGGCGGTGGCGGGTGAGTCGATGTCTTCCGCTTCGATCCACTCTACGACGACGCGATGGCGATTGGCGAGGCCGCCGTGTCCCAGAGCTTCGCGCAAACTTTTGTAGGCGTCTTCGAGCTGAACGTACTTTCCTACCACGCCGATGCGCACTTCACCCTGCGGATGCTCGAGCGTTTCGAGCATGGCCAGCCAGCGGGAAAGATCGCGCGGCGGAGCTTGCAGATGCAGCAGACGAAGAATTTGTTCGTCGAGGCCTTCGGCGGCGAGCGACATGGGAACTTCGTAAATATTGCCGACGTCGGGAGCGGAGATGACGCAGGATTCCGCCATGTTGCAAAAGAGCGCGATCTTGGATTTCAGATCGGTGGGGAGCTGGCGATCACTGCGACAAATTAAAATGTCGGGTTGAATTCCGATGCTGAGAAGTTCTTTCACGCTGTGCTGCGTAGGCTTGGTCTTCAACTCGCCCGCGGTGGGAATGAAAGGCACAAGTGTGAGGTGAACGAAGATTACGTTTTCGGGGCCGAGTTCGAGGCGCATCTGGCGGATGGCTTCGAGAAACGGCAGAGACTCGATGTCACCTACGGTGCCGCCGATTTCGACCAGGACGATGTCCGGCGCGTCGGGGCCGGATGAAACTTTGCGGAAGGCGGCTTTGATTTCGTCGGTGACATGGGGAATTACCTGGACGGTTTTGCCGAGGTAATCGCCGCGGCGCTCTTTGGTGATGATGGATTCGTAGATTCGGCCCGTGGTCCAGTTGTGATCGCGGGTTAAATGCGCGTTGGTGAAGCGCTCGTAGTGGCCAAGATCGAGGTCGGTTTCGGCGCCATCGTCGGTGACAAACACTTCGCCGTGCTGATAGGGCGACATAGTGCCAGGATCAACGTTCAGGTAGGGATCGCACTTCTGAAGGGTGACTTTCAGACCGCGGCTTTCAAGGAGACATCCGATGGAAGCGGCGGCGACGCCCTTTCCGAGTGAAGAAACTACGCCCCCTGTGACGAAAATGTACTTCGGGGCGGAACGCAAAGGGCTCGACTTCCTCCGGAAAGAATCTGCGTACTCAACATTATGGTCACAATGGCGGCGTGTGTCAAATCACGTTTTCAATTTTTATTTTGATGCGATTCGCCGAGTAAATACGCTGCGGACGGTTTAGAGGTTGGTCTGGCCCGGAGGCGGTTACTTCGCCGGGCCTTCGCGCAATATTTTTTCGACGCGCTCGACGTCGGCGGGTAGATCGACGCTAACGCCGTCGTAATCCGCTTCTACTACGCCGATGTGAAAGCCGTTTTCGAGCCAGCGAAGCTGTTCGAGTTGTTCGATGCGCTCGAGTTCACCCGGAGGAAGGGTGGGAAACTCGAGCAGGGCGTCGCGGCGATAACCGTAAAGCCCGATGTGCTTCCAATGCTCGGCGGCGACCTTCGCGCCGGTGTCGCGGACCCAAGGAATGGGCGCGCGCGAAAAATAGAGGGCGTTGCCGTCGAAATCGCGGACAACTTTCACCACGTTGGGATCCATGATGTCGTTGGGCTTGGTGATGGCAGCACAGGGCGTGGCAACTTGCATTGAGTCGTCGCCGGCGAGAGCCTGGATGACCGCGTCCACGGAGGCGGAATCGATCAACGGTTCATCGCCCTGCACGTTAACGTAGATGTCGGCGGGGATGTGCACGGCAACTTCCGCGACTCGATCGGTACCGGTACGGTGGTCGGCGCGAGTCAGGATTGCTTCCGCGCCGAAGGATGTTACCGCGTCCTTGATGCGCTGGTCTTCGGTGGCGACTATTATGCGGGGCGCGCCAGCGGCTTCGCGCAAGCGTTCCACGACGTGCTGGATCATTGGGCGACCGGCGATCTGGGCCAAAGGCTTGCCGGGAAATCGAACCGAAGCGTAACGCGCCGGAACCACCACCAAAATCTTTTTCGCCTGGGCTGAATTCATGAGAACCCGCTAACGTTCGCGTGCAGCTCGCATATTAGCATGGAGGGGATGGCGGTTGCGGCGGGTACTGCCGGACTACTATGAAAATACTGAAAGGTGCCGCTTGCTTTAGAAGAAGCGAGTGCTACAATCGCACAAGAGACACAGAGACTCGCGGCGCTGCGTGAGTTTCGCGTTATTTTCGGGGGTCCAGTTGCTAGTCCGCGCACGCGTTCGGTTGCGGAACTATTCCCTGGCAGCGCTTTGCGCGGCTCTAGCAGTGTTCGCGTGCGTATGCCCTCATGCGTGGTCCCAAGAAGCAACTCCCGCGGGACCAGTTCCAACTGAAAACTCGCAACGAATAGAGAAGGGCAAGGCGCTGAAGGCGGAAACAGATTTAGCGCTGATCAATGTTACTGTGACCGATCCTTATGGGCGGCTTGTGACCGGGCTGGAACAAAGCAACTTCCGCATTTTTGAAGACGGAGTAGAGCAGGAAGTTCTGCGCTTTTCGGGCGAGGACGTGCCCATATCGATCGGCGTGATTTTCGATATGAGCGGGAGCATGAGCGACAAGATCGAAAAGTCCCGGCAGGCGGCGGTTCAGTTTTTCCGTACCGCGAATCCAAAAGATGAGTTCCTCCTGATTAATTTCAACGATCGCGCGCAACTGACCAGCCCGTTCACAGCCAGCGTTGAAGATTTGCAGAACCGGCTGATGTTTACGTCCGCGCACGGGCAAACGGCTTTGCTGGATGGAATTTATCTGGGCCTCAGCGAAATGAAAGGCGCACACAACACAAAGAAAGCATTGCTCGTCATATCTGACGGAGGCGATAATCATAGCCGCTACACGGAAACCGACATCCGGAAGTATGCAAGAGAAGCGGATGTGCAGATTTACGCTATCGGTTTGTATGATGAAGGCGGCGGTTCGACAGTGGAAGAACGGCTGGGACCGTCGCTACTGTCAGAATTGACGGAAATGACCGGCGGGCGCGCCTTCGCTGTCACCAGCATGGGCGACATGCCCGACATCGCGTCGAAAATCAGCATGGAGTTGCGGAACCAATATGTGGTTGGATACAGACCAAGCAACCGGACGCACGATGGAAAATGGCGGAAAGTCAAAGTTAAGCTGCGTCCTCCCAAGGGACTTCCACCGCTTACCGTTTACGCCAGGTCAGGCTATTACGCGCCCGGCCATTAAGCATTCGGCGACAATTTCGCTGCTCTTGCTGGCATTGCTCTGCGCTGGCCCCTGCTTGCGCGCGCAAAATCCGCTTCCGCCGAGCCCCCCTCCCCCGCAGACACCGGGAACGCAAGGCCAAAGCACCACAATCAAGAATGTTGTCGACCTGGTGGTATTGCATGCGACCGTCGTGGATGAAAAGGGGCAGTTTGTCCCGGATATCCCCAGGGACAATTTTCGGGTCTTTGAAGACAAAATCGAACAGAAAATCTCAGTATTTACGAAAGAAGATGTGCCGGTGACGATGGGGCTGGTGATTGACAACAGCGGCAGCATGAAGGACAAGCGCGCGCAGGTGAACGAAGCGGCGCTGTCGTTCGTGCGAACCAGCAATACCGCGGACGAAGTCTTCGTGGTGAATTTCAATGACGAATATTATCTGGACCTGGACGAGGATTTCACCAGCAATCCCGAGGAACTTCACGAAGCGCTGGAGAAAATCGATACGCGGGGCAGCACGGCGCTGTACGACGCGATTATCGGATCGTTGGACCATCTTAAGAAGGGGCACAAGGACAAACGTGTTCTGCTGGTGATCACGGATGGCGACGATGACGCCAGCCGCAAGGATTTCGCCTATACAGTGAAAGCGGCGGTGCAATCGAACGCCGTGATTTACGCGGTGGGCGTCTTCAGCGATGAGGATCGCAAGAGCAACAAGAAAATGGTGCGAAAATCAAAAAAAGATTTGAGTACACTCACGGAAGCCACTGGCGGGCTGGCCTTCTTCCCGGACAATCTAGCCGACGTGGATTCTGTCTGCACGGAGATCGCGAGAGATATTCGCAATCAGTACACCATCGGGTACTACCCCACGAATACGGCTAGGGACGGCACGTTCCGCTCCGTAAGACTTGAACTGATTCCGCCAAAGGGGCATGGAAAACTTTCCGTCCGCACGCGCACGGGATACTACGCAAGTAAAACGGCTACGGGTAACTAGCCGGGCTTGCGAAGTTGGGTGCGTCCGTGCTGGAACGCGCCCGCATCGCAATGCTGCGCCCTAATGAATCCTCCCTGAGATTTCGACGCAGACACTGAAACTAACCAGCAAGCGAATTGAGGAAGCTAGTGCCGTGGGGGATACTCGTGTAGAAATTTTCGGCGATGGTCTGGCCCATGTCGGCGAGGGTTGCGCGAGTGCCAAGATTCGTGCCGCTAGGCGAGCTTGGATTGTAAGCGAGTATGGGGACGTACTCGCGGGAATGATCCGTGGTGGGATTTACGGGATCGGGGTCGCAACCGTGGTCGGCGGTGATGAGGAGCAAATCCGAAGGGCGCAAGACGTCGAGAAAGGGTCCCAGCAGCGCGTCAAATTCTTCCAGAGACCGTGCGAAGCCTTCCACATCTTTACGATGGCCGAAGAGCATGTCGAAATCCACGAGGTTTGCGAAAATTAGTCCGCTCGGGCGCTGCGCGAGCGCTTCGGTGAGCTTAGCCATGCCCTCAGCGTTATTTTTTGTGGTGACATAGTCGTCCACGCCGCGACCGTTGTAGATGTCGCGAATCTTGCCCACGCCGAAAACCGGGGTTTTGGCGTCCGCGAGCGCGTCTAGCAGCATGGGGCGCGGCGGCTCGACGGCGTAGTCATGGCGGCGCTCTGTGCGGCGAAAATTTCCGGTCGTCCCGGTGAAGGGCCTCGCGATCACGCGGCCTACACGATTCGGGCCATGGAGCAGTTTGCGCGCGACCTCGCACATGCGGTAGAGATCGGCAATCGGAATTACGTCCTCGTGCGCGGCAATTTGAAATACGCTGTCGCCGGAGGTGTACACGATCGGGAATCCTGTGCGCACATGTTCTTCGCCCAGTTCCTTGATGATCTCCGTTCCTGATGCCGGCTTATTTCCGAGCGTGCGGCGCCCGATTCGAAACTCGAATTCCGCAATCAGCGATTTTGGAAAGCCGTGCGGATACACGGGGAAGGCTTGCTCTAGCCAAATGCCGGCCATTTCCCAGTGTCCTGTCGTTGTGTCCTTGCCCGGAGAAACCGTGGAACCCTTTCCGTAGCTAGCCGCGGGTTTTGCTGAAGGCTGCAGATTCGCGAGCGGCTTGATATTCGCGAGGCCGAGGCGAACGAGGTTTGGAAGTTTCAGCGGGCGGGAGCGTGCGATGTGACCCAGTGTGTCGCGTCCCACGTCGCCGTAATCGGCGGCGTCCGGCAATTCGCCGATGCCGACGCTATCGAGGACGATCCAGATCACACGGTCAAAATGTGGGTTGGCTGCAGGCACGGCGGCATTTTACCAGAGCGGCCGGATTTTCTGCGGGTGACTGCAAAGCCAGGGCTCACTTAATCGGCGGGAGTGAGATGTCCTGGTCTACATAAGCGACTAGCGGTGTTCCAGCCGGCATATCGACTTCCTTTCCATGCTTGATCAATCCGATGGGTCCGAAAAGGACGGTGAGAGCTACCGTCGCGCCGGTCGCGCTCTGACCTTCGCGCCCTTTGGTGCCGCGGATTCTGATGCGGGTATCGCCGGCCACTAGATATTGCAGTTGTACGTTTAGTTCGCCGGGCTTCCCCATCATTCCTGCCCGCTTCACATTCGTTACGGTGGCGAGAGCATGGGCGCCTTTCGGAACTACGATTGTGTCTCCGACTTTCAAATCATCGTCGTGAACGAATTCGACGGTATCGCCGTCCGCAGCAGTTTTCGAATTCAGATCGTTTGCAAACTTTAGAGGAATTTGATCGCCTTCTCTTAGGAGACAGCCGTTGCCGGGCGTGCACGCGCGCTTAGACACATCCATGGTTGTAGCGTTAGGCGTGACTACTGCCACGGCCGCCGCTTCATTGGATGCTGGAGCTTCGCTGCTATGCGCGGACAACATCGCCGCCATCACGTCCTGACTGACGCCTGCATTTTTAAGGTCCACTAGCGCCTGGGCCGAGACGTCAAAGTTACTGCCTCCGGTCTGAATCGCCTTCTCAATTAGAGGCGCGTCGAATCCTTGTTTGGTCATGCTGACGATGTCTTCGTTGGTTAACGGCTTGCGTGTTTGAGCGAAGATCACAGAGGGTAGTAAAACCAGCAGGCCTACGTAGATGAGCCGCACTTTGAGTTTCATATGAATTTTTCTCCTCGTGATTCGTGAACTTCGCAGGCAAGTAGTTAGTATTTCATTTTACACCTTAATAATTGACGCATGGCGCGCCCATTCCGTTTCCCTTCTGAGTCCGCAGCATTCAACGTCAACGCGGTACTAAGTTAATTTCTTTTCCCATTCTGATTTCATGAGCTCGTAAAAGTTTAGAATGCGGCGGCTGGCGGGAAGCTCTTCGGAACTAATAAATTTGAATCCGAACTTCTGCAAGATATGTTCCGACGGATCGTTCCCTTTTTCCACGTCGGCCAGGAGGCGTGCTAAACGCAAGCGGGTGAAGGCGACGTCGATGAAAGCTTGGGATGCCTCAGAGGCAAGCCCGCGGCCCCAATAAGGCCGGGCAAGATAGTACCCGAGGTGAGCTTCGCTTGTGGTGTTGCCGGCACGCAAGCCACAACATCCGATGTATTTCGTTTTTTCTTTAAGAATTGTGGCCCACAGGCCATAAATTTCTTTTGGCCAACCTAGATATTCTTCCCGAAAACGAGTGCGCGCTTTTTCGAGAGGCCATGCTCGGCCTCCCACGTAACGCCGGACTTCGGGGTCTGTATGCATACTGATAAAATCGGGCTCATCCTGAGGCTCGTGCGTGCGAAAGAGCAATCGCTGTGTCTCCATGAAAATCACTGTGCCCGCCTAGCTGATCAAACTCGAACGACAGCAAGAGTAACATCAGGCCGTGACTCGGGGAGTTTCCCTAAGGTCCGAACCGGGCCGATAGCTGCGGTCAAACTGTACCATTAAGGCGGCGGAAGGCGATTTGCCCGGCTTGACGAGGCGGCGTATAATTATTGGTTTACACGCATGCCGACAAAACCCACAGACAAGCTTGCTGCTGCCTCCACCACTAACGAGGCTCCTGACTCGGTCTTGCGTCCGGAGGTGCCCGGTGACGTGGAAGAAATACGCGTTCGCGGGGCGCGCGTTCACAACCTGAAAAATATTGATTTCGTGATCCCGCACAACGCCATTACGGTGGTGACGGGAGTTTCCGGGTCGGGCAAATCGAGCCTGGCGTTCGACACGCTTTACGCGGAAGGCCAGCGCCGCTACATCGAATCGCTTTCGGCCTACGCGCGGCAGTTCCTGGAGCGCATCGAAAAGCCGGACGTGGACGAAATCACGGGGATTGCTCCGGCCATTTCGATCCGGCAAAAGAACTCCACGCGCAACCCGCGGTCCACAGTGGCGACCGCGACGGAAATTTACGACTATCTCCGCCTGCTTTTCGCGCGCATCGGACGCACGTTGTGCCTGCGGTGCGGAGAAGAGGTGCGAAGAGATACGCACGATGAGATCGCCGCGCGCGTCCTTGCGCTTCCCGCCGGGCGCAGGTTCTACCTTCTCTACGAATTGAAATTCACTCCTGAAGCGGCGACGAACACGCCGCAGGCGGTTCGTTCGCGCAAAGCAGTTCGCGTGACGCAGGAAACGGTTCGGGAATCGTTGATCGCCTTGCGCAAGCGCGGCTTCAACCGGCTATATCAAGCCGGGCGGGTCTTCGAATTTTCCACGCCGGAAGAATTGCTGGATGTGGATTTCACGAGGCCTGTGTACGTGGTGGTCGACCGGCTGGCGCTGGGGCCGGAAATACGTTCGCGGTTGATGGACTCCATTGAGATTTGCTATCGCGAAGGGCCGGGCGAGGCCATCCTGGAATTCGTGCCCGACGCTCCTGGCGCAACGCCGGAGCGGCTTGTGTTCAACGAGCGGTTCGAATGCAAGAAATGCGGCGCGACATATCAGGAGCCGGAGCCGCGCCTTTTCTCGTTCAACAGCCCGTACGGCGCTTGCCCGCGCTGCCAGGGCTTTGGCAACACGATTGATTTTGATATCGACCGAGTGATCCCGGACAAGAGCAAATCGCTCGCCGATGGCGCGATCCAGCCGTGGACCAAACCGCGCTATCGGCAGCTCGCGATGGACATGCGCCGATACGCGCGCGCCAAAGGAATTCCGGTTGACGTTCCCTTCCGCGAGCTGACCGCTGCGCAGCGCGACGCCATCATCGAAGGCGACCGCAAAGAAAAATACGAAGGCGTGCAGGGCTTTTTCGGATTCCTGGAGCGAAAAAAATACAAGCTGCACGTGCGCGTATTCCTCAGCCGCTACCGCGGCTACGCAACGTGTCCTGACTGCCATGGAACCAGGCTTCGCGCCGAAGCTCGCGCGGTGAAAATTGCGGGGCGGTCGATCACGGAAGTCTGCCAGATGACGGTGAAGGAGGCGCGTCCGTTTTTCGCAAGCCTTACGCTCACTCCGGCGGAAGCAACCATCGTCGAAAAAGTTCTGGAAGAAATTCAGCTGCGCTTGAGGTTTCTGGACGAAGTGGGGCTGGATTACTTGACGCTCGACCGGCTCACTTCCACTCTGTCGGGCGGCGAAGCGCAGCGGATACAACTCGCGACTTCGCTCGGATCTCATCTGGTTGGCGCGTTATACGTTTTGGATGAACCCTCTATCGGATTGCATCCGCGCGATACGAACCGCCTGATTGAAATTTTGAAGGGGCTGCGAGATTTGGGAAATACGCTGCTGGTGGTGGAACATGATCCGGACACAATTCTCGGCGCCGATCACATTTTGGAACTCGGCCCGGGCGCTGGTGAACATGGCGGGAAATTAATGTTTGCAGGAACGCGCGACGCGATGCTCGCGGATCCTCAATCGCTGACCGCACGCTACCTGCGGGGCGATTTGAAAGTGGCGCTGCCGGCGCAACGCCGCAAAACGCAAGGCAAATTCCTGAAGATCATTGGCGCCCACAGCCACAATCTAAAGAATATTGACGTGATGGTTCCGCTGGGAATGCTTGTCGCCGTTACGGGAGTGTCCGGCTCGGGAAAATCCACGCTGGTTTATGACGTGCTGTACAAAGCGCTGCAGCTGAAGCGCACGGGCGGAAACTGGCGCGAGTGCTGCGATCGTTTGGAAGGTGACGCCGCAGTGACGGCGGTGGAGATGGTCGATCAGTCCGCCATCGGCCGCACGCCGCGTTCGAATCCGGCCACGTATTTGAAAGCGTTCGATCCCATACGAGAAGTCTTCGCGTCCACTCCGGAAGCTAAGAAACGCGGATTCACGCCCGGGCATTTTTCGTTCAACATTCCCGGCGGGCGGTGCGAAACGTGCCAGGGCGACGGCACAGTCACGGTGGAGATGCGTTTTCTGGCAGACGTTGAGTTGATCTGCGAAGAATGCCGCGGGACACGTTATAAGAGCGCAGTGCTGGACGTGCGTTACAAAGAGAAAAATATTCACGACGTTCTGCAAATGACCGTGCGCGAGGCGCTCACATTTTTCGCGGCGAATCCGAAGGTCACCGCGCGGCTTCGGGTGCTCGAAGAAGTTGGCCTTGGGTATCTACGGCTGGGCCAGTCGGGCACCACCCTTTCAGGCGGCGAAGCACAACGCTTGAAACTTGCGGCGCATCTTACGCGGCAGGAGAATACCGGCATCCTGTATATTTTTGACGAGCCCACCACCGGGCTGCACTTTGACGATATTCAGAAACTCTTGACTGCGTTTCGCAAATTAATTGAGGGCGGGGCTTCGGTGCTGATCATCGAGCACAATCTGGACGTGATCAAATCCTCGGATTGGGTGATCGACCTGGGGCCGGAGGGCGGCGAGGGAGGCGGCCGGGTGGCGGCTTCGGGAACGCCGGAGCAAGTCGCGCGGAATTCGCACTCCCATACGGGCAAATATTTGGCGCGCGTTTTGAAGCCGCGTAACGGCTCGAATCACGCGAACGATCATCCGCCGGCTACCCCAAACGGCTCGGTTCAAAGTTCAACTCAGAACCCATGAAAGTGTTTGCGAAGCGGCTGGCTTGCTGTTGCACGCTTTGCGTTTTTCTGGGCGCTGCGGCGGCCAGTTTCGCGCAAACCGTCGGCACAACCAGAACGCGCATCCCGCAGAACGCGGCTGCCGTCGCGCTGAACAATTTGCTGGCTCAGGCGCAAGCGGCGATGGATCGAAAAGATTACGCGGCAGCCGTGCAAGCCTACCAGGAATATCTCGTCAAGATACCAGACGACGCCACCGTGCATTACGATCTCGGCTACGTGTTCACCGCGATGCAGAAAAGTGCGGAAGCGAAGGCGGAATACGAAAAGGCGATTTCGCTCGATCCCAAAATGGCAGCGGCCTATCAGAATCTGGGGCTGACGCTGCTGACGACCGACCCGTCCGCGGCGATTGCGCCTCTGCAAAAGGCCGCGGAATTATTGCCGGAGGACGCACGAACGAAGTGGCTTCTGGGCACGGCTCTCGAAGTGAGCGGGAAGCTGGGTTTGGCGATCGATCAATACGAAGCGGCAAGGAAACTGGACAACAAAGATCCCGACATTCGAACATCGCTCGGGCACGCGCTGCTGGGCGCCGGGCGTCCGGCCGATGCGGAAGCGGTGTATCGGGAGGCGCTGCCGTTACATCCCGCGGACGCTGCGTTGGGGCAAGCGTATCTCGGACTGGCCCAAGCTTTGTTTGCGCAGAAAAAGATCGACGAAGCGGCGACCGAACTGGCGGCCTATTTGCAGAGCCGGCCCAATGACGCGAATGCCCGGATGGAACTCGCCGCCGAGCTTGCCGAGCTGGGCAAGAACGATGAAGCTCTGGCAGAACTCGATCGCGCGACAGCCGGCGCGCCCGACAATCTTCGCGCGCTGAAGTTGCGCGTGCAAATTGTGTTGCAGGGAAAACGTTACGACGACGCTCTGCCGGCTTTGCAAAAAGCGATTGCGATTGCGCCGCAAGATGCTGATTTGGTTGCGCAGCTCGGCCATTTGTATCTGGAGAAAAAGGACTACCCGCACGCAGTGGATGAATTGTTCATGGCCTTCAAGATGAACCCGGCGTCCAACGACGTTCTCGGCGATCTAATTACCGCGCAGTATCTCAATAAGAATTATTCGGCGGCGTTGCAAGGCCTGGACGTGCTTTCGAGGCGAAAAACATTGCCACCGGGGAGCTGGTTCATTCGCGCCACCTGTTACGATAAGCTGGGACAGGCAGGCCCGGCGCTCGATGCGTACAAGAAATTTCTGGAGTTGAACACGGACCAGAACAATGACATGTACTTTGAAGCATCGTCGCGCGTGCGAGCTCTTTCCCGCGAGACAAAAAAGAGGTAGTAAATTGTTCCAGGTGTTCCGGATGATCGGAATCGCGATGGCGATTGCCGGCTGCGTGAGCGCTGCGCCACTGGCGCAGGCCATGTTGCCGCAGAACAGCACCGCGGAGTTACGCTCGCGATTTACGCACGAGACAAATCCCGTTCGTAAAGCCAAGCTATTGCTTCCGCTCGGCGATGCCGAGTTCCAGGATATCCTAAAGGATGAGGAGTCGGAACGTCTTGGAGAGGCGCTAGCAATTTTCCGGCAGTACCGCGACGAAGCGCAGGTTTGCCAAAAAGATCTGGAAGGTAAAGAGCATGACCCGGAAAAGCATCCAAACGGATTCAAACAGCTTCAAATTTCCTTGCGGCAGGCGCTGCGGCGTCTCAGCGACATTATCGCGGATTTACCGGGCGACGAGCAGAAACCGTTTCTCGACGTGCGCCGGGATCTGGAGCAAATGGACCGTCAATTGATTCATGAACTTTTTCCGCGCCGGCCGGAACCTGCGCCCGAGTCACAGCCGGATGCAGCGAAACCTCAGGGGTGAAATATGCTGTGGCGCAATTTAGCTCTTTTCATTTTGTCAGCCGGGCTGATTTTCACCGTGGCTTCCGCGCGTGCAGCAAATCCCGCGGCCCAAAAGAAAGAGTACTTGACGGAGTCGGAAGCGGACAAAATCCGCGAAGCAGTAGAGCCAGGGGAACGCATCAAGCTATACATATCTTTTGCGGAAGATCGCCTGAAGAAATTTCAATACGAGCTTACCCGGCAGACTCCTGACCGCCGCCGCGGGGAAATGCTGAATAGTCTGCTGAATGATTATGCCGGATGCATCGATGATGCCACGGATCAAATCGGCCTGGCGCGAGAAAAACAGGCGGATATTCGAGCCTCGCTGAAGATTTTCAAATCGAAAGGCAAAGATTTTTCGGACGCTCTACAAAAACTCGACCAGGGCGGGGCGGAGTTCGATACTTATAAAGACACGCTGGAAGACGCCATCGAAAGCACCAAGGATGCGCTCACCGACGTGGACGAGGCCCAAAAAGAGCTTCCGCCCGCGCCCGTGCGGAGAAAGCCTTCGTGACGGCGCGACATCGTCGCGAACCTGAATCAACGGCCACGCAGATCCGAAACCGACTCAAAACAAAACTTGTGCCCGGCGGCGAACGTATTTTTCAGCGCATCTACACGCGCCTGGGATGTGAAGGGCGCCCACCGTACTTCGTCGTTGAATTTCATCCCTACACCGGGCTCACGCTGACTGTTCGCGTCCGCGAAGACACGGCGTACGTACGTCTTTCAGACGCGCTGCACGATGCTCCTACTCCGGTGGTGGAAGCAGCGGCCGCGATTTTGCTCGGACGTTTGTATCGACGCCAGCCGCCGAAGGACCTGCTGGAGATTTACAGGCGATTTTCCTATGCGCGAACCACGCGGCTGCGATTGCATCGTTTGCGGCAACACCGTGCCCGCCGTGTGGAGCACCGGCCCGCCGGAACGCATCACGATCTGGGCCCTTTGTTTGTTGACTTGAATCAGCGCTACTTTGAGAATTTGCTTCCGCTGCCGCGACTGAGCTGGAGCAAGCGCGGATGGCGGTCGCTGCTGGGCTGTTTCGATCCTGCGTTGCAGCAGATCGTTCTTAACCGCGAGCTAGACCGCAAAACCGTTCCTGAGTATGTGGTGGCCTACGTGCTGTACCACGAGATGCTGCACCTGAAGCACCCGATGAAGTTTGCGCGCTGCCGGCGCGAATCGCACTCACCGAGTTTCCGCAAAGAAGAAAAGAAATTTCGGGATTACCAGCGGGCGATGAAATTCCTCGATCGCTTCCCTGCTTGCTAGCTTGGTCCGACTTTGATTCCTGGCATAAATGTATAAACGGCGGAACTGGGAAGAGTAACGGCGGACGCTGCGCGGCGGGAGAGATTACTTTTTCGAAAGGTCCGCGATTTTCTTCTGAACTCTCTTGGCGTCGGGCGCGTCCGGGAAAACTTGCAGATATTCTTTGTAATAATGGAGCGCCTCGGATTTCTCGCCCTTCTTTTCGTAAATTTCGGCGATCAGGATGCGGGGTTTGGCAAAATTCGGCCGCAGACGGATGGCGTCTTGAAATCGTCCGATGGCTGCGTCCATGTCGCCCTTGTGCATGTAAAAGGTGCCGACGTCGATGTCTTGCGCAGCGTGGAACGGATCCCATGCGGGATTATCTTCAGGAGGCAGCACTCCGGGTTTTGCTGCACTCGAATTCTTGGATGCCGGAGTAGCCGCATCCTTTTTCGGCTCAGGCGCGGCACTTGGGTCGGGCGCGGATGGGTCGCCGGTCTGCGTGGGTTTGGAAGACGAGGATTCTCCGGGCCCCAGAGGGGGCGCTTGAGCCTTCGGCTGACCGGACGGCGGTTGTGGTCTTTGCTGCGAGGGATCCTGCGATTGTTGAAAAGACCAAGCAGGAAGCCCGCAGGCAGCGATCAGCAGCACGAGTTTGAGCGTCCAACGCAGCATCAGCCTGCTTGAATTTGTTGCGTTTGCTATCATTAAAGTTGTACAGCGACCGGTAAGCGAGGTCCGCCGGTCGCGAATAGCTCCCGAGATATTGTAACGCATCGATGGAAATCCGCGAAAAAGTTGCCAATCTGCCCACGCAGCCCGGGGTCTATCTGTTTCGAGACGCGGCTGGGAACGTCCTGTACGTGGGGAAAGCCCAGTCGCTGCGGAATCGCGTGCGGTCGTACTTCCTGGATAAAACGATCGAGGACGCCAAGACTGGGTCGCTGATGCGCGAAGTTGCCGACCTCGATTACATCGTGGTGGACAACGAAAAAGAGGCGCTGGCGCTCGAAAATAATCTGATCAAGCAATACAAGCCGAAGTTCAACATACTTCTGCGCGACGATAAAACCTACCCTTACATTCGCTACACCGCATTTGAAAAATATCCGCGCGTCTATGTAACGCGCCGCTTGAAAAAGGACGGCTCGATTTATTTTGGACCTTATTTCCCCGCCGGCCTTGCGTACCGCATGGTTCATCTGATTCACAAAAACTTCCTGGTTCCATCGTGCAATGTGGACCTGGAGCGCAATCATCCGCGGCCGTGCTTGCAATATTACATTCATCGCTGCCTGGGACCGTGCGTGAAGGAATTGGTGACGGATGAACGATATGCCGAGGCCGCGCGCGACGTCCGATTATTTCTCGAAGGCCGGCGCAGCGATCTGGCGGGCAGCGTCGAAAAACGCATGCAGAACGCGTCGGAAGACCAGCGCTACGAAGAGGCCGCAGGTTATCGCGATCTACTTCGCACACTCACCGAAATGGAAGAGCGCCAGAAAATTGCGGCGGCTTCGGGTGACGACACCGACGTTCTGGCCTGGTACGCCGAGCCGCCGCAAGTTGCGGTGAACCTTTTTCACTTGCGAGGCGGCCGCGTCGTAGACCGCCGCGATTTTTACTGGGAAGAACTGGAGGAATTCGATCCCGCGGAATTCCTGCCTTCCCTGCTGAAGCAGCTCTATCTGGACGCGGCCTACCTGCCGCGTTATATCAACACGCCCATGGGTTTTGAAGACTGCGAATTGCTGGAAGAAGTTCTCACCGAGCGCGCCGGCCATCGCGTGGAAATCATGAACCCGCAGCGCGGGCAGAAACATGCTTTTCTTGAACTGGTGGAACGAAACGCCAAGCAATCATTTATCCAGCGGTTCCGCGTTTTGAAGCCGAGCTCGAAAGCGATCGTGGAAGCGCTGGAAGCCGCGTTGGGCCTTCCCGCGGTGCCGGAACGAATTGAATGCCTCGATATTTCGCACACTCAAGGTTCCGACACAGTGGCGTCCATGGTGGTGTGGGAATCAGGCCGCATGAAAAAATCCGATTACAGAAAATTTATAATTCGCGGCGAAGCCATGGCGGACTGCACGGAGAAATCCGAAGGCCGACTCCGCGATGATTTCGCCAGCATGCAGGAAGCCGTGGAACGCCGCTATCACCGTTTGCAAAATGAAGGCAAGCCGCTGCCCAGCTTGATTTTGATTGACGGCGGAATCGGCCAGCTTCACGCCGCGGCCAAAGCGCTCGAAAAACTTGCCATCATCAATCAGCCTCTCGCGAGCATCGCTAAAAAAGAAGAGATTCTTTACGTGCTGGGGAGGGAGGATGAGCCCATCGTACTCGAACGGCACTCGCCTGTTCTGCATTTAATTCAACAGATTCGGGACGAAACGCATCGCTTCGCGGTGACGTTTCACCGGCAGCGCCGGTCCAGCCGGAGGATACGCACATCGCTGACCGAAATTCCAGGTGTGGGCGAAAAGACGGCCCGAAAATTACTGCGCCGGTTTGGAAGCGTCGCGCGCCTGAAACAACTCACGGTAGGCGAACTCGCCTCTGAGCTACCCCGGGCACGCGCCGAGCGTATTTACGTCGCGCTGCGAGCAGCCGAGTCAGCCTCGCCAGAACCTCCGGCCGCCGAGCCTCGACTTTAAAACCATTCTACGGTGGTGAGAATAATGGCCAAACGACTGTGTTGATTCACTTCCATGGTTAGCTAATACCGATTGTCGAATGCACGAGCGCCATCATATCCGGCTCTTTGTGGAAACTGGCACGGGAGTCTCTCAAGGGTTTAGACGAGCTTTTCAGCCGGCGGGGGCGCTGAGATACGCGCGGCGACTCTAAGGCTTTCGCGGCATTGATTGTGCCCGGAGGCTATGCTAAGGTCGAATTTGATAGACTCAATTTTGGAGGTGCTATATGGGTGAAAACAGCGGCGCAGGTACCAAGGTAAGTTATTTTCTAGCAGGGCTCGGAATCGGAGCTCTGGTGGGCATACTTTTTGCGCCGAAATCGGGCGAAGATACGCGGGAATACCTCACGTCGAAGGCTGACGAAGGCCGCGATTACGCGCAACGCAAAGCGCGGGAACTTCGCGAGCGCGCGGAAGACCTGATCGAGCGCAGCAAAGAGATCATGGACCGCCAGAAGGAAGGCGTGACGGCGGCGGTGGAAGCGGGCAAGGAAGCCTACCGGCGCGAAGCGAAAGCTTAGTAAACTGCCGTAAGGAATCTTATGAACGTTTGGATTGAGGCATTCATTGTGATCGCGGCGGTCGCTATCGTGGTTCAGATGGCGATCTTACTGGGGATGTATCTCCAGATGAAAGGCGCGATCGATAAATTTACGGTGATCGCCGACGAACTCAAAGGACGCATCGACCCGATACTTCTGCGCACGAATCGCATACTGGAAGACTCCGAAGACAAAATCGCGAGCATCATGGGCGATGGCGCTGAGATCACTCGAATGGCGCGCGGGCAAGCGCAGAAGATCGACCGCGTGTTCACGGATAGCCTTGAGCGGCTGCGGGTGCAAGTGATTCGCGCCGATCAGATCCTTACCGGTACACTGGAAGTAATCGAAGACACCGGGACGAAAGTTCGCAACACGCTATGGGGTCCCGTGCACCAGGTTTCAGCGGTACTGAAGGGTATAAAGGTTGGAATCGACGTGTTGCGTGGCGTGCAAGCCCGGCGAAGTGAACCCGACGGCGCTCCTCAGGACGAAGAACTCTTCATCTGAAGTAATTCCATAGAGAAATTTCGAATCCGCTTTCCATACTGAAGTGCGTGTTTGTGTCTAGCAGAGTTTCAGCGAATCCAGCCGCCGCCCAAGACCTGCTCTCCGGAATAAAATACAGCGGCTTGGCCGGGAGTGACGGCGCGTTGCGGCTCGCGAAAAGAGATTCGCGCGGCAGTGGCGCCGAGCGGCGTGATTTCCGCGTCGGCGGGCTCGTGGCGATTGCGGATGCGAACTTTCGCTTCCACAACGCCACGGGGAATATCGTACGGAATCCAGTTCACGTCGCGGACTTCGCACGTCGTGCTGCGAAGCTCGCAATCGTCGCCGACAACCAGGCGGTTTTTTGCGCGATCGATCGCGACCACGTACATCGGACGGCCTTCTGAAATTCCCAGGCCCTTGCGCTGGCCCACGGTGTAGCGATGCAGCCCGTTGTGCCGGCCGAGAACTTCGCCGGATGTGGTTACGATGTCTCCTGCCTCTTCGGGAAGTCTCTTTCCCTGCTCGTGCAAATATCCTTCGATAAAGCGAACGTAATTCCCCGTGGGTACAAAACAAATTTCCTGGCTCTCGGGCTTTCCGGCTACGGGAACTTGCAGCCGATGCGCGATGTCGCGGACTTCGTTCTTGGAAAGCTCCCCGAGAGGAAAATCGGTGTGCGCAAGCTGGTCCTGAGTTAAACCGAAAAGAAAATAGGTTTGGTCCTTGGATTCGTCCACGGCGCGCAGAAGCTCGTAACGACCGGTGTCAGGATTATGACGGACGCGCGCGTAATGCCCCGTGGCGATGCGTTCGGCGCCAATCTGGCGAGCGGTGACTAGCAACTGGTCGAATTTCACATGATTGTTGCAGAGCGTGCACGGAATCGGCGTGCGGCCTCCGAGGTAGTCCTCCACGAAGGGACGGATGACGTTCTTCTCGAATTCGCGCTCGAAATTGACCACGTAAAACGGGATGCGGAGATGTTCGGCGACACGGCGCGCGTCGTAAACATCATCAATCGAGCAACAACGATGTGGCACGGGCTCGGCGGACTGGAGCTGCGGGAGACGGCGCTGGTTCCAGAGCTGCATCGTGAGGCCGATGATGGATTGGCCGCGCTCGTTCATGATCGCAGCGACGGTGGAACTATCCACGCCTCCACTCATGGCGACTGCCACGGGCGCGACGGCGCCGGGAGAAATCACGAGCAGAAGAATTTCGTTGGGACCTGCGGCCACCGGGTCACACGCGGCTTCGGCTACGGCGCGAAGAGGTTCGAGTTGTCTCAGTGGATTTGCCATCGCGGATTTACCGTGCATGCATCGCGGATTCGCTGCGAGGCGACAGCGCGCGCAATCGTTCGACCGTCGGCGGGATGATGTCGGCCGCGCGATCGATCTCGGCGGCGGTTGTAGTGCGGCCTAGGCTGAAACGCAAACTCGAACGCGCTTCATCCGGCGACAGACCGATAGCGAGCAGCACATGCGACGGCTCAACCGCTCCGGAAGAACAAGCCGCCCCGGTGGAACACGCGACACCCTGGAGGTCGAGAGCAATAACGAGCGCTTCCCCGCCAGCCGCGGTGAAGGCCAAGTTTGTTGTGTTTGGCACGCGGCGGCTGCGATCTCCATTCACGCGCACCGACGCCAGCGAGTTGAGCAGCATTTCTTCCAGACGGTCGCGCAGTGACTCGATTCGCGCGGAGTCCGTCGTGAGTCTCACACTTGCCAGCTCGGCTGCTTTGCCAAAGCCGACGATGCCGGGAACATTTTCGGTGCCGGGGCGGCGGTCGCGCTCATGATGGCCGCCGTGAAATTGCGGCTCGAGGGGCGTTCCGGCGCGGACATACAGCGCGCCAACACCCTTGGGCCCGTAAATTTTGTGCGCGGAGATGGAAAGCAAATCCACGCCGAGACGGTTGACGTCGAGCGGCAACTTCCCTGCCGACTGCACCGCGTCGCAATGAAAATAAACGTCAGCTTCGGCGGCGATGCGGCCGATTTCTTCGATGGGCTGGATGGTGCCGAGCTCGTTATTTGCGTGCATGACGCTGATGAGGATTGTTTCAGGACGCAGCGCGCGGCGAACGTCTTGAGGATCGACGATTCCCGAAGCAACAGCCGGAACATAGGTGACGTCAATGTCCTGTTTTTCGAGCGCTTGAGCGGCATTTAGGACGGCGTGATGCTCGATGGCGGTGGTGATGATGTGCTTGCGCGAATGATTCGACGCCGCCACGGAACCGAATAGCGCGAGATTGTCGGCTTCCGTGCCGCCGCTGGTGAAAACAATTTCCGCAGTCTTTGCGCCAATCAGAGCGGCGACGGAATCGCGAGCTGCGTCCACTGCCGAGCGCCCGCGCTGTCCGGACGAATGAATCGAGCTGGCATTACCGAAGTTATCGGCGAAGAAAGGCAGCATGGCGTCGAGCACCGCGCGGTCCACGGGCGTCGTCGAGTTGTAATCGAGGTAGATGTTCATGGCTGCAGCGCTGAAGCATTTAGAATAGCGGCTGCGGGAGCTAGTGGCAAGCGAGACGTGAGCGGGGATCGCGGGCCGCGATCCGTTGCCCGCCTTATTGACCTACCGGAGTTTCATCCAGCACCCTATAGCTGGACGGTATCTGGAAGACAGTCTCGGGCGGTTCGGCGCGGGTGACGTGGGTAACGGTGACGGTTTGCTGGCCGGTGCGCGGGTCGTCGTGCTTAACGAGCATGTTCAGATGAAGATCGTCCGAATACCAGTATTCATCGATGACCACGACAGGCTGCCCGGTACCGCTGGATTGCGCGGAAATGGTCCGGCTTGTTCGCGTACCGTGGACTGCCACGTTCTCCATAACGTCGTTGCCGAGATCTTCCTGTTGCACCGACCGATTGCTTGCTTGAGCAGCCACTCCTAATGTTGGAGCCGCGACAGGCTTGGCAAAGACGCTTTGGTGCGCAATATGCGTAAAGGGATCGAGGAAGGTGTTGAGCCGCGTTTCCGGGTCGTAAATGTGAAACCTCGTAATTTGAGGTGTACCGGTGAAGGAATACGGCATCATGCGCCGACGCTCGTTATAAATGTGGCCCAGGGAATCGCGAGCAATGTTATTGAAAGTTCTCTTCTCTTCCGATGAGCCGTCTGGGAGGATTAGAACACTCTCCAGTTCAGCCGTTGCGGAGAATGGGACGTTTGCAACAGGAGTGACAAAAACTCCGTCTACATGCTGGCTCACACCGCGGTAGGGCGGCGGAACGGACGTCGCCGTTTCTTGAGAAAACGCGACGGAGGCTATTAGAGCGACCAAGCCAGCCAAAAACACTGTCTTAATGGCGCGATTCCTTAGCATCAGCGTCTCCAAGAAAAGCATAACTCCGTACCGAAAAGAAAGTAAAGAGCGACGTAGCAACTCAGCGCGAGTATTGTGTTCCGGCCCGCGAGCAGTTCCCTTCCGCGTGAGCTCGAATTGAAAAACGATTGCAACCTCTAGACCCCTCGGGCATTCTCACAGACTATTCAGCTGGCCTATACTTTGCGAATGAACGCGACGCGCTACGAAAAACATTTGACGCTAATCGCCTTGGCCGCTTTCGCGTGCGCGGGTGGCCTTGTTAATGCGAAAACCAACGACACGGCAAATGCTGGGGTCAAAGCGACACAAAGCAAGGAAGCAATCGAGCTGGGCGGATTTTACATTGTGACGCAAGCCGTCTCGGACAAGGGAACCCCCTGGGCGGATAAGATCCTGGACGTACGCGCGGAAGTGGCAGGCGTGCGCGTGCGCGAGATTCGTATTGCGCCGATGAACCGGAATTGCGCGCACAACGTCACGGTAAAAGCAGTGGAGCGCCTTCTGCCAAATACGACGGTGGCCAAGGTGGCTGGGAAATTCAAACTGTGTTCTTACCCCGACGATGACTTCGCAGGAGTAATACAAGTAGCCAGGCGGGAATATATCGAATCGGAGAGCGTTGAAACTTCTGCGAGCCATACAATCGTCGCGAAATGCGGGACGCAGGAAAGATTGTACGAACTACCCTATCCGGAGACGCTGAAATTCGAGGCGCTGCAAAGGGCGGATCCACGGATTACCGCGCTTTGGGATTTGGCGGATGACGTCGAAGAGCGGGCGTTTGGCAAAGACTTTTCGTTTGGCGGGGCCACGGCCACGCAGAACAAAGAACGGCAAGAACTGGGAGCGAAGTTCGTTCCTGAAATCATGGGAGGCAAGTTTGACTCGGGATTTCCGGACAAAACATGCGCGTTTGCCGATTGCCGCGTTCACAATGCGAAGTCGGCGCTGCAGGGATATGGCGGAGTAATTGATGAAAAAGATCCGGCGTATGTCGAAATCGTGAACGCTGCCTCGCTTCACCTGGCGAAATTCGAAGTCCCGGCTTATTCCCGAGATGCACAACGCGCTCACGCGCAAGGCGAAGTACGCCTGAAAATATTTTTCGACCCCGCGACCGGGCAGGTGACAAACGTAGAAGCTGAGTCAGGAGACGACAAACTGCAAGAGTCTGCAGTGAAAGCTGCACAGACTTGGGAGTTTCAGACCGGAATTACCCTGAAGTCTCCCGTGGAAGTGATTCTGCGATTTGGATTCCGCTGCCCTACGAAATGAAAGGTCGGCATTACCCATCAAAGTAACCCCAGGTAGAACTCATGTCGCTTCATCTCAGCCAGCGCTGCAGCGGGCGCAGCATGCTGAGCCCCTACCGAGAATATGCTGCCAACTCGCGGGGTTACTTACGGAGAGTGAGCAGGTGGGGGCAAGTCCGCGCGGATTAGCGACTCGACGTGATTCCAAACTTGCGGGTCGCATTCAATTTCCGTGTGCGACGTCGAAATGTCGCGGTCCCACCACGAGTAATCGCCGTAACAGGTCACCGGATGAGCTTTGTAGTCAAAGCGAAAGTTTCCGATGATGCGCGTACGCGAGGGATCAGCTGCGCGGATTTCGGCGCGTCCGTGAGGATGACCGTCGGGCTGATAGAAATTGGCGGCTTGCGCTACATTCGATGGAATGACGCCGTCAGCCTCACCGAGCTTTGCAACGCTGTCGACTTGGACGGTCAGAAGCACCGGGATGCCGTCTGATTCCAATTTGCGCGCTACAGAGATGGCTTCCGAGGCTCCCCAGCTATGGCCGTAAAGAATGATACGGGCGTTCTGTTTTTGTTCGGGCGTTAATTTTCCAGCGTCATCAGTATCCAGGAGCTGGAGGATTTTCTCATAGGCGCTCTGCCCACGATGATTTTCAAAGACTTCCACGTACACGCCCGAAGAATATTCCTGGCGCAGGCGAGCGGCGAGCTGGACTGCACTGTGAACATAATTGTTGCGGCGGACGAATCCTCCGACGAAGCCAATTACGATGGTTGGCGATCGCGGCGACTCCACATCCGCCGCTGCAGAGTGTGCCGGGGCCGGGGCTACTGCCGGGCCGGAGGCAAGGATGATCCAGAGGAGCAAGCCAGAGATCGAAAATAACTTGTGGGTTCGAAACATCACGTCCAAGAATCATAACAAAAAGCAGCGCGTCGCGGCGCGAACCGGTTGGGAAGTGTCTCCCGTGCCGTGGCTAGCGGGCATGCGCGTCGAAATCCGCCGGATCTTCCGGCCAAACGGCGGTCAACGCCAATCCCACCGCGATACCCAGAGCAACTTCGATGAAACGATGGACGGCGACTATCCACGCGGGAGCGGAGTGCGCGAAGAGCATGATGATTGCGAGCGTAATCCCGGCAAACCGATAGGCGGCTTTATCAAGCCGCAGCGCGGCGCACACGATTCCCATAACGAATATTCCGACGCCGAACATGGCCGTGTTTGACCCGAAGTATGTGGCGAACAACGCTCCCGCCGCGGCGCCAATCGCGCTGCCGGCGAAGCGCTGCCATGATACGGTCAGCGCTGCGCCAAGCGAGGACTGCATGACGACCAACGTCGTGATCGCGGCCCAGTAAGCTTCGGGTAGCTTGAATAGCCGCGCAATCAATAGGGAGACGACTGCGGCGATCGACGTTCGCACAACGTGTATCACGTTTTGTCGGTTGACTCTGAGCGGGATGGGATTGTTTGCGGCTGGCATGCGGCCTCCTGAACGGCAGCTAGTTTAACTTGTGGCAGGGTCCAGGCAAGCAGAGCCTCTGCAGTCCTGGTTCTCTTGACGTTGACAGAGGAATGAGGCCGTCCTGTAGCTCACTCTTGAAACATTTAAAGCATGGGCGCGTACTAGCAGGCAAGAGAGGTGGACGATGGACCAAAGCGAAAGACCCAGGCGGAGAGGTTCAATCACCGGCGCGCTATTCCTGATCGGCCTTGGAGTGTTCTTTCTGCTGATGAATTTGCTGCCGAATTTCGATCCCTGGACGACCCTGTTTCGCTATTGGCCGATTGTATTGATATTGCTTGGGCTGGGTAAGATTTGGGATGCGCATCGGATGCAACAGAATCCGAGCACGGCAGATGGGGGATCTTCCGGCACCGTAGTCGCATTGCTTGTTTTTCTCGCGATCCTTGCCTTCGCACTCATGGTTGGGAGACGCGGGTCGGGGGCCACGGTTCATGACGCGCAAGCGATTGAGCTACAAGGAGCAAAATCCGTGAATGCCGAAATCTCCATGCCCGCCGGGGAACTTATTTTGACTGGAGGCTCTAGCCGCTTGCTCGATGCCGACTTCAATTACCGGTCGGTGGAAGGAAAGCCGCGTGTCGATTATTCCGTCAGCGGTGGAAAGGGACAGCTTGACGTGACGCAAAATGAAAAACACATTCATCTGGGAGGCCGACGCAACGATTGGACGCTGCGCTTCGGCAATTCCATTCCGCTGGATCTGAAAATCGAATTGGGTGCGGGCAAGAGCGATCTGAATCTAGCGGGTGTGGACGTGGCACATCTGGAAGTCAACATGGGGGTCGGACGAATGGACCTAAACCTCACCGGCGAGCGAAAAGAAGATTTACAAGTGGATATCCAAGGCGGAGTGGGATCGGCGGAAATCAGGCTGCCGAAAAATGTGGGTGTGCATGTAAACGCGTCCGGCGGGATTGGCAGCGTGAATGCGCACGGATTAGAGCGCGAGGGCAGTTCTTATGTAAATGGCGTTTACGGCAAGACCCACGCGACCATTCAGGTAGACGTTCAGGGCGGCGTGGGAGAAATCAGCCTGGTGGAAGAGTAGGACGCAGGTTGCGATTTCAACGGTCTTACTGCCCCGCGGATTTGTCCATAAAATTTGCCTGGTCACTTTTCATTTTCTTCAGACCTTCCGTCGGCAAATAGACCATGTGCCCGGAATCGTAGGTGGCGTAGGAAACGTTGCTGCGATATTTCTGCGGCAGGTCCAGATGGTCGATGGTGTAATTCGCAGCGAAATAGGGAGTGGCTAAATCGTAGTAGCCTTCCATCACTAATATCTTCAAGTACGGATTTTTCACGATGGCTTGCCGGATTGCAGATGCGGTGTCCGGGTACCCTTGAATTGCAGAACCCCAGTCCCATTTGGCGAATCCCGCTTCTTGAGCAAAAGTGTAATACGGCATATCCGTTTTATAGCCTAGCTCGGTCCGCAAGTAATTGTTGAGCACGGACGTGAACGGAGGCTGGGTGGCCGGGCCGGTGGGATCGTAAAACCGCGTGTCGAGCAGGCCCTCCGGGTCCGGTCCGGTAAAACGGCCATCCAAGCGGCCTACCCGGACCTTCTGATCGATGAGCAGATAATGAGTGAATTTGCCGACGTCGATGCGCAAGTTGGCTTCGTCGATCACTTCCTTGCTTAAGCCGGTGAAGCGGGACAGCTGATCGATTACCTTTTGCCGCTCTTCGGGCGTTAGCGCATCGCCCTTCGCCAACGCTTGCGCGTAATCGCCGGACGCAAATTTTTCGGATTCTTCGCGCGCCTTGTTTATGTCCTGCGCGAGATCGGCCGGCAGTTTGTGATGGTAACCGGCGATCATGGTGAAAGAGGGAAGCAGGAAGATATAGGGCTCGTCGTTCGTTTTGTTGTCTTCCAGGGTCTGGAAGTTCAGAACCATGGAAAGCAGGGTGATTCCGTTAAAAGAAATCCCCTGGTCGGCGAGATAACCTGCGATGCCTGCCGCGCGCGTGGTTCCGTAGCTCTCTCCTAAAATATATAGCGGTGAACTCCAGCGCTCGTTGCGCGTGATGTACAAGCGGATGAATTCGCTGAAGGCTTCGATGTCACCCTTAACTCCCCAAAACTTCTTGAACATCTCGGCGTCGGCGGCGCGGCTGAATCCTGTGCCGATGGCATCTATGAGCACGAGGTCGGTTTTGTCGAGCAAGGTGTAAGGATTGTCTTCAATGTGATAGGGAGCGGGGGGCATGAACCCTTCGGGCTGCAGCACAACTTTGCGGGGGCCTAGTGCGCCCATGTGCAACCAAATGGTGGATGATCCTGGGCCGCCATTGAACGCGAACGTCACGGGACGCTTGGCCGCGTCTTGTCCATCCAGCGTGTAGGCAACGAAAAACATTTGGGCTTCGATCTTACCGTCGCCGCGTTTGATAGGGAGCCGGCCTGTGGACGCTTTGTATTTCAACAGCTTGCCGTCAACGGTGATCTGATGGTGCGTCACTATCGGTGCCACTTCGGTCATGTCGAAGTGCTCTTCCTTGTCCTTCTCTTTGTCGCCCGAGCTTTCTCTCGGCCTCTGTTCCTGCGATGCGGCTGTTTCGGGCGTATTTGCGGCGGGCGCAGCAGTCTTATCCTCGGGCGGCTTGGTTGCAGCTTGTGCCGCTGGCTTCTTCATGTTGGTCTGCGGAGGTGTCGCGTTCGATTGGGCCAATGCCGCGCCCGGGAGTAAGAACGAAAACATGATTGCTGCAATTAAAAAACGCATGTCGGCCTCCGCTTACAATTCTCTTT
Organism: Acidobacteriota bacterium; assembly: GCA_003167215.1. Taxonomy (GTDB): domain Bacteria; phylum Acidobacteriota; class Terriglobia; order Acidiferrales; family UBA7541; genus Palsa-295. Next base: position 135,383 of record PMTV01000029.1, on the reverse strand, counting down.
CCAGCTGAAAACGGCGACAGTCTATATCAACTGGCCTGCTAAGCCAAACGGCTGGTCTGCCGAGAAAGCGTAAGTAAAATTAGTGAGGCGTTACTGAATGGCGCAGGCTGCCTTGACACGAGTGCAGGCGGGCGTTAGCGTCGAAAGGAGCGCGCTTGCAACATTCACGGCGTTGAAAATCACGGGAGCAGACCTTGACGCGGCCAATCATCACGCTGACCACAGACTACGGCACGAACGATCACTTAGTCGGAGTTCTAAAAGGCGTGATTTTGAGTATCAATCCGGAAGTGAACATTGTGGATATCACGCACAGCATCCTGGCACACGACATTCTGGATGGCGCGCTGACGCTGAGCCAGGCGTACAAATATTTCCCTTCGAAGACGATTCATCTGGTGGTGGTGGACCCCGGCGTAGGAACGACGCGGCGGCCGATTCTGGTGGCCGGCGACACGCATTATTTCGTAGCGCCCGACAACGGAGTGCTCTCGGCAATCTACGATCAGTCGGAATCGCTCTACGTCTGGAACATCACGTCCGAACATTATTTCAGGCAGCCGGTGAGCAACACGTTCCACGGCCGCGATATTTTTGCGCCGGTGGCCGCCTGGCTTTCAAAATCGTGGCAGACGGCAAGTTTTGGCGAGGAGATCACGGACTTCGTCCGATTCGCTATACCCAAGCCGAAAGTTTCCGGGAACACGATCAAGGGCATCGTTCTGCGGCTGGATAATTTTGGCAACCTGATTACAAATTTGACGGCAGAAATTGTGCCTGCGCTGATCGCTCCGGATGCGAAATTTACGATTCGCGTTGGGAACGCAGCGGTGACCAAGATTCTGGCGACTTTTGCGCAAGGCACAGCGGCTGAACCGTTCGCGATTATCGGATCGAGCGGATACGTGGAAATCTGCGTGAACAAAGGCAATGCAGCTCGCGCAGTGGGTGCGGGACGCGGCGCGGAAGTTACCGTCGAGTTAGGCTAAACGCCGAGCAATGCGCCCGGCACTGCAAGAATTTGCTCCGAAACAAATCCTCAGCGTGCCAGCGTGGTTACGATCAAATAGGCGCGCATGCGCGGGTCCATCCAATCGCGCAAGGCGTCACCGAGAAGATTGAACGCGAGAACCGCGGTCATTACAGCCACCGCCGGGAAAATTACGAGATGCGGCGCGTCGAACAAGTGGCCGCGCGCGTCGTTCAACATGGCACCCCAGCTTGGCATTGGCGCGAGAACTCCCACGCCCAAAAAACTCAGAGTGGATTCAGCCAGAATCGCACCGGCCATGGCGATAGTTGCTTGCACCAGCACGGGCTGCAAAATATTTGGCAGCAAATGGCGCACAAGGATGCGAGCGTCGGAAGCGCCCAACGAACGCGCCGCGAGAACGTACTCCATTTCCTTGGCTTGCAGAATTTGCGCGCGGGCCAAGCGCGCATAGCCGGCCCAGCCGGTGACTACGAGCGCGAGGATAACTTTACCCAGACCCGGGCCTAGAAACGCGGCGAACGCGATGGCCAGGAGAATTCCAGGAAACGAGAGGAAAGCGTTGATCAGAACTATATTTACAATGCGGTCGAGCCAGCCGCCGAAATATCCTGCCAGAGCGCCTATGGCGAGTCCTACGAGTCCCGCGCCGAGCACGACACTTACGCTGACGATCATCGAAACGCGCGCGCCGTAGATTATGCGCGAAAGAATGTCGCGGCCTAGCTCATCTGTTCCCATCCAGTGTGCGAGGCTCGGTGCCTCAAGACGTGCGGGGAGATTTTGTGCGGTGGGGCTGGAAGGCGCGATCCACGGCGCTCCCAGTGCGATGATGGCGAGAAATAAAGTCAGCGCGAGCCCCCAGCGTCCTGGGCCGCTCTGGCGAAGGAAATCACGCAGGCCGCTCATTCGAATCGCACCCGCGGATCCACCAGCGCATAAACCAAATCGGTTAGAAGGTTTACGAAAACGTAAGACACCGCAATCAACAGAATGCAGCCCTGCAATAAAGGATAGTCGCGTGCGCCGATCGCTTGCACAGCGAGGCGTCCGATTCCAGGCCACGAAAAAATCGACTCAGTGACGATTGTGCCGGCAAGCAGCGTGCCGAATTGCAATCCGAGAATGGTAATGATCGGAATCAGCGCGTTGCGGAAGGCGTGGCGGAAAAGAACGGCGGATTCAGACAGACCTTTTGCTCGCGCGGTGCGAACGTAATCGCTGGAAAGTTCCTCGATCACAGAGGTGCGCACCATGCGGGTGAGAATAGCCGCGAGTGCTGCGCCGAGAGTAAACGCCGGGAGAATCACGTGCGCGAGACCGCCGCGTCCGGAAACCGGAAGCCAGCCGAGGATTACGGAGAAGACGAGAATCAAGACGGGCCCGAGCGCGAAATTCGGCACGGAAAGCCCAAATAAAGTGAAAACGCCGATGGCGTGATCCGTTGAAGTTCCGCGACGCTGCGCTGCGAACAGCCCCGCGGGAATTCCGATTCCTGTGCAGACGAGCAGCGCCACAAAAGCCAGCTCGAGCGTGGCGGGATAATGCGAAATCACAACCTGCAAGACGGGTTGCTGAAATCGAAATGACTCACCCAGGTTGCCGTGCGCGATGCCGGCCAGGTAACGACCGTATTGCACCGGAAGAGGCAGGTCCAGGCCGAGCGTATGGCGAAGCTGCTGCAAGTCGTCGGCACGAGCGCCTTCGCCCAGCATTTGCGCCACAGGGTCGCCGGGAACGATGTGAGCGAGTATGAAAACCATGGTGAGGATAAGCCAGAGTGCCGGAAGAGCGAGCAAGAGACGGAATGAGAGGTAGCGAATCATTTTCCGCGTCGCGCTTTCGCCGCGACTTTCTTTTGGGCTGAAGATTCCCCACCGCCGGGTTTCGCGGACTCGGTAAACATATTTTTCTGCTCGGCGGTTGGCGCAGCGAGCGATTCAGGCGCGGATGCCGCTGCGCTCGCGGCCGCGGCATTCACAGACGACACGCTCAGCGGCTTGATTTTGACGCGCGACACGCGGCGATGCTCCATTTCCATCACGGTGAAACGAAAGCCGTCCGCTTCAAAACTCTCTCCGCCCCGCGGAATGAAACCAAGGCGGTTCAGGACGAACCCGCCAATTGTTTCGTACGAAGGATCGTCGGGGAGGGCGATGTTGTACTGTGTTTCCAGGTCGCGCACGTTTATTGCAGCGTCAAAAATCATTCCGCCGTCCGGCAAAAGCAGGGGGTGTTCGACCACATCGAATTCGTCGTGAATCTCGCCGACCATTTGTTCGAGGATATCCTCGAGGGTGGCGAGCCCGAGAATGCTGCCGAATTCGTCGACGACCATCGCCAGGCCGGTGCGGCGCGAGCGAAACTCGACCAGGAGTTCACTGACAGGCTTTGTTTCCGGGACGATCAGCACATCCCGAAGCATGTTTCGGAGCTGGAATTCGACGGGAGGAAGATGCTCTTCGGCGCGGCGAGCGCGGTCGAGCAAGATCCAAATCATGTCCTTGATGTGCACGAAGCCGAGAATGTGATCGAGAGAGCCTTCGTACACCGGAATGCGCGATCGTTGCGTGGTCGCGAACATTTTCATCGTATCTTCCACACTGGCGGCGGCAGGAAGAGCGTGGACGTCGGGACGCGGCACCATTACTTCGCGCACCTCAACTTGGTGCAGCTCCATAGCGGCTTGAATAAATTTCACTTCGGCCGCCGGCAGCAAGCCGCGATCCTGGGCCTGCTGGATCATCACTTGTAGCTCTTCGGTAGAACGTACCAGGGTGTGGCTGTGCGGAGACACGATGCCCAGCGCGCCAACTATTTTTTCGGCGAAGCCGTCCAGCAAATCGATGGCCCAGCGAAACGTGTTAAGAAACCAATGGAATGGCCGAGCGATAATCAATGCAACGCGTTCGGCGCGCGCGAGGCTTAGGCTTTTCGGCACAAGTTCGCCCAGAACTACCTGCAAAACAGTGAGCAGGCCGAAGGCAATCACCAGCGCAACGCCGTGCGCGATCACGGCGGCCCACGGCCGCGGAATCGCTTCGACCAGCGGACTTAGGATTCCCGCCAGTGTGATTTCGCCGAGATAGCCCAGCGAAAGGCTGGCGAGCGTGATCCCCACCTGCACGCCCGAAACGACGCGGCTGAGATCGCTGAGCAGTCCTTCAACAATTTTCGCGCGTGCATCGCCCTTCTCGACAAGCTGGCGTACGCGCGAGAGGCGCACCGCGACAAGAGAAAATTCGGCTGCGGCGAAAAATGCATTCACGCCTACAAGAGCGAGAACCGCGAAAAGGTGTAGCGCTACCATGCGGGCGCGTCCTCAATAATCAGGTACATGGATTGTATGCATGCGTTGCGCGGAACAACGCTCGCGCACGGGCTAGATAATGGCGGGACGGATGAGCCAGCCATCATCCGGAATTTTACCAAGACCCGCGCCTCAACGGGAGAAATCCGAACTTCGATGCACTATCCTTGACATGCTCTTACCAGGCCTTGTTGGCGTTCTGCGACGTGCGCTAGAATGCTGCTTGGCGAAAAACGTTAAAACGCGCTTTTACGCAGCGCGACCGAGGAAGAATGAGTCCTGTGCCGAACAAACCAGCATCCACACCAGCAGGGCCATCGCCCAAAGGCGATTTCGAAAAGTCGCTCACGCGGCTGGAAGAAGTTGTGAAACGGATGGAGGGTCCCGACCTGTCCCTTGACGAGGCCATGAAACTTTTCGAGGAAGGCGTGACGCTTTCGCGCGAATGCCAGAAGCAACTCGAAGAGGCCGAAGGCCGCGTGGAAATTCTGCTGAAGAAAGCGGACGGGAAAATTGTGGCTGAGCCGTTCAACACGGACAGTGGTCCGTTTAATAAGGCATAACTTGCCTGCGTTCTTCAATCCGTTTTCCAGCATCGCGACAGGAATCGCATGAGCGCGCCGGACTTTTTCCAGCAGGACCACGCCGCGATTGAGGCCGGACTCGAAAAGCTTTTGCCGCCCGACTCCACGCCGCCCGCATCCATTCACACCGCCATGCGCTACAGCGTTTTCGCCGGTGGCAAACGCATTCGCCCGATTCTGTGCTACGAATCCGCAAAGCTCTTTGCCGCGGATCCCGCCGGAGCAATCCCCGTCGGCTGCGCTCTCGAATTCATTCACACTTACTCACTGATCCACGACGATTTGCCCGCGCTCGACAACGATGATCTTCGCCGCGGGAAACCGACGAATCATAAGGTATTCGGCGAAGCTATCGCGATCCTGGCCGGCGATGCGCTGCTAACGCTGGCATTTCAAACGCTCGCAAATGCTGCAATCGAGCCTAACCGGCGGGTTCGCGTGATTTCTGAAATCGCCGCCGCCGCGGGAACCGTTAATGGAATGGTAGGCGGCCAAGTAGCCGACATCGAGGCCGAGAAAAAGGCGCCCGACTCTGCGACGCTGGAATATATCCATCGCTCGAAAACAGCGGCTTTGATTTGCGGCTCCATTGTAGCCGGCGCGATTGCCGGCGGCGCGGGAGATGAAGACGTGGCGCGCCTGCGGCGTTTCGGCGAACAAATTGGATGGGCCTTTCAAGTGGTGGACGACATTCTGGATGTTTCGGAATCTTCGGTGTCACTAGGGAAAACGGCGGGCAAGGATCAAGCGCAGCAGAAGGCCACCTATCCGGCGCTGTACGGCTTGGAAAAATCGCGGGCGATTGCCACGGAGCTCGAAACCAAAGCTTTGCGCGAATTGGATTTTTACGGCGAACGCGGAACGCGACTCCGGCAGGTCGCGCAATTCCTAGTCGCGCGCCGAAATTGAGTTCTACTGCTGAGATCCTGCTTATGAAATCCCGCCCAAGCCGCCACAAAGCGGCGACCGACATTACCCAGAAACATTCCCGGCCAGGAAAATCGCGCCTAGATGTTTTGATCGCCGAACGCGGCTTGGCTCCCTCACGCGAAAGAGCGCAGGCTTTGCTTCTCGCCGGAAACATACTGGTCAACGGGCAGAAAATGGAAAAACCGGGAACGCAGGTCGCTATCGACTCGCGGATTGAAATTATCGGCGAGACTTTGCGCTATGCAAGCCGCGGCGGTTTGAAACTCGAAGGCGCACTGGAAGATTTCGGCGTAAGCCCGCAGGATAAAGTTTGCTTAGACATCGGAAGCTCGACCGGCGGCTTTACAGACTGCCTGCTGCAACGCGGCGCGCGGCGCGTTTACGCCGTGGATGTGTCCGCCGACCAGCTTGACTGGAAGCTGCGCAAGGATCCGTGTGTAATCGCAATCGAATGCAACGCGCGATATCTGCGAAGCGAAGATATCGCCGAGCGGGCTGCGCTGGTTACCATGGACGTGTCATTCATTTCGGCGACGAAAGTCTTGCCAGCGGTTGTTCCAGCGGCAGCGGCCGATGCTGATTTCTTGATTCTGATCAAGCCGCAATTCGAGCTGGAGAAACGCGAGGTGGGCAAAGGCGGAATCGTTCGCGACACTTCGCTGCACCAAAAAGCTATCGAGCGGGTGAGCGCCGTGGCAGCCGAGTGTTCCCTCAAAATTCTCGGCGTGCGTCCGAGCCATCTGACTGGCGCCGAAGGCAATCAGGAGTTTTTTCTCCACGCCCGCGCGCGCGGGTAGAGTAGAATTTGCGTCCAAACATATGATCCGCGCCGCTGGCATCATCTGCAAACCGGTCAAGGAAATGGTGTCGTCGGTTGTTCCGCCGCTGGCGGAATGGCTGCGAGCTCGAAATATCGAGGTGTTTGTTGACCTGGAAACCGAAAGCTGCATCCACACGACTTTTCCAGCGTTAGCTCGCGAAGCTCTAGGCCAGAAAGCGGACCTGATTATTGTTCTCGGCGGCGACGGCACACTTCTTTCCGCGGCGCGCGCACTTCACGGACAAAATGTCCCCATTCTGGCGGTTAATCTGGGCGGCCTCGGATTCCTCACCAGCGTTACTCTCGACGAACTCTATCCACTTCTTGAGCAGGTCTTGAAGGGCGAGCATCGCATCGGAGAACGCATGATGCTCGAAGCGGAGATTTTGCGAAGCGGAAAAGGCGCTCAGCGAGAAACTGCGTTGAACGAAGCGGTGGCAAATAAGGCGGCGCTTGCGCGCATGCTGGATTTTGACGTTTTTGTGGACACTCGCCACGTGGGGCGCTACCGCGCAGACGGAATTATCGTGGCGACTCCGACCGGCTCGACAGCTTACTCGCTTGCGGCGGGCGGACCGATTATTCAGCCGGACCTCGATGCGTTCGTGATTACGCCGATCTGCCCGCACATGCTGACGAATCGCCCGCTGGTGATTCCGGATACATCGCGCGTGGAGCTGGACTTTACTGCGGCGGATGAGCCGGTGTACTTAACGCTCGACGGGCAAACTGGATTTCAACTCGAGCCCAAGGATCACGTGGTCATCACTAAGTCCTCGTCCAAAGTGAAGTTCGTGCGGCCGCCCCGAAAGACCTATTACGAAGTATTGCGCAGCAAGCTTCGGTGGGGAGAACGCTGAGGTTGAAGGACGGAAATCAGCGGCAAGAACAGATTCCTCGCTTCGCTCGGAATGACGGATCGGGCGCGCAGAAATGGCTGTGCGGGCCGTGAGATTCCCAGGCTAAATAGCCGCGAGCGTCATTTCACTTTCAACACTACAAGGGTGCGGTCGTCAAACGCGTGGCGCCCGTCCGAGAAAGTGTCAACCGCCTCCAAAATGCGATCGGCTATTCCGTCGGCCGATAGCTTGTGATTTTCTGAAATGAGCGCTCCCAGACGGTCATGGCCATAAAATTCCGACGTCGTTGGATTCTGCGTGTCGCCGATGCCGTCGGAGTAAAACACCACGATATCGCCCGCATTGAGAATGTAGCTCTTTTGATCGTACACAGCCGTTTCAAACATGCCGAGCGGAAAACCTTCCAGCGGGATTCGTTCGCAGCGGCCGTCGTGATACAGAAGAGGCTGCTCCTGGCCGGCGTTTGCGATGCGCAGCTTGTGCCGCCCGCGGTGCCACGTTGCAAAACATAAGGTCATAAAACGACCTTCGATACGGCGGTCCCCGAGAAATCCGTTGATGGCGGTAAGCATTTCTGCCGGACGATGTTTTTGCGGAGCAATGCTGCGTAAAGTGCCAATCGCGACAGCGCCGTAGAGCGCGGCGGCACTTCCCTTCCCGCTGACGTCTCCCATGGCAATGGCCAATTCCTGCGGACCGTAGCGCAGAAAATCGTAGAGGTCGCCGCTAAGTTCGCGGGAAGAAACCACGCGCGCGGCAATATCGAGGCCGAACTCCGGCCCAGGCAAACGCGGCAGCAGCGCGCCCTGAATACGCCGCGCGGCGCTCAGGTCGCGTTCCATGCGCGCTTCGTCTCGCGCTACCTGTTCGTAGAGCCGCGCGTTTTCAATCGAGACGGCCAGATGCGCGGCGAGAATCGAAAGCGCCTGAACGTGATCGGGAGTGAAATAGTTGAGCTGCGGACTCTCGAGATCCATCACTCCGATCACGCGGTCTTTATAGAGCATGGGCACGGCCATTTCGGAGCGTGTCTCGGGATTCACCATTAGATAGCGCGGATCCAGCTTTACGTCCGGAACCACCACGGGACGCCGGGTAGACGCCGCCGCGCCAACGATTCCTTCGTGTCCGGGCACCGCGTATTTTTCCTGGGTGCGCTGGCCGAATTTCACGGTGACGCGATGGTGAAATAGCTTGTCGTTCTCGTCGTAAAGCAAAATGGAAAAAATCTGGTAATCGATCAGGCGCTTGGTGAGTTCCGCGGCACGGCGCAGGACTTCTTCGACGGAAAGCGAAGAATTCGCTTCGCGGGCCACTTCATTCAGGAGCAACAGCGTCTCGGATTGATTTTTTTCGTGCTCGAACAGCCGGGCATTTTCGATGGCTCCGGCAATGCGGCTCGCGACCAGCGCGAGGATGTTCTGCTGATCGCGCGTGAAATAATCGACCTGGCTGCTTTCGATGTCGAGCACGCCAATCACGCGGCCGCGCACAATCAGCGGAACGGCCAATTCCGATCTGACCGCGTCCAGCGCATTCAAATAGCGCGGGTCCTTGCGGACGTCGGCGACGCGGATCGGCTGGCCCGTGGCCGCGGTCGAACCGATGATTCCCTCGGCCATGGGAATTCGCCAGTGCTTCACCACCTCCGGGCGATGACCGATGGCAAAGCGAAAATACATCTGGTCGGTTCCCTCTTCGGGCAACACGACCGCGAAGATTTCATAATCGATCAGCCGCTTAATTTGCGCCGCAGCGCCCGCGAGCACTTCGTCCAAATTCAGCGAGGCGTTAATTTCCTCGCTAATCTCCGCGAGAATCGCGAGAGTCTCCGCCGGGAGATCCAGCTTCGGATTGAGGCCTGTAGATTCCATTTTTCTGTGGATGGAGCGCCTCGGCCCCCGCCGAGGTAGTCGCAATGACCGCACGCAGCAAGAGACTATTCGCGCGCCGCGAGTGCCGCAATCGATTAATTATATCAGGCGTACGACGGTTGCTTGGGGCAGAAATCCGGACAATTTAGCGTGCTTAATATTTGCCGCTCGCGCCGGATGAATCAGCGCCGCCGGCGGGATTCGCGCCGCGGAGTTGTTCGATGATCTTCACGCCTGAGCTTGTGCCGATGCGGGTGGCGCCCGCTTCCACCATTTTCCGCAGATCTTCCAGGGTGCGTACACCCCCAGCCGCCTTGATTCCGGTTCCGCTGCCGATAGTTTCTCGAATCAAGCGCACATCTTCCACCGTAGCACCGCCAGGGCCAAACCCTGTCGAAGTCTTGACGAAATCGGCGCCGGCTTTTTTGGCCAGGAGCGAGCCGCGGACTTTTTCTTCCCGGGTTAAGAGTGCGGTCTCGAGAATTACCTTGCACAGCGCGCCCGCGCGATGGCTCGCGTCGGCGACTCCGCGAATGTCAGCTTCTGCCAGAGCCTCCTGGCCGGATTTCAGCGCGCCGACATTAATGACCATATCGATTTCCTGCGCGCCGGCCTTGAGCGCTTCTCCCGCTTCAAATTCCTTTACGATGGGGAGCGTCGCGCCGAGAGGAAATCCAACGACAGCGCAGACGCGCACCTCGCTTCCGCGCACCAATTCGGCAGCCTGCGAAACATTCCAGGGATTCACGCACACGGTGGCAAAACCGGAATCGATGGCTTCCTCGCACAGCCGCTGGATATCTTCGCGCGAGGCTTCGGGCTTCAGCAGTGTGTGGTCGATCAATCGCGCGATTTCGGATTCTTTTTGCGGCATGTTATTCCGTCGGAAGGCTGAGAATGCAGACGTCTTTCAAGTTGCGATAGCGTTCTGCGTAATCCAGGCCGTAGCCAACCACAAACTCGTTGGGGATTTTAAAACCGATATAGTCCGCCTTCACATCTTTAATCCGGCGTGAAGGCTTATCCAGAAGCGCTGCCACCCGCAAAGTTTTCGGTTTTCTTTGCTGCAAAATGCGCAGGAGGTAGCTCAGCGTCAAGCCGGTATCCAGTATATCTTCGACCACCACAACGTTGAGGCCCTGGATGCTGCTGTCGAGGTCTTTCAGAACGCGCACCTGGCCCGAAGATTGTTTTCCTTTGCCGTAACTAGACACGGCGATGAAATCGATTGAAGTATCGAGGCTCAGCTCGCGGACAAGGTCGGAGAGAAAAATGCACGCACCTTTCAGCACTCCGACGAGGTGGACGCGCTCTCCCTTGAAATCCTTAGTGATTTGATGTGCGACCTGGCGAACGCGCTTCTGAATCGCAGAGCGGCGGATTAAGACCTTCAGTTTTTCCCGTCCCGCTGCTACTGGCATTTTGGTTTCGCCCCGCTGAGAAGGCGGCTACTCTATCCCACAGGGTTGCGGATGACAAGGCGGAGCTACTCAAGAATCGCAATGCCTCTGGACGTCTGCTGAAGGTTAAAGCTGGACGGGAGGGCGAAAGTCGATGGAAGCGAACAAATTAGCGGAGCCGTGGTTGCGCGGTACGTTAGCCGATGTACCGGCGGTGCCGCGGGCTGTGTTGCACGCGCTCGAATTTGCTAAGGAGGATCTGGAGCGATGGTGCGGGCCGCTTAGCGATGCGGAATTGAACGCGCGGCCTGCGGGAATTGCGCCAGTGGCGTTTCATTTGCGACATATTGCGCGCAGCATTGACCGGTTGCTGACTTATGCGGAAGGAAACCAACTGAGCGAGGCACAACTAGCGGCGATGAACAGCGAGTTGGATCCTGGTGCGAAACGCGAGGAACTATTTGCGGAATTGAACTTGGCGCTGCGAAAGAGCGCGGCGCGAATTCGCGCGTTCGATGTAGCCCGGCTTAAAGAGCCGCGCGCTGTCGGGAAAAAGGAATTGCCAACTACGCTAGGCGGCCTGCTTGTCCACGTGGCCGATCATACGCAGCGGCACGTGGGACAAGCCGTGACCACTTCGAAGATCGTGTTAGCTCAACACAGCTAGTCGGCAGCGGTGCTAGCCGATTTTGCCGCCATAGCCGGCACGCGGCGCTCCGTGGGTTTTGGCGCTTGCGCAGACTTCGATTCGTTTGCGGGCGCGGCCGGCTTCGAATGATCGAATTGAGCTGACTCAGTGGATCCTTCGAGCGCGGTGGTGGAAGCGGTACCGCTGGTAATCACCTGCTGGACCGCGTCGAAATATCCGGTGCCGACGAAGCGCTGATGTTTCACGGCTTCGTAGTCGTGGTTCCGCTCTGAATCGAATTCCTTTTCTTGCAGCTCGCAGTAGGCGGTCATGCCGCTCTGTTTATAGGTGCGGGCGAGATCGAACATGGTCAGGTTGAGCGCATGGAAACCGGCCAGGGTGATGAATTGGAATTTGTAGCCCATCGATGCGAGTTCGCGCTGGAATCGAGCGATGGTGGCGTCGTCGAGATTCTTCTTCCAATTGAACGAAGGCGAACAATTATAAGCCAGCATTTTGTCCGGGTACTTTGCGTGAATCCCTTCCGCAAACTTCCGTGCCTCCGCTAGATCCGGCTTGGAAGTCTCGCACCAGAGCAAATCCACGTACGGGGCATAGGCCAGGCCGCGGGCAATGGCGGAGTCAGTGCCGCCGCGAATGCGGAAGAATCCTTCGGCAGTACGTTCGCCGGTAATGAATTCACGGTCGCGCGGGTCGATGTCGCTGGTAAGAAGCGTGGCGCTATCGGCGTCGGTGCGCGCCATGAGCAACGTGGGAACGCCCATCACGTCCGCCGCCAGCCGCGCAGCAACTAATTTGTGAATGGCCTCAATCGTTGGCACCAGAACTTTTCCCGCCAGATGGCCGCATTTCTTGGCAGAAGACAATTGGTCTTCAAAATGGACGCATGCCGCGCCCGCTTCGATCATGGCCTTCATCAGCTCAAACGCGTTCAGGTTGCCGCCAAAGCCAGCTTCGGCGTCTGCAATCATGGGAGCGAACCAGTAGGTGTCGTCCTTCGCTTCGGCGTGGTGAACTTGGTCCGCGCGCGTGAGCGCTTGATTAATTCGACGCACAAGACTTGGGACGCTGTTGGCGGGGTAGAGACTTTGATCCGGGTACATTTGCCCGGAGTCATTGGCATCGGCGGCAACCTGCCAGCCGCTCACATAAATCGCCTTCAGGCCGGCCTTCACCTGTTGGACAGCTTGATTGCCCGTCATGGCGCCTAATGCCGGAACGTACTCTTCTTCGTGCAGCAATTTCCACAGTCGCTCAGCGCCCAGCTTTGCCAGGGTGTGCTCGACATGAACCGACCCGCGCAATTTTTCGACGTCTGCGACAGGATAAGGGCGAGTGACGCCCTTCCAGCGGGGATTCGTTTCCCAGTCCATACCGTGGTTTGAGGAATTGCCGTTCGAAGATGTTCCGTTGCTGGCCATTTGTGTCGCCTCTCTTTAAATACTTTGTGGTTGAAAGCTCTGCTGAAAACCCAGGTCTGAAACTTCGCGAGGCAAATCGTCGTGCCGCGTAGCGCCATGCGGCACCGTAGGCGAGTATGAGGCGGCCGGGCCTATCAGTCAAACTGATTGTCCTTATCATATTGATAGAATTATGTTATCGGTTCCGGTACAATCGTTCTATGGGAAAACCCGTAGCCGGAGGTGGCTTGTGGAAATCGACCAGGTAGAAACATTCCTGGCGGTGGTGACATATGGCGGATTTCATCGCGCAGCGGGAGCGTTGCGCGTGAGCCAGCCCGCGGTCAGCGCGCGTATCCGCGCGTTAGAAGTTTCGCTCGGCGTTAAGCTCTTTACCCGCGTGCATTCCAACGTCTTACTCTCCCCTGCCGGGAAGGCGCTGCGGCCGGTCGCCGAGCAATTGCTGCGGACCGTCGCGCTGGCGCGGCAAGCCGTACATGTATCACAGCCTTCCGAGAGCGGTGTGTTGAACATCGCCGCGGCTCTATCCATCTGCACATACTTTTTGCCCGACGTGATGAAGGAGTACCAGTCGAAGCATCCGAAAGTACTGGTGAACCTTCGCTCGGGTACCTCGCTGCAGGTCTTAAAGATGGTCCTGGACGGCGAGGCCGATATCGGCGTGGCGCGCTCCCTGCATCATCCGGAAGTAGAAACCACTACGTTGCGCGACGATCCGTTGATTCTCGTTGGCCACCCGGCACACGCGGCGGCGCAACAAAGCCGAGTCCGCCTGGAGGAAACGGAGTCGTGGCCGCTCATATTTTTCGACCGCGGATCGAGCGACTGGACGCTAAGCCAGGGCCTCTTCCGGCGCGCGGGGCTGCTGCCGAACGTGGTTTTGGAAGTGGAAACAATTGAAGCGGCAAAGAAAATGGTGGAACGCAAGCTGGGGCTCAGCTTCCTTCCGCAGATTGCGGTGACCACGGAGCTTAGACGAGGCAAGCTCGTAGCGATCGAAATCATCAACGCCGAGCCGCTACGACGGAACCTGGATGTGATTCATCCCCGGCACCGTGCTCTTTCGCGGGACGCGCAAGCGTTCCTGCTTCTACTCCAGAGTGCCGCGGCCACGCCCGTACCGCTGGCCAAGAAAGGGTCGAAACTCAAGAGCGCACGAGCGAAGACAAACGCAAAGCCGCGCGGGCGATAGCAGCCGCATGGCTTAGGTTCCGGTCAGATACCACGGCAAATTAATGATGGCGATATTCTGATTTCCCCGCAGAAGCATGAGACCTTTCAACAGTTCGCCGCGATTGCTCTGCAGAAAATAGTGATACCAATGGAGCTCGATTAATTCAGGAACGATCAGGACTATTTGGCGGTCCGGGTTTTCCACCTGCAGCATCAAGACGTAGTCAACGACGGGCGTAATCACAAGCCGATACGGTGATCGCAGTTCGACATATTTCGGCACCGGCAGCCCGGCTCGGCGGGCCGGCTCTTCGACCAGCGCGGCCCACTCGTCCTTCAGCTGTTCTTTCTGATCTTCTCTACAAACGTGTACGACATGAATGTCAGCGGAAATTGTTAATGCGAATTGAAGCGCCTTCTGGATCAGCTTGCTCCACCTGTAAATCGGCAAGACTACCAGCGGCGGCTTGACTGGCGCGATTTCCAAAGGTTCTTGAGTGAGTATTTCATCTTCAACGCGCACAAAATAACGCTTCACGGCCATCATGAGCAAAAGCAGCGCGGGAATGAGCACCGCTGTAACCCAAGCTCCCTCGATAAACTTTGCAACCAGAACGACGATTACGGTCGCGCCGGTAGCGATGGCTCCCAGCCCGTTGACGAACATGCTTCGGCCCGCGCCGGGGCCCCTGTTCTTTTTCCAGTGCGCCACCATTCCGGCTTGCGAAAGGGTGAAGGCGAGGAAGGCGCCGACCGCGTAAAGAGGAATGAGCCTATTGGTCACACCCCGGAAAACGACCAGGAGAGAGCCAGCGAGAATTGCAAGGACGTAAACTCCTTGCGAATAAACCAAGCGGCGTCCACGAAGACTGAAAGAATCCGGAAGGTAGCCATTCAATGAAATCGCCCGGCACAACCGCGGGAAGTCAGCAAACGCGGTATTCGCCGACAATGCAAGAACGGCCAGAACAGAGCCGATGGTGACGTAATAAAAAATTCCGCGGCCCGCGACTGCGGCAACGATCATGGACAAAACACTTTGATATCCCGGCTGCCCCGGGTCCGTAGCCGCGATGTGGTAGGCGCGGACGAGATAAGCGATCCCCGCAAGCATCACCATCAAGAGCGCGATAATAATCGTCAGAACTCGGCGGGAAGTGTCCACAACGGGCTCGCGAAATGCGCGAACGCCGTTGCTGACAGCCTCCACGCCGGTCATGGCCGTGCAGCCATTCGAAAAAGATTGCAGCAACAACCAAACACTCGCCGCGGCGACCGCAGAAGAAGGCGCCGGAGGCGGCATTGCGACTGGAACGGGATGTCCGCCGGCCATGATGGACTTAAAGACTCCGAACGCCAACGCCGCAAGCAAACTCCCGATGAACAAGTAGGTGGGAAGCATAAAAATGATGCCGGCCTGCCGCATTCCTCGCAGATTGATAAATGTGATTAGCACCAAGATGCTCAGGCACAGCAGCAGCGTGTGCGGAAGCAGGTTCGGAAGCGCGGAAACGAGTGCGCCAACTCCGGCAGAAATCCCGACAGCTACGGTCAAGATGTAGTCGATCATCAGTGCAGAAGCTGCAAGTAATCCCGCGAACACGCCCAGATTTTCCGAAGCGACCGTGTAGGAGCCTCCGCCGCCCGGATACGCCGCAATTGTTTGCCGGTAGGAAAAATAGACGATGGCGAGCAACACGATGATGCTCGTACTGATCGGGACGATGTAAGCAATCCCCGCGGCGCCCAACGGAATCAAAAGCGTGAGCGCGGCTTCCGGCCCATATGCGGCGGAGCTGAGCGCATCCAATCCGAAGATAGGGATGCCGGACGCGATGCCGAGCTGTTCGGCCCGCTCGTCCGACGCTGCCAGCGGTTTTCCAAAACAAAGATCCAAGAGTTTCATCGGCCCTCGATACCAGACTCTTCGGAAGCCCAAAATTTGAATGCCAGATTAATTGGTTTGGCCTGCGAAAGGAATCTTAAATGTGTGCGGCTGTCCAGCAACCCCATCGCTGCTGACTTTGTCCGGCAGCAGGTGAGTTGCAGCCACGGAATATTTCCGTGAATACCTCGCTGGCGATTAGGAATCGCGTTAGACTCCTAGGAAGACGGTTCTCTGAACAGTAATTCGTGTGCTAGCGATGCCTTTGAGGGCGATACAAGACTTACCGGCTGCAGAGGTCGACGAGAAGTTGCATCAAATAGGCGTGCATTAAATTTTGGGGGAGGGTCTTTAACGTGGGCAAGAAGATTTCGGCGCTGTCAGTATTACTTTTGCTGCTGGTTTGCTTCGGCGGCTGCGGCGGAAGCGGTCAAAGCTCATCGGAAGTCCCGGTTGCCGTCTCGATCTCCGACCAACCATCCAACGTCGGCGTGTTGTCGTTCGATATTCAGATCACGAGCGCGTGTTTGCTTACCAGCGCCAATGCATTTGCAACGGATTGCAGCGGAGCTCAAAGCCTGCTTCCCGACTTGCCTATGACCGTGCAACTCGAGAACATGCAGACGTCGCAGCAGTCTGATGTGCTCGCGACCACGAGTGTAGCGCCTGGCACTTACACCGCTGTCCTGATTACGTTCGGGACTGCCACGGTAGCGGTCAACGTCGATCCGAACTCGACAGACAAGGATACAGCAACGCCTCCCAACTCGTGCACAGCGGCAGCGACGCCCGCGGTATGTGAACTGTCGCCTACGCTGACGCCTAGTTTCGTAAACGTGCCGTTTCCTAACGCGGTAAAACTTTCGGGAGGTCAGCCCACAAATGTGTCCATAGAATTTAGTGTGGCCGATTCCCTGGTAGGCGCGACGGCGGGAACGACCACCACTTTCACGATTAATCCCATCGTTGGGGTGGGTGTAACAACGGTGCCGGGCGGGGACGGCAACCTGATTGACGTCAACAACGTCGATGGCCCAGTGACAAGTGTCTTGACCAGCAGCTTCACCCTGACCGACAGTGCGACGGGTCAGGCTGTCACGGTTACGCCGGACACTAATGCTACCTTTAGCGGGTTCTCGAGCTGTAGTGCAAACAACTTGACCTGTGTTTTGACCAACCAGATCGTGAGTATTAATTACAGTGTTAGCGACACGTCTCCTCTGGTGCTGTCGGCGACCTCCGTTACAGACGACAGCGGCTTCACCTTCGGGCAGGCATTCGAAGGCACGATCGTCGCTACGACGCCGACACCAATGGTCCTTGTGACCCAGGTACCGGCGGGCAATACTCAAGACGTAACAGTCGGCGAAGTGCTTACGCTCGTGCTCCCCGCTACGAGTGCAGGGTTTTCCGTGGGAGTGCCCGCCGGACAGACTTTACCCGCAGGCCTCACATTCGCTGGTTCAAGAGATTTGGTGGTTGGCCAAAATGTGCTGATCGATTCCACTGGAATTACCACCGCCGGTGACATTTCCACGACCACGGCGGATCAAATCGAATTGGAACCGACTCAATTTAGTGGCACCGTTTCCACTATCACTTCGCCGAATCTGACGGTCAACGGACTAAATAATTTCTTCAATGACAATGCGATTTCAACTATTCAGGTCCAAACCGGCACGCAAACAACCTTCGGAGGAAGCGCAGCCAATGGATTCAACGGCATAACCGTGGGAGACCAGGCCAACTTTGACGGCTTCTTGTTCAACGGCGGAGCGGGCCAGAGTCCAATCGTGTTCGGTGAGAACATCGTGGATAACGGAGTGCCCGCCGAAGCGGTGAAACCCATTAATTAAGCACCAGCCTGAAAATCAAGCGGCGCTCCTTGCTAGATGCAAGATGCGTCCCCCCCTGGTATTTTTCCGAACGCCGCTTGACGAAGCTCCCGGCCCTGAATGGAGTCCTCTTTTGGAACATTTGAAGACAGTTCAATCGTGTTTTCGGCGGGTATATGTTCAGATATGGTCTGCTTTCCCCTCTCGCTGTAAATCGCAAACAAGGCTTGTAGTTCGTTGGGCTGGCCATGACCGGAGGCGCAATGCGAACGACGACGTACACCTCTTTCGCCATCAGGTGCGGCGGATTTGTGTAACCAAATGCCGGTCTAAATCGTCGGAAAGAAGTGGGTGATATGGAGCTATATGTGTGTGTACCCGGGTTAGCTGAGATTGTGCTCCGGCGGTTGAGGTGAATGAAAAGCAAAACGAACAAAACCCGGCATAAGTTATCATTGCAGGCGGCTCTCCCGAAGTATGGGCGGCCCGGACCACTCACAGCCAAGCTACCCGTAACGAGCTGGCGCTAAATCATAGGGACGCGGAAGACTGGACATACTTCGATAGCAAGGCCCGAACGGCTCACGATCCTATCCTGAAAAAGAGGAACTACAAATTGCCCGATAATCCGCCGAGCACTCCGAACTCTCCCAACGTTCCAAGTTCCGCCAGCGGGTCGAACACTCCCGGCACACCCAACGCCCCGGGCGGGCCGAACGCACCAGTAACAATCAGCACCCAAGACTCTCCCAGCACCACGGCGACCGCACCGCCGGCGGTGGCCCCGCCTCAGCCCAAATCCCCCGCTCATGCTGACGATCGCCCTCGCAAGCATCATCCTTGGGTTTGGATCATCGTCATCTTGGTGCTGCTTCTCGGGGGCTTCTATTTTTATCGCCAGCATGTGAAGGCCGCCGAAGCTGCCAAGGCTCTGGCCAAACAGCCGCGTCCCGGCGTTCCAATTCAAACATCTGCTGCACGGACCGGCGACATTGGCGTTTACATCAATGCTCTGGGAACGGTTACTCCGGTCTATACCGCGACAATTACCAGCCGCGTGGACGGCCAAATCACAAACGTGGCCTACAGCGAAGGCCAAATGGTTCGCAAAGGAGATCTCCTGATTGAGATAGACCCACGACCTTATCAGGCCGCGCTGACACAAGCGCAGGGCACGCTGGCAAAAGACCAAGCAGTATTGAGTGAAGCGAAGATCGATTTAGACCGCTATCAACAGGCCTACAGCCGGAACGCCATCGCAAAGCAGCAACTGGACGACCAGACCCAGACGGTCAAACAGGATGAAGGAACGGTCAAGCAGGATGAAGGGACGGTTGCAAGCGCGGCGACAAACGTCGATTACACCCGGATTGTCGCACCGATAGAAGGCCGCGTGGGACTTCGCCTGGTCGACCCCGGCAACATCGTTACTTCCGGCGCCACTACTGCGCTGGTTGTGATTACTCAGCTCCAACCTATCACCGTCATTTTCAGTGTGGCGGAAGATTATCTGCCTCAGATTCAGAAACAGATGCGCAGCGGCCAAAAGCTGCCGGTAGATGCGTTCGCGCGCGACCAAACCACAAAGCTGGCGTCGGGCTCGCTGCTGACGCTGGACAACCAGATTGACCAGACCACCGGTACGGTGAAACTGAAGGCAATTTTTCAAAACCAGGATCTCGCGCTGTTTCCAAATCAGTTTGTGAACGCCAGATTGTTGGTCGATACAAAGCGCGGGGTCGTACTGCTGCCGACCGCGGCCATTCAGCGCAACGCCCAAGGGGCCTTTGTTTACGTAATCGGTTCAGACAATACAGCAACATTGCACACGGTCACGGTGGGCACTACGGATGGCAATACCGCGGCGGTGCAAGGTGTGAATGCCGGCGACGAAATTGCAGTGAACGGGTTCGACAAATTGCAAAACGGCGCAAAAGTTACGATCACTAAAGCTAGCAGCAGCGGTGGAAGCAACGGAAGTAGCGGCGGCAGTGGCGCAACTAACGGCACTCAGGCGCCGGCAAGTCCGAACGCCAGTCCCAGCACCAGCGGGGGAGCCCATCCGTGAGTCCGTCTCGCCCATTTATTCTTCGGCCGGTCGCCACCTCGCTGCTAATGGCAGCGATTATGCTCGCAGGATTCGTGGCGTACTTGCAGCTTCCGGTTTCTGCACTCCCGGAAGTCGACTACCCCATCATCCAAGTCGTGACGTTTTATCCCGGGGCCAGCCCGGACGTGATGGCCTCAGCGGTAACCGCACCTCTGGAAAGGCAATTTGGCGAGGTGCCCGGTCTGAATCAGATGACTTCGACGAGCTCGGACGGAAGCTCAGTCATCGTTTTACAATTCTCGCTCGATTTAAACATCGACGTCGCGGAACAGGAAGTGCAAGCGTCAATCAACGCGGCCCAAAGCTATTTGCCGGCCGATCTTCCAGTTCCACCTATCTACAGCAAGACCAACCCCGCGGATGCGCCGATTTTGACTCTAGCGTTGACCTCTTCCAGCATCCCGCTTTCGCAAGTGGAGGATCTGGCGGACACGCGCCTTGCGGAAAAGATCGCGCAAGTAACCGGCGTTGGCCTGGTGAGCATCAGCGGAGGGCAGAAGCCCGCGGTACGAATCCAAATAAATCCGACGGCGCTATCTTCCTACGGTATCAACCTGGAAGACGTAAGGACGGCCGTTCAGAACACCAGCCTCGATCTGGCCAAGGGCAATTTTGATGGCCCGCATCAGGATTATCAGATCGACGCCAACGATCAGTTGCTAACCAGCAAGGATTTCCAACACGTGGTCGTGGCCTATCACAACCAGAGCCCCGTTTTTCTATCGGACGTGGCGCGCGTGATTGACGACGTTGAGAATACAAAGCAAGCGGCCTGGATGAACACTACACCCGCCGTGATTATGAACATCCAGCGGCAACCGGGCGCCAACATCATTCAAGTTGTGGACCGAGTGAAAAAGCTCTTACCCCTGTTGCAAAGTAACTTGCCTGCGTCGGTTAACGTGATCGTTCTTACGGACCGTACAACGACCATCCGCGCATCAGTGGAGGATGTCGAATTCGAATTGATGCTGACGATTGCGTTGGTCGTGATGGTCATTTTCCTTTTCTTGCGAAATCTTTCCGCCACGATCATTCCGAGCGTGGCCGTGCCTCTATCCATCGTAGGCACTTTCGGCGTGATGTACTTGGCGGGCTATAGCCTGAACAATTTAACTTTGATGGCCATGACGATTTCAACAGGATTTGTGGTGGACGATGCCATCGTCATGATCGAGAACATCGTTCGCTTCATCGAACAAGGCGATCCACCGCTGCAGGCCGCGTTGAAAGGGTCGGAACAGATCGGATTCACCATCGTTTCGCTGACGATTTCCCTGATTGCTGTTTTGATTCCCCTGCTCTTCATGGGGGACATCGTCGGAAGGCTTTTCCGTGAGTTTGCGGTTACCCTGAGCGTAACCATTCTCGTGTCCGCGGTCGTTTCTTTGACGCTCACACCGATGATGTGCGCCAAGTTGCTCAAACATAAGCCGGAATCGCAACGCGGGCGCTTCTACCAGGTATCGGAGCATGCGTTTGAGAGTGTCATCGCTTTTTACGGACGTACGCTTAAGTGGGTGCTGAAGCATCAGACCGCGACGCTGTTTGTTGCGCTCGCCACCCTGGTCCTCACCGTTATCCTGTACATTATCGTGCCCAAAGGATTTTTCCCGGTGCAGGATACCGGCATCATCCAGGGTATTTCAGAAGCGTCGCAGTCCATTTCGTTTCCGGCCATGGCGCAGAAACAACAACAACTGACCGAAGTGATCTTGAAGGATCCCGCGGTCGATAGTCTTTCCTCCTTCATCGGAATCGACGGCACCAATCAAACACTGAACAGCGGCCGCATGCTGATTAATCTGAAACCACTTAATCAACGCAAGATGAACGCGTCTGACGTAATTCGCCGTTTGCAGCCCAATTTGGAAAAGATTGAAGGAATCACGCTCTACATGCAGCCCGTCCAGGACATCACCGTGGACGATCGCGTAAGCCGCACCCAATATCAATACACTCTGGAAGATCCGGACGCCAATGAGCTGAACTTGTGGACCGCAAAGCTGGTGGCCAAACTAAAGCAAATTCCGGAACTGGAGGATCTTGCCACGGATCAGCAGACGCAAGGATTGGCGGCCTCCTTGGTAATCGATCGAGTGACGGCTTCGCGCATGGGAATCACGCCGAACATGATCGATCAGACGCTTTATGACGGATTTGGCCAACGGCAAGTGGACACGATGTACACGCAACTGAACCAGTACCACGTAATCATCGAAACCATGCCGGAGTTTCAGAAAAACCCGGCGAAACTGCAAGACATCTACGTGCGGTCGGCCATTGCTCCCTCGGCAACCACGACCGGCTCCTCTCCTGCGAGTAGCACCGCAAACGGTATCGTAACCGCCACAACAGCTACGGGAGGATCGACTGGCTCGCCAAGTCCGTCGGCCTCTTCGTCGGCGCTGCCGAGCTCGGGTTCGGCGAATCCCGCGGCCGTGACATCCGCGAATGGAGCTGCCGTTCCACTTAGCGCTTTCACCCACTTTGAATCCAAGACCGCGCCGCTGTCGGTCAACCATCAGGGACAATTCCCTGTGGTGACGCTGTCATTCAATCTGGCGCCCAACGCTTCCTTGGGTGAAGCGACCAAGGCGATTGAAAAGGCCCAGCAGGAAATCGGAATGCCGCTCAGTATTCAGGCCGCGTTTCAGGGCACTGCCGCATCGTTCCAGGCATCGTTGAGCAACGAGCCGATATTGATTCTGGCGGCGCTCGTAACCGTCTATATCGTGCTGGGTATTCTTTACGAGAGCTACATTCATCCGCTCACGATTCTATCCACACTGCCTTCCGCGGGTGTTGGCGCGATCCTGGCTCTGTTGATTTGCGGCTCCGAACTGAGCGTCGTGGCGCTGATAGGTATCATTCTGTTAATCGGCATCGTTAAAAAGAACGGCATTATGATGATCGATTTCGCGTTGGAAGCGGAGCGCAAGGAAGGCAAAAGCTCTGAGGAAGCGATCTATGAGGCTTGCCTGCTGCGTTTCCGCCCCATCATGATGACCACCATGGCCGCTCTGCTCGGAGGTCTCCCGCTCGCGCTGGGTTCAGGAATCGGATCCGAGCTGCGGCGTCCTCTGGGCATCTCCATGGTGGGCGGCCTGCTGCTCAGCCAAGTGCTGACACTCTACACCACGCCCGTCATTTATATTTACTTTGACCGCCTCGCAAAGAAAGCTTCGGCCTGGCGGACCGGACGCAGCGGCCAAGGAGCCCCGGAGTCTGTGCCGGCAGATTAGCCATGAGCCTATCCTCTCCATTCATAGAGCGGCCAGTCGCCACCACACTTCTAACCGTCGCCTTGGCCCTTGCAGGTGCGGTGGCGTTCAAAGAATTGCCGGTGGCAGCCCTGCCCCAGGTTGACTTCCCCACAATTTCTGTCGGCGCCGGCTTGCCGGGAGCGAGCCCGGAGATCATGGCTTCCTCCGTGGCTACTCCGCTCGAGCGCCAGTTTGGCCGAATTGCAGGCGTCACCGAGATGACGTCTACCAGCAGCATTGGAACCACAAGCATCACGCTTCAATTCGATTTGAATCGCGACATAAACGGCGCGGCTAGGGACGTTCAATCCGCTATCAACGCCGCGCGCAGCTACCTGCCGGCAAACCTGCCGAGCAATCCAACCTACAGGAAAGTAAATCCCGCGGATGCGCCGATCATGATTCTCGCGCTCACCTCGGACGTTTACGATCGCGGCCCCATGTACGACGCAGCCTCCACCATCATTCAGCAGAGGCTTTCGCAAATTGAAGGCGTCGGCCAGGTGAGCGTGGGCGGGAGTTCCTTGCCCGGCGTGCGCGTGGAAATTAATCCAACCCAGTTGAATAACTACGGCCTTGGACTGCAGGACGTTGCGTCCTTGTTGAGCAAACAGAACGCCAATTCACCCAAAGGTCAAATATCGGACGACACAGGAACCGCCGATATAACCACCAACGATCAGCTCCTTAAAGCCGAGTATTACAAACCTCTGGTCGTCGGTTATCACAACGGTGCCGCCGTCAAGCTCTCCGATTTTGCCGACGTAGTGGATTCCGTGGAGAACATACGAGCGGCCGGTTTCGTAAACGGGAAGCCCGGCATCTTGTTAATTATTTTCCGGCAGCCGGGCGCCAATATCATCGATACCGTCGATCGCATTCGAGCGTCCATTCCCGCTTTGAAAGCTTCCATCCCCGCGGCGATGGATTTCACCATTATGCTCGATCGCACGACCACCATACGTGCGTCCGTAAGCGATGTGGAGCGCACGCTCGCCATATCCATTACCCTGGTGATCCTGGTGGTTTTTCTTTTCCTGCGTAACGTGCGCGCCACTCTTATCCCCAGCGTGGCCGTTCCGGTCTCTTTGATCGGCACGTTCGCCATCATGTATTTATGCAGCTACAGCATCGACAATCTGTCCATGATGGCCCTGACCATTGCCACCGGCTTCGTGGTGGACGACGCCATTGTTGTGATTGAAAACATCTCGCGTTACCTGGAAGAAGGGCTTTCCCCGATGGACGCGGCCCTAAAAGGAGCAAGCGAGATTGGCTTCACCGTGCTTTCCATCAGTATTTCTCTGGTAGCCGTGTTCATTCCCATCCTGCTGATGAGCGGTATCGTCGGCAGGCTATTCCGCGAGTTTGCCGTCACTTTGTCCATTGCGATTATCATCTCGCTCGCTATTTCGCTCACTACAACTCCCATGATGTGCGCCAGGCTTCTCAAGCATCAACGGGATGAGGATCACAATAAAATATTTCGCGCTAGCGAGCGAGCCTTTAACTCCGTGCTTGCGGCCTACGAGAGAACTCTGGCCTGGGTGCTGAAACACCCGGCCCTGACGCTCACTGTCTTGCTACTGACCGTCATGCTGAACGGCTATCTCTTTTATATAGTTCCCAAAGGTTTTTTCCCCCAGCAGGATAACGGCACAGTTTTCGGAGGCATTCAGGGCGAGCAGGACATTTCTTTTCAGGCCATGCAAGCTGACACCCTACGCTTCGTCAATATGATCAAAACGGATCCGGCTGTTCAAAATGTAATGGCCTTCACAGGCGGCCAGGGTGCGGCAAATAGCGGCTTCATTTACCTGGCGCTAAAACCTCTCAATGAGCGCAAGATTTCCGCCAGCGATGTCATCAACCGCTTGCGCCCGAAGCTTGTATCCGTCCCCGGAGCGACGGTTTTTCTGCAAGCAGGCCAGGACTTGCGCATAGGCGGCAGGCAAAGCAGTGCGCAATATCAGTACACAATTCAAAGCGACAGTCTCGACGATTTGGTGAAATGGGGACCCACGCTGCTCTCCGAAATGCGAAAGCAGAGCATTCTTACGGACGTCAACACGGATCAACAGAACAGCGGACTGCAAGCCGAACTCGTGTACGACCGGGAAACAGCATCAAGGCTGGGCATCACACCACAAATGATGGATAACACGCTTTACGAAGCCTTTGGCCAGTCGCAGGTCTCTACCATGTATACAGCTCTGAACCAGTATCACGTGGTTATGGAGGTAGCTCCGCAGTTTTGGCAAAGTCCCGAGGCCCTGAAAAACGTCTACGTCGAGGCATCTGCCGGAAAAGAAGTCCCACTGAACGCAATTACACATTTTGAGACCACGACGGCGCCGCTTGCCGTGAACCATCAGGGCCAATTCCCTTCCGTGACCGTGTCCTTTAATCTGGCTCCGGGCGTTGCCCTCAGTGATGCCGCCAAATCTATCATCGCGATGGAACAGAGAATTGGGATGCCCGGAACGATCCACGGAATGTTTTCCGGGACCCTACAGGCTTTCCAAGCTTCCCTTTCGACACAGCCGCTCCTGATCATAACGGCGCTGGCGGCCGTTTACATCGTGCTGGGAATTCTTTATGAGAGCTTTGTTCACCCCATCACGATTCTTTCCACGCTACCTTCCGCGGGGGTAGGCGCGGTGCTCGCGCTGCTTCTTTTTCACATAGACTTAAGCGTTATCGCAATAATTGGTGTCATCCTGCTCATTGGTATCGTGAAGAAGAACGGCATATTGATGATCGATTTTGCTCTGGCCGCTGAACGCATCGAAAAAAAGAGCCCGGAAGAAGCTATCTATCAGGCTTGCTTGCTGCGTTTTCGTCCCATTTTAATGACGACTATGGCAGCGATATTCGGCGCGCTCCCCCTTGCCCTCGGCACCGGAACAGGTTGGGAATTGAGACGGCCACTGGGAATTACGATTATCGGCGGTTTGATCGTGAGCCAGATGCTGACGCTGTACACCACGCCTGTTGTTTACCTCTTTCTCGATCGCTTAAGAATTCGTTGGGCACGTTCGCACCGCAAAGCTCCCGACCAGCTTCCTCAGGAGACGTTGGGATGACGGAGATCAATCGAAACTATGGAGTTGGACTCTTGAAACGCGACATAGCCACGACCTCCGTGAAGAGTGCACGTCAACTTCTAGCTCGTGCGCTTAGCGGCGCATTATTGCTGTCGGGCTGCACAGTAGGGCCCAAATATCACAGGCCTTCGGTGACCGCTCCCGAAGCCTATAAAGAGCTTACCCCAGCCGATTATCAAACCACCGATGGCTGGAGAGTGGCGCAGCCGAAAGACGCCGCGCTAAAGGGCAAATGGTGGGAAATATTTAACGACCCGCAGTTGAATGCCCTTGAAGAACAGGTGAATGTATCGAACCAGAATATCGCGTCCGCGGCTGCGGCATTCCTGGTAGCGCGTTCCATGGTAAGGCAAGCGCGCTCGCAGTACTTTCCAACCGTAACAGTAGGGCCCTCTATCACAAATAGCCGCCAGTCAGCGACAACCTCCAGCGGCCAAGCGAGTGGGACCGGCACGGGCACCGGCGGAACTCCTCTTACCCCACAAGTGCTCACTGACTATCTGTTGCCCTTTGATGCCACCTGGGTGCCGGATTTATTCGGCCGCGTCCGAAACACTGTCAGAGCCAGTGCGAACGCAGCACAGGCCAGCGCGGCCGATCTGGAAAATACGCGCTTGACGGTGCAAGCGGAAGTCGCTGTGGATTATTTCAGTATTCGCGGGCAGGACGCGCTGAAACAACTGTTGGACGATACTGTAGTCTCCTTCCAGGAATCTTTGAGACTCACTCAGGCACTCTATGAAACAGGTATCGATTCGGATGAGGCTGTGGCTCAGGCCGAGACCCAGCTCGAATCCGCGCAGGCTCAGGACACTAACCTCGGCATCCTGCGCAGCCAGTTCGAACATGCAGTCGCAACTCTGGTAGGCCAGCCTGCCTCATCCTTCTCGATTTCGACCGAGCCACTGAAGGCAGATCCTCCGGCAATCCCTTACGTAGTTCCCTCGCAATTGCTCGAACGGCGCCCTGATATTGCCGCGTCAGAGCGATTGATGGCTCAAGCCAACGCCCAGATTGGCATAGCGGTAGCTGCATATTACCCCACGGTCACATTGAGCGCGTCCGCCGGGCTCGAGACCACTTCGTTTACGAAGTGGTTCACCTGGCCAAGCCGATTTTGGTCTGTGGGTCCCAGCGCTACGGAAACACTTTTTGATGGGGGGTTGCGTAGGGCGACCGTGCAACAGTTTCAGGCCAACTTCCTGGAGACCATTGCGAACTACCGCCAGACCGTTTTAGCCGCGTTTCAGAACGTGGAAGATAACCTGGCCGCGCTGAGGATTTTGTCCATCGAAATCAAGCAGCAGGATACGGCCGTGGGATCGGCGCAACGAAACCTCAAAATCGCGATCGACCGCTATAGGTTAGGTATCGACCCATACCTGAACGTGATCACCGCGGAAACCGCATTGTTCACCAACCAGCAAACTGCCGTTAGCCTGCGCATTCAACAAATGACGGCAAGCGTCCAGCTAGTCGAAGCTGTGGGGGGCGGATGGGACGCATCGCAGCTTCCCTCGGCAGGATCGATGAGCGCCCCCCTCGCGGTCCCGAAGCCAGATTCCACCGCTCCGGAGAAGCAATAAAGTTTGAGCCGAGAAGTCCGATAAAAGGGGCGACCAAGCGCGAATCGAGAATCTCTTAATTCGCCGTAACTGTTCGCGGGTCTGCCAGCGTCTAAGCATCGTGAAGTGTGCGGCCCTTGACGAGGTGTCTTGAATGCTCTGGTTTAAAAAGACGAGATTGGAATTTGCCATCTGCGCAATCTCAACGCTAGCGGCCTGCGGTAGTGTTTTGGCGCCCCCCGTTGGCGCGCGGTCGAAAGATCAGCAGACTGCCTCGCCGAGCGCGGTGGAGAAGCAAGTAGGGGCCATTAAGTCAATTGAAGGTACCACCGTCACGATTACGACCGACTCCGGAAGCAGCGCCGCGGTAAGCGTCCAACCAACCACCAAGATCGTTCGCGTGGCTCCCGGACAAACAGACTTAAAAACCGCGGTGCCGGTGGAATTGAAAGATTTGCAAGTAGGCGACCGGGTGTTCGTTCGCTGGAAAGCTTCGGACACGGCCCAGCCCGTCCCCGCGCTCGGGATCATCTTAATGAAACGCGCTGACGTCGACGCAAAGCAGGAACATGACCGCGAGGACTGGCAAAAGCGCAGTGTAGGTGGCCTGGTCAGCAGCGCAGATCCCGGTTCGGCAACGATTTCGATTTCAGTTACCGCACTCGGCGGCCCGAAAACTATGGCAATACACACCACGCCTAAGACCGTCTTTCGCCGCTACGCGCCTGGTTCCGTGAAATTCGACGATGCCGGTCCCAGCTCGTTGGACCAAATCAAGCCGGGAGATCAGCTTCGCGCGCTAGGTACGCGCAACGCGGAAGGAAGCGCAGTGGAAGCGGAAGAAATCGTCACCGGATCGTTCCGCAATATCGCCGGCACAATCATTTCCATCGACGGCTCCTCGAATTCGGTTACGGTGATGGACTTGCTAACAAAAAAAACAGTTGTGGTGAACCTTTCACCCCAATCACAACTCCGCAAATTGCCGCCTGAAGTTGCGCAGCGGATTGCATTTCGTCTGAAAGCGGCTGCGGCCGGAACGTCACAAACAGGCAACACTCCCGCCGCGCCGGGGGCTGCGCCAGCAAGTGGAAACCGGCCTGCCGAAGGCGCTCCAGCCGCAACTGCTTCGCAAGAAGCACGTCAGCCCGGCGGGGCGTCGAATCCCGGCGCCGGAAGCGGCCGCCCCGGCGGCGGCCAAGTGGACCTGCAGCAAATATTGAGTCGAATGCCTGCTGCACCGCTTACCGATTTTCAGAAAGGCGATGCGGTCATGGTCGTTTCCACGGATAGCGGAAGTTCCGGCGGACTTACCGCAATTACGTTGCTGGGTGGCGTCGAACCTATTTTGGCGGCCGCCCCCAGCGCAAGCCAAGCGATGACTCTTTCGCCTTGGAGCCTGGGTTCGTCTGCCGCGGACGCCGCGGGCGCAAATCCATAGAAATGTCAACGGACGCTAGTAACCACTTTCCGTTTCAGGGGAACGAATGAATTCTCGGCATTTCACGATTTTCTTGCAGATTGCAGCGATCGCTTTCTGCGGTTTCACTAGCACGCGTGCGCTGTGCCAGACGCCGGCCGCCGTTACCGGGCTGCATGGTCAGGTGCTGGATCCTTCCGGTGCGGCCGTGTCGGGCGCGATCATACTTCTCAATGGGGCTGATGGGAACTCCACCGGAGCTACCTCAAATCAACAAGGTGCCTTCGACCTTAAGAACCTGCCTCCCGGCAAGTACACGCTCGAAATCGTCGCGAAAGGGTTTGCACTTTACAAGAACGAGGACGTTGAGATCGCTGCGGGGCAAGTTAAGAATCTAAACATTTCGCTCACCATCGAAGAACAGGAGCAGCAAGTAGTCGTGTCGGGAGAAACGCCGATGGTGGACGTGAACCCGCAGAACAACGCAGGCGCTATCACCATCTCCGGAAAAGAGCTCGATGCCCTGCCTGACGATCCGGACGAATTGCAAACTGATTTGGAAGCCCTGGCCGGCCCTTCCGCAGGACCAAACGGAGGCCAGTTTTACATCGATGGTTTCACTGGGGGCCAGCTTCCTCCCAAGGCCTCCATCCGGGAAATTCGCATCAATCAGAATCCGTTTTCTGCGGAGTACGACAAGGTCGGGTACGGGCGCATTGAAATCTTCACCAAGCCCGGTACTGATAAATGGCATGGTCAAGTATCAATAAATGCGAGCGATTCCGCGCTGAATTCTAAGAATCCCTTTTTCAATTCCAGTACTGCCGGAGGCACGGAATTCCCGGGATATTACACCACGCAGTACAGCGGCAACCTTGGCGGATCTTTGAGCAAGAAATTGTCGCTGTTCGCTACTGTGGACATTCGAGATATCAACGACGTCGAAGTCGTAAACGCGCAGACCGTCGATCCGACAACTTTCGCAATTGTTCCCTTCAGTGCAGCGGTTGCCAACCCCCGGAAACGCTACAATGTTTCCCCAAGGGTGGATTATCAGCTGAGCAAAACAAACACCTTGTCTGTGCGTTACCAATATTTCCGCAACAATGAGATGAACGATTTAACCAACGCCTTTCAGCTGCCGTCTCAAGCCTACAATTCCTTGTCCACCGAGCAGACTTTGCAGGTGAGCGATACCCAGGCATTCGGCACGAATATCATCAATGAAACGCGCTTTCAGTATCTTCGCGATGAAAGCAGCCAGCTCGCGCAAAGCACCGCGCCCAGCGTAACCGTCGGCGGCGCGTTTACCGGCGGAGGCAACACTCAGGGAAACATCATCGACAGCACCAATCACTACGAACTTCAGAATTACACTTCCATTCAATTAAAGAAGAACCTTTTGAAATTTGGAGGGCGTTTGCGCGGGCTCACGGACGTGAATAGCGCCACTTCCGGTTTCAATGGCTCATTTTTCTTCCCTTCCATCCAGGCTTACCAGGCCACGCTGGAAGGCACGGAACAAGCCGCGGTGCAGTATTCGATTACCGGCAACGCTAACCCTCATTTGAACCTAACCCGTTTTACCGCGGACCAAGTTGACGTCGGACTTTTTGTTCAAGATGATTGGCGCGTGAAGCCCAACATCACGGTAAGCCTTGGACTGCGATTCGAAGCGCAGAATGAAATCCAAGATCATGACGACTGGGCTCCGCGGCTCGGTTTTGCATGGGGCATCGGGCGGGGCAAAACTCCTCCGAGAACCGTGTTGCGCGCAGGCTTCGGTATTTTTTACGATCGCTTCACTGAAGCTTCCGCCCTGCAAGCCGAAAGGTTGGGGGGCGGAGCGGATGCGCTGACGGAATTCGTTGTCACGAATCCGGGGTTCTTTAACGGCACGACTCCAATTCCAATCGCGGGACTGCCGGCGACTTTGACGCTGCCGACGATTTACCAGTTGCAGCACAATCTACGCGCACCGTCGACGACGCAGACAGCCGTCACTCTTGAGCGTCAACTAACCAAGATCGCAAACGTCTCCGTTTCTTATCTAAATTCGCGCGGAGCCGATCAGTTATTCACCAACAATATCAACACTCCTTTTCTCGGCCAGTACGACCCCGCTGCTCCGCTCCTCAACCGGCCGCTTGGACCGATAGGAAATGTCTACGAATACGAATCGGAAGGGATCTTCCGGCAGAACCAACTGTTCGTCCAAGGTACCGTGCGCGCGGGCGCGAAGCTCCTGGTCACGACCTATTACACTTTGAACTACGCCAAGAGCGACACCTCCGGCGTGAACTCGTTTCCATCGAATCCGTTCAACGTACTCGAGGATTACGGCCGAGCTTCATTCGATATCCGCAACCGTTTTTTCTTGCTAGCTTCCGTCGCTCTGCCGCACGGGTTCCGGTTTAGCCCCTTCCTTATCGCCACCTCGGGGATTCCATACAACGTGACTCTGAGCCAGGACCTTCTGGGCAGCTCGCAGTTTAACCAGCGCCCGACATTCGCAACCAGCTCAACGCCTACGGGAAACGTTGTTACTGTGCCCGGATTTCCAGCATTCAACACCGTGCCGCCACCGGGCGGGGAGATTCCGGTGAACTTCCTGACCAGTGCCGGCCGATTCACCATGAACGTGAGGTTCAGCAAGTCATTCGGTTTCGGCAAAGTTGCAGATCGTCCCGCAGGAGCAGGTGGAGGCGGAGGCGGCCGCGGCGGGCCGGGCGGAGGCGGCGGAGGTGGTGGTCGCGGGCCCGGAGGACCGTTCGGCGGAGGGGGCGGGTTTGGCGGTTTGGAAGGAACCAGTAAGCGCTATACCGTTACATTCAGCATCAACGCGCGCAATGTCTTTAACAACGTGAATGCGGCAGTGCCGAGCGCGGTTTTGAATCCGCCGACGGCTACCGCTCCAGCATCGGCTTCTGCGTTCTTTGCCATGCCCAACGCGCTCGCTGGGCAGCCGTATTCCACCAGTTCAGCGAACCGGCAGATTTATCTGCAAGCCTCTTTTAGTTTTTAGGTTTTAGCGCCGTGCTCAGCAAGAATCTTATTTAGTCACGTGGGCTTTGATTAGATCGTCAAGATAGTCGGGCTTGGTTTCGTCGCGGACCAGATGCGGATAGCGCTGGCCGCCGTGGTAATCAATCGCGCACTCCTCAATTTGTTAGGTCACATTATTGGAATTGTCTTCCAGAAATCGCGCGCGAGAATTGCACAGCGTTTTTCAGGGAGTCCAATGGCAAAGGATACTACTAGAGGCCCGGTATTTTGCGTCATTTCTGAAGATGGCAGGTGCAGCTGACGCGCAATTCTAGAACCGGTTAGAAATGGTCGGCTCATTTGTTTTGAGTGAGTTACGGCCATTTCTGAATGTGAGTCAGAACCGGTTAGAAACTGAGCGACCCTTCCGTCGTCAGGGCGAGCGAGTGACGCAGAATGCATGGTTTTTGAGGAAGCCCAATGCGGCTGACATGCAATTCTGGCCCCGGGTAGAAATTGTTCCAGCGTTTGTTTTGAGTGAGTTACAACCGTTTCTATATATTGGGCTGTGCCGGATAGAAATGCAGGCAGGAAGCTCGAAATTGCGAGTTTATTTGGAGCTAGGACGCTTGGGATTAATGGCTGGGATTCAGCCGGAATCGGGCTTTGGTGAAGCGTTCGACGATATTCTATTTTAATCACGTGCGACGCTAGCACGTGATTCGGCGAAATTCAAGGATCTGGATGTTGTGAGCATAAGCCCAGGGAGACCATCTCCGATCTTTTGATGAGAATCCGATTGGCGGAAAGAGACGAAGACGAAAATTTCAAGACGGCAACGTCAAACCCTGCGACCATTTGCCGAAAAACAAAATGCGATCTTAGTATTTCAACGTGTGCCCTTTACGCAACAACGGATGCTCGAAGAACTTCCAAGAGAGGGCCGCCAGACCGTAACTCAGCCCCGCTGCAAGCACGGACACCAGAGCTGTTTTTAAACTGTCGGATCGAGGCAGACTGTGGAAAAAGAGTTCATGACACGCGAGATCCACAACTCCATGGATCACATACAGACAATATGAGACTCGTCCAATTTCAGCAAGAAAGGACAAACGGCAAAAGGCGGCCCATCGGCTGCCGGGCGCCATGACAGCAATTGCCAACAGGCAGGCGAAAAAGGCATCCACGACTGAGAAACCCCATGAATACATGGTCAGCGAGTACTGCGAAGGTTTCCAGACAGCTAGATATAGGAACGCGCAGAAGAGCACAAGACATGTCCCGCATATGAGTGTCTGAAAGCGGTAGAACGCCGCCCTCAGTCGCTCGCTTCGCCAGCCAAGCGCCAATAGCACGCCCATTGCAAGCGAGTCAGCCCGGCAGGGAGTCAGCATATACGGAGCAGCTGGATGACTCAGCAAATGCTCGTGGAGTAGGACACGAAGTACAGGGGAACAAATGATTGCGCTCCAAAGTATCAAGAGGAGTCCGCGCCTCGAAAGGAATCGAATCACGGATGGGATTATCAAATAGAACTGCTCCTCAACCGCAAGGGACCACAAGCCTCCGAGGAATGCCGTCCCCAACGCCGCATGATTAATCTTTGCGGAGTTTTGCAGAAATAATAAGTAGATCGGAATAGCACGCCATGTTTCCGGATTCGACCAGAATGATGCGGCGATAAAATATATGCCAATCCAGAAGTAGTACAAGGGCACGATTCGATAAAACCGGCGCCCGTAGAAAGCTTTGAAGTAGTTGGGTGATTGGCGGACATCCAACAAAATTCCGCCAATGAGGAAGCCAGAGAGAACAAAAAACAGGTCCACTCCCGACCAACCTATCGCGAAGAGTCCCTGGAGCAGAGGCGACGGCGGCTGACCCGGGGGAATACTAACGTAGTGGTAAAGAAGAACCAGCAGAATGGCCATGCCGCGTAATCCGTCAAGTTCGGGGATACGCGATTTCGGCAGGTTAGGGAGTAGCGTTCGTAGCTCTTGTGGAGCATTCATCGATCAGATTGGGCCGGTGATCCGGCCCTTCGTTTCGATGATTTCGCTGGTTGGCATAACGGCAGGACGGATGGTACCACACCGATAGTTCACTACTAAGTTCCCCCACCGCGCGCGGCCACATCAGGGAATCGCAAAGAGAGGGTATCCCGCTGGCGGCAAGGCTCGGTGGAAAATCCGCACAAAGGAAGACCTGTCGTTTAGGGGCTTTGTGTCGCGGCCTCCCTTCGGCGGTCTTCTCAGGACAGGCACGATAAAAGGCTGCGACCCACAAAGCCACCCGGCAGACGATCTGACCTTGGTGGTGACAAAATCGTTCAGATCAGGGCAAGTAAGAAGGCGTAGTGTGCCGTTTTGAACAGATATGGCCGGGTCTGTTCCATTATGGTGTGGTTGGGTACGTATGAACAGGTCCGGGTGCGGCGCGCCAGCTCCCGCGAATCTGGCGGATTTTGAATGGCCTTAACGTCACGAGATTACGTCAAGCAAGCTGACCTGCCTTTGGCCTTGATCGGGCCAGCAAGCCGAAGACGCACTTTGCGCGTTCTGTTTGTCCATGGGGATGCCGCAGTTGTAGAGCATTGCGTGCGGGAGCTCCGAAGCGCGCATTTCAAGGTCAGCGCAGATGTGGTTCTAACTCCAGAGCAGTTTCTAGGACGCCTAAAGACAAAATGCTACGACGTGGTGCTAGCTGAGCACCCCTCCGCAAACTGGCAAGACTCCCAAGCGCTGGAAATCCTGCGACTGAGGGAAAGACAGGTTCCCTGCATCTTCCTGACCCATACAACGCAACTGGAAACCCTGGCAAAACTTATTACCGAAGGCGCCGCTGATTGCGTGGGAATGGATCACATCGGACACCTTCCGGTAGCCGTTCGTCGCGCCCTGAGTGAGAACAATCTGCGCGAGGAACGGGATCAGACGGAAAAAAAGCTACGCCATTCCGAGGCACGTTACCGCGCTCTGGTAGGAAATCTGAATTACGGAATATGCCGCTGCAACAGCAAAGGCAAGTTTCTGGACGTCAATCAGGCGCTGGTGACCATGCTCGGTTACGCATCTCGAGACGAACTGATGGCGGCGAACCATGCAAGCGAGATGCTTTGCAACGCGTCTACGCGAGCGCAATTGCTGGGGCAGCCCGCTGGAGGGGATAGCGAGGATGGCAGCGATCCGCTGGAAATTGAATGGAAGCGGAAAGATGGGGCGACGATCAAAGTTCGGCTGAGCGGACGCGAAGTGGGCAAAGAGGGCGGGATGGCTAGTTACGAGATCATCGTCGAAGACGTCACCGAGCAGCGCAAGCTTGAAAGCCGTCTGCGTCAGGAGGCAGCCAAGGATTCTCTTACCGGACTGGCCAACTACCGGCACCTGGTGGAAACAGTTGACACGGAAATCAAGCGTTCCGAGCGGACAGCGCGTGAGTTCGCTCTTCTGTTCCTCGACCTGGACGGGTTGAAGAACATCAACGATCGTTTCGGGCACATCGTCGGTAGCCAGGCACTGTGCCGGCTGGCCGATGTTTTGTGCATCTGCAGCCGGAATATCGATACTCCGGCGCGCTTCGGCGGGGATGAGTTTGCGCTGGTGCTGCCCGAGACTGGAGAGCTGGCGGCCAATCTAGTAGCTCAGCGCATCTGCGACAGTCTTGAGAATGATGGACGCGAACCAAAGCTGTCGGTCAGTTTTGGCGTTGCCCTTTATCCTAAAGATGGCGAAACGGTAGATTTCCTATTGGGCGCGGCTGATGCGGCGTTGTACTCGATGAAAGCTAGAACACGCAGCAACCGGAACGCGAGCAGCCAAACGCCGGAGTTCCGCCTTAAAGCTTCTGGCGAATAACCAGACAGCCAGGTGAATGGCGAACGGGCAATCATACGGCGGGCTCTCGCTTTTTAATATTGCCACGACCGCAGCCCACCTAAAATAATTCCTGAAGCTCTTCTCCTATTGTTTCCATCGTATGGTATGGGTGTAAATTAAAGGATTGATTGTGCGATTAGGAGGAGCATGGCGGACGAGTTGAAAGCGAATGAACCGGGTATCGTGAAAATCATCGGGAGGAACGAATCGGCGCGCGCGTACGCGATTCGCGACTTTCTGGGACGCGGCGATGTGCCGTTTGAATGGATAGAACTGAAAACTGACGAGCAGGCGCGGGAATACGGAGTGGATAATCTGAATGATCCGCGGCTGCCGATCTGCTTGTGCCCGACGGGGACGCGAATGGAAAATCCCACGATCCGGCAACTCGCGGATAAGCTGGGATGGTATAGCGATCCGTCGAATTCAGAATACGATCTGGCGATTTATGGCGCGGGGCCGGCGGGGCTGAGCGCGGCGGTGTATGGCGCGTCCGAGGGATTGAAAACTGTACTGATAGAGCGCTCCGTGGTGGGAGGGCAAGCGGGCACAAGTTCGAAGATCGAGAACTACCTGGGGTTCCCGGAAGGAATCAGCGGCGCGGATCTGGCGAAGCGAGCACGCGAGCAGGCTTACCGGTTTGGGACGGAGATTTTGATGCTGCGCGAAGGAGTTCGCGGAGAGTTTGCGCCGGGCAAAGGCACCGGCTACTTGGCGGACGGCACAAAAATTGTGGCACACGCGACGATCTGCTCGACCGGTGTGCGCTATCGCAAGTTGAACCTCGATAACGAAGATAAATTCCAGGGCGTCGGAGTGTATTACGGCGCGGGAGTGAGCGAAGCTACGCTGTGCGAAGACAAGCACGTAGTCGTGGTGGGCGGCGGCAACTCCGCGGGGCAGGCGTCAATGCATTTTGCGCGATTCGCGAAGAAAGTCACAATCGTGATTCGAGGCGACTGCTTGAGGCGTACATTGTCGCAATATCTGGTGGATCGAATCCATTCCTCGCCGAACATTGAGGTGCTGGCACGCACGGAAGTCGTCGCGCTGCACGGCGATCATATGCTGCGGGCGATTACGCTTAGGAATAACGAAACGCGCGAAGAGAAAACATTTGATACCAATTGGCTGTTCTTGTGTCTCGGCGGCGAGCCGCAAACGGAGTGGGCGGTCGAGCCGGGCATCGTGCGCGATTCCGACGGCTACCTTGTCACGGGACCGGACTTGTTGCAGGACAGCAAATATCCGAAGAGCTGGCCGCTGGAGCGTTCGCCGTATTATTTGGAAACGAATGTGCCGGGGCTCTTTGCAGCGGGCGACGTGCGGCACGGATCGGTGAAACGGTGCGCGTCGGCGGTGGGCGAAGGCGCGATGGCGGTTACATTCGTGCACCGCTATTTGGCGGAAACTTAAGGGGGCATTTATGAAGGCTTGCACTCATTTGAATCAAATTCGCAAGGTGACGCCGCGGACTCCCGAAGGCTGCGAGGAATGCTTGAAAATGGGCGATACGTGGGTACACCTGCGACTGTGTTTGGAATGCGGGCATGTGGGGTGCTGCGATTCGTCAAAAAATAAACATGCGACCAAACATTTTCATCAAACCAAGCACGCGATCATGAAGTCGTTCGAGCCGGGAGAAGACTGGGGTTGGTGCTACATTGATGAGATAGAGCTGGGCCCACGTGAACTGAAAGCTCCCTAGAAGATTATTTTGGCGCAGGGAAATCTTCTGAGGCGGCGAGGGCAGTGGGATAAACCCCGATCACGCGGTTTACTTGCGTCATATTCACCACGCCTTCGACCATTCTTGACAGCGCGGCCAGGCGCAGCGTTCCGCCGCATTTGGAAAGCCTGCTGAAAGACTTCACGATTTGGCCGACGAATGCGCTGTCGATGTGATCCACTGCGGCCATGTCAAGAATGATGCGTGTTTCGTTCTTCGCGATGTGGCTTTCCACTTCCTGGTCGACGCGCTTGCAATCCGGGCCCATCTGCACGCGCCCGCTCAATTCAAACACCCAGATTCCCGGCTTGATTTCTTTCTTCGATAGCATCACGCGAATTGTTACCTCACTCCCGGGATTTTGGCGATGCGTTCAGCGCAACTAAGCCTCGAACGGAAATTGCCGGATCAAGCGCATACAGTCCGCCAATGCCTTCAACACTGAATCTCCCCACCCCGACGGGACGAATGCGGCCGTGCTCTGATTCACGGGCTTGTCGGCTTCGGCGAAAAAACGTAAATGCTGTCCCTGAGGTGCTACTGCAAATTCCTTGACGGTAATAATGAACGGGACGTTTTTTCCGTTCTGGTTCTTGTTCATCGTGAAGTAATGCAGCTGAGCCAGCTCCTCTGCGCGGTCAGCCTGAGCATACTGCCAATCCTCCACGTTGAGCCTCCTGGCGCGTGCACAAACGCGCCGCAATCAAGAGCTTGCGGAAAGACGAAATAGTAGGACGCGAACGTTGGTAAGTCAATGCGAGTGAAGGAAGCGGGCGTCAGGACCGGCTGCTCTTCTTCGAAGCAGGCGTCGCGTGATTCGCGTTGCCAGAGGGTTGAACCTCTCGTCATCTCAACCTGGGAATCACGACCTTAGAACTCCAAGTGCAATTGAAACGCAATCATACGGGGCGTGCTATCACCGCCCAAACCGACACCGAGTAGTCCGGTCGGCGGAGAGGTCGTGGAAGTAAAAGCGCCAAACCCGGTCTGCGTAGTAGGCTTGCCCGGAATGCCAGCAAGAACCATGCTCGGAAGCGCGAAATTCGGATGGTTGAAGACATTGAAAAACTGCGTGTCGAAGCGCGCCTTCACACGCTCGGTCAGGGGAAACGTTTTCGTAAGATAGAAGTCACTCCACGCAAAATCGGGACCACGTAGCGCGTTACGACCGAGGTTTCCGAACTGACAATTCTCGGGGCTATCGCCTCCGAGGCATGCCCCAGTGCTCGGGTCCACAGTGGAAATAAACGCATCGGGATTGAGCCATTGAACCGTGCCCGGTTGCGTTACGCCTGGAATGGGACTGTGTTGGTAGAGCGGCACGCCGGGAACAACACTTGCGAATTGAGGGCCGCTGCCGTTCACGATGCCATTTCCATTCGCCGAATAGGCGGTGCTTAAGACGGAGAACGGAATTCCACTGTGCCAAAACGCGGTTCCCGATACCTGCCAGCCGTTCAGCGCATAGCCAAGGAGCCGGTTTTGGACCTTGACGGGAAATTGATAGACATATTGAGCGTTGAGATTGTGGCGAATGTCGTAGTCGCAAGGACCGTAGTCGCGAGCTAAATCTCCGGGAAGCGGGGAAAGAATTCCTCCTGACGAGAACTGTAGGAATCCGCCGTTCGAGACGGTGTCCATGCAACGGCTCCAGGTGTAGTTGATTTGCCCCATTAGGCCATGACCCATGCGTTTCATAGCGGACAGTTGCAAGCCGTTGTAGTGACTGTTAGCGCCAGTGGAAAATTGCGTCACGGCGCCGAATCGGGGATCAGTGGAATGGGCATAGGGAAACGGAGCGAAGCACCCGTCGCAGACCGTTTGATAGCCGTTCACTTGCGTCAGATAAGGCTGGTTTACAGCGCGAGTGCCGACGTATTGTGCGTGTATGCTTCCGGTGGTACCCAATTCGTGTTCCAAACCAAGACTCCACTCCATGAAATATGGGGCGTGAAGTTTTCCATCCGGCACCGCCGTGATGGCGACTGGAGGAAGACAAGTTGCAGGGTTCGCTTGTGCAGACGCGCACGAAAGCTGGCCCTGCGGAAATCCTGAGCTGAACGTCTGATTGGCGGCCAAGGTCGCATCAACCGCACTGTTAGGCACTACGATGCCGGGCTCGCTCGGCGCAATGGCTGTGCCGCCAACAGTTCCGAGAATGCCGCCCTGAAAGGTTTTGACATAGGGTGGGTTGACGCCGACCACATCGGCGATGCTGCCGGGCAAAAT
Source organism: Acidobacteriota bacterium (assembly GCA_003167215.1). GTDB lineage: Bacteria > Acidobacteriota > Terriglobia > Acidiferrales > UBA7541 > Palsa-295. The sequence continues at coordinate 95,365 of PMTV01000029.1, read as the reverse complement.
GTCACTGAAAACGCCGAAGCCGGCACGGAGCACCGACTTGGACTCAAATTGCCACGCGATTGCTGTTCTCGGTTGCAAAATCGCCAGAGGTGTCGAGGAGAAGACGTTACCGAGACCGGTTAGAATGGCAGCGTTCAAAGGTTGATTCACATCATGCGAGATGGAATCGAACGAGCCGCGAAGACGAGCAATTTGCTCATGAGGATTTAACGGGTTGGAATTGAACGTGTCGCGGATGCCGAAAGTCCACGTCAGCTTTCTGGTTACTTTCCAGGTGTCTTGTGCATAGAGATCCAGATTCAAGAAGTTGAATGGCTCGTTTGCGGCGTCGGGGAACGTCTTTGTTGCCGTGGATGCGACTCCTTGAATATATTGCTGCAGGGTCGCGTAAGTTACGGTCGGGACGGAGCCTTCGCCGAAATCATAATCATTCAAGCGGAGAATTCGCGTGTTCGTTCCAAACCGCAACTCATGTGCCCCATGGCTCCAGGCGAGGTTGTCGTTGATGAAAAACCGTGAAGCGCGTCTTCCCTGGACCCAAGTGTTGTCCAATCCTCCGACCGGTGTGAACGCATTCGGGCCGGTGCCTTCCAGCACGATCGGGAAGGCGGACAGAGTCTTCTGAAAATCCGCAGGCCCGAACAAGCTCTCGTACCACGAAAATGCCGGATTGAAGTAGTTCACAAGATTCTGCGAAAAGACGTGCGTATATCCGGCAGCAAACGAGTACAGCGGTTGAGGGGAAAGAGCGTTGAACAAAGGATTGATGGGATCGGTATAAGCAGCTTGGAGTCCAGTGTCGGCCTGAAAGCGGAGCCAAGCGGTGTTTTTCTCATTGAGGTTGTAATCGATGCGGGCCGTCTGGACCTGTTCGTGATCGTCGCTCGAGTGCGAAACGCTCTGGCTATTTGCGCAACCATTCCCATTGGCGCCAAGCGGACACCCTAGTATCGCTCGCGGCGCCCCGCTGGTATTTCCGTACAGGGCAAACATCTGCCGATAGAACGGAGCCGACTGTGAGGGCACCTGCTGCAAAACATAAGCTTGGAATGCCTGAGTCGGAACGATCGTGGGCGTGACGATGGGTAGCGCAATGCGAACCCACTCGCTATCGAAGAAGAAAAACAATTTGTCGTGGACGATCGGGCCGCCCACGCTGCCTCCAAAGTGGTTCACGGTAGAACGCGGCTTGTGATTTCCCGGCGTGGCATTGGTGAAGTAGTCGGCTGCATCGAACTTCGAGCCGTTCCACAACTCATATAAGTTTCCGTGAAACTGGTTCGAACCGGACTTTGTGACGTAGTTTACTTGCGACGCTCCATAGCGACCCTGATCGACGGCATAGGAAAGCGTGTTCACCGTTACTTCCGATATCGAATTCAATCCGAGCACGAGATTTGTTGAGAGTCCGCTGTTCAGATTGGTCAGCGGATCGTTTGTTTCCAGCCCGTCTACGATGTAACCGTTTGAGAGAGCGGGCAGTCCATTGAACTCGACGTTACCGTAGCCATTCGTCCCGCCAACAAAATCATTGCCGCTGCCGGCAGTATTGATGAGCGCTCCTGCGGCAAACTGAAGCGGGTAGGTGAGGTCACCGCCCGGATTTGGAAGGTCTTCGAGCGCGTGTGCATTGAGAGTCGTGGATGTATTCGCGTTCTCCGGGTTGAGGATTGGAGCTTCACTGCTGACCTCAACAGTCTGGCTCGACCGGGTGATCTTGAGTGTGAAATCGACAGTTTGCTTCTGTCCCAAGGCAGAAGATACAGCGTCATTCTGCTGTGGTTCGAAGCCTTCTGCTTCTACCTTGACCGAGTACGCACCGGGCTTCAGCTGCGGGAAGTTAAATCGGCCCGAATCATCCGTTGTGGCGCTTCGCTTCAGCCCAGTCTCGTTATTCGTGACTGTGACCGTTGCATGCGGCACCGCCCCGCCGCTTGCATCGCTGACCTGGCCGACGATCGCACTGGTGGTCTCTCCCTGCGGAAAAGCCTTCCCCGGAAACAGAATGAGGGAAAGGGCTGCCACGGTCAGTCCATACATCGCGATTCGCGTCACGGCTCGTATACCGACTTTTGGGCTCGCGGGTCAGGGAGGCATTGAGAAGCTTGAATCTTCCCGATATCTCATTCGCATTCCCTGACCGCGCTTAGTCATATTAACCTCAGTTAAGTATAAAAGTAAACGTCGATAAATATAATACATATGCGGAATCCGAACGACAGAAGGTGCCACGCATCGCGTTCAGCGCACAATTCCAGGCAGGTCGCAACTCCTATTCATTGCTTGATTAACGGTATTTTCCGACAGGCCTTCGGGAAAGAGTGAGGCAGCTCTTCCCGTGAGGGTTTTTCCTGCGCTCAGTTCGCAGCGTGTGCAAGCGAAACGAACTAGCTGATGCGTCTTTCGATTAGCATTTCCCGCCGATAGTGGCCAGGAGCGCGATCGAAAAAACGCTCGAAAGCACGGACGAAACTGGGGGAGGCTTGTAACCAACGGCGTAAGCGACTTCCTTGACGCTCATATTGCCCTGTAGCAAGAGTCGGGAGGCTCGGTGCAGCCGCTGCTCCACCAGCCGTCGGCCAAGACGCGAACCGGTCTGGGCCTTGAACAGATGCTGGAGATATGACGTGCTCAACCGGAATTCCAAGGCGAGATCTCCGATGGAGCAAAGTGGTCCAGATTCGATTATTTCTAGGATTTTGCGGAGGCGGGCGTCCTGCTCTGCAGGGTTCAGCAAACGACCTTCGGCCGTGGAGACAGCGCGGCGCAACGAGTTGCTGATCGAGGATGGCTGCCTTGAACGAGTCTCCGCCAAATTCGCTCCTTAAGCGCAGGTGAGGGAATGCCACTATTATACTATATTGATACTTATATAATAAGTATTGCCTTTACCTGATTGGCGCGGCGGCACTGGAGGCGCCCAGCGCGCGTTCACGTCCTGCATGAGAAAACGGGACATCCGTCTCTCTCCTCGCAATCAGGTAAATCTTGCAGCGGCCAGCATGCTTCAAGGCAAAGTGGCAGTTCTGAACAACGCGTGCAGGAACGCACCGGGGTGCGTTTGCGCGAATGAAACTATCTTTCGTCCACTGCGAGCCGGTCTGGGAGGCCGGCGATACCATGAAAATCGCTACCCGGCATTTATCAAAAGCCGAAATACATGTCAAGCACTCTTCATGGATGGCTGGGGAGCAGGAAATGCGAGGAACGCTGGGCTTGAAGCGGAACGAGTTGCAACGAACGATGACGACTTTATTTCGCGTGAAGGGAGCGTACAATGTTTAAGCTCAGTAGTGAAATCAAAGAGGAGATCTCCTACTAATGCGATCTTGGGTCCTGTTTGGATTGCTGATGTCCCTGCTCTGCTCCAGTGTATCTGCGGCACCTTCACAGTCTGACGTCGAGGCCCGCAGAAAGGCTCTGAACGATCTGCTCGCTGAACGCTGGGAGTACACTCTTCGCACTAGCCCGATCTACGCTTCCTTCCTCGGGGACAAACGCTGGAACGACCAACTGGACGACTTCTCCCAAAAGGCCATTGACGACGACCTGGATCAGAGCAAGAAATTTCTGGTCCGCTTCGAAGCGATCGACACCAGCGGCTTCCCGGAGCAGGAAGCGTTAAACAAAACCCTGATGGTCCGAGACCTCCGAATGGGTCTCGAGGGGGCCCGTTTCAAGCCTTGGGAAATGCCGGTGTCGCAGTTCAGCGGTGCGCACATCGACCTGCCGCAACTTGTGTCCGTGCTTTCTTTCCAAACGGTCAAGGACTACGACGACTATATTTCAAGGCTGAAGCAGATTCCCCGGCTGTTCGATCAAACCGAGATCCAGATGCGCAAAGGCATGGCCGAGGGGCTGATGCCGCCGCGAATTCTGCTTGAGAAAGTGGTAGAGCAGGCCGACGGCATCGCCAGCAAAGCTCCCGACGCCAGTCCTTTTGCGGAACCCTTCGCCAAGTTTCCTGAGTCCATCTCCGCCGCGGATCAGAAACGGTTGCGCGAGCAGGGCTTGGCTGCGATTAGTGCATCCGTGGTCCCCGCTTACGTGGAATTCACGAAATTTGTGCGTGAAGACTACGCGCCGAAAGGACGCGCCGAGCCTGGCTTATGGTCGCTCGCGGATGGCCCCGCGCGCTATGCTTTCCTGGTGAAGGAGAGCACCACCACCGATCTTTCGCCGGAAGAAATTCACCAGATAGGTCTCGCTCAGGTGAAGGAAATCGAAGCACGCATGTTGCAAGTCGTCGATCAGCTCGGCTACAAAGACCTGAAGACTTTTGGCGCCTCCCTGCCGACAAATCCCAAGGTCCATGCGCATTCCCGCCAGGAGATTGTCGACCTCTATCAAAAGTATATTGACCAGATGTATCCGAAGCTGCCTTTGATGTTCGGACGTCTTCCGAAAGCGAAACTGGAAGTCATGCCGATCGAAGAGTTCCGCGAGAAACAGGCCTCCACGCACTACGTGGAAGGGTCTCAGGATGGATCGCGGCCTGCCCATATCATGGTGAACACCGGCAACTTTGAAAAGGGCACCACGCTGGACATAGAAACCACCGCGTATCACGAGGGCGTTCCCGGCCACCACATGCAGATCGCGATCGCACAGGAACTGCCGCAGCTTCCGCCTTTCCGTCAAAACGAGTTTTACACCGCCTACACCGAGGGTTGGGCTCTTTACGCGGAGCGCCTGGGAAAAGAAGTGGGATTCTTTCAGGATCCTTACAGCTATTACGGGCACTTGCAGGACGACATGCTCCGCGCAATCCGGCTGGTCGTGGATACCGGCTTCCACTATAAACACTGGACGCGGCAGCAGGTGGTTGACTTCTTTCACGACCATTCGGCGATAGATGAGTACGAAGTGCAGAGCGAAACCGACCGGTACATGGCGGTGCCGGCCCAGGCCCTGGGATACAAGATCGGCCAGCTCGAGATCCTGAAATTGCGCCAGTATGCCAAAGACCAATTAGGCGACAAATTTAACCTGAGCAATTTTCATGATGAGGTGCTGAGCGCGGGCGCCCTGCCGCTGGATGTTCTGTCGGCTCGAATCCATGAGTGGGTGGCAAAGCAAAAGGCGAGTGCGTCTGCCGATTGAAAATCGGAAAGCGCCGTATTATGGTGCGGGCCGAATGGTTCCGCTTAAAGGAGATCTTTCCATGAAGCAAAATCGCAGGAATTTCATGAAAGGCACCGGCGCGGTCTGGGCTATGGCGGTCGCGGGCCGACTGCCGGCGACACTTGCGAAGGCGAACCCTGCCGGACCGGAGGCGCATGGCATGACGCGCGGACTCATCTTGTTGAACATTCGCCGCGGCGCCGAATACCGCCTGTGCGTGAAGAACGAGAAAGGGATCCTCGATGTAGTCGAAGCGGCGAAGATTCTGCATATGCACGCGCCGGCCACAATTGACGATTTGCTTCAGAACGAAGACGGCCCGAGCCTGAATGCGCTGGTGGACGCGTCTGTCAAGTCGAAGGAAGCACAAAAAGCATACCTGAAGGAAGACACTGTCGAATTCGGCCCGGTGGTGACGCGCCCCGAGAAAATTGTCTGCATTGGGCTGAACTACCGGCAACATGCCATCGAGATCGGAGCGCCGATTCCGAAGCAGCCGGTGCTTTTCAACAAGTTTAACACCGCGCTCAATCGCCATAACGGCACCATAAAACTGCCCGTGGAATACGCGACGAAATTCGACTACGAAGCCGAGATGGTAATAGCGATCGGACGCGAAGCGAAAGCGGTAAGCGAAGCGGACGCGCTTTCCTACGTTGCCGGCTACGCGACCGGCAACGATTTCACCGCGCGGGACCTGCAGCTGGAAACCGGTGGGCAGTGGATGGTGGGCAAGACGCCGGACCAGTTCGCGCCGCTCGGCCCGTATCTGGTGACAGCCGACCAGATCGATCCCGACAACTTGAAGATTGAGTGCCGCGTGAACGGCGAGACGCGGCAGTCTTCCAATACGAGCGACTTCATTTTTAACACGCGGAAGATAATCAGCTACGTTTCCCGCGTCATCACGCTGAAACCCGGCGACATTATTTTCACCGGCACTCCCCAGGGCGTGATCCAGGGCAAGCCCAAGGACCAGCAAGTATGGCTCAAGCCGGGCGATAAGATCGCGTGCAGCGTAGAAAAGCTGGGCGAATTGAAATTCGAACTCGTGTAAAAGGAACGAATCTGTTTAGCTAAAAACCCCCGAAGATGGCCTTAGCCGTTCCAATCACTTTTTGGGATCATCCACATTGCAGGCGTCTTCAACAGGCGGCGAGTTAGGCATGTCAAATTGCATTTCGAGTTGCGATCCACGGTCATCCTCCGCAGTTATTTCCACGGTGTGCGCGCGAAGTATTTTCTTCAGCCAATCTTTAGGGATGGCGGCAGTAGTCTTATCCGTTCCCGGGGACCATTTTTCTTCCTCTTCTTTAGCATCGTCGATGCGATATCGAACGGAGATCTTTGGGTAGTAAGACGTTCCGTGGATTTCTTGAGGCTCGACGTAGTCGATCTTCATGGGGGTACCGATGAGGAGATTCGCGGCTGAGAACTTGCCCTTGCGAGTTCCGCTACCGGGGGCGCAGTCCACCACGAAGGCAGGACGATTAGAGACATCACCCTGTGGAGCTTTAAGGAATTTTCCGGCCAAGGTAAATCGAGCGTAGGAAGTCCCACGGGCGGAGCCTGTCTTTTGAGATTGCCGCCACCCTTGCGCCGATGGCGGCTGTTGGGGCGTCATCGCCGAGAATCCGAATGACGCCAACGCAAGCGGCACGAGCAGAAGCAATGGGACAGGTTTCATGGTTTCAACTCCCTATAAAGTTTCGGCGGAATTCGTAATTCAGGCAGCGCGATTGTGCCGAATGCAGCCACATCCGTCGAGAAGCCTCATGGTAGCCAAGAGCGCCCAGAACCGCAACCCGACAAGCGGAGCCCGAAGAAATGCGCCGCTGCGGGTGTAATGAACTCTGCTTTGACTGCCAAGCGCGAGGCCTGTAAGATTTGCGGCGCCTCAGTCGAGGAGGAAGAGATGCGAAATTGGATTCTATGTTCATGTATCGCGCTCGCTCTGCCCTGCTTTGCATCCGCACAGCAACCCGCAGCGGCGGACAAAGCGGCCCAGAGCACGCCGTCAAAGAATGCGACGGCTCAGCCCAAGCTCGCCGACTTGCTCGAAGCAAAGGTAAGAGCCGCGTGGGAAGCTTTCAAAAACAGGGACAAAAAGGGCTACGCCGCGTTTCTCACCGACGACTTCCAGGCCGTGGAAGCGGACGGCGATGGCGAACATGCCAAGCTTCATGTCCTCTTCGAAGTCGAGCACAGCATGTACACCGATTATCTGCTTCAGCTTTTCCAGGTGCAGCAGCTCGGGGCCCACTACGCTTTCGTTACTTACGAAAGCACCATGCAATTCCCCAAAGGTTCGGCCGTCCGTTTCAAAAGAGTTTTCATCGGCGAACTTTGGACCAACCGTGACGGGGAATGGAAAATGATGCGCTATCAAGAGACCGCTGTCCGTTAGGTCCGCCGCCCGGAAAAAAACGGAGCCCGAATCTGCTGATGCAAATTCGGGCTTCGATTCGAAATCACTTCCAAGGTTTCAATTACTGCGCTGCATACACACCGACGCAGCCATCTGCGGCGATGGTCTCACAATTGGGACCGCCCGAAGGAAGCGGCACGAAGATGTGATTGTTCTTCGGATCGGCCGCGACGCTGTGGGCGTTGCCGTTTGTCGGGACGTTCTGCAGCCACTGTCTGCTCCCGGCATTGATGACGCCGAGAACCGGGCCGGAGGGCATGTCCCTCGAGGCCGTGTAGTAGTTGTTGTCGCCGGGGTTATACCAGGTCTCGTCCACGAACCCGACATTGTTGATGACAGTGAGGATGGCGCCGGTGGTGCCGTTGATTATGACGCTGGACGGCGCGAACGCGCGTCCATCGTGGTCGGCGCAACCTACGAAGACATCCGTGCCAGGTCCGAGATTCAAACTAGTGGGCATGCAATTGGGTACGGGAAAACTGTTGATGATCGCCGGGACAAATGCAGTGCCACCGCCCGCAAGGGTAATTTGGTGGAGGGGATCTATTACATCGATGCTGCCAACAGTAATGTCCGGCGTCGAATTTCCATTGGTCAGAAGGAAGGTGCTTGTGGCCGGGTAAAATATCATTCCCCCCAGCCCTGCCGGGGCTATTGCACCAACGCAGCCCGGCGGCGTGCCCGGACCGGCCGGGCAGAAGACTCCGCCAACCTGGGTCGCGGTGGTTGCGGTGAGCTGCGGGCCGTGATGGCAAGCAACATCCGGATTGAAACCAGCCGCATGGCCGGAGGCGCCGGACGGAACGGGCGGACCAACGGTGCCGGGAGTCGGGCCGAAGAATTGGAGAGAAGGATCGGGGCAGACAAATCCATTCGCGCCGTTCACGCCGCCGTCATCAATCAACACGGTGTCGTCATTTTGGGATGCGCCGTCGTAGTAAATTTGGCCAAGGATGCAGGAGGCGTAGTTCGCCGGAAACAGTGTTGTGATCGACGGACCGCCAGGTCCGGAGACATAGGTACTAATACCCGGACTGAAGGGATCTGTAGCGGTAGGGTCCGTGACTTGAGAATAAGGGAGACAATGTTGTTGCGCGTCGGTTCCGGTTCTGGTCACGATCGCGGTGGCGTCAACGATAGTGACAAAGGGGAGTCCCGGGTCGCCATTGATTACGGCAAAGAGATAACGCGAGGAACCGTCCTGTGGGAAAGTTACGACGGAACCAGTAGTAGCAATTTCATCGCCGCGCAGGTCGCCACAAGTCGGATCAGAAAAGGCTCTTCCGTTTGCGGACCCCTGGCATGGGACGATGCCGTTGGGACCGTCATAGTCGGGAGACGTGCCAGTTACTATGGTAGCGGTCAACACCGGCGGCGCTGTGTAGCCGCTTGAAATCATTGGAGCCAGGTCGAATACCTCAACTTGCGAGCTGCCATTCCCGACAAACATGAAATTTCCATCGCCCGTAATTTCCAGGCCGTTTGGACCGGAAAGCGGGTTCAGGTTGTTGGCGCGGGAAGCACAGCATTGACCTCCCACAAATCCGCCGAAGTTGCCGTTGGGGCCAAAACCGCCTGGAAGGCGGAAGCCATCTGTCTTGCATCCAAACCGAGTGTAATTGCCCAGGCCGCTTGTGACGGGAGGAATGGTTTCCCCACTCGTCGGATCCACCCAGCAGAGGCTGCTATTATTCCCCGCCTCGGCTACCGAGTTCTGTCCACCGATGGCCCACAACGCGATGTTGGAAGTCGTACTGAAGGCGGGAACGTCAAGACCGATGCGATCAGACACGTAATAAAGGCGGTTGACCGGATCCACCCAGCTAATGTCAAAAATATTGAAAGGCCCACCAGGCTCGCCATTGGGATTGTGTTCCGGCACGAGCATGACGTCAATCAACCCAATCGTCCCGTTCTTATCGGTGCCGCAAACGGGACAGCTCTTAGAGCTGCTGCTGCAACTGTTGGAGATGAACATCACTCCGAGCAGAGCGACAAGGGATAGAAGGGGAAGCATTTTCGGTTTCATCAAATTTCCTCCTACGAAATCGGCCGGAGGCCGAACTAAAATTTCAAAAGTAACTGTCCACTGGGTCCGCAGTACTCCTGGATTCGCTTCTGCCGGCCCGGATACTAGCCGGCGGCCTGATCCAGAGCACTCAAGACCCGATCAAAACCGAAACTGAATACCCTCAATAAACACAAAGTAATTGCGGGGCAAAATGCCCTGAACGCTCGGGTTCTTGAGTTGATTCAAGTTAAAATCTGACTTCACGAGAACCCAATAATTGAGATACCAGTTGAATCCCACAGTGAGCTGATCGGTGTGATCGCTAAAGGCCGGGGAGATTACCGGCGTGATCGGACAGGCCGGGATCGTGGTGGCATCACAAGTGGCGCCCGGAGCTTTCCCCTCCAGCCAGGCATAGCGGATCTTGACTGCCCAAGCACCCCAACCCGGGCCTCCCGATTCTCCGGGAGAATTAGGACCGATTACCGGGTGTTTTACGCGCGGAATGGCATTTTCCGGCTCGCGTTCTCCGGTCAGTAAATATGTGGCCGATATGTAAGCACCCTTGCCTACAACGCCCGGAAGAGAATCGAATCCGATGCCTCCGGTTGCTAGCGAGCCAATGTTGCTGCGCTTCTGCAAGAGTTGAGCGTATTCTCCGCGAATACCCAATGGCCCGCTGAGCCACGAGAAAAACCCGTTATATCGCTCGACTCCACCATTGATCCGGAACTGCGGGAAGAAATTGTAAGTGCCGTCGTTCAAAACACCGCTGAAGCTCTGTTCGTTTGCGAGACCCTTGGATCGGCTATGCTCGGCCGAACCGCCAAAAGAAAAACCCTTCAGCCAGTGGCTGTCGGATTTCAGCCACGGAGAGAAGCGAACCCTGCCGACAACTTCGGGCTCATTCGTAGTCCCGTTTGTCAGGAGACCTTGTCCATTGAAAATGCCAGCCCAGTACTGCGCGCGACCTCCAAACAAATCACCGTGGACGTCAACTCCGGGAGCGCGGAAAGCCCCCCCGGCATCCGGGTAAAGTACGGAGATGATGGAGCGATTATAGAACTCAACGGAGGTGTCGGCGGTTCCGACTTCCATGGAGAAAGGCACTTTGTACTGGCCGCCCATGATCTTGAAAGCGTCCCAAGGCTTGAAATCCAGATAGGCGTCACGGATTGTAAGAGCGGAGGCTGTCTCGAACAGGAAAGCATAGTCGAGTTGCTTCCCGTAGTTGCCTTGAACGCCGAAGCGGGCACGCGTGATGTTAAAAGTGTCCGAAGGTGCGCCATCGCCTTTGTAGAAAGTATATTGCGCATCCAGGTAGCCGACGGGCATGAGCTGGAAGTTGCCGTCGGAACTCCTCAAGAAAAAGTGCTCGCCGTTCCAGCCCGCGGTTGCCGGGGGAACGTCGTTAGCCTTGGTCTGAAGAACGTTGATCTCTTTTTGTAGAGCGTCGATGTCCGCCGAAGTGGCGGCGGGCGATGAGACATCGGCATTCGAGCCCGCGGGAGCTACCGGGGTAGCGACGGGCGCTGAGGCGTCGGGATTGGAGCTAGCCACAGCGTTGGTCTGCACCAAGCGTGCAGGGCCACCCTGCGCCACCGCGCTCGCTTCGACCAGCCGCTGAATCTGCGCCTTGAGCTCCGCGACCTCACGGCGCAGTTGCTGAACCTCGTCTTCGGTCGCAACCTTGGGCGTTGATTTCGACTGCGTAGGGTCGTCGGATGGCTTCGCGCTCTGAGCAAAGGCTAGCGGACCAGGAGCGATGCAAAACAAAGCCAGGAGCACACACCACAATTTTGGCGAGCGCATAATTATCCTTTACGCAGAGATTTTTCAAAGCACACTGCAGGTTCGCGACTGCCATCATCGGCACGAGGCCAGCAGTTAATCGAATCCACCCGCATTGCTTAAACTCCAAATTGTCTTGGTTCGTGACGAACTTGGCATACTGGTCCGCTAATCGAACCAGCTTTTTTGCAAAAAGCAGGGACGCTGTTAGCATAGCGCCCGGGGGGTGTCAAGCATATTGTGAGATTTATGCGATTTGAACGAGATATTCCAAATCTCAAATGCACATGAAGTGTCCGCTTCCAGGCAGAGCAGCGGCCCGGAATGTTTACGCAATAATTTAAGTGAGGCGCAGAGTCAGGGCCGGCAGGAAGATTCCCTCGACGTCAGCGGTCCAGAGATCGCCCTTGCCGGTCAGATGCCCGGCGGTGAGTGTACCGGAGCTGACAATTTCCCCCGCGCTCAAGGGATGGGAGGGAAAGCGGCGGGTAATGGCGGCGCCGAGCTCCGCCAGGCATAGCGCGGGGCTCTTCAAAGAATTTCTTCCGGATCCTTCTTCCACGATCTCTCCACTCTTCGACATTCGCACTTTAAATCGCGGTAGCTCGTCGATTAGCGTCGCAATGAGGTCGGGCCGCACCTGTATCCTCTCGCCAGCCACGAGCGCGGCGTGAAGCCCGAAAGACGCCACGAAATCACTGGGCTGAAGCTTCCAGTCCGGAAAAGGACAGTCGATGATTTCGAATCCAAGCGCTAGCCAATCCGAGGACGCAAGCGCAGCGGCGGCGTCAGAGCTTTCGCCTGTGACCGGCGCTTTTAAACCAAAAATAATTTCGGGTTCGATCTTCAACGAACGCGGATGCGGGAACGACAGTGTGGCGGAGTTGTTTTCAGCATAATGCACCGTGTCCTCGTACATGTGGGCCCAAACCAGGGTTTCGAGTTTGAGGACGCGCCACATGGCCTTATTCGCATAACCGACCTTGCGGCCGACGGCTCTGTGTCCAGCAGCTTCGCGAAACTGCTTGAGTGTTGTTTCAACCTCATAAGCGGTGTTGAGGTCGAAACCGGGGCGCTCGGAGGGCGGGGCGTCAACCATCCGGCCCGTCTCAGATGCGGAGAGCAGTTCGCGCGCTAGTTCTTCGACGTCATTGTGCGACATAAGATCGTGGGTCATACGTTCGTTCGGCCCTTCGCTGTTCTCTGTTGCAGATCTCTGCGCAGGAGTGCGTCGCGATTCGCGGGCACGCGCAGCCCAAACGCTCAGCATCTTAGCATCAGCCATTGCCGCGTCACGGACTTCCTTCAGCGGCACCGGACAATTGGAATTTTGGAAGGCAAATAGTTGCTCGTGCCGTTTAGACGAGAATTCGACTCTATTGCTGGTCGAGAGCAGCGGTGGGGGGCCGTTCATAGTCTGCAACAGGACTCGTTACCTGAGGGTCTGAGTTCGCCCAAACGGTGGTAACTTACAATCGTAAGCTCGCTATAGTCCGGTCACGAGTAGGAGGAACACGATGAGGGTGCGCGTTGCGCAGCGACGTTCTAGCCGCGGTTTGCTCTGGCATATCTTGCTGATTTCTCTTCTTGCCTTCGCGCTGCGCAATCCTTCGGCCCAAGCCCAAGATTCGGTTGTCCTGGTGGGTTCCGGTTCGAGTGTACCGGCGCCTCTATATAACCGGTGGATACAAGAATACGACAAGCGTAGCGCCAAGATTCAGATGCGATACGTCCCGATCGGCACCGCCGAAGGGATTAAGCAGATCTCTCGTGGCGCGAGTGATTTTGGCGCGGGCGAAGCGCAACTGACGGACAACGAGCGGAAAGATGGCAGCTTAATTGAACTGCCGGTCGTACTGATCGGGATCGTTCCGATCTACAATCTTCCCGATGTCCACGGGGCGCTTCGGATTTCAGGGGACGTCTTGGCCGGGATTTTCCTCGGCGACGTAAAGATGTGGAATGCGCCGCAGATCGCGAAGCTCAACCCCGAGATTATTTTGCCGAGTATTCCGATCCAAGTGATCAACCGCCCTGCAGGAAAGGGCTCTAACTACGTCTTCACTGATTTCCTCTCCAAAGCGAGTTCCAAGTTTCGCGCTCAAATCGGAATCACATCTTCGCCCCAGTGGCCGCTTGGCGATCCTGCGGAACGCAGTTCCGATATGGCGGACAAGGTGAAAAACATTCCCGGCTCTATCGGCTACGTCGAGTATCAATATGCCGTGAAGGGTAATATTCCCCAAGCTTCAGTGCTAAACCCTTCCGGCAAGTTTGTGAAGGCTTCGACTGAGAGTATTGCTGCAGCGTGCCAAGCGGCAGAAGCACCTCGCTGGAATAACTTTTCCGCCTCCCTGGCTAATGTGCCGGGAGCAGATTCTTTTCCCATTACCAGTTTCACCTGGATCTACCTGCGAATTCCATCGTCTGATGCGGCTCGCACAGCTGCGTTGGTCGATCTTCTGAATTGGATATACACGGATGGCCAGCAATTCGCGGTGCAGGAAGGCTACTCCGCCCTGCCTCCTGACCTGCTCGCGGCGGTGAGGAAGAAAGTCAAATCCGTACAATAACCGACGGTGTCCTAATTCTTGGATACTCCACAAATGGTCGGCCTCGGCAAAGAGTCAGGAGCGCGCTGGTGTCGTACTCCGATGTCTTCTGATATTTGATGAGATTGCAATTCACCCACGTTCTGTTTCTGTTTTTCGCCGCGGGAATCGCAGGAACTTTGAACGCGTTGGCGGGCGGCGGCAGCTTCATCTCGTTTCCCGCACTCTTATTCATCGGCGTGCCGCCCGTGCAGGCGAATGCCACCAATACAGTCGCACTATGGCCGGGGTTAGCCGCCAGCACTCTCGCATACATAAAACGGCTGGATGCGCCGGCGCGCCTCATGATCCCCCTGCTCGCGACCAGCGTTGCGGGAGGTTGGGCTGGCGCGGTGCTTTTGTTGAAAACTCCGCAACACACTTTTCTGCGCTTCGTCCCCTGGCTATTGCTGAGCGGTACGTTGCTTTTCGCATTTGGCAATACCATCCGTGCAATCGCCGGCACCAGCGCCGTGATTAATGATCTCCGGAAGATAACGTGGCGGGCGATCATAGTGAGTTCCTTCGTGGAACTGCTGGTGGCAGTCTATGGCGGATACTTCGGGGCAGGGATCGGGTTTATCACGCTGGGAATGCTGGCGGCGTTGGGAATGCGTGACATTCACGCCATGGGCGCGATCAGGACGCTGCTTGCCGCCGCGATTAATGCTGCTGCGGTGGTGACTTTCATCCTGGCCGGAGCCGTTTTGTGGCCACAGTGCGGAGTAATGGTCGCGAGTGCTCTGTTGGGAGGGTGGTTCGGCGCGCGTTACGCGCAGAAGGCCGACCCCCGAAAGGTGCGGGCGTTCGTGATCGGCATCGGCCTCGCGATGAGCGCGTACTTCTTTTTTGTTACGTCGCGATAGGTCCGGAATGCTCCAGCGGTGCGGGCGTTCAAGGTATTTGACTACGGATTCGCGCCCTGCCATGATTGCGCGACGCCGGACGGAAACGTCCAGGTCGGCCGGCCTGGCATACTGAAAACACTCGATGCAATACATGAATTACGCGCCAACTGACTTGAATCCCCAGAAGGACCTCCCCGAGGGCTTCTTTGATTTCCTGTTGCCGCTGCACAAGCAATTCACGCCTTGGCAACAGAAACTCATCTCCAAACGTGCGGAAGTGTTGCAAGCGTCTCATCGCGGAAATCCGCCGAACTATTTGCCGCCTTCGGAGGCAACCACTTCTGATTGGCGGATCGAAGTACCCGACTGGTGCGCGGATCAGCGCAATCAAATGACCGGGCCGGCCGATGACGGAGCGTTGACGGTAAAACTGCTGAACTCCGGATCACCCGCCGTTATGATCGACCTGGAAGATTCCACGGCCAACGTCTGGGAGAACGTCCTGTTGGCGGTCAGAAACACGATTGCCGCTTACAAGTATGAACTTAGCTACGAGGACCAGAAGCGAGGCAAGAAAGTCACAGTGCAGCACTCAAAAACTGTGACTTGGGTGCGCCCCCGCGGGCTGCACGTCAGCCAGGGCGGGGTTATTAAGAACGAGATCATGTCCGCATCCCTGTTCGATCTGGCGCTAATCTGGTATCAGATCGATCCGGCAAGGTTGCCGCACAACTTCTGCGTGTATATCCCCAAGAGCGAGTCTGCCGAAGAGGCTTTGTGGTGGCGCGATCTCTTCGAGACCTTTGCCAAATCCAAAGGGCTGCCTAAGGATTACATAAAGTGCATGGCACTCGTGGAGGCGCACCCGCTGGCTTATCAGATGGAGGAATTTCTTTTCAATCTGCGCGATCACTGCCTGGGATTGAACCTCGGCCGCTGGGATTACATGGCCTCGCTGATCGATTTCATGATCGAGGATCCCAACTGGATTCTGCCGGACCGCAATACCATCCCGCACGACGTGGCATTCTTCCAGAACTTCCGCACACTGATGCCGGAAATCTGCCACAAGCACGGAGTTCACGCCATCGGCGGAATGACCGCACTCTATCCCAGCCGCACGGATGCGGAGTTGAACGAGCGCGCTCTGAAGGTCCTGAAGCAAGACAAGAAGAATGAAGCCGACTGCCTGATGGATGGGGCGTGGACCGGCCACCCGGATCAGAACGAGATCGCTGTCGCGCAGTTCCCATATCCCAATCAGATTGCAAAACTTCCCAAGTTGCCGAACTCCCATCCGGACCTGCGGCCAATCCCAAGGGGAGTGGGAGCTATAACACTTGCCGGAACGCGAGCGGCCGTGCGCACGGTGATTCGTTATCGCAACGGAGTGCTCAACGGAAAAGGAGCCAGCCTGCTCGATGGGTACATGGAAGACCTGGCTACCGATCGCATCTATCGCCTGATGATCGCACAGCGCGTGCGGCACCAAGTGAAAGTGCCCGCCGACGACGGCAAGACGCTCGAACACACCCCCACTTTGGTGACCCGTTTGTTTGACGAGGAGCTGGCGAAAATGCAACTCGATTTGCCGGCCGAGATCGACGGCCAAGCGGCAGCGACACTGCCCGAAGCACGCCGCATCGCGGAGGAACTGATCGTGAAGGGACAGCACTCGCCGATCTAGTCGGAAGCATTCTGGCGGGATCAATTCAAGCTGCAAAATACTTGTTAGCAGAAAAACCAGATCGAACAAAAGATCGCGCCAGGGGCGACAACGGATGACACTGAAGTCGGTAGACACCCTTCTTGACGTCTTACAATTTGCTGACAGCCACACTGCAGTGATCGTTCCCGAGCTTGGAATCCGAGTCACCTACGATTCGCTCCGGCAACAGGTCTTGGCCATGGCCAACGCTTTGGCCGCCGCCGGCATTCGCCGTGGCGATGCTGTAGCCATCGCATTGCCGAACGGATTGCCTGCAATCGTCAGCTTCCTGGCTGCCTCCATCGCTGGGATCGCAGCTCCGTTGAACCTGGCGTATCCCTACGAAGAGTTCCATTTCTTTCTCGGGGATACGAATGCGCGGATTTTGCTTTGCCCGCCGGCAGGCGCACAATTCGCGCGCAGCGCGGCTGCGGACCGCAAGATTCCGGTGTTCTCGGTGGAAATGAGCGACCAGGGCGACGTTCAGCTCGCGGGTGCTCCCACCGGTGTTTCCGCAAGCGCGCCCACGGCTGACGATATTGCTCTGATCCTGCACACCAGCGGAAGCACTGGGCGGCCGAAGCGCGTTCCCTTGCGGCATTTCAATCTCGCGGTCTCGTCAGCGAATATCGCGAACACATACGCGCTTTCAGAGGAGGATGTTTCGCTGTGCATCATGCCGCTGTTCCACGTTCACGGGTTGATTGCCTCACTCATGGCAACTTTGCTTTCCGGAGGGACCGTCGTTGTTCCCACCAAATTCAACGCGCTTTCTTTCTGGCGCACGGTTCGGGAACATCGCGTGACCTGGTATTCGGGGGTGCCCACGATGCATCAGCTTCTGCTGGCACGTACTCACCAGAAACCCGTAGAAGCTGCCTCGCTGCGCTTCATCCGTTCGTGCAGCGCTCCCATGTCGTCGGCGCTCATTCAGAAGATCGAAAGTCTGTTCGGAGTGCCGTTTGTCGAAGCCTACGGAATGACGGAGGCCGCCCACCAGATGACCTCGAATCCTTTACCTCCGCGACATCGGAAGGCAGGTTCTGTCGGTGTGGGCACCGGGCTTCGCATCCGCATCATGAATAAGGAGGGCAACGATCTCGGCACCAACCAGCGCGGCGAAGTCGCCATTCAGGGAGCCAACGTATTTCGGGGATATGAAAACAATCCGGACGCCAACGCTCGCGCTTTCGTGAATGGATGGTTTCTTACCGGCGACGAAGGAATGCTCGATGAGGATTGCTATTTGCATTTGACCGGCAGGATCAAAGACATCATCATCCGCGGTGGAGAGAATATCGCACCTCACGAAGTCGACGAGATTTTGCTGCGGCATTCTGCCGTCGCGGCAGCGGTCACGTTTGGCTGCGTGCATCCTACGTTGGGTGAAGAAGTAGCCGCCGCGGTGGTATTGCACGAAGCACACGACGCCACCGAATCGGAACTCATCAGGCACTGCCGCGAGTTGCTGGCGGAATACAAATGTCCTAAGAAGATTTATCTCGTAAAGACTATCCCCACCACCGCGACTGGAAAAATTCGCCGACGCGCCGTAGCCGCCGCGCTCGGGGATGACGAACTATGAGATTCCTGATCGCGGGAGCGGGCGCGATAGGAGCCTACATCGGTGCGCGCATGGCGCATGCCGGGTTCGATGTCACGCTCTTCGCGCGCGGCCCTCATCTTCGTGCTATGCAAGAGCATGGCGTGCAAGTAAGAAGCAGCGAGGGAGATTTTATCGCGCGGCCGAAAATCGCCGGTTCCCTCGAGGAAGTAGGGCCGGTGGACGTTGTCTTTCTTGGAGTGAAGGCACACGGCCTGCCGCAACTTGCGCCGCAGTTGAGGCCGGTGCTAGGGCCGGAGACTACAGTTGTCAGCACACAAAACGGAATACCCTGGTGGTACTTCCAGGGGTTCGGCGGCGATTTGGAAGGATTGCGCCTGGAGCGGATCGATCCCGGTGGCATAATTTCCTCGGCCATCGAGGCGCGTATGGTCGTAGGATCCATCGTTTACTTTTCTACCGAGATTTCCTCACCCGGGGTGGTTCAACATATCGAGGGTAATCGCATTTCTCTCGGCGAGCCGGACGGCGCGCGCTCCGAACGCTGCCGACGAATTGCAGAGGCGCTCATCGCCTCCGGCCTACGATGCCCGGTCAGCACCCGGATCCGCCACGAAATATGGGTAAAGGTTTTGGGAAACGCTTCGTTGAATCCGGTCAGCGCACTCACGCGAGCCACGCTGATTCAGATGGTGCGCGATCCGGGGGTTTCCTCGCTGATACGCACCATCATGCAGGAAGTGGAAGCGGTCTCCAGCAAGTTGGGAATGGAGTTGCCGGTTTCCATCGATCAGCGAATGGCGGGCGCAGAAAAAGTGGGGGAGCACAGAACCTCCATGTTGCAGGACCTCGAAGCGGGCCGGCCGATGGAACTGGAGGCGCTGGTGGGCGCAGTAGTGGAGTTGGGAGAGAGAGTGGGTCTTCCTATGCCTTACACGCGAACAGTGTACAACTGCACGAAGTTATTGGCGCAGAGTGCGATGGCCCAACCGCCGAAGTGAGCGGTGCCTGCGAGACGCACCTTGGGCCGCGCACCCGGGCAATTGTTACCGCGGCGGTTTCCGGGCCAGATCCATTTCTTTTTGGATTCGCCCGATAAAAATATTTGCTAGGCTCTTGACAGCGGGGGTATACTCCATTTGTGAGCTGGTCCGCTTACCAGACCACTTGCCCATGCCCGCACCCGTCAAATCCGTCAAACCCGACTTCGAGGTTATCCGAAGAAACAAAGTCTACGAAGAAGTCGCCAAGCAGATCGAACGCCTGATTCTTAAAAAATTGAAACCCGGAGATAAACTGCCCTCGGAACGCGAGCTGGCGGAGATTCTTCAGGTAAGCCGCAGTTCCATTCGAGACGCGATTCGGGGCCTGGAACTGGTGGGCCTGGTTGAACCGCGCCAAGGCACCGGGACAATCGTTCGCGAACGAACGACCGAGTCATCCGCCAATCCTTTTGCCAATGCGCTGAAGCGCCGGCAGGGTCTAGTGACCGAGCTTCTGGATTTCCGCAAGATGATCGAACCGCCGCTGGCCGCGCGAGCAGCCGCCAACGCTACCGCCGAAGAAATTTCCGAGATGGAAGAGATTCTCCAAAGGCAGGAGAAAACGCAGAGCCAGGGAGAGGCGGCCATCGCCGAGGACGCGGATTTCCACTACGGCATTGCTCTGGCATCCGGTAACAGTGTCGTTCTGAAGGTGATCGACACCCTGATGGACCTGCTGCGCGACACGCGCGAACACTCTTTGCAGGTGGAAGGACGCGCGCAAAAGTCGCTCGCCGGCCACCGGCGGATCCTGGCTGCCATCAAGCGACACGATGCGGAAGCGGCAAAGGCCGCGATGCGGCGGCACATTGAAGACGTGGAAGAGATCGTACTCAATACAAAGTTTTGATCAACGGAGAGTTTCATCCCAGCAGGTCGAATGTGACGTCATGACGGAAACTGCCCATTCATCGATGACGGGAACGCTTACGCTGCGGGTTGCGGAGGCGCGGGTCGAAGACGTCGGCCACGCGATTGCGCGACTGGCACCGGCCGACCTGCTGCGCATGGGTGCGCGGGCAGGCGACGTGCTGAAGATCACCGGCGGCATGACTGGCGTGGGGCGCGCCGAGCTTTCGGACGAAGGCTTCGAAGGCATGATTCAGATAGACGGCACGTGCCGCAGCAATTGCAGCGCGGGCCTGCAGGAACAGGTGACGGTATCGCCGATCGAGCACGAGCAGGCGGTGGCCGTGCGCTTGTCGCCGTTGTGGGTAGGAGCTGCGCCGGCAACCATCGCACCCGATCGGATGCTGCAGGATCTGGTAGGCGTTCCGGTGATCGCGGGCTGTGTGGTGCGGGTGCCGACATTTGCCAAGGCGGTAAACTTCCAGGTGGTGCGCACGATTCCATCCGGACCTGTCGTGATCGGGAAACGCACCGACCTCCGAGTGGTGGAAGGCGAGCAGACGGCGGCCCGCGCTCCGTCAGTGTCCTACGAAGATATCGGCGGCCTGGAACGTGAAGTGGCGCGAGTGCGAGAAATCGTTGAGCTGCCGCTGAAGTACTCACGTATCTTCGAGCGCTTGGGAATTCTCGCGCCGAAGGGAGTGTTGCTGTACGGTCCGCCGGGAACGGGCAAGACCCTGCTTGCGCGCGCCGTAGCCGCTGAAAGTCGCGTTCACTTTATTCACCTAAACGGCCCCGAGATCATGCGGAAGTTCTACGGCGAGAGCGAGGCCAAACTCCGCGAGGTCTTCGAGGAAGCGGCACGCCACGCGCCGGCAATCCTGTTCATCGACGAGATCGACGCCGTGGCTCCCAAACGCACGGAGGTAGTCGGCGAGGTCGAAAAGCGCGTCGTGGCCCAGCTCCTGAGCTTAATGGATGGCTTTGTCGCACGCGGCCAAGTGATCGTCATCGGTGCGACCAACATCCCCGAGGTGCTTGACCCGGCACTGCGGCGTCCCGGCCGTTTCGATCGCGAAATCGAAATTGGCGTGCCGAATACTCAAGCACGGCTGCAGATCCTAAAGATCCATACGCGCGCCATGCCTCTCGCGCCGGACGTGGACCTGAAGGAGATCGCCGAACATTCTCACGGTTTCGTCGGCGCTGATCTCGAAGCGCTGGGACAAGAAGTCGGCATGATCGCATTGCGTGGTTTCCTCTCGGCCTATCCACTCGAGACCGACGGCGCGGCATCCGCTGAACTGGGGACGCTGCAGGTCACGCGCGACGACTTTCTCGCCGGTTTGAAGGAAGTAGAGCCCAGCGCGACTCGCGAATTTTTTATTGAGAAGAGCGCAACGACCTTTGCATCCCTGGGCGGTCTTACCGAGGTCAAACGTTTGCTCGATGCCGTAGTCGAGCATTCTCACATGCACGACGAGATTTACGAGCAGGTTGGACTGGCGCCGCCGCGAGGCATTTTGTTGGCCGGACCATCGGGTACCGGGAAGACTGCCATGGCGCGAGCGCTTTCGGGTGAAAAACAAGTGCCGCTGATCGCCATCGATGGCCCGCAATTGTACTCCAAGTGGTTGGGCGAATCCGAGAGGGCGCTGCGGGAAGTTTTCAAAAAGGCCAGACGGGCTGCGCCCTGCATCCTGTTCTTCGACACGATCGACGCAGTCGCCCCAAAGTTCGGCGTCGATCAATTCGGCACCGACGTCTATCAAAGGATTCTCAGCCAGCTTCTGCGTGAGATCGATAACTTGCGCGACGTCAAAGGCGTGATCCTGCTGGCCGCTACCAATCGTCCCGAGCGGATCGAGCCGGCCCTTCTACGCAGCGGGCGGTTCGACTACAAAATTCAGTTCGCGAAACCAGACGCTGCCGATCGAGCGGCCATCATGCGGCTTTGCTGCCGGCGTGCGCCGTTGGCGCCCAATGTTGATTTCGATGAATTCGCCGAGCGGATGGAAGGGCTAACCGGCGCCGACATCGAAAGCCTGTGCAAGAAGGCAACGCTATTAGCGATTGTGGAATTTCAGGACGGCACCCGCGCTGCGCCATTCGTTGTCTTGCGAAGCGATTTTCTGGCCGTTCTTAATTCCGATTGGGGCAGTCCGAAACAGATGAAAACAGCGAACGCGATAAGCCATAGCGCCGGGGATTTGGGTCCCGACGCATCTACCAAATCACGAGGTTGATCATGAGCTACACGGAACTTACTGTTTGGACCCGCGGCATCATCATGGACAAAGAAGGACGCGACATCGTTAATTCCGTTGCCGCTTCTGCCCGGCTGGAGGGCAAATTCGCACAGGCGATGGAGAATTATGTCGACAATCCTGATCGCACGAATTGCCCAACGCGCAAATACTGTCGCGTGAGCGACAGCGTTATTGAGAACGAACTCACCTACGAAAACGAGCAGCCCAACATCATCGTGCTGGTCGAAGGAACGATGGTTAAGGGATGGGATTACATGCGCGGGATGCCTCCGGGCGGAACGCTGGTGATCAACACACACTACACGCCGGAGTACATGATTCGTTTCGTGCCGGGTGCCGAGCGGCTGGCCCAACTCGTCTGTGTCGACGCCGCTAAGCTGGCCGACCACAAATGGCTCTACTACCGGCTGGGCGAGCTCGGCCTCGACCGCCTTTCGACTGAAGGTGCCGCGGAGCGCAACAAATCGATCGCTCCTGATATCGCCGCTCCACTCATCGCAGCTGTGGTGAAGACAACCGGCATCGTCAAGATGGCCACGATCGAGCCGATGATCGCGAACAAGCACGCATTCCGATTGGCACTCGAAGAGTTGCACATCATGCCGCTCAATCCAGTGGCGGCGTAGGAAAGGACACATGTCAACCAAAGGCACAAAGATACCCGAGCGGCTGAAGATCCCGTTCGCCGGCATTACACCTGCGCCGACGCAGGAAAAAGGGCAGGATCTGTTCCCTACCGGAAACTGGCGTTCGATCAGACCGGTGTACCGGGACAAGTTGCCGCCCTGCAACAATGCTTGTGGCACCAACGAAAAGATCCAGGGCTATCTGGACTTGGTGAAGCGCGGCAAGTATCTGGACGCCTACGCGCTCATCAAGGAAGACATGCCCTTCCCGTCGGTCACCGGTCGGGTGTGCTACCACCCGTGCGAGCAAGCCTGCAACCGTGGGAAATACGATGAGGCCATCTCGATTCGCGCGGTCGAGCGGTTTCTCGGCGATCTGGGACAGGCACTGGCGCGCGACGTGGTTAAAGCCGGGACGCCGAACGGCAAGAAAGTCGCCGTCGTGGGTTCGGGTCCAGCAGGCCACAGTGCGGCGTATCAGCTTGCGCGCCTCGGCTATAAAGTTACAATCCTTGAGAAATCGCCGAAAGCCGGCGGACTGAATCGCGGCGGCATTCCGGACTGGGTGCTCCCGCAGCACGTGCTGGATCGCGAGATCGAGCGCCTCGTCGAGATCGGCGTGACGATCAAGACCAACGTGGAAGTCGGGAAGGATGTCACTTGGGACGAGTTGAAAAAGAATTACGACGCCTGCGTGCTGGCCGTGGGTCTGACCGAGCCTAACAGCGTGCGAGCCGAAGGCGAGAATAAGGACGGTGTGCTTTACGGACTTCCCTTCCTTCGCGACATCGGAATGGGCACATCAAAGGTCAAGGTGGGTGCTCGAGTCGCGGTCATCGGCGGCGGAAACACCGCCATAGACTGCGCCCGTGAAGCGCTGCGTCAAGGCGCCGTGGAAGTGACCATGATTACGGTGGAGTCCAACCCCCAGGAGATGCCGGCCGTGCCGGAAGATCTGCACGACATGGTGGAAGAAGGCGTCGAATTGATGCACGGACGAACAGTAACGGCGGTGCTCGGGAACGGCAGAATTGAGGCTTTACAATTGCATCCCGCGCGCTTTTCCGGAGCTATCAACGCCTCGCCGATCACAGTCGATAAAGAAGCCAAGGCGGAACGCTTCGCCGTGGACAATGTGATCATCGCCGTGGGACAACGGGCGTCGCTTGGTTGGTTGCCGGACGAGTTCAAGACCGAGCGCGGCACAATCAAGATCGACCGCTTCGGGCGTCTTGGCGACACGAACTTTTTTGCTGCAGGTGACATCGTGCAGCTCGGTTCCGGTCAGCCGCTCATGGTGGTGAATGCAGTTGGCGACGGGAAGCGCGTCGCGTTCAATCTGGATAAGGTGCTACGCGGCCAGGCATTGGAGCCGCGGACAGTTCCGGTGGACGTCCTATTCGATTTGAATCGCATGAACATGACCTATTTCCCGCACTTCCCGCGCGTGCAGCAGACGCTGCTGCCGGCGGCGAGCCGGCGCAAAACGCAGGAGGAAGTGATTCAAGCGTATTCGGAAGAGCAGGCGGTCGAAGAGGCCAGCCGCTGTTTCAGCTGCGGTACCTGCAACGCCTGCGACAATTGTTATTTGGTCTGTCCCGAGCCGTGCATCGTGCGTGACGTGCGTTCGAACGGCCTCTATAAGATCCTGGTGGACTACTGCAAAGGTTGCCGCGTCTGTATCGAGGAATGTCCGACCGGCTGCCTCGAGGGCGTGCCCGAACTGGACTTCGATACCGGCGTGGTGCGAATGGATACGGCGTTCGCGGTCTCGCCGGGCCTGCACGGACGGCAGGCGGAAGAGCTGAAGAACCTGGGCGACCGGGCTGCGAAGAACATTTAGAATCGGAGCGAACCATGCCAACGGCTACAGAAGTAAAAAAGAGAACCGTTCGGATAAACGGCTGCGTCGCGGCGGCGCAGGCCGCCAAGTACGCCGATGTCGACGTGATCACGGCCTACCCCATCCGGCCATACACGGCAACGATGATGGCTCTGGCGCAAATGGTGGCCAACGGAGAACTCGACGCCGAGTACATCGTGGCCGATAGCGAACATTCGCAATTGAGCATCGCGCACGGCGCGGCTTCCAGCGGCGCGCGTGTGTTCACCGGAAGTTCGGGCGTCGGCGTGCAATTTGCCTACGAACTTTATTCCCCCATCTCCGGCAGCCGTATGCCGGTGCAGATGATGATCGCCGACCGCACCCTCGATCCACCGGGCGATTTTGGTTCCGAGCACACCGATGCGCTCTCGACGCGCGACATGGGGTGGCTCATGGGCTGGTCGTGCGATGCCCAGGAAGCATTCGACAATCACCTGATGGCCTACCGCATCGGCGAGGACCCCCGCGTGCTTTTGCCCCAGATGGTCTGCCAGGACGGCTTCTTCGTCTCCCACATTACGAGTGATGTCGAATTGCCGGACTCGGGACAGGTGAAGGAATTCCTGCCGCCGTACAAGCATCCTTACCCGCTTGATCCGCGGCATCCGGTGTCGCACGGTCCGCAGATCATGCCCGAGCAGGGTCCGCCACTTCAGTTGGAGCGCGCGCGCGCCATGGAAGATTCGATGGCGGTGATCGAGCAGGTCCACGACGAGTTCGCGAATATCTTCGGCCGGCGATACGATCCCTGGATCGAAGAGTTCATGACCGATGGGGCGGAGGTCGTTTTTTTCCTGCAAGGCGCGCACGCGGTGACCGCACGTTTTGCGATTCAGCATATGCGCGATAAGGGCCTGAAAGTCGGTCTCGTAAGGCTCCGAACCATCAGGCCATACCCGACCGATCGAGTGAAGGAAGTTCTGAGTAAGTTCAAAGTGGTCGGCGTGGTCGAGACCAACATGGGGCTCGGAAGCGTGAGCAGCGGCGGCGTGCTGTATTCCGAGGTCTGCGCGGCTCTCTACGAAAGCCAACAGCGGCCGCTGGTAGTCTCGTTCATGGCCGGAATGGGCGGCGAGGCCATCGTGATGAAGGAATTTTACTGGATGACGCAAAAAATGATGGAAGCGCAGAAACAGGGCAAAATCGAAAAGCGCACTCACTGGGTCGGATTCGAAGAGTAGAGAATATTTTTATGCGGATCTAAAGGTCTGCACAACGAAATTTGCGGTACGTGGTTTTGCTATTGGGAGGAATTGATATGCCAACGATTGAAGTCCAGCGACAGGTATTGCCGATTCTCGGCAGCCCGAATCAGGGCGCGCGTTTCTTCAACCCTGAATTGCCTTCGTCCGAGCCCTTCGTCCCCGGCCACCGCACCTGTGCCGGCTGCGGCCCCTCGATACAGTATCGTATGACGACCAAAGCGGCTGGCGACAACACGATTCTGGTGGGGCCAACAGGCTGCATGTATGTCGCGAACAGTTCGTATTTGTGCACGCCCTACAATGTGCCTTGGGCGCACACCCAGATTGGCAGCGCGGGCAGCTTCACCGCGGGCGTCGCCGCCGCGTATGAAGCCATGATCCGAAAGGGCAAGTGGAAGGGCGCCTTTCCGAACATTATTTGTGAAGCGGGAGACGGCAGCGCGTCCGACATCGGCCTCGCCTCGATTTCAGGCGCGCTCTATCGCAATCACGATTGCCTGATCATCTGCTACGACAACGAGCAGTACGCGAACACGGGTATTCAAGCGTCGTCGCGCACGCCCTACGGCGGCATGACGACCTTCTCGCCTCCCGGCCCGAAGGTTCCGGAAGCGAAAACGCTGTTTCCCAAGGACCTCGCCCGCATGATGGCAGCCGGCCATCCCCACTGCTACGTGGCCACAGCGAGCGTGGGCTACCCCATCGACTTGATGAACAAAGTCCGCAAGGGACTCAACCACAAGGGCGCTGCGTACCTGATGATCTACACTCCTTGCCAGAAAGGCTTCGTGTACGAGACGCCGCGCTCGATCGATCTTGGCCGGTTGGTCGTGGAATGCGGGCTCTACCCCATCTGGGAGTGGAACCCGGAGAAGCGTGCGTATGACTACAGCTTCCGCCCGCAGAATATGCGGCCGGTATCGGAGTACTTGAAATTGCAAGGACGCTTCGGCCACCTGCACGCGGAGCACATCGCCAAATTACAGAATTTTGCCAACGAGCAATGGCGGATGATGGGTGTCGAATTGCCCGAGGCTTTGATCCATGCCGCGGACGCGAAAAATCTGGTCAACATGGCGGCTGCGGTGGAGGCTGAAACGGTGGCGCAAACTCTATGAACACCAAAGCAACGGTGCCCGCTCCACCTGCAGCTCCCGAGGCGCAGGAAAGTTATATCGTCAGCGAAGGCAAAAAGCGCGGCTCCACGCGCGAGGTACGGGAGGAAGCCGCGTTCGACCGTTACTACACCGTGCTGCGCGTGCATCCGGGTGACGCTATCCTCACCGACAACTGGCACACAAATGAAGTGCTGGACCACGCGCGCAACAACTTCGAAGGATACACGTTCGCGATGCGCACGCTGGAAGCCTGGGGCGCGATGTTCGAGAACGACCGCCGCGCCTACTACACAGCTGGCGGCCGAGTGTGGGTGATGGATCTGGAGCCCTGCGAAGGCAAGAAGAAGCGGTTGCCTGGCTTCGGCGCCGGCAAGAAGTAGCGCACGCTTGCGCCGCATCCTGCTCATCGACGACACGCCGGAGATTGCCGAGCTGCTGAGTTTTGCGCTGCGCGACGCCGGATACGAAGTTTTCGCAGCGGGATATACCGTCAGCGTCAACGAACTCGTTGTAGAGCAACGAGCCGACGCGCTCGTGCTCGACTGTTCCGCCTTCGACATGAGCGAGTCGCTCTTCGACGCCGTGCGTCATCATCAGGATCACGCCGAGCTTCCCGTCGTTATCATTACTGACACTCCAGAGGAAGCTGACGCAAGTCTCCGCTCCCGGAAAGCCCGAAAAGTCTCGCTGATTCCGAAACCGTTCACCGGGTCGCAGGTCGCCCGAGCGCTCGGGCAGCTACTGGAATAAATATGCCGCTGTGGAGCATGGACGAATGGCAGTTCCTCGAGCGCGAGGTCGTCACCGATTCAAAGGGTGTGCAGTGGACGGTCGCGCTGATGGACGTGCTGGGACAAGTAGGGGATCCCGACATGCCGAGCAAGTTGCTCGAACTTCAGTATTCAGCGGGCCGCTACTTCACGCTCATCTACTCGGCCACTGGAGCGTTACAGCGGGAACGCGGCTACTCCACTTTGCCGGAAGCGACGAACGCATACGCAGACATGCTCGTAGGCGTAATCGATGGCAGCCTCAATCCGTCGCAGCCGGTGTTTCGGCAAGACCTGGAAGATTGACCGTACGACGAGAGCGGGTTTGAAATAGCAAGCGGAGGACTGCCGCGGTCTGATTGTTCTATGTCCCTTGCCTCGGTCGTACGATTCATCGCACCTCTCTACCGCCCCGGATCCAGATCTCTCATAATGACGTGAAGCACCTGCCCTGCCTTCCGCGCATCGCGTTCCGAAACGGTCGCCTGTGCTCCGTTCTCTCCGTCAACATCGGTGTGATCTCGATATGACCGCGCGACGGCAGGCAGCCGCGCGCACCCGCTGCGAATAAGCCCAGCGCTCTCCGCAACGGCGAGCCGCGTCTCGAAAGACCAATCGGCTATCCTCCCCGTGGGCGCACCAGAGGCAGCCAGCGCAACCGCCCCTTTGTTTTCCAGCGCGTCGGTCACAACGGCTTCCAGGATTCCGCACGAAGTTCGCAACGCCAAGTCATAGTTCCCTTGCTCCAGGGCGCTTCGACTATCAATGTAAGCCTGCTCAACAACAGGCCGAAGATCGGGGTTGTGGACGAATTCAAACCGCCGGGGTGGCGGCGCCTCCGATGATGCGGATGCAACCGAGGATCCGGAAACGCCCGAGCCATCGCCCATTCCAGAGAGCGTGGCGACGGCTTGCGCGAAGACGTCGAGCAAGCGCCGAACTATCTCGGTTGGCGCCGCCCCTTCGGCGGCACGACCGTCCGCTGAGCGCATCAGGAAGGCGCCGCTAAACGAGCGAGCCAGCCAATGAGCCTTACTGCCTCCGGACAATTGATTGATCGTGACACCGCAGTCTTCCTGCCAGGCACGGTTGGCAGCCATCGCCGATGGGCTGGATGGATCAGTCGCCAACGTGTCGCGAACCTGACGCCCGCGCCGAATCAAACCATCCAGGTGGGTGAGGTAAGTTTCGATCTGCATTCGCTGATTCTCATCCATGGCGATCAGTTGTGTCTCCTTCTACGCGCCAACGTAAGGCAGAGCTCTCGGACTGACGATGCTTACTCTCTGAGGACTCGCGAATCCCTTGACAGTACCCAGAGAGGCTGCTAAATTCCGTCCGCAAGTGGTTCAGTTAGTGGACCAGTGTATCAAAGTTCCCAACGAACGAAGGCATTTCCAAGCTTAGGCGCCGCATGAATGGGCTGTCGCAATCCCGCGGAAAAGAGCGGATCTGGAAGTGCTTCGCTAACGTCTAGCGCACGATCACGGAGGTATGCCTATGGCTGTGTCTCCAACGTCTCTGATTCACCCTTCGCGTATTCCCAATCGTTGGGTGCAGTTAATCGCCGGCATCATCGCGATGATGGCCATCGCGAACCTGCAGTACGCATGGACACTCTTCACTAAACCGATACAAGCGCATCTGCACGTGACGCTGGTCGCCGTCCAGTGGACCTTCACTTTATTTGTTGCACTGGAGACGTGGCTCGTACCCTTTGAAGGATACCTGGTGGATCGAATCGGACCCCGACTCATGCTGGGCGCCGGCGCGGTCTTGGTGGGGCTGGGCTGGGTCGGAGCCGGGAGGGCTGAGACGATAGGCAGCCTTTACTTTTGGTATGGCGTGGGCGGTATCGGCGCTGGGATCGTGTACGGCGGCGCCATCGGCAACGCGCTGAAATGGTTCCCGGACCATCGCGGTCTGTGCGTCGGCCTGACTGCCGGAGCTTTCGGCATAGGCACCGCGACGACGATCGCTCCCATTGCCGCCATGTTGAAAAGCTCGGGCTACCAGCACACGTTCATTTTCTGGGGAATTGTTCAGGGCGTCGTTGTACTGGCGGCTTCCCTTTTCCTGGCTAGGCCGCCGGTCGGATGGACGCCGCCAAACTGGAAGGCGAAACAAGCGAAGATCAAAGGCAAAGTAAACACCTCGGCTATCGAGATGACGCCGTGGCAAGTGCTACGCCAGCCGTCCTTCTATATCATTTACGTGATGATGACCATGCTAGCTTTCGGTGGCTTGGTGGTGACCGCACAACTCAACCCCATGGCGTCCTCGTATCACGTAGATAATGTAGTGGTGGCCTTCGGCATGACCGCATTGGTGCTGGCGATCACCGTCGACCGGCTTCTCAACGGGTTGACGCGTCCGTTCTGGGGATGGGTGTCGGACAATATCGGACGGGAGAATGCCATCTTCATCGCCTTCGTCCTCGAGGCAATTGCGGTATATGCTCTGCTCCAACTGATCAACCGTCCTGTCTGGTTTGTTGCTCTGTCAGGCCTATGTTTCTTCGCATGGGGCAATATTTTCTCGTTGTTTCCCGCCATCACCGGCGACCTGTACGGAAACAAATGGGCCACTACCAACTATGGCATGGTGTACACCGCCAAAGGAGTCGCCGCAGCGTTTGCCGGACCGGGCGCCGCCTGGCTCTTTGCCAAGACCGGTTCCTGGACAAAGGTCTTCTGGGCGATGATCATCTGCGACCTGATCGCCGCGTTTATGGCTTTGCTGTGGCTTAAGCCACTAGCAGCGCGCGTCGTACGAAAATCGGAGCAATCTGCTTCGCTTGCCGATACGGGGGCTCCGGTAAAAGCGGGTGGCACTGCGTAGTACAACCTGTGGCATACGGCGTATCGTACCTTTGAGATGTTAAGAAAATCTTTCGGATTCACCATTAGACGTGAGCGTTATAGGAAGAATGGTCGATCTAAGCGGGCAGCGTCTTGCCGCGTGTCTCTGCTGCCAGCGGAATCAGAAGCAGGCCCAGGGCAAAAGCAATAGAAGTCATCGCAACCGGAGTCCCCAGCGAGCCGAAATGCCGCACGCCCGCTCCCACCAGAAAGGTAATTCCAGCGCCGCCAAAGCGGGCAAACGATGTGGAAAAGGCGAAGGCGCTGGCTCGGCACTCCGTGGGGTATTGCTCGGGTAGCCAGAGTGTATAGACCGCGAAGTTGGCGCCCCCCAACCCCAGAAAGAAAAGGCAAACGAAAAGCCATGGAAGCGCGCCTGGCCCCAGATAGAAAACTTTGCCGAACGTGAGTGCAATAAACACCATCATAAGAGTAAAGAAGATGGCGAGCGCACCCCGCCTTCCGACTAGCTCGGCGAGCTGCGGCATCGCCAGGCAGCCGAGAATCGTGGCGAACGAGACCAGCATAATGCCCCAGGAAGCGAGTTGCGCTGCTTGCGGAGTGCTACGTCCGCCGGCTTCGGCGAGGGACGTAATGGCCGCGGGGACATATACAGTTCCGGCCCACAGCCCGCAGATAGAAACCAGCATAAGCAGAGCATTAACAATCGTGCGGCGGCGCCAGGCAGCGGAGAACAGCGTTGCGAAAGGGCGCCACACAGCCCAGGACCGTACAACACTTTCTTTCTTTTTCCAGGCAGCCGGTTCCGAAACACCGTGCCGAATCCAGGCCAGCAACAGCGCCGGAACACCTCCTACGATAAACATCGAGCGCCACCCAAAGCGGCTGCCGATTCCGTAGTTTGCCAGCGCGGCGAGAAATATTCCGACGTAGTAACCGGTGTGCATCAAACCTGCGCCCATGCGGCGCCGACTCTCGGGCCACTCCTCCGCGACAAACGTCCCGCCCATGGCCCATTCCCCGCCAATACCCACGCCTGCGAGGAGGCGAAGAATAGCAAGTTGCCACACGCCAGTAACGAACGCGCTCAGAAAAGTGAACACCGAATACCACACGATGGTCAGCATAAGCGTGCGCACGCGCCCGAACTTGTCGCCGACCGGTCCCCAAAGAAACGCTAGTCCCCAGCCGATCAGAAATAGGGCGAACAGCAAACCGCCGTACAATCCGATGTTTCCCTTGGTGGCTGCAATGCCGGAGCGCGGAAGCAGTTCGCGCAGCGAAGGTACAAGGACCAGCGCATAAACAAAGGAATCCATGCCGTCCAGTGTCCAGCCACCCCACGATGCCCAGAAGCCGCGAATCTGATTTCGTGTGAGAGATGGAGACACGGCCGAGGCAGGATGATTCACTTCGTTCGCAGCAGAACGGTCCATGACAGTGGGACACTATATCAAACACGCGTGCCGTGCTATCGGAAAGATGTTCAACTCGGTTAGGCGCCTTGCGAACGAACACGCGTCAGGGCAATTATTCGTCTTGGTGCGTCAGTGAGGGGTCCAGTGCGGATGGCTGGTGAGCAGTCCATTCACGCATCCAATTTCGTAAACCAGGAAGAGACCGAAGGCCACGCTGATTAGTCCGGAAGCAATTCGCAATCCTTGATTAAGCCGCGAGAATCGTTTGTTCGCGTAGGCAAACGGCAGGACCATCGCTCCGGTGATCAGCATCATTCCTGCAATCGTGCCGATCCCAAACACGAGAAGATACGCAATCGCCCATTTCGGATTCTGAATTGTGGTCAAGACCAAGAGCGCGACAGCGGCCGAACCCGCGAGGCCGTGGACGAGTCCTACGATGAGCGGCCGCACGGCCTGATAGAGACCAATCTGGCCGAAATGTCGATCGAACCAGCCCAGTGGCGTTTGCTCAGACGAGTGCGGGTGGGCTTCGGGTTCATGTTGGTGCGGATGAGTATGAATGTAGTCGCCGTGACTATGAAGGTGAGAATGGGCCGCCGCCGATATTTCGACGGCTGGAGAGAATGTGTTGGTAATCCACTGGAGCGTGCCGGTCAGGTTGAGAACGCCGAGGAGAATCAGCATCAAGCCGACGGAGAATTCCATGGAGAGACCGACGCGTGCCGGAATAACCCAGCCGAACAGAATAATTCCGCTTCCCACCAGGAGGATGGTGAGCGTGTGGCCTACTCCCCAAACTGCACCAATTAGCGCGGCGTGGCTGATCTTCCGGTATCGAGAGACGATAGTGGTAACGGCGATTACGTGGTCGGGATCGGTGGCGTGCCGCATACCGAGGAAGAAGCCCAGCGCGACGATGGAAAGTAAGCCGATCATTTTCCTTCAGTGCAGTTGTCCTGCGCTCAGCGGTCAGCCATTAATCGGGTGCCGCCAAGGCTTTTGCACCTTGAGAGGCGGCAATGACGCGAGCGGCGTTGCGGCGCGATCGCAGGAAATCGAAAAACTGTTCCATGCCTCCGCCGTACTTTGCCGATACGTCGAGGACTGTCATCCCGGGCCGCACCGGAGTGCAGAAGATGTTGGTAGGGGCGGTGGGGATCGAAAGCATCCCTTAATCTCACAAGCCCTGTAGACAGACGGCGTTGCGCCCCTCACTTAAAACAGCAACTGCTGACTCCGCTGATTATACGTGAGACATCGTGCGGGCCGTGATAAGAATTGCGGACGGGTAACACCTGTCATCCACTCGGCACAGCGCGAGTGAAAAATTCTACATGCCCACACCTGTCACAAACGAACGGATGAACGGCCAACGTGGTTGATTTCCCTAACCGGCCGCATGATGAACTGCGTGGCGAGAGGGACTGTCCAGTGCCACATTTAGCAAAAGACGACACTCCATCACTATATAACTTCGACATCAGTGTTTTTCTAAGCCCTGTTCGCCATTTTTGACGCCACGTGAAACAAAAGCTCGCGTTTCTTATCATCCATCCGGGAGAATAACTTGGCGAAAGACTGAATCTCGCGGTCTTGTTTTGTGGTGACCGCCCGAGTTGGAGTCTTTGGCTGCGGTATATCTGGCTTCTTTATATGCGCATCATCAGTGAAAAGCCGGTACATCGGAATTTGCAACGCACGGGCCATCTTTTCCAGAGTACGCACGCTTGGAACTGTGTGCCCACTTTCAACCCGTGAAACGTAACAGCGAAGCAGACCCGTGCGCTTCTCGACGTCGCCTTGCGACAGATTTCTCTGTTCGCGCAATACCTTTAAACGTTCACCAATTACCATGGGCATTACCTCCGATCTTTTTTCGTTTTGTCCCGCAAGCGGCTCCTACGGGTCATCGCGTGCGGGCTGCCGGTTGGATGTGTCGTCCATCTTCCATTCGCCAGATCCCACTAGGATTCGACTCTTGAAGTTCTGGGGGCAGGCCAACATCGGGAAAATTCTGAAAGCAAACGGGCCGTGTGAACCTAAAGATCGCCCTGCCTCCCACGGAAGTGCTCCGCCCGTCGGATGTCGCAGGGTAGGGCCCACCGTGGACCATGGCTTCACAGACTTCCACTCCTGTCGGAGAGCCGTTGAAGATCAGCCTGCCAACCTTGGTTTCGAGAAGAGAGACAAGATCGGAAAAGTCACGTAGATCGTCTGCAGTACCCAGAATCGTCGCCGTGAGGTTTCCATCCATGCGGCGGCCTATCTCCAAAAGGTCTTCTCGACTTTCGGCATGCACTAGCAATGTCGCGGGGCCGAAAACCTCATCTTGGAAAACCCGGTTAGCCAGCCAGGTCTGAGCGTTTATTTCAAAAACCGCAGTTCCTACAGAGCAGACATTCTGGGAGATTTCCGCCGCGCTGGGCGCTGTCCATCTCACCCGGACATCCGGTTGAGCGGACCTGTCGAAAATCGCGCGTCGGTATGAAGCCGCGATATTGCGATTTAGCATCACTCCCGAGTCTTTCTTCGCCATCAATTCCGTAAACCGGGAAACGAATTCACCAGAATCGCCCATCGTGACTATCACGCCAGGATTCGTGCAAAACTGACCGACGCCGAGCGTTGCAGAAACATGGAGATCTTCTGCGACAACGTCACTGCGAGCTTTCAGGGCATTGGGCAAAATAAAAACAGGGTTTACGCTACTCATCTCGGCATAGAAGGGAATCGGCTCTGACCGAAAACTGGCCACTTTCATCAAAGCCGTTCCACCTGTGCGCGAACCCGTAAACCCAATACCTTTAACTAGAGGATGCGTGACGAGCGCTTGCGCCACGTCGTTTCCGGAATCGTATAGAAGCGAAAACACACCCTCGGGAAAACCATGCTTCAATGCTGCGTCCCGTATCGCAGTCCCGGCGAATTCGGCAGTCCCCGGATGCGAATAGTGAGCCAGAACGATTACAGGATTGCCAGATGCTAGGGCCGAGACGGTGTCCCCTCCGGCGACCGAGAATGCGAGCGGGAAATTGCTCGCGCAAAAAACCGCTATGGGACCAAGCGGCCGCAGCATAGATCGCACATCCGGTTTAGGAACAGGAATTCGTGCGGAGTCGGCGCGGTCAATTCTGGCGTCGACCCAAGAACCATCCTCTACCATATCGGCGAAGAATCGCAGTTGAAAACAGGTGCGTTCTCTCTCGATACGGATACGAGCCGCCGCGAGACCCGTCTCCAATACCGTGCGTTCCACCAGAGTTTCTCCGTACTGAACCAGATTTTCCGCGATGCTGCGT
Source organism: Acidobacteriota bacterium (assembly GCA_003167215.1). Classification (GTDB taxonomy): domain Bacteria; phylum Acidobacteriota; class Terriglobia; order Acidiferrales; family UBA7541; genus Palsa-295. The sequence goes on along the minus strand of PMTV01000029.1, from coordinate 59,992 downwards.
AAGAACGACGCTCGCCCCTTCCCTCCCTTGCGCCCGTAATGCACGAAGCTCTCCGCAGCAAGCTGGACAGACTTATCCACTTCTGTCTCGGACGCGGAATAGAAATCGGGCGGAAGAGCTTCTCCGGTTGAAGGATTGAAGCCGTTCAGCACCGTGCTCGTTTTTGCGCCGCGGCGATAACCGATTATCGATTGACCGGTCAGTTCCATGGGACCTGCATCTGCATCCAGCCTGCTGAATTGTGAAAGTTGGCCACCGCGCTACCTCGCGGCACTAATTTGTCACACGCTGCTCGCAAAGCTTCATCGAGATTCATCTGAAGGACTGGTAATAGGTGTTCGAGCTGCCCTAACGTGCGAGGACCAATGAGCGGGGCGGTAATCCCCGGCTGATCCTTGACCCACAACACTGCCAATTGGGCTGGTGACATACCGAAGGATTGGGCCAATTGTACGAATTTATTTCCGACAAGAATGGCACGGGCGGTGATGCGATCCGCGTATATGCCTCCGCGCAAACTAGCTCGCGAATCAGCGGGATAGACGGAGCCGTCTGAATACCGGCCAGCCAAGAGTCCCATGGCCAGGGGCGACCAAGGAAGTAGACCGAGGCCGTACGCCTGGGATAGCGGTACCAATTCGTTTTCAATTCGACGGTCGAGAAGATTGTAGGGGGGTTGCTCTGAGATGAAGCGAGCATATCCTTTCATTTCACTGACCATTAAGGACTCCATCACCTTCCAGGCTGGAGCGGTGGAGCTGCCGATGTATCGGACCTTACCCTGTCGCACTAAGTCAGTCAGTGCAGCGAGAGTTTCATCGATAGGAATATCGAATGATGGACGATGAAGCTGATACAGATCAATGTAGTCCGTCTTCAGTCGACGAAGCGACTGGTCACAAGCGTTCAACAGATGCAAGCGCGAATTGCCTCTGTCATTAGGGCCAGGACCCACGGGGTAGTGCGCCTTTGTGGCGATAAGAACTTGCTGACGACGGCCGTTCAGTTCCAGAGCACGGCCAATAATCCGTTCACTTTCCCCGTTTGCATAGCTGTTGCTTGTATCGATTAGATTGATACTCGCGTCTAAAGCGCGATTGATGATCGCGATAGATTCTGATTCAGGAGTAGGGTTGCCGAAGTTATCTGTCCCTAGGCAAAGTGCGGAGATCTTGACGCCCGTTCGACCCAAACTGCGATATTCCATCCACCTTACCTCGCGGTGTATCCAGCATCGACAGTCAGCAGTGATCCGGTGATGTAACTGGCCGAATCCGATGCCAGGAAGAGCACAACTCTCGCAATCTCCAAAGGGTCCGCCAATCGTCCGAGCGGAACTGTCGCTGCTAGCCGTTCCATGAGTTCAGCCGTAACCGGTTCAGTACGCTCGGAAGCAAGCATTGGAGTGTTCACTTCACCAGGGCATACCGCATTGATACGAATGCCATCTCTGACGTGGTCCAAGGCCATCGCTCGCGTAATCTGATGAACGGCCGCTTTAGAAGCGCAATAAGCTACAGCGCCAGTTGCACCGACGGTACCCCAAATTGAGCCGAAGTTAACAATAGCGCCGCGTCCCAGCTTCCTCATATGGGGCACTGCCGCCCGGCTCATAAAAAACACGCCCTTAACATTCACATCCATGATTCGCTGCCACTGCTCATCAGAGGTGTTGAGCGCATCTGCGCGAACAATAATGCCGGCTGCGTTTACTAAGACGTCTAAACGACCGTGGCGTTCCAAGGCTGTTTCAACGGCCCGTTTGCAGAAAGAGGCGTCGCTGACGTCACCGATAACAGGGGGGCCGGCATTGATATCGTTGGCCACCTGCGCAGCCAGTGATCCATTGCGATCCACGATAATGACTTCTCCACCGGTAGCGGCAAACTCGCGAGCGGTGGCTGCACCCATTCCCGAGGCCGCGCCCGTCACGATAGCGACTTTTCCCGTGAAGGCCATGTTAGCTTCTCTCATAAGTCACTTCTCCGCCTACAGGTTCTCGATCACTCCTCCTTCGGAGGCGTCCGCTTCATCGGAATACTGCCGCAGGTTGCGAAGAGCAGGAAACCGGCCTATTGAACGTCATGATTATGCGAAGGCGACGTAAGCTTGCTTTACTTGAGATACTGATTGAACCACTGCACACTTCGTTCATAGTAGTCGTGAGTATGCGCCGGCTGTCTACTAACGCCGTGTCCGTCGTTAGGGTAAATGGCCATTACCGCCGACTGATGCAATCGCTTCATGGCCATAAACATCTCCTCCCCCTGATTCAGGGCGGCATAGTTATCCTCAGCCCCCTGGATGAACAAGGTCGGCGTGTGAATATTCCGGATATACTTGAGCGGCGACACGGCCCACAGGCGATCAAGATCGTCGTAGCTACGGACTTCAATGTCGCTCTCTCCCCAATTGAAGCTTGCATTGATTCCCCAACCACTGAGCAAGTCACTCGTTCCCGAGACGGGCACGGCCGCCTTAAAACGGTCACCGTGAGTTGTGATCCAGTTAGTCATATGCCCGCCGTAGCTTTGGCCGGTTACGCCCATGCGGTTGGGGTCGATAAACGGGTAATGTTGCAGCACGTAGTCCACGCTTAACATCACGTCCTTATAATCTCCGCCCATTACATCGCCTACGACTAAATCGGAGAACTTCTGACCGTTATCCGTGCTGCCGCGCGGATTCATAAAAACGACAACGTAACCCGCGCCCGCAAATCGCTGTAGTTTGACCGTGGCCCGCAGATCGTAGCCATATTGAAAATGCGGACCGCCATGAACGTCGAGGATCATTGGGTATCTGTTTTCGGGATTGAAGCCGTAAGGACGAATGATCCAACCCTCGACGGTCTGTCCGTCGAAACTGGAAAAGGAGAAATGTTCAGGTTCAATCGTATCCAAGTCTTCGACCATTTCCCGGTTGAAGTCGGTTAGCTTTTCATAGCGATCGCTCCCCGGAACGGTGCGAAAGATTTCTGATGGGTGGGTCGCATCCGTGAAAGAGTAGAAGACTTCGCCAGTGCGGGCGACCGCAAAACCGGTGACGGTGCCTTTAAGGTCGATCAAACGATCGAGCTTCCGATCACGCAGTGCAACCGAATACAACAGCATTTTGCCTTCGTGCTCGGCCCTGAAATAGACTTTGCTGCCATCGCTCGACCATGTCGGATCGTGACACCACATGTCGAGCGCCCCGGTTAGCTCTTCAGGCTGGCCGTTAGCGCCAAGCACGTACACCTTCTCAAACTCTGCGTCACTCTCTTTGCTACGATAATCTCGCTTTCGCCCGAGGTAACCAATCTCGAGCGAATCCGGTGCCCAAGCTGGCACGTACTCCGGGCCGGGAGTGTGTGTCAACTGAACGACCTGGCCACCGCTGGGCGAGAGTCGCACCAGGTCGTTATTCGAGTTGTAGTCGTCGTCCCCAGTTCGGTTGGAAACAGCGACGATCGATTTTCCATCCGGCGACCAGTCGATTGAGTGGTAGTCATAATCCCCGAAAGCAATTTGCGTCGCTTTTCCGCCTTCCGTTGAAATGAGCCATATATATGTCCGGCGCAAATCGGAGTAGTAGTAATCGCTTTTATATAGAAGGCGGTCCACCAGCATGACGTTATTTCCGTTGGGCGGGTCAAGGGGAGAAAATATGTTTGAATAGTGGCGCGGTCCGGCAGCCGTGAAGGCCAGCTGCTTGCCGTCGGGCGACCAGGTGAGTTCATCGCCCGTGTCTCCCAGAAACGCGTTGGATCGCTCGAATGTAGTCAGTTTTCTCTTATCGCTTCCGTCGGCGCTCATCACCCAGAGACCCAGTTCGCCCTTAGCTGAGTCAAAATATGCGATCTGCTTGCCATCTGGGGACCATCGGGGGCTGGACGCATATCCTTGCAGTTCGGTCAGAGGAGTAGGTTTGCCCCCGGTCGTGGCTAGTGCCCAGATAGATGCGTAACTTCGGTTGTTTGCTACGCTCCGCTCGGACAACACGAATGCCAGCCGGTCTCCCGCAGGCGAGAGCTCAAGTGAGTGAACATCCTTAAGACGGAAAGGGTCCAGATCGCCCCAGGCTCTCTTTTTGGCGACTTGGCCAGGAGTAAGGAGCGTGAGTACGAACAAGAAGCCAAAGAAAGAGACGATTGATTTATACATTTCTGATCTCCTCCGCTGCCAGGGTGTGACCTTTGAACAGGTTGTCCATTCGATGCTAGCGGAGTATCTGGCTCCTCCGAGAAAATCGCCCTCGTTCTAGGGTCCGTACCCGGGAGAGCAGCGGCTCACGGCCTCTAAGATATCCTGCCTAAAAATTGAACTCTGCCTTCAGTTGGATAATTCGGGGCGACGCGTCGCCACCAAAGAAAACACCAAAAATACTCGTAGGAACGCTTACTGTGCGTGTAATGTGGCCGAAGTTTGGATTGGAGATGTCATTCACCGGCAAATCGAAATTCGGGTGATTAAAGACATTAAAGAATTGCACTCCCAATTGGAGCTTAGCGTCTTCCAAAGGCCCTTTTAAATGCAAACTCGTGCTTTTGTTGACGGCAAAATCTGTACTAAAGAACCCTGGCCCTCGAAAGAAATTCTTCATGCCATTGGTAAAGTCAGTTTCGGTTCCCTGTGCGATAAACTGAGAAGTACTGAGACATGGTGGGGAGTTGGGTCGAGCTGCAGATTCGCCGCAGCTCGATACCGGGCCGCCGAGAAATTCAGGGAAAATAGGACCTGCAAAATTATTGCCAGACAAACTACCTGCAAAACCACCGTCGATGACGCTGAACGGAAATCCGGTACGAGCGAGAAATGCGCCTGAAACCGTCCAACCTTCGACCAAGTCGCGAAAGCCGTGCCCACCTAGAGCTTGCCTGATCGGAAGATCCCACACGTAGTTCATGTTAAAACTGTGCCGCGCGTCGTAGTCAGAAGATCCATAGTTCGCACGGATGTTGTACGGATTTTCCGGTATTAATATGCTCGGCGCCGTAGTGACATTGAACGGATTCATTCCATCGCCGGACACGTCATCCAATGAATGACTCCATGTATAGTGAGCCGCCAATATTCCTTGACCCCAGCCCCCAGTGATGCGTTGCTGGAACGAAAACACGACGCCGTTATAGTTGGAAGTGCCGGCGTTGTTGAACACCGCCGCATTGTGGAATACCGGATCGGGTGCGGTTGCCGGGAGCGAGCCAAACCCAAACGCGTTGGCCGAAGCGTTATCAATCAATTCGTGGTATCCATGATTGCCCACGTAATTTATACTCGCCATGGTGTTACGGCTGAAGCCGTATTGAACCTCCAAATTCCATTCTTGATATTGCGGCACTTTCGTTTGCCCGTCGAAAGTATTGAGATTTGGGGCAGAGAAAAACGGTTGGAGAGCGGGCGGCACGCTGGCCTTTATTTGCGCCAAAGTCAGTCCATTAGCAAATCCGGTCACAAAAGCCTGGTTGGTGGCGGCCGCATCAAGAAATAAATTCGTTGTCTCTCCCGGCGCCAAGTTGTCGTTAGACGGTACGAACGTGTTGATTTCGGGCACGTTCGATGCGAAGTTATTGACAAACCATGTTGGGTAACCACTATAGAAAATGCCTACCCCGCCGCGAACCACGAGATTGGACAACCCTGAAAAGGGCTGCCAGGAAAAACCAAGTCGCGGACTCCATGTAAGAGGAACGGTGCTCTGAACTGCCTGATGTTGTGAGGACAGAATCGCTTGGTTGAGCGGTTCATTTGGATCATGGGTCACTCCAAAGAATGGCCCATTCAATCGTGCAAAACAATTGATCCGACAAATAAGATTGGAGTAGTGTTCGACCCGTAATGCTGCTGTTAGAGTGAAATTTGGTTTCGCCCGCCAGTCGTCTTCGATATATAGGCCCCCGATCCACTGAGCAAAAGGCAAGTCGATGCTCTGTGGGTAGCTCTGAACAAGGAAGTCGCCCGTCGACCCACCGTTGAAAAAGTCAGGAATGCTGTTCACGTTTTCGGTTCCTCGTGTGTTGAAACCGAAATAGCTGCTCATGTCGACGCGATGGAACTTTCCTCCGAATTTAATTGTATGGTGGCCTAAAACCTTTGCCACGTCGTCGCTGAAGCCGTAAGAGGTAGCGTCTTGACCGTTAGGCTCGCTACCGGTTATCCCGCCCAGTGTAGTAAAGCCGTTTACGTTGAGTTGGGTGGGGAATGCGGCTTGCTTCAGAGTGGGATTGGTGGCATCGAACTTGGCTTCTAGCCACTTTCCCGAAAGAATAAACTGGTTTGTAGTGTTTCCGGTGAATGTGTGAGTCCAGTTGAACTGCCCGTTCCACTCTGGCTGGTAACTGGTGGAATTAAACACCGAGTTGATAGGATCGGTGAAGGTCGGCTGAGTTCCTGGATCCCACGACACCTGGAGAAATATCAGATCCTTCGGTCCAACTACATAGTCAAGGCGCCCAATCAACTTATTTTCCCAGACAAAAGTATTGATAGCCGAGCGGATACTTAATGCACACGGGTGCCCCGGTGTGCCCAATAGCGGGTCGACGGTCGGCGAGAGCAAGCCGCCACAGCCGAGAGGATCCCCTCCGTTGCCCGGCTTGGCATTGGCGATACCTGGCGCTGTGTTATACAGATTGAACATCCCAGCGCCCTGATTAACGCCGCTGACCGGTGCTATTCCAGGGCAGATTCCTGTTAGATTTTGGCAGTAGAACGGAATCGAATTCGTTAATCCAAGACTCGTAAGGTTGGCGACTGTAGCTTGCTCGAATTCCTGACTGGGAACTACAGTGAGCCCGTTGGTCGGTAAGTCGACTGCGACTCCTTCGTCATCTGCAAAGAAGAACAGCTTATTCTTCTTGATCGGCCCTCCTATAGACGCAGCCCAGGCATTGGCATTCGTAAATGGCTTTGGAACCCCGGCACTATCGTTGAACCAGTCGTTCGCATTTAGAGAGGAACCACTCCAATAGTAGACGGCATTGCCATGGAAGCTATTGCCTCCGGACTTGCTGACGATATTGACTTGCGCGCCAGCGAGCCCGCCATATTGGCCTCCATAGGCGTTGGAGACCACCGTAACTTCTTGAGTGCCATTCTTCCCAAGAAACAAGTTCGAGGCGCCGGCGGTGTTCAAGTTGCCCATCTCGAAATTGTCATCTCCACCATTTGTTGTGAAATTGTTAGCGTTACCCGGTAGGCCGAATACTTCAAAATTACCGTAACCGGACTGAGTGTTCACCTGAGCTCCAGGACTCAATTCCCCGAAATAACTGAGGTCATTGCCGGGGTCAGGTAGCTCGGTGACCTGTCTCTCGGTAAGCGTGGTCGCTATGCTCCCGCTTCCGATCTGAAGGAGCGGGCCGGTACCGGCTACTGTCACGACCTGATGTGCTGTAGCAACTGCAAGACTGATGTTTACAGTCGTTATTTGCCCCGCCTGTACGACGACGTCCTGGTTCACAGTTCCAAACCCAGCTGCAGACACTGAAACGTTGTATTTGTCAGGAGGCAGAAAATTGAACGAATACGCACCCGAGGGATCCGTGCTGTCATCCTTTGTAAATCCCTTACCAATGCTGGTCACCGAGATCTTTGCCTGAGATATGATCGCGCCGCTTGAGTCTGTGACCCTGCCACTTATAGAACCGGTGTTGGCAGTCTGCGCAAAAGCGGTTTGTAGTCCGAAACCTGCAAGGAGAATTGCGAACAAGGCAAACGTTCCAATTCGTAGGCTGTTCATTAGGCCTCTCAATCAGAAAAACACGTTACAAAATATGTCCCCAAAACAGAAGTGTATGCAATATGCGATATTCTATATTCCAGCGCCGTACTTCTTGTCAAGCTGTTTCTTGGACGAGCGCTCTCTCTTCTTCCTGAGGTCCGAGGCACTGCGTCGCAAGTTCTTTGTGATGAGCGTCCTGGATTATACCGGAGGCGATGGAAATGGGCTTGGTCGGAATTCTGGCTTTGTTTTCAGCGGAGAATCGGCTACGATGTGCCCATAGTACCTACTTGCGGAACGAGTGTCATAACGAGCTGAGCATACAATATGCGTTATAATGAAGATCCACCTTCGGAAGGTCCCGATGCACCCAAGAGCTTGGTCATACCGCGCCAGTCGTTGACCTCAGCAGTCGCAGACCAACTGCGGGACAAAATCATTCGAAGCGAGATTCCAGAAGGCAAACAACTGAATCAGGGCGCCATTGCGGCCGAGTTTCAAGTGAGCCGCATCCCGGTCCGCGAGGCATTGAGACAGCTGGAATCTGAAGGCTTGATTACGATCGTTCAGCACCGTGGCGCGGTAGTCTCTTCGCTCTCTCCTGATGATATCGAAGAATTGTTTGAGATCCGCTTGTTGCTTGAATGTGAAGTTCTCAAGCTTTCCATTCCGGGCTTGACCGAGTCGCATCTCGCGCGTGCAGAGGGGATTTTGGGGGAGTACGAGAGGGAATTATTGCGACCGGAACACATTTCCGAGTGGGGTCGCCTCAATTGGGAATTTCACTCTGCCCTTTACTCCGGCACGCGCAGTCCACATTTCATGTCCATTATAAGAAACGTTAACAACAATGCCGTGCGCTATACCGGACTTCAGTTGTATTTAACCCGTGAGTTCGAGCGTGCCAAAGAGGAACACCGGAAACTGCTCGAGCTGTGTCAAGCACGAGATGTGATCGGTGCCTGCTACTTACTGCAGCAGCATATTAAGCATGCGGGCCAGTCTCTGAAGCAGGTATTACGCGACGCCCGTGCCGGCGCCACGACATCGCAACCTGTGGACAAACCAGATTCGCAGCGGTAATACGTGACGAAACCATCCGTGCGACGGACAGGGCGCTGTCAGGTGCCAGGTATTTGTCTCTAAGTGCCCATCCCTTTAGTCGCGTTCATCGTAGGCTCATCACGAACACCGGACCGATTGCGGAGAACCTGATTAATAGTGTTTCGCGCTTCTTGCAATTCTGTACCTGCGAGCTCGAGAAGCGGAGGACGTACTCGCGAACTAGCTACTCCAGCTTCCGATTGCGCCAGCTTTATTAGTTGGACGAACTTTGGCACAGTGTCCATACGCAATAGCGGGAGAAACCAGCGATATAAATCGAAGGCTTTCTCACGCTCGCCATTGAGCGCCAGAGTAAAAAGATTCACCGATTCCCGCGGTAGCACATTAGCTAGGCCAGAAACCCAACCTGAAGCTCCAACACCGACCGCCTCAACAACTAAGTCATCTACGCCTATGGAGACTTCGAGTCGATCCCCGACCAGCGCACGAATTGCGGTGACGCGCCGGACATCCATGCTGGACTCCTTTACGGCCTGCAAATTCTGGTGCTCGCCGACGAGTTCTTGAACGTACGCAGGAAGAAAATCCGTTCCGTATGAGACCGGATTGTTGTACAGCATGCAAGAAATTCGAACTGCATCGAGCACGGCGCTGACGTGAGTTTTCATCTCGCGCCAGTCTCCTTGATAAACGTAAGGGGGCAAAATCATGAGGCCTTGGCATCCTAGGTCGGCAGCTGCTCGGGCCAGCTCTACTGCCCCCGATGTGGTGACGGAGGAAATGCCAGCCACTACGGGCGCTCGACCTTCCGCTGAATGCACACAAGTACGAAGGACTTCGAGTTTCTCATCAAATGTAAGCGTCGCACCTTCTCCCAGAGTGCCAAGTGCAATGATTCCTAAACAACCCTCACTAAGTAGCCATCGGCAATGGCGCTCAATGCTTTTGTGATCGACACGATAGCTTTCATCGAAAAAGGTCGTAATTGCAGGCATGACACCCTTCCAGTCCATTAGTAGCCTCCTGTTGGTTTCGATCTTTCTGATTGTACGGATCCCCGGAACAGCACTAGGATATAGTATACCACATACAGTATGTAAGCGTGATAAGATGCGCTGCAGTTTTGACGTTATTTTCATTGAACTTACGTCAGTTGACCAGCAAGACTGGAGATGGAGCGCGTTTTCGAGATGACCGGAAAAGGTACATTGGCTCCTGAGACGGCTGCAAGTGATCGTCAATTCAGACAAGAATTGGGTCTGTTCGACGCCACGATGATTGTGGTTGGAGTAATGATTGGGTCAGGCATTTTTATTGTTTCCGCGGATATGTCGAGGTTGATCGGTAGCGCTGCCTGGCTGCTGGTGGCCTGGGTAATCGCAGGTCTGATTACTATCGCAGGGGCAGTTTGTTACGGTGAACTGGCTGGCATGATGCCGCGCGCGGGTGGCATGTACATCTATCTGCGTGAGTCATTATCTTCCATGTGGGGTTTTCTCTACGGTTGGACGTTGTTCACAGTGATCCAGACCGGCACAATTGCAGCGGTTGCAGTTGCTTTCGGGCGCTTTCTCGGAGTGCTTTGGCCGCTTGTTTCGGACGATAAATATCTAATAGGGCCAGTGCACCTGAGTACTCACTACGCACTTTCCCTGTCTACGGTCCAGCTGGTGGCGATCCTCTTAATCGCACTGCTTACGTCAGCAAACACATGCGGTCTGAGCTATGGTCGTGTGGTCCAGAACGTCTCCTCAATTGCAAAGATCGGGACGCTCTTCGCACTTATCATTGTTGGAATTGGGTTGGGAAGTAACGCTGTGGCGCTTCGCGCGAACTTCGTCAACCCTTGGTCGCGACACGGGTTTGAACCAATTGCTCCGGGCTTGACTGCCGGCACCGCTTTTGGCCTCATTATTGCGCTCTGCTTGTCGCAGAGTGGTTCGCTTTTTGCATCTGAGGCGTGGCACAACATAGCATTTGCCGCCGCAGAAGTGAAAAACGCACGCCGCAACGTAACACTCGCAATGGTCATAGGCACCGTTTTGGTGATCCTGCTGTACCTTCTTGCCAATCTCGCATATCTCGTAACCTTACCTCTATCTGCTATCCAACATGCGCCAGTCGATCGGGTGGCAACTGCAACGTTGCGAGTCATCTTTCCCGGCATCGGCACCAGCGCAATGGCCGTGGCAATCATGGTTTCGACATTTGGCGCTGTCAACGCATTAGTCATGACAGGGGCGCGCGTTTATTACGCCATGGCCTGTGAGCACCTCTTCTTTCCAGCCACTGCGCGTCTCAACAAGGCTCACGTTCCGGCGCGATCACTTCTGGTGCAGGGCGTCTGGGCTATGTTTCTGGTGTTGCCGCGGACTTATGATCCGATAACCGGCAAGTACGGGAACGTCTATAGCAACCTTCTCGATTACGTGATTTCCGCCGTGTTATTGTTCTACATTCTGACCGTACTTGGTCTGTTCCGATTGCGGTTCATTCGACCTAACGCTGAGCGTCCGTACCGCGCTGCCGGGTATCCCGTAGTGCCTGCGTTGCATATTCTGTCCACCAGCACAATACTGGTGGCATTGCTCGCGTATCGGCCGACGAGCTCATGGCCGGGGCTCGTAATAATATTGTTGGGAGTTCCGGTTTATTTGCTGTTGCGGTCAGCCAACCAGCGTGCGAGAGCAGGCCCAGTTTCGACTTGAATAAGACTGGCGACTCCCCGGCGCGTCCGCGACGATTAGAGCACTCAGCGGCAATGAAATGGATATATCAGCCGTAATGTCTGGCGCCGATAGACAGTCCTAGCAAAGAGAGGATCGATGCGGGTATCAAGAATGATCTGCGCTGTGGATCTGCACGCTGCGGGTGAGCATGGCCGCGTAATCATTGGCGGTGTCCTCGACGTGCCCGGTCGCACGATGTTTGAGAAGAAGACTTACCTGGAGAATCATGCCGACGGTCTTCGAAAGCTTATGCTTCGCGAGCCGAGGGGGTATCCCGCGGCAAACTGCAACTTATTGCTGCCACCGACCAATCCTAAGGCGCATGCAGGTTTCGTCATTATGGAACAGGTGGAATATCCGCCTATGTCGGGCACCAACACAATTTGTGTGGTCACTACACTGATCGAAACGGGTATGGTGACTGCAGTCGAGCCCACTACCACAATTGTGCTAGACACGCCGGCTGGCCTGGTGGTAGTCAGAGCGGAGGTACAAAACGGTAGGGTGAAGCAAGTCACATTCGAGAACGTTCCGGCGTTTGCCACGCATTTGGACGCGAAAGTAGAAGTACCGCATCTCGGAACCGTGACCGTCGATGTCGCGTATGGCGGGATGTTCTACGTTATCGCAGAGGCCGAGCCTCTCGGCCTGCGACTTACGCCAGACGAAGGGCGAGATATTGTTCGGGTCGCCGAAATGGTCAAAGCCGCGGCCCGCGAGCAACTGCCAGTCGTGCACCCTGAGAATCCCGGGATTCGTGGTATCACTATCGCCGAGCTTACGGGCCCGCCCACAAACCCTGATGCTGTTGCCAAAAACACAGTGGTTTGCTCGACTGGCGAGCTCGACTGGAGCAGGCCTGCCACGTGGACTGGCGCCATTGATCGGTCACCTTGTGGAACTGGCACTTGCGCCCGCATGGCCGCACTTTACGCTAGGGGCAAACTCGGCCTAAACGAAGCATTCCCGCACGAGGGTATACTCGGGACAGTCTTCACAGGTTGCCTTGTACGCGAAACGCAGGTTGGCCAATATCGCGCAGTCGTACCTACACTCAGCGGAACGGCGTGGATCACAGGCTTCGCTCAATACGTGGTCGATCCCGAGGATCCCTTCCCTGAGGGTTTCACCGTTGGCGATATCTGGGGCGCCGCAGTCGATAAAGCGTTGACCTGAGCTCAGCAGCAAACAGAGGCCTGATCCAACTCGCCAGCAAACGAGAGTAGACATTGGACGAACGGCAGGTGCAGATCGCGGAACGACAGGAATGCTGTGTCCGGTAAGCGCGTTCTATAAAAGGGGATGTCAAGAAAAATGGTTCCCCTACGACTGGAAGGCGCAGATGAAATGGTCTTGCCGTCCAGCCCGAGGAATGCAACGAGGCGCTCTGATTTTTCGTCTTCCGCAGATTCGTTGTGCCTGATGACGACGCCCTTCGGTTTCTGACGCAACAAGCAGAGTGGTTGTGTTGTGCCAACCATGGTTCTATCTGAGACTCGCGGCCTATAGCTTTTTCTGGTTGTCCGAGGGGGCATACGGTTAATCAAGAGACTCGGTGCCGAAGCACCCGTTCAGCCTAACGCGCTTATGGATACTCACCCTCGAACCAGAGCGTCTCAAGAACCGACAGGCTATCACCGAAAATGAATCCGGGATGAAGGGGCTCCCGACAGACGCTCAAGCTGCTTGCTGTTTCAGATATTCGGCGTCGAAGCGCACTCCTTTCTTTGAACTTCGAGGACAAAGAAATTCGCGTGAACAAATCAGCAGACGATCTAACTCGCTTGATTCGACAGCCGAAGACGAAGGGTTCTGTGGCAAAGCTGCCGATGCCCTCCACGTTGGCCAGCCTGTTGCAGAATTATTTGGCAACGCAATGGAAGCCGAACGCGAACAGAATTCTTTTTCCTGTCCGTTCGGGCAAACGTCCGAGGTCGCGCCGCAATGTTGTGAGAGTGGGATTGCATCCAGTACTTCGGAAGCTCGGCATACCAACAGCCAACACAGGGCTGCACGCGCCGCTACTTGCTGAACTTGGGATTAGGCGAGCGGGATTTCATAGCTTCCGTCACGCGGTTGCCAGTGAACTAATCGACTCGGGTGCTCCAATTTCGGTGGTTCAAACACAGATGCGACACTCCGACCCGCGCATTACCTTGGGCATCTACGGTCACGTTATCCCGCAATCACAAAGGGATGCCGTAGAGACCCTGGCGGATCGGCTTGAAGGTCAATTGCTGACTGACACGAGAATTGCTGACTCAGCGGCCTGAAGGTCTTTGTTTTAGTGAGGTTTGGTAGGGGCGGTGGGGATCGAACCCACGACCTTCGGCTTAAAAGGCCGCTGCTCTACCACTGAGCTACGCCCCTAAAAATGGTCACAACATCTTACACGAAAAAAACTTCGCGCACATGCGCTCGAACCTGATTATGAATGAACAGGGGGCTCAGTCGGCCGAGGGGACTTCGCGCGGCAGGAGCGTGGCCGAGCGGGGACGCTTTCGTTTCCAAAGGTAATCTTTGCGCAGCTTTTCCTGATGCTTCTTCAGCTGACGCTCGGTTTCCGCGAACGCCGCTTTCGCGGCGGCACGAGCATCGGCGCCCATGCCGGTCGCATGCAAAGTTCCGGTGGGAAGTGTGAGGTTCAGCGAGTAACTGAATTGATGTTCGTGGGGATTTTCTTCGAGCGATCCGTGGAGCAAAACCGAATCTTCAGGGTAGTGTTTCAACAGCCGGTTTAGCTTTTCGGTACGGTGGGCAGTTTCATGTTCGATTGCTTCGCGCAATTCCGGTTCTATATGGCTGTACGTGATTTTCATTCGGGCACCCCATGTTAAATCGCTTAAACAGACGAAGGAGGGTTCGCATGGAAGACAGGGCTAGGATAGCCCTCGGAGCGGCGGGTTGCAACCTGCTTGGGGGCGATATTTTAAGCTGATGATGTGGAAAGCGGTGAGTCGCGTCTAGGGATATCTAGTGTTTTCACCGGATTGACAGGCGCAAGAAAAGCGTCATACGCTGGAAGCTATTTTATGAGCGCTCCGCGCGTGGCAATCGAAAAACCAAGTATTACTGTTCAGCATGCGGGCCTCTTCGTCGGGCCAGCTGGGTGGGCTTACAAGGATTGGAACGGCATCGTGTATCCGACGCCGCGGGCGCGCGGCTTTCATGAAGCAAAGTACCTTGCGGAATTCTTCGACACGATCGAAATCAACACTTCGTTTTATCATCCGCTTCAAGCGGCGCATGCCGCGCAATGGCTGGGGCGCGTCGCGGCAAACCCGCGTTTTCTCTTTACCGCAAAGCTCTGGCAGAAATTTACCCATGAAGGCGGCACGAACGCGGAAGATGAGAAAGCGGTTCGGGCCGGATTCGATCTTTTGCGCGGGGCGGATAAGCTAGGCGCCGTTTTGCTGCAGTTTCCTTTTTCATTCCATTCCGACCGCGAAAATCTCGCGCGATTAAAGCACATACTTGACTCCTTCCGCGATTATCCGCTAGTGGTGGAGGTGCGGCACTCGTCGTGGGCCAACGTGAAATTTTATGAATTGCTGCAGGAGCGTGGGGTGGGATTCTGCAACATCGATCAGCCGGTAATCGGGCGTTCCATCGAGCCCAGCGAGCAAGTGACCTCGCCGATCGGGTATGTGCGATTGCATGGGCGCCGGTACGATACCTGGTTCAGCGACGACCCATCCGCGCCGGCTGCCGAGCGATACAACTACCTCTATTCGGAGAAGGAACTCGAGCCGTGGGTGGAGAGGGTTCGCAACGTATCGAAAAATACGCGAACGACATTCGTCATAACAAACAATCATTTCGAGGGGAAAGGTATCGTAAACGCGCTTCAGCTCATTCACTTGCTCGATGGCGGCAAAGTGAAAGTTCCTGAAACACTGCGCCACCATTATCCGCAGCTTGATTCTATCGCCACGGAGCCTTCAAGAGAACCGACACTGTTCCCTCTTCCGGCTAAGTAAGGAACGGCTCAAGGATTCGCGGCCGTACTACTACGGTCTTGTGTTGCGCTGAGCGGAATTACAGTTCGTTCGGGACAGTTACTTCTTGAAAAGATCCTCGAAGGCTTTGCGCGCGTCGTTGGGGCGTCCAGCGGCGGGAGCTGCAATCGGCGTGGCTGAAGCGTAATTCACCGGAGAGGTATCTTTTTCCACGGTCATGCGCAACTCAAAGAAGGTGCAATCGTTCTTCGCGTCTTTTTTCGCAATGCGTTCAGGAATCGGCTGCGTGCATTCGAACTGCTTGCCGGTATCAAAGTGGACGCACTGTTTGCAGGAGTGTATTTCGGCGTGGCAGCGAGGGCATTGAGCGGTGGGATCGAAGCCGGGCATGAGCACCGCGCCGCAACTGGAACAGCGCGCCCTCATCACAGTTCCCACCATGCGAGGAGTGCGCGGACCCATCAATTCCTGTTTCGGGCGCGGCTCCGCTTTCGGGCGTGACTCGCCGGCGGGGCGGTCGCCTCTTTCTCTTTTCTTGTCCTGGGAATCGCGATCGCTGTAGCCCCTCTGCCTATACTTCCGGTCCATCGGACCTCCTGGGGGTTGCCAAATCATACTTGAATTCACAATTTACTTCGGAAAATGAAACAAACGTTGCTCTCACAAGTAACAGGACGGTTCCCTTCTGCGGCTTAGTCATAAACCTGCCTCGTTATTGCTGTGGGCCCACAGTTTGGACAAGCCTTCGAACGGCAGGTCTGGTTGCAAAAAAGATTTCGGTTCGCCGAATTCCGCCAGCAACGCTTCTGCGGCCAGATAGCCGCTTCGCACTGCGCCTTCCATAGTGGCGGGCCATGAAGTGCGAGTCCAATCGCCGGCCAGAAAAAGATTGTCCACTGCCATCTTCTGCGGAGGGCGCCAGCGGTCCACTCCGGGCTCGGGCGAAAACGTCGCGTTGATTTCCTTGATCACGGTAGCTTTTCGCAACTGCGCGTCGCGGGTTGCCGGCAAGACATCAGCGAGCTCGCGCCGGCAGAGATCGATAATCTCCTGTCGTGATTTCGGCACAAGATCGTACGACGCGCTGATTACGAGTTGAAGATACTGGCCGTCCGCTTCCGCTTCCGAAGAAAGGCCGCTCTGCCCAGTTGGGCGCGAGTTCGTGCGGGCGGTTTCAGACGTCTTATATAACAAGGTTTTGTTAAACACCCATTGGGTGGTGTGGTCGAGCAGCGTAAGAAACGGCTCGGTCATCACGGTGCGGTCGTACCACAGATGAACGCCGGTGATCGGCGAGGTCTTGATATTGCGCAACCCAGACAGCGGCCCATTTCCTTCGCTCATTTCTTTCGGCAACAGATTCAGCAGGACGTCGTGCGGGACGGCTAAGATGCAGGCGTCCGCCGTTGTTTCGATACCGTCATCCATCACGACGCTCACAAAACGATTCTCCCGAACTCGAATTTCACGAATGCCGCAACGCAGCCGAACTTCGCCGCCACGTTGCAAAACCGCTTCGCGGCAGCCTGCGTATAGGTCAACCAAGGGCACGGAAGGAATCCCAACACGATATCCGCCTTTATTCGCCAGAAACGCCTTCCAGAAAACTTCAATCCCGTAACGCGCATCCGTTCTCGAAAGTTCCTCATCGAGAGCGCTGACCAAGACTACGCGCCAGAAACGCTCGATGGCGGCCGGCGTCTGCTTCATCCGCAGCAGCCAGTCGAGCATCGAAATGCCGCCAATGCCCGGCGGATTTCCGCCGTTCAGCGCGATTTCCATCATCGCGCCGGCGATCGCTCGCTTGTCCGCCAAGTTCAACGGGCTGAAAAGCAGGAACGATGGCGCCATATGCAGCGGCGGAGGCAGCGGCGACGCTTCCATCGTCGAGCGGCGGCCCTGCGCGTCAACAAAATGGAGCCGGTCATAAAACCGAATCTTGCCGGCGGCGCCTACGCGCAAATAAAAATCGGCTAAATTGGTGCAGCATCCGAGCGTGACATGCTGGCAGTTGTCCACTTCGCTGCCGTCTGGCAGCGTGTAGGAAGTGGCGCGCCCGCCCAGGTGGGGACGCTTTTCGAGCAGGCGGACTTGAAGGCCCGCTTCAGCCAGCGCGACGGCGGAGGACAGTCCTGCCAGACCGCCGCCGATCACTAGAACGCTTTGCGAGGGCATCCTTCTTCCACCAACCGCTCATCCCCGCCGTGAGGAGATATTGAATTTTTTCCGCACTCGACAACGAAATGCGGCTAGAAAAAACATCGAAGTCACGTTCTTCGATTCGTTCCAAAAGGCTGCTGTAGGTGCGGATCAAAGCCCAAAGGGTTGCGTGACTGTCACCATCGACACGGCGCACCAGAGCCGCGCCCTGTTGATAGAATTCCCAGGCACGATCCGCTTCGAATTCGAGCAGGTCTCGAATTTGCGGAGTAAGCGGCCCGGAAAGCTGTGATTCGGAAACTCCAAAGCATTCGAGGTCTTCCGCCGGAAGATATACGCGGCCTATGTCGAAATCGCTGCGGACATCGCGAATGATGTTGGTCAACTGAAATGCGAGGCCCAAGCGCTCCGCCAAATCCGGAGCTTTCGGATCGCGAAAACCGAAAACATGCAGGCAGGTGAGGCCTACAGTGCCTGCTACACGATAACAGTATTCCGACAGCCGGTCGAATGTGGCGTAGGACGAGACGGTCAAATCCATTTCCGCGCCGAGAATCAAATCGTGAAAATAGCGCGACGGAATTTCAAATCGCGTAATGGTGTCGGCGAGCGCGGGAAGAATCGGGCTGGCGGTGGCGCGGCCAGCAATCGCGTCATCCAGCATCGCTCGCCAGCGAGCCAGTCCGTTACGCTTTGAATCCAAGTCGCCTGGCTCGTCGGAAACGTTATCCACCAGGCGCATGAAAGCATAGAGGGCGCAGAGCGCATTGCGCTTTTCCTTGCGCAGGCCGAAGAAAGCGAGATAGAAGCTGCTGCGGGATTCTCTGGCGATGCGCGCGCATTCGGCGTACGAAGAGGCGATCTCGTTGCGGGAACGCATTATGGCCAACGGCCTGTCAGTCGGTGGATCAATTGAATCAACTTCCACAGACCTTGCTTCCGGCGCATCGGCCCGCAGATTCACGCGGCGTGAAAAGACGCGGGAGGCAAAAGCGCCTGCCAGCAATCGCATTTGCGTCCATTTCGTCAATGCAGGGCGGTGCGCGAGCGTGTTGTATCCCGAGGCTTCGATGGCGTCGAGAATCGCGAGACCACCGCGGCTGAACATTTCGAGGTCCACGCGCAGGAATGGTTCAACGGTCTGGGCCAGCGGAAGCCCCTCGCGAAATAGAGCGCGTGTGCGCGCGATCAGGGATTTCATCAGCGCGACATAACGCGCGTCGAACTTCCGCGCCGCGATATCGGCTTCGGTTAGACCGTGTTCGGCCAGCGCATCGAGAGGGATATAGAGGCGTCCTTTCCCCAGGTCCAGCGAAACGTCTTGCCAGAAATTCGCCAGCTGCAAGGCGGTGCAAGTGTAATCGGAAAGTTTTTGCCGCGCTTCGTCGCGATAACCGCAGAGATAAAGAACGAGCCTGCCAACCGGATTCGCCGAGTACACGCAATAGTCCAAAACGGAATCCCAATCCGGATAGCGATGGGCTTTCTGATCCTGGCGGAAGGCGCGCAGCAAATCGCTGAACGGCTGCATCGGAATATTTTTCGCACGGACAGTTTCGCGCAGGGCGATCAGAACCGGATGAGAAGGTCCGCGGCCCGGCTCGTAAATCAGCCGCAGCTCGTCCTCCCAGGCATCGAGCAACGCCAGCGCGCGCACGGGAGTCGCCACTTCATCGCCCAAGTCATCTGACCACCGGCAATAAGCGTAAACATTGTAGAAATCCTGATGTAGGCGGCGAGGTAGCAGACGGGAGACAACATTGAAATTTTCGTAGTGATGGTTCGCCAGCCAGCGCGTGTAGCGCTGTGCGGCAGCGGGGTCGCAGCCCTCCGCGGGAAGGTTGCGCACGATTTTCAACTCAGGTGTGGCTAACATGGTGCCCTGATTCGGGCGGCGGTTACTTCCAGTTCAAGATTCTACAACTGTTACTTTTACTGCTGGTTCGAAAGATCAGGGAATGACGGCCGTTTTCATCTCGCCATGCCGGTTCTTCATGTGTTCAAAGACTTGAGGCAATTCCGACAGGGACGCCTCGCCATTGATAAAATCGCTCGCGCGAATCTCGCCGCGCGCGATGGTGTCGAGCGCTTCGCGCATAAACCTGGGCGTGTGATGGAAAGTGGACTTGATCGTGATTTCAGAATAATGCAGGGCGGCGGGATCGATTTTCACTTCCGTGCCGCGCGGGCAGCCGCCGAAAAGATTTACAGTTCCGCCCTTGCGCACCATTTGGAGCGCCCATTGCCAGGTGGCGGCGGTGCCTACCGCTTCGATCACGGCATCGGCTCCGCGGCCTTCCTCCGTGATCTGGCGCACCAGGGCCACCGGATTCTCAATTTCCGCAGCGTCAAATGTTGCGATTGCTCCGAGCCGTTCGGCCGCACGCATCTGGCTTTTGCGCTTTCCGATAGCGATCACGCGCACGTGGCGGCCGGAAAGAATTCGTATAAATTTCAAGCCGATTGGTCCGCATCCGATCACGACCGCGGTATCGCCGGGATTGACCCCCATTTCATGGATGCCGCGCAGCACACACGCAAGCGGTTCGGCCATGGCGGCATCGACGAACGAAACATTATCCGGAATCTGCAGCAAGTTCTGCCGCACGATTCTCCCCGGGATGCGAATGTATTCCGCGTAGGCGCCATTATTGAACAGCAGGTCCTCGCAAAGATTCGGCTGTCCCTTGCGGCAGTAGAGGCAAACGTTGCAGGGCGCGGAATTCGCAGGCACCACCCGCATGCCTTCCCGAATGCCGCCATTCACCGCGCTTCCCTTCAATTCAACCACGCCCGCCAGCTCGTGACCGAACAGCGCAGGGGGCTTGATCATGCGCTGATGAAATCCCTGCTTCCAGACTTTGAAATCTGTGCCGCAGGTCAGCGCCACTTCCACGCGCACGAGTACTTCGTCGTCGGACAGGGCGGGAATGTCGACGCTCTCGATTTTCAAATCTTCAGCACCGTACAACACGGCCGCCGTCATGTGTCCATTGCGTTCGCGTTCTACTCTCATTCGTGACGTATCACCACTTTCAAAGTATCGTCTGCGGGCCGAGCGGCCAATTCCAACGCTTCCCCGATTTGGTCCAGCGGAAAGCGATGCGAAATCAATTCCCGTACCGGTAGCTTGCGTTCGAAAACAAGGGCCGCCGATTCGTCCTGATCGTCCACCGAAGCGCTATAACTTCCGAGAATTTCTTTTTCTTCCACACCCACTGCCGCAGCCGGAAACCCGAGCTGCATCACCGGGTCGTTGTGCGCAAACAACAGTATGCGCCCTCCGGGGCGCGCCAGGGTTAAAGCTTCAGGGACTAATGATGGACTAGGCACAGCCACCATAACCACATCGGCGCCGCGCCCGTCCGTACGGCTGCGAATTTCTTCCAGTAGATTCTTGCTGGCGGGATCGAAGGATCCTTCGGCGCCAAATCGCAGGCTTGCGGCCCGGCGTCCCGGCATAGGATCGCTGGTGAAGACTTCGCCGCCTTCGTACTTGGCGAGCAGCATGAGCAGCATTCCGATGGGACCTTGACCTATTACCAGCACCGTCTCATTTTTCGAAACGCGAGCTTTGCGCACAGCTTTCAAACAGGTGTTCACAGGCTCCGCAAAGGTGGCTTCTTCAAAACTGACGTCCGCAGGCAGCGCGATCATTCCGCGTTCAACAATCCACGGCATGGCGCGAACGTATTCCGCAAACCCTCCGCCATTGGGGTCGAACCCGGCCGTGAGGCCGACTTTCTTGTATCCGGCGCACTGCGAAAAAAGTTTTCGCTCGCAGTAAAAGCAATCGCCGCACGGAATATGGTGGAAGCTGACTACGCGGTCGCCCGGTTTAAACTTAGTGACGCCGCGGCCGGCCTTCACGACGGTACCGGCAAGCTCGTGCCCTAGAATTTGTGGAGGCGCGATAAAACCATGGTGAATCTTTTTGATGTCGGTACCGCAGATGCCACAGGCAGCCACTCGGAAGAGAATTTCGCCTTCGCCAATTTCCGGGATCGGCACCGATTCCACCGTCACGCGGCCTTGGCCACGGTAGACGCCGGCGCGCATATGGCCGACGGCCAGGTGCGAATCCCTCTGGCGAGAAGACCCGGTCGATTCAATTGGACTAATGGTTTGACCCATGGTGCTTTTAGACTGCCACAACGCTTGATTTCGTTTCAAGTTGCGCTACGCGACCTGCCAACGCGATAACGTAAGAATCCAGAAAACACGCAAGCGATTGCGACGCGATGCGGCTGTTCCTACCAAGCCGGATCAACCCCGGCAAGGATTGCGGCTTGAGCGCGACCTGGCCCAGCACGCGCGGAATGCTCACTTGTCCCTGGTCCGTGAATACCTGATTCATATCGAGAGGCAAATCTTCACCCACCGTGTCACTGATTGCGCGAACGGCAACAGCGGGGACGCCGGCGGCTTGCGCTTCACGCAGAATCTCAAAACTTTCCATTTCCACCGCATCAGCAGATTCGCCCAAGCGCTGTTTTTCGTCCGCGCTCGAAACGACGTGATCCGCGCTATAAAACCGGTCCACGACGGCCGCGCCGCATTCCGCAGCGAACGAAACAAGCGCCGCACTGGATTGTAGCTGCCGGCTGCTTCCGTCCGTCCGGGGAGCTTCCGAAAAAACGCTCCGAGCAGCCAACACTTCCCCTACATGATACTCGCTACGCAACCCACCGGCCAGACCGCAGGAGATACAACAATCAAAAGCGTCGTATTCGCCACGCATTATTTCCGAGGTGGCCAACGCAGCCCGCCGGGCACCCACACTGGTGAGGACTACCGCCGTTTGTGCGGAACTGAATTCCGCGAGGTGAATTTCAGAATCGCCCAACTTCGCCGATCTGAAATCGCGCAGGGCGCGCCAGGGAGCGAATTCATTTTCCAATGCGAAGGTGACCAGAATTCTCACTGCGATCCTTACGCCGCGGCTTCATGCGCGACGGATTTATTTCCTGCGCCCGTGGCCAGATATCCGTGCAGTTCATACCAACGCACGGCGCGTTCGAGCGCGGCTTCCACCGAGGTATGCTGGTAGCCGAGTTCGCGCGCGCCCTTGTCACTTTCGACGAACATGCGATGGCGCGACATTTTCACACCTTCAACGGGAATTTGGGGTTCGCGGCCCGCCAGACGCGAGAACAACTGATCGGCATATCCCGCGGCGAGCGCAACGGCATGAGGCAACCGAACACGCGGCGCCGGACGCCCCGTAATGGCAGAGAGCGCATCGAGAATCTGCTTCAAAGTCATGTTCCGTGCGCCCAAAATATAGCGCTCGCCAATGCGGCCTTTTTCGGCCGCCAGCAAATGCCCGGTTGCAATGTCTTCTACCGCGGCAACATTCAGCCCAGTGTCAACATAGGCAGGCATCTTGCCTTTCAAGAAATCGAGGATGATGCGACCCGTCGGTGTCGGCTTCCAGTCCCACGGCCCCACAGGAGCTGTTGGATTTACGATGACGACCGGCACTCCGTCAGCGGCGGCTTCGACCGCAACCTGTTCCGCCAAGAATTTCGAGCGTTTGTAGTGCCCAATCATTTCGTCGAACGTTGCTTGCGTGTCTTCATTCGGAAGTGCGCCGTGCCGCGGGACTGCGATCGTTGCGACGGTGCTGGTATAGACGATCCGCTCGACGCCCGCGCGCTTCGCTGCAGCAAGCAGCTGGCGGGTTCCTTCAACATTATTCTCGTAAATCTCTTCGGGCCGAGGCGCCCACAACCGGTAGTCTGCCGCCAAATGAAAAACCCGCCGCACGCCGTGCATAGCGCGTTCCAGCGAGTTGGCATCCCGCAGATCGCCTTCGAAGCACTCCACGTGTAGCCCGGCGAGCGCCTCTAAGTTGCTACCTGGACGAACCAGGACGCGAACCGATTGGCCTGCGCTGACAAGTTGCCGGGTGACATGGCTTCCCACGAAGCCAGCGGCACCGGTAACGAGCGTGGTCATAGAATGCGGAAAACCTCATCCTGGGACTGGTTTGATGGCGCCACGGGAATCGCGCGCTTCGCGGACCCATTACCATTTTCGTGGCCGTTGGAATGTCCGTTGCCGTTGGCATGACCGTTCCGCTTGGCCTGAAGTTCTCTCTCGCTCGGTTCGCCGATCAGTCCGCCCATTTTTCCCGAAAGCGTCCAAGTGAGCATTTTCCAGGTGTCGCCCAGTTTCTTATTTCCGCCGAGAACAGCGGAGGCTTCGTAACCGGCGTGAACCATGCAATCTTCGCAACGAGGATCGCGACCGTGGCCATACTTTTCCCATGGAGTGTTATCGATGAATTCCTTGAACGTGGCGTGATGCGCGTCGGTCATCAGATAGCAGGGGCCCTTCCATCCGCGCGGGTTGTAAGTCGGATTGCCCCAGGCGGTGCACATGAGCTCACGCTCGCCGCGAAGGTATTCCATGTAAATCGGCGAGGTCACGATGTTGTAGCGTTCGAGCAGTTTGCTGGCCTGCCGGAATTTGTCGCGAATTTCATCGCGCGACATGAAGATTTCCTTGGTCATCACCGCGGCGTAGGAATACGCCGGAGAAATCATGTGGCCGTCGACGCCCAGCGTCTGCAGATAAGCAAAAAGATCCGCAATCTCTTCGATATCGGTTTCCTTATAGACGGTGGTGTTGGAAGTGACCAGGAAACCTGCAGCCTTAGCCGCCTTGATGCCTTCGATCGCTTCGCGGAACACGCCATCGCGTTCGACGCAGATGTCGTGCGTCTTCTCAAGTCCGTCCAAATGCACGTTGAAAAAGAGCCGCGAGGTCGGCTTGAATTCTTTCAATCGCTTGCGAATGAACATTCCGTTGGTGCACAGGTAAATGTGTTTTTTGCGATCGAGAATTTCTTTGCACAAGCGATCGAGCTCGGGATAAATCATGGGCTCGCCGCCGCAGAGCGAAACGATGGGCGCGCCGCAATCATCCACGGCCTTCAGGCATTCCTCCACCGTCAACATCTCATTGATCGTGGATTTATATTCGCGAATGCGGCCGCAGCCGGTGCAGGTAAGATTACAGGCGTGCAGCGGTTCGAGCATCATCACCAGCGGAAATTTCTCAGCGCCGCTAATCTTCTTGCCGGTCAGATACCCGGCCATGCTGGTGGTCAAACTTAAAGGTACTCTCATCCCTTACCCCCGGTTTCGTCCGATTAGATGCTGCAACTCCGCCGCGGAAATCTGCATACCGCCAAAATTTCGCCGGCCCTTGCGCATGTTGTCGTAACGCGCCAAGGCGTAAAGCGGGAAGGAGTTTCGATACAGGTGATACTTAAGATAAAAGACGCAAGGGAATCCTGTGCCCGTAAATTCCGCCTCGTCCCAGGTTCCATCAGGATTCTGCTGCTCCAGAAGCCACGCCACAGCGCGTTCGACAGAAGGATCGTCGGGACCGCTGGTTGCGAGCAACCCGATCAAGCCCCAGGCCGTTTGCGATGCAGTGCTCTTCCCTTTGCCTTTCAGCGCAGGATCGTAGTAGGAAAGGACAGACTCGCCGAAGCCGCCATCGGCATTCTGCACAGAGCGCAACCAATCCGCGGCGCGCTGACAATCAGGCTGTTTTGAAAGGCCGATGGTCTCGAGTGCGCGCAGCACGCCACTAGTTCCGTAAACATAGTTGACGCCCCAGCGCCCGAACCAAGAACCGTCAGGCGTCTGCTCGTGGCGTATGAAAGCGCGAGCGCGCTGAATGACCGGGTGATTCGCAGACCAACCCATCTGCCCGAGGCACTCCACGGTGCGCGCGGTTACGTCCGCGGTGGAGGGATCGAGCATCGCGTTGTGGTCGGCGAAAGGGATGTGATTTAGAAATTGCAAATCGTTTTCGTGATCGAACGCGCCCCAGCCGCCGTCGGCGTTCTGCATGCTAACAAGCCAGGCCAGCCCGCGGCGCATCGAATTGCGCAAGCGATCTGAATCGGGATCATCGACGCGGCCGAGCGCCATTAGAACGAAAGCGGTGTCGTCCACATCGGGATAAAAATCGTTGCGGAATTCAAACGCCCATCCGCCGGGCTCCGCGTTTTGATTCTTAACCTGCCAATCGCCTGGTCCGAGGATCTGGTTGGATACAACCCAGCGCTCCGCAGCGATGAGAGCTGGATGCGCCGGATCGACGCCGGCTTCTTCTAGCGATACCATGGCGATAGCCGTGTCCCACACGGGCGAAATGCAAGGCTGCACGCGAATGGTGTCGTCCTCTTCGATTTCGTAACGCGCAAGGAATTTAATCTCGCGCGTAACCAGAGGGTCGTCCTGGTCTTTGCCTTCGGCCAGCAGCGCATAAATCGAATTCATCATCGCGGGATAAATGGTGGCCAGGCCTTCGGTGCGCTCCAGGCGCTCGAGCATCCATTTGCGCGCGAGCGAGAGCGCGAATTTGCGGAACGGTTTCCATCGCGAACGCTCGTAAACCTTCACGGCGCGGTCGAGGGCAAGAAAGACGTTGCGCCAGGAAATAATGCGCTTGTCCCAATCGAAGGAATGCGGCTTTTCACCCTTGGTCTTGAAGAGTTCGTTGACGGTGACGCCTTCCGGCAAATGCCAGTCAGGCTTATTCCCGTAGATTATCGAAAGAGGAATGACGATCCCGCGAGTCCACGAAGACATTTCGTAGATATTGATAGGAACCCATTCCGGCAGAAGCATCAGCTCGGGCGGAATCGACGGAACGATATTCCAATCGATGGCGCCAACCATGGCGAGATAGAATCGAACGTAGGAATTCGTGGCCTCAAGCCCGCCAAGCTCGATAATTTTCTCTTTCGCGCCAACGATGTGCGGCGCCGTAGCTGCGTCACCCGCCAAACGCAGGGCGACATATGCCTTTACCGAAGCATTCAGCTCGGAGGGACCGCCTTCAAAAATACTCCATCCGCCATCGGCAAGCTGTTTTTTGCGAATATAATTTGCGAGCTTCGCTACCTTTTCGGATTTCAATTGCCCGAGTACGTGGAGGTAAACAATGTAATCGGACTCGAGCGTTGTGTCCGCTTCCAGCTCGCCCCACCAATACCCGTCCTGGGACTGCGCAGAGAGGAGCCAGTTTGCGCTGCGGGATACTGCGTCCTCGACTTGGCATTCAAAATCGCGGCTGCGGACGGCAGCCGTAGCTTGGCCGCCCCCAAAGGAGAAGTCCGTTCGCAGTCTGGCTTCTGGTGTCATCAATCCTTCAGTCATATACCATCATCAACCGGTAAAAATACGCCGGGCAGTTCTCAGGTTACCTATCGAGCAACCCTCGCCGTGTTTGTTACGGACTGGTGACCAATGGACGGCGCGGGCCCTGGCCACGGCGAGCACCGGTATTCAAGTACATCTAATGCTGTTTCGCCTGAGGTTCCGCGGCGTCCCGCCAACTCACTATGAGACCACCCAGCCCTGATCTGAGAATCCGCCTGACGAATAGGTCGGCGCCCCGATTAAAACGTGCCCCCTCAAACCTGGGCCCCGTCAGAACCTCGTACCGTAACAGTAAGATTATCTTTGGCTTTGCCTCCTGGGTCAACTGAAAACGTGCCTCCTGTTACATGGGATGAGCCAACGGCCCAAATGGGTGCAATAACAGTTCTTGCAGTACCAACGGGAGCGTCCTGCCGACGGGCGGCAAAAACTTTAGCGGCCTTTCGCCCTGGGAGCTCGACATAATGACTTACGGGCATGGCGAACGGAAAACGAAAGATCCTGCGGGAGAGTTCCACCTTGCAGGGCATTTTCGTGGCGCTATTCAAGAATCCAATGCTGTCAGGGATCTCGAAGGAGCCTAGGGCTTTCTCTTTTCGAGGTTTTCTACGCGCTCGATCAACTTGGGTAAGCGCGCCAACACGGCATATTGTTTCTTGAATTGTTCGAGCGGACGCGCGGGAGTTCCCCACACGGTTTGGCCTCGCCGAATCGTCTTGCCCGAGAGCACCCCGCCCTGACCGCCGACGATTACTCCATCCTCAAGATTGCAGTGATCCCCAAGACCCACCTGCCCTCCGAGAATTACGCCTACTCCTAGAGAGCTGCTTCCCGAAATCCCAGCCTGCGATACCAGGATCGAGTGCTCGCCAACGGATACATTGTGACCCACCTGAACCAGGTTATCGATCTTCACGTCCGCCGCAATGCGCGTGGCACCGAGCGAGCCGCGATCGATTGTCGTGTTGCAGCCGATCTCAACATTGTCGCCAATTTCGACGGTACCGATCTGAGGAAACTTCCAATGGCGGCCTTCCCCGAAAACGTATCCGAATCCGTCGCTTCCGATCACAACGCCGGAATGAATTTCGACATCCTCACCTAGTCGCGCTTTCGCGTAAAGCGTGACGCGCGGATGAAGCCGGCATTTTTCGCCGATTGCGCTGCCGCGTCCGAGAAAACAAAAAGCTTCTACGATGCTGCCTGCGCCGATTTCAACTTCATCTTCGATCACTACGTATGGGCCGACGAAAACATTCAGCCCAAGGCGCGCGCTCGAAGCCACAATCGCGGTGGGGTGGATTCCCGGAGGAGGCGCAAACTCCGGCAGCAGGCGTGCGGAAGCCTTGGCGAAAGCGAACTTCGGGTTCTCCGCAAACAACGTGGTCTTCCCTTTCAACTGCAATCCCGCCGGCGCCAGCACGCACCTGGCCGCAGAATCCTCGGCGCGCTTCTGATGTCGCGGAGAATCCACGTAAATTAAATCTTCCGCCCGCGCGTTTTCCGGCATGGCCACGCCAGAAAGCGCTAGCTGTCCGTCTCCCACGATAGTCGTCCCCAGGAATTTTGCGAGTTCACCAGCCGTGCAACTCATGGTCACCTCTTTTGGCAAGGATCAAAGACACCAATGGAAAACGGTTTAGGCCGGATAAATTTCCTTTTCGCCCGGCGGGCGAGTCTTCCATCTCTTGTGGACCCAGAGCCACTGATCAGGATATGCGCGCACATAATCTTCAATAGTTTGGGTGAAACGCGCGGTGTTCTCGCGAACATCCCCTTCTTCATCTCCCGTTCGCGCAAGCTCTATTGCAGGTTCAAAGCGCAGACGATATTTTCGGCGCGCACTGTCCCAGGAGAGGAATCCCGGGACTACCGCCGCGTCCGTGCGCAAAGCGATACGCGCGAGGCCGGAAGTGGTGGAAGCCGGAATGCCGAAGAAATCAACGAACACGCTCTCCTCCAGCACGGTGTTGTGATCGGAGAGGATACCAACCGTGCCGCCGTCCGCCAGAATCCTCAGAATGGAGCGAGCCGACTTATTTTTTTCGATGGGCCGGTTGCCGGAGAGACAGCGGTAGTGGTTAATGAGTGCGTCCACCCGGCGGTTCGCGATGGGGCGGACGAGGAAATGAAGCGGGTGGCCGTACAGAGCTTGCGCAAACGGCGCCAGTTCCCACGCGCTCATGTGCCCGGTGAGAAAGAGCACGCCCTTTCCGCGCCGCCGCGCCGCATCGAAATTTTCGAAGCCATCGAGCACCACAATTTTCTCGATGTTGTCGCGCGTGTATCTTGGAAATTGTGAAAATTCCGCGGCCATCCAGCCGATTTGCTGAATCATTCGGCGAATTACGCGCTTGCGCTTGGTCTCGCTCCAGTCGGGAAACGCCAGACCCAAATTAAACATGGCCGCGCGACGGAGCGGCGCGCGCACGGCATAAGCCGCGGCCGCAAAACTCGCGCCGGCGAATCGCGCCGCGGGCCGCGGCAACACCCCGAGTGACTTCACTCCAACCCACGTCGCGGCATATTCGAGCCATTCACGCATGTGGGCCATTATGCTAGAGGCGGCGAAGCAGATGCCAGTAGTAGTCGCGCAATCGCGGCATCAAGATTCGCGGGGCAATGTTAGACTCAACCCGCTTGAATGCACTTTCACAATTGCGCCGAGACAATCTTTTGGACGCGGCGCTGTCAACCTTGATCGCGTTCATTTGTCTCTTTACCGGCCTCGGCGCGTTCGGATTGGTTGGCCCGGACGAACCGCGGTATACCTGGATCGCGAGAGCCATGGCCGAGTCCGGCGATTGGGTTACGCCGCGGCTTTACGGACAGCCTTGGTTCGAGAAACCGGCCCTCTATTATTGGGCAACCGCAATCGGAATTCGCTTGAACCTGCAGCCGGAGTGGGCTGCTCGCTTGCCTTCCGCATTGGCGGCGTTTGCTGCCGCTCTCGCTGTCGGCTGGCTCGGCTGGAAGCACTATGACGGCGAAAAAAGCTTCCTTCAACGGCCTGTGTTCCTGGCGCCGCTGATTTTCTCCACGAGTGTGGCGGCCATCGGTTTTTCCCGGGCGGCGACGCCAGATATGCTTTTCAGCGCATTTGTCACTCTCGCGATGGCTTGTGCCGCTAACGTGCTGCGCGGTCGTCAAGCATTGCGTGCCGCGGAAAGCGCAACTTCGGGCGCTCCGCCTCGTGAGATGCTCACGCTGGCGCTCTTCGGCGCGTTCCTGGGGCTGGCGGTCCTGGCGAAAGGCCCGGCGGGCGTGTTACTCGCCGGAGGAGCATTGGCACTTTGGGCGTTTGCTACCTCTCAGTGGCGGACCGCTTTTCGGCTGGCGCATCCCGCCGCCATCGGCGCATTCTGCATCGTGGCTCTCCCCTGGTACATCCTCTGCGCTGTGCGAAATCCGGATTTCATACGCGTTTTTATTTTTCAGCACAATTTTCAGCGCTACCTCACCCCTGTGTTCCAGCATAAACAGCCCTTCTGGTTTTTCGGATGGATCACTTTCCTGGCACTGCTGCCGTGGACCGTGCTGTTGATTCCGGCTGCGCAGGAAGGCTTGCGTCTATGGCGTGAAAAAACCTGGTTGCGTTCGCCGGGGTTTTTCTTCGCCTGCTGGGCAATTTTCCCAATTCTATTTTTCAGCGCCTCGCAATCGAAATTGCCGGGCTATATTCTCCCGGCGATCCCGGCTCTCGCGCTCATATTATCCGTTGCAATGATTCGCACATTTCAGAGGAGCCGCTCGGCTTCGCTTCTCGTCGCTGCGGGTGTCGATCTTTTCTGGTTGGTGCTCGCGATTTTTGTTTTGGCCAAGGCACGCGGTCTTTCCATCTGGGATCCGGAACTTGCCGGCTGGCTGCACCTCGCTGAAACCGCGTTGCTGGTGAGCGTCTTCGTCTTGCTCTTAATTCTAAGAGCAGGCAGCCGGCAAAATCTCGGAGCCGTTGCGGCAACTTGCTCCCTGCTCGTTGCTGCCACGGTATTGGCAAGTCTCCGGGTGCTTCCGGCCCTGGATCCATATCTATCAGCCAGACCCTATGGCGTTTTTCTGCGCCACGATCTGCGGCCGGATCGCATATTTACTTTCCATTTGAATCGCTCGTGGAACTACGGACTGGCTTTCTACTTTCAGCGTGAGCTACCGGAGTGGTCGCCCGAAGATCCCGATGCTGCCCTTGTCTTGACCACGCGCGAGGGCCTGGAGGAAATCGCAAACGCGGGAAGGTTTCAAGGCGAGCTGAACGAAGCGGAAAAAGGAATTTTGTACGTACCCGTTGGGCCGCTTCCTCGCTAGCGGTTAGACGTAGGCGAGATATTCGTCAAAAAAAAGCTCACAACGATGTTTTCGTAGTTCTTGCGGTCTTCGTCCGTCATTTCAGAATATCCCGTTCGCGTGCGGATCAGTTGCTTCGGTTCAGGCGAAAGAATAAATAGCTGCAAAACCTGGTTCGCCAGCACCGGGCGACTATCCGATTGGAAGAAGAGTTTCGGAATTCCTTTTGTGTAGGCCAAGCGGCTGGTGACGGGCGCTTCGTTTCGGAATTGATAATTCAATAAGCGGAACCCCCAGTCACAGAAGCGGCCAACGTAAGGTAAAACCGCGAGCCCCGACTGATTCACCGCGATTTGAACCATTTCGCGAGGATCCGAATATGCGTCGTCCACAATTAGAGCCGAGATTCGAGGATCGCTGGACGCTTCTTCCAGAGCAACGTATCCCCCGAGATCGACGCCCCACAGTCCAAAATGTTGGGGGTCAACGTCGTCGCGCGCCGACAAAGTTTGAACTGCAGATTTAAGTTCCTGCCTCTCGCGGTATCCCAGCGTGGTAATCCCTGGGCTGGTGCCGTGACCGGAAAAATCGAAGAGGAAGACATTGAACTGGCTATCTTGTAGCGCGGTCACAAGCGTCATGACGTCGCCACGCTGAGAAAGATAGCCGTGACATAACACCACCGTAGGCGCTCCACGCCGTCCCGGGAAAAACCAGCCATCGCGCGTGGTTCCGTCAGCAAGTGGAAAAGACATAGTCGTCGGGTGGCCCATCATTACGGTCAAATCAACCGTCGCGGTTGGATGCGCAGTCCGTAATATTTGGTAGAGGAGAAACCCCGAAATCAAGGCGATCGAAACGAATGCAAAAAGGATTATTGCCAGAAGGCTGGAGAGAACCTTGGCTAGGCGCGTTGTGGGATAGCGGAGCTCTGAGAAGACGGCCATCCGTTGGGAGCGGGCGTTAAGAGTTCTGCGACCCGGCAAGACGAATGTTAGCACAGTTCGCAGCAAGCTCATTTCTCAAGAGGTTACACATCGAGCAAGTAGGCTCAGGTACCGTTCGATGTGGCCCGCTACGGGGTGGAAAGAAATTCAGTTGCCAAGCACGGACAGTTGGGTTCTCGCGTCACGCGAAGCTATAATGTTTACGGACTTTGTGCCGGCCCTCATGCAGATTCTAGATCTTCGCCAAATACCGTCACGCAGACTGGAACCGCTGTTCCAAGAGGAGACCCGCCATTGGCGGGACGAACTGCATTGGGATTACCGCCCGTCCGTGGATCTGATTCGGAAGTTCATAGACTCGCACTCTCTGGGTGGCTACGTTGCGCTCGAGAACGACAAGCCCGCGGGCTATGGATTTTACGTTCTCGAGGATCACAAAGGATTGATTGGCGGATTGTTCGTTTCCTCACGGGAATCCCAAGCGCCAATTACCGAATTACTTTTAACCGAGATGGTTGGTGCTCTTCGCGCCACTCCGCGATTGCAAAGGGTGGAGGCGCAATTGATGCCCTTCGGCGCGGAACTGGACCCGGCATTTCTTTCTCAATATTTCAGCCTGCACACGCGCTTGTTTATGTTATTGCCGCTAGCGGAAGCCCAGTTGATCAACAAACCCCTTTCCAGCGGCCTGCGACTGGAGCCCTGGACCGACAAGGCTTTCGAATCCGCCGCCAGGCTCATTCAGCTTGCCTATGCCGACCACGTGGATGGAGAAATCAACGACCAGTATCGAAGCGAACCCGGAGGGATGAAGTTCCTGCGCAACATTGTATTGTTGCCGGGTTGTGGCCAGTTTCTGCCGGAAGCTTCATTCCTCGTGCGGCCGGCGACGGGTGACCGGCCGGTAGGCATGGTCCTGACTTCCACCGTGGCGGAGGGTGTCGGACATACGACGCAAATTTGCGTGATGCCCGGCTACCAGGGTCACGGAATCGGACGCCTCATGATGGAAAGCTCGATCAAGGCGCTCCAGCGCCGGAAGTACGAATCGCTTTCGCTCACGGTTACCAGCGCGAATACTCCCGCGGTCCAGATGTACGAGCACCTGGGCTTTCGGACGATTAAAAAGTTTGCAGCGGGAGTGTGGCAGGCGCACACTAGGTAAACTTACTTTTTCGCGCGGTCCTTCAAAAGAACTTTCAGTTCGTCCATGAATTCCTTCACGTCCTTGAAATCCAGATAAACGGACGCGAACCGCACGTACGCGACCTTATCCAGCTTCTTCAACCTGTCCATGATCAGCTTGCCGATTTCCGTGGTGGTACGCTCGCGCTCGGGCGCTTCGCTAACGAATTGTTCGGCTTCATCTACGATGGTTTCCAGTTTTCCCACAGGCACGGGCCGTTTTTCACACGCCTTCAGCAGACCCTGCAGAAGTTTTTGACGGTCAAACTTTTCGCGGCGGCCATCTTTCTTGATGACCATGTAGGGAATTTCATCAATGCGCTCGTAGGTGGTGAAGCGGCGGTTACATTGCAGGCATTCGCGGCGACGGCGAATCAGATCCCCCGTCTTGGCCTCGCGCGAATCCACTACCTTGTCATCCAGATGCGAACAAAACGGGCACTTCACCGCGGCCTCTCTTCCGAGCTATTCACTCTTTTAGACCACTCCTCAGATTCAACCGCTTCGGCTGCTTGTTCTTCAGCGCTCGCCATCCGGCGGAGTTCGCCCATCGACCATCCCTCGCTAAAGAGCAACGGCAAACCCGCGAGGCAGCAACTTGCAAACGTCACCAGCCAGAGAATGATCGAAGCCGTGGCTGCCGGCTCCTTTTCTACTCCAAAGATCAGTGTCAAAACAAGGAATGTGGCGAGTTGGGCGCCACCCCCGACTCCGGGAAGCTGAGCGGCCGAACCAATCAGGGTGAACGCCAGAACCACCAGCGCGCCTGAAAGCGTCATCGCCGCTAGCGCTGGTTCTCCGCTGAACGCGTGCGCGATCCAAACGTATGCGACTAACACCAGAAACCAGTGCACGCTGCTATACGCAAGGAGCACCAGCAGATCGCTCCAGGTGCGGATGCCCTGCAATCCTTCGCTGAAACCTTCCAGCAATGTGACGATTTTCCCGCGCCAGCCGTGCTGCCAACTCGACTTCTTTAGCCTTCTTCCCAGCCATTCCGCGCCATGAAACCGGAAATAGAGCAGAAACGAAATCGCAGCCGCCAGCAGCACCAGGAGCAATATTCCTCCGGTGCGTGCAAGAGCTACAATTTTATCGCTTTGCTCGTTGGCTCCAACTCCTTTGCGCTCGAATGCCAGCAACGCAAGACCCGCGATCACCGCCGCAGCAGCCATGTCGAACACGCGCTCCAGGACATACACACCGAACATATGGGGAATTGGAATCGAGTCTTTCTTCGCGATCAATACGGGACGAATCGGCTCGCCCGCTCGGCCAAGCAGAAAAGTGCAGGTGAATCCCATCAGAGTAGCGCTATAAACGTGCCAAAAATTTGTATGTCCAAGGGTCCGCGAAAACCGCATCCATCGAATGGCGCGTATTGCGAAGCAGACGTACACCGCAAGCACTCCCAGGACAAGCAACGAAAGACGCGCGTCGCGAAGGGACTGCCCTACCATCCCCCAGTGAAATCCTTCCAGCGTGATTGAATTGCGGAACTTGTAAAATAAATAGCCGAGTGCCAGAAAGGCGAGCAGGAGCAAAAAGAACTTTCGTGACTTTTGAAACATTGATTTCGCACCGTAGCAGTAAGCTTCCGAGGGTGTCAAGCAGAGCGCTTATTTTCTATTCAGTAGAGATGTAATCGCGGATGTTGTTGTAATCCTCGCTGGAGAGGATTCCTCTGGTCACCAGTTCACCTTTGCTGTGGTACGGGCGTCCGTGAATAATTTTCCTGGCTTCGGCGCTTGAAATTCCGGGGAGACTGGTCAGTTCGCTTTCCGGCGCTGAATTCAAATTGACCGGGTGCGAGTGGTCGTGGTTCCAACCTTCTTTTACTCCTTGGGCGGCCGCCCGGGCGTCTTCGGCGGCTTGGCGAGCGGCTTGACCTAACTCCTTCCCTGCTTCCTTTAGCTCCGGTTTAATCCGCTCGGTTGCTTTGGCGGCTTCTTCGCGGGTCTTTTCATCGCGCTGTCGTTGGTCCTGTGTTGGAGCTGAATTGCAACCGGCCAAACCGACCAAAAGAAGCACGCTGCACAAACTTAGATTTCTTGGTGATCGAAATATCACAGCATATCCTCCGCGCTGGCTGAGGCTCGCTATGGCTGACGACTAAACGCTAGCAAAGAGCCAATCTAAGTCACAATGCACTGATGACGGTAGGTCGTGTATTAGAGGGGAATGTCAAAGGAGGAGAATGTTAGTCGAGGGGAATGGCGGGCAAATGAGATGAGAGCGAAGAAAGACAGCGCCCTTCCGCCGCCATTGCGCGTCTCCGGACAAGCCGGTTTATGCGAGAGCTGCCGGCGCGCGCGCCGGATTGAGTCCGACCGCGGCTCGACGTTCTATCTCTGCGAACTGTCGTCGTGCGACCCAAGATTCCCGAAATACCCGGCGCTTCCGGTGATGCAATGCCCCGGATACACGTCGAAAACCTAAGGTTTGTTTTTTTTGAATATCCTTATTTCCCCTTATGGAGCCCGAACTCCGCTTAATGCGAGGCTTAAGCCCTGCGCTTGCATCCGGGAATTCTATATTGCGCTGATCCATACATGCTGCGCTCGTTACAGTTGTCTTGCTAAATGCCGATAACAATATTTGAAAGGTGAATCCAGTGAGACGAATCACGCTTTTTTGTGTGCTGAGCTTTTTGTGCATGGCGACCTTCATTGCTCTTTATCCGCTTCAAAGCGCAGGCGCCGGCCAAGCTTCCGACGCCCCCGCGGCGAACGCTGCGGTGAGGGTTGGCATGAAAAATGTGGACTTCCATCTGACGGATACAATCATCGTGCATATTTCCGCGCTAGACGGAAAGCTCACGCCCAAACAAGGACAAATTCCCGTGTTCGATGACAAGGAATCCTTCGGGCTGGACGTTGACTCCGCGGATATTACGGTGAGCATGACCGCGCTGACTAACGATTTGAACGAGTACGTCTTTGCAAAAGCCAACGCGCCACTGAAGAAACTTAACGTGACAACCAAGGGTAAAGAGCTAGTGGTGAAAGGACTCCTGGTGAGCAAAGGCGGGGTTCCGTTTGAAACGTCCGGGACGTTAACAGTCACGCCCGAAGGAATGATCCGCGTTCACACTACAAAGGTGAAAGCGCTGAAGCTACCGGTTAAAGGCTTGATGGACCTTCTCGGAGTTGATACCGCCGACATCCTCAACACAAAGAAAGTTGAAGGTGTCACGGTTGATAAAGATGATCTCATCCTGGATCCCGGTAAGATTCTTCCGCCTCCTGAACTGAGTGGCCATTTGGCGAGCGTTGATGTCGAAAATCAGGCGATCGTCTTGGCATTTAAGTCTCCCGAGCAAACGGGAACGCAGACAGCCGTGACCAGCAGTTGTGGCGGGCGCAATTATCTCGCATTCAAGGGTGGTTCGGTACGCTTCGGCAAGCTTACGATGAGCGACACAGACTTGGAGTTGATTGATTCCGACCCAGCCGATCCGTTCGATTTTGCTATCGACCACTACAAGGACCAGCTCGTTGCGGGCTACGAGAAGATGACCCGAAAGGGCGGGCTCTGCGTTCACATGCCGGATTACAACAAGATTAGGCCGACCAGCAATCCAAAACAGCAGCCCTCGAAATAGGCTTTTCTCCCCACTCTGGCACCCCAGCCGCAATGCATTGGACGTCCCCGCGCTATTCCTGCGCCAGGGAATAGCGGCTTGTTTTCACAATCCCAACGCGGATAAGATGCCGAACAATGCTAAATTGAGTGATCCTAAAGAGGTTTGGAAGACTGTTCGGAACCGCACACAGCGGGGAACTTTTTGAGCCTGGATTGCGTTTCATTGTGTGAGGCCGATAGGGATGCAGGATGATGCGAGGCTAAGGAAGATTGGAGGCCGACGCCCAACTGGTACAACAATGTCTCCGGGGCGAAGGGCCGGCCTGGGAGGAACTCGTGCGGCGGCATTCGCGGCGAGTGTTCAACCTTTGTTACCGGTTCACCGGCAATTCGACGGAAGCCGAGGACTTGAGCCAGGAGGTTTTTCTACGTCTCTACAAGACGCTATCGAGCTACAAGCCTGCATTTGGAGCTTTCCCGACTTGGCTCACCAGCGTCACGCGCAATTTGCTGGTGGACAATTACCGCCGCACGCGTCGCGATCGGCAGACGGACTCGATCGACGACGCGATGCCGCAATTGGAAGAGAAGCATTCATCCGCACGGGCGCCCGACAAACTGGCAGAGGCCACGGAATTGAGCGTCCAACTGCAACGAGGTTTAGCGCGGCTTTCACCCGAACTGCGTGAGTCTGTAATCTTGCGCGATTTGCAAGGTCTCGAGTACAACGAGATTCAGGTGGTGCTGCAAGTGCCCGCAGGCACGGTGAAATCGCGGATTAACCGAGGGCGCATCGAGTTGGCCCGCATCCTGACGGAAATGGGTGTTCGCCCGAGTTAGCTGGTGGGCAGTGATTGGGAGCAAGGTTATGGACTGGAGCTGCGCATTCACGGACGAACGGCTGAGCGACTATCTCGACGGGAATCTTTCACCGGCCGAGGCTGCGGCCTTCTCCGCGCACTCGGCGGAGTGCGCGAATTGCGCGCAAACGGTTGCGCTGGTGAGTGGCCTCGTGAATCGGATGCACAAGATGGAGATGCTCGAGGAGCCGCCGCAGCTCGTTGCAAAAATTCTAGACGCAACGCTGGGACCGCGCACGCAGAACGAAGGGTGGAAGCGCTGGTTCGATTGGGTTCCGATTTTGTGGCAACCGCGATTCGCGATGGGATTGGCGACGGTGGCGGCCTTGCTGATCGTCATTTCTTATACTGCCGGGCTGACGCCAGCAAAGCTAAAGAAAGCCGACCTGAGCCCTACCAATGTGTTTCGCTCAGCCAACCGGCAAGCGCATCTGACGTATGCGCGAGGCGCTAAGTTCGTGAACGACCTCCGCGTGGTGTATGAGATTCAGTCAAAGCTTCAGCCGGAGCCGGAAACCCTGCCTGTAAGCACCCCAGCCCCAACCCCGGAAAAGGAACATGATTCGCAGCCGCCCAATTCGATTCCGCAGCAGAAGTCGCAAACCTCGCCGATTCCGAACCGCACGCAGGTCCGCAACCGGCCGATATTTGCGTTCCTGTTAACCGAGAGCTTGGCTGACGGCATGGCCGAAATTACGATCAACAGTTCCACCAGGAGCACGCGATGAAATGCGCCACGCACCCGGAAGTGGAGGCTACCGGATTTTGCCGTAATTGCGGAAAGCCGCTGTGCCCCGCCTGTACCCGGGAAGTGAACGGCGCGCTCTACTGTGAAAACTGTTTGGCGGCTGCGGTGGTGGTGCCGCGGCCCGATGTGCCACCGCGGTCGGACACCAATCCCGGACTCGCCGCGACGCTGGGATTTGTTCCCGGGCTTGGCGCAGTTTACAACGGCGAATATATCAAGGCTCTGATCCACGTCCTGATTTTCGGCGGTCTGATCGCGCTGCTGAACAGCGATTTGCCCGGCGGGTATGATGCGTTTTTCGGGATTGCTCTGGGCTGCTTCTACTTCTATATGCCGGTGGAAGCGTATCGCACCGCCAAAGCTCGCAGGCTGGGCGCGGCTGAGCCTGTTGATTTTGCGTCCGTCGATGGCAGCAAGCCCATGGGCGCAATTATTCTGATCGCTATTGGCGCTTTATTGTTGATGAAGAATTTTGGCCTGCTGGACCGCGAGTGGTTTTCGAAAACCTGGCCGGTGGGCTTGATCATCCTGGGCGGATGGCTCGTCTGGGAACGCACGCAGAAAAAGTCGTAGGAGATATTCGATGGCTGATTCAAACCGGGTTCACTGTGCATGCGCAAATTGCCGAATTCGCAGTCTCATGGGACCAGTGATACTCATCACCGTCGGCATCCTTTTCCTGATTGGCCAATACAGCCGGTACAGCTTCGGAGACCTCTGGCCTGCGCTGCTGATTGTGATCGGCTTCATACTTGTGCTGCAATCGCTCGCCTCCAAACAAGGGCACATCAGTTCGTGAGGGCGGCGTGAGCAACGGTCAAGGCCAGCGCAGCTCCATATTCAGCGGATTACTTCTGATTTTCCTCGGAGTGCTTTTCCTTTTCGAACGATTCCATCAGGAATTTCAAATCTGGCATTACTTTTATCGTTTTTGGCCCGTGCTGCTGATCGTCTGGGGCCTTGCCAAGATTATCGATCATCTCTCAGCGCAACGTTCCGGCGAGGGCAAACCTCCACTGCTAAGTGGAGGAGAAGCGGCGCTGATGGTTCTGGTAGTTTTTGTTTTCATCGGCCTCGGCGCCAAACACTGGCTCGTCACCAGAGATCCGAACCTGAGTCCGAATTTAAACTTGGACCCTTTCTCAAAGGATTTTTCGCAAAGCGAAGAGCTAAATCCGAAAACTCTTCCCGTGAACGCGCACGTTACACTGACCACCGACCGCGGAGATATCACAGCGCATGCTGGAGAAGGAAATGACTTGCGCGTGACGGTAAACAAGTCCGCTTCGGGATCGACGGAATCTGCGGCGCAGGAGCGAATGAACAAAGTGAAGGTTGTTATTGAACAGACGGGAGGCGGATACGTCGTCCATCCCGTCAATCAGGAAGATTCCGAAGGCACTGTGAGCATAGACCTCGAAGTTACCCTTCCCAAACAGATTTCGCTTTGGGTAAATTCTTCACACGGTGACATCAAGATCTCCGAGATCGCGGGGCCGGTAACCGCCAGAACTGACAGCGGAGACGTCGAAATACATAATGTAAGTTCGGACGCGAGCGCGAAAATAACGAAAGGTGACGCTCGCATCACCGGCGTGGGTGGAAACGTCAGCCTCACCGGGCACGGCAATGAAATTGAGATATCCGAAGTAAAAGGAAACGCTGCGCTCGACGGAGATTTCTTTGGGCCTATCCGCGTCAGAAGTGTGGCCGGCACTACGCATTACCGGTCGCAAAAGGCGGATATGACGCTCGTGGGCGTGCGCGGGCGGTTAGAGCTGGATTCCGAGCAAATCGAAATTTCGGACGTGAGCGGCTCTGCGAAACTGGTTACGCATGAGAAGGACATCGAAGCGGAAAACATCAGCGGGCGTATTGATATCGCCGACTCGAAAGGGAACATCAAACTGCGCTTTTCCCAGCCTCCGCGCGAAGATATTAATATCGCGGATGACTCCGGAGAAGTGGATCTAACGCTTCCTTCGAACTCCAGCTTCGAAATTTCCGCCATTTCGCAATCGGGCGAGGTTCAGAGCGATTTCGAGGACGCTTCTCTGAAGCTTCAGAATGATAACGGGACGGGACGACTCAGCGGGAAGGTCGGAGCAGGCGGCCCAAAAATTCACATCGCCACGAGCTACGGGACCTTTTATCTCCGCAAATCCTCTTAACCGTCAGTTCCCTTTCCACGCAGCCG
Organism: Acidobacteriota bacterium; assembly: GCA_003167215.1. Lineage (GTDB taxonomy): Bacteria > Acidobacteriota > Terriglobia > Acidiferrales > UBA7541 > Palsa-295. The sequence goes on along the minus strand of PMTV01000029.1, from coordinate 19,384 downwards.
TTCGAGAATAACGAAAAATTCCGGGAACGAAACTGCAACACAATCGGCATGGCGGATCACTGTGTCGCCTTGTGCCCCTAGCGCTGCAATAGCGAGCGCCATAGCGATGCGATGATCTCCACCCGGCTCAACTTTAGCGCCTCGCAGTTTTCCGGCGGAACGCCCTTCCACGCGAAGACCATCTGGAAATTCTTCCACTCGCGCACCCATCCGGCGCAACCCCGCGGAAATCGTGGCGATGCGGTCGCTCTCCTTCACGCGCAATTCCTGCGCTCCGTGTATTTCGATTCCCTTCTCGGTGAATGGACCGAGCGCCGCAAGCATGGGAAGTTCATCAATCATTTCGGCGGCGTGCGCGCCGCTAATTTCGCCTCCCGCAAGGGCTGAATGCCGCACGGAAATGTCGCCAATCAATTCCCCGTCTCGCAATTGAACCGATGCCAGATGAATCGCAGCCCCGATGGAAATCAGGAAATCGAGAACGCGTGTGCGCGTGGGGTTCAATCCCACGTTATGCAATATCAAAGCAGAGTCCGGGACGATCAGCGCGGCAGCGATGAAAAATACTCCGCTGGAAAGATCGCCTGGAACAATCAGCTGGCGAGGTTCGAGTTTCGGACGCGGATGAATGCGCACCGATTTGTTCAGACTTTCGATCGTCGCTCCGAATTCGCGCAGCGCGAGTTCCGTATGATCGCGCGTGCGCACCGCTTCCCGTACCGTCGTTACGCCGTCGGCGTAAAGACCGGCCAGCAGGATTGCAGACTTCACTTGCGCGCTCGGAATCGGCAACGTGTAGTCAATCGAATGCAAAGCGCCGCCACGGATTTCCAGCGGCGCGCAATCGTCGTCATGAGCGCGAATTTCCGCTCCCATCTTTCGCAGTGGTTCCACCACGCGGCGCATAGGGCGGCTCCGCAAGGAAGCATCTCCCGATAAGGTTGAGGCAAAAGATTGGCCCGCCAGCACTCCTGCAAGCATGCGTATCGTCGTTCCTGAGTTCTCTGCATCCAGAGAACGCCGCGGGGCTTGCAAACCACCGAGACCCTGACCGGATATGCGCAGGCGCTCCCGCGTGAAATCCGTTTCAACTCCCAGGCGCCGCAGACAGCTCAGCGTGCTCCGGCAGTCTGCCGCGGTCGAATAGTTGCGTATTTCGCTGCGGCCTTCGGCTAGCGCTGCAATGAGCGCATAGCGGTGCGATATGGACTTGTCGCCGGGGAGCTCGACCACCCCGTCGATAGTTCCGCCGGGCGATATCGTCTTGTTATCAAACAGTTTCGCCATCGCGCGATTCTAGCATGAGGCGATTTGCTTCCCATGGACCCGGCGGGTATCATTTATGTTCATGCCTTTAGCCCCACGGAAGAAATCCTTCGCATATCTATTCGCCCTAATTCTGATTTTTGCACTGCCGGGATTTGCCGGCGATACCCAGGCAACATTCCCGCTGGACCAAGTGCAGCCGGGCATGAAGGGCGTGGTTTACACGATCTTTACCGGTGATGAAATCGAGAAGGTGGATCTCGTCGTTCTGGGTGTCCTGCACAACGCGCTGGGTCCCAAGCAGGACATTATTCTCGTCCAACTTCTCGGCGAAAAAGTCGAGCACGCCGGAGTAGTCGCCGGGATGAGCGGGAGTCCCGTTTATTTCGAGGGAAAACTGGCCGGCGCGCTTTCTCTTAAGCTGGGCGTATTTACGAAAGAAGCGATCGGCGGAGTGACGCCGATTCAAAGCATGCTCGAAGTCGAAAAAGACTCGGTCTCCTCGTCGGGTGGCGCGGCCGGTGCATCCGCCGTGAATACCGGAATGTTCCCCGCAGCTTCGCGCCTAGCCCTGCCGCAAGAATTTTCGGCTCGCACCAGCGCCGGCGAGGGACAATTTCTGGTTCCCATCGAGACGCCGCTGATTTCCGCCGGACTTTATCCAGAAACGATCGCGCAATTCAGCAAACAGCTCTCCGGCTGGGGAATGAGCATGATGGCGGGTGGTAGTGCCGAGCCGACCCCGGAAGATCCTCAGGTGAAGCCTGGGGACATGGTAGGAGTGGAATTGGTTCGCGGCGATCTCTCGATCGCTCCTGGATGCACGATAACGGCTGTAGAGAGCGACGGAACGATTCTTGCGTGCGGCCATCCGATATTTTCGTTCGGCTCGGTTTCGATGCCGATGACGCGCGCCCACGTACTCACGACTCTGGCGTCCTCGATGGCTTCGACGAAAATTATTACTACCGGCGGAACGATCGGTACGTTAACTCAGGATCGCTCGTCAGCGATTATGGGCAAGCTGGGCGCCGGACCCGCAATGATTCCGGTGGATGTGACTCTGGCGACGCCGAACGCCGAGAAGAAATTTCATTTTGAGGTTATCGAAAGCCCCCAACTCACTCCCCTTTTGGTGGCGCTGGCGACTTATAACGGCATTGTAGGAAGCCCCGCTTACGGCGAAGGCTGGACACTGCGAATGGAAGGCGACATAGACCTGCAAGGTCACACGCCGGTCCATTTGGAAAATCTTTTTGCGCCTAATGATCAGCCGATCCCTAGCGGCTTTTATGTGGCCACCGAGGTTCAAAGTGTCTTTGCCCGCATCTATTCGAATCCCTACGAACCACCGCACGTTCAGGGTATCCATTTAAGAGTAACGGCGTTGGCGGAGCGGCGCTGGTCCATGATTGATAACGCCTGGATCGAAAAAAGCGAAGTAGCGCCCGGCGAGACGGTGGCGGTGAAGGTTTTGCTGCGGCCCTACCGCGGTGAGCCGTTCATTCAGCAAATTCCGATTACCATTCCGCCGCAGACCGCCCGCGGCACGCTGGAGCTCCTGATCAGCGACGGAGAAACAGTGGATCGCACCGTGGATCCGACGGCCGGGATGCAGGGTCCGCTGCCCGGACTGGAAGAACTGATCAAATTGATCAATCGCGGACGGCAAAACGACTGCCTCTATGCCACCCTGCTACAGCCCACTACAACCTTGCTCATAGAAGACAAAGTAATGCCCAACGCACCGTCCTCGGAGATCAGTGTGCTGGACCAGCGCCAAAACGTGGGCGGCGCGAGGTTGCTGCACCAGTCGTTGGCCGGTTCATGGTTTGCGGAAATGCATCAGGTAATTACCGGTGAACGCACTCTGACGATTACAGTGAAGTGAAGCCCCTTTCGAAAAGGAGATTCCGACTGATGAGACCGCGAGGGTTTGTTGTGTGGATTCTGGCGATAGGACTCATCGTGCCTATCTCCGCGCTCGCGGAACACACACGTATATGGCGGCAATCGGAGTTCTCCGAATTCGAGCGCGGCACGGCGAACGGCGTCGCGATACGCAGCGATGGAAAGCTCATGCCCGCGCCGAAGTTCACTGCCTTTTCGGATCCGAATCTCGCTTATCTTTGGGCCCTCCGCGCGGATTCGCGAGGGCGTCTCTACGCTGCGGGCGGATCGAATGCAAAAGTCTTGCGCTTTGACGATCCAGCGAAGCCAACCACGGTTTTCGAGTCCGGCGAGCTTGCCGCGCAAGCCATCACGTTTGATTCGCACGATAATTTGTATGTCGGCACTTCGCCGGATGGAAAAGTGTACAAAGTTACGCCTGAGGGTCAGAAAAGCGTTTTCTTCGATCCGAAGACCAAGTACATCTGGGCGCTGACACTGGATTCGCAGGGCATCCTATTCGTGGCCACGGGAGATAAAGGCGAAGTATTCGCGGTGACGCCGGATGGCAAGGGCCAGCTCTTCTATCAAAGTGATGAACGCCACGCGCGTTCTCTCGCGTTCGATCAGAAGGGGAATCTTTTGATTGGAACCGATCCCAACGGCTTGGTTTTGCGAGTTGCAATCGTTCGGAAAAATTCTCAGGCCGCGCCCGAAGCAGGCCCAGTATTTGTTATTTATGAGATGAGTAAGAAGGAAGTAACTTCTTTACTGACGGACGACAAAGGCAGTGTTTATGCCGCATCGATCGGAGAGAAGCAGCGCGCCGCACCCGCCTCGCCGGTGATTAATGTGCCGCCGTCTTTGTCCCAATTGCAAGCGAACAACACACCCCAGGGAAACGTCACGCTGCAATTGCAAGCACAAGCGCCGCAGCCCGCTATTTCATTCCCGTTTATTTCATCGGCGACGGGCGGCGCGGAAGTCATAAAAATATCGCCGGACGGATCTCCCGAGACACTGTGGACCTCGCGCGATGATCTGGTATTCGCGATGGGGCTTTCGTCCACGCAAAATATTCTTCTGGGCACTGGAAATAAGGGCGCCATTCTCTCGCTGCAAGGCAACGATATTTATTCGAGTATCGCGAAAACCGCTTCGGCACAGGTTACGAGCATTATCGCAGGCCCCAACGGGGAGATGTACGTCGCCACGGCGAACCCCGGGAAAATCTTCACTCTCGGGCCGGGATACGGTCCCAGCGGCAGCTTCGAATCCGACACATTCGACGCCAAGATATTTTCGCACTGGGGACGTTTGTCATGGTGGGGCGATGGCGCGACACAAGGCAAGGTCGCTTTCTACGTCCGCTCCGGAAATACCTCCACTCCACAAAAGAATTGGAGCGCCTGGGCCGGACCCTACAAGAATGCCTCGGGCGAAACTGTGGATTGTCCTGCGGCACGATTCGTGCAATGGAAGGCGGTCTTCCTGAACACCGACAGCGGGGGCGTGCCGAATATCTCTTGGGTAGGTTTGGCGTATCAGCCGAAAAATGTTGCGCCGGTGATTGACGACATCGCGATTCAAGATCCCGGAATTCGCGTGCAGGGTTTCGCAAGCCCACAGAGCGGACTCGCAATTCCTGCATCCGTGCAGCTCCGGCAGCCGCAACGCAATACCACAAATTTTCCGACAGCGCCGGGCGTGAGTCCGGACATTCCTGCACGATTTCCAAAGATGGAAGTGCCTCCCCAGGGTTTTGAGGACAAGGGTTACTCCAGCGTGCTGTGGAGCGCGCATGACGATAACGACGACGATCTTACGTTTTCCATTTATTATCACGGAGAAGGCGAGCAAAACTGGCGCCTGTTGAAAGATAAGCTCACGCAAAAATATTATTCCTGGGACACCACAACGATGCCGGACGGAGCCTACTACTTGAAAATCGTTGCTTCGGACTCTCCGTCGAATCCCGTGGATCAGTCCCTCACCGGCGAACGCGAGAGCGATCGCTTTGAGATCGAGAATACGCCGCCCAGTATCGCAAATCTGCGCGCCGTGGCGGCGGCCGCGGGCACGGCAAAAATAACCTTCGAAGCGGCTAGCTCTTCGAGTGCCATCGCTCGGGCGCGCTATAGTGTTGACGCCGGCGATTGGACCATCGTTTTTCCGGAGGGCTTGCTTTCCGATGCGCCGAAGGAGAGCTACCAGATTTCGATCACCGGCCTCTTGCCGGGCGAACACACTGTAGCGGTGCAAATCGCCGATCGCTTCGACAATAGCACCGCTGCCAAGGTGACATTCACGGTCCCGGGGCGCGTGACCAAGTGAGCCGCCCGCGCATATGAACGCGACATCCCTGCAAAAGGACGCGCCAAACTTCGAAGCAATCCTTGCTGCGCACGCGCGTATCGCCCCGCGCATTCACCGCACGCCGATGGTCACCTCCGCCTCGCTCGACGAGATCGCCGGCGCCCGCCTGTATTTCAAATGTGAAAACTTGCAAAAGACAGGCTCGTTTAAAATACGCGGCGCAACGAACGCTGTTTTCTCACTCACGGATGAAGAAGCGCGTCACGGCGTAGTGGCTCCCTCGTCCGGAAATCACGCAGCCGCCCTGGCGCTTGCAGCTCGTTGGCGAGGCATTCCGGCATTCATCGTGATGCCTTCGAATTCTTCCGCCGCAAAAATGCGTGCGGTGGAATCTTACGGCGGAAAGATCACCCAGTGCGAGCCGAATATGGCCTCGCGCGAAGAAACCTGCGCCGAAGTAATGCAAAAGACCGGCGCTCATTTGGTGCATCCCTACAACGACGCGCGTGTGATCGCGGGCCAGGGGACCGCGGCGTTCGAATTGATCGAGGACGTGGGTGAACTCGACCTGGTCATTGCGCCAGTGAGCGGCGGCGGCCTTCTGAGCGGAACAGCGATCGCCGCGAAAAGCATGCGTCCCGGAATTCGCGTTATCGGCGGTGAGCCGCGCAACGCGGACGATGTTTACCGCTCGCTTGCAGCGAAAAAGATCGAACCGGCGGCGCCTTTTGAGACCATGGCAGATGGCCTGCGTGCCACCCTTTGCCCTTTAACGTTTTCGATTCTGCAATCTTTTGTGGATGAAATCTCGGTGGTCACTGAAGAAGAACTCACCGCTGCGATGTTATTGCTGTGGGAACGGATGAAACTTGTCGTCGAACCTTCCGGGGCCGTCGCAGCCGCGCCTGCGCTGAACCGCCACATTCGGAGCGAAGGCAAGAAAATTGGAATCATTCTCTCCGGTGGCAATCTCGATCTGCACAAACTTCCCTTCTAATAAATTCAATTATTTTGCATACCGGGACTTTTCCGCAAGGCAAGCCCAAGTTCGGCTTTACGGTACCACCGAGCAATTGCTTGAGGGCATTTACAGATCGTCGGGTGGACGCCAGTCGGACGGAGGAAATGCGATGCGCCAGAAATTAGGCGCGGGAGAATCAAATTCGAGCGGGATGTGGAATCCTTCCGGCATCTCGCGCGCGATGCGCGCCACTTTACACGCGACTCGCTCTTTCGTGCCGCTGTGCTCAAGAACCAGCCGCGTATCGCACGGCAGACTCTGGCTAAGCACAACCAGCGCGCCGTGATTGCTGACGCTGAGCGTCACTGTCTCGAAGCTCACAGGCTTTCCCTGCAGTGCAACATGAATGCTGGCTCGCACGCGCAAGAGAACCCGGTAGCTGCGGCGGCGCTCTTCTCCGGCGATGACCTGCTTGACCGGCAAGGAAGCCGCCTTCGCGGGCGGCGCATGCAAAGGCTGCAGGGTATGTTTCACAGGCGTCGCCATGGTTTTACCTTTTACCGGCGAACCTGGACCTTTAGACGGGACCCTCAAGCTTTCAAATTTCAAAGTTCGACACCCCAGAAATCCTGGCCACGCGCTAGGATTTCAATTCCCATGTCCCACCCGTCAGCTCCTTGCATTCCCTTCCAGACGACTATGGCTTCGACTGAGCTTCGCGTGGAGAGATTCGTGAGCCGTACGCGCTGTTGCAATTCAAGTTCCTTCGGGCTCACAAGTAAACAGCCGTTCGCGCTCACTACTCGAGTAAAACCTGGCTCAAAGTGCAGCGGCCCTGCGTGTCCACTCCATTCGATCGCCACCGGAACGCGCGAATTCATACGTGGCCCGCGCCGTTTCGGGCGCATTCTCATATCTCTTGGGAAATCTTCTCCATATTGCATCGTGGCTGGGTTCCTGCGGGTCAAAACGAAACACGGGAATCCAATCCCACATTCCGGGGCGCGTTCGCGTCCTGAATCATGCTAAGGAACGGCCGGAACAGGGTCAATGGTACGGGATGCCAGCTACTTTGGTACGCAACGACAGGGGCAAAGACTGTCCTGAAGGTCAGTTGACTGCCGAAAAGGTGTCGGGCGGAATCGGTGAAACTGGCGTCAATCGGCTGACGAGTGCTCGTCCGCGAGAATCGGATTCCGCTTTCGGGTTAGTTTCCCGAAACGGCTCTCCGCCCACGTCTGGAACGAATCCATGTATGTGTAGAAAACGGGCGTCAAATACAGCGTGACCGCCTGCGAGAAAACCAAACCCCCGACTACCGCGAGGCCCAAAGGCCGCCGCGAATCAGCTCCCGCACCTGAACCTAAAGCGATGGGGAGTGTGCCCATCAACGCCGCCATTGTCGTCATCATGATGGGGCGAAAACGAATCAAGCAGCCTTCATAGATCGCTTCTTCAGCAGTTTTGTGGCTGTGGCGTTCGCGCTCGATTGCGAAGTCAACCATCATAATTGCGTTCTTCTTCACGATACCTATCAACATGATGACGCCGACAAATCCGTAAAGGTCGAGGCTCAAATGAAACATCTGCAACGTCAGCAGAGCGCCAAAAGCCGCAGACGGCAAACCGGAAAGAATCGTAATCGGATGGATGAAGCTTTCATACAAAATGCCTAGCACAATATAGATCACCAGAATGGCCATGAAGAGCAATATTCCCAGGCCGGTCAAAGAAGCTTGAAATGCCTGCGCGGCTCCTTGAAATTCCGTGGTCACGGTTGGCGGTAAAACCTCCCGAGCGAGTTTGTTGATGCTGTTCACGGCGTCGCCAATGGCGACTCCATTTTTCAAGTTGAATGAAATCGTCACAGCAGGAAGCTGGCCGAGGTGGTTCACCGTCAGGGGCCCTAGATTCGTAGTCAAGTTTGCGACTGCGTTCAACGGAACTAGGTTTCCGCTGCTCGAATGAACGTAGAGCATGGAGAGAGCCGCGGGGTCCGCCTGATATTTGTCCTCGAGCTCCATCACCACCCAATATTCGTCATTGGGGGCATAGATGGTCGAAATTTGGCGCTGGCCGTAAGCGGTATAAAGAGCGTCTTCCACTTGCTGGGCGGAAACGCCGAGCGCGGAGGCTTTGTCGCGATCGATGTTGACGTTCACCTGCGGATTCGCGATCAGCAAATCCGTGGTTACGTCCATAAGACCGGGAAGCTTGGCCATTTCCTTCATGAAGGAGGTGGAATCACGATAAAGCTCCGCCGTGTCGGGACTCTGAAGCGCTAGCTGATATTGGCTCTTGGTAATCTGACCGCCGACCTGGATCGGAGGCAGGTTTTGCATGTAAGCATTAATTCCAGTCACGGTGGAAAACTTCTCGCGAAATTCTCCGATCACTTCATCGATTGTCGGATGATGCGCGAAGAAAGGAGCTATGGCACGAATCGCGCTTCCGGCCACGGGCACCCCGCCATACCGCTGCTCGAGATGCATCATGGCGGGACTCTGCGTCGCGGGACGATCTTTGCGCTCCTTCAAGTGAATGAAGATGATCCCCCCATTGCTGGCGGAAAAACTTCCTACGCTCGAAAAGAAATCGTTGCGGTTGGGATCGTCGAATACAATCTTGTTCAATTCGAGTTGATGCTGCCTCATGGCATCGAACGAAATTCCCTGCGCTGCTTCCGTAGAGATGAATATCTGGGATCTGTCTTCCGCGGGAAGAAATCCTTTTGGAATAACCGCGAACTGCCCGATTGTGATGATCAGAATGATTCCGGACACTGTCATTACGAACACTTTGTGGCGCAGGGACCACTGCAGCGAAACGTCATAAATGTTCAGGAGCCGGTCGAAGAATCGCTCCAGCGCCATGTAGAGACGGCCATGTTTCATTTCGCCGGCGGGACGAAGAAAGCGGCTACACAACATGGGCGTCAGCGTTAGCGAAACAACTCCCGAGACAAGGATCGCCGTGATGATTACCACGGCGAATTCGTGGAGCAGACGTCCCATGATTCCGCCCATGAAAAATACCGGCAAAAACACCGCCGCCAGCGAAATCGTCATGGACAAAATTGTGAATCCAATTTCACGCGAGCCGCTCAGCGCCGCTTCCATCACTCCTTCGCCCATCTCCATGTGCCGCACGATGTTTTCGAGCATCACGATCGCGTCGTCCACGACGAAGCCCACCGAAAGCGTCAATGCCATCAGCGACAAATTGTCGACTGTGTAGCCCAGCAGATACATAACGGCGAAGGTGCCAATGATGGACATCGGCAGCGCGAAACTGGGGATTACGGTGGCGGAGAGATTCCGCAGAAACAGAAAAATTACGAGGATCACCAGCGCGATTGCGAGGTACAACGTGAATTTCACGTCGGCAACCGAATTGCGAATCGATGCGGATGCATCGTAAAGGGTCTGCATCTGCACCGACGGCGGAATGATGTCGCGAAATAGCGGAAGCAAACGCTTCACCGCGTCCACAACCTCCACCGTGTTGGTTCCGGGCTGGCGCTGGATCGCAAGAACCACCGAATCAGTATCGTTCCACCAATTCGCGACGCGATCGTTCTGCACGCTGTCGTAAACCTTGCCCAGGTCCTCCAGGCGAACAGGCGAGCCGTTGCGATAAGCCACGATCAACGGGCGATAAAGCGATGCATGTGTCAGCTGCCCGTTCGCCTGCAGCGTAAACGCTCGGTGCTCGCCGTATAGCGTCCCGACCGGAAGATTCACATTGGCGTTCTGCACCGCGGTGTGCACGTCGTCTATCCCGATTTGCCGCGTGGCCAGCGCCTGCGGGTCCAGTTGTATGCGCACGGCGTATTTCTGCGAACCGTACACCTGCACTTGAGCCACGCCCTTCACCATGGAGATCCGCTGTCCCATCAGCGTCTCGGCATACTGGTCCACGGTGTAAAGCGGCAGAGTCTTCGACCCCATGGCGAGATACAGGATGGGCTGGTCCGCGGGATTCACCTTCTGATACGTAGGCGGCGTCGGCAGGCTCGGCGGAAGCTGAGAGGAAGCGCGCGCGATGGCGGCTTGCACGTCTTGCGCGGCTCCGTCAATGTTGCGGCTCAAATCAAATTGCAGAGTAATGCTGGTGGTGCCAAGCGAGCTCGACGACGTCATCGAATCGATGCCCGCAATCGTGGAGAATTGCTTTTCGAGGGGAGTTGCTACCGCCGAAGCCATCGTGTCCGGACTCGCGCCGGGCAAGCTCGCGCCAACCTGGATGGTCGGATAGTCCACATTCGGAAGTTCGCTTACCGCCAGCGCACGGTAGCCGAGAATGCCGAACAGAAGAATCGCTACCATGACCAGGGTGGTCATGACCGGCCGTCGTATGAATGGCTCGGCAATATTCATCGCGGATTCCTTAGTTTCCCTGCGGCGCGGTTTTGATTTGAACTTTGATGCCGGGAATCAGACGAAGCTGGCCGTCCGTCACCACCGTCTCGCCCGGCTCGACCCCCTTCGCGATCACTGATTCCGCGCCAAGCGTTCGCGCCACTTTCACCGGGCGCGACTCAGCTCTTTGATCCGAGTTGATCACGAACACGAAATCGCCGGCTTGCCCTGTCTGTACTGCCTGCGTCGGAACCACGGTTGCATTTTCGTCCTCGGACAGCCGCAGAGAAACGGTCGAGAATTGCCCGGGCCACAGACGGTGGTCCGCGTTTGCAAAAGTACCTTTCAGCTTTATGGTGCCGGTGGTGTTGTCCACTGTGTTGTCAACGAAGCTGAGGTAGCCGGCTTCGGGCACCGTGTCACCGTAAGGCGCGGCTTCAATTTGCAGTCGGCCACCGGCCATGTATTTTTTAATCACCCCAAGATATTGTTCCGGAACGGAAAAATCTTCGTACAGCGGATCGATCTGGTTGATCACCACGAGCACTGGAACGTCGTTCTCTTTTACCAAGTTTCCCGGATACACCTGCAAAGCTCCCGTGCGCCCGTCCACCGGCGAATAGATCGCGCAATATTGGAGCTGAAGCTTCGCGGATTCAGCGGCGGCTTCGTCGGCGTGCACTGAGCCTTGTTGCGCCGCGGCGTTTGCCTGCATTTGGTCGTATTGCTCTTTGGGCGCGATGCCTTGGTCGTAGAGCTTCTTATAGCGCTCTGCCTGGACCACGGTGAGGTCGGCTTGGGCTTTGTCGCGATCGAGATTCGCTTGGGCTTGCGCCAGAGATGCCTGGAAAGGGCGGGCATCTAGCGTGAAAAGCAGGTCCCCTTTTTTCACGAAGTCACCTTGCTTGAAGTGCACCTCCTTGAGCACAGCGTTCACTTGTCCCTTGATCGAAACCGTTGAGTACGCCTCCCCCGTGCTAATGGCGCTCAGTTCGATGGGAACAGTCTTCTTCACAGCCTTTGCCACACTCACTGGCACGGCGAGGTCGGGAGCGTTTGCCGCCGTCTTTGAGCTGCAGGAGACGCTCGCAAGAGACGCTGCGAGCAGAAAAACGAGAGCGGCGGATGATTTCCTGTCTTTATTTGACGGCGATTTCTGCATGATTTGTTTAGCGAGCCGCTACCTCTGACCTACCGCTCATATCGGCAATTCCGCGCACTCCCTGGAATTTCAAGCATACATTTTTTAGGAGTTTTCAACTGTAGTATTTAGACGTGCGGCCTGCGAAAAGCTTCAAGAAAAGCCAACGCGAGGATCTCAGCCGGCTGCAGCTTGATCCAAGAACCAAACTGGTTCTCTCGCGGGATGAATCCTCGCAGCGGGATACTGACTGGGTTTGGAAGCAAGCTCGTCGCGAATGGCTGACAATATGGCGCGTTTGCCTTCACCAGCCACCAGAAAAAATGTGTTACGCCCTTGGTTGAGAACCACGGGAGTGAGAGTGATGCGCTGCGGAGGCTCCGCTGCAACACGAACCGCGGCGACCCAGCGCACCTTTTCCCCTAATGCAGGCGATCCCGGAAACAAGGAAGCGGTGTGGCCTTCATCGCCGATCCCCAGGAGCTGCACGTCGAACGCGGGCGGCTCGGATCCGAAGAATTTCAGGAGTTCGGTCTCGTACGCGCGGGCACATTCCTCTGGAGAGGATAAATTCGTCGGCATCGGATGCACATTTTCGGCCGGAATGGGGACTTGAGAGATTAGAGTCTCGCGCGCCATGCGGTAATTGCTTCGAGGGTCGTCCGCGGGAACGAATCGCTCGTCACTCCAGAATAAATGGACGCGATCCCATGGAGTCTTGTTGCGGTATTGTTCGGTCTGCGCCCAGAGGGAATACATTTTCCCGGGCGTATGTCCACCCGAGAGCGCGATCGCAAACTTGCCGCGTTTGGTTACCGCTTCTTGAATGATCGGGAATGTTTCTTCCAGCACAGCTCGGCTGAGCGAAACAAGGTCCGGGAGCACACGCGCATCGAGCTTCATGGAGTATTCGTTTATTCCCGCTGCGCTTAGCTCGCGGTTTTCCTTACGGCGTGTCCGCCGAATTCATTCCGCATCATTGCCAGGAGTTTGTTGGCAAAAGGCTCGGGATCCTGCGAGCGAAAGCGGTTGTCCAGCGCCGATGAAATTGCCGGGAGGGCTACGCCGAGCTCCACTCCTTCGATGACTGTCCAGCGGCCTTCCCCTGAATCGGTGACGTAAGCCTCGATACCTTGAAGAGTGGGATTCTTGCTTAAAGCATCTACAGTCAAATCGAGCAGCCAGGAACGGATCACACTCCCGAACTGCCAAATCTGGCCGACTTGCAGCAGATCGAGGCCGAATTCTTTTTTGTGCCGAAGAAGATCCAGCCCTTCGGCATACGCCTGCATGATTGCGTACTCGATTCCGTTGTGAACCATTTTCACGAAATGTCCGGAGCCGGTTGGTCCCACGCGTCCCCAGCCTTTGTCAGGTCCGGGCGCGAGCGTCTGAAAGATTGGAGAAATTCGTTTGATAAGGTCCGCGTCGCCGCCAACCATCATGCTGTAGCCTTCCGTGATACCCCAGACTCCTCCGCTGGTGCCGCAGTCCACAAAGTTAATTTTCTTGGGGGCCAGCGCAGCACCGCGTCGGACGGTATCCTTATAATATGAATTTCCGCCGTCGATAATCGTGTCACCCGGGGCTAGATGAGCGGTGAGTTGGTCGATGGTTTGATCCACGGGCGCTCCGGAGGGAACCATCAGCCACACGATTCGAGGAGCCTTGAGCTGCGCGATCATTTTCTCCAGCGAATCCGCACCCACGGCGCCCTTGGCCGCAAGCCCCTTCACCACGGCCGGATCGCGGTCGAATCCCACAACGCGGTGTCCACCCTTGATGAGCCGCTCCGTCATGAACCCGCCCATTTTCCCCAGACCGATCATTCCCAGTTCCATAAATTTTCCTCCTGATTATTTTCCATCAATCAAAATGTCAAAGTGCGCCAAGTCGGCGCGCAGCTGCACCAGATCCTTAAAGAGTATCGTCTGCATTCCGAGTTCTCGCGCGCATTCCAGATTCAGCCCGCGGTCGTCGATCAGAATACACTCGGCGGGGCTTTGCTGAGTAATTTTCAAGGCGAGACCATAGATTCCAGGATCGGGCTTCCGCACGCCCAGGTAGCAAGAGCTGAAAAAAGCTTCAAAATAATCCCGCAGCTTGAATTTCTCGATACGATATTCGTTGATTTCGCGTGATTCGTTGTTCAGCGAGGCCACCAGGAAGCGCCTCATGCGAGCGATCTTTCCCAGAAATGCCAGCGGCTCCGGACATGCCTGCGACTGCTCAAACATAAAGGCTTTGAAATCCGCCGGGGTAAAGGAGTGTTCGCGATAAAAAACTGTGCGATGCAGATATTGATCCAACGTCGCGCGGCCGGTTTCAAAAGCGTCGAGCATCAGCTCATGGCGATCCTCGAAATCCGCCCAGTCAAGATGAAACTTTTCGACAGCCGCTCGGCGCGAGTGGCGATCCCAGCCGTTCGTCAGGATCACACCACCGTTGTCCCAGAACAAAGCTTTGATTGCTGGCACAGGATCCTCAGTTTATATTCCGCAGTCCCCTGTTGGGTCTTCGGAAAGGGTTCTATTATCACCGTTCAGGCATCGCCGCTAAAGCAAAATCCTGGGCTCAGGCGTCGACCGGCCCACGCCCTTGCCGTATGATTAATCGATGATGTATGCGTACGCATAAAAAGCATAAGAAACAGACAGTGTTCACCATCGGCCATTCGACGCGTCCTCTCAGCGAGCTGGTCCAATTGCTGCGAGCGCATGGGGTTCACCGCGTAATCGACATCCGCACCATACCTCGTTCGCGCCACAACCCTCAATATAACCGCGAAACTCTCGGGCCGGCGCTGCGATCCAACGGAATCGGGTACGTACACCTTAAGGCGCTTGGTGGGCTACGCCGCACGAAACTCGATTCCAAAAATGTCGGCTGGCACAACGCAAGTTTTCGCGGCTTCGCGGATTACATGCAGACGACCGAATTCGAGGTTGCCCTTGCGCGTGCGATTAAGCTTTCCAAAGTTAGGCCCAGCGTCCTGATGTGCGCTGAAGCGGTGCCTTGGCGCTGTCACCGATCGCTTGTGGCAGACGCCCTCGCGGCGCGGAAATTCTCCGTGGAACACATCATGAGCGTGACGCGTGCAAACCAGCATAAGCTGACTTCGTTTGCACGAGTGCGCGGGAAGAAAGTTACGTATCCGTCAGACAAACCCGCCCGGCGTAGGCGAAAGGCCCCGAAATCCAAACGGCGATCAAAATCACCAACAAAGCAATGAGGGTAATCTTGGTTTCTCGGAGTTAACTGCTCGGTCGTTTACAACTGCGGAAAATCGCGTCCTTCGCCGGAAGCAAGCGTGAAAAAAGGGTTCAGAGGTTTGCGAGCATCGAGCGCCCGCCGCAATTCGTTCACAGGCTCGTCTTCTCCGTCGTCAGCCAAGCGAAAAGTTCCAAAGTGGATTCCAATGCTCGTGGCCGCCTCAAGCTCTGCGTGGGCACGGACTGCGTCAGCGGGCGAAACATGGACTGGCCCCATAAACCATTGCGGAATGTATGCGCCGATGGGAAGAAACGCCAGACGAATCTCCGGAAAGCGGCGCTTAATCTCCTGGAAGTGCGAACCGTATCCACTGTCGCCTGCGAAATAGACCGCGACGGAACGACTCTGTACTACGTAGCCGCACCAAAGGGTTTTGTTCCGATCGCGCAAACTGCGTCCCGAGAAATGCCTGGCGGGCACCGAAGTAATTTTCACATTGTTGCCCATATCGGCTGTCTGCCACCAATCGAGTTCGCTGATTTGTCCGGGCGAGGTGATCCTCTTTCGCGCGAATCGAGCGCGTACGCCGAGAGGCACTACAAACTTCGGGTGCCACTGCGACGCGATTCTTTTCACCGTAGGAATGTCCAGATGATCGTAGTGATCGTGACTCTGTAAGACAATATCGATGGAAGGTAGATCTTCAAATCGAATGCCCGGCGCGCGGTGCCTGCGAGGACCGATCCATGAAAAGGGGCTGGCCCGCATCGACCATATCGGGTCGCAGAGAATATTCAATCCGTCCATTTGAATCAGGACGGTGGAATGACCAACAAACGTCGCTCTGATTTTTCCGCCGATAACTCGTTCCGGCGGTGGCGCTCCGGGCGGCTCGTCTATCCATTTGCGCCACGGTCCCGGCTTGCGATTTGCCAGCCATCGGAGAACGCTGCCGGTGCCGCGCAATCCGCTTCCTGAATTATAAAAATGCCGCCCGTCAAAGTGGTCCGTAGCGGGCCCTCGATAAAAGTTCATCTAGATTGAGACCGCCTACTTTTCCGCTGCATTCGCTTTCGGTTTTTCAGGCGTCGTAGCGCGCCGAGGGGAAGCAGGAGACCATGCATGCACTGAATTTTCGCCCATGATCCTATTTTGTATGGCAGGCCCAAAAAATGTGTAAGGGTGAAACAGTTCGATTGCGCTTGCATCGTCCAGGCGCTTCCTAAGCTCCGCCGGGATCGTGAATTCAATCGCACTGAGATTATCCTGGAGCTGCGGAACATTCGAAGCGCCGATGATGGTTGAAGTAATTCCCGGCTGCGTCGAAACCCAATTCAACGCCACCTGCGCCGGTTTCTTATCGACCTGTTTCGCGACATCGAGAAGAGCATCCAGCACTCCCCAGTTGTGCTCCGTGAATCTATCAAAGAGCTGAGCGAATTTGGCCTGGTCAAGCCGTCCGTCGCCCTTTCCGGTATTTCCTTCCCGCTTGTATTTCCCACTCAAGAAACCGCCTGCCAACGGACTCCAGGGACAAATCCCAATCCCGAGTTCCTGCGCGACCGGAACGTGTTCGCGTTCGATATTGCGCTCGACAAGTGAATACTCCAATTGAAGGGCGATCAGCCCCTCCTTGCCTTCCTTTTCCGCCAGCGTCTGCGCGCGCGCCACATACCATGCCGGCACATCCGAGAATCCGAAGTGGCGGATTTTTCCCGTACGCACAAGATCGTTCAACGTGGACAGAACTTCTTCCACCGGTGTGACCATGTCCCACACATGCATCCAGTACAAATCAATGTAGTCCGTCTTCAGGCGGCGAAGAGATCCCTCCAAAGCGCGGTAAATATTCTTGCGGCCGTTTCCGCCCGCATTTGGATTGCTGGGGTCGCCGTTAAAAGTAAATTTTGTGGCGAGCACCACGCGCTCGCGCAAACCGCGTTCCGTAATAAATTGGCCCACTAACTCTTCACTCTTCCCCATCGTGTAGCCATCTGCTGTATCGATGAAATTCCCGCCCTGCTCGATGTAGCGGTCGAATACCTGGTTCGCCACCGCCGGTTCGCTTCCCCACCCCCACTCGGTGCCGAATGTCATCGTTCCCAGCGCCAGCGGACTTACGCGAAGTCCGGAGCGTCCCAGCGTCACATACTGTTTCAAGCTCATCGTCGAGCCTCCATGTCCTTCTTGGATGCAAAAGCAGGAAGGATTGATTCGCATTCCTTTGGCAAAGACAACTCTATAAAATCCTCCAGGGAATGCATCTTTTGCATTTTCTACTTAGCGAGACCACGCTAAGTATGCTTCCATAGAGCGCGAGTAAAGGGGCCCATTTGATGGAGAGCGTTGCGACCGAGACAGTTTCGCTGAAAGTGGACGACGGAACAGAGATGAATGCATACGTGGCGCGTCCATCGGGCGACGGCAAGTATCCTGGTGTGCTGGTTTTTCAGGAAGCTTTCGGTGTGAACGCGCATATTCGAGACGTCACCGAACGGCTCGCCCGTGAAGGCTACGTATCGATCGCTCCTGAACTCTACCATCGTACCGCCCCGGGCTTTGAAGGCAAATATGACGACTTCCAGTCCGTGATTCCGCATATGAAAGCCATGACCGAGAAAGGCACAGTCGAAGATATTCGCGCAGCCTACGCCTGGCTAACACGCAGTTCGCGCGTTATGCCCCACAAAATCGCCAGCATCGGATTCTGCATGGGCGGACGGGCTTCTTTTTTGGCCGCCACGAGTCTTCCTCTGCAAGCGTCAATCTCATTTTACGGCGGGAATATCGCGCCGTCGCTGCTCCCGCGGGTTGCTGACCTGCATGCACCCATCCTGTTTTTCTGGGGCGGTCTCGACAAACACATCGGCCCGGACCAGACGCGCGCTATCGTGGACGAATGCAAACGCCTGGGCAAAACGTACGTGAATGTCGAGTTCTCGAACGCGGATCACGGGTTTTTCTGTGATGTTCGCCCCAGCTACCATCCGGGCGCGGCAACACTGGCTTGGAACCTTGCCAAAACTTATCTTCTCCTCCACCTCGTCAAAGTTGACGAGCGCTCGCGCTTGATCTAATGCCGCAACTCTCTGCGGTTCCCCGGCACACCTTGTGCTAGCATCTCTGATTCAAAGTTCATCGCTTCTGCAGTGTGCTAACTGGGAATTCACTACGTTTCGAGGTCAGATGAGCGCCGCGAAAGATCGCCTGAAAGTGTTGGTTGCCGATGACTCAGCCGTTTATCGCAAGCTGGTGGAGCAAGCTTTTTGCGAAGCCGACTTCTCCATCTTATTTGCGCGAAGCGGCCGTGAAGCCATCGAGCTTTTTACCGAGCACACGCCCGCCATCGTAATCACGGATTGGGTGATGCCGGATATTAGCGGCATTGAGCTGTGCCGTCGAATCCGCGCAGGATCCCCAACTTCCTATACTTACATCATCATACTAACCAGCGTCTCCGACAAAGAAAACGTCGTAAAAGGCCTGGCTGCCGGCGCAGACGATTACCTCACCAAACCATTCCATCCCAAAGAATTGCTGGCGCGCGCCGAAGTTGGCCGCCGGATTGTGGAATTGCACCGCCAAGTGGAAGCAAAAAACCGCCTGCTCGAAGAGCTGGCGCTAACAGATTCGCTAACCGGCCTTCCCAACCGCCGCGCCATTGACGAATGGGCCGCCCGACAGCTTAGCGGCGCGGCCCGCCACGGCTTTCCTTTTTGGGTGGTGATGGTTGACCTGGATAATTTCAAGAGCGTCAACGATTCGAGCGGGCACGACGCCGGCGATAAAGTTCTCAAGAAATTTGCCGAGATTCTGAAAACGAATTCGCGGCGTTCCAATATCTGCGGGCGCATTGGTGGTGAAGAATTTCTTTTCGTTCTCACTCACGCGGACAAAGACAATGTGCAGTTCGTGGCCGAGCGCATTCGCAAAGAATTCGAAGAGCAGGAATTCTTGTTTGGCGGACGCGTGATCAAACTCACCGCAAGTTTTGGCATCTCAGGTTTTCAAGGGAAAAAAGCTCCGGAGTTCCGTCAACTCCTGAACCAGGCGGACGCCGCGCTCTACACCGCAAAACACCGCGGACGCAACCGGATCGAGTTCGCCCCCTCTGAATAACCAGGCAGTTGGAAGCGCAAGCCACCGAGTTAAGCAAGCGTGCTCGCCGCCCAACGCAGAGTAGCGCAGATTCCAAAAACTACAATATTTGGCGGGCGAGCCTGTAAGCCGGATTCT
>PMTV01000027.1 GCA_003167215.1 Acidobacteriota bacterium | reverse complement strand
TTGAACTCAATTCCATTTAGCGCGAGAGCGGGAGTCAAATCGTTCTTGTGGACTAACTCAGGAAATATCGCGCGCCACGTCGGAGCCTCGATGGCATCTCCGAGCGAGAGAGCCAGCGTAAGCAGGAGCAAGAGCCAAGGGGTCATCGTTCCTGTAAACGTAACAACTGTTAGAACGGCGGCTATGGCGAACATCCAGATTTCTGTCGATAAGATCAGTTTGCGTCGGTCAACGATGTCTCCGATTGATCCAGCGGGTAGCGCGAGTAAGAAAAATGGCAGGGCAGAAGCTGTCTGAATCAACGCAACGTACATCGAACTGCTGGTAAGCGTCGTCGGCCGTGCGCATCTTGATCATTCGAGCCCAAGAAGATTGGGCGATTGCGAAAGAGTCTTGGAAGATAATGGTCGCCAAATCAGGCGATGCCTCAAGGCCCAACTAAGATCTGGGCTTCAACCTCTTACGGTCTGATAACAACCTTTATTACACCATCTCTTCGCTCTCCAAAGAGTTTGTAGGCCTCGGTGATCTGATCGAGAGAAAATGTGTGGGTTATCAGCGGCGTTAGATCTAGTTTTCCGTGCCGCACTAATTCCATCAGCCGTCGCATGCGCTCTTTGCCACCAGGACACAATGTGGTGACGATCTTATGGTCACCCAATCCCGCGGCGAAGGGCTCAACCGGAACGGAGAGTTTTCCTGAATACACTCCCAAGCTTGACAGAGTTCCGCCTGCGCGAAGGACACGTAGCGCATTTTCAAACGTAGGCTGTGTTCCTAAGGCCTCAATCGCGACATCCACTCCCTCGCCTTGTGTAAGACGCCGAATTTCGGCGACCACATCCATTTTGGTGTGGTCGAGAACAATATCGGCGCCCATGCGTTTGGACATTTGAATGCGCGCCGGATCGGACTCGACAGCGATAATTAAGCTTGCACCTTTCAGTTTTGCGCCCGCTGTGGCGCATAGCCCGATGGGGCCTTGAGCAAACACCGCAACTGTATCTCCAATTTGTACCTCAGCACTTTCCGCAGCGGAGATCCCCGTAGATGCAATGTCCGCTAAGAGAACTACCTGTTCATCTGTCAAGTCGTCAGGAATCTTGGCCAAGTTTGCCTGGGCATTAGGTACCAATAGGTATTCGGCTTGCGCGCCATTGATCGTATTTCCAAATTTCCAGCCACCGATCGGGCCACCGCATTGTGACCATTTTCCACTCAGGCAATAGGTGCACTGACCGCAAGGTGTGATAGCACCAACGAGCACGCGGTCACCTATTTTGTAGCCGCTAACGCCAATTCCGAGCTCGTGAATGACTCCTACCGGTTCGTGGCCGATCGTAAGGCCGGGTTTGACCGGGTATTCGCCTTTGAGAATGTGAAGATCAGTTCCGCAGATTGTGGTGAGCGTCACCCGGATGACAGCTTCGCCGGGACCAGCCTTTGGGATTGGAACTTGTTCCAACCCGATTTGATTAGGGGCCCGGAATACCAGAGCCTTCATATCGGAGATAGCTGGTTTGCGCTGCTCAGTTTCTGGCGTAAATGTCGCGGACATAGATTCCTCCCGCCTGCTGACACAATTATCACGCTCAGCAATTCGTAGGAATGTGCCCCGAATCACGGTCGGTTGTGACGAACATCACAAATTGTATGACCATCGTCGTAAGCGGGTTTAGGGAGTTAGAACCGCAACGACTATCCCCGGGTCATCACTTTCGCGGATTTTGAAATCGAAGCGGCCGGCGAGTGCGCGAATTATGATATTTTCCAGAAGGATATGAACAACAACTTCTTGAACCTTTTCCTCGCGAGCCACCTGTATGAGCCGGCGCAAAAGCTCTGTACCGAGCCCGCGTCTTTGGTAGTGGTCGCTCACGAGAACAGCTACTTCTGCCTCCTTCGCAGTTCGCGATTTGCTCAGTCGGCCGACTGCCAGGATTTCGCGCTGGCCAGTGTCCGGCGTAGTGTACTCCGCAACGAGTGCCATCTCTTGGCTGTAGTCGATAAAACATTTTCGGATTAACCGTTCGTGCGCAATGCGCGTATCCAGATTTTCCATGTGGAAGTATCGCAGGTGAACGCTTTCATCGGAAAGTGTCTCGTGAAATTTCACCATCATCGGCTCGTCCTCCGGCCGGATTGGCCGAAAGAGTATTTCCATTCCATCTTTTGTTTTCCAGCGCGATACATATTGCGAGGGATAGGGAGTGATAGTTGAGCGCGGAAGGTCGTCGTCTGAAATTTCTCGTCCGTAAAGGACGATTCGTGCATCGAGCGCCAGCACGCCCTCTGGCGACGCAAGGAGCGGATTTATATCTACTTCCTTGATCCGTCGCTGTTCGACGACCATGCGGCTGAAGCGTACCAACACTTGTTCGAGGAGAGCTATGTCCACAGCCGCGCGTCCTCGAACTCCTTTCAGCGCTCCAAAGATTCGCGTTTGCTCCATCATGCGTCGCGCCAATGTTGTATTTAGCGGCGGGAGCGCCAGCGTGCGGTCGCGATACACCTCGACCAGTTGTCCGCCGGACCCGAACAAAATCACGGGGCCGAATTGTGCGTCCACCGAGCTTCCGAGGATTAGCTCGTATCCGTCGAGCCGCACCATGGGCTGGACGGTAACTCCGAGAAAGGCCCCGGTGCCGGCTTTCGCTGTCACAGATGATCGAATGCTGTGAAACGCCTGCCTCACAGCCTCTTCGTTTTCGAGGCTCAGCATTACACCACCTACATCAGTTTTGTGCGTTACTGTCTCCGAATGAAGTTTCAAGACGACCGGAAATCCAATCGCTTGGGCAAAGCTGACTGCCTCTTCCGCGCTGTGAGCCAAGTATGTCTGTACTGTCGGTATCCCGTAGAGGCTAAGCACTTCTTTCGACTCGATTTCTGTCAACAGCGAACGGCCCGAAGCTACGGCTCGTCGCAAAATCTCATCCACCTTTCGACGATTCGTCTCGCCCGTCTCCAGCTGATCACCGGCCAAGGGAGTTTCGTATAAGGCGCCAAGGTTATGGCTGTATCGCCACATATAGTTGAACGCTCGCGCGGCGGTATCGGGATAGGCGAACGTCGGAATTCCGGCACTGTTTAGAATTGTTTCCCCTTCTAAAACTGCATTTCCGCCCATCCAGCTCGCTAACACAGGTTTTCCGCTACCTTTGGCGTATGGCTTCAAACGATCAGCCACCCGCGCAGGATCGGTCATTCCTTGCGGAGCTAGAATTACCAACAAACCATCGCTATTGGGATCTTCAATCGCAATCTTGACAGCACACGCGTATCGTTCCGGATCAGCGTCGCCGAGTATGTCTATGGGATTGTTATGACTCCAATGCGGTGGAAGGATTGCATTCAGAACGTCCATGGATTCTTTGGACAGACAACTAAGTTCCCCGCCCGTTGCAATCAATGCGTCCGTCGCCAGCACACCTGGACCTCCAGCATTTGTTAGGATGGTGAGCCGTCGCCCGCGCGGACGAGGCTGCTTACCTAGCAATTCCGCCATATAAAACAGGTCCGAAATGTTTTGAACGCGAAGAACGCCACAGCGCCGAAAGGCCGCGTCGAATACTTCATCGCTACCTGTGAGAGCGCCCGTATGCGAACTGGCTGCATGCGACGCCGCTTCCGATCGTCCCGCCTTAATAACGATGATTGGTTTGCTGAGGGCGACTTCGCGCGCCGCGGAAAGGAAAGCACGTGCGTCGCCAATAGATTCCATATACAGGAGAATGCTCTTTGTTTGTGGGTCCTCGCCGAAAAATGAAATCAAATCTCCCCAGCTTACATCCAGCATTGAACCCGTGGAAACGATTGCGCTAAATCCAACTTTTTCCCTTGAGCTCCAATCGAGGATCGCTGTTAGCAAGGCTCCGCTTTGACTGAGGAAAGCTACATTCCCCGGCTGGGCAATATCCTTTGCGAAGGTGGAGTTGAGTCCTAAACTCGGGTTCATCATGCCGAGGCAGTTAGGACCTATCAGGCGCATCGTTCCGCGACGAAGTTCTGTTTGAATTTCCTCTTCGAGTTTCGCGCCTTCTGGGCCACGTTCTTTAAAACCGGCTGAAATGACAATCGCAGATCGCACGCCGGCGCCGACACATTCTCGGATGAGGGAAGGCACGGTTGACGCTGGCGTTACCACTACAGCCAAATCTACTTTTTCGGGAATCGCTTCGATATTGGCATAACAAGGAAGGCCTAAGGCTTCGGCTCGATGAGGATTGACGGCGTAGACTTTGCCCGAAAAACTTCTGTTTCGGAGATTGGCTAGGATCGTTCGCCCAACACTGCCTTCGCGGTCCGTTGCGCCAATAACAGCAACCGATTTTGGTGAAAAAAAACAAGACAGAGGATCACGGTCAGTCATCTTTTTTGCGACCTCTTGTTGTCCGATCAAGTTGAAAGGATTCAGACGTTCGCCTATCCCGATTCCGCCGTGCGCGACCAGCCGGTGCGTCCGGTGACGTGGATTTTCCTAATTGGCCGGTGCCATTCTCTGGACCTTGTTTCAGTTAATCCGAAATAGACGAACCAAAGCGTGACAATTGTCACGGTTGATTGTGATGCGGATCACATCAAATTAACAAGACGGAGTGCAGCGTGAAGCTTGGAGGTGCAACATGCCAACAATCGAGTCTGTAGCGCCAGTAAAAGTGAAGAATATTCTCTACCTGACAGATTTCTCAAAACCTTCGGAGGCGGCACTTCAGTACGCTATCACCTGTGGTCGCGGATTTGGAGCCAAAGTGCACGCGTTGCACATTTTGATCCCTGAACCTCTTATCTACTCGACGCCCGGGTTGACAGCGTTGGCGATCCAAGCCGAAGACGAAAAAGCGCATGCTGAAATGCAGCGCATCGACTCTGAGCTCTCCGGTCTGCAACACGTAACGTCGGTAGAGCGGGGAATCGAAGTTTGGCCGGCAGTTCAAGAAGCCATTCAAGAAGAAGACATCGACTTGATAATTCTCGGAACGCACGGACGGACCGGCGCGGAGAAGTTACTCCTGGGTTCAGTCGCTGAAGAAATCTTTCGCCGTTCACCGGTGCCGGTACTTACGATCGGTCCCGGCGTTCGTCCCAGCATTCATAACGGCGCTCGGTTTCACCGAGTGCTTTTCGCGACGGATTTTAGCCCGGAGTCCCTCGCGGCCGCGCCCTATGCCTTGTCGCTCGCGCAACAAAATCAATCTCATCTTGTACTCCTCACCGTAATGCACAAGCCGGGTCCGCTCGATGATTCTGACCTTCGATTATTTGAGGTATCGGTAGCGGAGGCGATTAGCCGCCTTTACGAAATCGTTCCGAAGGGTGCAAACTTTGAGTTTCCGCCCGAAGTTGCTGTGGAATATGGCGAGCCGGCTGACGGGATCGTGGAGTTCGCGAAACTGCACGGTGCGGATTTAATCGTTATGGGAGTTCGCGACGCTGCCGGCCGCCTTGGTGCCGCGACACATCTCGAGCGTGCCACTGCACATAAAGTCGTAGCGCACGCCCGCTGCCCAGTCCTTACCGTGCGAGGTTAGCGAATGGCGCGAAGCGTTGATCCTTCGCTAAACCTCCCGTAATCCGGGTTAGTCACCGGTCACACGCGCTTGTGACGGGCGTCACCGATCGTCCTGTTCGGGACTGGCACATTGAGGATAGCAAGCTGACTCACTCCGTGGCGCACGAAAGGCCAGATGGTCTACAAGAGCCGGCCGAAGTGGTAACTGCCACGTTGAAGAACGGCATCCTCAATCTGGAGCTGCCCAAAGCCGGCAAAGTACGAACCGACCGCGTCGAACGATGATTCTACGGGTTCATAGAGTCGACTAGTCTCGGTTGGAACCAACCTCTGGTTTTCGGAAGCCTGATTGTAGGATTCGGCTGTTTGATGGGTTTCGCGTTCATTGAGGCCAGGGTAAGTTCACCCATGATCCGGCTGACACTGTTTGAGTCCCGCAGTTTTAGTGGTGCGAACCTGCTCACGCTGTTTCCCTACGCCGCTCTTGGAATCTTCTTTTTTTTGTTCCCAATGAACCTTATTCAGGTGCAGGGATACTCGACGACTGCGACCGGCGAGGCTGCGCTCCCACTAATTCTGCTGATGTTCTTCCTTTCGCAATGGTCCGGCGGGCTGGTCACGCGCTACGGACCGAAGGCTCCCCTGATCATCGGGCCGGTGATTGCAGCAATAGGCTTCGTTCTCTTCGCCATACCGGATGTTGAAGCTAGTTATTGGAAAACATTCTTTCCGGCGTTCGTTGTTCTCGGCCTTGGAATGGCGATTAGCGTGGCTCCGCTCACAACGGTGGTGATGAGTTCAGTGGGGCAGGACCGTGCTGGTACCGCCTCGGGCGTCAATAACGCGGTCGCTCGGGTTGCGGGCGTTCTTGCCATTGCAATCTTTGGGATCGTAATGGTGAGATTATTCAGTTCCACCTTGAATCGTAATCTCGCGAGCGCATCGCTTCCGCCCGGCATTCTCCAATACATTCGCTCGAACGAGATCAAACTCGCCGGTCTTGACCTGCCCTCTGGCCTGGATGCGAATACGACGGCGCTAATCCGGGTATCAATTTCCCATGCATTTGTTTTTGGATTCCGAACCGTAATGTTGATTTGCGCGGGGCTGTCCTTGGCAAGCGCTGCAGTGGCATCGTTGATGATTCCTGCCAGAGTCGAGTAGATTACTTCAACGCTTCAGGCCGCTCATTTGCCTAAGTTTGCTTCTAGTTCGGGCAGGCCGCGCCATCGTTTACCCATTCCTGCATAGCAGCAACAAAATCCGGGCGATTGAGTGGAGGCAACGTGCGTCCGTCACCGGGATTCCATCCCCAGCCAACGAGATCGTCGGCAGCAACGTGCGTGAGAATTTGCGCGAGACTGCGGCCACCATTCAGCTTGGGATCTTTCAATTGACGGCAAAGCTCTCCGGAAGTTCTGCCCACAAAAACCATTTTCATTTGAGGAGGCGGTAATCCCCACTTCGGATTCCCCGGAGGCATGTTCGCGCCTGGAAGATTCGCGTCCTGGTGGCAGGTTTGACACCTCATCCCGTAAACGCCGTGACCATCCGTACCACGCTTTACATTTTGCGCATGGACGTGACTGTCGTCGCCTTGCAGTGGAGCGTCGCCTGATGGATGGCAATTCTGGCAGCGTGGCGAAACGAAAACGGGGTAGGCCCGTTCAAAAGCGGCTTGTGCTGCCGCAGCATCGGTATCCGTGGCTGATACTGTTGTGACACCCATTTCCGCAAGTGCGTTCGCTGAACTAAGCCCGCGCGCGGGTGCAGCCTTTCCTGCATTCGCGGATGTGGATTGTTGGGACCACAGCGCCAGAAACGCGCCGGCGAATCCCAGCAGGAGAAGCGCTGTAAGAACCTGCCATTTTGTATTATTCGGCATCTTCGCATCCTCGCGATGAGTCTTCATGCGGAGCGCAAATCTTCAGGCTTGATCGGGAGACGCCGCACGCGTTTGCCGGTGGCGGCGAAAATCGCATTCGCAACTGCCGGCGCAACCGGCGGTACTCCCGGTTCGCCCACGCCCGTGGGTTTCTCCGTGCTCGGGACGATATGAACCTCGATTTCAGGCGACTCAAACATCCGCACCATGGGATAGTCGTTAAAATTCCGCTGCTGCACACGGCCTTTGTCGAGCGTGATTTCAGTCTTTAGCGCGGCAGTTAGTCCAAATATGATCCCGCCTTCGAGTTGTGCCTTCACCGTGTCCGGATTGACCGTGCGGCCGCAATCCACGGCAGCGACGATACGATGCACCCGGACGCGGCCGTCTTTTTCCACCGAGACTTCGGCAACCTGCGCGACGTAACTATCGAAAGAAAAATGTGTGGCGACTCCGCGCGCGTGCCCTCGCGGGAGCGGTCCGCCCCAATGCGCTTTTTCGACTGCGAGATCGAGCACGGCAAGCATCCGCGGTTGATTCGCCAGAAGAGCGCGGCGAAGCTGGTAAGGATCCTTCCCGCCCGCGTGAGCTACTTCGTCTAGAAACGCTTCCACCGAAAATCCGGTGTGCGAGTGGCCCACGGAGCGCCACCATTGCACCGGCACTTCATTCTTAGGACTGTGCAAATCCACTTGGATATTCGGAATGCTGTAAATGATGTCCGCTGCACCTTCCACCGATGCCGCGTCAACTCCGTCTTTAATTCCGAAACTAGCGAACATGGTGCCGTCGAAAATCGACTGGCCCACAATCGTGTGGGTCCATGCTACGGGATTGCCGCTGGCATCGAGCCCCGCCGCAAAATGGTCGTACCACATCGGTCGATACCAACCACCGCGAATGTCGTCCTCTCGCGTCCACACAACTTTCACCGGAGCTTTTGCAACTTTCGCGACGTGAACCGCTTCGGATACGAAATCGGAAGCAGGGTTCGCGCGACGTCCGAATCCACCCCCGAGGAGAGTTGTGTGAAGATCTACCTGCGCGGGCTTAAGGCCTGCCACAGCGGCAGCCGCAGCGCGATCGCCGGTTTGAAATTGAGTGCCGGTCCAGATTTCGCAATGATCGTCGTGCAAATCCACGACCGTGTTTAGAGGCTCCATCATCGAGTGCGAAAGATAAGGCACTTCGTACTCGGCGGTGATTGTTTTTGCCGCTCCAGCTAATGCGGTGGCTGGGTCGCCAACCTTGCGTGCGACTGTCCCGGGATTTTTCGATAGCGCCGCATACTGCTCGCGCATCCCAACAGTAGATATTTCTCCGCCGGGGCCTTCATCCCAAACGATGTCCAGCTTCTCGCGGCCCAGCTTCGCGGGCCAAAAACCATTGGCGATCACCGCGATGCCCGAAGGAACTTCCAACACATTCACGACGCCAGGGACCGCTTTTGCTTTGTCACCATTGAAGCTCGAAACTTTGCCACCAAAGACGGGCGAGCGCGCTACAACGGCCGTTAGCATCCCGGGAATGTAAACATCGAGCCCAAATTGCGCGGTGCCATTGGTTTTTGAAGGCGTGTCCAGCCGCTGCATTGACTTGCCGATGATGGTGAAATCTTTCGGATCCTTGAGCGCAACATCTTTGGGAGGCTCGAGCTTTGCAGCAGCCTCAGCAAGATTGCCGAATGATGCGCGCCGCCCGCTAGCGCCATGAACCACAAATCCCTTTTCTGCGTGGCAACTTTTCGTATCAACGCCCCAGGATTGTGCGGCGGCAGAAATGAGCATCACGCGAGCCATGGCGCCCATTTTGCGGAATCGATCGTACTCAGAATTCGTCGTCGTGCTTCCACCTGTCATCTGGATGCCGTAAACGGTGTGGTTATACACTGCCGCCACAGGAGCGGCCTGCACGCGAATCTTGCTCCAATCGGCTTCGAGCTCTTCGGCAATCAACATGGGCAGCGAAGTGTAGATTCCCTGCCCCATTTCGGAATGGTTCGAAACCACAGTGACAAGGTCATCGTTGCCGATGTGCACGAAAGCATTCAACACCACAGGCTGGGTCGTCGATTGGGCTGCGCGCGCGGGCGCCCAATCCGGGACATAGAGATTTAGCAATAAGCCCCCGCCGATTGCCGCTCCTGTTTTCAAGAAATCACGGCGCTTCATTTGCGTGGCTACGGTCATTTCGCACCCCGCTGCGCTTTGATTTCCGCGGCGCGGTGAATCGCGGCGCGAATGCGCGGGTAAGTGCCGCAGCGGCAAATGTTTCCGGACATAGCTTCGTCAATATCGGTGTCCGTGGGTGCCGGATTTTCCGCTAGAAGCACTGCCGCGCTCATGATCTGGCCGGACTGGCAATAGCCGCATTGCGGCACGTCAATCTCGATCCATGCTAGCTGTAGCGGATGCGTAAGGTCGGGCGAAATACCTTCGATAGTCGTAATCTTCTTTCCTTCGGCGCGCGAAACGGGAGCGACACATGAACGAACAGCCTCGCCGTCAATGTGAACCGTGCAAGCTCCGCATAACGCCATTCCACAGCCGAATTTCGTGCCGGTAAGTTTCAGTGAATCGCGAATCACCCAGAGCAGAGGCGTCGAAGGCGGGTCCGCTACGCTGACTGCCTTGCCGTTCACGGTGAATGAAATCAAGCGATGCCTCCTTCTTTTTCCGCTTGGCTGCGATGCAAGTGGTTGATGTCTGAAAAATGGAGCGCCATGTGCCGCAAGACAAATGGGTTGAAGTTAAACGCACCCAAAAAGCGCGTCGAATCAACCACAGGATTATGTGACGGGAATAACTTCCTTGCAACTTAGTACGTTTGGCGATCGGACAACGACCACCTAGGGAATGTCCCGGTCATGCCAAAGAAGACGACTCGGACACGTCGATGGCTTGCCCGGACACAAATCTAATTATCAGTGATTCCGCTCCGCGCCAAACGTTGCAATTTGTTCTGCGTGAAGTTGGGTGGCAAACTATATTGTGAATGTTATGTTCAATGAAACGGTGCTCGAACATTTTCGGAATCCTCACAATGTCGGCGACATTCCGGACGCAACTGCCGTCGTCGAGGTCGTAAACCCGGTTTGCGGCGATGTATTGCAATTGTCTGTGCGCTTGGAAGCAGGGCGTGTGGTGGAGGCGCGATTCAAGACCCAGGGATGCGTCGCCGCCATCGCTTCGAGCTCCGTGCTCACGGACCTACTGGCGGGGAAGCTTCCGAGTGAATTTCTTTCGATCACGCCGCAACAAATTTCCGAAGCGCTGGGAACGCTTCCCCCTTCTACTCTCCACGCCGCGCAACTTTGCGGAGACGCCCTCTCCGCTCTATTTTTTAAACTGGTTTGAAACTCGCTCGATGACATTCTTACTCACCGAGGGCCTTCTTCAATATTTCTGGATCGTTCAAATTGAGAATGACACCCTCTTCGTCAGTCTCAACTTCGGCAACGTCGCTTGGATGCGCCCAGACCACTTCGCGCGCGCCGACCTCGTGCGAAGCGGCCAGCAATTCATTGTAAAGCGTCGCGCGAAAGATCACGGGGTGTCCGCGCTTTCGCTTGTAGCTAGGCAGCACGATTTGTTTCTTCGTGGAATCAAATTCCTGAATGAGCTGCGCCACGAGAAAGCTTGATATCAACGGATGATCCACGGGACAGAGCATCAGTCCCTCCGTTGCGCCGGGAGGAAGGCTGCGAATCACAGCCTGGATGGAAGAAAGCTGCCCCTCTTGCCAATTCTGATTGTCGAGAATCCACGCGGGATCGAGCGGCAGCCGGCTGCGAATTTCCACGGCTTGGGCTCCCAAAACGATTCGCGTCAGACCAACGCGTTCGTGGCGTGTCGCGGCCACGAGATGTTCGGCGAAAGTCTTCCCGCCATAAGTAAGCAGCGCCTTCGGCAGGCCCATGCGCCGCGATTCACCGGCGGCCAGGATGGCGACGGCGAGCATGGCCGTTCAGTCTTGTTGCGAGCTTGCAATTTTGGAAAGTTGTACGGATTTGTGAGGGAGATTCACAGCGTGGCGCCGGACGGCGATGATCTCGGCGGTGATACTCACCGCAATTTCTTCGGGAGTGAGAGCGCCTATGTCGAGGCCGACGGGTGCGTGAACGCGCTCAAATTTGTCAGGCGAGATGCCGTCCATTTCCAATGCTTTATAAATGGACAGAACTTTGCGTTTGCTGCCGATCATTCCGACGTAGCATGGCGAGAAGCCTCGCGATTCGGTTTCCACCGCCCAGGACAAAACGCGCATGTCATCTCTATGTCCGCGCGTGACGATGACAATGTAGGTCGCAGAATTAGGTCGGATCTTTGCAAAGGCATCTTCGTAAGAAGTATAAATTTCCGACGACATGGGGAAGCGTTCTGCGTTTGCAAACGTGTCGCGGTCATCCACAATCCCAATCGAAAATCCGGCTTGGTGCGCCACGCGCGCCAGCGATGTGGAAATGTGCCCACCGCCGAAAATATAAAGCATGGGCTCGGGCAAAATGGGCTCCACAAAAATCTCCAGCGTACCTCCGCAAATGAGGCCGGAATCGAAGCCGGCTTCGTGGTTCAGATTAAACGTCATCTTGCGCGGTTGCTCGCTTTGAATTACTTCCTTAGCCGCAGCCCATACTTCTGCTTCGACGCAGCCGCCGCCCACGGTCCCCAGTATTGAGCCATCGTCGCGGATCAGCATGCGCGAAGCTTCATAGCTCGGAATCGAGCCGTTCGTATGCACAATGGTTGCAAGCGCGGCGCGGTGTCCGGCTCTTCTGATTCTTACAATTTCTTCGAAAACGTCCATCGAGTTTCTCGCGTTGTCGTACAAAGAAACGCTAGCATATTGTGAGACCGTTGTCGCGGGATCACTCTCCACTGAATTTACAAGCTATGGCGTGTTTATGCGCCGCTCCAACCAAGCCCTAGCCCGAGGTTTTGGACAGGTCAGCAGAGAAGCTTTTGAGCAAAACCTGGAATCGAGGATGGTCGCGCAGTGAGGTAAAGTCCGGGTCGTTTTCGATCCACTCCTTATGGCCAAATCCGTTGCGGACCGCCTTTTCGAGACACTCCAAAGATTTCTCTTTTTCCCCCAGAAGCGAATAGGTGCAAGCCACGTTGTAGAGAATCGTGCTTTCCTCGGGATCGATTGCCAGGGCACGCGTGGCCCATTCGAGGCTGCGCTGGCGGTCGCTGAGTTGAGAAAGTGCACCGGCTCCGAGGTACAGGGCGCGCACATCCTCGGGATATATCTCAAGGTGGCGCTCCGCGACATGCAAGGCATCGGCGAATGCTTCACGGGCCTCGTCCGGGCGGCCGGTAGCCTGAAGGCAATTTCCGAGCGATATACGCGATTGATAATCGGCAGGATTCAAGAGGCTGGCCTTCTCGAACAAGTCAGCGGCCTCCCGCATCTTCCCCTGGGAGAAACAGGACCGCGCATAAAAATAGCAGGCTTCGAACAACTTCGCATTCAGCCGGAGGGCGCGGTCGAATTCTTTTTCGGCCGCCTCATAATTCTTGCTCAATGATTCCGCCAGGCCGCGCGAGGCGTGCGCTTCGGCTGATTCGGGATCGAGCTCGACGGCGCGGCGGCTGGCGGCAACCGCTTCTTTTAAATTATCTTCACTCGCCTCAAAGTACATGTAGAGAAACGAGCAGCAGTCCGCGACGCCTGCAAAAGCGAGCGCGTAGCCGGGGTCGATGACGATGGCGCGGGCAAACATTTGCCGCGCGAATTCCAGGCCCTTGCGGCGAAATTGAAACAAATCCTTCCGGCCGCGAAGGTAATAATCGTACGCCTGCACGTCCCGAGTGGGCACCTTCTCAATTTCGCGCTTTTCCTTTTCCGTGAGTATCACGCGAAGCGCCATGGCGATATTTTGCGCGATTTCGTCCTGGATTTCGAAGACGTCTTCTAACTGGCGGTCGTAACGCTGGGCCCAGACGGAATGCCCAGTGCGCGTCTCGGCAAGTTGCGCGGTAATTCGCAAACGGCTGCCGGAGCGGCGGATGCTGCCTTCCAGTACGTAGGCGGCCGCCAGCTGTTGGCCAATCTGCGCAGCGGGAAGGGGCTTGTCGCGAAACGGGAGCACGGCGGATCGTGGAAAAAGCTGCAGCTCCTTAATCTTCGCGAGTTCCGTGATGATGTCTTCGGTCATGCCATCGCGAAAGTATTCGTCCTCTTTGTTGTCGCTAAGATTCGCGAAGTACAGCACGGCAACAGTTTTTTCCGGCCGTAGGGAAGGAGCCGCCACGCTACGAAGCGCGTCGAGAACTTCCTCCATCGAAGCGCAACGCTGGTCGACGGATTTCGCCAGGCAGCGGTCGATCAGTTTCTCCCACTCCGGGGAGATGTGCGGGAGAAGGGTCCGCAAGGGCGTGTGAGGTGTCCGCAGAATGGCGTGAAGGACGTCGATTGAGGTCTCACCGCGAAAAGGCAGACGCCCGGTCAAACATTCGTAGAGCAGAACACCAAAAGAGAAAATGTCGCTGCGAGCTTCGGCGGGCTCACCGCGAAGCTGTTCGGGAGACATGTAAGGAACGGTGCCGCCGGTGCTATTTTGCGTCGAAGTGCGAGTGGCGAAAGTTTCCTCGGTTTCGCCGGCCCCGCGGTCTCGTCGAGCCAAGCTGGCAATTCCGAAGTCGAGGATTTTCACACGCGATTTCGCGTCGAGCATGATGTTGGCGGGCTTGATGTCGCGATGAAAGACGCCGGCGTTATGAGCTTCCTGCAGCCCTTCAGCGATTTGGCGGGCGATATCGAGAAATTGCGCCGTGTCCAACGCACCACGTTGAAGGATTTGTTTCAGCGTCGAGCCGGTCACCAACTCCATGGCGATGAACGGTTGGTCTTCTGATTCGTTTACCTCGTAAATCGTTGCGATGCTGGGATGGTTCAAGCGCGAGGCCGCCCGCGCTTCTTTGAGAAGGCGTTTGCGGGCTTGAGGATCGGCTGCCATTTCAGCGGGAAGAAATTTGAGGGCGATCTCGCGGCCTAGCGCTAGGTCCTGGGCCCGATACACGGCGCCCATACCACCCTCGCCGAGTTTGGCGACGATGCAATAGTGGGAGATGGTTTGGCCGATCAGATGGGAAGGGTTCCACCCTTGAGCGCCTATGTTAGGGATGTTCAGAACTCGAAGTCAACTGCAGTCGGACAGAACCATTGGGACGCTTAACGTTCAGAGCGAAAAGGTAAAATTCTTGACACGCCCATAAAACCCGTCGGAAATTGGGCGCACAATTGCCTCTTACCGCCAATCACGGGCGAATCACGGTGTATTTGGAAGGCACTTCGGTGAGTGGCAAGCTTACTCAAGCTAGACTTGGTTCTAGAACCCGCTGTTGCTCACCTGGAACACGCATTTCCATTGGTATCTTTACTCTAAAGCATAGGAGACAGATGATGCGGTGGGCGTAACACCAGCTTCTTTCTTCTAAGGCACAAATGTACAACAGCTTCTTCAGCCTGCGCGAGAGTCCGTTCAACGTTAACGTCGATCCGCGTTTTTTCATTCCCACGCAGCAAACTGGACAGGCTCTGCAGCGGATTGCCTACGGGATTCAGAACCGCAGGGGTCTCATCCTCCTCACCGGCGAAGTAGGGACGGGCAAGACCATGTTGATTAATCAGTTGCTCGACTGGCTGCGCCAGATGGGGACGCCGACAGCGTTTGTTTTCAATTCGAATTTGGGCGAAGGTGACCTCTTCAACTTGATGGCCTGTGATTTCGGAATCGCAATCGAACCGAATGATCGAACGAATCTTCCGATCCGGTTCAACCGCTGGTTGTTCGAGTGCTACCGAGCCGGCGTGAGCCCGGTTTTGATCGTGGACGAGGCGCAGGGCTTGTCGTTCGAGAGGCTCGAGGAAATAAGACTACTGCTGAACATCGAGACTCCTTCCGACAAAATGCTCCAGATCGTGTTCGCGGGACAGCCGGAGTTGGAAGTCAACCTTAACCGGCCTCAGGGGCGCCAGCTCCGGCAACGGATCGCGGTTCGCTGCAAAATAGGCTCGCTGACCTTGGAACAGACGCACGATTACATCGAACGGCGGCTGCGAATCGCAGGCGCTGGCGGTGAATCGATCTTTCAGAGTCAAGCAATGGACGCAGTTTATTTGTATGCGCGCGGGATTCCGCGTGTGATCAACTTGATCTGCGAGCACTCGCTGATCAATGCCTACGTTGAACAACTTCGGCCGGTGCCGGCGCGCATAGTCGAGGAAGTGGCCGGCGAGTTCCAGTTAACTCCCAGTCCCTCAACCACCAGCCCGGAGTCAATTCAATCGACTTTCGGGTGGCTGCCGACACCGGGCGCAGCGCCCAAACAACGTGAGACGCAACGCGCTCACGCCGCAGTGGCCGGCGTTTCATCTTACTTTCCTAAGGTCAGCCCGAAGAACCAACCCGCTCCGGCGCTTTCAGATCTCCAGGCACACTCGGCGACTCCAAGCATCTCGGGGCCGTCTCCCTTAACTGATGTTTCTTTCGCGCCGGCTACCGCATCCGCGCCAACCGAGCCGCCGAAACACTGGCCGGTGGTTTTGCCCGCGCCCGCCCCACCTGCTCGAAATGTTTCCCCAGCCCCTAGGACCCCGGCCTCGAGCCCATCCGCTCATGCAAGTGCTTCGCCGGAAGCGCATCGGTCCAACGTGGAAATTCGCAGCGCCGAGAAGTTCCGGCGCCAGCGTCATTGGGTCTCGTCAAGCCCCCATACAGGACAAAAGTTTCGCCAGTGGTGGCTAATAACACTTTCAAGCTTGCGGCGGTCTGCAACACCGACACCTGAAGTGCACCAGCGCCCGGCATACCGACACTGGAAGAATGTGCATCAAAAGCCGGACCGGGTTCCGTTTCTTTTGCATCGCGATTGGCTCACGCAGCTGGATAGGTATGTGTCCATCATCCTCCAATCCATGCGGCAAATTAGGACAGCCATTTTTCGATGGCTGCAACAACCCCTCAGTTCGGCCCACCGGCGCTAGCGGACCCAAGCTTCGGAGACCTTTGTGATACTTATCACAATAAAGCGGGCTTTCACGTTTCCACCCATGGCGGTCCGCAACGCTTGTAAAGCGGTGCAAGATTTCCATTCAATCCTTCATTTAACATATTTACCGGAAAAGTAAATCCCCCTCGTCCGGAGCCAACTGATTCTGAACAGCCGGGCGAGCGCGGCGCCGCAACCTTGGTTAGAAGTGAGCCCGAATCCGATTGAGCCGCTGGAAG
Source organism: Acidobacteriota bacterium (assembly GCA_003167215.1). Lineage (GTDB taxonomy): Bacteria > Acidobacteriota > Terriglobia > Acidiferrales > UBA7541 > Palsa-295. The sequence goes on along the minus strand of PMTV01000027.1, from coordinate 33,049 downwards.
AGCCTCTACGTTATTTATTAGAATGCTTTGCCGAACTTCGCTGCCCGCCTAATTAAGTCTACTGTAGACTTGATTCTGGGCCTTGCTTACATGAAATCCTCTCGGTCGTCCGCCCTCATCTTAGGCGCTTGGTTGTTTTTTGCCGGTGGCTACATGGTCGTCGGTTTATTGCTGCCGCACGACTCAACGCAAACGGCCCTGAGCTATCTCTTGGCGTGTTTGATCCCGCTTTTTGCCAATACCACATTGCTTTGGAATGCCGCCTCGCCGTACAGACGGCGCAACGCTTTTTGGATGCTTCTCGCGCTCGGGTGTACGCTGTGGCTCGCTGGCATCCTGGTTCGCACTTACGCGCAATTGGTCGTTCATCAAGATGAGAATGTTCCGTTCTATTTAGACCTTCTGTTCTTCCTTCACACCGTGCCGTTCATGGCTACTTTGGCTTTGGCGCCCCATGCCAGAAAAATGCGCGAGACGCTTCGCTTCGGTTTGCTCGATTTGCTCCTGCTTTCGATTCTTTGGCTGTACGTTTATATTTTCGCGGCGATGCCTTGGAAAACGGTCTGGCCCGATTCCGCGTTGTTCAACTCGCGCGACGTGGGCAGCTACATGGTCGAAAATCTCGTCGTGGCCATCGGATTCGGATTTCTTTTTTTTCGCGCCAAAGGTGCATGGCGAACTATTTATGGTCATCTCTTCGGAGCAACTTCACTCTACATCGTCGGGTTTGTTTTGGCGGCCATGGCTGTGCGCAACCCAGGAATCTACAGCGGATCGTTGGTTAGGCTTCCCGCACTTGCGGCATTCGTATGGCTGGGGATCGCGGGAATCGTTGCGCACGATCTGGCATTCGAACCTGAGCCCGCGCCAACTCCCACGCGGCGAAATACGCAATGGCCTGTACGTCTCGCTATGTTCGGCGTGCTCGCGGCCCTGGTGCTGGCTGCATGGGATGTTTTCGTCAGCGGTGCTCCTGCACCGGTGGTGAGATTTCGCCTCGTCGTAACTTTAGTCACTCTGTTCGTCGGCACATCCCTGGTTTTCCTGCGGCAGCATATGGTCTATCAGGAACGCACCGGTCTCGTGCACGAGCTCTGGGAGTCGCTCGAGAACGTCAAACGTCTCCAGACCCATTTCGTACAGTCCGAAAAACTTGCCTCGCTCGGCCAACTCGCCGCTGGCGCGGCGCACGAAATAAATAATCCGCTCACGGCCATCCTTGGTTACGCTGATGTGCTGACCGTTGAGAATCCCCGAAACACACGCCCGCATGCGCTGGGAGAAAAAATTCGTGAGCAAGCCAGGCGCACAAAAGATCTGGTTACCAACCTTCTCAGCTTTGCGCGGCAAGTACCTGCCGAAAAGCAATTGCTCGATCTCAATACCGTACTCACCGGAGCCGTACAGCTTCGCAATCTAGATTTGCGCGAAAAAAATATCCGCATAGAACTCGAAAGCCGCAGCGTGCTTCCAGCTATTCGCGGAGATCCGAACCAGTTGCTTCAAGTTTTCTATCATCTGATCAGCAATGCGGTGGACGCCATGGAGACCGCCGGCGGTGGCATACTGATGATCCGCACGCTGCGTGAGAGAGGCAACGTGGTCATCGAATTTTCCGATACCGGCCCCGGCATGCTCGATCCCGAAAAGGTTTTCGACCCGTTCTATACTACAAAGCCGGTCGGTAAGGGTACCGGGCTGGGCCTCAGTATTTGTTACGGGGTCATGCAGGAACATGGCGGAACGATTTTGGGATTCAATCGTCCCGAGGGTGGCTGCACATTTCGATTGGAGTTGCCCGCGGTCCTCGCGCTTTTTCCGCAACCATCAGCATTGCCGATTGCGCCCGTCAATACTCGCTAAAACGAGCGATCGAAATGGACCGTCTCTGCGTTTGCCGGACTGCCCTATGGACCTCGCATTCTGCAATTCTAGCGAATATGCTAGAGTCCAAAATCTATGGATGTTCCTGCCATCGCAACACAGGCCTTGACCCGCCGTTTTGGCGACTTCGTCGCGGTGCAAGACGTGCATCTTTCTGTCTCGCCGGGGCAATTCTTCGGATTTCTCGGCCCCAACGGCGCCGGAAAATCAACGACCATTAAAATGCTCACGGGCCTGCTTGCGGCTAGCTCCGGCAGCATTCAACTCCTTGGTCTCGATCTGGCGAAAAATCCCGTCGAAGTAAAGCGCCAAATCGGAGTCGTACCCGAAGGTATGGCGCTGTTCGGGCGGCTTACAGGCGCTGAATATTTGAATTTTGTCGGCCGCATGTACGGTCTCGATCGTGAGACCGCCGGCAAACGCACGGCCGAGCTTCTCGAGTTCATGCAGCTTGCCGAGCAGCCAAAAACTCTCGTCACGGACTACTCGCACGGAATGCAGAAGAAGCTTGCGCTCGCCGCCGCCGTGATTCACGGCCCTAGAATTCTTTTTCTCGACGAGCCTTTCGAAGGCGTGGACGCGATTGCGTCAGGCACGCTCAAGGCCATGCTCCAGCGCATGATTGCGCGGGGCGCCACGATTTTCCTCACTTCACACGTTCTCGAAATCGTCGAGCGACTGTGCAGCCATCTGGCCATCATTCACCGGGGGCGCTTGGTTGCTCAGGGCTCTCTGGAAGAACTTCGCGCAGGAGTCGAGGCGCAAGCCGCTGCTGCTATGGCCGGCGCGTCACCCGCCGTCTCCGCACCGGGAGAAAAGCTTACGCTCGAGGAAATTTTCCTTCGCATCGTTGGCGGTACACGTCACGCCGATCAGGAACTTTCATGGCTGGGCTGAGTTTCTCGCCTTATATGCGCGGGCAGTTCGCTGCCATCGCACGGGTTCGCTGGCAGCTTTTCGTCAACGGACTGCGCACGATTCGCGGCCGCCTCGAAGTGGTCGCTCGCGGATTTATGTTCCTGGCGTTCGGAGTCGTCGGACTGGGAGGCTCCTTTGCGCTCGGCGCCCTTGGTTGGTATTTTGTTTCTCACGGAAAAGTAGAATGGATCGCGATTCTGCTCTGGCCGGTGTTTTTGTTCTGGCAGCTTTTCCCCGTGATGGCTTCTGCGCTCACGGAAAATGTGGATTCGTCAAATCTGCTCCGCTTTCCACTTTCCTTTCCATCATACTTCTTGATCCGCCTGGTGTATGGAGCGCTCGACCCGTCCACGGCGCTGGGGTGTTTGTGGCTGCTCGGATTGGCAATCGGGATTGGCGTCTCCCAGCCCGGTCTTTTCCTGTGGGCCACCCTCGTGCTGGTCGCTTTCGCAATATTCAATATCTTGCTCGCTCGCATGATTTTCGTTTGGGTCGAACGCTGGCTGGCTCAACGGCGCACCCGCGAAATTCTCGGAGCCGTTTTTTTTATCTTTATCATCTGCTTCCAATTTATCGGCCCGCTCGTGAGCCGAATCGGCCGGCACAGGCATCCCGAGGTATCCAGAATTACGACGCAGGTGTTGCCGTACGAGCGCGCTATTCCCCCAGGCCTAGCCGCAGAAGCAATTGCCCGCGCTATGCACGGCGCCTTCACGCCGGCGCTTGCCGCCTTCGCTCTAGAGTGCGCCTACGCGCTTGCTATCCTGTGGCTGCTGAACGTTCGCCTTCGGGCGCAATATCATGGAGAGAATTTAAGTGAAGCCGTGGCGCGCAGCAATTTGCCAAAGGAAAAACGCGCCATTCGTTTAGGATGGAACGTATCAGGCGTTCCCGGTCCCGTCGCAGCGATCCTGGAAAAGGAATTTCATTACCTCTCGCGCAGCGGACCCATGTTGTTCACTTTCGTCATGCCGGTGGTTATTCTTCTGGTTTTCCGCCTCGGCCCCCAAGCTTCAGCGAGGCAAAGCAATTTTCTTGCGCACGCGCCGGACTTGGCTTTTCCTGTTGGCTCAGCCTATGCCCTGCTCATCCTGACGAATCTGGTTTACAACTGTTTCGGAGCAGATGCCGTCGGTATGCAGCTTTTTTATGTTTCTCCGGCGAGCTTTCGGGAGATCCTGCTGGGCAAAAATCTCGCGCACGCGCTAGTGCTTGCTTGCGAGGTGGTCCTAGTCTGGATTGCCGTGGGTTTCATGTTTCATCCGCCGGCCGCGGATGTAACGTTTGCGACGGTTACAGGAGTTGCCTTCGCACTGCTTCTGAATCTAACTGCAGGCAACCTGCTTTCGATTTATACACCCAAGAAAATTGACTACGGAGCGTTCGGTAAGCAACGCGCCTCAACTACCACTGTCTTCGCCAGCCTAGGCATCCAGGCTGCGGTGTTCGGCCTTGCTGCCGTCACACTTCTAATCGCTAGAGCCTTCGGAAAAGTTTGGATAGCCGCCGTCATCTTTCTGATTCTTGCTGGCCTGGCATCCATTGGTTACATCCTGGTCCTAAATCGGGCCGACCGGATTGCGCTCGACCGCCGTGACGCAATCCTCGCCGAGCTTTGCCGCGCTTAAATCGCATGGTGTGTCCTGGTAACCAAGGTATTTCAATTCCAGATCCCGTTTCAATTTGCACCACAACGGTCTCTGAGATACATTCGCGTCGCCGCGCGATTGTGCTTCTCACTTGGCCGAGGAATATATGAATCGTTCGCTTCTTGCCGCTTTCCATCTTTCATTGTTCACCTTTAGCAGCTTGGCGAATTCCGCGCCCGTTGGCGCGCAGGCGTCCCAATCTTCAATGCCGGAGATGCTGCAAACGCCACGCGCGAATATGGCGCGAGACTTGAGCGCGCTCGTGCAAATCCCGGGCGTTTCCGGCTATGAAAATGAGCTTGCTGGAAAAATTCGTTCCGAAATATCGGCGCGCAACCCCAAGACTGACAACCTCGGTGACATAGTCGTAACAATCGGCGCTGGTGCGCCCAACCGTCTTATCGTTACGCCCATCGACGAGCCGGGCTTCGTGGTTAGCGAAGTCACCGACGACGGCTACTTGCGAGTGCAACGCCTTCCGCAGGGTGGCCTACCTCCAATCTTTAACGAACTTTACTCTGCCCAACCTGTGAAGGTCGGAACAACAACCGGGAAATGGATTGACGGCGTCGTTGCCGGCCTTTCCGTCCACCTCCAGGGCGGCCGCGCGAACACGCCGAAATCGAGCGATCTCGAAAATATGTACATTGATATTGGTGCCAGCTCTGCAGCGCAGGCCCGGAAGGCCGGCGTTAATATCCTGAGCCCCATTGCGATCAGTCGCGCGGCGAGCAGCCTTGGCTACGGCAAGATGGCTGGAGCTTCAATCGGTGATCGCTTTGGCGCGGCGGCGCTCGTAGACTTGCTTCGTGGTATCGATCCGTCAAAGATAAAAGGCACGCTGACGATCGCTTTTGTCGTTCAGCAATGGACCGGAGCCCGCGGGCTTCAGCGCATTTTGAGCACAACGAGACCCGACGAAATGATTTACATTGGCCGGCTCTTTCCCGGGGGACCCGTCGCCGGAATGGAAGGCGTACATCGTGCACCGCGGCGCGACCCGGGCAGTGGGGTTCTCATCGGTCTGGAGGAAACGAACGGCACTCCGGCGGGCCTCTCCGCAGACCTGAAGCAACTCGCAGATTCCAATAAGCTTGGGATCAATTCCGATTTCTCTGCTTCGTTGCTTCCACGAAGTTATCTTCCTTCGCCCACCTTGCCGGCGAAATGGGCGCACCTAGGAATTGCAACGGACTGGTCCAACACGCCTGCCGAGTTGATTGATATGTCAGATCTCGCGAGTTTGGAAAATCTCCTCCAGCTATACCTCCAAGAAGGCTTGGAAGTTCCAACGAGAGTCACAGGAGGATCTGCGACAAAGGATGGGATGGTAATAAATCATCCTTCCAACATTGAAATTCTCCGCGTCCTCGTTCCAAGTTATGGCGTGAGCAACCACGAAGGACCTGTTCGCGAGGACGTCAAAAAGCTTTTACCGACTTGGGCGAAGCCGGATACAGATGAAGCAGGAAATTTGATCCTGCAACTCGGCACGGCCCCAGCCGAGAGTAAATCGCCTCGGATTCTGGTGGTTGCGCACATGGATGAAATCGGTTTCGAGGTGAAATCGATATCAAAAGACGGGCGGCTTGAGGTCGTATGGCGCGGAGGCGGAGAGCTTAGTTTTTTTGCCGGTCATCCGGCGCTCGTACATAGCGACGACGGGGACAACGATGCGATCGTTGAGCTTCCCAACGGCTGGGACGAACCGAAATTCGAGTGGCCGCCCGGACCCGAGAATGCGATTCGCGTGGACGTCGGTGCCCGTAGCCCTGAAGACGTTGCAAAACTGAATATCAAAGTGGGCGATTCCATCACAATTCCAAAAGCGTATCGACCCCTCCTTGGCAATCGAGCAAACGGCCGCGCTTTCGACGACCGCGTAGGCGACGCGGCCTTGATCTCCGCTGTTTGGGCGTTAGGAGGCCCGCTGAAGGCCCGCGATGTCACATTTGTGTGGTCCACAGGAGAAGAAGAAGGTCTGGTTGGAGCAGCCGCGGTTGCGAAACGTCTTGCCGCGGAAGGCCACGTTCCAGATTATGTTTTTGCCGTGGACACATTCGTAAGTTCTGACTCGCCGATCGAAACAAAACGCTACGCTGACGCTGAAATCGGCAAAGGATTCGTCATTCGCGCGATCGATAGCTCGAACATCATCCCGCCGGATCTGGTCGAGAAAGTCATCAAACTTGCGCGCACGAATCAGATCCCGGTGCAGTACGGCGTTACAGGAGGAGGAAACGACGGCTCGGCTTTCGTCCGTTACGGTTCGGTGGACATCGCGCTTGGCTGGCCATTGCGGTACTCGCATTCTCCCGCCGAAGTGATTGACACTCGGGACGTGGATTCGCTGGCGCGCATCATCACGGTGATCGCAAAGGCCTGGTAATTCGCTTTCAGCATGTGCGCAGCCTCATGAGCAGCTCCGGGAACGGTGCGTAAGGATTTACGCCTCTGCTATAATCCCGCGGCGTGAATGGATCCAAACCAAACTTCAAGCCGCCCCGGCACATCGTGGTCGAAGGACCCATACGTGTCGGCAAATCGACTCTCGCAAAGGTTCTTGCAGAACAGCTTCACGCGCGCCGCATTTTCGACTGCGAGGACAATCCATTCCTGGGCGATTTCTACGATGAAAAAAGCGGCGCAGCGTTCCGCGCGCAAATGTATTTCCTTTATGAGCGCCATCGCCGTCTGATGCAAATCCAGCCGGAAGACTCCGCTGCTCCGATAATCAGCGATTTCTTATTCGAGCGCGATAAAATTTTCGCTTACATCAATCTTGATAATGAAGAGCTCAAACTGTACGAACGTTATTTCGGTATGCTTGCATCTTCGGTAGCTGTGCCCGATCTGGTGATTTATTTGCAAGCCAAGCCGGAGGTTCTTCTGAAGCGGGTTTCAAAAAAGGGTGATCCCACCGAGAAGCAAATCTCACCGGAGTATCTGGAAGCCGTAGCGAATGCATACGAACACTTCTTTTTTCGCTATTCGGCTTCGAACCTACTCGTCGTGGACACTTCGGAGATTGATTTCGTCGAACGCAACGAGGACCTGCAGGAGCTCTTGCGGAGGCTTCGCCAGCCTGTGAAGGGCACGCAATACTTCCTTCCTCTGGGTCAGGGCTAGAACGCAGTTTCCGTTTTTCTTGAATGTTTAAAAAAAGGGGGCCGGGACAGGTTCACCCGCCAGTGACCCCATCCCGGTTACGGCAAGGAGGAGAGCTTTAGCCGCTGCAGTGCCGGCTTCGTTCAGGCTGCTTTATGCGGCCCGGTAAAACGATGACGCCATCTGCCGAGAGTGGAATTCAGAGGGTGGCTGCGGTGCAAAAACGTAAGCACCGGCGCCCGGCGCATTCCGATTTTTTCCAGCGCGCGGCGAATCCGAAAATCACGTCCCGCAGAGACCATACCCTTCTCCAGGGTTTGGATCGCCTCCGGCGTTCTCCCAGCCTGGTAGTAAACCTCGGCCAAGTTCAAATAGAGCTGGGCGTGATTGTGTTTCATTCCCAGCGCTTCCCGACAGAGTGTTTCCGCATCTCCGAAGCGCTTTTCAGAAAGCGCGGCCAGTAGTCCTGTATAGGATAGGTAAAACGGATTTTTGGGCGCCACGCCCAGAGCGCGCCGCGCATGTTGAAGGGCCTCATCGGCATGGCCGTCGCGAAGGTGTTTCAGGCATTCTTTGAAATCGTTCATTCCTGCATCGGCTGGGGATGTAGTTCCAATCCAGTGGGACATAGGCTGGCTCCTTCTTTGCCCCGCCAGACACTAGCGGGGCTGATTAGAGACTATCGACGGGAATTGCGGATGGAAATAGAACGCAGGGCCAGTTTTCGGACTAGAACGGTTACTGGCCGGATAGACAGGCAAAAAAAGGGCAATGGCTGTGCGGCCGAGGTACGTCACAGATCAGGCTCGCCAGGCACTCACAGCAGACACTTTAGCGCGATGGTTGCAGGTATTGATTGAACCAGCCCACGGCCCGCTCAATCACGTCGCGGCTGTGCGCTGGATCGGCGAATTCATGGCCTTCGTGTGGATAAATGACGAACTGTGTAGGCACGCCCGTCGTTTTCAGCGCGTGCCAGAATTCGTAGGATTGTGGCGGCGGGCATTCCCCGTCGCTATCGCCTACGACCACCAGCGTCGGAGTCTTCACATTCTTGATAAACGTGATTGGTGAGCTTTTTGCATACACCGCTGGATCGTCGTAAACATTTGCGCCGAAAAACGGTGGCATCCACTGGTCGATTTTGTTCTCGCCGTAGTAGCTCAACCAGTCGGAAAGGCCTGCGCCTGCCACAGCGGCGCGGAAGCGGTTCGTCTGAGTTACTCCCCACATGGTCATGTAGCCGCCATAGCTCCAGCCGGTGAGACCGATACGTTCGGGATCGACCGGAGCGGATTTTATCGCTTCATCTACTCCGGCCATGATGTCGCGGAAATCGCCGTACCCGAAATCTTTAACGTTCGCAGCCGCAAACTTTTCGCCCTGCCCATAGCTTCCGCGCGGGTTTGGCTGGAATACGAAGTAACCCTGCGAAGGCAAGGCCATTGCGTAGCTCCAGCGAGTGGGCCAAGCCGGAGTAACCGCCCAAGACGGACCGCCGTGCACGCGCACAATCAGCGGATACTTTTTCGCGGGATCAAAGTCGTTTGGATACGTAAGCCAGCCCTGCACTTTGCCGATGTCCGTGGTCCAATGCAGGCTCACGGATTTACCCCACGCTAGACGCAGGCCGTCATTTCGATGGGTAATCTGCTTCCACTCTCCCGATTTTCCTACCCACACCTCTGGAGGCTTGTCGAACGACTGTCGAATCAAACCAATCGTTTCGGCATCACCCGAGATGGAAAACAGCATTCCAAAGTCCCCGGAGAGGATCGAGCCATCAAAAAATGTGTCAAGCGAGCTGCTTCGATCGAGGCTCATTTCATGGATTGCGCTCACGCCGTCGGCATACTGAGCGATCAGAACCTTCTTGGAATCCGGCGTCCACGTTAGCCAACTCGCAGTTGTATGTATATTCGGAGTTATGTTTTCCGCGTTGCCGCCCGCTTCCGGCACGAGATAGACATCGCCGCCGACGATCGGCTCATCGCTCATCAGGCCTCCGATGAACGCGATTGTTCTTCCGTTAGGCGACCACTTAGGAACGCCGATCTGCATGCCGGGTTTTGCGACGATGCCGGTCATCGCACCGGAAGCTGCATCAATTTTAAATAAGCCTGCGATGTACCAGTTGTTGTCGCCATTGCCGTGCGCGGCGGTAATGACCAGACGGTTGCTGTCGGGCGCCCAGTCAAACTCGTACACGTACATATCCGCGGGTGAAATTTGTCGCACGGTTGCAGCGGCGGGATCGACAAGGGTCAGTCGCTGCTCTAGGAATTCTTCGGAGACGACGCCCTCATCGGGGGTCTCCGCCACCAGTGGCCCGGCCGCGCGTGTCGCGTTTTCGGTGAAAAGCAGCGCGACCGTTTTCCCGTCGGGCGACCAGCCGGGACTGGCGAGGAAACCTTTCATATGAGTCACTTGTTTTGCGCTGCCGCCTGAGGAATTCATGACGAAGAGCTGAAGCTGCCCCTGCGTTGAAGCGTCGGACAGAAATGCGATCTGTTTCCCGTCCGGCGACCACGCCACGTCATGTTCCTCGTACGCTGTTTTGCCATCGCCGGCTGTAATGCGCGTTCTCGCGTCGGGCGCGCTGACTTCGGCCACGTAAATCGCCGAATTCGCCGAGGGTGCTCCGCCCGGCCCGGGAAGTGATTCCACCCAAGCCACCTTGTTTCCATCGGGCGAAATCTCGGCCTGCGCGAACGTGCGCACGTCAAACATCGCTTTCATTGCGTCATCGAGCGAGTTTGTTTTCGGCGTAGTCTGTGCATCTGAGGATTTCTGCGCACACTGGCTCGGCGCCCCAACGGCGATAGATACTAAGATGACGGCCAAGAGAAAACCAAGTCTCCGCGACAATAGATTTTCGCTCATGGTTCTCCTTTCGGACGCCGCCATGTTGCGCGGTCCCTGCCACAAAATCAAGGCCGGGAGTCGGAACGCCGGGAAGCCTTCCTCATTTTTCTTTAGCTGCGAACCAGACACTCTACGACGTCGGATCTAGACCACCAAAGCAGGCGTGCCCCGTTGGTTTCTTTGCGCGGAATTTTCATTTGTAGCGCCGACGACCGACCGGCTTTTTCTCCGATTCAAACAGAAGAGTTGAGCGTTTAGGACGAATAGATCTAGCCCGACCGATTCCACTTGTTCCCACGCTTCTTAGCAATTATGCTGCACTCGAACCGATCACACTGTGGAGCACCCAATGGAAAAATGGACGCGCCGGAGATTCTTTCTTTCCACTCTGGCAGGCGGCCTCGCCGCGGGTACGCGCGGGCTTTTCGGAGCCGCTGTTCCCGCAACCGGCAAACTATTGCCGCAAGCAAACGCGCAGGCTTCAGCGCAAGGCGTTCGCCCGCTAATTGTTTCCGCGGCCAATGGGCTGCAACATCTGGATGATGGAATGGCCATTCTGAAGTCCGGCGGCGATACGCTCGATGCCGTGCTGGCCGTTGTCACAAAGGTGGAAGACGACCCGAACGATGATTCTGTCGGCTACGGCGGATTGCCCAACGAAGAGGGTGTGGTCGAGCTTGACGCATCGGTGATGCATGGTCCATCGCGGCGCGCTGGGGCCGTTGGTTCGATTCAGAAGATCAAGAATCCATCGCTGGTGGCTAAAACTGTGATGGAGAAAACAAATCACGTTTTCATCGTGGGCGCTGGGGCAGAGAAGTTTGCGGTCGATGAAGGGTTCAAGACCATGGATCTCCTCACCGACAGATCCCGCATTGCTTGGCTCGCGTGGAAAGCGTCCTCGTCAGAGAATTGGCGTCCAGGCCTGGATAGCCCGGAATGGAAAGAAAAACTCGCGCAGTTACTTGATACTCCCGAAAAGATGGCATGGCGCGATCATATCGAAGATGTCGTCATGCATCCACCCACCGGAACGATCAATTGTATCGCGGTCGACTCGAAGGGAGATATTTCCGGCACGACCACGACTTCTGGTCTCGCATGGAAGATTGCGGGGCGTGTCGGCGACTCCCCTATACTCGGCGCGGGACTCTTTGTTGATAACGACATCGGAGCAGCGGGCTCGACCGGGCGCGGCGAAGAAAATATCAAGATTTCCGGCGGCCACACGATAGTCGAAATGATGCGCAAGGGCATGTCGCCAACCGACGCGTGCCTCGAGGCTCTGCACCGCGTTGCTCGCAACTACAAACCGTTCCCCGACCGTCTGAAACAATTTCATCTTCAGTTTTATGCGCTGAACAAGAATGGCGACTTTGGCGCCGGAAGTTTGTGGGGAATGCATACGAACGGCCGCCGAGTGCAATTCGCCGTCCATGACGGCACCAAAGGGCGACTCCTCTCGTGCACGCCGCTGTTCGACAAAGTGGGAGGCGACTATTAACAAAGTACGGAAGAATCCGCGCGAAGACGATGAGCCTCGGCGAGCGCTGAATCAGTTTCTTCGCCAAAGAAAAAAACTTCGCCGGGAGCCCCTCACTGAACCACGTCCGAAACAAACACCAAGTGGATGCCGCGGGATGCGAGTCGCGGGAGATCGAGAGCAAGAACGGCGATCGTGTCGGACCTTGGATGTCCAATTGCGATTGCGAATCCCTCGCGTTCCGCATCGTGAGCGGCAAGTTCAAGCTGCTTGAGGATTGCTTCGCGATTCTCCGAGTCATCGAGAAATACCCTTCGCGAGGCGGCGCGCACTCCCAAGCGCTCAGCCGTGCTGTAGGCCACCGTCGAAGCCATGGTGCGGCTATCGACGAAAAACAGACCGCGCCGGCGCAGTTCCGGCATCAACGCGGCCATTAACGCAGGATCTGCCGTCGCGCGGGATCCTTGATGATTGTTCACGCCAACGGCATGCGGCACCGTCTCCAGCATTCCGGCTAATGCCGAATCCACCTGCTGTTCGTTCATTCCCACTCGTAGCTCGACTTCCTCTGTTTTTGCTGTGGCGTTCTCGGACTGCATCGGAAGATGCAGCATCACTTGATCTCCCCGCCGGTAAGCCTCTTCGGCGACTTCGGTGGACAACGGCAAATGCGGCAGGACGGAAACGGTGAGCGGAAAGCCGAGTGCGAGCAGCGAATCGGCGGCCTCGCGGTCGTAGCCCAGATCATCAATAATGATCGCGAGCCGCGCATCCCGGCGGCCCTGTGTCATAGCAATATTTGAGCGAGCCGTGAGCGGTATGACCACGTGAATCGTATGTGTGCGAATGCCGCCGGTTACATAGTCAAACCGCATGATCCCGTTCGAAGTAGTTTCTCTGACCGAGAGTTCATGACGGCGCGCGATTTCATCCAGCGCCTTTGCGATCGCTCCGGCTTGCGAGGCGTCGGAGAGCGAGACGTAAACGTTATCCGCGGCTAATTTCCCCGGCGTTCCATTCTTCGAAAGCTGAAGCTCGGGCCGAATCGTAACCTCTGATTTGTGTCCGGAAATCTTTTGCGCGGCGGTGACGATTTCGCTGGTAACTTCGCGGAGCTCAGCCTTCGAGATTTTTTTCTTTCCGCAACCGCCGAGGAAGAGAACGATTATTGCGGTGAGAAGAATCAGAATCCGCGGCGCATCTGTGACCCCCGGGAAGGCAGGTCCCGGACGCACCTTCACGAGGAACTACGCAGCCTTTCGCGCTGGGGTCGCAGCACCCTGCAGAATTTCAATGGCTCTCTTGATCACGGGATCGTCGGCAGAAACGGGCTTCTCGGACGGAACCGGCTGGTTCTGATCGCTTGCGGCAATAACCTCATCGATCGAGGGATGAACCTCGGCGGTGGCCGCAACTCCGTTGGCGGGAATTTCCTTGTTGTCCGGAGTGTAGTAATTCGCGACGGTCAAAATCATTGCAGAACCATCATCCATTTCAATCAGCTTCTGTGTCGATGCTGTGCCATAAGTGCGGTCGCCCACAGTGTCTCCGCGATGATTACCGGAAATGGCGCCCGCCACGATTTCAGCCGGTCCGGCAGTTCCGATTCCAATCAACACCGATACTGGATCCGTCCAGACGACTTTCGACGGTTCCGCTGTGGAAACAACGGGATTGACGGTTTGACCTTTGAGTGTAGTGATGGTTCCGGAAGAAACAAAAAGCTGGGCGGTAGCAATTCCTTCTTGATCTTCACCGGAAGGGCAATCGCGCAGGTCGAGAATCAGTTTCTTGACGCCCTGATGCTGAAACTGTACGAGCTTTTCGCGAATTTGTTTTGTCATACCTGCGTCAAACTTTGGAACGCGGAGGTAGGCGATATCACCCTGGAGCTTGTCTTCGAGAAGCTTGGGTGCAGGGAGTTTTTCAAGCGTCAGGTCTAGGTCTTGCGGTTCCGTCTTTCCACGGCGAATTACGGAGATCTTCACCACGGTCCCGGGGGCGCCACGAAGCAGAAGTTCAGCCTGACCGATTGCCATTTGTCCCGTGCTAAAGCCCGCGATTTTTTCGATGATATCGCCGATGCGCAAACCGGCTTTCGCGGCCGGCGTATCCGGTAAGGATCCGAGCACCGCGATGTATCCGCGCCGGATAAGCACAAGGCCCGTCTCACCAGAAGCCTTCGTAGCGCTCTTTTCTTTGTAATCCTTGTATTCGAGCGGGCTAAGGTAAGCAGATTCCGAGTCCAGGGAATCTAGCAATCCGTGAAGCGCTCCGCTGGTTACTTGAGCCATGTTCGGGTCGTCCACGTAATCGTTCTGGACCTTGTCCAGCACTTCGCTGTACACGGTGAGGGCGCGGTAGGCTTTTTCGTCGTTCGAGCGGGCGCGAAGATAACCGGTAGCCACAAAGGCGAGCACGACGAGAGATAGTATGATGACAATTTTCTTCGATAGCGGGCTCATGCGCTTTTCCTTTTCTCCGCCCCGGTTTTGCAGTACCCCCGGTTAGACGCGGGCGTGCTGCACAGGTTTGCTTCGGGTGGCGACGATCGCAAACATTGATTATACCATTCGACCTTCAGTTTCGCTTCGCTTGAATCCACCCGAGTGTATTTTGATGACACCGCAGTCTTTCCCGTCGGAGAGGATGAAAACAGCGTTCAACCGATCAAGAGAATGAATCTCCGGTATAAATTCGGCGACGAAATAAGTTGAAATACTCGACAATCACCCTGACTACCGAAACTGGTATAGTGCTGTTACATTTTATAATATTCCACGCGTTTGATGGTTTTGTGTGCTAGAGGTAACGTCTTTTTTTTCAATAAAATTTCGTGCTTGTCGATTCGTTCCAATACTGGTATATAGCGTGCATAGATTTCGGTTAGCGACTGTCTGTTAGAAAACTAGAAATCCTAGTTTGCACTAAAGTTTCCTCGGGGTGGGGGACTATAACGTGCGACGTATTTCATTTGACCGTTCCTGTCTGAATTCAATCCAAGACCAACCTGCCGTAGTTTCTCGAAATTTCGATCTCTTGCCAGCGCTCAGCAGAACTCAAAGGAAAATTGAAAAGGGGGAGTCCGTGAACACATTCTCTTTAAGTCGCGCAGCACGCCTAGGTGTGTGGGGTACTCTGGCCGTTTTGGCGCTGATTCTTCTGACGGGAGCTCCAACCCGTGCGCAAGTGTCCAGCGGGTCCATATCGGGTACCACGATCGACGCATCAGGCGCGGTCGTCCCTGGCGTGCAAGTCCGGGTCATCAATACCGGAACGGGGTCCGTTGCAACCACTTCAACGGACGGTGCCGGATTATTCCGGGTCTCGGAGTTGCAGATCGGAACGTACAGCTTGGAGTTTACGAAGCCGAGTTTCAGCAAGTACGTGGTGAATAACGTCGAGGTAGCAGCTGGCACGGACCAGGGCGTAGGATTGATCAAATTGGCCATCGGCGCTTCCACTGTCACCGTGGAAGTCACTGAAGCTCCCCCCTTGCTGGAAACAACTGAGGCCCAGGTCTCTACCACGTTCACCACGCAACAGATCACGAGTTTTGCTGGTTTGCAGGAGAACGAGGGAATGGATTTCCTCGCCCTGCAAATTCCCGGCGTCAATATGACGCGCGACAACACTTTTTCGAATTCTAACGGAGTGGGGTTTTCGGTGGACGGTATTCGCGGCCGGAATAACGACCAACAAATCGACGGTCAGAATAACAACGACAACTCGGTTGCCGGACCCTCGCTGTTCCTTTCAAACCCTGACTTCGTTCAGGAATACCAGGTTACAACCAACAACTTCGGTGCTGAGTATGGACGCAACTCCGGTTCCGTGGTCAACCTGGTGACTCCATCGGGCACTAACAACTGGCACGGCAATATCAACGGAGCCGAAGGCAACTCAGTCCTGACCAGCCTGGAGAATACACAGAAGGAACCATTCAACGACCTAACGGAACCACCTTGGTTCAACAATGTGTTTGCCAGTACGACAATCGGCGGTCCCGTGGTGAAAGACCACGTCTTCGTTTTTGGCGGGTTTGACACGCAGATTATCGAGTCGAATTCGGTGTTCCAAAGCGGCTCCTTGACTCCCACGCCCGTTGGCTTGGGGGAGTTGGCGGCTTGCTATCCGAATAGCGCCAGCGTAGCGGCGTTGCGGACCTTTGGACCCTATGGAATAGGAGCAGGGAACCCGACGCCCCTTGGTACGGCGCAGGACCTCACACTTATCGGCTCCAGCACCAACCCGTCGTGTGTTGTGGAATTCAACGGCGTCCAGAGGACTCTAGGCACTCCCTTTCACGAATACGATTTCATCGGCCGCTCCGATTTCCAATATTCAAAGGACAGAGTGTACCTGCGCTATATCTACAACTATGCAAATTCCATTGACGGCGACCCATTCGGGACAGCAGCAGCGGGTTATCCGGCATCAGTTCCGAGCCGCAGCCAAACCGGGCTGATTGGCTGGACTCACACGATTTCGCCGTCTATGACGAACGAGCTTCGGCTGTCTTATGGCCGGCAGAACACCGAATTTGGCGGCAATTCGATCGGGAACACGGTCCCGGTTCAGGGCAATATTGAAAACGCACTGGCAAGTATCGGAATTACGAACTCGGGAGGACCATCCATTCTTGGCTTTGGACCGGCCGACAACGCGCCACAGGGCCGCATTGTGAATAACTATCAGGTTCAGGACCAGTGGAGTTACGTCCACGGGAAGAGCCAGTGGAAAGCAGGTGTGAATTTCACCTACCAGAAGTCTCCCAACGTATTCCTTCCGAACTATAACGGCACGTACAACTTTGCGGCGTTTACCAATACCGGCGCGACAAACGTAGTCACCCCGGATTGCACGGTCGCGCCGGGTGGATTCTTGGATGCGCTTTCGGCGTTCGCGTGTAACGTTCCAAACCACATTAATGTTTCGGACGGAAACCCCAGAATCGACTTCAGCGAAAAGGACACATTCCTGTACGTCCAGAACGATTACAAGTTGAGGCCGAACTTGACGTTGAATCTCGGTCTGACTTGGTCTTACTATGGCCAGCCGGCGAATCTCTTCCACAATGAAACTGTCGACAGCCTAAAGATACCACTATGGAATCCCGCCCTGCCAACATCGGTTACCACGTTTCCTGAAATTCCAGCTCCCAAGAATAGCTGGGGTCCCAGCGTTGGGTTCGCCTGGAGCCCGAGCATGGATAACTGGCTGACGGGTGGGAACGGGAAGACAGTGGTTCGGGGTGGGTACAGACTGTCGTACGATCCGCCGGTGTACAACATCTACCTCAACATCTCAACTTCAGCGCCTGTCGTGCTCGCGCAGACGGTAGGTCTGACGGTAGATCCTATTAGCGGTGACGTTACCAATTCGCTGCCTGCAGTTCCCAACGGACCAGCCGTGCGCTCGCTGCTTGCTCCGTCTCTTGTAACCGGGGTCGCCGACCCGCGGGACTTTGACCAAACAACTGTCACACCGCATTTTGGTCCGGATATGGTTCAAAGCTGGTCTCTCGGAGTCCAGAGGCAGATTTCGAACGCGACCGCCGTCGAGGCTCGCTACGTCGGAAACCACGGCGGAAATCTGTTCCAATCCATCAACGCAAATCCTTTCATTGCGGACACTGCGGCAGTGTTCCCGAGCGCTCTGCCCGCTAACGTAACGCCTTGCCCTGCGGCGGATGCGGTTGTGCCGAATGCAATAGGACGCGTGAATTGCAATGAGGGCGTTCTGCGGGAGCGGACCAACACCGCGTATTCCGATTACAATGGGTTGCAAGTTCAGTTTCGCGCAACGAATCTCTACAAACAACTGACCATGACGGCCAACTATACCTGGAGCAAGACGACCGACAACGCCAGTGAAATATTCAGCACCTTTGGCGGAGCGACTACCTTGGCGTTCTCGCAAAATCCTCTCAACTTCACGTCCGCCGAGAACGGATTATCCGGATTGAACATTCCGCAAGCCTTCACTTTGAACGTTTATGAGCAGCTTCCGTTCTACCGCTCGCAGTCCGGAGTGGTGGGACACCTGCTCGGCGGGTGGGCTTTTTCGGCCAACTACATCCTCTCCTCCGGCCAGCCCTACACTGCCGTCCAAGACTTCTCGAGCTATTTCAGCGGCGGAGTAGGCGGCGACGTGTCATTTGACAACGCTTTTATCGGCACGTACGAAACCGCACGGCCATTCCTGGGAAGCTCGAGCGCGCCAGTGGGGCAAGTGGGAATTTATGCCGCAGACGGGTGCGCGCTCTTCCAAGCCCCGCCTCCTGCTCCTGTTATCCCCGCTTGCTTACTGCCAGCCAATACGCTAATTAGCTATAACGTCATGAACCAGACCGGCGGCGGCACCGCGACGCAGGTAACGAACAAGCAGGTTCGCTTCATCACAAATGGCGGGGAATCGCAGCAAATATTTGGCACGCCCTTCGGCAACGTGGGACGGAACACTTTGAAGGACGCCAAAACGAATATTTCCAACATCGGGATAGTCAAATCGTTCAAAATCAACGAGCGTTCAAACGTTCAGTTCCGCACGACGATGCTCAACGCTTTCAACCATAACAATTACTCCAGCGTTGATCCCTTTATCGACGACGCGGGTTTTTCCAGCTTCGAGACCGGCTTTGGGAACCCGAGCCTATTCCCAAGCACGAGGCGGTCAGTTCTCTTTGGCGCAAAGGTCAACTGGTAAGGGTCGATTTCTAACTTCTGATCTGCTGCTAGGGCGTTAGGCAGGTCCCTTAACTTCTAAAGCCAGAAAGCCCGCACTAGGGGCTTTCTGGCTTTTTCTATCTAAAGACATCTCAGAAGACTTTTCAGGCCGTGATCTTCCTCGAACGGATCGCTGCTTGATATAACAAGTCCGCTCACTTCCCTCGGTGTGGTGCCTACTTACTTGCGTGCGAAGGAATGACGGCCGGCGGGGAGTTCGAGCGCATCCTGCTCGATCAACGGCATCGCGGCGGTAATGTAAGTCTGCGAGATCCGGTCCTGCCATGTGAAGCGATCTTCGTCCCACAAAGCCCACAAGAAGCCGAGCATCAGGGTCGCGCCCGCAAGGACGTACCCGAAGCTGCGCCACAGCAGTTGGCGCGTATCGGGCACGGTGCCATCGAGGCGTACGGTTGTAAGGCACCGGAGCTGCATGCCGGGCGTAGCCTCCGCGCAAGTGGTGAAGAGAAAGAAATAAACCGCATAGAAGAGAAAGAACGCCGCGAGATAGACGATGGCGTCCGCTTTTTCGGCCAGGAGCTGGCCCCCTAGCGAGTGGAACAGCCCGAGGAATCCCGCATAGGTTAGGCCTAGAAATAGAGCGTCGAGCGAGCCGGCTTTGCGGCGCTCGGTGAGATTCGCTACGGGCACCAGAGCCGTTTGAGGGTGCGCGCGGTCGTGCGGAGCATTTGAGAAGTCCAGCTCGGGCTGAATGCAGATTTCGACTCGCTCGGTTTGGCGTTGGATCGGGCGGGCGCGCGGGCGTTCTGCCTGGCGCTGCCTCTCGGCCTCTCGCTGGCGCTCCCGAGCAGCCTCTTCCTCGTCGATTTTGGACTGGCGAGAAAAGGGAAGGCCTGACTGCGAATCATCGGGACGGAGATGCCGGCGGCGCGCGCGATAGTCTTCAAGACGCCGGGAGACCTCGCGACGCCATTCCGGCTCGACCGATTGCGCACCACCAAAAGATGCCTGCGAGGAAGCGCCGATAGCGGGCGAAGCGGCGCCGACGGCTACCGGTTCCAGGTTTTCGCCGCTTTCGACTAGAGGTGCGTCACAAAAAGAACAATTATCGGCGTCCTCGAGCAAGAGGGCGCCACACTCCGTGCATATTCTTATCACTGGTCCGTTTTGCGCTGCGGAAGCTCCAGTGGCGGAACGGCTCGTATGTTAGCACGACCATGGGCCACGCAACCGAACCTGGAGAGAAGTGAGTGTAGCTTATTAGGCAACCCGCGCGGGTGCTAGTTCTTCTCAGTAGAGGTTGGCACACCCGGTCCGTTGGCGCGATTGCGGCTATGAGAAGCGCATGTTAGTCTCAACTTTCCTTTTTTTGTTTCGCAAAGGTTAATTTCGGCACTTCCGCTGATGCCTGACGCCAAAAGCAAGCTAACTCTCCGCAGGCTGCGTCCTCTTTTCGCTTTGTTCGTGATTTTTTTTGTGAGTCCACGCTTTACAGATGCGCAAGACGCCACAAAAACTCTGCCGCAGAATCCTTCGACAAAACAGTCACCCCGCCTTGCAAAGACTGCGCCGGGGGGCCCAACGAACAGCGATCAGACGGCGACGCTTGAAGCAGATCAACAGCGGCAAGTGGGGAATATCTATTACGCAGATGGAAATGTGGATGTGCGTTATGAGAACACGCGGTTGCGCGCGGACCATGTGGAGTACAACGAAGATACCTACGTGGTGATAGCGCGCGGCCATGTCCAGCTTGACTACATGACGCAACACGTGGAAGCAGACGAAGCGCACTATGAAGTGCGCACCGGCCACGGGACGTTTTTTCATGTGCGCGCCACGTTTTCGATTGAGCGGCACCCAACACCAACTCTGCTTGTTAGCCCCAACCCGCTCTACTTTGAGGCGGATGAGGCGGAGCGGCTAGACGAGCATACATATCATATTAAGAAAGCGTGGATGACTGTGTGCGATCCGGATCGGCCTACCTGGAAATTTTATGCTCCGGAGGCTACCGTTTATTTGCAGAAGTCAGTGCATCTGGAGAACGGCGACTTTCGAATCTTTTCTGTTCCCGTTCTGTATCTTCCGTACGCGACCTTTCCCGCGGGGAAAGAGCGAGAATCCGGATTCATGATTCCGAACATCGGCGACAGTTCGAATAAGGGATACATTTTGGGTGAATCGTATTACTGGGCGCCCACAGATTGGATGGACGCAACCATTGGCGGCAATTATTACAGCAGAAGAGGCTGGAGCCAGAGAGCGGAACTGCGCATGCGTCCGTGGGAAAATGCGAAACTCGACGCAACCTACACCGGGGTTATAGATCGCGGCTTAGAACAGCCGCAGGTGCCGGGACAGCCTCCCGTTCCAGCGATCAACCAAGGCGGGCACGAAGCGCGGTTGCTCTTTACCGCCCTGCTTCCGGATGGCTGGCGTGCGGTGGCCGATTTAGACAACTTGACTTCGCTAACCTACCGGCTGGCCTGGAGTGAGACATTTACGCAAGCGGTGAATTCGGAGGTGCGCAACTCCGCCTTTCTTACGAATAACTTCCGCGGGTTCAGTCTGAATTTCGCAGCGCTTAGCTACCAGAACTATTTGAGCGCTTCGCCGGACACCTATGTGTCATTGCGGACGGCCCCGGAGGTGCGCTTCAGTTCAGTTGACCAGGCGCCTTTTCACCAGCTTCCTATTTATTTTTCATTCGAAGGCTTCTCGGATGCGGCGCATCGTAGCGATACTGTGGAAGCAACGCCGCTGGATACGCCGAATTTTGTTGGTCGAAGCGAATTGGCGCCGAGTGTGACGATGCCCCTTCACTTCGGTCCTTGGCTGGATTTGACGCCGACCTTCACGCTGAGGTCAACTTATTATGGCGGCCGAGTGGACAACGGTTCATTCGTTGACAGAGGATTTTTTCGAACGACGGAAGAATTCTCAATGGATATTCGTCCGCCGTCATTTGACCGAGTCTGGGGCGAGTCCGGCACGAAATGGAAACACGTGATCGAACCTGATATCGTCTACAACTACGTAAACGGCGTAAACAATTTCACTCGCATCATCCGTTTTGATGAAGACGAAACGCTGACCGACACCAACGAAATCGAATATGGAATCACACAGCGGCTGTATCGTCACAAAGAGGGCGGCGATACCGAAGAACTGGTGAGCTGGCGTCTTGTGCAAAAGTATTTTTTCGATCCGACATTCGGCGGAGCGCTGATTAACGGCCAGCGAAATGTATTTCAGACTCTAGACGAAGTTACGCCGTTTGCGTTTGCTGATTCGCCGCGACGCTTCTCCCCGATCGTAAGCGACCTGCGAATCGAGCCGGGCAAACACTTCGACACAGAATTCATTTTGAATTTTGATCCCAAACGGAACCAACTGACTGCTATTGGCACGCTGCTGAAGCTCAAACCTTACAAGCAGTCATTTCTGACGCTCGCGCATTTTTCAACGACGAATCTTGCGACGCCCACTGACGAGAATCCGCCGAATTTCGTCTTTGAATCTCGCTCGAATCAAGTACGCGCGCTTGTAGGGTATGGCGATTTGACGCGAGTTGGGTTCAATGCCACGGCGGGCCTGAGCTACGACTTTACGCAGCAAGCCTTCCAAAACCAGATTCTGGAAGCCAGTTATAACGGCTCTTGTTGTGGATTCGGTTTCGAATACCGCCGGTTTTCGTTCGGTACGATTCGCAATGAGAATCAGTATCTCGTGGTGTTTCGCATCGCTAATATTGGCTCTGCCGGAACGCTGCGACGCGCGGAGAAGATTTTCTAAGCGGGCGGTATGATTTCAAGACTGGAATCTGAGCTGGCTTTTCTTTCTATCCAACAGGCTGCGCGTTTGCTGAGGCGCAAGGAAATCTCTCCGCTAGAACTGGTGAATGTGGCGCTCGCCCGCATCGAACAGCTGAACCCATCGATCAACGCTTTTTTGACTGTGCTCGCGGATCGTGCGCGGAAAAAAGCTCGAGCGGCCGAACTCGAATTTATCCGGACTCGCCGAGGAAGCGCGAAACTAGCCAGCCCTCTTTTTGGCATTCCGGTCTCGCTCAAAGATAATTTCTGGACACGCGGTATCCGCACGACCGCTGGGTCGAAAATTCTGGGCAATTTCATCCCGAACGAAGACAGCGACGTCGCCGCGCGGCTCGCTAGTGCAGGCGCGATTCTGCTGGGTAAGACGAACATGCACGAATTTGCTTACGGGATCTCAAACCAGAATCCTCATTACGGCGCAGTGCACAATCCCTGGGCGCTCGACCGTATTTCGGGCGGCTCAAGCGGCGGCTCGGCTGCGGCCACTGCCACGGGAATGTGTTTTGCGTCTGTGGGAACCGATACCGGTGGATCCATTCGTATCCCTGCGGCGCTGTGCGGCATCGTGGGGCTGAAGCCGACGTATGGTCTTGTAAGTGTTGCAGGCGTGATTCCGCTGGCCGGGAGCTTGGATCATGCAGGGCCCCTTGCACGAAATGTCGTTGATGCGTGCATTATGCTGCAGGCAATTGCCGGCAAGTATCCCAAGGCCACAACGCCTCCGGATTTTCGAAAACTAAAGCGAGATCGTTCGCAACGATTCCGGTTGGGATGGCCAAGAGAATACTTCTTCGAGCGCGTTGATGCGGAAGTCCAGAGCGCGATTAAGGCTGCGGCAAAAGTATTTGTCTCGACAGGCGCACGGTTCGAGGACGTCTCGCTTCCTCATCTTGGCGATTCCCTGGAGCCCAGCACGAATATCGCGTTGTCCGAAGCCACGCGTTACCATCAGTCGCAGGGATTCTTTCCCGCGCGCGCCGCGGAATACGGAGCGGATGTGAGCAGCCGACTCGAGATGGGAACGCAAGTGCGCGCAGTGGATTACCTTAGAGCATTTGAAGTAAAGCGACAAATGGAAAGCGATTTTGAAGCAGCGTTCGAGCGGGTGGATGCAATTCTGGCGCCGACAGTTCCGATAGCCGCGCCGCGGATTGATGAGGACGAAACAGAAATCGCAGGTGAAAACGAATCAGTGCGCTCAGCCCTTGTGCGTTTGAACCGGCCCGCAAACCTCACAGGTCATCCGGCCATTTCCATTCCTTGCGGATTCACGCGCGGCGGCTTACCCATAGGATTGCAGCTTATCGGGCCGCGTTGGGCGGAAGCCAGTGTGCTTGCGATCGCTCATACTTACGAAGATGCCACCGAATGGCACACTCGGCATCCGGAATTCGCAGTGCAACAATAGGGAAGCCTTCATTGCGCCCAGCCGAAAAGCGTAGCCGCGCGTCTAATGAATGTGTGAAAATGCAAGTCTGAGCCGAGCACGGCTTCCTAACTATCTCTAAGAGGCTCAATAATATCCGATGGGTGTCTCCGTACTCGCCGCGTTTGTTGCAGGACTTGTTTCATTCCTCTCTCCGTGCGTGCTGCCATTGGTGCCCGGATATATTTCAATGCTTTCGGGAATCGGTGTGGAGCAACTCAAGGAAGGGCAAACTCCGCGCACGGGATTGCTGACTTCCGCCCTCGCATTCGTGTTTGGATTTTCGATTGTGTTCATCACATTTGGTGCGTCTGCCAGCGCCGTGGGTTCATTTCTGGTGCGCAATCGCAGCTTGCTGGCGCCGTTGGCTGGAGCGCTAATCATATTGTTCGGGTTGCACTTGATCGGTTGGCTGGCAAACATTTCTTTGCGCGCAGGTTTTGTGATTGGAATTATTCTTATTGCAGTGGGCGTGGCGATGACTGTGCGGCCCGGAATTGCCGGACCTACCCTGAAGGCCGTCCACTTTTATTCCGTCGCTATCATTTTTCTGCTGGGACCGGCCATGACTCGCTGGTTAAATCGCGACGTCCATTTCCGAAATTTGGGCGGCCAGCCCGGAATCGTCAGCGGATTTTTGATGGGTTTCGCATTTGCTTTCGGATGGACGCCCTGTATCGGCCCGATTTTAGGGGGTGTGCTAGCAATTGCAGCGACGCGGGAAACAATTGGGCAGGGTGTTTTCCTTTTGGCGTGCTATTCGGCCGGGCTCGCGATTCCATTTCTTGTTACCGCTCTGGCCATCGGCCGTTTTTTGAAATTCTATCAGCGCTTTCGCCGCTATTTGCATGTCGTGGAGGTTTTCAGCGGTGTGCTATTACTTGCTATTGGCGGGCTCGTGTTCATGAACCGACTGACCTGGTTATCAGGTAAACTTGCATTCTTGAATGCTTTTACAAAGTGGAGCTGAACAAATGCGACGGGCACCGAATCTTTTTCTACTGCTTTTGTTACTCGCACTGATTGTCACTACGAATTTTTCAGCCTGTAATTCTGGAGCCGCTAACAGCAAGCCCGCGGGTTCGAGCGAGCCTCGGCCGGACGAGCCTGCTGTGACCTTCAAGAATGTGGACGGGCAGGACGTAACGCTTGCTAGTCTGAAAGGCAAAGTGGTGATCGTGAATTTCTGGGCTACGTGGTGCGAACCTTGCCGCGTGGAAATTCCCTGGATGATTAGTTTTCAGCAGAAATATGCGGACAAGGGCTTCACCATACTCGGTGTGGCAATGGACGACGAAGGGAAAAGCGTCGTTGCTCCCTACGTTCAATCGACGCACTTCGACGTTGATGGCCATTCGATGACCATGAATTATCCGATCGTGCTCGGCGATGATGATATTGCTGCTAAATTTGGCGGACTGATCGGATTCCCCACCACCGTCGTGATTTCTCGCGATGGCAAGATTCAAAAGCGGTATATCGGTCTCGCGGATGAGGGAGATCTCGACAAGGAAATCAAGGGACTGCTCTGAGTGATTCACCAAGGATTGCCGCGCGTTCTGTAGTTGCCGATTCTTGATCCCGTGCGCGCAACAGGAGTAACCTGACCCTGCCATGATGGACGAACAGGAATTCCAAAAGAAATGCGACGCGGCATTTGAAACCTTACGCAAGCGTCTGCTGGAGCTGAGCGATGAAAATGAATTTGAAGTTGAAGGCGGGAGCGGAAAACTGGAAATCGAGTTCGAGGATGAGGACGAGACCCGCTTTGTAATCAGCCCGAACGCGCCTGTGCGGCAAATCTGGATTTCCGCACTGACCACGAGTTTTAAACTCGGATGGTCGGATTCCGCGCAAGCATTTGTGCTGGATAAGACCGGCGAGACGTTGAGCCAGTTGATGAGCCGGATTCTCAGCGAAAAAACAGGATCGACAGTTCAGGTTTAGGCGATGATACGCACCCGGCGGACCGTCAGTTTTTGCGTCTTATGCATTTTTTGCGCCGGCGCTGTATTGGTAGCGCGCGGGAATGCCGCGCTGCGGTTCCCTTCGCCTCAGGAACCTCCAAATCTAACGAATGCGTCCGAGGTCGTTAAGCCCCGTATATTCGTTTCGCTTGACCCCGTGCCGCGCGGGAGAGAGTTCAAAATTGCAGTAGTTGTGGACATCGCCTCCGGCTTTCACATGAACTCGCACAAACCGTCGGAAGAATATCTCATTGCTACGACGTTGACGCCGAAACTTCCCTCCGGATTTGAATTGGCCGATACGATTTACCCAAAGGGACAGCTTGAGAAGTTCACCTTTTCGCCGAATCAACCTCTGGATGTATATACCGAGAGTGTTACCTTTCTGCTTAGATTGTCGGCGAAAGTTGGAGCCACACTGGGACCGACAGAAATTCCGATGATATTGCGTTACCAAGCGTGTAACGACTCCACGTGCCTGCCCCCTGTGAAATTCCCACTAAGCGCGAAACTTGAACTCGCTAGGGAAGGCGTATCGTCTCGTGAGGTCCATCCCGAAATTTTCTCGAGGCTCGTGCCTGCGCGCTGATCCGCTCCTTGTTTTCGTACTCCGACTTCAACCGATCAATGTCAGAAGGCCGGGCACGCCTAGCGAACGGGAATAGCGCGCAGGGCACGGCGGAGACGCGCAATCACTCGATCCTTGCCGATCGCGACCATGGTCTCGAAAAGAGGAGGGGCGACGGCCCGGCCCACGATCGCAACCCGCGTCGCATTTATAAGCAAGCCCGCCTTGACACCCTCGGAAGCTGCGACCCCGCGCAACGCCGCATCGCAAGCATCATGACTCCACTCCGGTAGCGCTTCCAGCGCGTCTGTTAGCTTAAGCATCAGCACCGGAAGTTTCTCATCCTTCCAAAATTTTGCGCGTGCTTCCGGGTCGTAGTCGAAATCGTCGGCGAAAAACGCCCGGGCCCACCCGCTGAAATCCCCCAGCAGGCGGGTTCGCGAGCGAATCAAGTCTACGGTGTGCGCAAACCATGCGCGATCGGTAGTGGCCCAGGTTTCCTTCCACAAGCCTGCGCGCTTGAGCTCCGCTTCCACATATGGCAATAGTTCCTCGACGGGCGGCTTCTGCAAATATTGTGTGTTGAACCACTCTAGTTTGGCGCGGTCGAAAATAGCGTTGGTGCGGCTCACACCGGAAAGCGTGAATCGTTCAATCAGCTCATTTGTGCGCATGAATTCAGTATCGTTGCCGGAAGACCATCCGAGAAGCGCCAAAAAATTGCGAAATGCCTCTGGGAGAAGACCTTCTTCCGCGTAGGAGCCGACACTGGTAGCGCCATGCCGTTTTGACAGCCGTGTACGGTCAGGACCAAGAATCAGCGGAACGTGAGCAAATATGGGCGGCGCAGCTCCCAGCGCGTTATAAATCAGCACCTGCTTTGGCGTGTTGGATAAGTGATCTGCTCCGCGAATAACGTGAGTGATGCGCATATCGATGTCGTCCACGACCACGCTGAGCTGATAGGTAGGCAGGCCGGAAGAACGCAGGAGTACGAAGTCTTCGATTTCGGCGTTCTGCACGTCTCGTGGGCCGAAGACGGCATCTTCAAAATGGGTCGT
Organism: Acidobacteriota bacterium; assembly: GCA_003167215.1. Lineage (GTDB taxonomy): Bacteria > Acidobacteriota > Terriglobia > Acidiferrales > UBA7541 > Palsa-295. The sequence continues at coordinate 5,592 of PMTV01000027.1, read as the reverse complement.
GCCCGTGAGCGGAGTGCGAAAACGAATTGCGGCTGGAACGCCTTCTTTTTCCTTGGCAGCGCGCTGTTCCGGCATCAAATCTCGGCAAGGGCAAGCGACCGCCTTCACTGCCTTGCCCTCGTCGTCACCCTCGCCATCGTGCTCTTCGGCCGCATCGCCGCCGGCATAAGCCACTGGTTTGCAATAGCATGCGAAACCGGCGCCGCTCGCCAGAATGCGTTCGGCGGCAGCACGATACATCTCAATGCGCTGTGACTGAAAGAACGGGCCTTCGTCCCATTCGATTCCGAGCCAGCGAAGTGCCACTAGAATTCCGTCAACCAGTTCCGGCTTGTTCCGCTCGACATCCGTATCTTCGATACGCAGCAACAAAGTGCCGTCCTCGTGTTTCGCGAACAGCCAATTGAACAGAGCGGTGCGTGCCCCGCCGACGTGGAGAAAGCCCGTAGGTGACGGGGCAAAACGCACGCGCGGTTTTAGCGTAAGTGTCATGCTCGAAAGGTTCCTTCCTGTTTCAGGCAAACGGTTAATCTTAGCGGAACGGATGAGCAAAATCGAGCAGCGCGCCAAATCAGCCTACGCAAGCTATGCAACGCACCGGGGGATCTGTACGCGAAGGCAGCAAATCCCGCAGTTTGAATGGACTCTGAGTCCTATTGGGTCCGGATGGTCCGTCGCGTTGACCACTTTTGGATGAAACGGGGGACGTTGACCGCAACGAAACCTGACCAGACACGCGGACGGGCGCCCGGCAATTTTCTGCTATTCTGAAGATAAGTATCGGCAATCTCGGTCGGAGCTATGACTTGCTGAACCATATCAATATGACTGCGACCGTTCTCCTGGCAGGCGCCTTCCTGCTGGCGTTGTTCTTTTCCTACATATATCAGCAAAAACGCCAGGAATATATGCTCGTTTGGGCCGCAGGATGGCTACTGTTGTCTCTTCACTTTTTAGTTCCGGCACTCGGCACTTGGTTGGCGCCTCTTACGTGGGTCGAGACAGTGGATGAGTGGTTGCTCGCGGCTGCGGCACTGTCATTCTACTGTGCGGCGAGAATGTACGCGCGCCTCACGGTCTCCTGGGGCGGTGTAGCGGGCCTCGGTGTGGCGGCGGCAATCTGGGCCTTGGGCTATTCGCGTGAATGGGTAAACGTACCCTTGGAATTGGGTGTTGGACTGCTGTTCTTCTTTATTGCGCGCACCTTTTGGCAAGAGGGCCGCAAACAGGAATCCCGCGCTGACCAGTTTCTGGCGATCACTTTCATGGGATGGGGATTGCTGAGTCTTACGACGATTTTTCAAGGCCGATCGGAATTCTTGGCCGGGCATGATCTCCTAGCGGTGGTTCTGCTGTTTGAACTTTTCGTCGGCGTGCTCATGGTGATGGCGGTTTACGAAGAAGAGCGCCGTCGAGTTGAGCGGAACATGCTGGCGCTTTCGAATCTGAACCTGGCTACGTCAAGCTTTTCCGGTGGCGAGATTCAGAAGATGCTGGCGCAAGCGCTGGACCGCGTTTTAAATGTCGTGCGCATACCAGCGGGTGCGCTTTGCTTGCATTATGGCGAAGAGAATGGACCGACTTCAGTGGTCGTCACCGGTTTGGGGGATACATTCTGTGCGACGATACAAGAAAACAATCTAGACGATTATATCGTTAACCTGGTGGCACGCCTTGGCGGACTTGTTGTTCTCCGCGATTTGGAGACGGACTCGAAGTGGGCAGCTTTGGAGAAAGAAGAAGCGTTCCGGCACGTACGAAAACTGCTGCTGGGACAAAACCTGCGTACCGTAGTGGGAATCAGTCTGCAAGCAAAAGAGCGCGTCTTCGGAGTGTTGCTCCTCGGAACACCGGATAATCGAAATTTCACTCCTGCGGAATTGCGGCTGCTTTTGGCGTTGGGCCATCAGATTGGGATGGCAGTCGAGAATAGTTATCTGGTTCAGCAGACATCGCGGCGCAGCGAAGAGCTCCACATTCTAAATGAAATAGGACGAGCACTGAGCTCGACACTCGAGCCTGATGCGTTGTTCGATCGTATTTATTCCGAGATGAAGCGCCTGCTCGATGTGAGCAGCCTTTTCATCGCATTCTACGATCACAAGACTCAGCAAGTGCGATTTGAAATCGATGTACTCGAAGGCGACCGATTGCCTAAACGAATTCGAACCGCCGGAAACCATTTGACCGAATACGTCGTGAATACCTGTCAACCCCTTCTCATTCGAGACCACTATGAAGAGGAAGCTAAACGGTTGGGCTTCGAACCGACTCGTCTTGCCGGTTGCATTTGCGCGGTACCTCTGATTCTTTACAACCGCGCAGTCGGCGTGATGGCGGTGCACAGCAAACAAGAACGGGTATTTGACGAAGGTCACGTTGAGTTGATGCGCGTGTTAGCAAGCGAAGCGGCGGTGGCGCTGGAAAACGCCCGGCTCTTTTCCGAGGAACAGAAAAAATCGCGCCATCTGATGCTGATCAACAATGTCTCCAGTCGCGCGATTACCACTTTGGATCCGGAAGAGATGCTCGCGAAGATTGCTGCGGAGATTGAAAATGGTCTGAAGTATGACCACATCGGCATCGCTACGCTCGACTATTCAGCGAAGGAGTTGGTGATTCAGGCAGAAGCCGGGGCTCGTAGAGACGCTGTGGGGCGGAGAATTCCGTTGGGCGAAGGCTTGGTAGGAGAGGTCGCGCGCACAGGACGAATGGCTATCGTGCGGGAAGTGAATACGTCCTCGCCGCGCTTGGTCCTGGCAAGCTCCGTTTCGGCCATCGCGCTCCCGGTAACATATGCCGAACAGTTGCTAGGCGTTCTGTACATCGAATCCTCCGAGGCTTGTGAATTCGACGAGGAGGAAGGCCTGCTGCTTCGGACTCTTGCCGATCTTTTTGCAGGCGCGCTGCACAATGCTCTGACATTCCAGAAAGCGCAAGAGCAGGCGATCACCGACGGCCTTACGGGCGTCAAGACGCACCGATACCTGATGGAGACGTTATCTTCCGAGTGGAAACGATCGACACGCGCCAACCGGCCGTTTGCACTGGTCTTGATGGATCTCGATCGGTTTAAATTCGTAAATGATTTTTATGGACACTTGGAAGGCGACGTTGTACTGCAACGCGTGGGACATATCCTCGAACAGAACTGCCGGCGGTCTGATGTCGTGGCACGCTACGGCGGAGATGAGTTCGTCATATTAATGCCTGAAACCACGGTGGAGCAGGCCCGGCAGCTCGCAAGCAAGCTCCGCGGCTGGGTGGCGTCTGATCCGCTTCTGCGCGATAAGAATATTACGGCAAGTTTTGGCATCGCGGGATTCCCGGTCCATGGGTCAACACCGCAAGAGTTGATCCAGGTGGCAGACTCCTCGATGTACCTTTCCAAGCACCAGGGCGGCAACTCGGTATCGAGCGCGGAGGAAGGCGGCCCAAACGACACGAAAAAATGGAAAAAAGATGTGTTGGAGGCTTATCTAGGGGTCACGCTGAAGCGTCTGTTCTCCACCGGGCCTGAGGCCTTCGAAGAGATCTACCGGCGTCTCGAACAATTCACCCGTTCACTGGCCGAACAAAGCGGAGGCGTGCCGCCCGATACGTTGCCGGTCGCCGTAGTCGAAACGGTCACTTCACTCGCGCTCGCGATAGACGCGAAAAACCACTACACCCAAGGGCATTCCCAGAAAGTCTCGGCCTACACCGTTGTGATTGCCAAGGCGCTGGGGATGAGCGAGGCGGAAGTGGAAGAAATTCGACTGGCGGCTCTGCTTCATGACATCGGCAAAGTGGGGATTCAGGAAACCATTTTGAACAAGTCAGGTCCCCTGGACGCATCTGAATGGGAAACGATGAAGACCCATGCAGAACTCGGCGCCAAGATACTGGAGCCTTTGCAGGCGATGAATCGAATTCGGCTGATGGTTCGGCATCATCATGAATTTTTCGACGGCACAGGCTACCCCGACCGGCTACAAGGCGAAAAAATTCCTTACGGGGCGCGCGTAATCGCGATTGCTGACGCCTACGATACGATCACTTCTGAGCGCACCTACAAGAAGGCGCGCAGTTCCGAAGACGCATTTTCCGAACTCGAGCGCTGTGCCGCGAATCAGTTTGATCCCGAACTCGTTCGACTCTTCATCGAGACGATGCGGCGTTCACCGCGGGTTCGGATCGAAGCGATTGTCGGCGCCCCAGACCTGTCAGATAGCAATCTCCTATAGGGCGGTTGCGCCCCTGTAATATTCAAGAAAACTCACAATCGTCCGCCACGAATCAAGCCGCGGTAATATCGGCAGATTCCGAAAATCGTACGACAGTGCTGGACGCCTCACTGGAGCCTCGATACAGTTCCATCTGCATTTCAATGTGGATCAGGAGGTAATCATGCAAACAGCGGCGGTCAAGTGGGTCGCAGGCGAAGAGTTCACTGCAAAGTTGCCATCAGGCCACTCGGTATCATTTGACGCGGATCGAAAGCATAATGCCGCCCCGGGCCCGATGGAAATGCTTCTTGGCGCGCTGGGGGCCTGCACTTCCGTGGACGTGGTTATGATTCTGGCAAAGAAGCGTCAGAACCTGACATCGCTCGAGATCGTCATTTCCGGAGAGCGTGCGAGCGAGCCGCCATCGGTATGGACAAAAATCGAGATGATTTATCGGCTAGCAGGAGACCTAGAACCTAAAGCAGTACGGGACGCAATCGAGTTGAGCCAGTTCAAATACTGCTCTGTGGCAGCGATGTTGCGAAAGACCGCAGAGATCACCTACCGCTTCGAAATTGCACCTTAGCGCGCCCTCGCGGAAGATCGAGGGGAGCGTGTTTTGCTTGTCACGCATACAACCGATTGCATACAATCGCGGGCTATTGATTCCATCCTGGAGAAACTGAATGGGTAGACGCATCGCCGCGAAGATTACCGGAGTTGCAGGATACGTGCCCCCGCGCGTAGTCACCAACTTCGATCTCGAAAAAAAAGTGGACACGAATGACGAATGGATCCGCACGCGCACCGGTATTCGTGAACGGCATTATGCGGAGCCAGGCGTTGGCGCTTCGCATCTTGGCGCCGAAGCTGCGAAGAAATTACTTGCGGCAAGAGGCGTGCAGCCTGAACAAATCGACCTCATCATCGTGGCGACCGTCACTCCGGACATGTTGTTCCCGGCCACCGCCTGCTTGATTCAAGATCGCCTGGGCGCAAAAAACGCTTGGGGCTTCGATCTCTCTGCTGCTTGTTCGGGATTTGCCTACGCGCTCACGGTGGGCGCTCAATTTGTTGCCAATGGAACCCACAAAAGGGCGCTCGTTATCGGGAGCGACGTGATGACCTCCATTCTCGATTACAAAGACCGCGCTACCTGTGTTCTTTTTGGCGATGGGGCCGGCGCGGTTCTCGTTGAACCGGCTACTTCTGAAACCGAGGGCATACTGGACTTTGCGCATGACATCGATGGCTCGGGCGGGTGCAACCTCTTTATGCCGGCGGGCGGTTCGCTAAATCCAGCGTCACTACAGACGGTTGAAAAACGCATGCATTACGTCCACCAAGAAGGCGCGCAAGTCTTTAAATACGCGGTGCGGCGAAT
>PMTV01000067.1 GCA_003167215.1 Acidobacteriota bacterium | reverse complement strand
TGCGGTACTACTTGCTGCGGGAGACGGTTTTCGGCCAGGACGGCAATTTTTCGCGCGAGGCGCTGATTACGCGTTACAACGCGGATTTGGCAAACGGGCTGGGGAATTTGGCGAGTCGGATCGTCACGATGATCAATTCGTACCGAGATGGCGTCGTACCCGCTGTGTCAGAAAAGTTCAGACAATCCGTTCCGAGTTCCTCATGGTTCTCTGCTGAAACTCAAGAGAGCAGAGAGCACGCGGTCGAGAAGATTCGTTCCGCGTATGAAAACTTTCAGTTTTCGATCGCCGCCGAGGAGATATGGAAAATTGTTGCAAATTGGGGCGACCAATTCCTCGCCGGAACGAAGCCTTGGGTAGAGGCGCAGAAACCAGGGCAGGAATGGTTTGTAGACAGCGTGCTATGGCGCGCTGCAGAAACGTTGCGGTGTGTCACTATTCTTGCGCATCCGATCATTCCGGATGCTACTCGGAAGATTTGGGAGCAGCTTGGACAGGCTGGGAAGATTGAAGATGTGAGAATTGATCAGCTGAAGTGGGGTGAGTTGAAGCCGGGAACGAAGATCGGGAAGCCTGAAGGGGTTTTTCCGCGAGTGGATAAAAAAGAAGCATTGGAGAGGATTGAAACCATGGAAAACGAAATACGGAATCCGGGCAGCACGCAGCCAGATGCATCGACGACTACAACCAAAAAAACAGCGGAAGGAGCTAGCACTGGGACTTCAGCGGCGGGAACGGCGGCAATACCTGCCGGAGCGCCGGGAGCTGGAGGCCCTGCGGCTACGCTCGGGACAAACGCGGCGGCGACCGCTACCGCGCTTGCAGCACCGGCGAAAATCGGGATTGAGGATTTCGCGAAGGTCGAGCTCCGCGTGGGCGTGGTGAAGTCGGCGGAGAAAATCGCCGGGGCGGACAAGCTGCTCAAAGTGATGGTGGACATTGGCGATGAAGTGCGGCAAGTGCTGGCCGGGATTGCGCCGGCGTATGCGCCGGAGGAGTTGGTCGGACGCAAAGTTGTCGTGGTGACGAACCTTGCGCCGCGGAAGATGCGCGGTGTGGAGTCGAATGGAATGCTGCTGGCGGCGTCGGCGGGACCGGACGGGAAGGCGGTGCTGTGCACGTTTGCGGAGGACATCCCGGCGGGAGCGAAAGTGAAGTAATTACTCGACGAGGGTCGTCATCCCGAGTGAGCAACGCGACCGGGGCCCTCGGATTTAGTCACACCGCGAAAGCAGATCCCTCTCTGCGCATCGCGCCCTCCGCTGCGCGGAGGGGAAAGAAAAAGAGCGCGACGCTCCGCTCGGGATGACAGTTTTTTTGCTGTGACAACAGACTGCCTTGGAAATCATCGACTCACATGCGCATTTGGAGTTTCCGCAGTTCGATGAAGATCGGGCGGCGATGCTGGAGCGGGCGCGCGCGGCCGGTATAAAGACATTGCTCGCGATTGGAAGCGGGACTGGGCCGGACCGGCTGAACGCGGCGATTCCGTTCGCGGAAGAGTACGACTGGATTTACGCGACGATTGGGATACATCCGCATGAGGCGCAGCTGGCCAGCGAAGAGCATTTCGCGCGGCTGGATGAACTGGCGAAGCATCCGCGCGTGATCGCGTGGGGCGAGATGGGCCTCGACTATTATTACGATCATTCGCCGCGAGATGTGCAGCAGCGGGTCTTTCGGCGGCAGCTTGGGCAAGCGCGCGAGGCGAAGCTGCCCATTGTGATTCATTGCCGCGATGCGTGGGACGATTGCCTTGGGATGATGGAGCAGGACTGGAAGCCGACGGGGCTTGGCGGAATTCTTCACTGTTTTACGGGGACGCTGGCGGAAGCGCAGCGCGGGCTCGACATGGGATTCATGATTTCGTTCGCGGGGAATGTGACCTACCCAAAGATGCAGCATCTACGCGACGTGGCGAAAGAATTGCCGATGGAGCGACTGCTGACAGAAACGGATTCGCCGTTTCTTCCGCCGCAGGGAAAGCGCGGAAAACGAAATGAGCCGGCGAATGTCGTGGAGGTAGCGCAAGCGTTGGCTAATGTGAGAAACTCAACCACAGAAGAAATCGCGGCCACGACGGCTGCGAATTTTAGGCGATTTTTTAGGCTCGACGCCCCAGCCTCTCCGGCGCAGCCAAGGTAAAAACGAGCGATGGCATTTGCCGTTCAAATGGCAAAAGGGATCTTCGATCTGGTGCGCGAAGACCTGGCGCTCGTTGAGCAGGAGATTGCGGCGCAGAATGGCTCGGCAATCGAGCCGGTGTGCGAAATTTCAAGTTATTTGCGGGAAGGCGGCGGAAAGCGGCTGCGCCCGGCGTTGCTTTTGCTGGCTGCTGGAGCTTCCGGATATCGCGGCGAGAGCGCGATCCGTCTGGGAGCAGTTGTGGAGATGATTCACAGCGCTACTTTGATTCACGATGACGTGATCGATGGAGCGAATACGCGGCGCGGGCGTCCTAGCGCGAATGCGCGCTGGGGAAATCACATGAGCGTGCTGGCGGGCGACTGGTTGTACATGCAGTCGTTCGAAATGGCGCTGCGCGAACGAAATTTTGCGATCCTCGATATCCTGATTGATCTCACACAAAATATGGTGGAAGGCGAGCTGCTGCAGCTTACGCGCCTGGGACGAATCAATCTGAACGAAGTGGAAGCAACGGAGCTGGCTTATGGTAAGACGGCTTGTCTCTTCAGCGGATGTTCGCGGCTAGGGGCGGTTTTGGGGAAGCAGACGAAAGCGGTGGAAGAAGCGCTGGCGGAATACGGGCGCAACGCGGGACTGGCATTCCAGTTGGTGGACGATTTGCTGGATTTCACGGCGTCGCCGGAAAAGCTTGGTAAGCCGGTGCTGAGCGATCTGAAAGAAGGGAAAGTCACGCTGCCGCTGATTTTTGCGCTGGAAGCTGCGGTTCCGGCAGCGGTGGAAGGCGATGGCAATGGCGCGCACTCGCATTCAAATGAAGACGGGCGGCGGCTGGTGGCGAAAGTTTTGGAAGAGCGGGATTTCCAGAGCGTGCGGCCAGAACAGATTACGCGGCTGGTGAAAGAAACGGGTGCGCTGGAACGCGCTCGGAAGATGGCGCGCGAGTATGTTTCGCGGGCGAAAGAAAGTTTGAGCGAATTACCCGATACGGAATACCGGCGCGCGCTGCTCGCCGTCCCCGATTTTATCCTCGATCGAGAGAATTAGTTTTTACGCGGCGGTTCAGCAGGTTTCACCTCAAAGGTAACAAACAGGTTTAGGCACGCTCAGTAATGAAAGCGATAGCGAAACTCGACGTAGATTTGCCGGGGATCGTTGAAGTGGAAGCCGCCGAAGGTCAGGCTGTTGTCCAGCTCCACGCGGCGGTTTGCCACGTTCAGCGCGGTTAACGACACCGTATATTTCTCGCCAAAACTTTTTCCCACGGAAACGTCGAAAGTGGTGTGCTGCGGCAAGTTGCTCCCGGGATATGGTGCGCCTGGAAAGCCGTTGGTGAACCCCGAGCCGTAATAGACATTCGTCGAGGCGAACGAGTGCCAGGGAAGAGCTGCGTTGAAACCCACATTCAATGTGTTTCTCTGATCGTGGTCCACGGGTGCCAATCCGGGGGGTATAAGCAGTGGGCATGACGAGTTACCGGCGGGGCAGATCAAGCCTCCCGTGATGGGTGAGCTTGCCTGCGCGATTTGATTCGAGTAGGCCAGATGAAACTGGCCGCGATTCCAGAGGCGGGGAGACCGAAGTGTGAGCTCCCAACCTTGAATCAGGGCGTGGTCCCAGGTAATCGGCCAGAAGATATTTGAATTTCCGATGTTGTTATGATCGAGCCAATTCCTTGCGCGGGTTTGAAACGTGTCGGCGTCGAGAGCCCAACCGTGATAGGGCATTGTGACGCCGAATTGGTACTCTATATCCCGCTCGCCGCGAAGGGGGGCGAAAGTAAAATTCTGACCTTCCGCAAAACCGAGGAGCGAGCCGCTAGCAGTTAACAGTGGAGGAGCCTGGTAAAATTCGCCGTAAAACCCGCGAAACACCCAGTTCAGCCGCGGGACTCTGATGGCGACTCCAACGCGAGGGTCCGTAGCGTTCTCCACAATTTCCTTCAAAACTCCAACAGGAGGGGAATCAAAGTGCGATTGGCGCAGACCGGCTATCACTGTCAACCATGAGGTCACTTTGAATCTGTCGCTGACGAACGCTTCAGCCAGCCCGCCTGTGGTAGCAAGGGTAGATGAGACGGCGGTGCAGGTCGGACAAGGCTGCGTAAAAGTGTTACCGAAGAAGTTATTTTGGTGCTGAGCGAATCCGTACACTCCCGCTTGAATGCTGTTTTTCCAAACGGTTGCGCCCAAGTTAGCTTGCAAGCCGGCGTAGTTCGCGGTTTGGTCTACGTCGGTGATTACGGGGACATCGTTCGGCGAGGCGTTATAGCTGGCCTTGTTGTAATGGTAGAAGGGTGAAACCGACAGGATCAGGTTCGGATTAAACGTGTGGATCCAGGAGAAAATGACATAACCATCGGGTTCACGTTCGCTATCGCGAAGGCCGTAGCTGGGAGGCTCCCCTCCTGCCACCAACTGCATGTTTCCAATTGAGTTGGGGTTCGGGTCGATGGGGATCTGGTAAAAATCCTGTCGCAAGGAAGCGACCAAGCGAAATTGATTCTTGGGGTCGGGGTTAAAAGTGAAGGACGCGAATCCCCCGTAACCATTCTCTGCATCATGAACAACCTGTCCGATCGGCGCCTGCAGACCGTAATTGCTGCGATTCGCATTTAGGCTTGCATAGTAAGCGAAGCGCTGGGTATGGCCGCCGAAGTTGATCTGATCGTTCGTTTGATACCAGTTTCCGAAACTGGTGACGAGTTCCGCCTGATTGTCGCGCTCGAATCCGCTTCGGGGCACGATGTTGAAGATTCCGTAGGTGCGGTCTCCATAGTCGGCGTCGTAGCTGCCTCGTTGAATCTCGAGATAATCGATATCCTTGGGGTCAATCACCGGGCCCAGATTGGAAGCGATGTTTGTGTTGGGCACGGGTACACCGTCAATCAGCCAGTCAACTTGGTGGCCGCCGCGCATATGCAACATGTCATGGGTTACGTAGGCAGCGGGCACGTAGTCAGTGATCATTGCGAGGCTGTTGGTGCGGTCAGCACCGGGGGTCTGAGCTATATCCGCCCGGTTGACCAGGGTGGTCGGAGTTACCGAGTCCACGTTGGCCACGTCCGCTTGGCTGACCACAACGGTGGTTTGATTCACGGACGCGATCGCCAGTTGAAAGTGGAGAATGGGTGAAGAGTTGGAGGCCACCGTAACGGTTTGCTCTGCGGTGTCGAATTTGGGTTGAGTCACGGTGAGCTTGTAATCGCCCACGGGCACCGAGGTGAACAAAAACTCGCCGTTGTCGTCCGTTTGCGTGGTTTGAGACCAAGAAGATGTGATGGCCTCAAGCTTCACGGCGGCTCCCGCAATCGGCCGGTGCTGCGGGTCATGAACGATTCCTTGAATTTTTCCGAAAATGGTCGCGTGCAACGACAAAGCTGAAAATAGGCATCCAGCGATGAACAAAGAGAGTACGAGCTTTCGCATGACGATTCTCCGTCGAATCTAGATTTTTTGAATTATGAAATCAGCGAAACAACCCGCTAGATTCGCGGAGGCTGGAACAGAACGGAGACGAGACCGGCAGCAGAAAGTTCGCCGAACTGAGCAAGGATTTCGCGGCTATTATCGGGAATTGCGAGGTACGCGACCGCCGAAGGCACGGTAGGAACTATTGGCGCGACCATACCATAAGCCGTGTGGTGGCTTGACGTCATGCTACATTCGAAGAGATGCCCGGTCGCGCCGTGTTGGCACTCCATAGCCTTGTGCTGTGCGGCGTGATGGCCGTGAGACAAACAGCACATGCTGGAACATTCGGGGGATTCACTGCCCACGCCGCGGGCCAACAAAGCTAGCAGCGTAGCGAGCAGCGCGACGATCACGAGAATGGCTTGAGCCCGGCGCATCGTGGAAAGGAATCATACCTCAGCAAAGTTGCAACGCGCAAGATTCCATCATTGGTGACCATAGAAGCTGCAGGTGAAACGGCCAGATTGAAACATTTGAGTTCTTAAAAACTTCGCGGTAGGCTTGGAAAATCATGCTGCCGTTCAAATTGATTTACGACGAGCGCTACGACTTGAAATTGGGCGCCCACGTTTTTCCGTCGCAGAAATACCGTTTGGTCCATGACAAGCTGATTGCGGACCAAATTGCGGCTCCCGAAGATTTTCTGGCACCCGCAGCAGCGAGCGACGCCGATGTTCTGCGCGTCCATTCGCAAGATTATATGTACAAATTGAAAAATGGTTCGCTCACCGACGTTGAGATTCGTCGCATGGAGATCCCTTACTCCAAGGAGCTTATGGAGGCTTGCTGGCTCGCCGCAGGAGGCTCAATCCTGGCGGGGCAGCGAGCGCTTGCGGAGGGCTGGTCGGCGAGCATCGGAGGCGGCTTCCATCACGCATATGCCGACCATGGCGAAGGGTTTTGCGTGATTCACGACGTAGCGGTTGCCATTCGACGTTTGCAATTCGACCGCGCGATCGAAACCGCGATGGTTGTGGACACCGACGTTCATCAAGGCAACGGCACGGCGTCGATTTTCGGCGGCGACGGCGATGTGTTCACGCTTTCGATTCATCAGGAAAATAACTACCCATACCCCAAGCCGCCTTCGACCGTCGATATCGATTTGCCTGACGGAATCGGCGATGACGATTACCTTTCGATCCTGGAAAAGCATTTGCGGGACGCCTTTCACGATTTCGAGCCGCAGATACTCTTTTATGTAGCGGGCGCTGATCCGTACCGCGAAGATCAATTAGGCGGGCTGGCTTTGACCATGGACGGCCTCGCGCGCCGAGATGCTCTTGTTTTCGACTACGCGAGGCGGAACAAAGTTCCCGTCGCCATTACGCTGGCTGGAGGATACGCGCGCCACGTGGAAGATACGGTACAAATTCACGTGAACACGATTTTGGCGGCTCGCGAGGCTGCACGGCAGGATTTCAAACACGCAGCGACCTGAAAGTTTGTAAGACTCGTTTCTAATTTGCCGGACCGAGCGCTTCCTGGATAGCGGTAGTCAAGTCTTCGGTGAAGCCTTTGGTTGGAAACCCATCCATGCGGAATGCGATTTTCCCAGCGCGGTCGAGGATGATGACTGTGGGCAGACCGGTGACGTTCATGAAATCATCCAGGCCATCGGCGAAAACCACCGGCACATCCCATTTTTCCTTGGCCACAAATCCAGGAACCAAGGTTTCGTCTTCGTCGGTGTTGACAGCGTAAAAAACCAGATTTGTGTTGCCGGTGTAGTTTTTCGCGATCTGCACGAACTCCGGCTCCAGGTCGCGGCAGGGTCCGCACCACGTGGCCCAGAAACTCAGCGCGACGATCTTGCCTTTGAGCGGCGCGAGAGGAAGAGGCGAACCATCCAAATTGCGCAGCACGAAACTGAATGAGTCTTTCGCGCCTTTATTTCGCGCCGGCGGGTTCAAGTTAGCGGAAGTCGCGCCGAGGTGGTCATAAGTAACGAGGATCTGCTCGCCAAGTCCCTGTTCGCTGCCATGTACCTGCCGCCAAACATTCCCCAATTTCTTTCGGACTTCGCGGCGATCGACTTTCCCCGCCGGCCCGTCCTCCGGAAGCACGAAGGCCAGCAAATACTCATCGACGGCTTTCGTGTAATCATTCTTCATCTCGGCGATTTCTCCCAGTTGTTCAGCGGCAAGCGCACTGGAACGGATCGCGTAGCTTTGTTGAAAATCCTTGTCAGCGGCGTCGTAAGCTTTCTGAGATTTCTCGATCTGGCCTCTCAAGCTATAGAGGGCCGCGCGAAACCGATCTTGCTGGCTTTGCCAATCTTTCACGGACACTCGCGCGGATTTCTCTTCGGGCGTAGCTTTTTCGATGCGATCGAGAACACGCGTGGCGTAACCAGCCGCGCGCGTCAGACTGGCGTCGCTTCCTTGCTGCTGTAAGAGGCCGATTGCGAGCAACATCATTTCAGAATCGTCAGGACGAACGGCCACGAGCCTTTCCGCATACTCCAGCGCGCACTCCGTATCTTGGAGTTGCTGGCAAGACTCCACCAGGGCGCGATAAACGCCGGCTTTTCGCGGCGCGTCCGGAAAGCGAAGCAGATAATTTCTCAAATTGCGCACGAGAGCGGCCCGATCGTTCCCCGCATCTGCGATCGCCTTCTGCAATTGAGCTTCGGCGTCCGCGTCTTGCTTCGAAACCCCGGCGGCGAGGTCTTTGGACCCTTGCGAATTGGAAGAGGGCTTTTGCGGAAGCGCACTCGCGCCACTGGTCAGAAGAACGGCGAGGATCATCGTGACGGGAACGAAGCGCATTATGATGCAATTCTAGCGCGAAAGAGAGCCGGGCATTTCGATTTCGCGCTGCAACTGGTTAGTGAAGCGAGATGTCGCCGGAGGACGTTTGAATCTCGACGCGGGCTTTGCCATCACCGATTCGCGCCCTCAATTCGTGCTTGCCGGCGGTTCCTTCCATAGCGATTGGAATCGCGGCGTCAATGTCGCCGGAGCTGGAGCGCGCATAAAGCCGAAAACTGGCGGCCGGCGGAGCGTGAAGGGTTACCTCGCCGGAGTTGGTATGAAGGTCCCAGTAATTTGAGGATCCGGGGTTTCCTTCCAGGTCAATTTCACCCGACGATGTACGCAGGCGAACGTCGGCCGATGCGTCCTTGATGGTGATATCTCCGCTTCCCGTGCCGGCCTCCAAAGCATCGCCAGGGCTCGATATTTCGAGCGTGCCCGACCCGGTCTGGAGGCGCGTCTCCCCCCGAATTGTGTCGAGAGTGATGTCGCCCGACCCGGTAGTGACGCGTGCCTGCCCCTTGATCTTCGAAAGCTTGATGTCGCCACTGCCGCAAAGAACCTGGACGTCGCCGTCGATTTCCGATGCAGTCACATCACCCGATCCACAAGTGAAATTGGCAGGGCCTTGTATCCCGCGAACATCCACATCTCCCGAGCCGGACGTGCTGCGGAGTTGTGTGTCCTGCGGAACGACAATTGTATAGTCTATCGAAACGTCGCCTCCGCTCCGCCTGGAACCACCGATCCGGATCAAGTTACCTTCCTGCGAGATTGGCGGGTTTGATTCAACCTGCTGCAAACGAGTCTGCCCACTCCGCGACGACCATGAATCCACGTGAATCTCGCCATGAACGCGAACTTCGCCAGGGGGGCCAGCGGTGATGTGCGCATCGCCGCTGCCGCTCGTTAATTCCAAAGCGACCGGACCGTTTACCGCGAATTGGCGGTCGAAGCTGCCCTCGACGCCGGAATGCGAGACGCAGCCGGCAATGACCGTAGCTGTGAAAATTACGACTGCCAAGCATCCAATTCGGTTCGTTCGCGTCATTTAGTTTAATGTTCGGGTCGTGAGATAAGCAGCGCCGACCATCCTTCCTATCAAGTTATACGAAAACGCGCAACTGGAAGTTCCATGAATCCGTGCGACGCGGAAAGCATTCCCAAGAAACGGCAGGCAAGAGTCACTTAACCTTGAGAAGAGAATTTAACGAGCCCTGGCGATAGCCTTCCAAATCAATCGTGACTATGCCGAATCCGGCTTGCTTCACGCCGTCCACGATTTGTTGACTGAGGGCGGGTTCTAATCCGCGGAAAAGCTCGTCTGGAGCGAATTCAATGCGCGCGAGTTCGCCGTGCGCGCGAACGCGAAACTGTCGAAAACCGAGAGCGCGCAAAACTGACTCCGCGCGATCTATTCTTTCCATCAGCTCAGGAGTCACTGTGGTGCCGTAAGGGACGCGGGAGGAAAGACATGCCGAGGCCGGGCGATCCCAGGTGGAGAGACCGGCGCGCTGCGAGAGCCATCGAATTTCGGTTTTGCCCAGCGCGGCATCGAGCAGAGGCGCGAGAACGCGATGCTCGCGGGCCGCGCGATGCCCGGGCCGGAAATCGTGAGTGTCATCTGCGTTGATTCCGTAAGCGATGGCGCGGAAATTGCGCGCGCTTGCCAGACCTTCCATGCGGTCAAAGAGTTCGTCCTTGCAGTGGTAACAGCGGTCGGCGTTGTTTGCAATGTAGAGTGGATTGTCAAATTCACTTGTCTCAATAAGCTCATGGCGGATTCCGCTGGCGCGCACGAAATTATCGGCCTGCTCGCGGTCATGACGTGAAAAACTTGCGGAAAGAGCAGTCACGGCGAGCGCGCGGCCACCGAGAACGGTGTGCGCGGCCCAAGCAAGGTAAGCGGAATCGGCTCCGCCGGAGAGAGCAACCAGCAGGGAATCGAGCGAGCGCATCGACTCGAAAAGCCGTTGCTGCTTTTGAGTGGCGGCGGCTTGATCCAACTCCACCGATTGCATTGCTGTTGAAGCGCGTGGAAGCGGCTCGATGCGCATACTAATTCGAGTATAACTTAGTTTTATCTATTGGAAATCCAGCAACACATCCACTCGTCCGGTGCCCGGATTTTCCTGAAGAAAACGGCCGACCTTATCGTAATGGACGGGAGTTCCGGCGAAAGCGCGCTGGATGCCGGCATCGAGAAAATCCTCGTAGAGTTTCTCGTTAAAGATTGCGTCGGCTGGAATACCCCAGGCCGAGCGAATGCGTTTTTCGCCATCGATCGAGAGTCCGCTGAGAACCAAACTCCCCATGCGATATTGAAGGCCTTCGGTGATGGTTACGGTATAGATTACGCGAGCGTCTTGCTCGTAGAGTTGCGGCTTGGCATCGAGCTTCGCATCCAGGTAGCCGCGCTCGCCATAAAGAGACTGAATTCGTTCCCATAGCGCAGCAATCTTGTTCCCGTCGGCTGGGTCGCCCAACTTCAAATCAGCCGTCGCATTCAACTCGTTCGTGGGCAACACGGAGTTTCCACTCCACAAGACGCCGCCCCACTTGTATGCCGGGCCGGGAACGATCGGCACGACGACGATGACCGCGGTTGACCCAGGTTGGGCGGGGTCGCTAACTCGCGCAGACGGCGGATCAAACTGCACGCGCAAAAATGCGTGCGTCAAATATACCGGGCGCACTTGCTCGAACTCGAAAAGCTCGATGGCGCTACGCGAATACGCCGTACCGATTAGCTGGCTTACGCTCTGTTGGATGGCGCGATCGTTCGTGGCAAGGTCGTCGGAAAATTCGATGCTCTTGACAGTGATATCAGCGCCCACCACGCGGAATTGCATGCGCTGGCCACCTAACGGAAAATTGACGAGCGTGTGCGATACGGTCGCAAGCACGCCGTGAGCCTGAACGAGCTTTTCAAGCGTCCCGGACATTGCATCAAGAATACTTCCACGCTGGGGCGCGCTGCCATCGAAGAGAAGCACCGTACGCTTCATAGCGGCGGTTAATTCGGCGTCGGAGAACCAGGGGAAGTTGTCGAATGAAACGGGAATCGCAGGGGCATCGGCGACCTCATAGGTGACCCTTACGCCGGATTCGACTGTTGTGAAATGAAATTGCACGTTGGAGAAAAGGCCGAACTCGGCCAGTTTGTCCGCGCCGGCCTGCATGTCCTCGCGAGTAATGATATTGCCCACGCGCAGGCCGATTGCCGCGGCGATCGCACCCGAGCTAAACCTCTTCGAACCGGAAACTTCGACAGAATCCAGATGGGCCGCGCCGGCCTTCGCGGGCGATTGAGCCGCCGCCGGAATCAGGAAGAAGCTAACCCCCAGTAGCAGGGCCAGCAAGCAGGCGAGTTCATTCCCCATTCGTCGGGATGACATGAGCACTATCTTAATGAAATTAGGAAGCGGTTGAGTACTTTATTCAACGGTGACGGATTTGGCCAAGTTGCGGGGTTGATCGACATCACAACCGCGGCGCACGGCGATGTGATAAGCGAGGAGTTGCAGAGGGACGATTTCGAGGATCGGCGAGAGAAGCTCCGGCGCAGCGGGCACTTCGATCACATGGTCGGCGATATCGCGAGCGATGTGATCTCCTTCGGTGACTACAGCGATCACGATGCCGTCGCGCGCTTTCACTTCCTGCAAGTTCGAGATTGTCTTTTCATAACGGGTCATCGAAGCGGGATCGGATTCATCGCGGGTGGCAATAATTACGACCGGCAGATTCTCGTCGATGAGCGCATTGGGTCCGTGCTTCATTTCACCGGCAGGGTAACCCTCGGCGTGGATGTAGGAAATTTCCTTCAGCTTCAGAGCGCCTTCGAGCGCGATGGGATAATGGATCCCGCGGCCCAGATACAGGAAATCGGTATGCCGGAAAAATGAGCGGGCGAGTTCTTCCAGTGCTGAATCGCGTTGCAAGATCGTTTCGATCTTGTGGGGTATGCGGGTCAGGTCCTGCATCAAGCTTTTGGCCGCAGCGGGCGTCAATTTACCGCGCACTTGCGCGAGATACAGAGCGGTCAGCATCAAAGCCGTAAGCTGGCCGGTGAAGGCCTTGGTGGATGCGACACCAATTTCCGGACCTGCGTGCGTGTAAATCGTTCCGTTGGCCTCGCGAGTGAGCATCGAACCGACGACGTTGCATATGGCAAGAATTTTCGCGCCTTTCTGGCGTGCCTCGCGTTCCGCTGCCAGCGTGTCCGCCGTTTCTCCCGATTGGCTGATGGCGATCGCCAGGCTTTTCTTTCCGATGATGGGATCGCGATAACGAAATTCGCTCCCGTAATCCACTTCGGCGGGCAACTGCGCCAGCCGCTCGATCATGAATTTGCCCGCGAGCGCGGCGTGCCAGCTCGTCCCACAGGCAATGATCTTCACTTCCTCGAAATTCTGAAATTGCTCTTCGGTGATATCCATTTGATCGAGGAAGACTTTTCCGGTTTCCTGCGAAATGCGTCCGAGCAGGGTATCGCGCACCGCGCGCGGCTGCTCGAAGATTTCCTTTTGCATGAAATGCTTGAAACCACCCTTTTCGGCCATGATGGGGTCCCAGGTGACGTGCTGGACCGGACGGCTGATCGTGTGGCTTTCAAAATCCATGAGGCGAACGCCTTGTGGCGTGAGCACCGCTACCTCGCCATCACCGAGGAAGAAAACGTTTCGAGTGTGTTGCAGAATGGCGGGAATATCGCTGGCCACGAAGAATTCGTTCTCGCCCAGCCCTACGACGATCGGCGGGCCAAGACGCGCTGCGACGATCTTGAGCGGATCACGCGTGGACAAAGCCACGAGTGCGTACGCCCCGCTCATTACTTTCACGGTTTTCAAAACAGCTTCTTCAAGCGAAGAGTCTTTGGAATACTTTTCGATCAGGTGAGCGATGATCTCAGTGTCCGTCTCGGTGAGGAATTTGTGGCCTTCTTCGATGAGCTGGTGTTTTAACTCAACGTAGTTCTCGATGATGCCGTTATGGACCACGACGATTTCGCCGGAGCAATCGCGATGCGGGTGCGCATTCTCTTCGGTAGGGCGGCCGTGTGTGGCCCAGCGTGTATGGCCAATCCCGTAAACGCCATCCAGCGGAGTAATGCGGATGGACTCTTCCAGGTTTCGCAATTTGCCGGGAGCGCGACGAATATTCAGATGCCCGTTTTCTCCCACCACGGCGATGCCCGCCGAATCATATCCACGATATTCGAGGCGTTTCAG
>PMTV01000036.1:12799-16064 GCA_003167215.1 Acidobacteriota bacterium | reverse complement strand
CAGCCAACGAAAAGCAGCAGGAGATTGTTCGCCAGCACCAGCATGAGCATCGAAAACATGAACAAGTTCAGGTAACCGAAAAAGCGGTAGTAGCCGCCCTCGTGCGCCATATAGCCGGTGGAGTAAATATGAATCAGGAATCCGACGCCGGTGACGACGAGAATCATCACGCAGGACAGCGGATCGATCTGAAATCCCCAGTCGGCGACGAATTTCGCCAGCCGGCCGTCGAGCATGTGATACGGAACGGCGGGAATCCACTCGAATAAAACCTTGGTCGCGACTCGCGCGGCCGACGGCTTCGCGACAATCTGGAAGAAAGCCCCTAGGGAAAAGATGAATGAAACGAAGACGCTACCTGAACACAGCCAGCTCACGATGTTATTGCTGAGCCGCCGGCCATAGAAAAGCATCACCGCCGCCGTCGCCAGCGGGAACATCGGGATCAGCCATATATGGTCGAGAAAAAATGGCTGTGCGTTCATGCGGCGTCCTTCACCATTTCAGCATGTCCATTTCGTCGGCGAGCAGCGTCTCGCGGTTGCGGAAAAATGCCAGGATGATGCCGAGCCCCACGGCGGCTTCCGCGGCTGCGTCGGTGATCACGAAGATCGCGAAGACCTGGCCATCCACAGTGCCGAACATGTGCGAAAAGGCGACCAGATTGATATTCACTGCGTTCAGAATGAGTTCGATGGACATTAAAATAATGATCACGTTGCGCCGCGTCAGCACGCCAATCACCCCGATGGTGAACAGCGCCAGACTGAGCCAAAGATATTGATCCACGGGAACCATTACACCCTCCGCTTCGCCATCACCACCGCGCCAATCATCGCCACCAGCAGCAAAATCGACGCAATTTCGAAAGGCAGCATGAAGTGGCCAAAAAGCGCGTCAGCGACTGCTTCTGTATTTTTCGGCAAAATCTCCGGAACGCTGGCCTGCGGGAAAAGCGATTTTTGACCCATCTTTATCGCGAGAAATATCTGCGCTCCCAACGCCAGCGCCAGGACTGCCGCCACAAATCGCTGCCGGTTAAACTGATACTGCAACAACGAAATGTCCAGATTTACCAGCATGATGACGAAAATGAAAAGAACCATGATCCCGCCGACATACAGGATCACCTGCACGATGAAAAGAAATTCAGCCTGAAGGAGCAGAAAAACTCCGGCCGTCGCGAGCAGCGTGGTAATCAAATAAACCGCGCCATGCACGACATTTCGCCGCGTCACCATCAAGATCGCGGAGCCTACCGCGAGCGCGGCGAAGAAATAGAACAAAATTGAGTTCAAGACCATTTATTCGCCTTCCGCCACAGGTACCGCGCTGTCGACTTGGTCGTTCTTCGCGAGCCACATGGCCACTGCCAGCGTCACCACGATCGCGAGAATGCTCGTTATCCTTAAACTCCAACCCCATTCCCGGCTGATCAGCAGCGCCGTCGCCATGGTGATCAAGTTAACCAGCGCCAGCGGGATCAGAAATCGCCACCCAAGACGCATCAATTGATCGAAGCGGTACCGCGGAAACGTAAACCGGAACCACAAGAAGCAGTAAAGGTACGCGAACACCTTGGCCATGAACCAGAACGCGCCGTGAACGCCTTGCAGCACGGCCGGGGACGCAAAAAGTGACCCAGCCAAAATGCCGGCAATAGCCAGGCATAATCCACCAACAAGTGCCATCACGAGTTTCTGAATTTTCACCGGCTGCTTCGGCGCCAGAAAAAAACAATACGCCGCAACGCCAAGAACCAGCAGCGACGGCAGCGCATCCAGCAATTCGATAGGCGTTCCCGGCAGATGGTCGTGGAAGCTCGCGAACGGCCGCAGCCAGCCGCCTAGAAAGAGCGTGGTAGCGATTCCGGCAACAATAATCATGTTGGCGTATTCGGCCAGAAAATAAAGCGACCAGCGAAAGCCGCTGTATTCCGTCATGTAACCGGCGACCAGCTCTGATTCCGCCTCGGGCAAATCGAAGGGAGCGCGATTCGTTTCCGCAATCGAGCCGACCATATAGATGAAAAATCCGATTGGCACGTAAAAGATGAACCACATGCCCTGGTCATACTGCGCGATTACAATGTCTCTCATCGAAAGCGAACCGGCCAGCAAGAGCGCGGAAATCAACCCAAGTCCTGCGGCCGTTTCATAGCTGACGAGTTGCGCGGCGCTGCGCAAAGCTCCAAGCAGCGAGTAGTGGCTGTTGGAAGCCCATCCGCCGAGGACGATGCCGTAAATACCCAGCGAGCTGACCGCCAAGATGAACAGCAGCCCGATGTTCAAGTCTGCGATCTGAAATGCCGGACCGATGGGAAGCGCGGCATAAGCGAGCAGCGCCATCGTAACGCTCACGAGCGGAGCAAGCCAAAACAGCAGCCGGTCCGCTTTCTCGGGGATTATGTCTTCCTTCAGAAGCAGTTTCACGGCGTCGGCGATGGGCTGCAACAATCCATGCGGACCAACGCGCATCGGTCCCAGCCGCGCTTGCATATCCGCCATTACTTTGCGTTCCATCAGAACGATGTAGCCGGCCAGAAGCGGAAGCACCGCGACGATGACAACGGCGTAGAGCACGGGCAAAACGAGCCGCATGATCGATGGCGTAATAAAATGGCTCATTACCGGTCCACTTCCCCGAGCACAATGTCAATTGTGCCAATGATCGCCACCACGTCCGCCACCAGCGAGCCGCGCGCCATTTTGTCGAAGGCCTGTAGATTAATAAATGACGGAGGGCGCACCCGTACGCGATAGGGCTGCGTAGTTCCATCGCTCACGATGTAGTAACCGAGTTCGCCTTTTGGCGCTTCTATCGAGTGATACACCTCGCCCGGCGGCGGCTTCAGAACTTTTCCGATGCGCGCCATGATGGGACCAGCCGGAATATTCTCGATTGCTTGCAGGCAGATGAGCCGGGATTGGCGCATCTCTTCCATGCGCACCACGTATCTGTCATAAGTGTCCCCGGTTTCGCGCGTGGGAATTTCGAACTTGTATTGATCGTACGCGGCGTAGGGCATGGCTTTTCGCAGGTCCCATTTCACACCGCTGGCCCGCAGCACCGGCCCTGTAACCCCCAGTGCGATAGCGTCGGCGGCCGAAAGGATTCCGACGCCCTTGGTCCGTCCAACCCAGATGCGATTCTCGGTAAGCAACGTTTCGTACTCGTCGATGCGGTGCGTAAAATCATCGCAGAAGCGCTTCACATCCTGCTCGAAGCCGTCGTAGGTCTCGTACTGCAATCCGCCGATGCGAAA
>PMTV01000036.1:0-12762 GCA_003167215.1 Acidobacteriota bacterium | reverse complement strand
CGCGCGCGCAGCGGAGCTTCCGCTCCCAATAATTTCTCGACCGCCTCGCAATATCCCAGGCCGTTCGACACCGCCGCGACGTAGTCCATGCGGTCCACATACGGCGCGAACTGCTGGTAGCTGCGATGCTCCGCGATTTTTTCCACGCCGCGGTGCAGGTAGCCGATGATGCATTCGGAATCCACCACTCGTTCGCCGTCGAGTTTCAGCTTCACGCGCAGCACTCCGTGGGTGGAAGGGTGCTGCGGCCCCATATTCAAAATAATTTCGTCGGCTCCCAGCACGGTGGTGCTGACGTTTGAAAGCTCGGTCGTGCGCGGGTCGCTCATTTGGTTATTGTCCGCTCTCGATACCCAGATTCTCGCGGACCCAATCCGTATCCTGCTTCAATATGTCGTAATCCTTGCGCAGCGGATATCCCTGCCATTCATCCGGCATCAAAATGCGGGTCAGCTTCGGATGGCCTTCGAATACGATTCCGAACATGTCGTAGCATTCGCGCTCGAGCCAGTTTGCAGCGGGCCAGATTTCGCACACGCTCGGCACGGGTTCGTTTTCGGCGGCATGCGCTTTCAGGCGCACGCGCTCGTTCTTGGCGAAGGAATACAGAATCAAAACCACATCGAATCTTTTTTCGCGCTTGGGCCAGTCCACTGCGGTTAAATCCACAAGCATGTCGAATTTTTCGTCGTCCCGGCAATAACGCGAGATTTCACGAAGTTGCTCCGCTGCGATCGTCACGATGGCCTGCTTGCGATCGAGCGTGGCCTCGCGTATGGCTTCGCCGAAACGCGCCTTCAGCCTCTGCACAAGCTCGTTATCAAGAGGCACGGGCTTGGGCGGCGCTTCCTTCGCAGGAGGTGCGGCAGCCTTGGGCGCAGCAGGAGCAGCGGGTACGGCTGGTTTTTCAACCGGCGCGCCTGGAGCAACAGGTTTGCTTTCCGCGCCGGATGCGGGCGGTTTCGAAGCTGAATCTTTTTCCGAAGGGTCGTTGGCCATCGAGTCGGTTTCTACACTTGCCGCCGGTATTCCAAAAGCCACCAGCAGCCCGCCTTTTTAACACACCCCAAAAAACAGCGTCAATCAAGTTGAGAATCTAATTCGCTGCGATTGTCCGTGTATCAGGACACAGGAAACGCCGGATCCACCCCTCACACCCAATCGAGCGCGCCCTTGCGATAAAGCCAAACGTAGCCCACCAGCAGAATGCCCAAGAAGACAAGCATGGTGACCAGGCCGTATGCGCCCAACTGGCTGTACTTTATCGCCCAAGGAAACAAAAATATCGTTTCCACATCAAAAATAACAAACAATATCGCCACAATATAAAATCGCACCGAATAACGACCTCGCGAACTCCCCTCCGGCGGCACGCCGCACTCATAGGGCTCCAGCTTTGCGCCCGTAGCACGCATCTCTGGCCGGATGAATTTGAAAATAATCAGTGTGACTGCGGGAAAGGCCGCGGCGAGGACTGCGTAGATCAGAATCGGGATGTATTGGCTCGGCATCTCCGAATCGAGACGGTCATCCTAGCACACCAGTCGAGCGCCAGCCAGCGTCATCGCAGAGGATTTAACAGGGGTCATTGCTTCCCTTTCAACTCAATGGGCCAGTTGATCACAAGAGCCGCAGGCGTAATCGTCTGGTTCCCAGCAGGCACGAGAATCAAAAGCCTGCCGTCTGGCGCCGCAGTTATCTCACTCACCGCACCAGTCGGCGCTGAATAGATCTTCCTCGACACGCCAGCCTTGAATGGACTCTGATTCTCGACCGGCACAGCGATTACGCTGCCGCCTGCGTCGATGTAGTACAGCGTTTTCCCATCATGGCTCCAAGCTGAAAAGTGAACGGGTATTCCGCTGGTCAACCCCTGGTCCGAGACCTGCCACTTCATTCCGGGCCCAGGAAATTCGGTAACGTAAAGTTCCGGCCGTCCAGACTCGTTCGAACTATACGTAAGGAGTTTGCCACTGGGGGAGAGATTGCCGGCGTTCTCGACGGCGGGCGTTTGAATTATTGGCGCGAGCTTGTGTTCTCCGGCAGCCGCCAAGGTCTCCACGTCCTGGCCGGTTTTCGGATTCTGGACCGTCAGGATGAGTGTTTGGCCGTCTGCAGTCCAGTCCGCGGGATATTTCGAGATTTGATCCGGGGCGACTAATTGTTCCGCGACATTGCCTTGCAGAAGGATCTTGCGAATCTCAAAGCCGTTGGCGAGCGAGACTGCCACACTCGCTCCATCCGGCGACCATACGGCGAAAATCGCGCCTTCCGGATCAAATGTCGCTCGGGAAGGACTCCCACGCTGCGAGTCAATGAGCCACAGATCTCTTTTTACCCCCGGTTGCACGCGAGTCACTAGGATCCGCTGTCCGTCCGGCGAAACAGATGCGCCGGAATAGTAGTCGGGTTCGCCAAGCTTGCCGGCTTCCCCGCCGTTCCGGTCGAGCCAGCTCATCTGGTACTTCGGTGAATAGTCCGGCCGATAAACAAGTCCGCCAGTCTGCGAAACGGAAAAGTTTCCCAACGATTTTCCGATCGAGAATTCTACCTGGCCCGCCATTGGAACCGGCACGCCCCGGACGGCCTGATGATCCGGGTCAAACGGTTGGGCCACCAGGTTTCCGTCCGTAACATAAAGAATATATCCGCTGGAATAAACGGCATTGGACTTCGCCGGTAAAAACACGTGGCTGTCTGTTGAATCCAGTGATCCCACGCCCACGCCATCGTCCGTGGTGAATAAAAAGTGTTTGCCGTCGGGGAGGAAGCTAGGCCATCGATGGCTTTGTAGTGCGGCCGATTGTTTAACCGCAGTTACGGCCGCCGGGGTGCCACCGCTATCCGGAATCTTATATAGCGGCTCTTTGAGGCCGGGCGTGAATACAATTACGCCAGACTGATTCCAGGTGCCGCCGCGGCCCGCCGGTGCGTCGCAAAGAACCTGGACCACTCCGCCCGTGGCCGGTATGCGCTTCACTTTTCCGTCAGCGAAGAAGGCGAGATTTCGACCATCGCCTGACCAAAAAGGATACGAGGCCCCATCTGTGCCCTGTAAAGGCTGCGTGGTCCCGGAACTCAGCATGCGCACAAAAAGAAGCTGTTTGCGCTGGCCCTCCGCGACGAAGGCGATGGCAGATCCGTCCGGCGAGATCGCAAACTGATTGTCCCTACCTATGGTTCCGAATTCATATCCCTCCGGCGGATTCATCTCCGCATGAATCACCGGCGTGGGCTGCGACGCCTTGCGCGCGAAAAACAGCGAGCCGGCGATACCTGCCGCGGCAATAATTCCGACCGCAGCTAACAGTATCTTCCAGGTCCGCTCGCGGGTCTTTCGTTGCGCGATCACGGGCGCAGGGACACCAGCCAGCGAGCCCGCGCTGGAAATCCAAACTAACTCCCGCTTCAGATCACCGGCACTCTGCCAACGATCGTCCGGATCCTTGGAAAGGCACGTAGTGACAATGCGTTCCAGCGCCGGCGGAACCAGAGGCTGCAATTCGCTGATTGGCCGAGGCTGCGCTTTTAGTATTTCCGCGATCAGGCTCGCTTGGCTTTTCGCCGGGAATGCCTTTTGTCCCGTGGCCATCTCATACAGCGTAGCGCCAAAGGAAAAAATATCGCTGCGCGCGTCGGCCTCGCCGCCCTCGAGCTGTTCTGGCGGCATGTACTGAAGCGTGCCGACAATCGTGCCCTGCACCGTCAGTTGGTTGCCGCGCGAACTTCCCGGCAACGGCTGGGTTACTGTCGGCGAACTGGACATATCGCTTACGGCCGGCGCCGCACCCTTAGCCAAGCCGAAATCCAGCAGTTTCGCGCCCGCTTTCGTTAGCATCACATTGCCAGGCTTCAGGTCGCGATGAATCACTCCTTGGCGATGCGCTTTCTCCAGCGCCTCGCAAACCTGGATGGCCACACGCAGCAGTTCCGGGGTCGGCATCGGGCCCTGCTCGATGCGCTTGGCGAGCGTCTGGCCCTCCAGATATTCCATGACAAGAAAATCCGTGCCGTCCTGTTGCCCGATGTCGTAGAGCGCGCAGATATTGGGGTGATTGAGGCTGGAAACCGCGCGTGCCTCGCGCTCGAAACGCTGGCGAACTTCCGGCGTATCGGCCAAATGGAGGGGCAAAATCTTCAGGGCAACGGTGCGGTCGAGCCGCGTATCTTTCGCGCTATAGACTTCGCCCATTCCGCCAGCGCCGATAGGTGCGATCACTTCATAGGGACCCAAGCGCGTTCCGGCAGTGAGTGCCATTTGCGAGGGATTATACGCGAGCCGAGTCGAGCAGCAAGGAACAAAACTTCCCGGTGTTACGAAGATTCGGAATCGTGGCGCGCGCCGTGGAGGATCGCAACTGCATGAGGCAGCAACTCCGCGATAGCATCGAGCGACTCGACGGCTCCGCGCGGGCTGCCGGGAAGATTAATGATGATTGTCGCGCCGCGAATCCCAGCGACAGCGCGCGACAAAATTGCGCGAGCGGTTTTCTTGGCGCCCTCCGAACGCATATGCTCGGAAAAACCTGGGATTAGCCGCTCAGAGACTGCCATCGTCGCCTCGGGCGTCACATCGCGCGGGCCTAGGCCGGTTCCGCCGGTCGTGAGAATCACGTCGGCGCTTGCCGCTCCCGCCATTTCTTTTAAGAGTGTCTCAATCGCGGAGCGGTCGTCTCGCAACACCGTGGACGCCACAATCTGCCAGCCAAGTTCCTTACAACGGTTTACAACCGCGGGTCCCGAGCGGTCTTCGTGCTTCCCACTGCTTACGGAGTCACTGATTGTGACGATGGCAACACGCATGGCGAGGTTTGCGACCCACTATCCTTCGGTTACTTCCGCGTCTTCATCAGAGGATTGATGTTGCTCTTCGTCGATCAACCGCAGCGCTTCCATCAGCAGACCGGTTGTGGTGCGAGAAATCGTCGAGCGCGAGGGAGCCACATTGAAATCAATTTCAAATTCGCCATCGGTCCAACGCACCGCCTGAAACACAGCAGCCTCGCCTTCGTAAGAACCGAATCGTGCGTCTTTGCACTGCCCAGCGGAAAAGAACAGCTCGCAAGTTTCTTCGCCCCGGCGGATCGAGAGCTGGCATGATTTCTGACCCATTTCGAGCGACTGCATCAAATCCATGATGCTCATTTCTTCCAGCCTTCCTTGAATCACGCCCGGACGAACTTGCCGCTTCTGCAATTTTTCAAGCTGCAGCCGATCTACTACTTTCTTCGCCCGCCGCACCAAATCCTTCACGAAAAACGGTTTGGGAATAAACTCCTCGACGCCTTCGACGATGGGCCGCAGTTTCTCTTCGATGTCACCCCGGCTGGCCAGAAAAATAAATGGAATCAACTTGGTCTGTTGCCGCGTGCGAAGCTTTTCGTAAAGCTGGCGGCCATCGAGTCCCGGCATGCGGTAATCGCACACCACCAGGTCCGGCGGATCATCCACGATTTTCAATAGCGCATCGGCGCCGTCAGCAGCCGCCCTCGCGTCGCAGTGCGGCATCAGGCCCTTCATCAATAGGTCGAGTATCAGCGCGTTATCGTCGACCACCAGGACTTTTACTCCCTTCCCCAGTGTCATCGCTTTACACGCTTTCCTTTGCGATTGTAATCGCCGCTGTGGCCGCCCGATTTTTTGACAAGATAGAGTTTCGTAATTTCCATGCCCCGTTCCAGAGCCTTGCACATATCGTATATCGTCAGTGACGCGACCGCCGCAGCTACCAGCGCTTCCATCTCGACTCCGGTCGGCCCCGTGGCAGTAGCCTCGGAGGTAACTTCGATTCCATTCTGGCACAGCTTCGCACTCACATCCACGTGCGTCAATGCCAGGGGATGACAAAGTGGAATCAGCTCCGCCGTGCGCTTGGCGGCCGTTATACCCGCGATTCGAGCGATTTCAAGCGGATTGCCCTTCGGCGATTTCAGCCGCCGTATGCTGGCGATTGTCGCGCGCTGCATGCGAATGAATGCGTGGGCCACAGCGAAGCGCGATGTTGCGGCTTTGGCGGTCACGTCCACCATACGCACGCGCCCGGCCTTGTCATAGTGCGAGAGTTTTTTCATTCGCGAATGTTAAAAGAGTCCGCGTCGCGGCAGGATATCGGCCATTTCCCCGGCTTCGAGCCTTAACTTCGATTCGTGCACCACCAAAAAGCAATTGCCGCGAACCACGGCCCCAATATCTCCGGATCCTTCCCAGTGCAATACTTCCACCGTCGGCTCTCCGCCCGGCCAGCTCACTCGCGCTGGAACAAAATGCGCGAGAGGAGGTTTTTCGTCCACTGGATGCGCAAGCTTGGCTTTGAGCAAATGCAGCGAACCCGGCGGGTGACCGCCGAGCAATTCTATCGCCGGCACTACTAGCAGTTCGAATGTAACCATGGTCGAAACCGGATTCCCCGGCAGCCCGAACACCGGCTTATCGTGGCACATACCGAATACGGCGGGGCGCCCCGGCCGAATCGCCAGCGCATCAAAGAAAAATTCAACGCCAATCTCTTTTAATACTTGCTCAACGTGATCGTATTTGCCCACCGATACGCCACCGGTCAAAATCACGATATCGGCTTTCAGCGCCTGCTCAATGCGGGCGCGAAGTTCGGATACATGATCGGGCGCAATCCCTTGTATCGCCGGTTCGCCCCCGGCGAGCGCAACTTGCGCGGCCAGCGATATGCTATTGCTGTTACGAATTTGAAACCGCTGCGGCAACTGACCCACAGAAATTACTTCGTCACCGGTCGAGAGAATCGCGACACGCGGTTTCTTCGCTACTAAAACGCTCGATCGCCCTACCTGCGCGGCCATCGCAAGTTCGGCATACCCGAGGCGCTTACCGCGGCCGACCACGCTTTCACCTACTCGCGTCTCCTGCCCCTCCAAAACGTAGTGCTGACCGGCGCGAACGCCGCGCTCAAAAACAACTGAATCGCCTTCGACCGCAGTGTCCTCCTGCATCACGACCGCATTCGCGCCACGCGGCAGAGGCGCGCCCGTCATGATTTGCACGCATGCGCCCGCCTCCATTTGCCCTGCAAAGGCGTGCCCCGCGCGGCTTTCTCCAATTAATCGCAACCGGACTCCAGGACGCACGGCATCAGCGGCGCGCACTGCAAATCCATCGCGCGTCGAACGGTCAAACGGAGGATAGTTGCGGTCTGCAATCAGTTCCTCGGCCAGGATCCGGCCGAGCACGCGCGACGGATTCTCCGCAAACTCGATGTTCTCTGTTGCGGCGGGCGCGCTGGTTCGCGCGTGAACGATCTCGATTACTTTCGCGCGGGCTGCTTCGTAGGAAAGCATGAGGGTTATTACAGCCAGGATGCGAGCTTGGTTCCTCTTGGCACAATTGTAGCATCTCGTTCCGGGCCGGTGGATATCATCCCAATCTCAACCTGTAGCTGGTCGGAGATAAAATTCAAGTAATCGCGGGCCGCCAGGGGCAAACCTTTCACGTCGCGGATTCCCGGGGTCGGCGTCTGCCAGCCGGGCATGGTGTGATATTCAGGCTCGATCTCCGCCAACGTCTCGGTGTCAGGCGGCATTTCCGTCAGGCGCTTTCCTTTGTAGCGATAGCCGGTGCAGATTTTTATTTCTTTCTGCGCATCGAAGACATCGAGTTTCGTCACCACCAGCGAATCGATACCGCTGAGCATTTTCGCGAAACGCAAGACTTCCAGGTCCAGCCAACCGCAGCGCCGCGGACGCCCGGTGACAGCGCCAAATTCCTTCCCGCGTTCGCGCAGCGCCTGCGCGTCCAGATCAGGCATTTCGGTAGGAAACGGCCCGCTGCCCACTCGCGTGGTGTATGCCTTGGTTACGCCCACCACTCCCGTCAGCCTTGTCGGCGCCACTCCAAGCCCCGTGGCCACACCGCCGGATGTCGCATTCGACGAAGTGACGAATGGATACGTGCCGTGATCGATGTCCAGCATGGTGCCCTGCGCGCCTTCAAACAACACGGACTCGCCATTATCCAGCGCGCGATTCAGCAGCATTCCCGTGTCGGTCACCAGCCCGCGAATATGCGCTGCCAATTCCAGATATTGCTCCAGCAGCCCCGCGGTTTCCAAAGGATGCCCATAAGTCGCCTGGCTGATTGCATTCTTCTCGGCGATCACTCGCTCGAGCTTTTCCGCAAAATGTTCGGCGTCGAGCATGTCGCAAACGCGAATACCGCGCCGAGCCATTTTGTCTTCGTAGGCCGGGCCGATGCCTCGTGAAGTGGTCCCGATTTTCGCTTCTCCGCGTGCCGATTCCGCGGCCTTATCCATCTCCCGGTGATAGGGAAAAATCACATGCGCGCGATTGCTCAAAAAAAGGCGCCCGCGAACCTCAATGCCGGATTTTTTCAGGTTTTCAAGTTCCGCGACGAGCGCCGCAGGATCCACTACCGTCCCCGCCCCAATCACGGCTTTTTTATCCGGACGCAAAATACCGCTGGGAATTAACTGAAGAATGTACTTATGACCGTCAAAAATAACGGTATGGCCGGCGTTATGTCCCCCGGCGTATCGCGCCGTGTAGTCGAACGAGGAGGCCAGATAATCTACAACTTTGCCTTTGCCTTCGTCGCCCCACTGCGCCCCCACGACGACGATCGCTTTCGTTCGCGCGTTCTCCGTCACTCTCGCTCCCACCCCTCGCCAGACCGCACCTTCCCCTCTCATCTGAAAAACTTAAGCCTTACAGGAGGGCATACGCGGCAAACAATGACTCACAATCCTACGCCCCGCTCACGTCCAAACGCAAGCCCAGCGCGCAGTGTGAGACGTCCGCAGATTGAGCCTGGACACTTCGAATACTCGGGCGTGCTCTCGGTTGGAATGACGTTAGTAGTAAAAGCAATCGCGGGCGTGGTCGTTGACCATTCCGGTAGCTTGCATGAAAGCGTAGCAGATGGTCGTTCCGACGAATCTAAAGCCTCGGCGTTTCAAGTCCTGGCTCATGGCGTCCGATTCGGGCGTGCGCGCGGGTACGCGCCGCGAGGTCGTCCATTTGTTCTTCTTCGGCCGGCCGCCGACAAATTGCCAGATGTAATAGTCGAACGTGCCAAATTCCTTTTGTACCTCGAGGAATGTTTGCGCGTTCGAAATTGCCGCCGAGATTTTCAGACGGTTGCGCACGATCCCCGCGTCCGCCAGCAGCGTGCGGACTTTTCGCCGGTCATAGCGCGCAATCTTCGCTGCATCGAACCGGTCAAAAGCGCGGCGGTAATTCTCGCGCTTGCTGAGAATCGTCTCCCAACTCAACCCCGCCTGCGCGCCTTCCAAAATCAGAAACTCAAAAAACACGCGGTCGTCGTGCACCGGCTTCCCCCACTCTTTGTCATGGTACTCAACCATGAGCGGCTTCTGCGCCCAATGACAACGCCGCCGCTGCTTGCTTGATTTTGCAATCATAGTGGAATTCTGAAGAGCGGATACGCGTGGTTCATGCCGACTTGCCGCGCGGATGGCTTCTTTGGGCAGCGGAAAGGCAGCTTGGACACAAACAATCAGAATGCCGCGCGCGAAGTTCGCTCAACGTATCTTTATCCAGCTTCAACTGCTCGCACCAGCAACCTGCCGCAGACGCGCTGCAAGGAAACTTTTCCCCGCACGCTTCGCAGGTCTTCTGCGTCGGCGGATTCGCAGCGGCTTCTGGGCCAGGCGTGCCGGCGTTCATGTTCGACCGTCTTTGATTGTTACGGATCGCGCTCAGGAAATATGGCGCTGGAGGACTTTCACGATCTGTTCTTTCGGCACAGCTCCCACAAGCTGGTCCGCCACTTGTCCGCCCTTGAAGATGAGCAACGTCGGAATGCCGCGAATGTTGAATTTTCCGGCCGCGCTCACGTTCTCGTCTACGTTCAGCTTGACCACCTTCAGCTTCCCCGCGTTCTCGCGCGCAATTTCTTCCACCGTGGGCGAAAGCATGTGGCATGGACGGCACCAGTCCGCCCAGAAATCCACGAGCACCGGCTGTGTCTTGCTGGCTTCAATCACATCTGCGTCAAAGCTTGCATCGCTCACTGCTTGAATGTCTGCCATGTTCTTTGTTTTCCTTGTCGAGCATCACCGGTCAGCGCCAGGCCGACGCCAGTTCAACTCTAGTCTTTAGATGTTCCAGCCACCCGTGGGATTCTAGACCTTTTCGCGGCTTCGTACAGCGTGACATATGCGGCCGCCGAAGTCTTCCAAGAAAAATCCTTGGCCATGCCGTTGTTCTGCACCACTCGCCACGACTTGGGCTGCCGGTAAACTTTCAAAGCCCATCGCAGGCACTCCAGCAATGCATTTCCATCGTATGCGTCGAATTTGAAACCAGTCCCCTGCTGTGTCTTAACATCGAAATTCTGTACCGTGTCGTCCAACCCGCCCGTTGCGCGCACCACCGGTACCGTTCCGTATCGCAGGCTATATATTTGGTTCAGACCGCAGGGCTCGTAGCGCGATGGCATCAGAAAGATGTCCGCCCCGGCTTCAATCTTATGTGCGAGTGTATCGTCGTAGGCGATCTTTACACCCACAGACCTCGGATATTTCTCCGCCAACAACTTGAAGAACCTCTCATATTCCGGATTGCCCGTGCCCAGCACGACAAGCGATAGGTTCTCCTTCGTGATCTCACTCGCCACTTGCGCGATCAGATCGAACCCCTTCTGGTCGGCAAAGCGCGAAACAATTCCAACTACCGGGCGCTCCAAGTCCTCAGGCTTATCCGCGGGCAGCTTAAAAGCATTCAGCAAATCTTTCTTGCAGGCCTTCTTGCCGTCGAGATTCTGCGCCGAATAATTCTGGGCGATCAAAGTATCCGTGTCCGGGCTCCAGATCGCGTAGTCCACTCCATTCAGTATCCCTACCAGCTTGTCCGCGCGCTGCACGATCACGCCTTCCAGGCCCGCGCCATATTCCGGCGTCTGAATTTCTTTCGCGTAGCGGCGGCTCACCGTCGAAAGGTAATCGGCGAAAAGCAACCCGCCCTTTAGGAAGTTTATCTTGCCGTAAAACTCAAGCGCGTCCATAGCGAATAGCTGGGCAGGCAGACCCACCTTGCGCAGTACGCTCTGCGGAAAAATTCCTTGATACGCAAGATTGTGAATGGTCAAAACGACCGGCAGAGAACGCACCGCCGGATCGGCCGCGTGCTGCGTGCGCAACAGAGCCGGCACCAGCGCGGTTTGCCAATCATGGCAATGAATCACGTCAGGCAGCAGGACGCGCTTTGCAAACTCAATCGCTACACGGGAAAATTCTGCGAAGCGCTCGGCATTATCCGGATATTCGCCGGACTTGTCGCCGTAGGGATGTTCGCGATCGAAGTATCCGGGATCATCAACGAAGAAATAGCGCACTCCCGCTACGGAGGCTCCTTCCGCAATCGAGGGGAACCTTACCTGCTCACCAAGGGTAATTGTCACGCTCGAAACTAGGGTAGAAGTAACCCGGTTGCCGTGATAACGCGGCAGCAGAACGGCCACTTGGTGGCCCATTTCCGTGAGCGCCTTGGGCAACGCTTCCACCACATCGGCCAAGCCGCCGGTCTTTGAGTAGGGGAGTCCTTCCGACGCAACAAATAAAATCTTCATCAGCCCTCGAATGAAAGAAAAACGGTAGCGGAACGATTCTGCCTCGTCAAGCCGCTCGGCCGGCCGCGTTTCGAACAAGCTGCAGCCAATCTCGCCCGACGATTTGTTCGCATCGCTCTGCGCTGCATTGCTACACTCTGCANNGCTCGCCGGCGACGGCCGCCGTGTCTTTGCCATCGAAGCGGACACGCGCTTAGCGGAAGATCTGCAGGAAAAAGTGCACTCCGGCGCATCCCAATGGCCCGGCGTCGAGATTATTTCCGCGGACGTCCTCACTTTTGATTTTCAAAAAGTACTAGGCGGCAATTCCCGCGTTTACGGCAATCTGCCTTACTACATCACGTCCCCAATCCTGCACCGTTTATTCGATTATGCTTCTCAGATTCAATCGATTCACATCGTGATTCAGCTCGAAGTGGCCGAACGCATCGCCGCGCCGCCGGGCCGCCGTGAATATGGCTATCTTTCCGCGCTGTGCCAGTTCTACACCAAGCCCGAAATTGTGTTACGGATTCCGCCCGGCGCGTTCCGCCCGCCGCCTCGCGTCAAGTCCGCTCTGGTGCGAATGACCTTGCCCGGCGAAGGCGCGCGTCTAAAAGTCACCAATGAGAAACTCTTTCTGAAATTTGTCCAGGGATGCTTTGGACAGAAGCGCAAGATTTTGCGGAATAATTTGCGGTCCCTGGCCTCCGACCAGAAGATCCAAGAGGCGATGAAGGATTGCGGGCTGCGCCCCGATGCGCGCGCCGAGCAATTGACTCTGGCCCAGTTCGCATCTCTATTCGCCGCTCTTTCCTAGTTGCGGCTTTCCGGATCCTGCATGTCCTCGATAACTGCCCGAAGCCGGTCCGGGAAGTTAGTCATGATGCCGTCCACTCCCGCGGCAATCACCCTGCGCATCGCTTCGGCGTCGTTCACCGTCCATGTCGCCACTTGCAAATCAGCGCCATGCGCTCTCTGCACAAGATCCGGGGTGATCAGGGAAACCTGCGGACACATTTGCCGCGCACCCAATTCGAGTGCGTCTTTCACATAGTCCGGTCCCGGTTCATCCGCCAGCAAACCCATCATAACGGATGCATCCACTCGCCGCAGCGCCGCCAGCGTCGTTTGATCGAAAGAAATCACGATGGTTCGCGCGGCATTCTCTGCCTTTTGCAGCGCGGCCACCAGGGAGTGGTGCAT
>PMTV01000063.1 GCA_003167215.1 Acidobacteriota bacterium | reverse complement strand
TTGCTCCCAACTGCGCTCGCCGGATCCGCCACAAAAATCGGGGAACGCTATCGCGTGGAAGTCCCCGAGGTGCAGTTGTATCCCGTCCTGGAGCAACTGCGAAACTGCCAGGCGCGAATTCTTTCGGTTGCGCCGCTAAGGCCAACGCTCGAGGATTATTTCCTCAAGTTGGTCGCCCGCGATAAGGCTGCTCCTCATCCAGCCGGGGAGGGCGCGCGATGAGTGCTATACCAGCTGTCGTCGCGATCAACACCTTCCGCGAAGCCGTGCGCGACCGCGTGCTCTACAACTTGATCTTCTTCGCCCTCATGATGATCGGTGCTTCGATCCTCGTCGGTGAAATTTCGATCGGTATCTCGCGGCTCGTAATCATCAATCTGGGTCTTTCAGCCATCTCGATTTTCGGACTGGTAATGGCGATTTTTATCGGCGTCGGACTTGTTTCAAAGGAGATCGAGAAGCGCACCCTATATACCTTGCTCTCAAAACCTGTGCGACGATGGGAATTTCTGGTTGGAAAATTTGGCGGGCTCCTGCTGACGCTGACGGTAAACACCATCTTGATGACTCTGGGCCTCGCCGCCGCTCTTTACTACGTTAGCCGAAATTTCCTGCGCGCGGACGCCTCGGTGCTGGTGGCCGTTTATTTCATCCTGCTCGAACTGGCGCTGGTGACCGCGCTGGCGCTTTTCTTCTCGTGCTTTTCGAGCCCCATGCTTTCCACGCTGTTCACGCTCGGAGTTTATGTGTCCGGTATTTTCTCCAAAGACATTCGTGATATCGGGATGTTAACCCGAAATCCGGTGATGCAGGCCGCCGCTCAGGTTCTCTATTATGTGCTGCCGAACTTTCACAATTTCAATACCATCACGGCAGCCGCTCATGGCGAGTCCATTCCCGTTTCGCTGATTTGGCAAAATACTGCTTATGCGGCTTTGTACGTGGTGCTGGTGCTGGTCGCAGCTTCGGCGGTCTTTTCCGGCCGTGATTTAAAATGAGCGGCCAAAGCCACACCCGCTCGGTGCGCCTTGCCCTGGTGGCGGTACCAGTGCTGTTCCTGGCTATTACCTCGCTTCAAACACGCATCGATGCCCAGACGCGAACGATCGCGCAACAAAAAGAGGAGCTCTTGCTGCGTTCCGGGCCGCTGCTGAAAAAACTGAGCCTGGGATACGACTCGTTGCTGGCAGATATTTACTGGACGCGCTCCGTCCAGTATTACGGCACCAGGATTGGAAGCCCGGGCGAGAGATTCGAGTTGTTATGGCCCCTTCTTGACATCACTACTACGCTCGACCCAAAACTCATGATCGCCTATCGCTTCGGCGCCATCTTTCTTTCGGAGCCCGCTCCCACGGGGGCTGACCGCCCCGATTTGGCTGTCGAACTTGTGAAGCGTGGCGTCGCTGCAATTCCCGACGACTGGCGGATGGAATCCGATCTTGGTTTTCTCTACTACTGGCATCTGAAAGATTACCCGCAAGCCTCCGCGACGTATTTGGATGCAAGTAAAAAGCCGGATGCGCCGTTGTGGTTGAAGATAGTGGCCGCGCAAGTTGCGGCAAAGGGCGACTCTTTTTCTACGTCGCGGGCGATCTGGACGGAGCTTTTCGACACCGCCCAGGATCCGTCGGTCAAAAAGAACGCGTTTCAGCATCTTCAAGCATTGCAGGCGCAACAGGACTTTCTAGAACTCGACAAGTATGCCGGCGATTACCGCGAACGGTACGGTCGCTACCCAGAGACGGTAAAGGAGTTGTATGAGAGCGGGTTCCTATCCGGTATCGCGCGCGATCCCGCTGGAATACCTTATATTTTCGGTCCGGATGGAAAAGCACAACTCGATCCCAATAGTCCTGTCATTATAGAAAAACCTTTGGCTCGTTCACCGCGGTAGGCCGCTATTCGTAACGAAGGGCTTCGACCGGATTGAGCCGCGCGGCCTTGGTGGCTGGCCAGACTCCGAAAATCAAGCCGATACTTACAGAAACCGTGAATCCCGTAATTATGGCCCACGGCGGGACAACCGCTTTCAGCGGGCTGACCACCGGAACTAGTAACACGACACCGCTGCCCACCAGAATGCCGATCAATCCGCCGGTGCCGGTTAACGTCATGGCCTCGAAGAGAAATTGCCAGGTGATATCGCGGCTTCGCGCGCCGATAGCCTTGCGCACCCCGATTTCGCGCGTCCGCTCCGTAACGGAAACGAGCATAATGTTCATCACACCCATGCCACCAATCAATAAGCCGATAGAGCTTAGAACTATAACGGCTAGAACCACGCCGCCGATAATGTCATTAAACTGACGCACGACTTCCATTTGAGTTTGAATCGAAAAATTGTCCGGAGCGCTGTAGGCGACGTTCCGGCGGCGGCGCAGAACTTCGCGCAACTGGTCCACCGCGGCGTCCAGTTTGCCGGGATAGGCAAGGAATCGATACCCTAATTCGTAGCTCGACGGATACAACTTCATGAACGTGTAGTAGGGAATCACCGTGCGGCGGTCCTCGTCATTTGTGCCGAAGCCGCCCAAGGGCTTTTCAAACACGCCCACAACCAAATAGGTCGAGCCGTCCACCAGAATTTCTTTCCCGAGCGCGTCATTTATCGTCGGGAAAAATGCTTTTGCAACGTTCTCCCCGATCACCACAACATTTTCACGGTGCTCGTTTTCCGCTTCCGTGAAGAAACGCCCCGCCTTCATCGTGGCGTTTGAATAAACTTCCAAATACGCCGGAAATGTTCCGCGGAAGTCTGTCCCCTCCACCTCATTCTTCTGATAACGCGCCGTATGGGTAAGCTGCCACTGGAACGCTGAAACTGCGATCTGTTTGATTGCAGGGCTAAGTTCGCGGATCGCCATGGCGTCTTCCAGTGTCAGCGGCTTCCGAAGTTTCTCGTCTTTCGGCCGATGGCCGTTTTGGGGGCCCTGATCGAACCGCGAGACAAAAGCCGTGTCGATTCCTTCCGCGGTAATTTCGTCCTGAATCGTCTGGCGAAAGCCTTCCACAAGTCCCACCACAAGAATAATGAGAGAGACTCCGATCATCACACCAAGAATGGCAAGAAAACTGCGCAGCTTGTGCGTGCGCACGGTGTCAAACGCGAGTTGAAGGTTTTCTTTGAAATCCTGCTGCATAGCTATTCCCTAGTTTTCCGCGCGCAAAGCTTCGATTGGATCCAGCCGCGCGGCGCGCATCGCGGGATAGATCCCGAAAAACAATCCAACCGCCGTGGAAAGGACCAGTGAGATGGTGATCGCAAAAATCGGAGTCGAAATCGGAATCGGCGTTGCGGCGCGAACCAAGCCCGCAATGGCAAGCGCAAGGCCCACTCCTACAAGGCCCCCCGAAGCGGCGAGCAACGATGACTCCACGAGAAATTGCAGAATAATATGGCCCCGCCGCGCACCCAGCGATTTCCTCAGCCCAATTTCGCGCGTGCGCTCCGTGACGCTTGCCAGCATGATGTTCATGATCACGATGCCGCCTACCACCAAAAATACCGACGTGATCCAGATTGCAATCCCGAAAGCGTTTCCCGTGATTCGGTTCCACAATCCGGTGATCGATGACGGAGCGATCACCGCGAAATTGTCTTCGTCCTGATATCGCACGTGACGTCGAGCGCGCAGAATCACGCGCGCTTCATCCTCCGCTGCGTCCATCCATTCGGGGCCCCGCGCCGAAATAAACATTCCCACCGAATCCTGGGGAGCCAGCCATTCTTTTCTGTAGGTCCCCAGCGGGATCATTACGAAATTGTCCTCGGACTGGCCCAGCACCGTTCCCTTAGGCGTCGCTACCCCCACAACTTCGTACTGTCCCTGCCCCGCCCGCACGGATTTTCCGATCGGATCCATACCTGGGAAAAGCTTATTAGCCACATCGGTCCCAATCACGCAAACGCCGGCTCGATGATCCTCGTCTACTTGCGTGAGAAGCCGTCCGTTGGAAACATCAATGTCTCGTATCGATGCAAAATTAGGAGTAGCACCGATAATGGTTACATCCTGGCTCAGCACGTTCCCGTAGCGGACGTCGGCCGTAGTGTCCTGCTCACCTGCCACCTGATCGGCTAATTTCATGTTGTCGCGCAAAGCTTCAAAGTCGGCCATCTGCAGCGGTGGGCGTTTCCTTGCCTTGTTCCATTCCTGAAAATTCGTAATGATGCCGATGCGGTCTATTACAAACGCGTTCGCGCCAAGATTGGCTACCTTCTCGGCCACATAGACATTCAGCCCATTGAGCACGGAAATTACGGCCACGAGAGTGGTCACCGCCAGAATCACTCCAAGCAAGGTCAAGAAAGTGCGGAGTTTATGCGCGCGCAACGTATCCAGCGCGATCCAGAAGGTTTCCCGCAGGGCCACGAGCGTCCGCCTGACTTGAGCCAGCGTTGGGATGGTTTTCTTCACTTTGTCTATATTAGACGAATAAGGAGCCTGAAAAGTTCACGACATCGGACTTGCCGGGCAAAGTTCGGCTCGCAAATGTCACCTTCATTCGTAACGCAGAGCTTCGACGGGGTTTAGGCGCGCCGCCTTGGTAGCTGGCCAGACTCCAAAAATCAGCCCGATGCTGACTGAAACCCCAAATCCGATAAAAACCGCCCACGTCGGGATAACCGCCTTCAGCGAACTAACAACCGGAATCAGCAGCACGATGCCGCAACCTACCATGATGCCCAGGATGCCGCCTGTTCCGGTTAATGTCATGGCCTCGAACAGGAATTGCCAGGTGATGTCTCGGCTGCGCGCCCCAATAGCCTTGCGCACTCCGATTTCGCGCGTCCGCTCGGTAACGGAAACTAGCATGATATTCATCACGCCGATTCCCCCAATCAGAAGTCCGATGGAGCTGAGCACCACAACCACCAGCGCCACGCCCCCGATAATCTGGTTAAACTGTTGCACTGCTTCTGCGTTCGTTTGCATCGAAAAGTCGTCCGGTTTTTCGTACGGCACATTTCTCCGGCGACGCAGCACTTCCCGCGCTTGGTCCACTGCTGTGTCGAGCGTTCCGGGATAAGACAGAATCCCGAGAAAAACCTCGAAGCTCGCGGGATAAATTTTGGTAAACGTATAGTAGGGAATCACCACACGGCGGTCCTGATCGTTTGTTCCAATGCCGCCAATAGGCTTTTCAAACACGCCCACAACCAGGAAGTTTGAACCGTCCACCAGGACTTCTTTTCCCAGCGCATCATCAATGGTGGGAAAAAGCGCTGTTGCTACATCCTCGCCGATCACAACAACGTTCTCTTTATGCTGATTCTCCGCTTCGGTGAAGAAACGCCCCGCTTTCATCGCCTCACTCGAATCCACTTCCGGGTAGGAGGCAAACGTGCCGCGAAATTCTCCGCCTTGCACTTCGTTCTTCTGATAGCGGACGTTATGCGGCGTTGTCCATTCGTAGATTGCAATCGTCGTCTGCTTCACTGCCGGACAAAGCTGCTGCACCGCTTGGCCATCTTCCAGCGTGAGGGGTTTGCGTTCGCGCTCTTCTTTCGGCCTCCGGCCAACTGTAGGGCCCTGGTTAAAACGCCAAGCCCATGCCGTATTGACGCCGTTGGATGTAATCTCGTCCTGTACCGTAGTTCGAAAACCTTCCACCAGCCCCACTACGAGAATGATCAGCATCACGCCGATCGTCACGCCCAGCACAGCGAGAAAACTCCGGAATTTATGTTCGCGAACGGTGTCGATCGCCAGACCCAAGTTTTCGCCGAAGTCTTGTCGCAACTCCATCGCTTAAGTCTCCGCCCGCAAAGCTTCGATGGGATCGAGCCGCGAAGCCCGAATTGCCGGGTAAATACCAAAGAAAAGCCCCACCCCGGTGGAAAGCAAAAGCGCGATAATTACGGCGAATGCGGGCGTCGAGATTGGAAGCGGAGTTGTAGCGCGAACCAGCCCTGCAATGCCCAGCGCAATGCCGACTCCCACAAGACCACCCGCCGCGGCCAGTAAGGAGGATTCCACCAGAAATTGCATCACGATGTCGCGCCGCCGCGCACCCAGGGATTTTCGCAGACCAATTTCCCGCGTCCGCTCGGTCACGCTCGCCAGCATAATATTCATGATCACGATCCCACCAACCACCAGAAAGACGGAAGTAACCCAAACAGCCACGCCGAAAATACTTGCAGTCAGAGAATCCCAGATGCCCAGCAGTGACGAAGGCTCTACGATTCCGAAATTGTCGTCGTCTTGATACCGCACGTGACGCCTCGATCGAAGAATCACGCGCGCTTCGTCCGCCGCCGATGACATCGACTGCCGGCTCCGCGCTTCCACGAAAATTGTCACAGTATCTTGCGCCACCAGCCACTCCTTCCTATACGTGCCCAGCGGCATCATCACAAAATTGTCTCGCGGCTGTCCAAGCACCGTACCCTTGGGCGCAGCTACGCCCACGATTTCGCACTGTCCCTGTCCCGCACGAATTTCTTTCCCCACCGGATCGATTCCGGCGAAAAGCTTCGTTGCCACGTCGGCACCGATCACGCAAACACCGGCTCGATGTTCTTCGTCGGTCAAAGTGAGCAGCCGCCCGTTGGCGGCATCGATGTCGCGGATTTCCGCATATTCCGGCGTCGCTCCAATGATCGTCACGTCCGCGCTCAGCGTGTTTCCGTAGCGGACGTCCGCCGTAGCCTGCTGCATGCCGGCTATGCGATCCGCCAATTTCATGCCATCGCGCAACGCTTGCAGGTCATCCATCTGCAGCGGCGGACGCTTTCGCGCCTTGTTCCATTGATCGAGATTGGTGGCGATGCCGATGCGGTCGATCACGAACGCATTGGAGCCCAGGTTCGCCACCTTGTCGGCCACATAGAGGTTCAGCCCATTCAGCACTGACATCACCGCGACAAGAGTCGTCACCGCAAGCATCACACCTAGAAGAGTCAAAAAAGTGCGCAGTTTGTGCGATCGCAGCGTATCGAGCGCAATCCAGAAGGTCTCCTTCAGCGCCACCAGTGTTTGCCGGATTTCAGTCAGAGGTTGCAGAGGCTTGTCCTTCACTCTCTCTATAATAGACGGCTACGACCACTAAAGATTTCACTAATTCGTCCGAATGGGCATCTTAACGCAAGCCTGGGGACGCATTATGTCACTGGGAATCCGTTACAATGGACTTGCAAGCGATTGCAGGGCCTTGGAGTTCTAGAAGAATCGAATGTCCCGGCTTTTCTCAATTCCGAACATTGCCGCCTCGCTAGTTTTGGCCGGGTTAACGATATGGCCTGGGCCGGTCCAGTTTAAGAGTTACTTCGCCCTGGGGCCTGCTGCAAAAACTTCCGAGCTTGTTGTCCCCAATGGCGCCCCAGCTAGCTCCGGATCTCCCCGGCAAAATAGTCTGCAGTCTCAAGCTCCTTCTGACGCTGAAATCCGCGAGCGCGGCCAGAAGCTGGTCGAAAACCAGCACCGTGACGAT
Organism: Acidobacteriota bacterium; assembly: GCA_003167215.1. GTDB lineage: Bacteria > Acidobacteriota > Terriglobia > Acidiferrales > UBA7541 > Palsa-295. Next base: position 6,325 of record PMTV01000063.1, on the reverse strand, counting down.
GCTGCGATCGATGAATACGAGCGCATCGAGCATCATGTTGACCGTACCGCCGGCACGAATCCCCGCGTGCTCGAGGACAAGCTTTACCGCGTGGTTCCCACGGGCCCCGGTTCCCTGAAAATCTTGCTGAAGGAAGATAACAAGCTCACCGACCCCGTCCTGTATCGCCAGCAATTGCAGACCTGGAAAGAACTGCTCGAACTGGCTCTCAAGCCGGATGATCCTAGAGCGAAGTTGGCTTACTCCAAATGGCAAAAAAAGAAAACCGACCGCGCGGACTTGGTGGATGCCACGCGAGAAGCGTTCTTGACCAAGTGGATGGGCCAGGAAACGCTGAACGGAAGACCTTGCGACGTTTTCGGATTGGACCCCAATCCCAGCTTTCATCCGCGTTCGATATTTCAGGATGCCATGACGCACATCACGGCGAAACTCTGGGTAGACCGTGAACAGATTCAGCTTGCGCGCGCCGAAGCTCACGTGATGCGGGATATTTCATTCGGCGGGGGCATTCTCGGAAAGTTATACCGGGGTGGAGTTTTTTCTTTCCAGCAAGCGGAGGTGTCGCCGGGCGTCTGGCTGCCAACACGTTATCAATACGATTTCATGGGCAGAAAATTTCTTTTCACCTTCGAGGAACACCAGTACATTGAAGCTAGCCAGTATCGCCACGACGGCCTTCCGAAACAAGCGCTCGCGTTGGTCGAAAGCGAGATCGTCAGCGGCAAAGTAGTTAACGGAGATCCCTAGCCCTTCGCTACGCCGCATGTCCACCGAAGCAACGTCGGGCAGATGAGGTAAAAATGAATCGACGGGCGCTTCACTTCTTTGCTAGGGTCGTCTTCGTAATCGCCGCCGTCGCATTTGCTGCGACTACTTCGTTGGCGCAAAACGATTCGCCGCCCCCGTCGCAAAGTCCTACCAAGTCATCTTCGCCCGCTCCCGCGCCTCCGGCGCCGGCGAAAAAAGTCTGGACTAACGACGACATCCACTCGGGCGCCCCCAGTTCACCTGATTCAAATGTGAAACCGGCCGGCACATTAAACAAACCCAAACCGAATGCCAAGGGAAAGGACGCCGGTTGGTACCGCACCCAAATTTCGAAACTGCAAGCACAGATTCCACCCCTCGATGAAAAAATCTCGCAATTGCAGGCCGCCTTGAACGGACAGACCGTCACTTCAACCAGGCAGTATGGCGGCGCGAGGCCCGACGATTGGCGCGACGAACTCTCGCGCTTCCAGAAGCAGCGCGACGATATCGATGCGAAGATCGCCGCTCTGGAAGACCAAGCTCGTCACGATGGAGTCCCCGAAAACGAACTCCCCTGAAAAATGGTGCGAACGGAATCCGTATTATCTGCGGCACAAAAAAGTCCCGAAGCTTGCGCTCCGGGGCTAGCTTGCAATCAGTTGAGACTTGTAGTTATCGCGCGGCGGCAGCTGCTTCCTTTTCGATTGGCGCGCCGACCAGATTGCCCCATTCGGTCCACGAGCCATCGTAATTTTTCACCTTGTCGTAGCCCAAGAGATATTTCAAAACGAACCAGGTGTGCGAACTGCGCTCGCCGATCCGGCAATACGCGATCAGTTCATTCTTTCCTGTTATGCCCTTGCCGTCATAGAGCGCTTTCAACGCTTCCGCCGATTTGAACGTGCCATCTTCGTTCGCCGCCTGCGCCCAAGGAATATTAGCCGCTCCGGGAATGTGCCCACCACGCTGCGCGGTCTCAGACATTCCGGGCGGCGCGATAATTTTCCCCGTGAACTCATCGCCCGATCGAACGTCAACCAGCTGCCCCGCTTTCTTCTTCTCGAGTACGCCGAACACATCTTCCTTGCGCGCACGAATCGACTCGTCCGGACCGATCGCTCGATACTTCGTGGCCGCCACTTTCGTCGCGTCCGTGGTCAGAGGACGCTTTTCTTCCACCCATTTCTTGCGCCCACCGTTGATCAAACGAACGTCTTTGTGCCCATAATATTTCAATTGCCAAAAGGCATAGGCCGCAAACCAATTGTTGTTGTCGCCATACAGCAGAATCGTTGTGTCGTTGGAAATTCCTGACTGGCCGAGCAGCGCCTCGAGCGCTCCCTGGCCAATCAAATCGCGGCGAATATTATCCTGAAGCTGTGACTGCCAATTCCAACCTACCGCCCCGGGAATATGTCCCTGGTCGTAGGCTGTGGTGTCGACGTCAACTTCTACTAGACGGATGTTCGAGTCCTTCAGATGGTCCGCCGCCCACTGCGTGGACACTAAAGTCTCGGGATGCTTGTATTCTGACATGTCTTTCCCCCTCATATTTAGACTCAATCGCCCCGAAAACGACCTAAAAATAAAAACCCACCTGCCAGCTTGTTCTGGCGGTGGGTTCGAAGTTGCAAGCTAGAATCTGTTTTTTAGATGGCTAGCCGACCCTGCCAGATGACAAGCGCATACAACAACAAATGAGCCGGTCTCCGGTGAGGTGCGACATGCCCAAAGGCTACACCCAAGCTTGCGGATTGACAATAATTCTTTGCGGCCGTGAAGAACGAACGCTTGCCCGCGTGACACCTATGAGACAGCGCGAAGTGCGCCTTTCGCCGATTCGAGTTCGATGCGCAAGAGCCAGTCGAAATGGAACTTTTCGGTCGCCAGCCACTTTTCGAGCTCTTCGCGGCTCGCCGCTTCGAATTCCACTAACATTTTCCCCTCTTGCATATTCACGAGCACGCGCCGCGCTTTCACCGCCTGCGCTCCCTGCAGCCGCCGCGTTAGCTCTTCCGCACCCTGGCGCGTGAGGCACGCCAGCGTGTGTTGCGAGATGTATAAAGCCATTCAGACTCCAGTTCCGCTAGAATAGCCCACCGGTAACGCCGAGAACTCCAATACATCGTCGGCGGAGAAAAATCAATGCCCCCCGAGATGCGCAAGGCGCACCCTTATTATGTTTACGACGCAATTCAGGCTCAACCTGAATTGATCGAAAAGATTTTGCAGAGACGCAGCGCGATCGAACGCGTTTCCGACGCCGTTGCTCAAAAGGAACGCATCACCTTCGTCGGAATTGGAACTTCCTTGCACGCCGCGCGAGTAGCTCAAAGTTGGATGCGCGAGTTTTCTTCCGGGCGCCTCCTAACACATGCCGAACAGTCTTTTGAACTCGTGCACAACCCCATCGCGTTCACGGCCAACGATGCCGTAATCGTGATCACTCATACCGGCACCACCACGGCTTCTGTGGAAGCCTTGCGCATGGCTCGCGCCGCTGGAGCGTTGACCGTTGCGATCACGGGCGAGATGAGCGGCGAAGGAGTCCACAGCGCGGATTTTCAAATCGAGACATGCGAACAGGAAGTCGCCTTCGCTTACACAAAAAGTTATACGACCGCTCTAGCGGCGCTCGCAATCCTGATCGCGCGCATCGTGGAGCGTCGAAAATTATTGGCTAAAGGATATTCGCACGACGAACTGGCACAGGTTCCCGCGCTGATCCGCGAAGCGCTCAGGCTCGAGCCTCAAGTGCGCGAATTGGCAAAACGGGTTTCTCCCCTCACGCGTATTGAACTTTTTGGCACCGGAGTGGGCTGGGCCACCGCCTGCGAGGCGGCCTTGAAAATCAAAGAAGCCTGCTACATCGCCGCAGAAGGCTTTGAGACGGAAGAAATATTACACGGACCATTTTCAGAAACCGATTCTCGTGCAGCGTTAATCGGATTGCTCACCGGCCGCGAAACGGACATCCGCGCGCGGCAAATCTTGCGCGCGGCCGGAGAATTAAAAATGTTTCGCGCGGCAATCGCGGATTCCTCAGCGAACCACGATATCTTCGCAGAACAAATACTGCTAGTTCCCGAAACACCCGGATGGCTTACCGCTTTTGTGCATCTAGTCCCGCTGCAACTTCTCACTTATTTTCTGGCGCTTGAGCGCAGCCTCAATCCCGATACCGGCCGGCAAGATCAACCCGCGCACGCCGCCGCCAGCCGCCACTACAAATACTAGCTGCGCTAAGCCTGTCCTTCCGGCCAGTCTCTTACCAAGAACAATTGCCGTCCACGTTCAGGCGTCGTCTGCGCCGCACTATAGAATGGTGCCAGGTAGTCCCCGGGGTGACCAATGAAACGAACTCTTTTGATTTTCTGTGTCATTGCCGTGCTGGCATTTGCCGCCGCTGCGAACGCTCAATTTGCCAGAGGGTTGGGAACTCTTTCCGGAAGTGTTCTCGACGAACACGGGAAGCCCGTCGCCGAGGCAAGTGTAACGATCCAAACCTCCGACGGTCTGAATCCACACGCCGCTCGTACCGATGCGAACGGCCACTTCGAATTCGCGCGTTTTGACGCCGGACAATACGACGTGCGCGCTTATTCGCACAGTCTTTTTTCCGATTGGTCCAAGCGCGTAGTCGTCCGTCCGAAGAAAACTACGGAAATTACGCTGCATTTATCGCCCGCAGCAAAGTGACGGCCGTTCCCCTGGGCCGGACAAATCGTTCCCCTGCGGTATCTGAATAAAATCGAATTTTTTTCTGAAGACAGGGCAGTACTAAAACCCGGGTACCCGATAAATGACCCGTCAGGGCCATTGTTTCAACCGCACTGTGTCTCTCAACATGGTGCTGCGGGTTGGCAGCTGCGATGCGGGGACGACGGTTCCACAAAAAAAGGAGCCGGGGCACGCTTTCCAACCCGTCCAATTCCTTCCTCTGCCCCCCTTTACAGCGCGGCGTTCGCCCCCAGCCCCGGGAATTCCACGTTTTTCCCCTTCCTCAGCATCGTTTAGCGGCTGCATTGCGTCTTAACAAATGTGCACTATACTCGCGCCAACCAGCTCGATTCTAGATCGGTTGGCCATACCACCCATCGAAAACGCAGTACGTTGCGGCGGATGCCAAGAAACACGGGCAGCATCGCTCGCAAGGCGCTCTCTATGGTTCTCGCCGGATTATTCTCGCTGGCGGTTCCGGCGAATGCTGCGGATCTGAAGCCGGAAACGACTGCTGCCTATAACCGCTACCTGCAGCTAACCGAAGCAAACATTGACGCTGAGCTGGCGCGTGGAAATCCCTACTTGTGGATCGATGCCGCGCCCGAATCACGCCGCGCCGCCGCGTATGCCGAATTGCGCAAGGGTAACCTTGTAATCGAGCGGCTCGAAACGCTGGACCATGGCAAAACAATCGCGGTTCCGGGAGGATTACTTCATCACTGGATAGGGACTGTGTTTATTCCTGGCGCGTCTCTGGCGCAAACTCTGGAATTTATGGAGGATTACAATCACAAACAGGATTATTTTCGCCCGGATATTCAGCGCTCCAAAATTCTGCGCCACGAGGGTGACGACTTTCTAGTCAATCTCCGGTTCTACAAGAAAAAAGTGATCACAACGGTGATCGACACGGACCATCAAGTTCACTACCACGTTGTGGATTCCACCCATGCCTGGAGCCGCTCTCACACCACTCGCATTCAGGAAGTGGAAAATCCAGGCGAGCCCACCGAACGCTTGGAACCCCAGGGGCACGATCGAGGATTCTTATGGAGCATGGACACTTATTGGCGATTCCAGGAAAAAGACGGTGGCACCTATGTCGAATGCCAGTCGCTTTCGCTAACCCGCGACGTTCCCACTGGCCTCGGTTGGATGGTGGGTCCCTTCGTCACCAGCGTTCCGCGTGAATCACTCACGTTTACGCTCGTTACTGTGCGTAGCGCCGAACTTCAGCGGATCGCATCGCACCTCGCGGAGTGAGCTCAACTGTGGTCGCCTGGAAAGACGTCGAACCTAGAAAAATGTCTTCGACTCCATTGTTGTCCCGCGGCACCAGGTTGTTGGCAAACGAAAGGAAGCTCACTGTAGTGCCGTCTGGGCTAATCGACGGCACTAGACTGTTACCGTTGGAAGGCGTCGTCTGTGTGCCGGCCCCTTGAGTTACCAGCACTGTGCTCACCGTACAGTCGGTCACAATAATCGTCGTAGTCGATACGCAGGTGCTGTTCACAAAAATGTTCTCCACACCATTCGTGGTGCTCGCGAAATTCGACGAGAACGAACTAAAAGCGATGTACAGGCCCGTGCTGTTAATGCTGGGATATTCGCTCGTGGAGTTTCCCGGAACGCCACTGTTCGTACTGGAAACAAGCGTAGTCGAAGGCGTGCATGTCGTCGTGATATCCAAACACGTATTCCGCAAATAAATCTGCTGCGTCGGTCCCGCGCCGGTCGCCAAATTCGTCGCTGTGGAAGCAAACGCGATGAATTGGCCGGTGTTGGAAATCGACGACTCCGAGCTGGCCCCATCGGCGGGTGTTACGCCATCAGGTGTAGACACCAGAGT
>PMTV01000053.1 GCA_003167215.1 Acidobacteriota bacterium | reverse complement strand
GTTTCCAGCCCGCGGAATTGCAATTGCTTTATGGCCCCGCCGGTGCGGCCGAGTTCTTTGGCGATTTCGCGAATGCTTTTTTCATGTGCGAAACGCATTTCGATCACGCGGCGCTGGTCATCCGGAAGCGTGGTCACAAGCCGGAAAAGTTTGGCGCGCTGTTCGACATCTTCCATGTCGATGTCATGCGATAAAGGCTCATCGCTGGTCGGGCTGCCGTGCTCTCGCGCCTTGGATTTCCACCTATCTGCGATGGCGTTTGACGCGATCCGGAGCAGCCACGCCGCGAAGGGAAGTCCGCGCCATTCGAACCGGGCGAGATTTGCAAGGGCCTGGTGAAACACTTCGGCCGTCAGGTCCTGCGCCTCTTCGCGGTTTCCGACACGACGCGCGATGTACGCATACACCCGTTCGAAATTATTTTCGTAGAGCTCGCCAAAACGGCTCGGGTCTTTTTGCGCTGCTTCGACCAGGCGCCGTTCGCCGGCATCTTGGGAACGATCCTTCAACCGGTTCTCCGCATTTGCCTATCACTAACTTAAACTGCCGAGCGAGAGAAAGGTTACGCTACTTTTTAGGAATAGCTTCGGTCCCAAGTCGTGGCCGGCTTTGCGCTTTAGCGCGCAACTTTGTATCCTTTGCAGCCGTACTATCAAATGCGGGCGAGTGTTCCTTCAAGCCGCTAAAGAGGCTCCCTGGCGATGGACGAAGCAAACATACCTCCTGCGATAGATTCAGCGTCGCCTCTGACCCCGGCACCGCCCCCCGAATCCGAGCCTAGCGCCATACTCCACGGACCAAACGGTTTGCGCGCGGGATGGCGGATCCTGATTTTCCTGCTCATTATCGCCTGTATTGTTGCTGTTCTTTCCCTGGCTGGACACTACGCAGCTCGCAGAGTTGGACCGCGTCCAACCAGCCCCAGCGAAGTGACCGCGCTCCTTCCCGGCATGGTCGCGACGGCGGAGTTTTCAGTCTTTGGCGTGATTCTTTTGGCCAGTTGGATTATGGGCCGAATCGAGCGCCGTCCGCTCGCGTACTACGGAATCCCTTGGCGCAGGCTCTTCCCCAAAACTTTCTGGGCTGGATTGCTCTGGGGATTTCTGGCGATTAGCGGCGTGCTCTTCGTGATGTTTCTCTTCCACGGTTTTCGAATTACGGGCGTGGATACGCATGGCTCGGCGCTGGCACTTTCAGCCTTGGAATGGGGCCTGGTTTTCGTGGCGGTCGGATTCTCGGAGGAATATACGTTTCGGGGTTACATGCAATTCACGCTCACCACCGGCATCGGCTTCTGGCCTGCGGCTTTGCTCATGTCCCTGCTCTTCGCTGCGGTCCATCTTGGCAACTCTGGCGAATCTCCCTTGGGCCTAATCCAAGTTGCCCTTTTTGGCATCGTTGCTTGCATTGCATTGCAGCGCACGGGGAATTTGTGGTGGCCGATCGGATTTCACGCCGCCTGGGATTGGGGCCAGACGTTTTTCTACGGCGTGCCGGACAGCGGCCTGAATGCCAGTCACAATTTTCTGCACACTGAATTCCACGGACCAAACTGGCTAACGGGTGGAAGCACCGGCCCGGAAGCCAGCGTCCTTGCGTTGATTGCGCTCGTAATCGTGGCTTTGCTGTTGACGCGCCGCTACCGCGAGATTCGCTACCCGGATTCGGCGCTCTAGGGCTCAGGCTTCGCTGAAGGTTTCTTGCGCATGTGAACTTCCCGGCCGCCGTGCTCGTAATGGACGCCGTCCATGTACGTCCTCATCATCAGAATCCCGCGGCCATGTTCCGCAAAGATGTTTTCGGGCGCTAGCGGGTCTGGAACTTTCTCCGGATTGAATCCTTCTCCTTCATCCCGGACAATAAAGAAAAGTTCTCCGCTGGGCTCGCAACGAAAACTCAGGTGAACGTGCTTGGTGCGGTCTTCGTGGTTACCGTGAACTACAGCATTGGCGATAGCCTCGCGCAACGCTACTTCGATATCGCTCCCGTCGCCGTGAAAACACGTGTAACCCTTCATGCGTTCGATGAATTCATCGACGAATGGAGAAATTTCAGAAATATCGCTGGGCATCGATAACTCGAATTGAGGATGGGGAGGTCCGGCCTTCCATCCTTTGTACAGGTCCATTTCTGTAGCCTCTGCACCCTGCGGCCGGCGCCCGACAGCGCACGAATGAAACGAGAGAAGAATTGTACGCTACGACGCATACTTTTAACCGAAAACTGCGGCGAGGCCAAGCAGTTTATGGGAGCCTCGGTCCGTCCGCAGTGAATCGCGGCGAGCACCCAGCAGATATCGGAGTCAAGAGAGACCTTTTTATTGGTGCTACGTAGAAGTGTATGAAATGGTGTTCGCGCTGGCTGCCCGCGCGCCGCACGGGATCTAACTTGCGATGAACTTAACTCTTTCGAGATTGACTCGTGAGCGAGGAGAAAGTATCTTTTCCCGGCCAAGATGGATTCAAAATTAGAAATTCCAGGTGATATCGCGTGAATGCGCCGGGCTGGAGTCCGCGACTTCCACGCCTCACCTCAGCACAACACTTTCGGCGGGATGCATCCAGCCAAAGGCTCGATACAGATCAGCATGTTGCCAAAAACATTTAGGAGGAACAGATGCGGGCACGTTGGCTATTTCTCTTTTTAGCTCTTGCCGTAGGGTCCGGCGCTCGGGCTCAGCAAGTAGATATTCCCTATGAGAAGTTCGTGCTCGACAACGGGCTTACCGTCATCGTCCACGAAGATCACAAAGCGCCCATCGTGGCCGTGAACGTCTGGTATCACGTCGGCTCGAAGAACGAAAAGGCCGGCAGGACAGGATTCGCTCATCTTTTCGAGCACCTGATGTTCGGCGGCAGCCAGCACGCCCCGGGGAGTTACGTCAAGGCACTCGAGCTGGTCGGTGCCACCGACCTGAACGGAACCACATATTTTGACCGCACCAATTACTTCGAGAATGTCCCTACATCCGCGGTGGACTACGCGCTATTTATGGAATCGGACCGCATGGGATTCCTCGATTTGAGCCAAAAGACTCTCGACTTGCAGCGCGGCGTCGTGGAGAACGAAAAACGTCAAGGGGAGAATCAACCGTACCGTCTGACCGAGGAGCACTTTCCTGAAAATACATATCCCGCCGGTCACCCCTATTCCTGGGACGTCATCGGCGACATGGCCGACCTGGACGCTGCTGCGTTCAAGGACGTGCAGGAATGGTTCAAGAATAATTACGGGCCGTCCAACGTGGTCATCGTGCTGGCCGGCGATATTGACGCGAAAACGGCGAAAGAGAAGGTCCAAAAATATTTCGGCGAAATTCCGCCGGGGCCGCCCGTAGCGCACCAGAAGATATGGATCGCGAAAATGAAGGGGACTCACAGGGAAGTGACCCAAGATCGTGTGCCCCTGCCCCGCATTTACATGGTCTGGAACGTGCCGCAGTTCGGCAGCGTCGACGCCGACTTCCTTGATCTCGTCAGCTCTTGTTTGGGTGACGGCAAGACTTCACGGCTCTATAAGCGGCTGGTTTACGACGACCAGATTGCCAGTGACGTCACTGTTTATGCCGACACACGTGAGATCGGCGGGCAGTTCGTGGTGCAGGTTACGGCGCGTTCCGGGCATAACCTCGATGAGATTGAAAAGGCGATCGATGAGGAGATAGCTCGATTCCTGAAAGACGGCCCCACTCCCAAGGAGTTGCAGCGGGTACAGACTCAATATCTCGCAAACTTTCTGCGCGGCAGCGAACGCATCGGCGGCTTCGGTGGAAAATCGGACAGGTTGGCACAGTACGAGGTTTATACCGGCGATGCCGGCAATTACAAGGTCACGCTGAAGCGCGTAAACGACGCGAGTACTGAAGATCTCAAGGGCGCGGCGAACCGCTGGCTTTCTGACGGCGTTTACATCGCGGAGGTCCAGCCGTTCCCGGACTACAAGGCCGCGTCCGCGGCAGTGGACCGCTCTAAGCCGCCCGCGCTCGGAACACCACCGGAATTAAAACTTCCTAAGCTGGAGCGCGCAACGCTATCGAATGGCCTCAAGGTGATCCTTGCCGCAAGGCCCGGCCTGCCGCTAGTAAGTTTTTGGATGACCACTGACGCCGGCTATGCCGCCGATCACTCCGCGGCGCCGGGCACGGCGAAGCTTATGTCCGCGCTTCTCATTGATGGCACGCGCACGCGCAACGCGCTCCAGATTAATGACCAAACGGCTTTGCTAGGCGCGCGATTGCTGGCCTATTCCGATCTGGACTTCTCCTACGTTCAGCTTTCAGCGTTGAAGGAAAAGTTGGATCCCTCGCTCGAGCTGTTCGGCGACGTGATTTTGAATCCGTCGTTTCCTGACGCCGATTTCAAGCGCGAGCAGAAGTTGCAGTTGGACACCATCCAGCAGGAGCAGGACGAACCCATCGGAATGGCGCTGCGTGTTTTCCCCGGCTTGGTCTACGGTCCAACCAACGCCTACGGCAGTCCCTTCACCGGGTCTGGAACGGCGGCTAGCGTGCAAAAAATCACGCGTGACGATTTGGTTACATTTCATAAAGAGTGGTTTCAGCCGAACAACGCCACTCTCGTCGTGGTTGGTGACACCACACTCGCCGAAATCACTCCGAAATTGGAAAAACTGTTTGCCGGATGGAAATCCGGTCAGGCCCCGCGAAAGGATGTGGCTGCAGTACAACTCCCGTCCAAGCCGGTGGTCTATATTTTGGATAAGCCGAACGCCGAACAGTCCGTGGTCATCGCCGCCAACATCACGGTGCCTCCCAACACGCCGGATGAACTCGCCATTCAGGCTATGAACGATGTTCTGGGCGGCACATTCAGCTCGCGCCTCAACATGAACCTTCGCGAGGATAAGCATTGGAGTTACGGGGCGAGTAGCTTCGTTTTGGGTGCGCGCTTCCAGCGCCCATTCCTCGCTTTTGCGCCCGTGCAGACGGACAAGACCAAGGAGTCGCTGGTGGAAATGAATAAGGAGTTGCGTGCGATTCTAGCGGATCGTCCGGTAACCTCGGATGAATTGGCGCGCACGCAGGCTAACGAAACGCTCAGCCTGCCGGGGTCGCGCGAAACCCTGGACGCCGTCGGCGGTTCAATCGCGACCATACTGGATTCCAGATGGCCCGACGACTATTACGACACCATGTCCGGCAAGATCCGGGCGCTGAAAACGAGCGACTTGGATGCCGCGGCGAAGCAAGTCGTCCGTCCGGACAAGCTCATCTGGATCGTGGTGGGTGACCGCGCCAAGATCGAGGCGGGCATCCGGGAATTGAACTTAGGCGAAATCCGCTTCATTGACGCCAACGGCAATCCGATTTAATTGCTGCGGGAAGTTTGCTGCATCGCCGGTCAGGCGGCCTGTGACCGACCGGCACGAGCAACGATGAAACCGGTCTTTTTCGAGTCTCCATCGAAACTGCGTGCATGGCTTGAGAAGCACCACGCTCAGGAGAATGAGCTTTGGGTCGGTTTTCACAAGAAACGTTCGGGCAAAGCGAGCATTACCTGGCCGGAAGCTGTGGATGCGCTGCTTTGTTTCGGATGGATCGACGGGATTCGGAAGAGCATCGACGAAGTAAGCTACACCATTCGCGTTACCCCCAGAAAATCCAAGAGCAAATGGAGCCTGATCAATGTGAGGCGTGTCCCCGAGCTTCGGAAATTGGGCTTGATGCACGCCAACGGGCTAAAAGCGTTTGCGGTGCGAACGGCGGAAGGTACGTATGCGTACGAACAACGAAATGTCGCCAAGCTCGGCGGTCGTTTCGAGAAACTTTTTCGTGCGAATACAGCGGCGTGGGACTTTTTTCGATCGCAGGCGCCGTCTTATCAGCGGACTGCTACTTGGTGGGTCGTCAGCGCGAAAAAAGAAGAGACCAAGCTGAGGCGGCTTGAAAGGCTTATTCAGGATTCGGCGCGCGGGCGATCCATCGCTCCACTGAGACACTCTGCAAAATCCAAGTAAACCGCCGACGAGATTTTGATTTTCGTAGCGCCGGCGTCCCGCCGGCTCTTTTGATTTTTTGTGAAGCTCGGCAATCGATCTCTGCTCGTTAGCAGGCACTACGGTTTTCGTTCTGCTCGAATGCCTTCCATGACGCTTTGAATCAGCTCTTTCGCTTTGCCAATCTCGGCGGTGATGATTCGAATGTCCATTACCGGCACTCCCGCATCGCGATTGCTATGGCAATAGACGCCGTGCTGGCCGACGAGCACGAGCGCGTTGGTCAAAAGGTCCAGCGTAACGGCCAAACGGCCGCGGTGCGGGCCCATCATCGTTTCGTAATGTTCTAATTCTTCCCGATGCTCTTCAAAAGCCGGCATGTATTTCCCTCGCGTGAACGCGTAAACAATTAAGCTATGTGTAGAGGCTAAGAAACGAAACGGTAGCCCACCCCCCGAACGGTTAGAAGATGACGCGGCTTCGCGGGTTTGTCCTCGATGTAGCGCCTCAGGCGGACGACGAAATTGTCGATTGCGCGGGTATCGGTGTCCTCTCGCAAATCCCACACATCTTCCAGGATCGATTTGCGCGAAACCGTGCGTCCATTTTGGCGTATCAAATGGCGCAGAAGCTTCGCTTCCATCAGCGTAAGCTGGACGGTATTAGTCGCTGTGCGGAGTTCCAGAGTATCAAAGTCCAGAGTCTTGCCGTCAAACGTGAAGAGCTCCTCCTCGGATGTTTGTGCGGCATTCTTGCCCGACGCGGCTGATTTCTGGCCCGGTGGCTTCTCCTTCGAATCCTTCTTTCCACTGCTCATCCATCCGGTGCGGCGGAGAAGCCCCTGAAGACGCGCCAAAAATATGGGTAGCTGAAATGGTTTGGGCAGATAATCGTCTGCCCCAGCAGCAAAGCCTTCCAGAACATCTTCCGGGCGCCCACGGGCGGTCAGCATTAGGACCGGCACATAATTTTTGGCTTTGCGCAGAGCCGAGGCCACGCCGAAGCCGTCAATCCCCGGAAGCATCACGTCGAGCACGACGGCATCGAATTTTTCTTTGGTTTTTAGAAGCCGATCGATCGCGGATTCGCCGTCGCCCACAACCTGCACGAAGTAACCTTCGGCCTCAAGATTGAACTTCAGTCCGTCAGCGAGATGTGTTTCGTCCTCCACCACCAGCACGCGGCTACTCATCTACGCTCCGCGGCAACTCCAGCGTAACGGTGGTACCCCGGTTTTCGCCTTCGCTTTCGGCAAAAACTTTGCCTCCGTGCGCCCGAGCAATCGAGCGCACGATGAAAAGGCCCAGGCCGGTGCCTTTTACTTTCGACGTGCTTCGGCGGCGCACACGGTGAAAACGTTTGAACACGCGCTTGAGCTGGTCGGCGGGAATCCCCACGCCTTGATCGCGCACGCGAAGCACCACGCGTTTTTCGTCCGGCGTCTCGATGACAACCGAGACGTCAACGTTACCTACGGAATATTTGATTGCGTTGTCGAGCACGTTCGATATGGCGGTCCGAAGCTCTTCAGGGTCACCGTGCACGGGAAATTCGGTGACCGGCCTCGTGAGCAGCGCATCCTTTGCCTGGGCATCATTTCCTGGCTGGCCGTTCGCGGATGCGAAGTGCAAGGCGCCGGTGCTCAGATGGTGCCGCGTGCGCGCGAGTTCCATGCACTCGGCAGCTAAATTCCCCAGATCAACTTTGGCGCGGTATTGTTCGCCGCGTTTATATCCCACTTGGCCCGCTTTCAGCACCTGCTCGACAGTACCCATCAGGCGGTCAGTATCGTCGAGCATGAGTTGGTAAAAATGTTGCCGCTGCGCTTCCTCTATTTCGCGGCGTTGCAGCGTTTCGAGGTACAGACGAATGGAAGTGATGGGCGTCTTCAGTTCATGCGTGACCGCGTTGATGAAACTCCCATGCTGTTCGTTCAGGCGTATCTCGCGCACAAGAAAGGTGGTGTTCAAGATCATGCCCAGAATGATCGTAGCGAAAACAATCACGCCCAGGAACAGCATGACGCTTTGGCGCCAGTTGAGGATGATCCAGCCGACGTCCAGCGCAATCGCCAGGGCCACCAGGGATATGCCCAGCACAAGGAAAAAAGCAATCGTCTTCCGCCGGCTCGCGATACGCATTGGTTTCTCGGAATCTCAACTGAATTGTACCCCGGAGGCGGGTTCTTGCGCAGTCAGATGCGAATTGCAGGGCTCTGTCGTTAACGCACAAAGCGGACGGCAGGTGCAGCGATACCGCGCAGCACCGTTCAGCGGCTACGCGAGAATTTCAAACGAGGATGTCTAGAGTTGTGCGGAAACCAGTTCGGACTGAGGTTCTGGAGCTGCGAATTCGGCCATTTCTTTGGCGTGCTTCACGGCCGCGAGCTTTGTGGTGTGAACCTGCTTCGCCAAGCCGAGTTTCTTCAGCAGCCAGATGCCGTACCAGTTTGTGTCAATCTCATACCAGGCCAGCCCGTGGCGAGCTGAAACCGGATGCGCGTGATGATTGTTGTGCCAGCCTTCGCCCCAGCTCAACAACGCGACCCACCAGCTATTGGTGGAAAGATCGCGAGTCTCAAACCGTCGCGTGCCCCACGAATGAGTGGCCGAGTTTACCAGCCAAGTGAAATGCAGGCCCACGACCGTCCGGAAGAAAATTCCCCACAGGACGAACTTCCATCCGCCTACTGCAAGCAGGATCAGCCCGAGAACGATCATCGGCACGTAGTGATATTTCGTGATCCAGACGTGGAACTTGTCCTTGGCCAGGTCCGGGACGTATCGGGCCAGCGTGGATGTGTCGTGGTGCATGGATTTGCCCATCAGGATCCAGCCCATATGCGCCCACCATTTGCCGTCAATTGGTGAGTGCGGGTCGCCTTCGTGGTCGGAATATTTATGATGAATTCGATGCGTGGCGACCCAGAAAATCGGTCCGCCTTCGAGCGCCAGCGTGGCGAAGATCGTGAGCGTGTATTCGAGCCACTTGGGAATTTGGTATCCGCGGTGCGTGAGAAGCCGGTGATAGCACATCCCGATTCCTAAGCTTGTCGCCATCCACCACAGAACTACCGCGACAAAGAACGCCTTCCACGTGAAGAAAAACAGCGCCACAATGGCTCCCACGTGAAACAGCGCCATAAACGAAGCCGTAATCCAGTTGACTTCATCCTTGGCTGCCGCGTTTCTTTCCAGATCGGTGAGTTCGACTCCCATAGTTTTGGCCCTTTTCTTCTATTATTGAGTTTCGATATATCTTCGCGTTTTTCGTTTCGCTCTACGCTAGCGTTAGACTACCAGTGGTGGGGAAATTGATTTGTAATAGTTCTGTAATACCAGGACTTAGCCCTTTGAAAGAGTACCTGTACCGCAAAGAGCATCTCAGTTTCATATGCGTCCAAAATCAGCACCCACCAACGTTTCGAGTCGGCCACGCGTCCGCTATCGCCTCGTGGCCGTTGCTCAAACGGTGCGCAACGGTCAGAATTCATATGCCAAAGGGCCGTCAATATAGCTGGTTCTAGAACCCTCTGTTGCGCCCTACGGAACAACTTTCCCTAGTTTCCTTTACTCTGCGTCACCGAGGTCGGATAATTTGGCGCGTTGTCCATTGCCATGGCAGTAGCGCGAATGAAGACATCGCCGCGCGAAAGTGCGAGTTTAGGTTCCTCCAGAGCCGCATACCTGGGAAGTAATGGGCGGCCTATGAGATCTGCGGGGTGAGCTAACGATGAGACGTTCAGATTTGGTGCGAAATGCGGCGAAAGGAAAAACCGTCCGGACCTCCCAAATTGTATTTGGCGAGCGCCAGCATCTTCTGCGCGTGCTCGATTCCGTGGAACGCAGCGCCCTGCCGGCGCCGCGCATGGAGCAGGAGCGGCGCGTCATAGAACAATTGATCCACGCGCGCACGCAGGAGCTGAATCGCATTAATGCCGGCTGGGATGAAAAAATAGGCGTGGTGCTCAGCGCCGAAGTAAGGCCGGATACGCTGGACAGTTTGACCAGGCAGGCGCCGAAAGAAGATTACTATTTGCTGCGACTGATCAGCGAGCATCCCAAAGTTTCAGCGAAGACGTTGGCGCATCTATCGCATCATCCTTACTCCGCCATCCGCGAAAACATCGCCCGGCATCCGAACAGCGACGCGGCCACGCTCACGCGGCTCAGCCGGGACCGCACGCAGCCNNCCAGCAATTCAAGTGCAGGGCGAGAATTGCTTGTTGATGTAGAATCGGCGGCGTGACGCGCTCCTCTCCATCTCCCTCGGAAATATTTAATATTGCGGACGAATTCATCTCGCGCCCGGCGCGAGAGTATCCGGACAAACCGGCGATTCTGGGAGTCGAGCGCGAAGCGACCTACGCCCAACTAGAGAATGAAGTAAATCGTGTGGCGCGTGCCTTGCTGGATTCAGGCTGCAAGCCAGGTGACCGCGTCCTCATCGCGCTGCCTGATTCGATCGAGTTTATTGCCTGTTTCTTTGGTGCCGTGAAAATTGGCGCTATCGCTGTGCCGGTGAATTCGATGGCCCGGGCCGCGGACTATCGCCATTACCTTTCGAATTCTGGCGCGCGTTTTGCGATGGTGCATGCATCAATCCTTCCTGAATTCGCTTCCGGAATCGTGGCTGGCGCGCTGGAATTAGTCGTGGTTTTCGGCCACACCGTCTCGCGCTTGCAAAATCCCGCGTGCAGGATTGTTCATTCCAACCGTTGGCTTCCCGTCAATGGCGAAACTGCAGAAACCTCTCCGACGGCTGCCACCAACGCCGCGTTTTTTCTCTATACCTCCGGCAGCGGTGGACCGCCGAAAGCTGCTGTGCATCGCCACCGCGACATGCTGGTCACTTCGCGTAACTTCGCGCAAGGCGTCCTGGCCCTGCGCGCGGATGACCGCATGTTCTCCGTTTCGAAGCTCTATTTCGCCTATGGCCTTGGCAATGGAATGTATTTCCCCTTCTTTTTCGGCGCGAGCACCGTGCTTTATCCCGACCGCCCGCGTCCCGATCGTATCGCGCAACTTGTGGCCCAATACCGCCCGACCGTCTTTTTCGCCGTGCCCACCTTTTACGCTGCTCTTCTTCGTGATGCGGAACAGGGCCTCCATGTGGATTTCTCCTCGATTCGCATCGCAGTCTCTGCCGGCGAATCGCTGCCCGCGGAGATTTTCGAGCGCTTCCGCGAGCGGTTCGGAATTGAAATTTTGGACGGGATCGGTTCGACGGAAATGCTTCACGTTTTTCTCTCTGCGCGGCCCGGCCAGGCGCGCCCCGGAGCTTGCGGTCGCGAGGTTCCCGGCTATGAAGCGCGAATAATTGACGAAGCGCGCGCACCGGTCCCTGACGGCGAGATTGGAAACCTGTGGGTGAAGGGCGACAGCGCTTTCGCCGAGTATTGGCAAATTCCCGAACTTACTGCGCGCGTGAAGCAGGACGGCTGGGTCTTTACCGGCGACAAGTTTACGCGTGACGCCGAAGGTTCCTATCATTACGCCGGTCGCGCCGACGACATGATGAAAGTGTCAGGCATGTGGGTCTCGCCCGGGGAAGTGGAGAATGCACTGCTGTCGCATCCAGCAGTTGCGGAATGCGCCGTGGTTGGACTGGCGGACGCGCTGGGGTTGATGCGGCCCGTTGCATTTATTGTGTTGCGCCCAGGATTAACGAGTCCCGCGGGCGGCCTCGACAGCGAGATAAACGGCTGGCTGCACACCCGCCTCGTCGGCTTCAAATGTCCGCACGAATTCCGCTTCGTTTCCGAGCTGCCGAAAACCGCCACCGGCAAAATCCAGCGTTTTCTCCTGCGCTCCTCATAAAACGTTCAATGTTCGGGCTTCTTACCAAATTCTGTAATCAAGTCGACCGGCTTCCCGTGTTCGATCAGCCCAGCGATGCGCTTCCGGTCGCCGATGAATACGCAATATTGTAAATCCGGCATTTTGAACAAAGACTGCCATTCACAAAGGCTGATCGTGCGCGACCTGTTTTTGAGAATCAAAAGCACCTCTCGGTCCGGCCAATACACCTCTTCCACGATGTTGCCAAACCGCCTTCCACTTTCGAACGCCCTGGCTAGACTTTCCTTTCGAAGCTTCTCTTGCGCAACTTCGTCGGCTTCTCTTGCCTTCAACTCCACAGCGATATCTAAATCATTGAGTTGGTTTTTGTCCGATAGATAACTTCCGAAGACGACCACCGATTCCACAACGTATGCCAGTTCACGCCGTTGGTTTACAGATCGGACCCGATTCAAGAATTCGCGAAGAGTACGTTCTGCCGATTGACGCGACACCGGCTTTCCGGCCTTGGCTATGCCCAGCGCATTTCCCGCTATCGTTGTTTCGTAACAGGTGATGTTCTTTTCAATTTGAGATTCACACTTGCGAATCAGTTCGAGGCGTTCTAACTCCGCAATGAATTTGTCGGCGCTTTGTTTGGTTATCGGGAATGATTCCATCGCCGTGATGTAGTTCACTCTGTTATCGCGAGTTTTCAAATACCTGCGGAGCTCCAGGGCGTCCACTCCTGCGATAACGTCGCCGCGGCGTATTCTCACTCAGAACCCCTTCAAGATTTTAGCGTTTTTAGCACAAATGCACGCGCAGACCGTGCGAGATTCCGATGAATCGAAGAACCGATAGGACAACATTTGTCCTTCTCGAAGCAAGACAAATTGGCTCTTTACAGCTATAATAAGTTCTTTATATTGGCCTACAGGGACGAGCCAATGCTTCCACTACACTTACAGCCCGAAAGCCACATCCCGCTCTACGTTCAACTGCGCGATCAGCTTCGCGCCCTGGTCCATTCCGGCGAACTTCGCACGGGTGACCGCATCCCGGCGAGCCGCGAGCTCGCCACGCAACTGGGTGTTCACCGTACAACCGTCGCGAACGCATACGCCGAACTAGAATCGGAAGGCATGATTCAGGGACACGTCGGCCGCGGCACATACATCTGTGGCGCTCCGGCAAAAAAGTTCACTCCGCCCCCGCGTACGAACGGCAATGGCGGCGGGATGCGCTGGGAATCCATTTTCGCCGACGAGCGCGCCGACGAAAACCTCACGCGCCTGATGCCTGAAGTTCCTCCCGATTCGATTGCATTTATAACCGCTCGGCCCTCCGAAGAATTTTTCCCCGTGGAAGAATTCCGGCGCTGCTGCAATGCCGTGCTGCGCAGCGAAGGCAGGCACGTCTTGCAGCTTGGTTCTTCCGACGGCTACGAGCCGCTCAAGCGCGTCCTGATTGAATTCCTTCGCGCGGACGGCCTGCACGTTCGCAGCGAGCAGCTTCTAATCACCGACGGCTGCCAACAGGCCATCGATTTGGTGTGCAAAGCTTTTCTGCGTCCGGGCGATTCGGTCGCGCTTGAAAACCCCGCATATCCGGGTGCGGTAGCAATATTTGCCGGAGCCCGTGTGCGCATGCTGGCTGTCGGCGTAGAGACGGATTCCCGGCGGATTGGCCATGTTGGCCTGGATCTGGATGCTCTCGAATCCGTGCTATTGCAGAACCGCGTGAAGTTCATCTTCGTCACGCCTGATTTTCACAATCCAACCGGCACCATGCTGCCTCTGGCCGAACGCCGCCGGCTCCTCGAGATTGCTTCGCACTATCAAGTCCCCATCATTGAAGATTCAATTTACGCCCGCCTCCGGTTGCGCGGCACTGCGCTGCCGTCGCTGAAGGCGCTGGACAAGTCTGGAAACGTGATTCAAATCGACAGTTTTTCTAAAATAGCGTTTCCCGGGCTGCGCGTCGGCTGGTGTATCGGTCCGGAGAATGCCATCGAGCGCTTGCGGCTGGTGAAGCAATCCACCGACTTGCACACCGACCAGCTAGCCCAAGCCACGCTCGCCGAATTTGTTCGCCGCGGATATCTCGCGCGACACATGGCAAAAATGAAAAAAGTTTATCGCGACCGCCTGGAAGCCATGGAGGCCGCGCTTGAAAAACACATGCCCAAGGAAGCCACTTGGACGCGTCCCGAAGGTGGAATGTCCGTTTGGGTCACTTTGCCGCCCGGGTTCGATGCCGGTGAACTGCTCATTCATCTTCGCGAACGCGGCGTGCTTTTCGTCCCCGGGCGCTATTTCTATTTGCAGAATCCGCAGCCCAACACTTTGCGGCTAGGTTTCGCAGGCTTAGACGAGAAGAAAATTGCTCGCGGGGTGCAGACGTTTAGTGAACTCTTGAAGGTCGAATTCCAAAAACGCCAGCGCGGCGCCCGAAGCGAATTGCCGTCGCGGGTAGCCTTAATCTAGCCCTATGCTGCTTTCACCCAATCCGACGAACATCTGTTTCGGCTGCGGCGGCGCAAACGCCCGCGGGATGAAGCTGACGTTCGAGCAGGACGGCAACACCAAGCGCATTCGCGGAGCGTTCAAGCTGGCCGCGGAGTATCAGGGCGGCCCGGGGTTCATTCATGGCGGAATTATCGCCACGGTTCTTGACGAAGCCATGGGCAAGGTCAGCCGCTTTCGCGCAGTGCGTGCCGTGACTGCGGAGCTGGTTGTGGAATATTTGAAGCCCGTACCGGTGGATGCGCCTTTATTAATCGAAGCATATGAAGTCGAGAAGGCCGGCCGGAATTTGCACTATGCCGGAGAGATTCGGAATCAATCGGGCGACCTTCTTGCGCGAGGGCGCGGACGTTTCGTCGTGATTGAGCCCAGAGAATCGCGCGTCAAAGACAATGCAAATGNNGGCGGCGTGATCATGGACGTCACCAACGCCGAGCAAGCAAAAATTGCCGAGCAAGCCGGAGCTTGCGCAGTGATGGCCCTCGAACGAGTGCCCTCCGACATCCGCAAAGACGGCGGCGTCGCGCGCATGGCTGCACCGCGCATCATTCGCGAGATCATGAATACAGTTTCGATCCCGGTGATGGCCAAAGTTCGCATCGGGCATTTTGCCGAAGCCCAAGTGCTGGAAGCGCTCGAACTCGATTACATCGACGAGAGCGAAGTGCTCACCCCTGCTGACGACGAGCACCACGTCTGGAAGCACGGCTTCAAAGCTCCCTTTGTTTGCGGTGCGCGAAACCTGGGAGAAGCGCTGCGCCGCATCACCGAAGGCGCCGCCATGATTCGAACGAAAGGCGAGGCCGGCTCGGGAAACATTGTGGAAGCCGTCCGGCACATACGAACGATCGTCAGCCAGATCAAGCGGCTAACTTTGCTCGGCGAAGAAGAGTTGGTGCACGAATCCAAGGAACTCGGCGCACCCTTTGAGCTTGTCGTATGGGTGGCGAAGAACGGAAAGTTGCCCGTGCCGAATTTTTCAGCCGGAGGTATCGCCACGCCGGCTGATGCTTCGCTGGTGATGCAACTCGGCGCCGAAGCGGTCTTCGTCGGCTCCGGAATTTTCAAATCGAGCGATCCGGCGCAACGCGCCCGGGCCATCGTCAAGGCCACCACGCACTACAAGGATCCGAAAATTGTTCTGGAAGCCTCCGAAGAGCTTGGCGATGCCATGAAAGGCCTCGATATCCGCCAGCTCGAAGAAAAGGATTTGATGCAAACCCGCGGCTGGTAAGCGCTCCGGAAAAAGCGTCCCAGCATAAAGGGCTGATTCTCGCTTGAACGAAAAACACATGAACATCGGCATACTCGCGATTCAAGGTGATTACGAAGCTCACGCAAAAATGCTCGAGCGTATGGGTGTTGCCTATACCTACGTTCGTCGTCCGGAAGACCTCAAGGACGTTGCCGGCGTAATTCTGCCGGGCGGTGAAAGCACCACGCATTTGAAAGTAATGACTGAAGAGGGCCTGTTCGATGCGCTGAAACAGTTCGCTTCGAATGGCGGCGCATTTTTCGGGACTTGCGCCGGGACTATTCTGCTCGCACGCGAAGTCCACGGCCCCGCGCAGGAATCGCTCGCGCTCCTCGATGTCTCCGTCCTGCGAAACGGCTATGGACGCCAGCTTGCCAGCGACGTTCACCTCGGACACACAAAAATTGGCTCGGCACCCGTCGAAATGGTTTTCATTCGCGCGCCGATTATCGAATCCGTTGGTGAAGGTGTGGAAGTACTCGCGGAAGACGCGGGCCATCCGGTCCTCGTGCGCCAAGGCAAAATTCTGGCCTCCACATTTCATCCCGAGCTTACCGGCGACTCATCCGTCCATGAATATTTCCTGAAGATGGCGGAGAATCCTTCTTAGCCTATGCCGCAACCCGTGAAAGTTTTGTTCGTGTGCGTTGGCAATTGCGTCCGCAGCCAGATGGCGGAAGCGATTGCTCGCCACGACGCCGCGGACATTATCGCAGCAGAAAGCGCCGGAGTATCCCCGCTCGGTTTTATTGACAACACGACCCAGAGAGTTCTGCGCGAACGTGGCATCTCGTTCGAGGGACAGTTTTCAAAAGGGCTGCGTACGCACAAGCTGAAGAAGCCGGACCTGATCGTGAACATGTCTGGCATTCCCGGCACCTCTCTCTTCGCGGGCCAGCGCTTTGAGGACTGGCAGGTGCAAGATCCATTCGGCGAAGCGGTGGAAATCCACTGCCGCACCTGCGATGATATCGAAGCTCGGGTTAAGGATTTAGCAGCGCGTTTGCACCTGTCGCAAACGGAACAGCCTCCCGATCCCAAAGCGCGCTCAGAGGGCGCGTCTTCGTAGCACCGGCATTTTGCGAGGAGCATCTTGCGCCGCGAAAAGACCAGCGTTTCCCAGGAAGATTATCTGAAGGCCATCTGGGAGCTCGTGCAGGAGGAGCAAACGCCGATCAGCGCGCGCCTGGCCGAAGACCTTGGCGTCACGCCGCCGGCCGTCACTGCCGCCCTCAAGCGCATGGCCCGGACCGGCTTCCTGCACGTCAGGCGCGACGGCCGCATCGTCCTTTCCGTGAAGGGGCAGGGAATCGCCCAGCACTTGGTTCTTCGTCATCGCCTGGCCGAAAAACTTCTTACCGACGTCATCGGCATTGATTGGTCGCGCGCGCACGAGGAAGCCGAGCGCCTGGAACACGGAATTTCCCCGCAGGTCGCGGCGCTGCTGCTCAAGCGTTTTGGCCGCGACGTCCGCTGTCCGCATGGCGTTCCACTATTCGGCGGCATGTCCAAGCTGCGGCGCAAATTCGGCGCGGTGCGGCTGTCTGATGCCGAGGTCGCCCGCTCCTACGAAGTTCTCCGCGTGTTCGAAAAAGATCCCAAGTTTCTTGAATTCATGGAAAGCCTCAAGCTTCGTCCGGGCACGCGGTTGCGCGTCCACAAGCGCGAGTATGACGAGACCATGGCCATATCCGTCGGCCATCATTCCGCCCGCATCCACCTGGGTAAACCAGCCACCGAGCGCCTGTGGGTTCGGCGCGTGCCCTCTTAGTGCGCGCGATTGACTGCCCGCCCGGATATCCCTGTGACTTGAATTTTGCTCTCCGCCGGAGTAACTTTAGACTCGCCCTTTTAGCCCACTTGGAGTTAAAACGACATTTCGCGTGGTGCGTTCAATGATGGTAGCGGCGGCCCCCGCGCGAGACCCGGATTCAGAAATATGGCTCAGATACTGGACTGCAAAATTTCTAACTTAAATTAGCGGAGGAAAATCACATGGCAACTGCTGCAGTCGTACAGCCGGATAGCAACGTCACCGGTTTCGTATCCAAAACAGGCAAGCTCCTGATCAACGGAAAATGGGTTGAAGCGGCCTCTGGCAAGACTTTCCCTACCTACAATCCCGCGACCGGCGAGGTCCTCGCCAACGTCGCCGCAGGCGACAAAGAAGACATCGATCGAGCCGTCAAAGCTGCACGCGCAGCTTTTGACACCGGCAAGTGGTCCAGAATTTCTCCTTCCGAGCGCGGCAAACTCCTCTGGAAACTCGCCGACCTGCTCGAAAAGCACGCCGAGGAATTTGCGCAACTCGAATCGCTCGACAACGGCAAGCCCCTCAAGATCGCGCGCGTCGCCGACCTTCCGCTTGCAATCGATCACTTCCGCTACTACGCCGGATGGGCCACAAAAGTCGAAGGCAACACCATTCCGATGGGCCTCGCGAAGCAGGGAGCATTCCATGCTTACACTTCGCGCGAACCAGTGGGCGTCGTCGGCCAGATCATCCCCTGGAATTTCCCGTTGCTGATGGCTGCGTGGAAGCTGGCCCCGGCGCTGACTACCGGATGCACGGTAATTCTGAAGCCGGCGGAACAGACTCCTCTCACAGCCCTTCGCCTGGGCGAATTGATACTGGAAGCGGGATTCCCGGAAGGTGTCGTGAATATCGTTCCAGGATACGGCGAGACCGCCGGCGCCGCTTTGGCCGCGCATCCGGACGTCGATAAGATCGCTTTCACCGGTTCCACCGAAGTCGGCAAGCTGATCGTGCACGCTGCCACAGGTAATCTGAAGAAAGTCTCGCTCGAACTGGGCGGCAAGTCTCCCAACATTGTACTGGAAGACGCCGACATCGATGCCGCTATCCCCGGCGCGGCCAGCGCGATCTTTTTCAACCAGGGCCAGTGCTGCTGCGCGGGATCGCGTCTCTTCGTTGATAAGAAAATTTTCGACAAGGTCGTTGACGGCGTGGCGCAAACCGCAAGCAAGATCCGTGTTCGCCAGGGATTTGACCCCGACAGCGATATGGGCCCGCTCGTTTCCGAAGAGCAATTCAACAAGGTCTGCGGCTATTTGGAATCCGGCAAGAAAGAAGGCGCAAAAGCGGTGACGGGCGGTGGGCGCGAAGGCAACAGAGGTTACTTCGTACAGCCTACTGTCCTCGTCGACACCACCGAAAACATGAAGGTTGTGCGCGAAGAGATTTTTGGGCCGGTGGTCACGGCGACTCCGTTTACCGACATCAACGAAATTGCCGCAAAGGCCAACAATACGGAGTACGGTCTCGCTGCAGGGATCTGGACGCGCGATATCAAGAAGGCGCATGCGCTCGCGTCCAAGCTCCGCGCCGGAACCGTGTGGATCAATTGCTACAACGTCTTCGACGCAGCGCTCCCATTCGGTGGATACAAGCAGTCCGGCTGGGGCCGCGAGATGGGCCACGAAGTCCTCAAGAACTACACCGAGGTCAAGTCCGTCTGCTGCGCGCTGTAAGAGCCGTTCTAGAAACAAAAAGGGGCCGAGTTCGTCGCTCGGCCCTTTTTTATTTTCTCGTTGCAACATCGCTCCTACTTCGCTTTCGGTTTCTGTTCCCGAAGCTGCTGCTTCCATCCTAGAATGCGCGCCTTGTTTCCCGCCTCTTCGGCTTCCGGAATCATTCCCAAGCGTTGGTAGGCCCGTGAAATCGTGGTCCACGCAAGAATGTCGTCAGGCTCCAGAACCAGGATTCGCCGCGCCGCTTCAATCGTGCGGTGAAAATCTTCGCTGGCGTGATACGCTTGCGCCAGGCCATGAAGCGCGTCGATCAACTTAGGATCGAGCTCCAGCGCGCGGTTGTATTCCTCAATCGCCGAGTCCAGTTTGCCCTCGCCAAAAAAATCTATCCCGGCGTAGTAGTGGTCTTCCGCGGTCATCTCAAAAGCCTTTCTGCGAACGTCTCGATTCTACCATCTCGGCGGAAGCGAACTTTTAGGAATGGCTCCATCGCAGCGAGAGGTCGACGCGTTCTGCGTCCCGTCTGCGTGACATGCTGAACGCCGTGCGCTATTACTGGATTATCGCCCGTGGCTATCGTCTGCGCCCGTGGGCTTCGCCCTACATTCAGTGGCGCATGGAAACGTTCTTCGGCAAAGAAGCCTCGGGGCTCGACGCCCGAAAATTCTTCGGGCTGATGTGGCGGGAGCGTGCCCGCATCGAACGGTTCCTCGAATGGGTAGCCATACGCCGCGGCGCTCAAAATTCCTGAAATGCAGCTCTACAATCTGCCGGACATTCGCGAAAGCAGTTTCCCCTGCGGTGAAATAACGGAAATAATCAGGTGGTCCGTCAGCGGCACGTTTTTGTCGCGAATCTTCAGTAGGAACAGCATCCTGCTGTCGCCTTCTTCCGACGTTATCGCTACTCGCTGAATCGCAAATTGTTCCACCGGTCGCATGGCCAGTCCGCGCTTCCATTGGGCTCTGAACCGGATGCCGTTCAAGAATCCCGGCGCGGGAGCCGGCGTGTAAATATCGGCGTCGCACACGGAGATGGACAGCTGAACCTGAACGGTAATTTGTTCGGGAAAATTCTTCACCACCTGTGAATTCTTGCGAAATTCATCGCCCGACGGCGTTTCGTGCCGCTGCAGTCCGTCGAAAAAATCGCCGGCTGTCATCACCGGGCCGAAATTGACGCATACATTTCCGTCCCGAACTTGGCCGGATGAGAGTGGAACGACCTCTTTGTATTCCAACACCTGCGGGGCTTCCTGGACCGCTGATTCACCCAAAGCTCCGAACGGGATTAAGAGCGACACGGATACCGCGACGATGCTGAGAGACCTGGAAGCTGAACTTTTCATGTACGCAAGCACCACGCGTCGCCGCCATGGAGACATGTTCCATTATCCCTGTTCGCCGCCGACCCGCTCGCAATCGCGCGTTGCATCAATCGTATGTTAAACCCCTTGCACCTGCACGCAAACACCCGTCTCCATGCCGCTGGCGTATAATGATTGCTAGCGAGCAGTTTGCGTCTCGCAATTTCATGCAAGATCTCAAGATTCTCCAAAAGACTGCCGCGCTACACGAAGCGCGCTGGTGGAACCCTGAACCCGGCGGCAAAGCGCATTGCTATCTTTGTCCGCGCCATTGTCATATCGGCGATGGACAGGCTGGCTTCTGCTTCATCCGTGTGAACGAAGGCGGCAAGCTCTACAGCCTTGGCTACGCCTCGCCCGCCGCGATGCAGATCGATCCTATCGAGAAAAAACCGCTCAACCATTTCCTTCCCGGAACGCGCGTCTTTTCGATGGGGACCGCCGGCTGCAACATGGGCTGCTTCTTCTGCCAGAATTGGGATATCTCGAAATCGCGCTCGGATCAGGTGCATTCGTCTCACGTCCCGCCGGAAGATGTAGCTCTGCTCGCAATGAAAAATAACTGCCCCTCGATTGCATTTACTTACAACGAGCCGACCATCTGGGGTGAATACGTCATAGATATCTGCCGCGCCGCCAAAGAGCGCGGACTGAACACTGTGATGGTCACGAATGGCTACATCACCTACGACGCGTTCCACGATATTTACGATCACGTGGACGCCGCCAACGTGGACTTGAAAGCGTTCACGGAAAATTTCTACGGCCGCATTACTCTCACTCATTTGCAGCCGGTTCTCGATATGTTGAAGTGGCTGAAGAATGAGACGAATGTCTGGTTCGAAATTACAAATCTGATCATCCCCACTCTGAATGACGGCGCTGATGAATTTCGCAAGCTGGCCGACTGGATCTTTGAGAACCTAGGCCCGGACGTGCCCCTGCATTTCACTGCGTTCCATCCCGACTTCAAGTTGCGCGACAAGCCTCGCACGTCGCCCGAAACATTGCACGCCGCGCGCGCCATCGCGCTCGAAGCCGGGCTGCATTACGTCTATGAAGGAAACATCCACACCGATGCGCACACGCTATGCCCGTCGTGCGGAACGCTTCTCGTCCGCCGCTCGTGGCACGACGTACAGCAAAATAACCTGCGAGACGGCCGCTGCCCTAATTGCCGTCTAGCCATTCCAGGACGATGGAGCAATCCACATGGCGCAACGCCGGCCAAGCTGCTTCGTCGAGCCGAATCGGTTGTGGCCGAACGATACGGCGATCTAAATCTCTAGCCTTCGTCTCCATTAATTTAAGTAACTAACAAGCTCTGCCGAACGTAGTAATAGTGTGGGTGAAATGATCGGGACAATTGATGAAATCGCGATCCGCACGGACGGGGTCTCTCGTAGCTACCAAATGGGAGATGCGCTCGTCCGCGCCGTGGACGACGTCAGCATTGCAATTCGCTCCAAGGAATTCGTAGCGCTTCTGGGCAGTTCCGGCTCCGGCAAGTCCACGCTGCTGAATTTGATGGCGGGTCTTGACCGTCCCACTTCCGGTGCCATTTTTGCTCGTGGGCGTAACCTCGCCGAAATGAATTCTGAAGATTTCGCGCAGCATCGCAGCCATACCGTCGGAATGGTTTTTCAGTCTTTCAATCTCTTGCCACGCATGACGCTCGAAGAAAATGTTGAGCTGCCGTTACGGCTGGCGGAGGTGGAACGCAACGACCGCGCAGGGCGAGTGCGGGAAGCAGTGGAACGTGTCCGCCTGACCGCTCGCTTGACGCATCGCCCCAGCGAATTGTCCGGCGGCGAACAGCAACGCGCAGCGCTCGCCCGCGCCCTCGTGAACCGGCCCACGATTCTGCTGGCCGATGAACCGACGGGGAATCTGGACAGCGTCACCGGCGACGCCATTCTCCACTTGTTGCAGGAAATTAATGCGTCGCTTGGTATGACTATTGTGATGGTCACGCATGACCATGACCGCGCCGCGCGGTTTGCACATCGCATCGTGACCATGGCGGACGGAAAACTCACCAGCGATGGGATCAAGTCATGAAGGCACGCGACCTCACGGAACTCGCCGGGCGCAACCTGCGCGAAGCGCTGTTGCGAAACTCTCTCACCACTCTCGGCATCGCCGTGGGAGTGGCCTCGCTCGTGGCCATGCTGTCGCTCGGCGTTGGCTTGCAGGAGCTAGCCAGCAAGCGTCTTTCCCGCTCCGGTTTGTTTGACGCTGTCTTTGTCAGCTCGCGGATGAACCGAGGCTTCGGCCGGCCGGCACGCCCCGACCCGGCGAACGCGTCGCCGGCGAAGCCTCTAGACGAGGAAGCGCGCCGTAAAATCGCCGGGCTCGCCAATGTTGTCGAAGTCTATCCCGAGATTCGCTTCCCGACGGAAATCCAATTCGAAGGCAAGCCGTTCTCGACCACCGTCGCGGGCATTCCTGCATCCGCTAAATCCGATGGCGCATTCGATGGTATGAAAGGCGCATTCTTCTCCGGCCCGAATGTCGACGAAGCAATACTTCAAATCGAGTTCGCCAGGGATCTCTCCACTCAGCCGGACTCGCTTCTCGGTAAAGACCTTGCACTGCGCTATGCCGAACGCCAGCCGCTCCCGGCAGAACCAAGCGCCGGCAAGAGCAAAGCAGCCGCGGGCGGAACAGCTCCACACCCGGGGGAGAGCGATCTCTCGCCGGGGTTTTCCATCGTACCGCGCGAGAAAATTTTTCGTATCGTCGGTGTTGTCGAGACCGAGCCGGCCACCGGCTTTGGTGGTTTCGGCCGGGGCCGCTTGCTCATTCCCTTGCAAGTTGCCGAGACTCTGCGCATTGCCCAAGCAAATGATTTGCGCGAAATTCTGCGCGGAACTTCCTCGAAAGGGAATTACGACAGCCTTACGGTACGCGTGAAAGGCCCGTCCCAAGTGAAATCCGTGGAAGACGCGATCCAGAGTCAGGGATTCACCACTTTTTCTCTGCTTGATGCGACCAAGAGCCTCCGTCAGGTCTTTGCCGTATTCGATTTGCTTCTGGGAATTTTCGGCAGCTTGGCTCTTGCTGTCGCTTCGCTCGGTATTATCAACACTCTTGTGATGGCTATTCTCGAACGCCGCCGCGAAATTGGCATCCTGAAAGCCTTGGGCGCAGCCGACCGCGACATTCGCCGTCTGTTTTTCGCGGAAGCCGGCGTCATGGGTCTCCTCGGCGGCATTTTAGGCGTTGCTCTCGGCTGGCTCATCGGCTCCGCGCTCACCTTCGGCACGAATGCTTATTTGCGCAGGCAGGAATTGCCTCCGATCGATCTATCTTCTATCCCTTGGTGGATGGTCGCGGGCGCTATCGGGTTTTCTGTCCTGGTAAGCCTTGCCGCCGGCATTTACCCCGCGTCGCGCGCTGCAAAACTGAATCCAGTCGAGGCCCTGCGGTATGAGTAGCATCGCCTGGCGAGTAAAACATTCTGAGATAGGCTTCCAGGTCTCGCAGCTCGCATTAGCAGCATTCATCTTATTGTTAGGGTGCTCTACGATGTCTTCAGCGACTCAAGCCGCCACTCTTGGCCGCGCCGAATGTCGTTCCATGCCCAGCAAGATTCTCGATCACGCCGTACCTTACTGCGTGATTCTTCCCCCCGGTTATGATTCTGAAAAGCAGCGCTATCCCATACTGTATTTCCTTCACGGGCTCGGCTCCAACTCGCAGCTGTTGATTGATCAAGGCGGAATGGACCTTGTGAACGATCTTTGGGCCCAGAACAAAATTGGCGAATTCCTGATTGTCACACCCGACGGCGGCAGAAGTTTCTATATCAACTCCCGGGACGGAAAAGTTCGATACGAGGACTTCTTTATCCGCGAGTTCATTCCGTATATCGAGAGTCACTATCGGATTCGCACCGAGCGCCAGTACCGCGGTATCAGTGGTGTTTCCATGGGCGGTTACGGTTCTTTGCGTTTTGCATTTCGCTATCCGCAATTGTTCGGCTCCGTGAGCGCGCATAGCGCTGCCCTGGTGGCTAATCTACCCACCGGCGGGATGACGAGTTATCAGGGGGCCATGCTTTCGCGGGTTCTCGGCACCGCGTTCGGGTCTCCTCCCGACGCGGCCTACTGGAATCAAAACAGCCCTTTCACTCTTGTAAAAAACGGCCCGCATCTGAACGGATTGAAAATTTATTTTGATTGCGGTACGGAGGACGAATACGGCTTCAACGCCGGTGCCCAGGCATTTCACGATCTGTTGGACGCTCGCCACATCTCCAACGAGTTCCATCTGTATCCCGGCGGTCACGACTGGAGTTACGTGGCGGAACACTTTCCCGCTTCGCTCGAATTTCATTCACACGTATTCGGTTTAGCCGCCAGGTAGATTGGCCCTATCGCGGGTTCACTTCGTGGTCTTGGGCTCAGCCAGCAAATCGCGCACCAGCGCGTCGAAATCGCCGTCCGCTTTTCCTGCGGGAATGAAGTAATTTTCCCAGTTTACGTCGGGGAAACCCATGCGTGTTGTTTGTGCCGGAAGCTGTTCCCGTAAAAGCTGCGGATCGCTGCTGCTCAGCCTCTGGATCGCTTCGAAAACGACGCGATGCTCCGCATCCTGCCAGACATGGTTAGAAAGGTCGCGCATTGTAGTTTCGTGCCGCGCGTTCTCACTCGCGCGGATGCACAGCGCGCGCAGCGTGTCGCGCTCTAGCTCAAAGATTCGCTTTGCCGGGCTTTGCTGGGACATGGAATGTGCGTGGCCGATGCTTTCTTATTGTATCGGCGTAACCATATCCGGCGGAGAAATAAACTGGCTTGGATGTCGGACCTATTAGCAGGCACAAAAAAACGGCGCAGCTGAGAAAAGCTGCGCCGGTGTCCAGGACTCGACGTGACAAGAAGAAGATTATGCGGCGCTGGAAATAACAGGCCGGATGAAGTCAATGCGATCGATGGTCGCTGCCACCCCGTAGAGCGGCGCGTCCTCGCCAGGCAATGTCGAAACGCGAAGCGCCTTAGCGCTGGCGCGGACCAGGACCGTCGTTCCGCGCTCTTTCTCGGCAGGCAGCGAGAACGTAAGCTCCATACCTGTTCCAGTATCTATCGGAACGTTCGACTGGAAAAAAACTCCTGAGCGGGAAACGTCGCGGAGTTGTCCCGTGTGAAATTCTACCGGGCGCTGAACCGACAGGCAAACCTGTACTGGAAGATAAAGCTCATACCTGCGTGCTTTTCTTCGTTCTGCCATAGGGTACCCCCAGTAATAGGCTGCACTCTAGATGCCATCTAGAAAATTCACAGAGCAAAAGAAACTAAACAACTTAACGGCAGCATAGCATGCAATTTTGACAGGCGACTAGGCAATTTCTGCCTTCTGTAGGAAGAACATCCCAAGGGGTTCAGTGCCGGACCGGATTTTGCAAATCAAGCCCAAGAGCCCGGTTTCGTCAACTAAAAGTGAAAGCTCTGCTAACCTACGCCGATTCTATTTCTATAACACGGGATCGTGGAGGACAGAAGTTCCTTCCGCTTCCGTGAGGATTCCTTTTCCGATCATCAGCCGAACGAGTCTGACAAGCGCGACAAATTCGCGGCCTTGCTTGGTATTCGAATCTTTGGGCACCCGCGCAATTTCGTGAGCTACCGGGCGCTCGCCCGTAACACCTGCGATCCAGTCGGCGAGTTCCAACCGTTTTTCGTCGCTGAGTTCGCTGAACGCGATACCCATGCCAAGCCCGTGCTGCGAATAGACCACCGTGCCCGCGGTCTCAAATGTGGTTTTGCCCTTGTTCAGAGTCACGCGCACGATCGAACCGATGGGGAAGGGAACTGTCGTATCGACGAAACAGCCGCCTGGTCCGAGGTCGGTAGTACGGGTAGAAAATCGCGCTCCGGACTTGAGCTCCACCACTTCAGCGCCGGCGGTGAACATGTGGCGCTCTGCTGCGCGTCGTTCGGCTTCTTGCACCGCAGTCGTGGGAGTGCCGTGACCCTTCTTCTTGTCAGATGAATTATGCATCGTGTTGTCCTAGTCTCCCCGCACGCAATCCTGCGGTTCCGCTAATTGGCTACCCAAGCCCAAATCCTGTTTATTATTGTCGTAGGTGGGACACGGTCGAACAAGCGCTATCCCTGCCGCCATGCCTAAAGGCCAACCCATCAAAGGCCAGCCTTACAGCAGGAACCGCACAGCTATTCCGACCGTTCCATCCGGCCGGTTTTCCATTCTCACAATTGAGCCTAGGAATTTCTTGTGTGCTGAGATTCTTTCCCCAAACGGAAAGGTCACGAGTAGCCGCATCCCCATGAAATAATGGGGCATACAGGTCGCAAAGTAGAGGCCATCGCGCGTGAAATCCAGCACCTCGCCTACGTCCACTATCTCGGCGAAACGCGCATCGAAGGGCCGCACTTCCAGCGGTAGCGAAACCTTCAACCGCGCCCGGCGCCGCGCGTCTTTGTGGCCCGAGGTCTTTTCCGGTGACGATACCGGGCTAGCCCCGATGTAGGTTGCTGTGGCCATGGGCGTTCTCCCCAGTCGTTCATTAGTCAGAAACGTGAACAACCCAAATGTACCTAGGGTCTTCGCGCATGCCTATAGGACCACGGTACCAGCGGGTACCTGACCGAAGTTCAATGAACCAAAATGGTGGGAGACGCTGAAAGCAGAAGTGCGAGGCCCGTAGTCTTTTACCGCTCAATCTCGCCGAATGGCGTCGCTAAATTTGGCGCCACGACGAGTAACCGAAGCGTTGAACTCTGTGCCGCCGCCGAAAATTCAGCAGAACACCGGCACACGACCGCGATTCTGCCAGTGTTTTCCTATCCTCGCCGGAATCAATCGCGATATACGAATTCCAGCACGATCCCCGCTACCTCGACTACGTCGCCGGAAGAGAGTTTGCATGGTTGCGAAATAGCCGTCCCGTTAACGCTGGGTACTCGCTCAGCCATTCCGATATAAAACGAATTATCCTCGCGTCGCGTAATCTGCGCGGCTACTTTCGGCGCGAACCACCCTTTCAGCTTGATTGTCGCCAGCGCGGATTTACCGATGACCGTCAGCTTATCGCTCAGCGTGTACTCTTTCCGGTCGGTCTTACCCTTGCGCACCAAAAGTGTGGGCAGTTTCAGCCGGCCCGGCGCCACCTGCGTACTTTCTCCCCCTGCCGCCACCTGACGCAGGAATTCGCGGCGCTCCTTTGTGTCGAGCATCACGGTTTCATCGATTTTCGGCACCGTGGGCCACGATGTTCCATTTGAACCGCCCGGCGCGGTTCCTCTGATCTCGCTCGAATCTGTCACCACGATCGTATGCTTGCCAATCGCCACGGAGTCTCCCGGTTTCAGCGTAACCATTTTAACCCGCTGCCCGTTGACGAAAGTTCCGTTTAAGCTTCCGAAATCCTCCAGCATCATGCGGCCTTCTTCGCTGAACACGCGCGCGTGATAGTTCGAGACCGCGGGGTTATCGATCACGATTCCGCACTCCGGCGACCGCCCGATGCTAACTTCCTTGCTGCCCACCGAAACCTCTTTTAATACCGAACTCTCAAATTTCAGCACTAACTTCGACATGTTCATGCCCCCTCGATTCAATTTGTGCGCAGACTGTAACGGATCGCTGCGCCGTCACCGCTCTTCGGATCCTTTGAACCATTTCCCTATTCGCGCGAACGCTCGTACCGGCTTTGGCGCGTATCGTACGACCACCGCGGTAATGTTGTCTCCGCCTCCCGCCTGATTCGCGAGATCGATAAGCCGATCCGCCGCCTCTTGCGAATTTTCCGCCTCGGCCAAAGTAGCGGAAATCTGCGCATCCGAAAGCTCGCGTGTGAGCCCGTCGGAACAGAGCAGGAAAGTGTCGCCTTCCATCAAATCCTTCTCCGTGATGTCAACTTGAACCTCCGGTTCCACGCCCAAAGCCCGCAAAAGCACACTTTGCATGTTGCTTTGTGCCGCTTCCTGTTGCGTCATCATGCCGCGACGAACCTGGTCAGCAACAAACGAATGATCTTCGGTTATCTGCGCGAAGTCCTCGCCGCGCAGCCTATAGATGCGGCTGTCTCCCACGTGGGCCACGCTTGCTCGCTGCGAATCCACAATCCATACGGCCACCACTGTTGCGCCCATTCCGCGCTTCTTCTTGTCCTTCTGCGCGGCCGCGTAAACATCGCGGTTTGCCGTGCGAATCGCGCTGGCCAGTCGGTTGGAGGCCTTCGAAAGCCCTGCCAGATATTCACCGATTAACGGCAGCGAAGGATTCGAAGCCGCCGCGCGGCAATTATTTACCACCGTCTCGGTGGTTAGTCGGCTCGCCGCTTCTCCCGCCGCCAGCCCGCCCATTCCATCCGACAGCACAAACAGCTTCAGTTCGGCAGCCACCGCGAAACTGTCTTCGTTGTTCCCGCGCGCACGCCCCACGTCGCTGCGCGCTCCGAATTCGATTTCCATCGCCTATGACCCCTGAAAGTATCTAGAACTGCTATTGTTTTGCACTGCCGCCGCTCCCCGGGACGGGAACCGACCGCACGTTTGAAAAACCCTTTTGCTCCAGCTTTTGCATCGCGCTCGCAACCTGCGCGTCCGGATAGGGGCCGCTATAAACTATATAAAGATCCGCACTACCCACGCGTTTCTGAATCACACCTGCCGGCATTCCCAGGCCCTCGATTTGGGTCTCGGCCTCTTTCGCGCGGTCTTCACGCAGGAAACTTTTCACATATAAATACGAAGCTCCGGTCGCGGCCGGCGCGGGAGTCTCAGGTGCGACATCCTTCCTCGCTGCTTGCCTCTTCGCGTTGGTTTTCGGAGCATCGTCCTTGCGAAGGGTATTCGCAGCCTCTTCCGCCGACGGCCTTGGTCGCAGTCCGCCTCCCTTGCGCGAAAAGCCCTTTGCTGTTTCGGCTTCGGGCTGCGGGTTTGCAGGCGTGGCGTTGTTCGCAAATTCTGGCTTGGAAGGCGCAACCGGCGCCGGTGCGCTTTCGTCGGGTACGCGCGAAGGCTCGGGCCCGACGGGTTCGGCGGCAGCAGTAATGATAGAGACCGGTTTTGGCGGAGAACTCACATACGCAATCTCTGGCGGCACCGGAGCTGGAAGTCGCGCTGGCGGAATCAAGTCCGCAGCTCGCGCGTTCGCAATCCCGCGCAATACGCCAAACGCGCCGAGGGCAATCACCGCTATCAGCAGCACCCAAACAATCGCTGAAGGACCTTTGCTCTGCGCTGCCACCGGCGCGATCGTAGGCGTCGCGATCCGCGCGGGCGCAGGCGCGCTCACAACCCTTTGCACGTTCGCCGTTCGAACTGGCACCGCCGCCGCAGCGGCCAAATTCTGCGCCTCCGACCCGTTAAGCGCCTGCTCCAGTTGCGCGATCGACTGGAATCGGTTCGCAGGCTCTTTCAACAGGCATTTCAAAATCGTGCGCTCGATGTAAGCGGGTATCGCCGGATCAATCTGATGGGGAGGTACCGCCTCTTCCTGCATATGCTTCAGTGCAACCGCCACCGGATTGTCAGCTTGAAACGCCGGCGTGCCCGTAAACATTTCGTACAAAATTAGCCCCAGCGAATAAATATCCGTGCGGTAGTCCACCGGCTTTCCCGCCACTTGCTCGGGCGCCATGTATTGCGGCGTTCCCGCCAGCGATCCGGTCATCCGCGTCATCGCTTCCATCGAACGCGCAATGCCGAAGTCCATGATCTTCACGTTTCCCTGCGCGTCCACCATGATGTTCTCCGGCTTCAGATCCCGGTGAACGATGCCCTGTGCATGTGCTTCTTTCAATCCGGAGCAGATTTGCAACGCCAGATCCACGGCTTTTCGCTGCGGCAAACCGCCGAACCGGCTCAGCACGGATCGCAGGCTCTCGCCCTCGACAAATTCCATTGAGGTGTACGCAATCCCGCCCACGCGATTGAACTCATGCATGCGGCAAACATTTTTGTGCGTGATCTTGCGGGCAAAAAGGAGTTCGTTCTTAAACCGCTCCATCATCGCGTGGTCCGAGGCGATTTCCGGTTTCAATAATTTCAGCGCCACCGTCTCGCCGGTTTCTCGATCCCGCGCCTTGTAAACGTTGCCCATGCTGCCATGTCCCGCTTCGCCCAGAATCTCGTAGCGCTGGCCGATTGCAGCGAGCGCGAGGGAGCCAATGTTTACAGCAGGGGTCCGCGGTGCAGGCATCGCGACAGTCTCCGCGAAGCCAGCCTCCGGCACGTCGCTCAACAGAACTGTATCGTGGTGGTCAGTGGAATGGCGTGAATCGCCCCCCGCTGGCCCACTTCCACCCGGCACACCCCCGCCCGGATTGGTTGGTTGGTCCATAGCTATGCTGTAAGAATAGAAGAGCCATGTCCCTCACTTCTATCTCTGGGGTGGAACATGTAGGGAAAGAGTATCTAGTACTATTTCTGGGCAGCGGACCGCTCAAGCGCCTCGCGGTCCCATTTGGCGTTTATCGCCGCGGCTTCGTATGTGCTCTGGCAGAAATCGAGCAGCGCCGTCCTAGGATCGTTCGCCGCCCGGACTTCGTCGTAAGACAGCAGAAATTCGCCGAGCTTTGAATCGTAGTACCCCTTCGCGGGACGTATGACGGCTTCTCGGAATCCCGGCGGCTCCGGCGCGGAATACGCGTAGAACATAGGACTCGGCGCATCGCCTCCGCCCGGCCACCACCCAACGCTGCACACTTCGTGCGAGTACGCTTCCTTCGTAATCTTGTCCGCTCCGGGACGCTCCGGTGCTCGTCGGCCCGAGAAACGCGAAGCCGCCATATCGAAACTCCCCCAGAAAAAATGAACGGGACTGGCTTTGCCGATAAAACGCGCGCGAAATTCCTTAAAGATGGCGTCAATCGTCACCAGGATCCGCCAGAAACGGTGGGCATAGACCGGATCGTAGCGTGCGTGCGTCACGTCCTGGTCAAAACGTATCGGATTCGGTATCTCCACCGGCATCGGCCAGATTTTCACTTCCAGCTTCAGTGAGTGCAGCATCTCCATAAATTCCCGGTAAAATCCGGCCACCGTGCGATGGTAAAGCGAGATCGTCCGGGACTCCCCGCGGCTCGTCTTAATATCGAGCCGGTGGTCGATGAAGTCGAACGTAATCTCAAAAGTTCCCGCGGGGCAGGGAATCGCCGAAGTAGTCAATCCTCTTGCGTAAACGTAAAGCGGAACTTCCCACCAGTGGTTGATCAGCGGGCTTTGCGCCAGCCGCACTTTTCCCACGATTTGCGTCCACATATGCAGCGTCGCGCAAGTGTCTTTCCATTCCGCGAACGGCAGCGCCGGCCACGCCTGCTCTTTCTCCGATATTTTGTCGTTCATAATTGCCTCGAACTCCAACGCGGTTAAACGGCTATAGAGAACCACAACTCGCCTGCGGTATTAACAAAATAATGTGTCCCGCGCGCGACCGCCTCGTATGATAGAACGAATCGCATGATGCCCGCTCGCCGAAAAGTCCGCATCCGCCGCCTCCATCGCAGCGAGCTTCCCATCGAGACCATCAAACTCGCGCGCTTTCTTATCGGCAAGACGCTGGTTCACGATCTGCCGCATGTGCGATTGAGCGGACGCATCGTCGAAACGGAAGCTTATATCGTCGGCGACGCGGCCTCGCACGCTTTTCGCGGTCTCACGCCGCGTAACAAATCTCTTTTTCTAGACCGTGGCCACGCCTACGTGTACTTCATCTACGGCAATCACTACATGCTCAATATTTCCGGCCAGCGCGAAGGTATCGGCGAAGGAGTCCTCCTCCGCGGCCTGGAGCCGCTAGAGGGTATCGAGTGGATGCAGCGCCATCGCCACACGAAAAGCCTAACCGAGCTTTCGCGCGGTCCCGGCCGCCTCGCCGCCGCAATGCGAATCACCAGAAGCCTGGATGGATTAGATCTGTGCGCAAAGGGCCCGCTTTGGCTGGGCACCGCGACGAAACCGGCGGGGAAAATTGGCGTGAGCGTCCGCATCGGAATCACACAAGAAGCCCACCGCCTCCTCCGTTTTTACGAACGCGGCAACCCTTTTGTAAGCGGCCCCAAATCCCTGCGCGTTTGAACCCCCATGTGCCTTTCGTAGCGCCGGCGTCCCGCCGGCTCTTTTGATTTTCTGTTTAGCCCCACAGTGGGCTTTCGTGAATTCCGAAGGAATTAATTCAGAGTCTTTTCGCGAAGGGTACCGCCGGACCCGGAGTAGCCTTGTGGGTCGCGGCTTTAGCCGCGACATAAAAAACGCCTTCGACGAATTTTCCTTTCGGCGGATTTTTCGCCGAGCCTTCGTTTGCTCGCCCCGGATGCCCCCGCGAAAGCGGCGGCAAGCCGCCGCACCCCAGACCAGCGAACGGAACAGACTCCGGCCCCAAGCAGCGTTAAGCAGCGGCCCTCATTGCGCCCTGTTCGCACTGGTGCTCTCAATACGCACACGAACGGTGAGCGTCAGTTTGCCGTCCACAACGTCGGCTTCCATGGCCGTCCCTTCGGATCCGGTCCATGATTTCAGATCGAACTCCGCGCCGGCGCTCAATTTCCAAACCTTCACGTGGCGGACCGTCAGCGGTTTCCCATCCACGCAAATTTCCGGCCGATGATCGAGCGTCATAAAGTAGGCCGAATTTTCCCCGCCCACGCGCGCGTGCCCGTCCGCATCCACCAGCACCGCTGTCGTCTCATCTATCCCGATGCCGTGAACTTCTTTCGCCCAGCCGTCCTGCACGATGCGCGCAAGAAACGCAATCGAGCGTCCCATGCGCTCGCGCTGGGAAAAATGGCTGTCCGTGATTACGCCTTGCAGCGCGGGAATCGTCAGGAAATCGCGCGCCAGAGTGACATGTGAATCGTACGGATTCGCCAAAGCTTCGGGACTCTTCACCGTATCTTGCATCGCGGTAAATACGAATTGACCTTGCACCGCAAGCCCCGCGCTGATTCCTCCTACTGGCACTCCTCGCGCAACGTCCGCGTTGATTTCCTTCTGCACCGCGTTGCCGCTCCAAAACTTCACGTAGTTCGATTGATCGCCTCCGGAAATAAAAATCGCATGCGCCTTACGAATTTTATCCGCGACGAAAGGATCGTTTCCGCCTTCCGCCGAAGTGATCACCAGAGTAGTGACGGAATTCCCCGGGCACGCCGCATGAAAATCAGAATTGTATTCGTCCGCCCCGGAGGCGCTCAACACCAGCAACTCCCCTCCTCCGGAATGCTTGCAAAGAAACTCCGTCGCCTCGTCCACATCGCCGTGGCCCCCCAGCAACACCGCCGCAAAACTCGGCGCCTGCGCAGCCTTCGGATCCTTAGCCGTGGTGCTATACGCCGCGTATCCATTGCCCTTAACCGTTTGGCCCAAGCACGGAACCGAATAACTTACAGCAACGAGCGCAAACAAAATGCCAAGCCACTTTTTTGAAGTCATAGGCTGCGCAGTATATCCAACCCCACACCCTTTCGATAGGGTAGCGGGATCTGTTTTAATCCCGAACAGAAGTCTTCTTTCGCACGGTGCTGAAAAGTCTCCGCGCCGAAATGTCCAGCGCACTGATACAGAAAGACTGCATTGACTTCCACTCGCAGGTGTTCTACTTTGTCGCGCATAGCGTTACTTTCTATGGGATGTAGTCCAATCAACACGGGGATTCACGGCCAGCCGGCGTCTTCCACCCCTCCTGCGCTCAGCTGCCTTATTGACCTAGGTAAGCTCGCTTCAGGCCTATAATTTTTTCACCGATTTCGCATTTGTCATTCCTGCTCCCAGTCTGAAATCGATTACAAACACGACACGCTCATCCCGCAAAGAATCGAGTCATTCGCAAAAGGAGCAGGCCATGAATCGTTTTCGCTTTCTGAGCGCAATTCTCGCAACGTTGTTCCTAATCGCCGCAAGTTCACGAGCGCAAAGCAACGAAGGCCGGATTCTAGGCACCATCCGTGACTCGTCCGGCGGCGTGGTCGTCGGAGCGAAAGTTACCGTGACGAACACCGCCAAGGAAGTGTCGCGCGAGCTGGAGACAAATCAGACCGGCGAGTACGTTGCGCCTGCCCTCGAACCCGGTCTGTACACTGTTTCGGCGGAATCGGCGGGTTTCAAAATAGTTGTCAGCAGCGTCGTGCGTCTTGAAGTCGCGCAGGACCTCCGAATAGATCTGCAACTACAGCCTGGCGCCGTGACTGAGACTATCGTTGTGAACGAGGAGGCCGCGTCTCTGATCGACACAACAAATCCGACGCTTGGCGGCTCTTTCAGCAACAAAGAAATTAACGAGTTGCCGCTGCAAGGCCGTGACTGGCAAAACCTCGTCATGCTTCTCCCCGGTGTGGATCGCACACCCGGCGGAGGTTTCCATTCCATCATCTCCAACGGCGCGCGCCCGGAAGACAACAATTACATTGTCGATGGTACCGATGACAACGACCTCTATTACGGAACCTCCGTGCTCAACGAAGAAGGCGTCAGCGGCACCCCCGCGAGCCTCCTGCCCATCGACGCCATTCAGGAATTCAGCACGCAAGAGCACCCGACTGCGGAATACGGCTGGAAGCCGGGAGCGGTGGTCAATATCGGTTTGAAGTCCGGAACCGACCAGTTCCACGGTTCGGCCTACTACTTCGCTCGCAACAACGCGGCCGACGCGCGAAACTTTTTCGATACCGTCGGCAATCCTCTCGCACCGTTGATTCTCCATCAGTTTGGCGGCTCCGCCGGCGGACCCATCGTGAAAGACAAATTATTTTTCTTCGCAGCTTATGAAGGCGTCCGAGACATTGTCGGTAATCCAATTCTCGCTGACAGTCCAAACACTGTCCCTCTCGGCGGAGATCTCACCAACAGCATTCCGGACGTCATATCCAACTGCACCGCGCTTCCCGGCTGCGCCATCAATCAATTAAGCCTGGCACTTTCGAAACTCTACCCTTCCAATACTGGTGCGGCCGGCCCCGGTCTGCTCTTCCAGGATCTCGCGAATCGAAACCGCGCGGACAATGTGCTCGTCAAGGTTGATTACCACTTTTCGGCAAAGAACACATTTACCGCGCGCTATTTCTTTGCCGACAGCACGCAAACGGAGGAAGACGGCGATTATCTTTTGCCGCAATTCTTGTCGCAGGCGTTGTCGCGCCCTCAGATCGTGGGAGGCAATTGGGCTTACACCCCAAACAGCAGTTGGGTGAACGAAGCGCGTTTTGGATACAACCGCATTTCGCAACAGATTGTTTCCGCCGACCACAACGTCAATCCGTTGACCTATGGCATAAATACAGGAGTCACCAACCCGCTGAATTTTGGTCTGCCGGAGATTGACGTCGGCCCTTTCTTTCAACTTGGCGGCGGCAACGGATATCCTCTGTTCACAACGCCCACGGAAACGTATCAGCTCACCGATTCCGTCGGATATTTGAAGGGCCGTCACAATCTGCATTTTGGCGTCGAGCTCCGTCATGGAGCCGTTGACAACACTCGCAACCGCCATGCGAAAGGCGAAATTTTCTTTCCCACCCTTCAGGATTTCCTGCAGGCCGGATCGGTTGACCTCGGGAACGGAACCACCGACCTCGGTTGCCAGGAAGATCCCTGCGGACCCGAAAATGGAGAAGTGCTCGTCGGAGACACTCGCCGCATAATTACCCAGAACGCCTTTGGCGCATACCTAGCCGATGAGTTCCGCTTTAACTCCCGCTTGACGATCACGGCCGGGCTTCGTTACGACCTTTCAGGCGTGATTCATGCGAAGAACGATCTGCTCGCCAACTTCGAGCCCAACATCGGTTTTGCTCAGGTGGGCCAGCAGATCTCGCAGCCCTATCACGTACAACACGACAACTTTGCTCCCCGCCTTGGCGTTGCGTGGGACCCCTGGGGAACCGGGAAGACCGTTTTTCGTTCTGGCGCCGGAATCATTTACGAAACTGCCCCCATTTCCGACTTCATCGGCCAGACAGCCGGCGGTGGCATCGGTCTCAACGCGATTCCCACCGGAGCCACGGGCGTTACACCCGGTGGCGGATCGATCTTCGCCGCGGTGGTATTTCCTTCTGGTAGCCAGTTGAACTGGGAACCTCCGCCTGCGCAAGTCTTCCCGTTCCTGGGACAAGGAACTAGTTGTTCGGCGCTGGAACCGTGCAGCATTACGTCCGTCAGAAATCATCTCGACACGCCCTACACGATTTTCTGGAATTTCAATGTGCAGCGAGCGATTGGGAATTGGTCTTCGCTCCAAGTGGGTTATGTCGGACAGCGCGGTGTAAAACTTTTCAGCCTGCTCGACATCAACCAGCCAAATCCAACGGCGGCCGCTGCCTGTGACGCAGTTTTTGACAACGCGGCGGGATGCGAGCAGGAAAATCGGCCCTTCTTTAACAAGTATCCATTTCTAGGCGAAACCACCGAATTCGGAAATGCCGAGAGCTCGAGCTATGACGGCTTGCAAGCAACCTACAAAACTCATAGCTGGAAGGGCCTCAACATCGTAGCGGGCTACACCTTTGCGCACGCAATCGATGAAGCAACGAGCAACCGCCATTTCAGCGCCCAAAACAGTCTTGACGTTCGAGCCGAACGCGGCAACAGCGACTTCGATACGCGCCATCGTTTCACGTTCGCTCTTACCTACGCAATTCCGGGTCGCGAAGGTTTCGCGCAACTCCTGAAAGGTTGGCAACTGAACTCAATCGTAATTCTCGAAAGCGGCATGCCCTACAGCCTCAACGATTTCGATGACGACTTCAGCTTTACCGGCGAATTCAACGATCGTTGGAATATCACCGGCAGCCCAAACAACATTCATTGGTCCACCACGAA
Organism: Acidobacteriota bacterium; assembly: GCA_003167215.1. Lineage (GTDB taxonomy): Bacteria > Acidobacteriota > Terriglobia > Acidiferrales > UBA7541 > Palsa-295. Next base: position 271,980 of record PMTV01000053.1, on the reverse strand, counting down.
TGCGATTCCGTTCGTGATTGCCACTGATCCGCGGTGTATCGCCGCCGCTGGCCCGAACCCCGCGGAGCAAGCCCAGCTCACCTTCTTCGGAGGCTGCTACATCTCGGGCAAAACCGTACTGACACCTCCTGCCGATGGAACCTTTGGCAACATGGGACGCAACATTTTTCGCGGCCCGGATTTCACCAACTGGGATTTCTCCATCAGCAAGAACACCAAGCTCGGCGATCGCGTCACGCTTCAGCTTCGCGCCGAGTTTTTCAACATCCTGAACCACCCCAATTTCGCGGGTATTGATGGGGAACTGGCCGACGGCTTCTGCAATAGCGCCACGGACTGTAGCAGTAACGCAGGATTAGCCCAGTTCACTCCCGACATCGCCGCTTCGAATCCGGTTCTAGGAAGCGGCGGCTCCCGCCATATCCAGCTGGGGGCCAAATTCCTCTGGTAATCCGTCGAACAGAGATGGTGTGGGCGCTGTGTTATAGCGCCCGCACATCTCGCCACGGGATTTTGTGCCGCCACCCTCAAACCTGCTAATCTTAGGGTAGTAGAGCCGTCCGTCACTTCCTGGCGGCTCGCCGCATCCAACTACCATGCCACGAAAAACAAAAGCATCGTCTGCGCTCTCCCGGCTGATGCAATCCGCCACGCGCTCCGGATTCCGCCGGGCCTACGAAACCGTTCAGGTTGATCCGCAAAAATTTTTAAAGCAGGTAACGCGCAAGCACAAGCTGCCGATCACCGCTTGGCGCGACATGTTTTATCTTGGCGAGGAAGTAGTCACTCCGATTGCCAACCGCATTATCAAGTCTTCCATGAAGACCGCGGCGCTCGAAGGCATGGGTTTGGGAATGGGCGGCATGCTCACCATCGTTCCCGACGCGGGAATTCTTTCGGCCATCACCATTCGCATGCTGCAGAAATTAAGTTTGGTTCACGGATTCGAGTACACTACCGATGACGAAGTCGGTGAGCTATGGATGGCCGCCGCCAGCGCAGCAGGACTCGATCTGGGCCGCGATTTCGTCGAAAAGCAGGCCATCGAACGCCTCGTCCCGCGAATCATCGACCGCATCGCCGTGAAAGTAGGCGCGGAAGTCGCAGAGAAATGGTCCGGCAGGCTGATCCCGGTTCTCAGCGCCGGTTTCGGAGGCGCGCTGAATTATTATTTTGTCCGCTCGTGGGGACGCCGCGCGCAGAAACATCTTCTCGCGCGCCATCGCGCCGTCCGCTCGCAGCGGCTTCTCGACATCCACGCCGTTCCATCCTCCAGTCGCCCTCAACTTCACCCCGCCCGCTAGCGTTCGCCGCGGTGCATCGCTACTTAGTCTCAAGCGGATGCCGCGCTTTCTCGAAAAATTCATTCTGCAGCTTCAGACTCTCGCTATCCGCCTTCACTGCGCGTAGCGCCGTCACGAGCTCGTTCGTCCATTCCTTCATGTCGAACTCGCCAAGCTCTTTCGTCGCGGCTGCGCCCTCTCCCGAATAGTGATTTGGAAAACGCGCATACCACCAAATCGCCGTGTATAGCGTGTCTGGCAAGTTCAGCCGTTTCTGGTCCGCACCGGATTCATCTTTTGCTCGATCCATGTGAACTAAATCCGGCCGCGAAACCATCACATGCGACGTTTCCGTTTCCCCCGCATGCATGTCGGCAGGGTCCTTCACGGACGGCCTCCCCGGTTGGTCCAAATGTTCCGGGAGCGGCATGATGTAAACCACGTAATCATGCGGCGAGGCAAGTTGCGTTTGGGCAAAGTACGGAAGCAGATTCTCATTGCCGCCGTGGCCGTTGGCGATCACGATTTTCTTGCAGCCGTTTCGCGCCATCTCATCCGTTGTTTCCTGCAAGAGTTCCATTTGCATCTTCGCGCTGTAAGCGATTGTGCCAGGCTCGTGCTTCGCTTCAAAAATCTGTCCGAAATAATATTCCGGGAAGACGACAGCATATTCCTGCCTCGCTGCGCTCACGGAAACGTATCTCACGTTGATCAAATCGGTGCCGAGCGGCAAATGCGGTCCGTGCTTCTCAAGAATTCCAATGGGCAGAATGCACGTCCCTTCCGATTGTTGGATGGCGTTCGCAAAGTCGGCAGCCGTCAGTTCCTCCCATTTAACTCCCAGCGGTGCTTGCGCCAGCAGGGGCGTCGGCGCAATCACGAAGAATAAAAGCGCTCGCTGCAAGATCCTTCGAACTAAACTCACGTTGAATCGCATCATTGTTTTCTCACGAGCATCTCGACACCCGTCCGTACATTCCCTACCGGGCCGGCGACGGATTCTAATCATTCTAAGTCCGTGCCCGCAATGAAAGCTTTTGCAGGCGCTCGCCTGGCGCAAATGTGCGTTTCCCGATTTGGAAAGGCTCTCCGAGACTTTGCTTCCACCAGCACCCTCGAATTTCGCGGCGCAATGTGCTATACCCTTCAACTTCGCAGTTTATCGCGAACCCACCGCTACTGCGGCGTCTCAAAAAAGGAAAGGCAAAGATTATGAAACGTTCGTTTCTCTTGTTCGCGTTGTGTGCCGTATTGCTCGTGACGCTTCCCGCGCAGGCTCAGGAGTGGAAAGCGGCCACTACGATGAAAAAGCTGCCGAACGGCTTGACCGTGGTGGTTTCCGAAGATCATTCCGCGCCTACTTTCGGAATTTGCGTCAGCTACGGCATCGGATTTCGCCTCGAGCCGGAAGGCCGGACAGGTTTCGCGCATCTCTTCGAGCACATGATGTTCGAAGGCACGCCGGTCGCGCCCAAGGGCATCTTTGACCGCGTAACTGAAAGCGGCGGCGGCGCTCTCAACGGCGATACGCGCTACGATTTTACCGAATACATTGAGACCGCTCCTCTGCCTGCTCTGGATGCATTGCTCTGGCTCGAAGCCGACCGCATGAAGACGCTCGATTTTTCGCCCAAGAATCTCGAAAATCAGCGAAACGTGGTGGAAGAGGAAGTTCGCGTAAACGTGATGAATCAGCCCTATGGCCTTTTCTTCGCCATCGACCTTCCCGGAAAAGCCTTCGACACCTATCCCAACGCGCACAATTTTTACGGCGATTTCAAAGATCTCGACTCCGCCAAAATTGAAGACGTTCAGAAGTTTTACGAACAATACTACGCGCCGAATAATGCCGTGCTGGCCATCGTCGGCGATTTCACGCCCAGCGAAGTCTTTGAAAAGGTAGAAAAATATTTTGCCGGAATTCCCTCGCGTTCCACCCCTCCGCGCCCGAACGTGGAAGAGAAGCCTCAAACCGCCGAACGCCGCGAAACAGAGACCGATAAACTCGCCAGAGTTCCGGCCCTCGCGATCGGTTATCGCATGCCTCCGGCACGTTCACCGGATGCCCTGGCCGGCGCCGTCACCGGCGAACTTCTCCACAACGGCCGAGCGTCGCTCCTCTACCAAGTTTTGGTGAAAGACAAAAAGGTTGCGCTTTCCGTGAACGGCGGCCTGAACTGGCCGCTCGGCAATCCATTTGAATATAACGGTCCCACGCTCATGACCTCCTTCATCGTCTATCCGCCAAACGTAACCGAAGACCAGGTCCTCGCTGCCTACGATGCCACCGTCAAAGACCTTGCCGCTAAAGGCCCCAGCCAGGATGAATTGGATCGCATCGTCGCAAAGATGCGCGCGGATCTATACGCCCAGCTTGAAATTCCCATAAACCGCGCATCCGCCCTCTCTCACGCGGTTCTCTTTACCGGGAGTTTCGATAGCGTCTTCACCGCTCCTAGCGACCTCGCGAAAGTTACGCCCGATCAAGTGCGCGCCTTTGCAACCAAGTACCTCGTCAGCACGAACCGTACGATTATCAATCGAGTTCCTGCGCCCGCCAATCCCGGCGCGGGAAAGCCCGGAGGCGCACAGTGAGATTCCTGAAACTGGTTGGCATCGTAATGTTGTTCGGGTCGTGTGCCTTCGCGCAGAAACAGCAGACGCCGTTGCCGAAAGATCTCCCCCCTTACGGGCCGGAAAAGCCGCTGCAAGCTCCTTCCGTAAAAATCGCCAAGCTCGATAACGGCCTCACCGTATGGCTCGTCTCCAAACCCGGTTTCCCGACGCTGTCTTACAGTGTTTCGGTGCGCGGAGGTCTTGCCGCCGACCCAACCGATCGCCCTGGAATTTCTGAATTGCTCTCCAATACCATCGACCAGGGAACCAAGTCGCGAAATGCAAAGAAGATTGCCGAAGATTTTCAGGGCGCCGGCGGTGACCTCAGCGCCAATGCCGAAAAAGATTCCATAGAAGTTTCCACCACGGTTCTCGCGGCCAAAGCCGAGCCTGCTATGGCTGTGCTCGCGGACATTCTCCAGAACGCATCATTTCCGGACGACGAAGTCGCGCTTGCCAAGAGCAATCTTGCGGACAGTCTCCAACAGCAGGAAGCTGATCCCGGCTTTCTCGCCTCTCGCGCCGTGGCCAACGTTCTCTTCGGGAAAAATCCCTATCACGTCATTTCTCCCACGAAGGAATCCATCGCTGCGTCCACTTCCGCCGATTTACGCAAGATATACGCGCAGCGCTTTCGCCCGGACCAGGCGGTCTTCATCGCCGTCGGTGATTTTCAGAATGAGAAAATGCTCGAGCTGGTCAAATCGAATTTCGGAGCCTGGAAGTCCCCGGCGGAATCTCCCATCGCCGAGACTCCGCGTTTCACTCCCGATCCGCCTCACGCTGTATTCGTCGTCGAACGCCCCGGCTCGGTCCAAACAACCATCGAGTTTGCCGCCCCGGGTCCCTTGCGCGGCGATCCGGATTTCGAATCCGCCGTGGTTGCCAATGCCATTTACGGCGGCACTTTTGGCTCGCGCCTCACGTCGAATATTCGCGAGGAAAAGGGTTACACCTATTCGCCCCACACATCTGTGAATACTTATCGTGCCGCTGGCGCTGTCGTAAGTCACGCCGACATTCGCAACGCGGTCACTGCTGCTACCGTTAACGAAATCACCTACGAGCTCAATCGCCTCGTCACCACCAGCCCCACGCCCGATGAGCTCAGTCAAGCCAAGCGCTTCCTTGTCGGTATCCAAGCCATTAGCCTGCAAAGCCGGGCTTCTGTCGCAGGCGCACTGGCCGCTCTTTGGGTGAAAAGTCTGCCTCCGGAAGAAATCGGCATCTACGGAAAGAAGGTCGCGGCGACCACAGCCGACGACGTGGACTCCGCAGCTAGGAAATATTTTCCGGCATCTCGCGCCGCGATAGTAGCCGTCGGCGAAACTAGCGTAGTCCGCGAAGCCCTCGCACCGTTTGGACTGCCCATTCAATCCGCGCCGTAGCGCCTGTTTTAAGGAGCAAAACAAAATTGAAAGCTGCAATCGGAATCAAGGTGGCGTCGTGCTCACTGGTAGGCATCTTCGCCGTCGTCGCGATTGCGGCGCCGCTTGCTTCGCGGAATCAAACGCCGGCGGCGAACGCTGCCGAAATCACAGGGAAAGTTGACGCCTACATCGCTGCCGAAATGCGCGCTGAGAAAATTCCGGGTCTCGCGCTTGGCATCGTGCGCGACGGGCAGATGATTAAGGCTCAGGGTTACGGCATGGCGAACGTCGAGCTTGACGTCCCGGTGAAACCGGAAACAATTTTTCAGACCGGCTCTGTGGGGAAACAGTTCACTGCCACGGCCATAATGATGCTGGTCGAAGACGGCAAGATCCGCCTCGACGACCCGATCGATAAATACTTCGCCGGTGCGCCCGCGGCGTGGAACACCATCACCGTGCGTAATCTCCTGACCCATACCTCGGGCATCCCCGATTACGAGTCCGATTCGCTCACGAAAAAAGATGCCGCCTTCATCGACCTCCGCAAGGACTACACAGAGGCCGAACTCTTTCAGAAATTCGCGTCGCTGCCGCTCGCTTTTCCTCCGGGCTCAAAATCGAGCTATAGCAACACGGGCTACCTCCTGCTGGGGATTCTCATACATAGAGTAACCGGGCAGTTTTATGGCGACGTGCTGCAGGAGCGAATCTTTCGTCCTTTGGGAATGACGTCCACGCGAATCATCAGTGAGGCTGACATTATTCCCAATCGCGCCTCCGGCTATCGCCTGGTTAAGGGAGAAATCAAGAATCAGGAATGGGTTTCGCCATCGCTGAATACCACCGCAGACGGCGCGCTTTATACAAATATTGTCGACATGGCAAAGTGGGACGCCGCGCTTTACACCGAAAAACTACTAAAGAAAGCAAATCTGGATCAGATGTGGTCGCCCGTGAGACTCAACTCCGGAAAACTATACCCCTACGGATTCGGATGGAGAGTGACCCAAGTGAATGGCCACAAGCTGATCGAGCACGGGGGAGCTTGGCAGGGTTTCACCACGCAAATCTCGCGCTATGTGGACGACAGGTTGACCGTCATCGTGCTGACTAATCTCGATTCCGACCATTCTCAGCCCGACAAAATCGCACATGAGGTCGCGTCTCTTTACAATTCAGCACTGACGCGCGCCCAGCAGAAGCCACGCTGATCGCAAAATGCAACAAATCTAGGTGAATGGCGAATGTCCGATAAAGCCAAGGCTCCGGTGCTGCTGGACATGCTGCGGCAAACTTGCCCGCGGTGCCGCGTGGGGAGAATTTATCCGTCTTCCGTTTTTCGCGGCTTTCCGAAAATGAACGATCAATGCGCGGTTTGCCGTCTCTGGTTTGAGCGTGAAGAAGGCTATTTTCTGGGAGCCATGATCGTGGACTATGCTTTAGCAATGGTGATCACCACCGCGATCGCGGCTCTCCTGTGGAGCCTTACGCACTGGTCTTTTGAAAAACTCTGCGTCGTAGCGATTTTGATATTCCTTCCGGCCGTTCCAACCGTAACGCGGTTAGGACGCGTCCTGTGGATTTATTTCGATCAATTCATCGATCCCCAACGGTAAGTTGCGGTTTGTACTTATCCGCGCGCGAACGGCGCGCACTTGCGCTGCTGCGGGACGCATGGCATCCTCTTTCGGCTAGACCCCAGCAGGCGACGGCGTAGGAAAAGGTATCGGATGCCTATTTGCGAAGGTTGCGGGGCTCGCGTTGACGATGCGCATGTTCTCCGCCGCAAAGAGCGGCTCGACCTCGCCGCGCGCTTTCGTCCCATTCAGATCAAAACGCTGCTGTTAAATGCCGCTCCGCCCGCGCTGGATGGCGATTATTTTTATCGCCCCGCCCCGGATCACTCCACTCGTTCGGTGGCCGCTCGCGTCTATTTTGAAGAATTGGTGAAATGCAGCGGCCCCGTGAGTTCGCAGATCGACGAACTGCGCTCTCTCAATGACTTCCGCCAGCGCGGCTTCTTTCTGATTCACGCGGTCGAATGTCCCATCGAGAATCCCGGCGAATTGCACAACGCTATGCGGCGATTGGCGCCCACCGTGGTCAAGCGCGTCCAATATTCCTTGCTGCCCACCTACATCGTTCCGATTTCGAAGCCCACGCAGGACCTGATTCGCCTGTTCGGTCTTATCGGCTGGGGCGACCGTTTGGTCCTCGACAAGGGCGGACCTTTTGTAGAGTCCAACGTGCGGGACCCGAAAGGTCAGCCGGCGTCTGGGTCGTCCTTCGGTGATCGCATCTTCAAAGCGCTTTCTGTCCTGCCGTAATTGTCGCGCACGAAAGACATTTAGATTCAGGGAGCCCGCAATTATTGCCGCCCAATCATTTGCTGGACGCGTGCCGCAAAGGTGTGCTACTAAAATCAAATGAAAACTTCTTTTAGTTTGTGCGCCTTCGCGCTCGTCTTGTTCGCTGCGGCAGTCTTCGCTTCGACCCAAACCTCCAAGCAGACTGCGCCCAATTCCTCGTCGTCATCCGGCCAGTCTCAGGTGAAACGCGGAAAATATCTGGTTGAGGAAGTCGCGAGATGTTCGGAATGCCACACGCCTCGCGACGCCCAAGGCAATCTCGACAACTCTCGCGCATTGCAAGGAGCCCCGGTGTGGATCGTGCCCGTCCATCCGGATCACAATTGGGCCCAACAAGCGCCTCCGCTAGCCGGCTTTGCCGCTTACACCGATTCCGACGGCGAGGCAATCCTCGAAAACGGCCGAGGCCCAAACGGCGAAGTCATCCGTCCCCCCATGCACATCTATCACCTCAATCACGAGGACGCCGTCGCCATAATCGCCTACCTGAAGTCTGTGCCGGCATCAACCAGATAGCATGTTGGGGTCTCTGACGCGTAGCGAACCACCCCATGGCGCGAGGCATTAGCGCCGGATAGATTTTAGCCCGTACGGACGCATCGAGTTGCAGCCCGATCCAAATGATGCCAGCTACGAAATGAAGCCAGCGGACCAGGATAAATTCAGTAGCAGCGCCACCAGAAAAACTGAATTGAGGCCCCGAGTTGTGAACTAAAAACCCGAGTAGCGAGTGAACCATTTGCGCTCCAAAAAGGCCGGTAACTCGCTCCCCTACAAACTCGCAGGCGACAAGTCAATCCGCTAACGCGGCGCGATAGAATTTATGCATTCCTCGCCGTGCCGCCGCAAGCGCATAATGGGGATTATGTTGGCTCCCGGTGTGAACGGGCGGCTCCGTTCGGAAAAGGATGATCAACACAAATGAACTCGCTCGTCCGGTTCTTCTTCAAGCCGACGACTGCCCCTGCCACCATCGTGCTCGTTCGGCTGGCTGTGGGGCTGATCTTTTTTACGCAGGGCATTCTGAAGTACATCGATCCCAATATGGGTGTCGTCCGCTTCACTAGGATTGGGTTTTCACACCCCTATTTCACAGCGCATTTTGTGGGAACTTTCGAGATTGCGTGCGGCTTGCTGGTACTGCTTGGGCTCTGGACGCGAGCAGCTGCGGTTCCGCCCCTGTTTGTGATCACAACCGCAATCGCGACGACAAAGATTCCCGAACTATTTCGGGCCAATCAGGGCTTCTGGTATATGGTGAGCGATGCCCGCGTCGATTTCGCGATGTTATGCTCACTGCTCTTCTTGATTTCAGTGGGCGGCGGCGCGTGGTCGCTCGACGCGCGCCGAGGGCCCAACCGCGATTTAAGAAGATCTCAATGAGAAACTCCTTCCTTCGCATGATTCCTCGTGTGATCGCTGTCGGATCGGGAACGCCCCAATGAGCGGTCATGGGCCGGTCGGGCCCTTCAGAGGGTACATCATGATCTTTGTGGGAGAGCAAGAGAGTCGATGACGGTCATCAGCGATTGCTCAAAACTAACGCTGTTCCTCCTCTTTATGCTGGCCGTTCCCACGCTGTGGGCGCAAGGGCCTCCATTTCAGACTGACGATCCGACGCCGGTAGACCGAGGGCATTACGAGGCTTATATTTTCGGCGGCGTGGATGGAACTCCGGCTGAATACGACCCTATCGGCCCCGCATTTGAGTTCAATTGGGGCGCGCTTCCCAGAATCCAGCTCCACGCGATTTTGCCTTTCGGCGGAGCGTTCCCGACGAATAACCCTATCTATGCTCCCGGCGGAATAGGTTCCAGCGCGTATGGCCTCACCGACATGGAGCTGGGTGTGAAGTTCGGCTTCATAAAGCAAACAAAGTACCGTCCGCAGATCGGTACCTTCACAATGTTCGAGATTCCCACCGGAAATTTCGCGCGAGGACTTGGCGTTGGAAAAGTTTGGTACAAACTTCCTCTTTGGGTGGAGAAAGACGAAGGCCCCTGGACCTTTGACGGTGGCATGGGATACACAATCGTCCCACAAGTTCAGTATCGCAATTTTCTATACGGCGGATTTCTCGTCAAGCGGGAAGTCAACAAAAAGCTGGAATTGGGAGTGGAGGTCTTCTCCCACGCGCGCGAAGGTTTCGCTACTCCTCAAATACGATCTTCGACTCTGATTGATGCGGGCGGCTATTACCACTTTAAATATCCCGGTCTTCAATTCCTTTTCGCGTACGGGCACTCTATCGCTGGGTTCACGGAGAACTACGCTTATCTTGGCCTCTATTGGACATGGGGAAAAGATGAGAAAAAGACAACCGCAGGAGACGCGATGCTTTCAGGGCAACCACTCAAGAACGGATTTCATTGACGTGCAGTCGAGCGGTGATTTGCAGCTCCTCCTCGAGGAAAATTTAGGCGAAATAACAAGTGGAAATCACGACAAGCAGCTCTCTACACCGCCGCCACTCACCGGATGCCTTGTGTTAAAAGATGTCTTCATGCTGGGAGGCTACCAGGAAGCCGAAGTGGATTTTGTCGCTGACAATCCCGGGCTAACGTTGTTCCATTGCCACCAGCAACTTCACATGGACTTGGTTTCATGACACTGTTCGATTATGTCTAGGAGACCAAAGAACCAACCGGAGCCGGCTCTGAAACCGGACCACAAGAATGGCTGAAGCTGAAGTTCCCTTAAATGCGGATTCGGTGTCGTCCGCAAATAAAGTTTCACTCCGTGAACTCGCTGGATTTTTTCTGCGCTTGGGCACAACAGCTTTCGGCGGCCCAGCGGCCCACATCGCTATCATGGAGGACGAACTCGTTCGCCGCCGCAAATGGCTTTCACGCGAAAAGTTTCTCGACCTGCTTGGCGCAAGCAACCTGATTCCAGGACCGAGTTCCAGCGAATTAGCAATTCACATCGGCTATTTGCTTGGAGGTTGGCCGGGGCTGCTTGTAGCGGGAATCTGTTTTATTCTTCCGGCAGCATGCATGGTAGGTGGGCTCGCCTGGGCGTACGTGCATTTCGGAAAGCTCCCTGAGGTTCCTGCGATTCTCTACGGAGTCAAGCCGGTCGTCATCGCCGTTATTCTTCAGGCGCTCTGGGGTCTTGGACGAACCGCGATAAAGACAACTTACCTTGGATTTGTTGCGGTGCTTTCTGTCCTGCTATCTGTTTTCGCTTTGCATCCCCTTCTCTTGCTTTTGCTGGCCGGCGGACTAGCGTGCCTGCCTCATCTGAGAGCTCAGCGTCTATCGCTCTCTGCGCTTCCGTCTCTGACGATTAGCAGCGCCGCCCTGGCGACGGCAACAACCTTCAGTCTAAGTTCGCTATTTCTGATTTTCTTGAAGATCGGGGCAATCGTTTTCGGCAGTGGCTACGTTCTGCTCGCTTTCCTGCGTGCGGATTTAGTTTCAAATCGAGGCTGGCTAACGGACGCCCAGCTCGTAGATGCTGTTGCTGTCGGTCAAGTTACGCCAGGGCCGGTTTTTACCACCGCTACGTTTATTGGGTTCATCCTGGGAGGAATCCGAGGTGCCGTGCTCGCTACCATAGGTATCTTCGTCCCTGCATTCATCTTGGTAGCAGTCAGCGGCCCGCTGGTGCCACGCATTCGAAAATCCAAGATTGCGGGCGCTATTCTTGATGGCGTTAACGTCGCATCTCTCGCCTTGATGGCAGTGGTGACTTGGCAGCTCGGTCGAGCATCCATCATGGACGTTGTTACCGTGGTTTTAGCCATTGCGTCATTGTTCGTTCTGTTGAGGTTTAGATTTAACTCCGCCTGGCTCGTGCTGATTGGCTCGGTCATCGGTTTGGTAACGCATGCTCATCATTATTAAATCCTACCCGGAAAGTGCCATGGCATGTTCGTCTGGCTGGCCATCGCCCCATAGACGACCATCAGGCATCGATGACAAAATTCGGGTATTTGAAGGGGTGTCACTGCATCTCGTTCCCAAAAGGTGAAGAGAACCCGTCGGGCCACCATTTGCTCACACAGACGATCCCTTGACATCACCATAAAAGTATGATATAAGGGTACTTACCTCAAATATAACTTAGTAATGTTGTTTGCGCCCTGGAAAAGGGGCGAAGGGCAGAGCTGCGCCTTCTCGCCGAGGCGGCTGAGATGAGCAGTAGTTTAAGGAGCGTGTTGGCGGTGGCTTGCGACGGAAGGAGCGGGATGGAATGTTCAGCTTTGAACCGCGCCGAACCTCGTTTTCGGACGGGCCCAGGACCACGCGCTCTCACCGCATCACGAGTGCCGTCGCCAGGCCGCAACCGGTGCAGGGTGTGCGACTCCGCAGCCGTTCACCACACGCCTCAAAAAACGCCGCTCGCCTCGAGTCTTTGCTCCCTGTTCTTCAACAATCGGGCCAAATCAAATCGCCAAACTCAGGAAGTAGAACACCTCGTAACTCACGGAAAACAAACAACGCCGATCAGCTCAAATCGCCAAAAAATCAAATTCTGCAAAACCAAAAACTTGAACACAGCCCGAGCGTGCGTCGAGGCTTTCATTGCATTTCTAACCGGTTCTGACTCACAAACAGAAATCGCCGTAACTCGCACAAAACAATCACCAATAACAATTCTAACCGGTTCTAGAATTGACACATTTCCATCAGCAAGGCGAGGCATCCTGCAAGTTCACCATGACATCATTGCAGGTTCACAACGCTGTAACTTCCTGCGACTAGCCTTCCTTCGCTCGTGCCGGCTGTACGGGGCAGCCGACAAGCCACGAAGCCAATGGAGGATTGAAGATATGCGTAGAGTTTTCGCGATGTTACTAGCCGGAATGATGCTGAATCCGGGAATGTTAGGAGCTGCTCCACCACCACCGAGCAGCGCCAAGGCAGCTACCCCAATCAAGCACCTGGTCATCATTTTCCAGGAAAATGTTTCTTTCGACCACTACTTCGGGACCTATCCGGTTGCGACGAACCCCTCTGGGGAACCGCATTTTAAGGCCTCAGCGGGAACCCCGACGATCAATGGATTAAACAACGCGCTCCTCACCAATAACCCCAACTTGAACCCGCTGAATCTTGGCGGTGCCACCAACCCTTTCCGTTTGGGCCCCGCTGGCGCTGCAACGAACGACCAGGATCACAATTATACGCCGGAGCAACAGGCCTTTGACGGCGGCTTGATGGATCTCTTTCCACTCAACACTGGGACCGCAGGCCCGCCTCCTGGCGCGCCCCCGATAGCGGACACAACTGGTGTCGTGATGAGCTACTTCGATGGAAACACCGTCACCGCGTTGTGGAACTACGCGCAGCACTACTCAATGAGTGACAACTCCTACGGTACCAATTTTGGCCCTTCCACTCCCGGCGCTCTCAACCTGATCTCTGGTCAAACTAATGGCGTCATCCAGAGCCTGAACGGCAGCGGAGCGATCGTCCCTGACGGAAATGGCGGCTTCACGGATGCTAACGACTCTGATCCCGTGGGCGATGTTTGCTCGACCACGACCGGCGAAAATATCCAAATGGGTGGAAAGAACATCGGCGATCTGCTGAACGCAGCCGGTGTGAGCTGGGGTTTCTTCAGTGGAGGTTTTAGCCTCGGCATCGTGAATGCAAATGGGAGCACCGGGTGCAACAGGTCGACAACTTCCGCCGTAACTTTGGTGAAGAAGGATGATTACATCCCGCACCATCAGCCGTTTCAATACTACGTGTCCACTGCCAACCCCACCCACGCCCGGCCGAGTTCGGTGAAACTCATCGGCAAAGAGGGCGATGGTGCCAATCATCAGTATGACGTTCTGGATTTCTTCGCCGCGGTTCAAGCCGGTAACTTTCCCGCAGTAAGTTTCTTGAAGGCGCCGGGATTCCAGGACGGCCACGCAGGCTACTCCGATCCGCTGGACGAGCAGAAGTTTATCGTCGACACAATCAACTTCCTGCAAGGCCAGCCGGAATGGTCCAGCACCGCCGTCATCATCAACTACGACGATTCTGACGGTTGGTACGATCATCAGCTTGGCCAACTCATTAACTCGTCCGCCGTGCCCGGTGTTGATGTTCTGAACGACGGAACACCGTCGTGCGGAACTGGCAAGACCGCACTGCCCGGCATCAACCCCTCAACGTTGCACGCGCAAGGCCGCTGCGGATATGGTCCGCGCCTGCCTTATATGGTGATTTCACCGTGGGCACGCCGCAATTTCGTGGACCACTCGATGACCGACCAGAGTTCCACGATTCGATTCATCGAGGACAATTGGCTCGACGGGCAGCGCATCGGAAACGGTTCGTTTGACACCATAGCGAACTCAATCACTCAAATGTTCGATTTCAAACAGGTGGACGATAATGACTTGTTTATCCTGAACGATAAAACCGGGGAAGTGGAGTTCTCTTCCACTTCGAACGAAACTTCGAACCGATAGTTGACGCTGGACGACGAGGGCACGTGCGGCAAACCCGCGCACGTGCCTTCGTTTTCCATGCGTGCTATCTTCCCGAGCTTAAGGGAGCTGCGTGATCACAAGAAGAAAATTCCTTCATCGTTCTGGTTTGGCCACCACGGCGTTGCTGATGAACAAGTTGCCTGTGCTCGCCCAGTCCGTGCCGGTAAAAGCTTCCACCCTCGACCCGAACACGCTGGCCAAGTTTGTCGACCCTCTCCCGATCCCCCCGATCGCGAAACCCGATCGCTACCAGCCAAGTCCGGCAGATCCCGCGGTAAAGATTCCGTACTACCACCAAGCCATGCAGCCCTTCGAAATGAAAGTCCATCGCGACCTGAAGCCCACGCGGATGTGGGGTTTCGGTTCGCAGTTTCCGGGCCCCACGTTCGATGTCCGCAGCGGACAGGAAATTCTGGTCGAATGGGCCAACGAGCTACCCGACAAGCATTTTCTACCCATAGACCACAACCTAGGCGGGGCTGGCGCGGACCAACCGGAAGTTCGCACCGTGGTACACCTTCACGGCGGAAAAGCGCCCCCCGAAAGCGACGGCTATCCCGAGGATTGGATTGTTCCCGGGAAATCGGCCCTGTATCACTACCCGAACCAGCAGGACCCGGCGATGCTGTGGTATCACGATCACGCGATGGGAATTAACCGCCTTAATATTTTCGCGGGATTGATGGGCGTGTACATCGTGCGAGACGACGCGGAAGACGCTCTCCAGTTGCCGAACGGAAAATATGAAATTCCGCTGGTGATTTCCGACCGTTTCTTTACTCCTCAAGGCCAGCTCTTTTATCCGGTGTCGGACAAAACGAACGCTCCGTGGGTTCCCGAAGTTTTCGGCGACGCTATTCTCGTGAACGGAAAAATATTCCCGTACCTCGATGTAGCGCCACGTAAATATCGCCTTCGCGTGCTCAACGGTTCGAATGCACGTTTCTACCGTTTATCATTCGCAAACGGCGTTTCTTTTAGCCAGATAGGAACCGACCAAGGCTTGCTGTCGGCGCCGGTTTCGCTCAAGGCATTGATGATTGCGCCGGGCGAACGAGTTGATGTCGTTGTTGACTTCAGCGGCCATCGCGGCGAGGAGATCATTCTCAATAACGACGCGTTCGTGGTAATGCAATTCCGCGTTTCGAGCGATAAAGTGAACGACGCGAGTGCGCTGGCGGCAGCCTTGCGCCCCGTGCCAAAGATTCCCGAATCTCAAGCAGTGAAAACGCGGCTTCTTTCTCTCGACCAGTATGTAAATCGCGTCGCCGAGCCAGTTCTCATGCTGCTGAATGGCACTTATTGGCACCAACCAATTACGGAAACCCCCGTGCTGAACACGACCGAGATCTGGACCCTGATCAATCCCACCGACGATTCGCACCCCATTCACCTTCATCTAGTGCGATTCCAGATTCTAGATAGGCGCCGCTTCGAAACCTCTTCCTACATGAGCAAGCGCGAGTTGAAATTCACGGGCGAACCCGTGCCTCCAGACCCATCGGAGGCGGGATGGAAGGACACCGTGCGCGCCGAACCCGGTATGGCCACGCGAATCATCGTGCACTTCGAAGGTTATGCCGGGCGCTACGTCTGGCATTGCCATATACTCGAACACGAAGACAATGAAATGATGCGCCCGTATCAAGTGGTTGCCCATGCATAGACCAAGACGCAACGCCTTTCCGCCTGAGCCCCGCTGGGTTTACTCTCCAGCAAAGTGAAAGTGAGAAGGAGCCGGCATGCGCACACGCACGGCGCGAGTTATTTCTTTTTACCGAAGATGGATGTAATGGATTTGGTTTTCTTCCCGACGGCGCCGCCGACATCGGCGGTGATATAGGGTTCCTCGGACGTGCCGGCGACGTGTATAGGCACGCCGGGGCCATTGCCCGAACCGCTTCCCGAGCCATTTAATGTCGTGAGCAAGCCCACGCCGACTTTGGCGGCGATTCCTTTGGACGGCGCATTTTTCACCGTGAGATTGAAGTCCAGTTGATCGCTGGGCGAGATGGTGCCGGCACCGGAAAGCTCGCCCATTCCCTCGATCACAGCCTCGATGTTATCAGCCACTACGCCGGCGTCCGTGATGTGAACGTTCACGCTCAACTTTTGGAAATTCGTGGTGTCTCCCGTTTTCACGCCGCTCAGCGCCGCGATGCCGTGAATTGTTGAACCGACGTCAAAACCAACCAGGCTCACGTTGTCGAGCGCAATCGGACCAATGATGACGACGGATTTTGCATGGCCAGTAATGGCCATGTTCATCGAAAGCGTCCCGCCCTTCAGCACCGAGCCGTTGGGAAAACGGACCGCGGCCGCGGATATCAGCGGCTGGAGTTCATCGATCGGCAGACTTTGCCCGGTGAGTTTCAAGTTCAGCAGAGGATCTTCCGCGTCTTGCGCGTTGCTCTTATATGTTCCGTTTACATGGATGGCGGCGTTGCCGATCTTTACGCTGGCGTCTTCAATCTGGCCGGCATTTTCTTTCAGGCGATACGTGCCGCGGTAAGTGAGTTCTAGCGGCTTTGACGCAGCGGTCGCTCCGGGCTCAAGTTTGAGATTCTGGACTCGAACGGTGCCGCTCGTGTTGAGTGTTTGCCCGTCGGACGTGGCGTGCAGATCGGCGTCGGCGAGCAACGACAGGCCGGCACTCGGATCGAGTAATCCCGCGGCGACGGGGTCGAGGCGCTTCGCAGAGATTTGCACGTCAACCGGACTGCTTGCCGGGTCGTCGCGAGTGATCGGGCCGACGTGGCCGGTTACTTGGACAGTGCCGCCGGCGGGCAGGTTCGCGTCCAGCCCGATTGGGAACTGCGAGCGGAATGAGAAATCGCTGGCTGTAAGGTTCACGCGGTCGTACACGATTGGCTTGCTGTGCGCGGGCAGGCCGACGATCACGGCGTGGCCGTCTTCGATGACGATGCTGCCGACAGAGAGGTCCGCGATGTCCGGCGCGGAACCTCTTGAATTTCCGGGAGCGGCGTTGGAGTCAGCGCCACCCGGGGGCCCGGCGGCCGCGCGGACGAGTCCGAGGCTGGAAAAATTCCACGTGCCATTGGCCGCGCGAATCACCCTGATTTGTGGCGACTCAATCTGAAAGCTGCGCAGATTCAACTGCCGCGAGAAAATCAAGGTCTGCAGCGAGACGCCGATGCGGAATTCCTTCGCCGTGAGAAATGGCTCGGCGCTGAAGCTGGGATCGTCGGCAACGCTGAGACCTTCGGCCACCAAGCTGCCTCGGAAAAGCGAGAGGCTCAGGTTGCCAACCTTTACGTCGCGGCCGAGCGTGGTGGTGAGTTGTTTTTCGATGGCGGGGCGGAATGTGTTTGCATTTACGAAGAGCTTGATCGCCACTAACGCCGCGATGACCGACGACTGCCAGCAGAATTTTCGCCCAACGTTTCATGGGGACTCCTCAGCGCGAGGGCTTCGAAGCGGGTGAGAGCTCCGAGGTGAGAAGTATATGACGAGCACGGGAGCAATTAATAGCGCGTCGGCGATCCGTGCGGAGTAGGGGATGTGCCGAGGGCCAGAATCGGACTGGCTACGCCGGCCTTTTCAGGGCCGCGCTCTACCAATGAGCTACCTCGGCACGGGAACGATTTACGATTCTACGGAAAAGGGACGACGCTGAAAAGGGAAAACGGCGTTTTCTGGCACAAACCCAGAAGGAAGCTTGGGTTGAACGCAGCCGGGAAGCGCAATGCGCGGCTCTACTTCATGGACTCGTCAAATTCCTTGATCCAGTCTTTCTTTTTCAGAACTTCGCGGGCTTTTGCACCATCGGGAGGGCCGACGATTCCGTCCTTCTCCATCAAATCAATCAAACGCGCCGCGCGGCCGTAACCAACGCGCAGGCGGCGTTGCAAAGTGGAGGTGGATGCGCGTCCCATCTCGCAAACTACGCGCACAGCTTCTTGGTACAAGTCATCGTCAACTTCTTCTCCACCCCCCTCTCCTCCGGAGGAGCCACCTCCGCTGAATGCGTCATCCTTCGGCGGTTTCAGCAACTCTTCGTTGTAAATTGCTTTAGCTTGATCGCGCCAGAAATCGCAGACCGCGCCGACTTCCGACTCGTGCACGTAGGGCCCGTGAATGCGGTGAAGCCTCGACGACCCTGCGGGCAGATACAGCATATCGCCCTTGCCGAGCAGCGATTCCGAACCGTTGGCATCGAGAATCGTGCGCGAATCTACTTTACTGGCCACGCGGAAAGAAATACGAGCGGGGAAGTTCGCTTTAATCAATCCGGTAATTACGTCCACCGACGGCCGCTGAGTGGCGAGTATCAAATGGATGCCGACCGCGCGCGCCATCTGCGCCAGTCGTGTGATGGATTCTTCCACGCCGTTCGTGTCCACCATCATGAGGTCAGCCAACTCATCAATGACAATCACGAGGTAGGGAAGCGGCTTGTGTTCTTCTTCATCCACGTTGTCGAAGAGCGAAAGCGATTGGCCCTTCTCGAACGTGCGGTTGTATTGTTCGATGTTGCGCACTCCGCGCTGGGCCAGGAGCTTTAGACGGCGCTCCATCTCGCGCGTGGCATTGCGCATCACGTTCGCGGCGACTTTCGGGTCAGTCACTACAGGAGTGAACAAGTGTGGAATGTCGGCGTATAGGCCGAGTTCGAGCTGTTTGGGATCGATCAGCACTAGCTTGAGCTCGTCCGGCGTGGCTTTAAACAGCATGCCCATCAGCAGGGAATTGATGAAGACGCTCTTGCCGGTTCCGGTTGAGCCGGCGATCAGCAAGTGGGGCATTTGCGTCAAATCGGCGGCGCGGATTCGGCCAATCAGATCCTTTCCGAAAGGAAGCGTGAGTTTGGAAGGAGAGTGGCTGAACTCCGGCGATTCCACCACGTCGCGCAAAGCGATCGTTTCGCGATG
This sequence comes from Acidobacteriota bacterium, assembly GCA_003167215.1. Lineage (GTDB taxonomy): Bacteria > Acidobacteriota > Terriglobia > Acidiferrales > UBA7541 > Palsa-295. Next base: position 253,011 of record PMTV01000053.1, on the reverse strand, counting down.
CACGTTTGGCACTTCGATGCCGACGGTGGATTTCCCCGGGATACGCTCGATTAGAATCGATTCAGCTTTCAGCGCCAGGCACAGATCATCGCCCAGGCCTGTAATTCGGCTGTACTTGATGCCTGCTTCGGGCTTCAATTCAAACGTCGTAACGACGGGGCCGGGATTGATTTGGGTAATGCGCCCCGCGACGTCGAATTCGGCGCACTTTTGTTCGATCGCACGCGCGCATTCCTTCAATTCGGTTTCGTCCATTTTCTGGCCGCGCTCGGCCATCTGCAGCAAAGAAGAGGGCGGGAGCCTGTAGCTCGTTCTACCGCGAGAAATTTTGGGGTCGGGCGCGGCTTTCTTTGGCGGAGTAGCCTTCTCCAGTTCATGAAATTTAATCACGGCGGATGCCCGCCTGGCGTCTTTCGATTCGTCTTCCGAATCTTCGCCTCCATCATGCTCATCCGCGGTTGGCGGTAGCTCTTTCGCCGAGACTCGCTGTGGGGCTACCGGCGGACGCCCTGCAATCTTGATTTCCTCAACGCGCTTTCTCAGGCGCGACGATTCGCGCTCCTCTCGCCACTCACTCACGCGAGCCATCCATCGCCCCACCATGCCGTCCGTGGACATGGGCGCCCTGAGCCAATGTGCCGCAGTCCGCAATGAAAAACTTGTGGTTAGAAATAATGAAGTAAGAATGAGAACAACAGAAACTAAGTTGGCCCCGACCGGATTTAACGCTGCGCGCAATCCCTCGGCAAGAACGGTCCCGAGTAAGCCGCCTGGAGGAAGAACTCCGCGCACTTGGGGCAGGTGTATCAGCGTCATCTCGGCCGAAAGAGAAAGCAGCAGCATGCTGGCGCCTACAAGCTTTGCGGCGGGCGCCTCGATTAATTGGCTGCGAAACCAACGCATGGCAACGGCAAACATGCCAACCGGAAACAAGAACGCGCTAAAGCCGCAGAATTGGAAGAACAGATCGGCCATATGCGCTCCGACCGGCCCGATCCAATTTCTTGCCGGGCCGGCTCCTGGCGGAGGAGCGGACACATTAAACGACACGTCGTGCGGAGAATAGGACAGCAGGCTCAGCGCGAGAAGAAAAGCGATGCTAAGGCCGACAAATCCGACAAGCTCATTGATGCGTTTGTTTTCGGTAGGCGAGAAGATGCGCACAAGCTTCCCCTTTACATTGAAAACCCGGGCCGCGGGCGATTCGAAGTGCTCAACCTTCGATCTCGCTATACGGCGCAGTTCACCTCGGGCGCAATTGCGAACCGAGGTACAAACAAATGGGGAAGGCTCACGCGTAACAGCCGGGCGGCGCGGGCGCTATCGCGCAAAGCCCAGTGGGAGGAACGCGAGCAACAAGACGACTATACCAAACAAGATTCGGTAGTAAATAAAGATCTTCAAAGTGCGTGTTTGCAGATACTGCAAAAAGAATGCGATAACCACATAGCCAACGATGGCCGAAACGGCCACGCTGATCGCCAATGTAGACATAGGCAAATCGAGGCCTCCGGCGTGATGAGCCTTGATGAGTTTGGGAAGTTCCTTGGCGGCAGCTCCCGCGATCAGAGGGGTAGCGAGCAGAAATGAGAAGCGAGCGGCGGCCTCACGCGTCATGCCGCGAAATAGTCCCACCGTAATCGTGATTCCGGAACGCGAAACGCCGGGGAAAAGCGCCAGGGCTTGTCCGCATCCGATCGCTAGAGAGTCGCTGAACGAAGTCTGCTCGATGGCACGATCAAGCCGGCTCGTGTATTCCGCGTACCACATCAAAAGCGCAATTAGGATCATAGCGCACGCGATGGGAACCGGATTGCGAAGGTGTTCATCAATGGTACGTTCGAAGAAAAATCCGACCAACGCGCCCGGAATCGTTCCCGCGACTAAGTACCAGAACAGGCGCCGGTTGAGCACGACTTGAAGTTCCGGAGCGCGCTGAGGGTAATGGAATCCGAGCCCGCACAGAGTTAGCCGCACCCAGTCGCGCAAAAAAAACAGAACCACGGCGATAAGCGTTCCCAAATGAAGCGCAACGTCGAAAGCCATTCCGGGGTCAGGAATGCGGCCCTGGGACAGCCAAGGAATCAGAATCAGGTGTGCGCTGCTGCTGACCGGCAAAAACTCGGTTAAACCCTGTACGATTGCCAGAACGACGGCCTGCCACAGTAGCATGTTTATCCGCTCTCTTTTGATTTGGCGGGGGAGGCGATCGTTTTCTCCATGGAAAAAGCGTCGCGCCCGCCAGGATAATACCCCGCTCGAGTGCCGCAGGTACGATATCCGTGCTTCTTCCAGAAGGCAATTGCGGATTCGTTGTCGGTTGCCGTCTCAAGCCATACTTCTCGCACCGCATTGGCTGCAAGGCTTTGTTCCATTTTGCGCAGAAGGGAAGATCCCACACCAGTTCTTCGAAATTGCTCCAGGACGTCGATGGTTACGATATAGCCACGCGTATTTTGATGCGCGGTTATGCAGAATCCCGCTATCGAATCGGCCGTTGCCGCCACGATGCATTCCGCGCCAGGCATCTGGAGATATGCGCGCAGCTCTCGTTTCGAATATGCGATATCCATCGGGTAGCAGGCGCGATCGATCTCGTACAAAGTGCCGAAATCTTCCGGTTTGTAATCGCGCAGCGTGAATTTCACAGCGAGGACTATACTTCCAGAATCACCGGCAGGATCAATGGACGTTTGGAAGTTTGTTTATTGAGGAAGCGCTTCAGGTCGGCGCGAATTTTTTCCTTGATCACGTTCCAATCCGTTTTCTCTTCCTGGGTGGATTGTTCCACGGTACGCAAAATCACTTCACGCGCCCTGGCTAGCAGCTCGGCGCCGTCTTCGTTGGGTAAAAAACCGCGTGTGACGATTTCCGGCGCGGTCTCCATGCGGCCCGTGTGTTTGTCGATGGCAATGATCGGCACAACCACGCCGTCTTCGGCCAGGTGCCGGCGGTCGCGAATCACTACATCTTCGATCTCCTCAAGCGAACCGGAATCCACGCAGACACGGCCGGCCGTTACTGGTTCGCGTTTGCGCGCGCCGCCATCGGCAGTGAACTCGATGGGCTGGCCGCTTTCGATCAGGAAAATCTCTGAACCTACGGCGCCCAGTTGCTCCGCTAATGCCGCATGACGGAAAAGCTGGCGGTACTCGCCGTGCACGGGAATGAAATATTTCGGTTTGACGAGTTGCAGCAGGATCTTCATTTCTTCCTGGCTGGCATGGCCTGAGACGTGAATCGGCGCGGACCGGCCGCCCTCGTAATACACAAGAACGCGCCGGCGGAACAGGTGATCGATCATGCGGAAAATATTCTTCTCGTTGCCGGGAACAATTCGAGCGGACAAAATCACGGTGTCGTTTTCCGCGATGTTCATCAGCCGGTGATTATCTACCGCGATGCGCGAAAGCGCGGAGAGGGGTTCCGCCTGCGTTCCGCTAGCTAGCACGACCAGCTTGTGCGGATCATAGCCCTTGATATCCTGCGGCCGAACGACACTGCCATCGGGGATGCGCAGCTTGCCAAGTCCATGCGCGATCTCAACGTTGTCCACCATGCTGCGCCCTACGAATCCGATCTTCCGCCCCACCATTCGGGCAATATCGATCACTTGTTGAATGCGGTGCACGGAGCTGGAAAAGCACGACACCACAACTTTCTTTGGCGCGGCGCGAAATAATTCTTCCAGGCGCACGATCACGGCGCGTTCGGACGGAGTAAAACCGGGACGCTCGACGTTCGTGCTGTCACTGAAAAGCGCGAGCACGCCTGCCTGTCCATAGCGCGCGAAGGCGTGCAAGTCGAAAGGTTTCCCGTCCACCGGCGTTGGATCGATCTTAAAGTCGCCCGTGTGAATGATCACGCCGACCGGCGTGCGCACCGCAAGCGCGACGCAGTCAACGGTGCTGTGCGTTACGTGCAGATATTCAATCGAAAAAGGGCCTATTACGGTAGTGTCACCCGCGGCGACTTCGTTCAACTTCGCGGTTTCGAGCAAGCCGTGCTCTTCTAGCTTTTTCTTGACGATAGCCAGAGTAAATTGCGTTCCATAAATGGGTACGTTCAGATCCGGGAGAATGAAAGGAAGGGAGCCGATGTGGTCCTCGTGCGCGTGCGTGAGCACGATGGCCTTGACCATGCGTTTGTTTTGTTTCAGGTAGGTGGTGTCCGGAATTACGATGTCCACACCCAGCAATTCCTGCTCGGGGAACATCAATCCCGCATCGATCACAATAATTTCGTCGCCGAAGCGCAGGGCCAGCATATTCATGCCGAATTCGCCCAGTCCGCCCAGCGGAATGGCCCACAGTGATGTTTGGCTCAATTTCTTCCGACTTTCTCGCTCAGTTCGCGCGGCGGGATAGCTGTTCTTTTATATTCAAGGAACTTGCAATCGTATCATACCGAGGGACTGGAAGAACGTGAGGTCGGGCCGCAACTCTTCGGGACTGATCCAGCACGGGACAAAACCCGCCGTCCGGGCGACGTCAATCCGACCGGCCGCCGGCGAACAGTCTTGCGATCGCCACGAGCACGATAGCGCCTACGGTAGCCGCCGCTAGACTTCCCCAGAATCCAAACGCAGCGATGCCTAGCCTTTCAAAAATCCATCCGCCGATTACGGCACCGATGAGTCCGAGGATTACATCCACGACACACCCGAAGCCGCGTCCACGAGCCACGGTGCCGGCCAGCCATCCGGCGATCAATCCGATCAGGAGCCACCAAAATATCGAATGCGTCTCCACGTAAACGACGACGTCACGTTGCGTCATCGGACGCTGCACTCCCGCAATCCACGCGGCGATACTCGACATGATTGCATCTCCTTTCATCAAGACTGGCAAAATATATACCCGAGGCATTTGTAAACGAGCTTGGCGGCCAGGAAGTCCGCGGCGTGGTAGCCCGGTCGCGGCGCGAGTTCGGCCACATCCATCGCGACGATTTTCTTATGGTCCGCAACTGCGCGCACGAGTGAGGTAACCTGGTGCCAATCTAAGCCGCCGGGTTCGGGCGCGACGGTCGAAGGGACGATAGACGAGTCGAATCCATCGAGATTAATCGTCAAATAGACTCGTGGCCCTAGATCCTCAAGAACTTTCGCGATCCACGTCTTCAACGGGGCGCGCACGATATCCTTAGCCCAATAAATCTTAGTCCGCAAATGCGGGATGGCCTTGGCCTCCGCTTCCGATAGCGCACGCACGCCTACTTGAACCGCCGGGCAAATTTCAACCACGCGCCGCATGGCGCACGCATGGCTGGCCGGATTCCCCTGATACTCATCGCGCATTTCCGCGTGCGCGCCGATGTGCAGGACGCACAGATCTTTGTGGGTTCTTGCAGTTGCCGAAACCAGCGGGGGCGTCAACGCATGTTCGCCCCCCAGTGCGACAGGAAACTTGTTATCGTCGAGCAGTGACAGTTGCGCGGTGAAAAGTTCGCTGGTTACTTCGCTCAAAGTGCCGTCTTGCGTGTCAATCGGCGGCTGAGTCGCGATTCCGATTTCCTTGTACGGTTCGAGCTGCAATTCCTCGTCGTATAGTTCCATGTGCCGGCTTGCGGCGATGATCGCAGCGGGTCCGTTGCGCGTTCCGCATTCGTACGTTGTTGTTCGCTCGAGAGGCACCGGAAAAATCACGGCGCGTGACGTCTCGTAAGTTGAATGTTCTTCCGGCAGGCCGCCGAAATTGTCGGGCGGCATCGGAGTGTATCGTGACATAATGCGGTCGCGCTCCTTGGATTAACTGGAAATTTTTCTTTTGCACTGGCCTCATTTGTAATATCAATGAGGCGCGCAATGGGACAGCTTGCCACTACCGAAAACTCTTGGGAGCATACATTACCTGCGAGGGCTGTGAATGGCAAAAAAAAAGGGCGTGACGGGGCGTACACTGCACGACCCGATCGAAGATCACCTCACACCTATTTTTCCGCTCGACCTCCAACGCATCCGCACAATTGACGACATGGTTCGCGCCATGGGCCAAACTGCGTATACCGCCCGGCAAATCGGCGATGCCGCGGACGTGCTGGAGGCGATGGCTCGCGATAAAGATTGCTTCATCGTCATGACTCTTTCCGGCGCGCTCACCGTAGGCAAGATGGGTTTGGTTTTCTGTGACCTGGTGGAATCGGGAATTGTGAAGGCGATTGTTTCCACGGGTGCGTTGATGGCCCATGGCCTGGTGGAAGCCACCGGCCGCTCTCATTTTCGCTACGACGAAAAAATGGGAGACAACGAGCTTTTCCTCGCGGGTTATAACCGCGTTTACGATTCGCTCGAGCCGGAAGTAAATCTGGATGCCGTGGAAGAAGTGGTGGATCACGTTCTCCAGCGTTGGGATTCGGAAGAAACGGTCTGCAGTTGGAAAATGAACCGCCGTATCGGCGAATATTTGCAACAACACGCCAAGGGCCGTGGCATCCTGAAATCCTGCGTCGAGCATAATGTTCCGGTTTTCGTTCCGGCGTTCACCGATTCCGAGCTCGGAATTGATTTTGCGCTATATCAACGGCAGCGCAAGAAAGAAGGGAAGACACCGCTACGTTTCGACCCGTATCTGGATTTCGAGCATTATGCTTCGACCATGCTAGCCACGAAGCGGATGGGAATTTTCACCATCGGCGGCGGCGTCCCGCGCAATTGGGCCCAGCAGTTTGGAGTTTATGCCGAGCTTCTCGCGCGCCGAGGCTACGAAAAAATACCGCTGAAACGCTATAACTACGGCCTGCGGATTTGCCCAGAGCCTGTGAATTGGGGCGGCCTATCCGGCAGCACATATACCGAGGCTGTTTCCTGGGGGAAGTTTGTGCCTCGCGAAGAAGGCGGCAAATTTGCGGAGGTGCTCGACGACGCGACGGTGGCCCTGCCGCTTATCGTCGGCGCTGTCCTGGAACGCATCGGCTACCTAAAAGCAGACCGATCCTCTTCAACAACACACTCCCCCTCGAAAAAACAATAGCGTCACTTTTTGGTTGGAGGGAATCGGTGACGGGAGCGCCCGAAGCAGGGAACTAATCGTCTTCGCCGATTAAAATTGCAGCGGCTAACACGGTGGTCCACAGGCCGCGCTTGTCGCCGACGGCCGACTGCGTGATGTTCATGGTGCGAACGATCTTGTTTGAGATGCGATAGACTTCTTTTTTCTCGTCCCACGACAGGTCCGGATCGAACTCTACGTTCAGCGTTGTCGCCAGCATTTCCGCAGCGAGCTCTTCGGTGTACTCTCCGGCAATTTCTTCGCTCTCGCCGAATGAGTGATGTTCGGACAAATAACCGAACATGGATTTATCAGCGGGCAACGCCAGGCCGACGCCGGCGGCGATCAACCGATGCGGCTCACGCGTTTGATTTTCGCTGATCACGGTGAACGCCACTTGGCCGGGCTTCAAATGCTTGAGCCCTTCGCTTCGGGAGATCAGCTTGCAGTAGGGAGGAAATATCGAGGAGACGCGAACGATGTTGCACGCGGCAATTCCGGCATTGCGCAATGCCAACTCAAAGCTCGAAAGACGCTCGCGGTGTTTGCCCACCCCTTTTGTTAAGAAAATTTTCTTCGCGACGAACGCCATATGCGGTGAGTTGCGGTGCCTCCACTCGGTTGAGTAGGAAAAATCTAACGCATTCGGAAATTAACAAGCACACGCGGCTAAGTCAATCACTAATTGGCCTCGTGCGCAGTAGTAACGCGTGACGCTCTCGAAATGTTTCAGCTAGGTTACAATTTTATCGGATGGCGTCGCGCTGCCCTAGTCGTCGGCTGCCTTCTTCCTTCCAGTTTCCGCTTGCCATCAACATACACAAAAAAAGGGGACTCCTTGAAATGAGTCCCCTTCGATCGATGATTCGGGAAGTTGTGTTGAGAGTCTAGCGCCAGCCCCAGCGCCGGCCATATCCCCATCCGCCGTAATAGCCGACGTACAGACCCGGATAGTATCCGGGATAACCGTAAGGATATCCGTAGGGATACGCGTAAGCATATGGCGGAGGCGGATAAGGACCAACGTACCTTCTCGGCCGTCGCGTCTGGTTACTCGTTCCATAATCCTGCGACGTGACCGGTTGGAACGCCACTTGGCCGTGAACAGTGGAAATAGTTAGCGGAGTTTCTACCCGAAAGGTGAGCAGCGATTCAGGAGGGATGATCGTTGGTCTCCCCCGCGTTAACAGCACGCCTGTGACGCCCGCGACAAACCCCGCGCCGGCGCCTATTGCTGCTCCTGGGCCTCCTGCGGCTGCCGCGCCAACTGCGGCACCGAATCCGGTTGTGCCTACGACACCTAGTGCATCTCGACCATTCGAAGTTCCGCCAGTTGCTTTGATCAGCGAAGTTTTAACGTCAACCAACTGGCCATCAACCAACGTTAGTTGGCTTAACGATAGCCCCAGCTTCGAGACGCCTTTTACCCGACCGGCTCGTTCCGCATTCACCACCGTTCCCGTCACGGTCTGTCCGCGCCTTGCCACGACCAGGCCGTCGACTATCAGGGGTTGATCGAGCGTCAGTATTACATTGTCGCCCACTTTATTCCGATCACTGGAAAGCCACCCCGTCGTCCGCACTTGCAGAATCGCGCCCGTCGGCAACGTAAGTGAATCCGGCACGGTGTAGTTATCCTGCGGCCCGTTCTGCTGCGCGTCGGGCGCTGTATTCGGCTGGGGCGCATCCTGGGGCGCCTGCGGCGGTTGCGCTTGCTGTTGTTGCTGATCCGGCTGTTGTTGATCCGGTTGCTGCTGTTGCTGATCCTGCGGTTGCTGCGGGTCCTGCTGGGCTGACGCCGGCATCGCGCACAAACAAAACCCAAGCGCCAGAGTGCCAATCCCCAACTTCGTCATTATGTTGCGTCCCGTCCGGTCCGAAAAGCTGATAACCATTGTTAGTCTCCCGGTCCTTCTGCCTCGACCGCCGGCAGTACTCTCAAAACGCTTTCTCTGGCCTCATTTGCGCCTACTAGAATGATGGCAAAAGTGGCTCGTCGAGTTGTATTCCACTTGTTAAACCCGGTCACTTGCAGAAAGTTGCGCTCTCGGATACCCGCGTACAGTTTGCTTAAGAGCTATGAAGTTCAGATTCCTTGGCGCAGAGGGGGACGCAGGGGGCAATCGTATCGGCGATGGTCTTGAGCTCTCGGAGCTGTTGTGGCACAAAGTCCGGGCCGGCCTCCGAGGGCGTGGCCCCTTTGCGCGAGACTTGAATCACGCCGATCACCTTTTTATCCAGCAGGATCGGCACGCTCATGATCTTTTGGATGGCAATCCCGCGCTTATCTTCCGAGATGGGGACCGCCTCGAAAACCGAAGTGTGCGGGACCGCCGAGAAATGATTGATCATTTCAGGGCGTTCTTCGCGGGCGGTGCGCACGGCCAATGAATTAGCGCTCGTCAGCGGAATCTGGCCCATACCCTGAAGGTTTTCGGGCATTACGAATCGCAGGAACCGCTCGTCGGGCATGGCTACAAGAATGGCAACTTCGTGCTGCTGCACCACGAAGTGCTTGCTCATGAGCTCCACCGCGCGATGCATTCCGGGAACGTCACCCGAGGCATTGCTGCGGACGACTTCGGTCGCCCACTTCTTCAATTCCGTGATGAATTCGTTAGCCATTTGTGACGCGCCTATTTCGTGAGTTTAACATGAACATTTCAGCAGGAATCTTCGTGTCGCATCGGTGTGTTTCATGCATTACGATCGGCGACTATCCGCGGCTTCACCCCTCCCAGCTTTTAAAATCCCTCTGGCGTATCCCTCTTCAACCCACTCGCGTGGTTGCAAACTTCTTCACGCCTGCCTATACTCTGTCTGTACGAAATAATTTTGGAGCGTGCATGCCGGCGGTAGCGCCTGAATCCAAAACAGGCTATATTCTCGACAAACTGCAGTCCCTCAGCGGCGTAGTTCCCATTGGCGCTTATCTTGTCGATCATCTTTGGTCTAATAGCTACGCCCTAGTCAGCATCGAAAAATACAACCAAGTTTCCGGTGAACTTCAAACCGTTCCGTGGCGCATCGGCGTGGAAGCGGCCGTCCTCTGGATCCCTCTTTTGTTCCACAGTCTCTATGGCATGTACATTTGGTCGAGAGGGAAATCCAACGCTCTCAGCCATCCCTGGATGTCCAACTGGATGTATGTACTGCAACGCTGGACGGGGTTGCTTGCCTTCGTCTTTATCGGCTGGCATCTTTACACCGAGCGATTCGGCGGACACGGCGTGACGCGTTATGCCGGAGTGGCACAGGACATGGCGAATCCGTGGTACGTGATCGCGTACCTGTTGGGAGTCACTGCCTGCTCTTTCCATTTGGGAAATGGGCTCTGGAATTTTGCCTGCAAGTGGGGAATCGCCATCACTCCTAAGGCGCAGCATGCCGCTGCGTGGTTGGGCGCCGTTGTAGGAGTTGGTTGCACGCTCGCGGGCGTCGCGGTCGTGCTCGGATTTCATTACGCATGGTTTCCTCTCGGCGGTTACGTGCAATGACACAGCCCAAAATTATCGTAGTCGGCGGCGGTCTGGCCGGTCTGATGGCCACAATTCGAGTCGCAGAATCGGGTATACCTGTTGATCTCTTCTCGATTGTTCCGGTGAAGCGCTCCCATTCCGTGTGCGCGCAGGGCGGCATTAACGCCGCAAAGAATTTGAAGGGCGAGGGCGATTCCACCTGGAAACATTTTGACGACACCATTTACGGCGGCGATTTCCTGGCCAATCAGCCGCTGGTGAAGGGCATGTGCGAAGCGGCTCCCGCAATCATCGATTTGCTCGATCGCATGGGCGTCATGTTCAACCGCACGCCTGAGGGTTTGCTCGATTTTCGCCGTTTCGGCGGCACGCTTTACAATCGCACGGCCTTTGCCGGCGCGACGACGGGCCAGCAATTGCTGTACGCACTCGACGAGCAGGTCCGCCGCTTCGAGTCCGAAGACAAAGTCAAAAAATTTGAGGGCTGGACGTTTCTCTCCGTAGTTCTAGATGATGGCGGAGTTTGCCGCGGCATCTGCGGCATGGATTTAAGAACCATGGAAATTCGCACCTTCCCGTGCGATGCGGCGATTTTTTGCACCGGCGGCATCGGTGTGGTTTTCGGCCGCTCAACAAATTCCGTGGTCTGCACCGGCTCCGCGCAGTCGGCACTGTTCCAGCAGGGTGTGTATTACGCCAACGGAGAATTCATCCAGGTTCATCCGACGGCAATTCCCGGTGAAGACAAGTGCCGGTTGATGAGCGAGTCGGCGCGCGGTGAAGGCGGCCGCGTTTGGGTGCCCAAACAGGCCGGCGATGAGCGCGCGGGCAAGGACATCCCCGAGAATGAACGGTTCTATTTTCTTGAAGACTGGTATCCGAAGTACGGCAATCTGGTTCCGCGCGACGTGGCCACTCGCGCTATCCACAAAATTGTTTTCGAAATGAAAATGGGCCTCGTAGGCGAGCCGGCAGTTTATCTCGACGTCACCCACATTCCGCGTGAGACGCTCGACCGCAAACTGGAAGGCATTCTCGAGATTTACGAAAAATTCGTGGGCGTCGACCCCCGCGAAGAGCCTATGAAAGTTTTTCCCGCGATGCACTACACCATGGGTGGATTGTGGGTGGACAATCAAAATCAAGCTACCAACGTTCCGGGCATTTATGCCGCCGGAGAATGCGAATACCAATATCACGGCGCGAACCGGCTGGGCGCCAATTCTCTGGTCTCTTGCATTTACGGTGGAATGCTCGCGGGCCCCGCCGCGGTGCGTTACTCGCGTGGCCTCGAAAGCGGATGCGAGAACGTTCCAGGGGCGATATTCGAGCGCGAACGCGTCCGCCAGCAAGACATCACCGACGCCCTGCTGAATCAGCACAAAGGAACTGAAAATCCGATTACGATCTGGCGCGAGATGGGCGACATTATGACCGAGAACGTCACCGTGATTCGCTACAACGCAAATCTGCAAAAAACCCTGGTGAAACTTGATGAACTCAGCGAGCGGTTTACGCGGATTAATTTGCAAGACCGCACGCAGTGGGCCAATCAAACGCTCAACTTCGTGCGCGAGCTGGGGAACATGCTGATCCTCGCGCGCGTGATCACCATGGGTGCGCTCGCGCGCGATGAAACTCGCGGCGCGCACTATAAACCTGATTTTCCTGAACGCGATGACGCCAACTGGCTGAAGACTACCAAGGCCAGCTACAACGAGGGCAATATCCAGCTTGAGTACGAGCCGGTTGACACTTCGCTACTTCAGCCGCGCGAGCGCAAGTACACAGCGAAGGCGTAAACTTAGATAGGGACTTGAAGTGCGGCAGCAGCTTCAGAGGCGACATGGCAGATAAAACGTTTATCGTCCGCATCAAACGGCAGCAGCGTCCGGACGAATCCGTGCGCTGGGAAGAATACGAACTCCGCTACCGCCCGCACATGAACGTGATCATATGCTTGCGTGACATTGCTGAAAAGCCCTTCACGCAAAGCGGCGTCGAGTCCACTCCTGTCAGCTACGACGCGAATTGTCTGGAGGAAGTCTGCGGCGCCTGCGCCATGCTTATCAATGGAACTGCACGGCAAGCCTGCACCGCTCTGGTGGACGATCTCGAAAAACCAATTCGCCTGGAGCCGCTCACAAAGTTCCCATTGGTGCGCGATCTGGTGGTTGACCGTTCGAAAATGTTCGAAGATCTGAAGCGCACGCACTGCTGGATTCCGATTGACGGCACGTACGATATAGGCGAAGGCCCGCGCATGGCTCCGTCGGTGCAGGAAAAAGGCTATCCGCTTTCGCGCTGCATCACTTGCGGAAATTGTCTCGAAGTTTGCCCCAAGGTCAACCAGCGCGATCCTTTTGTCGGCGCCGCGATCGTCAGCCAGGTTCGCTTATTCAACATGCACCCCACCGGAGCAATGCATTCGGCTGAGCGTCTCGACGCGCTCATGTTACCCGGCGGCATAGCCGATTGCGACAACGCGCAAAATTGCGTGAAGGCTTGCCCCAAGGGTATTCCGCTCACGGAATCGTTGGCCGCGGTCAATGGCCAGGTGCTGGTCCACGCGGTGAAATCGTGGCTACGGGGTGAGTAGCGGCGGCGGGGTCCGCCGTCGACGAACCCGGCGGGTCAAGTGCGCGATGGAGTTCTGCGGTTCGATTTCGACCGCCGCGTGATGGTGTAGGGAGCGAGACATGCGCGCATTTGCCGTGCGAAGCTTCGGCGAAGCTCCAGCGATTCACGACCTGCCAATTCCCGCTACTGAGGGCGCGATCCTCATACGGGTCAAGTTTGCAGGCATCAATCCGATCGACTACAAACTTGTCGAAAGGCTGACCGCTGCTTCCACATATCCTTTTGTCCTGGGCGCGGACTTCGCAGGCGTGGTCGAACGGGTTCCGTCGGGAGAACGCGATTTCCAGATCGGCGACCGGATCTTCGGCATGGCGCGGACGCACGGCGCATATACTGAGTACACCGCAGTCATACCGGGCGGGGAAACAGAACCGCTGGCGCATATTCCCGATGGCATCACTGACGAGCAGGCAGCCGCAATGCCCATCCCGGCAATCACCGCGCTCGCGTCGCTCAACTTGTTGGGCGTGACTGCGGGCCAGCGCATCGTTGTGATGGGCGCGACCGGCGGCGTTGGCGGCTACGCGGTGCAAATGGCGCGCTCCCGCGGCGCGCACGTCATCGCGACGGTTCGCGGCGACGCCGACGAAGCTCGCAGACTCGGGGCCGAAGAAGTGTACGACACCAAAACCACCGATGTGGTTGCCGCGCTGCGCGCGTCTCACCCGGACGGCGTGGACGGGGTCTTCGATCTGGTGAACGGTAAGGACGCAATCGGCCGCGACGCTGAGATTCTGAAGCCTGGCGGCAGCCTCGTCTCGACGATATATGCGGCGGACGAAAAGTGGTTCGCTGAACGAAAAATCACGGCGCACAATATTTCGTCGACTACGAATACTTTGTCAACGCCGCAAGGGTTGAACCAGGTTGCGCGCATGCTCGCGGACGGCACGATCACGGCTCGCATCAACGCCACGGTTGACCTGAATGGAGCGGACCAGATGCTCGAAAAGCTACGCAATGGCGACGTCCGCGGCAAGGCCGTCATCCGTCTCTAGGCCCGGCGCCTTGGCAGTCGGCTCGTGCGTCCTCAACGTTATAGCATCACGAAACTAGATCGCGGTTTCGTTTGACTGAAACGTATCGTAGAATTCCCATCGAAATCGGAGGACAATGTCGCGACTCGGATTGTTTTTAATTTGTTGTTTGCTTGGAGGCATTCTGCCACTGCTCGCTGTTCAGCCACAATCGCAACCCGTTTCACAAAAAGCTCACGACTTGCATTTCCGCTCGATCGTCGTGGACACTCACGACGACACGACGCAGCGCCTGCTCGATCCCAAATTCGATCTTGGCGCGCGCCACACGGACGGTAGCATCGATATTCCGCGCATGCGCGAAGGCGGCCTCGACGCGATCTTTTTCTCCATCTACATACCCGGGAGCGTTACCGGGCCGACAGCGGTTCAGCGGGCGCTGGAACAAATTGAAGCCGTTCGCCGCCAGATCGGTCTGCATCCGAATGATCTTGTGCTAGCGACCACTGCGGCGGAAGTTCGCAGCGCGTTTGCCGCGCACAAAATTGCCGTGCTGATGGGCGTCGAGGGCGGCCACATGATCAACGACGACCTGAAAAATGTGGACAAATTCGCCGCGCTCGGCGTTCGTTATATGACGCTCACGCACATGATCAATACTGACTGGGCGGATTCTTCCACGGACAAGCCCGCACACAATGGGCTAACCGGTTTTGGCAAACAGGTTGTGCTGGAGATGAATCGCGTCGGCATGATGGTGGACGTGTCGCACATTGCGGATAAAACTTTCTACGACGTGATGGCCACCAGCCAGGCGCCAGTGCTCGCTTCGCATTCGTCCTGCCGTGCGCTCGATGACATGCCTCGCAACATGACCGACGACATGATCAAGGCTCTGGCCGCAAAAGGCGGAGTGATCCAGATCAATTACCACGTCGGATTCCTCAGCCAGGATTATGCGACCGCAGCAAAGGCCAACCCCGAGGTCTTCAAGGCCATCGAAGTGGAAACAAAAAAGCGCTGTGGGGATGACGAAGCCTGCCAGTTAATCGAGGCAGATAAGCAGGTGCGCGAATATGTGGCGCAGGGAAAATTGCCGCGCGTGGATTGGACGAAAATAATCGATCACATCGATCATGCTGTTAAACTCGTAGGCGCCGACCATGTGGGGCTCGGCTCGGACTTTGACGGCGCCGATATGCCCTACGGGATGGAAGACGCAACGCACTTGCCTCAAATCACAAACGCGTTGCTGGAGAAAGGCTACTCCGAAAGCGATATCACAAAAATCCTAGGCGGCAACACGCTTCGCCTGATGCAGGAAGTGGAAGCCGCCTCGAAAAAAATGGGAGAAAAGCGGTGAAACATTTTGCTTCGTGGCTAAGTTCTTGCTTGCTCGTTAGTTTGATTGCCTGTTTTGTTTCGGGCTCGCTCGCGGCCCAAGGTCAATCCTCGGCGCCGCCCGCGGCCCAAAAACCTGCTGCCCCTACGAATTCCAAGCCGGCCACGCATGCGGCTGCCGATTCCGCATTGTTGCACCCCGGCGAACTCAAGGCCAAAGCGCCGGACGTTTACGAAGCCACCTTCACGACCACCAAGGGTGATTTCGTCGTGCAGGTCACTCGTTCGTGGGCTCCGAATGAAGCCGACCGTTTCTACAATCTCGTCAAGCACGGGTATTTCAATGGTGTCGAGTTTTTTCGCGTCGTTCCCGGATTTGTGGTCCAGTTCGGTCTAACCGGCAGTCCCGCGGTCAACAAAGCGTGGGAGAACGCCAATATCAAGGACGATCCCGTGACGCAGACCAATGCCGAGGGCACGATTACTTTCGCTCAAACCGGAAGCCCGAACTCGCGCTCGACCCAAGTCTTTATCAACCTCGGCGGCAATGGCGGGCTTGATCATAGTGGCCAGGGCTTTGCTCCCTTCGGTCAGATAACCTCCGGCATGGACGTGGTAAAAAATCTCTACGGCGGCTACGCGGACGCGCCCACGAATCATCAGGACGAGATTACGAATCAGGGCAATGCGTACCTCGAAAAGAATTTCCCCAAGCTTGACAGCATTAAGACGGCGAAGATCACCTCGCCGGTTCCGGCTCCCACGGGAACTCATAAAGCAGCGCCGCCGGCGCAGTAGCGGGTTGCCGCTTTGTGCTTAGGCTCGCGTTGCACGAGTCCAGCTTGCCGCCCGCAAACGTAGCGAAGGGCGCTGCGGCAAGCTATACTCATTTCGCGAAAATCCAAGAAAGCGTTTGAACAGCTACTAATAGTTTTCATTAGGCCGTTCACAAAGAACTGCCCAGGGACGAAACGATGACTATCCATCCAGGTTTGTTGAAGCCCGAAACATTGACCGAAAAAGCGCCGGAAGTGTACGACGTGACCTTTTCCACCACCAAAGGCGACTTCATCGTGCACGTGAACCGCGCGTGGGCGCCGATCGGAGCGGACCGTTTTTATAATCTGGTGAAGGCCGGATATTATAACGACGCGAGTTTCTTCCGCGTGATACCCGGCTTCGTGGTCCAATTCGGCCTGGGCGCCGATCCCACGGTCAATAAAGCCTGGAGGGATGCGAAAATTAACGACGATCCTGTTACGCAAAGCAATCGCCCGGGATATCTCACGTTCGCCACTGCCGGAAAAAACACGCGCACAACGCAGCTCTTCATTAACCTCGGCAACAACGGACAACTCGACTCCATGGGCTTCTCCCCCTTCGGTCAAGTCACCCAGGGCATGGACGTGGTTCAGAAAATTCACAGCGGCTACGGCGAATCTCCGGACCAGGGGCTCATCACCAACCAGGGCAAAGCCTACTTGGATAAGAATTTTCCGAAGCTCGATAACATCAAGTCCGCGACAATTTCGACCCCGGTTTAATTTATTGCCGGGGCACAGTCCGCACCTAGCAGATGACCTCAGTGGAAGCCGCCGGTTCCGCAATCGATCGCGTGCTGGCGCGTGAATCTGCGCGCACTAGCATGGTTCTGCTGTTATCCCTCGCGCTTGCCAGGCTGCTGATTCAATTCGCAGGTATCAATCACTACGGCTTCTTTCGCGACGAACTGTATTACATGGCTTGCGGCGAGCATCTGGCATGGGGCTACATCGACCAGCCGCCGCTCATCGCGTTAATCGCATGGTTCGCGCGGCATGCTTTCGGCGATTCGCTCTTTGCCGTTCGCCTTCTGCCCGCGCTGGCTGGCGCTGCTGTGGTTTTTCTTACGGGTTGGATTACCCGCGAACTCGGCGGCGGATTGTTCGCGCAATTCCTCGCCGCTCTGGCAATGTTATTTGCTCCGGCATTTCTCGCGTTTGATAGTTTTCTTTCGATGAATGCATTCGAGCCCCTGTTTTGGCTCTCATGCGCATGGATTGCGATTCGCGTCGTGAAGGGAGCGTCGCCTAAGCTGTGGCTTGCGTTCGGCGCAATCGCCGGGCTCGGTCTGGAAAATAAACATACGATGCTCGTCTTCGGCTTTGCGCTCGTGGCTGGCCTCCTGATTTCCGGTAAGGGACGTTTGTTCCAGTCGAAATGGATTTGGATTGGCGGGGCCATCGCCTTCGCGATATTTCTCCCAAACCTGATCTGGGAGGCGCGCAACGGATGGCCGCAAATTCTCGTGGTGCGCAATGCGCGGGAGTTTAAAAACGTCGAGGTTGGGCCTCTGCGATTCTTTGCTGACCAGATACTTTTCCTGCAGCCGATTGAACTTCCGGTATGGCTCGCCGGCATTGTGTGGTTCTTCGCCGCGCCGGAGGGAAAACGGTTTCGTTTTCTCGGCTGGGCCTATTTCATCGTAATGACTATTTTCGTTTGCCTGCACGGAAAATCCTATTACGCGCTGCCGATTTATCCGATTCTGATGGCGTCCGGAGGTGTCGCGCTCGAAAGCTTCTTTTTCGGAGCGCAGCGGCGACGATGGCTGGCTTCGACATACTGCGCACTGATTGTGGTTGCTGGGTTAGTGACGCTTCCGTTCGGCGTTCCACTTTTGCCCGTGGATACTTTCATCCGGTACTCCGAGATATTGCCGTATGCCCGCGGCGTGAAGACCGAGCGCGATCCGACCGTGGCACTTCCGCAGCTTTATGGGGATATGTTTGGCTGGGAGAATATGGCTTCGGCCGTCGCCCGCGTTTATCACGGTCTGCCGCCACGGGAACAATCGACGTGCGCGATCCTGGCAGGGAATTACGGCGAGGCAGGAGCGATTGATTACTACGGGCCGGCGCTTGGGTTGCCGAAGGCGATCAGCGGGCACAATAATTATTTTCTGTGGGGTCCGCGGAATTATTCCGGCGAGTGCGTGATTGTTTTTGGGGAAAACGCGGATCGGTACTCTCGTCTGTTTGGGGAGGCCCATCTGGTCGCCACCATTACGGACGAGCACGCGATGCCGTCCGAGCAGGACGTGCACGTTTACGTCTGCCGCAAGCCGAGTGCGCCTCTGGCGATTCTGTGGCCGAATTTCAAGATGATCATCTGAAGCCGTAAGTTCGGCGCGCCGGCCACTTTTCAAACTGATCATGCGGGTTTTCCCCGCTCAAGGAGTCGCGCTAGTGTCGCGGGGCGTGTTTGGGGTTTCGCGCGGATTGTTCAAGACTGGCGACGTTCAAGCCGGTGGCAAGCAAGCGGTGGCCGATTTCTGAATCTTTCGTTTTTGCTATGGCGAGGAGCACGCATTCGCAGGTGAGAATTGGAATCGCCCGGCCTTCGACCATATCCCGCCCGGGCGCGAGTTGTTCCGCGTGCTGCAAAATGGTTTGCAATTCACCCGACCTGGAAAGCGGTTTGTCGTTGGACGCTGCCGGTGGTTTCGCACCCTTCAGCAGCTGCCAAACCTTGCGGGGCTCTTCGTCGCGGCGCTGCTCGTCGTAATCTTGAATCCAATGGTGCCAGCGCTGCGGGCTGATGCGGCAAATCTGCTGAAGGAAGATTTCGATTTCGTCCTGGTCTTCCCAGAATTTCGAGAGGCGCTCCCAGTCGTAGATGTACATTCCTGCCAGCAGGTCTGCCACTTCCACTGCACGGGCGGCGCGGCTATGCGCCAGCATGGAGGCGAGCGTTTCGGCACGCTCGAGGTCTTTGGTGATGCGATGTGCCAGCGGCGAGCGATCGCTACCGACAGTCACCGGCGAAGCATCTGCCGCAGACGGTTGGCCGCTCTTGCGATCTTTGCGCCCGAATAGGTTCATCGCTCTTCGTAGTCTTCCTAGAGACCGAGTACGGTCACGAGTTCGCGCACCGATGCGGAAGACTTGTCCAGCGCCGCTTTTTCCTCGGGCTCGAGCTTGATCTCGATGATCTGTTCGATGCCTTTGGCGCCGAGCTTCACCGGGACGCCAACAAATAGACCGCTAAGCCCGTATTCACCTTCGAGGTAAGCAGCGCACGGCAGGATTTTTTTCTTATCCTTCAAGATAGCTTCGACCATTTCGAACACGGCGGCAGAGGGAGCGTAATAAGCCGATCCTGTTTTCAGCAGGTTCACGATTTCCGCGCCACCTTTTCGAGTTCTGGTTACGATCGCTTCAATCTTTTCCTTGGACAAGAGAGCCGGGAGGGGAATTCCGGCGACGGTGGAATAACGCGGGAGCGGCACCATGTCATCCCCGTGGCCGCCCAGGACGAAGGAATGCACATTTTCCACGGAGACGCCAAGCTCGGCAGCGACAAAGCTACTCATGCGCGCGGAGTCCAAAACGCCTGCCATTCCAATAACGCGGTTCTTTGGAAATTTGCTGAGCTTGAGCGCGGCGTGCGCCATGGCGTCGAGGGGATTCGTGACGATAATTAAAATCGAGTTGGGCGAAAGTTTTACGACCGCTTCGACTACTCCCTTAATCACGTCGTGATTCGCCTTCAGAAGGTCGTCGCGACTCATTCCGGGCTTGCGCGGAAACCCTGCGGTGATGACGATGATGTCGCTGTCTGCGGTTTCCTTGTAATCTCCGCCGGCGGTGGATATACCCGCGGCGTGAACATCGGTGCCGAGGATGGGTGCGGATTCCGCCATGTCGAGCGCTTTTCCGGCGGGCACGCCTTCCAAAATGTCGGTCAAGACTACGTCCGCGAGTCCCGCGTCATGAATCCGCTGCGCGGTGGTGGACCCCACAAACCCGCCGCCGACTACCGTGACCTTCTTCCGCATTCCCAAGTCTCCTTATGCGTTTGGCTAAAATCCGCGGCGGAGCTAGCGCGCAGCCACGGAAGTTTGCATGTTCTCGATGATGGCTGCGGCATACTCCGAAGTTTTCAGTTTTTTCGCTCCGGGCATTAGGCGCTCCAGATCGTAGGTCACCCGCTTTTGCTGAATGGTGCGCGCAATTCCATCTTCGATGAGGATGGCGGGCTCGCGCCAGCCCATAAAATTGAACATCATGGCGCCGGACAACATCACGGAACTGGGATTGATGACGTCCTTGTCGGCATATTTTGGCGCGGTGCCGTGCGTGGCTTCGAAGACGCCGCAACCGTCGCCGATGTTGGCGCCGGGAGCCATGCCCAGGCCGCCTACCTGCGCCGCGCAGGCGTCGGATAAATAGTCGCCATTCAGATTGGGGGTGGCGAAGACTTGGTATTCATCGGCGCGGGTGAGCACCTGCTGAAAAACAGAGTCGGCGATGCGATCGTTGATTATAATTTTCTTCTTCCACTGGCCATTGCCGTGGGAGACGTAGATGGAGTCCAGGGTGCGGTCAACTTCCGCCGTGACGCGCTTCCTGAATTCTTCGTTCGCTTGCTCCAGGCCCGGCTCGATCATCTCCGCGATCTGTTCGGCGGAGAGTTTGGCGTCGCGGTCTTTATTTTCGAGGATCCAGCTTTCGCGCTCGGTGACCACGTAGGCGCGAAATTCCTGGATGGCAAGCTCGTATCCCCAATCGCGGAACGCGCCTTCGGTGAACTTCATAATGTTGCCCTTGTGAACCAGCGTCACTATGTGGCGCTGTTCTTCCAGGGCGTGCTGTATGGCGCGGCGAACGAGGCGCTTTGTGGCGCCGGGTGAGATCGGCTTGATGCCGATGCCGGATTCCGGCTGGATTTCCTTGGTGGTTCCTTTCAGCATTTCAAGATTCAGAAAATCGATCACGCGTTTCGCGTCCGGCGTGCCCGAGCGCCATTCAATTCCGGCGTAAACATCCTCGGTGTTCTCGCGAAAGATCACGACGTTCATTCGTTCCGGATTTTTTACGGGAGAAGGCACGCCTTCGAAGTACCGGACCGGGCGCACGCACGCATAGAGGTCAAGGACCTGACGGAGCGTCACGTTGAGCGAGCGTATTCCGCCGCCAACGGGCGTGGTGAGCGGACCTTTGATGGCCACGCGGAAATCGCGAATGGCTTCGACGGTGTCTTCGGGCAACCAGTCATTGAATTGTTTGAAGGCTTTCTCGCCGGCAAAAATTTCCAGCCATTCGATTTTGCGCTTCCCACCGTAGGACTTGGCGACGGCGGCGTCGAAAACCTGTCGAGAGGCTTTCCAGATGTCGCGGCCGGTGCCGTCACCTTCGATGAAGGGAATTATGGGGTGATCCGGGACGTGGAAGGCGCCGTCCGCGGCGTATTCGATCGGTTTTCCGTTGGGTGGAACGGCCACGCCGTTGTAGGCGGATTTCATCTCTTCACAGCTCCGTTTGGGTGATCCAGCGCGCGAGCGAGGGTTGCCCGATCAGCGACATTGCGACTGTCCACAGTAACACAACCTCGCTTGGTCTTGAAGGCTCGTAAGGATGGAGGATTGGGGAAAACGTGCGGCGATACCAGATCGCAAGTGTGCAATTCTAGAACCGGTTAGACTTGGCGCCATTCTTTGTTTTCTATGAGTTGCAGCCAATTTTGAATGTGAGGCAGAACCGGTTAGAAATGCAAGAAAATGGTCGCGGGTTGCCACAGGACTTTGGTCTAAACCGGTCAGGATCGATGATTGAGTTGAGACGGGCGGGAGACCTCGGAGCAGGTGTAGCCGTGCCTTGGTCTTCTCGCGCCCACTGCCGGAGTCGCCGTGCATGCGACTTCCTCCCTGGGCGTAAATACACGCTCTGATCGGATGTTATCATAGTAGTAAACATAAGTCAAGAGAATATTGCCTGGCGCGGGAATTGTTTTCCCTTCAGCGGCGTTATTAGTGATTCTTTCACCGTTGTGCGCCATTGTGATAACGTGCGTGTTACGTGATGTGGCGGATAGCCAAGCCGGTAATACTTCTTGTCTTCGCTCTTGTTCTCGTTTTGAGCTCCGTTCCAGCGCTCGCGCAGTCGCTCCCGGACAAAAATGAAGTGAGGGAATGGATCAAAAAAGCTCAGGAAGCGAGCGATTTACGATCTCCAGGAGCTGCTCCGTATCACTTGGTGGCGAAAATCCGCTACGCGATAGGTGATAAGACGATGGACGGGACCTATGAGATTCTGTGGGTCGCGGCTGACCGGTATCGCGTGGAATTCCGCATGGGAGATATTGGCGAGACGGACCTGGTGTGAGGGGACAAGAAATATGTAGAAAGAAATACTCAAACGATGACATTGCCCATGTGGAGCGTTTCCTCGATTTTATTTTTTTCAGCAGTTTTGCCAATCGCCCCACCCCCCTCCTCTGTGTCCGTGCACAAATTATCTTGGCTTGGGGACGGCGCGAACCGCCAAATTTGCGCGAACGTTGGAGAGAGTGTGGATCACGAATTTTGCTTTGACGCCAAAACTAGGGAGTTGATGGGCATACATACCCACCCCAAAGCACATAGTTCGGCGGTGAACGCAGCACTCGCGATGGATCTAACCGATTACGCGAATCTCGGCAAGATGCGCCATCCGCAACGTCTGGTAAGACGGACCGGTCCTGAATCGATTGACGCAACCATTGAAAAATGGGAAAGCGTTCAGAATTTCGATGAGAATGTGTTCGCGCCTTTGCCGAATGGTACTGTTTGGGATTGGTGTTCGACGCCGAAGATTGTAATGCCAACATCCAACCGTCCCTATGTTCCACTCATTAATGTGGATCCAATGAGCGGAAGCTTGTCGTTTACGTATTTTGGGCTCTATAAGGTAGTCCGCGCAGACGGTACCGTAAAAGAGGCTACGTTGTTGTTTGGCTCCCCGAACGGTCCCGCAAAGGAACTATTGGATAGGCAACGGCACGATCGGTCGGCGGTATTCGTATGCGACGGTAAGCCCGTCGAATATGAAGCAATGTTTGTGATCTGGCAAACCTCCCCGGCCCATTAGCGAGCCCGCATCTATTCCGCCCGATTCTTGTGTTCGTTCCGCGAACACATCCGCCGGTAACTCGGGGATTAGCGGTAAATGTCGGGGCGGAGGATTTCCATTTTCGATTCGGGCTTGCTGAGCTCGCGAAAACCGAATTGGCGGTAGAGGCCGTGCGCATCGCGAGTAGCCAAACTGAAACGACGCAATCCTTGCAAAGCCGGATGGCCCATCACGCATTCCATCAGCCACTTTCCCAGACCCTTGTCACGATACTCTTCGAGGACGTAAACATCGCAGAGATAAGCGTAGGTGGCGGAGTCGGTGACGACGCGCGCGAAACCGATCTGTGCTTTGCCGCGGAACAGAGCGAAGCACAGAGAATTCGCGATGGCACGCTCCATCGTTTCGCGTGGAATTCCTTGGCACCAATAGGCGCGAACGAGATAGGCATGAATTGCGTCGAGATCAAATTGTGCAGGGTCCGTGGAGATTAGATATCCCTCGCGCTCGAATGTTTCAAACATGCAGGACCGCCTTGTGAATATCTACGGTAAACGCACAATTGTACGGGTTTCTTGTGAACGACGAGAACATATACGGGCGGATTCTAATCAAGGTATATTGAGGGTTCGGGGGTGCTCGTTGAAAACTTCTGTTCGGCGTACCGTTGCGAGCTGTGAGGCTAGATTTGTCGCTGCGTTCGTCTGCCTATTATTTGGTTTTGCAGTGGCGGGGCAAGAAGGCAAGCAGAAAGATGCGGGTCCGGTGTTGAAGCTGACGAGCACTTCGTTTGAAGCGGATGCGGACATTCCGGCGAAATACAGTTGCGACGGGGCCAATGTTTCTCTCGCGCTTGCGTGGACGAGCACGCCAGCCGCGACGCAGAGCTTCGCGCTGATCGTGGATGATCCGGATGTGCCGGCGAAAACGGTGGTGCACTGGCTGATCTACGATATTCCCGCGGGGGCGGTCTCGCTGCCGGAGGGCGTGCCTACGAAGAAGAAGCTGGCTGATGGTTCGAGCCAAGGCCAGAATATTCGTAAGAAGGTGGGGTATACGGGGCCGTGTCCTGAGAAAGGCGGGCCCGCGCATCATTATTTTTTCAAATTGTATGCGCTGGATTCCAAGACGAATTTGAAGCCCGGCGCGAAGAAAGACGAGTTAGAGGCGGCGATGAAAGGGCATATTTTGGCGCAGGCGGAGTTGATCGCGAGATTCAAACGTTAGATGCAAACCCGCCGGCCTGAAGGCCGCCGCTACAAAGGCGTACAGGCTCCGGCGCGGCCAGCCACTTGGACAACGGAAAGGGAAGAGCGCGGCGGCGCAAAAGATTTTCTTATTGCTCCGATAAGAATTTCTTTTCGAGCAGAAACGATTTTAGATTTGACGGTTGGAATTCCGCCGCGATACCCTAGCGCCTGGATGTCTCATCCCAAAGCAATTCGTCGATGCAGGAGAGCTATTTTCCACCTCAAGGAGATTCATGACTAGCGAGCTGCGCAACTTTCTGACGATTCCGTACGACGAGCTGGAAGAAATGAACCTGCAGGCCAAAGAGAAGCGGCGGAATCGCGCTCCGGCGCACAAGATTCAAGAAGAGCGGCTGAAGTATCTGACGGACGAGAAGCGTATCAAGGCGGTGACAGTTCTGTTCAGCGACCTGGAAGGCCGCTTGCACATGCTGGATTACGACAAGAAATTCCTGATCAAGAGCTGGGACAACCTGACGTTTGACGGCTCGTCCATTCGCGGATTCACGGCGCAGCGCGAAAGCGACCTGCGATTGTCGATGGACTGGAGCGCGTTCTACTGGGCGCCCGCGGATGTATTCGGCTCGGGGAAAGTCTTGGTGTTCGGGCAGGTGATCGATAAGGACGGAACGCCTTACAGCGCGGATATTCGCGGCGTGTTGAAGGGTTTTGCCGACGGGCTGCACAAAGACGAAGGGTACACGCTGAACGCGGCGAACGAAATTGAAGGGTTCCTCTTCAACGGTGCGGACGCGGAGCGCGCGTACTACGAAACGCGGAAATTCGACTACGTGAATACCGGCGGGTACTACCACTCGCTGCCGGGCGATCCGCTGCGGACTTTTATCGATACGACCGCGGAAGTGCAGCGCGCGATGGGTTTCCAGAATGAGAAGGACCATCCGGAAGTGGCGCCCTCACAATTTGAGATTAATTACGGGTACGGAGAAGTGGTGGCGGCGGCAGATCAGATTCAGCTCTATAAGCTGATCTGCCGGCAGGTGGCGACGAAGATGGGATTTACGGCCAGCTTCCTGCCAAAGCCGGTGGTAGGAGTGAACGGCAGCGGGATGCACACGAATGTTTCGGTGAGCAAGGGCGGGAAGAATATTTTCTGGGACCCGAAAGGCGAAGAAAAACTAAGCAAGTTCGGATGGGCGTTTGTGGACCGGATTCTCACACATGCAAACGATATTTGTCTGCTGCTGAATGCTAGCGTAAATGCGTATCGGCGGCTCGATCCTCATTTTGAAGCTCCCAATCAGATCAAGGCGTCGGCGGTTGACCGTGGCTCCATGATCCGCATACCTATCGGCAATGAAAAAAGCATGCGAGTGGAAGTGCGCTCGGTGTCGCCGGATGCGAATCCTTACATGGTGCTGCTCTCGGTATTTAAAACCGGGCTGGAAGGCGAAACGTCGAAAATTAAGAATTTGCGGCAGGCCGAACGGTACTTGCCGGACAATATTTACGCGGCGATCGATGATTTCCGGAAGTCGGCGTGGACTACGAAGCTTTTGGGCGAGGATGTGAAGCATCGATATGCGGAACTTAAAGAGGCTTCCGCCGATCGGTGTGCGCGGCAGCTTGGGACTTTTGTGAAGTCGCCGGAAGTACAGTTTCACCACGAAGTATATAACCAGTTTCTTTGGAATTTGTTTTAGAGGCTACGCGCGATTTTTTACGACGCGTTTTTGCGCGAGCAGGTTGCCGCCCCTACGAATGGCTTAAGGCGCTTGGATTAGTCGTAATATTCGGCGCCCAGGTGAGTGATTAGGTCTTCGCCCATCATCCAGCGCAGGGTATTCTTCAGCTTCATGGACTGGATGAAAAGATCGTGCTCGGGGTACAGCTCTTTGGCGCACATTGGTGATTTGAAATAGAAGCTTAGCCACTCCTGAATACCATGCATGCCGGCGCGTTTCGCAAGGTCGAAGAAAAGCGCCAGATCGAGAACGATGGGCGCGGCGAGGATTGAATCGCGGCAGAGGAAATCGACTTTGATCTGCATGGGGTAGCCCAGCCAGCCGAAGATGTCAATGTTGTCCCAGCCTTCTTTGTTGTCACCGCGCGGCGGATAGTAGTTGATGCGGACCTTGTGATAAACCTTTTCGTAAAGCTCGGGATAGAGTTTCGGCTGCAAAATATATTCGAGGACGCCGAGCTTTGATTCTTCCTTGGTCTTGAAGGAGCCGGGATCGTCCAGAACTTCGCCGTCGCGGTTGCCCAGAATGTTGGTGGAAAACCATCCGCTCAAACCGAGCATTCTGGCCTTAAATCCGGGAGCGAGGATTGTTTTCATCAAGGTTTGGCCGGTCTTGAAATCCTTGCCGCCGATGGGTACGCCTTTTGTTTTTGCGAACTCCTCGAGGGCGGGAATGTCCACGGTGAGGTTCGGCGCGCCGTTGGCGAAAGGGACGCCTTCGCTGATGGCGGCGTAGGCGTACAACATAGAAGGCGCGATTGCGGGATCGTTCGTGCGCATGCCTTTTTCAAAGGACTTCATGTCCCTGTGGACATCTTGCGCTTTCAAAAATATTTCCGTGGAGCCGCACCAGACCATGACGAGCCGGTCGCACTTGTTATTCTTCTTGAAGTTGCGGATGTCTTCGCGGAGTTGCTCGGCGAGGTCAAATTTATTTTTGGCCTTCTTGACGTTGGGTCCGTGCAAATTCTTCACGTAATGCTGGTCGAACGCGGCCTTCATGGGCTTGATGGTCTTAAGAAACTTCTGGACCTTTGAGAGGTCTTTGGCGTCGAGCACTCCGGCGTTTGACGCGGCCTGGTAGGCGTCGTCTTTGAAGACGTCCCAGCCGCCGAAGACGATATCGTCCAGATTGGCGAGCGGAACAAAATCTTTGATCTTGGGCGTGCGGGCTTCGGTGCGTTTGCCCAAGCGGATGGTGCCTAGCTGCGTCAGCGAGCCGACTGGCACAGATTCGCCGCGGCGCACCAACTCAACGCCCGCCATGAAGGTGGTGCTCACAGCGCCCATTCCCGGCGTCAGAACGCCCAATTTTCCTTTTGGTGGAGCAACACTTACTGGCCTGCGCATTCGGTTTCCCCCGTAAGAATGGAAAGCTTATCTTACCCGTGATCACCAAGGCGATTCGCGAACGCGAAATTGTCTTGCGATGGATGCGTACTTAACGGGATGAATCTTCGAAACAAAACAACTTATGATGCGGCAAGGCTGTGAGTTTTGCAAATCGAATCAGTCTTCAGGCGGGAAAATTGTGGATGCCGCTCAACGGATTACTTGGGGTGTTTCGCCACGAAGAGAGACCGGGCGTGGGGATGGGTGTACCTCAGCGAGGTGGCTGCGCTATTAACCTGGGAAGGCGAATTCGGCGGCGTCCTGCGGCGAACCATGGCAGGGATGGCATGCGAAATACAGAGGAAAGCAAGGATGGCGAGAACAGCGATCATTATGTATGCGAGCATGGCGGCCTCACTTACAGAATCGAACCTAGCATCTAAACAAGTAAGGCACGCCGGGTGCCATATTTCAATGGAGGAAATTGCGCTGATTCTAAGGAAGTAAACGCTGCCTGGCTCTGATTTCTTGTGTCAGGCTCGACGCGTTTCCCCGAGTTTTCCGCACATCGGAAACCATTTGCCGCCCGCCGAGCCGAAGTTAGAGCTTTTCCAGGTGGATGGAGCCGTCTCCTGAAGTGATGGAGAGCGTGCCGCCACCGGCATTCAATTTCCCGCGAACGGTATGACTCAAAGTGCCTGACACGGTGATCGGAATATCACAGGTGATCGAGCCATCGCCGGTGTGGGCGTCCACGTTAGCGTTCAAATCTGCGGGAAGACGCATCGTAATATGGCCGTCGCCGGACCGAACGGTCCAGGCATTTGCCACCTTCGAACCACCGCCAACTTGAGCTTCAATGTTGCCGTCACCCGTCTTCAGCGAAAGGGAATCGAAGCGGCCGCTGATTTGAAGGTTGCCGTCGCCAGTATCGGCATCGAGAGTGCCGTCGAAATTCGTTCCAGAGATGTGCCCGTCGCCGGTGTGCAGGCGAATGTCGCCATGGACTCCGGTGGCGGTGACGTTGCCGTCGCCGGTGCTGAAATGCACGCGGCCAGCAACATTTTGAGCGACAACGTTGCCATCGCTGGTTTCCACTTCGAGTTCGAGTTCGCGCGGGACGTGCAGTTCGACCTTCACGGATTTGTGCCTACCGCCAAAGAAGGAGAAATTAAAGTGGGGCATCTTCACGCTGATGACGACGTGGTCACCGTTTTGGCTTTCTTCGATACGCACGTCGCCGGAGCCGATCTTGTAGCCTTCGGTGGTAACGCGCACGTCAATTTGCTTTTGATCGGCGCCTACAACGGTGACGTCGCCATCGTCGGTGGAGACGCGGAGATCCGCGCGGTTGCTGATCTGGTAGGTCTTGGACCAGTCGTCAGCTCGCGCGGGGGTCGCAGCGCCCGCTGCCATTGTCATCACCGCGAGGAAAGCGCCTGCCAGAACTGTTCGGTTCATGGGTGTCTCCATTTGTGCGTCACAATGAGATACGGCGTTCCAGCTCTAAATGTTCCGTAACAGCCCTTCGCTAAGCCAAAAAATCAAAAGAGCCGGCGGGACGCCCCTTCGGCTTCGCTCAGGATAAACCGGCGTTATGAAACCCGGCGCCGTCGTTTAAGCTGCGCTTATGCGCAGAGGCTAGGCGGATTTGGTCTTGGCCGCCTTGGATACCGCTGCGGTGGGCTTGGGCCTGAGCGCAGCCAGGAATTGGTCGAGCGGGAGCGTATTGATGACATCTTTCTTTTCTAGCCATCCGCGACGCGCGGTGATGACGCCGTACTTCATGAACCGGAAGTGAGTGGTATTGTGAGCGTCGGTGGAGATGACAATTTTCATGCCGCGTTGTTTGGCCATGCGGAGGTGGACGTCCTTGAGGTCGAGGCGGTCGGGATAGGCGTTGCACTCGACGGCGACGCCATTTTTCTTCGCGGCATCCAGGATTTTTTCCATATCGTAGTCGAAAGCGTCGCGGCGCAGGACCAAGCGTCCGGTGGGATGCGCGATGATTTGGGTATAAGGATTCTCGATTGCGCCGAGGATGCGGTCGGTCATAGCCTCGCGGTCGAGTTGCATGTAGGAATGGACGGAGGCGACCACGACGTCGAGCTGCGCCAGGACTTCGTTACTGAGATCGAGCGAGCCATTTTTTAAAATATCGACTTCTATGCCCGCGAGCAGGCGGATTCCGGGGACGCGTTCCTGAGCGGCGCGGATTTTCTTGATCTGAGCGAGAGTGCGCTTTTCGTCCATGCCATTTGCAACGGTTACCGCTTTTGAGTGGTCGGTGAGGGCGATGTATTCATATCCGAGCGCTTTTGCGGCTTCGCCCATTTCCTCAATGGAGTTGCGTCCGTCGGAGGCAGTAGTGTGCATTTGGAGGTCGCCGCGGATGTCCTGAAGTCTTACGAGCTTCGGCATTTTGTGGTTTTCAGCGGCCTCGATTTCGCCGGTCATTTCGCGGAGTTCAGGCTCGATATAATCGAGGCCGAGCTTGGCGTAGATTTCTTCTTCGGACTTGCCGGCGACCACCTTGCCGCCTTTCAGAGTGGTGAGCGCGTATTCATTCAGCGTCCAACCCATGTCGAGGGCGCGGCCGCGGAGGGCGACGTTGTGAGACTTCGAGCCGGTGAAATACAGCAACGCGGCGCCGAAGTTTTCTTTCGCGAGCATGCGGACATCGACCTGAAATCCACTTCCGAGCAGGACGCTAACTTTGTTTTCACCGTGCGCGAGGGTTTGGTCGATTCCCGGGTATTTCAGAATGTGTTCGGCGACGGCGTCCACGTCTTTTTGCTTGTCGCGTCCAGGGCGCATGGTGACAAGAAGATCGATGTCGCCGATGGTTTCCCGTCCGCGGCGCAGGGAGCCGGCGGGAGTGACAGATTCAACCGCGGCAGCGGACTTGGACAACTCCGTATTCTTAATATAGGCAGCAAACTTGTCGGCTTCGTCTTCGGCCGCATTGAGTTTGAAGCGGCCAGTTGAGCGCTTCGCCGATTCGGTGGCCTTTAGAATATTTTGTTCGCTTTTTTCGCCGAAGCCCGGAAGCTCGCGGAGCTTGCCTTCACGGGCAAGCTTTTCTACGCCTTCGATTGTGGAAACTTGAAAAGTCTCCCACAGGAACAGCACTTTTTTCGGGCCCAGCGATTGCAAACGCAAAAGTTCCAGGAGAGACGCGGGGTATTTTTTTAGAAGCTTTTGGCGGAGCTTGTAATCTCCAGTCTGGAGGATTTCGCAGATGTGCTCGGCCATGTTTTCGCCGACGCCCGGTAGCTCGCGGAGCTTCTTGGGGTCCTTGCAGATGTCCTCAATGCGTTCGTGCAGGCTGTAGAGAAGCTCGGCCACTTTTTCGTAGCTGCGGTAGCGGCCGATGATGGCGCCGTCGATTTCCAGCAACTGCGCCGTCTCACGCAGAATTCTGGCGACTTCTTTGTTTTCCATAGCCGTTCCTATTGGTTGGCGGTTACCACGCTTCTTGCTTGCTCGATGTCTTTCAGCACTTGTTCGCGCAAGGCTTCCGGATCCGAAAACTTTCGCTCATCACGGAGGCGCTTGAGGAATATTACTTCCATTTTGCCGGAGGTCAATTGCTCCGCGAAATCAAAGAGGTGCGATTCGATCGCTAAATTCTGGCCATTGAATGTGGGACGGACGCCGATGTTGGTCACGGACCAATAGATTTTCGGTCCGACTACGGTGGCAGTTGCGTACACGCCATTTTTGGGCAAGGTCTCTTGCTCGGTGGCCAGGTTCAAAGTTGGAACGACGAGTTCTCGTCCCTTTCCTGTGCCGGGGCGAATCTCACCCTTGAGCGAAAATGGCCTTCCGAGTAAGGGTTCGGCGTCTGCAACACGGCCGTCGCGCAAGGATTCCCGGACGGCGGTGCTCGACACGAGCACGCCGCCAACGAAGACCGGCGGCACGATCTCGACCTCAAAGTCGTAGCGTTTGCCAATTTCCTGGAGCAGCTTTACGTCGCCACCTTGGCGGTTTCCGAAACGAAAGTTTTCGCCGACCAATACTGTTTTGGCCCGCAAGGCATCCACTAGAAATGTCTTGGCGAAATCTTCGGCGCTGATTTTGGCGAGTTCGGCGTCGAATTGCAGGACCAAAGCAGCGTTGATCCCCATCGCGTCGAACGCGGCGAGGCGCTGTTCGAGAGTCATGAGCAGAGTAGGAGCGGCATCGGGCCGCAGGACGCGCGCCGGGTGGGGATAAAACGTGAGGACCGCGCTCTGAAGATCGTTCGCGTGAGCACGTTCCGCTACGCCGCCGAGAATCTTTTGATGGCCCAAGTGCACGCCGTCAAAATTCCCGATGGTCACGACGGTGCGCTTGCGCGAGTTTCCGAAGCGCTCGATCCATCCTTCGGCAGAGTACGCGATATCCAGGCGCAGAGTTGGTGCGAGGCGCATGCGGTGCTTCAGTTCATCGGGGAGCATCAGACTTGCACCTCAAACTTCAAACCGTCGTAGGACAACTGCACTCCCTTTGGCAATTTCGCATTGGCTTGTTCGTGGCCGAGATCGTGACAGATATGCGTGAACCAGGCGCGCTTTGGCTCCAGCTCACTTACAAGGGCTAGAGATTGCTCCACGTTGGAATGCATGGGATGCGGAGTGTAGCGCAAAGCGTCCAGAATAAAATCGTCGAGTCCGCGCAGGAGGTCTTTCGACTCTTCCGGCACAGAACTGAAATCGGTGAGGTATGCAGCATTGCCAAAGCGAAAGCCGAGAACGGATGTGGGGCCATGATTCGCCGGGACGGGAATTATTTTCAGGCCGAAGAGTTCAAAGGGGCCGTCGATCGTGTGCATTTCCACACCGGGCATGGAACTGACTGTTGGAGCGTCGTCGAAGATGTAAGCGAATTGCTTGCGCAACGTGGCTTGCGTTTCCATTGAGGAATAAAGCGGAACGAGGCTGCGCTGCTTCAGGTTATAAGGGCGTATGTCGTCGAGGCCTAGAATGTGGTCGGCGTGGCCGTGGGTGTAAAGGACGGCGTCCAGTCTGTCCAGTTTTTCGCGCATGGCTTGAAAACGGAAGTCGGGCGTGGTGTCGATGACGACGTTGCGGCCGTTGTAGGCGAGAAGCACCGAGGGCCGGGTGCGCTTGTCGCGCGGGTCGGCCGATTCGCACACGGCGCAGTGGCAGGCGAGCGTGGGGACGCCCATGGAGGTGCCGGATCCTAGAACAGTGAGTTGCAAAATGGGCATTTCGGAGTGAATGGCAAAAACCGGTTTCGATTCGTCACTGAAAAATATTGCATTCCGGGTGCTTCTTGTAGCCGGTCAACACGAACGGCAGTACACGATATTGTTTACTTCGCTTTGGCCTTTTTTGCCATGGCTTCGGCGGCTGCTTTCGAGATTTCCATGAACGTCAATTTCAAACTTCCCAAAACCTCGATGAGAAGTTGGTCGTCTTCTTTGGACAAATTGCCGCGGGTCTTTTCGCGCAGAGCGTCGAGCATGTCGATCACTTCGCGGGCGCCTTCGAGATCGACGAAAGGGCGGCCGGTTTGGGGGTCAGCCATGCCACCGAGCATGGCGGCGGCATTGCGCGTGAGGAAGTCCACCAGCATTTGAAAGCTGCGCGACGAGTGGCTCTGCTCTGCGGGCAACGCTTCGCCAGAATCTGACGATACCAAATCTCCCGACGCGCCCGGAGCTATTAGACCCGAGCCAGAATTATCCTTGGCGGCAGCGCGGTGTTCTGCGCTGCCGAGGTCGTACTCCGAGGTGGCGGCTGCAGAAGCTTTTGCGGTTGGATTCGCGCCGGACTTGGTCGTAGGATTCGGCGCGTTCGCAGCGGGTTTGGCCGGAGGATTCGCAGCCTTCTTCGCGGCGGCCTCTTTGGCTGCGGCCTCTTCTTCGCGACGTTCCAGCTCGACGACTTCGGGGCGTAGATTGCCTTCTTCGGTGAAGTGGCGCCGGTCTATGACTTTAAAGGTTTCTTCTTTTTTGTGATCCGCCAAGGCGTGTCCTTAGGCTTGCTCGAATAATTTCGCCCTAGTTTAACACCCGCTCACTCCTGGCCACAAGCGACGCCGCCCGGATGAATCGATACAGTTCGAGTAAATCAGAAACTATTCAGACACTTTAGCATCCAAGCACATTTCGACTTGGGATGGTCTATTATAAGGGCAGCGATAGGGGGCCAATGGCCCCAAGCCCGCCTCGAAGATTCTGCGGAGGTAAAAGTGTCGTCGTCTGTGAACCCAATGGGGATTTATTACGAGCATCCGCGATGGTTTGTGCCGGTATTTGCAGAACTGGACCGCCGCGGCATTCCGTACGTGCGGCTGGACGCGGCTCGAAGCCATTTCGACTTGCGACCGAATGGGAACCAGCACTACGGGCTGATCTTCAACCGCATGAGCCCGTCGGCATGGACGCGCGGAAATGCGCACGCAATTTTTTACACGCTTAATTACCTGGCGCATCTCGAACGGCTGGGAACGCGGGTGGTGAATGGCAGCCAAGCGTTTCGCAACGAGACTTCCAAGGCGCTTCAGCTTTCGTTGCTGCAGTCGCTGGGGCTGCCGTATCCGCGCTCGGCAGTGATTAATCATGCCAGCCAGGCTCCGGATGCGGCGCGGGGCATGCGGTTTCCTGTGATTATCAAGCCCAACATTGGCGGAAGCGGGGTGGGAATCGTTCGATTCGACACTCCGGAACAATTGGAAGTGGCGGCGAAGAATGGAATCGCGCTGGGGCTCGATTCGACCGGGATCGTTCAAGAATTTATTCCGGCGCGCGGCGGGCACATTACACGCGTGGAGACCATTGGTTACAAATATCTCTATGGAATCAAGGTATTCACCTCCGGCGAAACTTTTGATCTTTGCCCGATGGACATCTGCAAGACCAACGACGGCGCGGATATTAAGACAGTCTGCGTGGTGGAAGGGCCGAAAACGGGCTTGCGGCTGGAGGCCTATACGCCGCCCGCGCAGGTGATTGCGGACGTGGAGCGGATTTTCCGCGAGACGACGATCGAAGTGGGTGGAGCTGAGTACATTATTGACGATCGCGACGGGCAACTTTATTACTACGACATCAACGCGCTTTCGAATTTCGTTTCCGACGGGCCTCGGGTGATCGGATTCGATCCCTTTGAGCGCCTGGTTGACTATCTTGTTCAGGAGAGGCGCTGATGCGCTACGGGTATTGGCTTCCGATTTTCGGCGGGTGGCTGCGCAATGTGGAAGACGAAAATATGCAGCCTACATGGGACTACGTCTCGAAGTTGGCACGGCGCAGCGAGAAAATCGGGTTCGATATTACGCTGATCGCGGAACTGAATCTGAATGACATTAAGGGAGTTGAGGCGCCGTCGCTGGACGCCTGGTCCACGGCTGCGGCGTTGGCTGCCGTTACCGAAACGCTTGAGCTTATGGTGGCTGTGCGGCCTACGTTTCATATTCCGGCATTGCTGGCCAAGCAGGCCGCGAATATCGATCAGATCAGCGGTGGGAGAGTTTCGTTGAACGTCGTTTCTTCCTGGTGGGCGGAGGAAGCGAAAAAATACGGCGTGCATTTCGATCAGCACGACGATCGCTACGCGCGGACGTCGGAATGGCTGGACGTGGTGGACAAAGCCTGGAAGGAGGACCACTTCTCCTATTCCGGGAAATACTATTCGGTGCAAGATCTCGTGCTGCAGCCGAAGCCGGTCTCCAAGCCGCGTCCGACGATTTATGCGGGTGGGGAATCTGAAACTGCCAAGGAGTTGATCTCGCAGAAATGCGATGCGTACGTGATGCACGGTGATTCGCCCGAGCGAGTGGCGGTAAAGATTCGGGACCTCTCCGAGCGTCGCGAGCGCAAAGGATTGCCGCGGATGCAGTTTGGCGTGGCGGCGTACTCGATCGTGCGTGAAACGGAGCGCGAGGCGCAGCAGGAACTCGCGCGGATTACGGATGTGAAGCAGAACGCCGCGGGGTATCAGAATTATCAGGATTGGCTGGCCAATACGCAGCTCGAACAGCGCGTGTCGCTGGAAGATTACTCCGTCTCGAACCGCGGATTGCGCTCGGGATTGGTCGGGACGCCGCAACAGGTTGCGGATCGCGTCGGGGAATTCGAAGACGCCGGTGTGGATTTGCTGCTGCTTCAATTCAGTCCGCAGATGGAGGAGATGGAGCGGTTTGCGGACACGGTCATCGAGCCCCGGGCGACCGCTTCGGGTTTCTGACACCAGGTATGGAGGCCGTGGGGGTTGAACCTCTTTGGGCCGGGGCTCGCGCAGCACGGCTGCCCTTTGGTTGCTGCGGCGACGTCAGGGTAAAAAGCGGCGGCTGACGAATTTTCGCAGGTGACTGTTTTACTCCTCCAGCGTCAAATTCCGTGGGTGCTCACTTTTTTCTTGACAGCGCGTCTCACATACGTTACAAGTTGTAACGCTACAATGAAGAACACACACAATCCGCGTCCCAAGAACATCGGGGAAGTCGAACAGATGGTGATGGATTACGTTTGGTCGAACGGGCCGGTGTCTGCGGAGGCCTGCCGGGAAGCCCTGGCGGCCCGGAGACCCATGAAGGAATCGACCATTCGCACGGTTCTGCGGCGGCTGGAACAAAAGGGCTACGTGACGCACGAAATCAGCGGGCGCACTTTCATCTATCGCGCTGCGGAGCTGCGGCAGAATGTCGCCGTCCGCGCGGTCAAGAGCATCATCGACCGCTTTTGCGGAGGCTCCGCCGAAGAACTGGTGATTGGAATGGTTGATAACGCGGTACTCGACCGCAAGCAACTCGAACGACTGGCGCGCAAGATCAGCCAGCGGAAGGAAGCCAAGCCATGATCCTTTCTTCGATACCTCACGCTCCAGCGGGCTTTCTAACTCACATCGCTGACGCCGCGGCTCGATCGTTTGTGCTGGGCTGCATTGCCGGTCTCGCGCTCAATGTTTCGCGCGTGAAGAGCGTTTCGCTGCGGCTCAATGTATGGAGAGCGGTGCTGGGAGTCGCATTGATCATGCCGTTTTTGGGGCTACTTTTGCCGGCGCTTACGTTTAGACTGCCGGCGCAATTGAGCCAGCGCGTCGACGAGTTTCGCTTTGCGTATCGCGCGGTAAATGCCGGAACGAACAACGAAGAGAACGAGCCGGCGCGACCTGCGGAAATTGCACGAAATTCCCGCGAGCGTCACGTATCGCATTCTTTCGCCAACACCGTTCCGGAGCGCCGCGGGCCCACTAGCGGACCGGAAGCTGCGGCTCCCAAGGAAGCCGGATTGGATTTACAGCGGAGCAAAATCGGGTTTTCACTAGCGCGCGCGGTAGCTTGGGCCAAGTCGCAACTTGCCGCGATGCCGTGGACTGCGATCGCTGCGACAACTTATCTTCTGGTGACACTGGGATTTCTGGTTCGTTTTGCGCTCGGGATGATTTTGAGTGTGCGGCTGGAACGCGCGGCGCAGCGCGTCCACGATCCCCGGGCGCTGGCGCTGCTTTCATCGCGCGCACGCTCGTTGGGAATCAAACGCGTACCTCGTCTGGCCGAGTCCGAACTGCTTTCCGTGCCGGTGACTTTCGGGGTGGTGCGTCCCGCGATTCTGCTTCCATCGGGATGGCGCGACTGGGATGCGGCCGAGCTGGATGCGGTGATCTCGCATGAGGTTTCGCACGTTGCGAGGCGCGACGCATTCATTGATCGCCTGTCGCTTCTGCACCGTGCGTTGTTTTGGTTCAGCCCGCTGAGTTGGTATCTCACTGGGTGCCTGGCGGAACTTGCGGAAGAAGCTAGCGATGAAGCCGCGCTGGCCGCGGGGGCGGATCGCACTCGTTACGCCGAAACGCTGCTTGGGTTTTTCGCGGAACTCGAAGCGAGTCCGGGGCGTGCTTGGTGGCAGGGAGTTGCGATGGCTACGGAAGGGCAGGCAGAAAAACGATTGGACCGAATCCTTGAATGGAAAGGGAGTGTGGCCATGCAATTGAAAAAATCCGTCGCGGTAGTGCTCGTGATGTGCGCGGTTCCGGTGGTGTATGTGGCTGCGGCTTTGCGGCCGGGGGCTTATAACTTCAGTTCGTCTGAGCACGGTTCGATGCAGGAGCAAGTGCCGGCTCCTCCCGCTCAGGCACCTTCCGCTCCGGCTCCGGCGCCAGCGCCGGTGGCTTTGCCCGCGCCGGTGGTCACAGTGGACCCGGTGACGAGACCGGTGGTCACAGTGGACCCAGTAACGAGCGTAGTGGTTAGGACTGCGGTGACGCCGAAGGTGACGGTTGCGGTTTCCGCTGACGCGATAGCGCCCGTGGTGATTGAGGATCCGGTGAAGGTTCGCGTCCTCGCGCCTCTGCAACTTGTGACGCAATCTTCGCAGTCGGGTTCCACGGTGTTTGTGATGAGCGGCGACCGGGAAGGGCATCAATTTGTGATTTCATCGGGGAACACGTACATAAGTGTTTCCGGGAATAGCGAGAGCTATGGCACGGATCATCCGTCCGAATTTGTTGAATTTCTCCAGGAGAAAATTTCCGGGGACTTCATCTGGTTTCGACGCGACGGCAAGTCCTACGTGATTCGAGACCCAGCTACGATCAAGCGCGCGAAGGATTTTTTCGCCGCCGTTCAGGAGCTCGACAAAAAGCAGGAAGAGCTGGGCAAGCAGCAGGAAGCTCTTGGCGAAAAACAGGAGGCTTTGGGCAAAGAGCAGGAGGAAGTTCACGTTCAAATTCCGGATATGACGGAAGATTTGCATAAACTAGAAGCCGAGCTGAAGAAGCTGGGCGCAAGCGGTACTCAAGAGGATCTTGGCAGGATTCAGGGCGAGATTGGCGAACTGCAGAGCAAACTCGGCGACCTTCAGTCAGTGGCGGGCGACGAACAAGGGAAGATGGGCGAGAAACAGGGAGCGCTGGGCGAACAGCAAGGCAAGCTGGGAGAAATGCAGGGCGAATTGGGCTGGCAGCAAGAGCAGGTTTTCAAAGACGCTTCGCGTCAAATGAAGTCGCTGATTGACGATGCCGTAGCCCATGGATTGGCGAAGCCTGAATAAAGCCTGGATTTTTCTCTTCGATAGACGGCACCACAAAAGGCGATAGCACATCTACCGGTCGCCGTTTGTCACTCCCCGCTTGTCACTCGGCGGTCTTCCTTGTAGATTATCCCTTCAGCGACGCAGAACGGGATCCTCTTGCCTCCGCGCAAAACAATTGCTTCCAAGCCGCGTGCCAAAGCTAGCGCGCAATCTAGCTCGCGATTAACATCGAAAGTCCACGCCAAGCGTCAGGATGCCGCAGGAGTCCGCATTCCCCGAAGTGAGCGCGATAAGCTTGCCGGAAAATGGTTCGAGAAACTCGTGGCGCTGCAGGCCCGATTACGCGCGCCGCAAGGCTGTCCTTGGGATCGCGAACAGACGCATGATTCGCTGCGAAAGTTCCTGATTGAAGAAACCTATGAAGTCTTAGACGCAATGGAAAAGGGCGATTCGCGAGAGTTTTCTTCCGAGCTTGGCGACTTGCTTCTGCAAATTGTTTTCCACTCGATTCTCGCCGAAGAAAAGGGACGTTTCACCATATCCGACGTAATCGAATCAGTTCATACGAAGATGGTGCGGAGACACCCGCATGTTTTCGGCAAGGTGAAAGCGAAGGATTCTTCGGAGGTTTTGAAGAATTGGGAGCAGATTAAAGCAGAAGAACGCGCGCAATTACAGGGCAAGGAAGGGAAGTCGCAGGACCCGAAGGATCCGGCCGCTTCTATACTGGCGGGGATTCCACGGTCTCTTCCTGCCGTGCTGGAAGCCTATCAGCTTACGCGCCGCGCTTCGCACATCGGCTTCGACTGGGATAAGGTCTCTGACATTTTCGACAAGTTTGACGAAGAGAAACGAGAGCTGGAAGCTCTACTGCCGAACCCGCCGGGCTTTGGCGCTGCGGCGCAGGAGGCCGTTTCTGCCGCGGCTGTACCGCGCGTGGAGGAAGAACTTGGCGACCTTCTGTTTGCAGCCGTCAACATCGCGCGGTTCCTGGGTGTCGATCCGGAGTTGGCGCTGAAGAAAGCCAATCGGAAATTTAAGCGGCGCTTTAGGCAAATGGAAGCTGCCGCTACAGCGGAAGGCCAACTCTTCGCGGACCTGCCACGCGATCGCAAAGAGGAACTGTGGAATTCCGCGAAGTTGGCCGAGGACACGGGAGCTGTGAAGACGCCGAGTATTGCAAAGGTGGCGAACACGTGATGAACGCTTCGGCGAAACATCCAGCGACCACACCGGGCGAGGTCGAGGTCCGGCATTGTGAGTCTCTGGGCGAATATGAGGAGTGCGTAAAGCTTGAGCTCCTTACCTGGGGCGAGCATATCGCGGTGCCGTCAGCAATTTTTGTGGTGGCGCATCACACGGGCGGACAGATACTTGGCGCATTCGACCGCGGAAGGATGATTGGCTTTACGCTGGCGCTGGCCGGCACGCGCGGAGGGAAGCCTTTCCTGCATTCGCACATGACTGCCGTGCTGCCCGAATATCAGAACCGCGGGGTTGGACGGCAACTTAAACTGTTCCAACGGGTGGACGCTTTGAAGAGTGGCGTCCCGCTGGTGGAATGGACGTTCGACCCGCTGGAGCTGAAGAACGCGCGGTTTAATCTCACGCGGCTGGGTGCAATCGTCCGGCGATACATTCCCAATTGTTATGGCATAACCGCGAGTCCACTTCACGCCGGACTACCCACCGACCGGCTTGTCGCTGAATGGTGGCTTGATTCGGACAGAGTGCGCGGAATTCTGGCGGATAGTCTGTGCGCGAGTGGCGAAGCCATCGAGCGAATTTCTCTTCCCACGCACATCAGCGATCTCAAGTCCAGGGACTCGACGGCGGGAGCGCGCAGCCAAAAAGAAGCTCGCGAATCATTCCAAAAGTACTTTCATGCGGGATATGTCGCTACCGGAATCGAGGCCCGCGGCGATACCACCGACTATATTCTCGAGCCAGCTGGTTCGATTGGCGGGCTGCGCCTGCCGGAATACCGCCCGGAAGAATTCGAGGACTGAAAAACTCTTAAAATGAAGCTCAAGAAAATTACGCTGCGGGAAATCCATCTTCCGCTGATCGCTCCGTTTGAAACCAGCTTTGGCCAAACGTCGCTTCGGCGGATTCTGTTGGTTGAAACAGACGTGGACGGCGTGACGGGGTGGGGAGAATCCACGGCGGGGGAAGACCCTTACTACTCGTACGAAACAGTGGAGACGGCGTGGCACATTATTCGCGACTTTCTGTGGCCGATACTGAAGGGCAGGGAATTCAGAAGCGCATCGGAAGTTTGGGACCTACTTGCGCGCGTTCGCGGGCACAATATGGCGAAGGGCGGACTTGAGACCGCAATCTGGGACGCTGAAGCGAAACAAAAAAATCTTCCGCTGGCCAAACTCCTGGGTGGAGTGCGCGAGGAAATCCCTTGTGGAGTGTCCATCGGCATTCAGCCGACGATTGACGCACTGATTGCCAAAGTTGAAAAGGAACTTGCGGCGGGTTACCAGCGCATCAAAATTAAAATCAAACCGGGGAAGGATGTGGAACCTGCGCGCGCGCTGCGCGAGCGCTTCCCGCGGATTCGGCTGATGGTTGATGCCAACTCCGCGTACCGGCTGGAGGACACGCCGCTGCTGAAGCAACTGGATGCCTTCTACCTGATCATGATCGAGCAGCCGCTCGGATGGGACGACATTTACTCGCACGCGCAGCTTCAGCGGCAGCTGGAGACACCGATATGCCTGGATGAATGCATCCACGATATCGAACACGCACGAGCTGCAATCGAGATCGGCGCATGCCGGATCATCAACATCAAGCTGGGACGCGTGGGCGGGCATACAGCGGCGCGCCGCATCCACGATCTTTGCCAGACGAAATCAATTCCGGTTTGGTGCGGGGGCATGCTGGAATCAGGAATCGGGCGCGCGCACAACATCGCGATGTCAACGCTCGCGAATTTCACGCTGCCGGGCGATGTATCGGCGAGCCGGCGCTATTGGGACGAAGATATCATCGAGCCGGAAGTTGAGGTCACACGGCAAGGGACGATTCGCGTCCCTTCCGCACCGGGCATCGGTTACAAGCCGCGCATCGATCGGATTGATGCGCTGACACGCCGCCTGGAAGTGCTCGAGTAGAAATTGAAACCAACTTCCACTGAAACGGCCGCGTCCGGTTTCACCACGCCGTCTAATTCCGCTTTCAAACGTCCGAGTTCTGTTGTGCTCGCGTTGACGCTCGCCCTGATGCTGCTTCTTTGGTCCTTCAATTACGTTGCCGGGAAAATCGCGCTGAGGCACCTAGACCCCATTTCGCTGGCGTGTTTTCGGATCGACCTGGCCGCAATCATCATGCTGCCGATTTATTTCTCGCGGAAACAGCGCGCGGCACTTCGGCTGCGCGATCTTTGGCCGTTCGTTTACCTAGGATTTTGGGGAGTGGTGGTCAACCAGGGGCTTTTTACCATCGGACTAAACTACACCACGTCCGATCATTCCGCGGTGATCATCGCGGTCGGTCCGATCATCATACTGTTACTGGCGCGCATCATGAAGCTGGAGGCTGTCACTCCCGCAAAAATACTGGGAATGGCGGTAGCGTTCGCCGGAGTTTTCCTGCTGGAGGCGGAGAACGGCTCGCCGGTGCACTCGCCGTTTCTGGTGGGCGATCTGATTACGCTCTGCGGGACGATGGGATTCGCGCTCTATACCGTGTTAGGCAAAAAAGTCGCGGGGCAATATGACGCGATAGCCATGAACACATTTAATTGCGTGGCTGCGGCGATTATGCTGCTGCCGTTAACCGTTCGGCAGGGAATGCATCTTGATTGGCGCGCGGTAGGGTGGCCGGGATGGCTGGGGATGATTTACATGGCGGCAGCAAGTTCTGTAGCGGCTTATACGCTTTTCTACTGGGTGCTCCGATATATGACCGCTTCGCGGGTGGCGGCGATCAGTTATTTCCAACCGGTTGCAGTGATATTGCTTTCGGTGGCCTTTCTCAGCGATCACCCGACGCGCAATTTGCTCCTAGGCACGGCTCTCGTTCTTCTCGGAGTTTATTTGGCGGAGCGCGGGACGGCATAGGTTAAAGCCAGTGGGACAGCATGTGCCATCGTTACTAGAGTTGCGTCGAGCCTATCGCGCGAATACGTGGGACTCAGTTCTGGTGTTAGACTCTCGGTGTGAGGTACGGAACTCATTCCGTCTTGATGGTCGCCACGCTCGTGGCTCTCGGAACCCTGGGACAAACATCCCAAGTACAACAGCCCCCTGCAGAAGCGACGCAGTCCTTCTCGCTTTCCAGCAACATTTCTGTTGAGCTACCCGCGAGCTGGCATGCAATGGATGCCGACGAAGACCCTTCGACCGGTTTGCTAGCGCCTTACGCTCCGCCTTTTCATTTTTCGCAAGTCGTCATGCTTACGAATGAAAAGCAGTCTGCGGTGCTGCTCCTGGGGCTTTCGGATAATCCTCTGATTGGCCACGATTCGTACTGGCTCGACGCGCAAATGCACGCACCCAGCGGCTCGGGGATGAGCGTCCTCGATCTGATTTTCTATTTTCTGTTTCCGCCCTCGCACGATTGTATGGACAACGCGCTGCAAAACTATACCGACGCTACGATGACGCCCAGTTCGGAAGATGCGCCGCCGCTCATGCGGGTGACTTATGTTTGCCCTCATGCGCAAACGCTTTTGGGGTTTTACTCCGCCCAGGTGAGCTCAGGAATTACGTTCGCGCAGACGAACAGCGGCCCTCGGGCGTACGGAGTGATACGCGATTTTTATCTGGCGCCCATGGAGCAAGCTGATATCTCGGGAATTACTTTCTTTTCTTTTGAGGCGCAGAGGGAAGGGCAAATCGGCCGAGCGGCGCCGGCGCACTATAATCTGCCTGAAAGCCTGCAGGGAAGCCGCTCCGATTTCTTTTGGGCCATCGGCGCGCCCAGCCCGTTTCCGTTCGTAGCTGATAGCGCACGAAATACTTCGCTGTTACACG
Source organism: Acidobacteriota bacterium (assembly GCA_003167215.1). GTDB lineage: Bacteria > Acidobacteriota > Terriglobia > Acidiferrales > UBA7541 > Palsa-295. The sequence goes on along the minus strand of PMTV01000053.1, from coordinate 209,449 downwards.
TGGCGTTTGCGACCGCATCAGCGGCATCAAACAACAAGGCTGACTTCGCCCGCCTGCTGCACGGGATTCGATTGAAATAGAAGCCAACAGGGTACCGGGGCCAGGGGCTGCAAAGGAACGTAAAAAGATCGAAACTTTATCGGCGCGATGGTGTTGGATAGGGTGCAAGGACCTTTGTAGGCTCAGAGATGCGGCAAATGCGAGACTTAAACGGCTGCAACCTGTCGTGCACGTAACGAATCGAATATGGTATGACCGTAAATGGACATCGGGCTGTAGGTCTTAAGTTGGCAGGGGGTTCAAAATGAAAAACTCCAATTTCTTGAAATTAATCTTCGCGCTAAGCGCCGCCTTGGCAATCGCTTGCGTTCCCGCACCTGTATTTGCTCAACATGGTGGTGGCGGACATGGGGGCGGCGGTGGGGGCGGTGGTTTCCACGGAGGCGGCGGAGGCGGCGGGCATTACGGCGGAGGAGGGGGGCACCCGAGTTATAGCGGCGGTGGCGGACGTTCTTACGGGCGTTCCGGCGGAGCAGCTCCGCGCTCATTTTCAAGGCCGGGCACTAATGGGAATCGCAGCTACGCATACGGTTCGCGGTCTTACGGCGCGAATGGCGGCAGATCTCCGGCAGGCGCAGCGCAGGGTCGTTCCGGCTCGTCTATGTCGGCGCGGAACTCCGGCAACACTGGAAATATGGGTAACCGCGGCACCGGAAACACCGCTGCGGGAAATCGTGGATCAACTGCGACATCAACATTCTCGCGGAATACCGGATCAGCATCAGCAGGTGCTCGGCCAGCCGTCGGTGGAAATAGCCGAACTGGGACAATGAGTTCGGCTACGCGATCATCGAGCATGACGGCGGGTTCCAGCAGATCTACCTTCGGGTCTTCAAGTCGATTCGGTGTAAGTTCGTCTGTGGTTTCGGGTACAAGGCTAGGCGGCCCGCTAAACGCTCATGTTGGCTCGTCATTCGGTAGCCACGGAGCTTTTGGGTCGTCATTCGCTGGCCGCGGCGCCTTCGGGTCTTCATTCGGGGGCCGCGGATTCGGGAATGGGTTCCGACCAGGGTTCGGTTTCAGACCTGGGTTCGGATTCGGCCGTGGCTTTGGATTCGGCGGATGCTGGGGATGTGGTGGGTTTGGCTGGGGTTGGGGATGGGGCCTTGGCTTCGGCTGGGGCTGGAATCCATGGTGGGGATGGGGGTATCCGTACTATCCATACGCGTACGGTGCCTACCCGTATTGGGGAGGTTATGGCGGGTACGACGATTCTCCGTCGTACGGTTCGGACATGACCTATAACAATGATTCGGGGTACAACGCGAACAATAATACGAATAATGCGGGCGCCGATCAGTACGCGCAAAGCGATCTGCCTTATCCGGATCAGGGATCGGTTAACCCGAACCCGGTAACCGGTAACGTGGCAGCGACTACGCCAACGGTGCTGATCTATCTCAACGACGGAACGACATACGCAGCGAGCGACTACTGGCTAGCGGACGGCAAACTGCACTACAGCGTAAGCTATGCCGGAGAAAGCAGCGTGGACATGAACCAGGTGGACTTGCAGCGCACGGTGAATGAAAACGCGAAGCGCGGTGTGAAGTTCTCGTTGAAGCCGAACCCGGATACCTCATATTCTGCGCCGCGTTCGAACACCAATACGGCCCGCGCACCGAGGAGCAATCAGAACAGTCCGGCACCGGCGACGAACCCGCCTGCTCCGCAGCCATCGCCGCGAATGCAGGTAACGTCGGAAAAGCCTACATCAATATCGTAAGTGGACTCTGGTAAAGGAAAAAGGGCCTCGACATCGGCGACGATGCGAGGCCCTTCGTATTTGATCCGGTGCCGGCGCTTAGGTGCGTTCCAGCCGAACGTGCTTCATGAGTCGCCATCCCGGCGGCGCTTCACACCGACTTGAGCGCTGTACACATGCCAGAAATCGCCTTTAATACTTGTAAATTCGACGCCGACTTTTCTGCTCCAGAGATTGGATTTGACGTAAACCACGCGGCATTCCCGTTCTTCTTCCGTTATAACATTCACGAGCAGAAGCGTCTGTCCCCGTTTTACTTTCACATTCAGTGGCAAGAGTCCGCCGTGGACGCTGACGGCATTTGTTTCCGTGGTTGCTCGGAATGGCCGGTTGGCCGCGGTGCGTCCGTAAACTCGAACCGGTATAGACAGGCCTAGACGTTTGCTGCGCCGATGTCTCCCAAGTTGCTGCGGCACACTCAGCCTCCTTGGACGATGATGGACTTGACGATTCGAGGCTAAACCTGCGGTTTGAATCCTGCAATAGTACTTTTTTCCGGGATGAATATCCCGTTGGCGCGCCATCCGAAATAGAAAGGTGTATAGCTTTGCGCGCAACGCGTGCGAATATTACGGCTCTAAAAGAAATGGACACTCACTTAGCAATCTCGCTTTTGACTCTTCAAGCCACCAAAAAGGTTTCCCACTGGATTTATCACTTGGGCGCGCTCGGCCTGATTCCGCTGGGTGTGCTGGATGCTTCGGTGATCCCGCTTCCCGGCAGTATGGATGTGCTTACGATCCTGCTGGCCGCCAAGCAGCCGGATTGGTGGATTTTCTATGCTTTCATGGCCACCTTGGGTTCGGTGATCGGAAACTATTTCACGTACCGGCTTGCGCTGAAGGGAGGGAAGGAAACGATCGAGCGGCGGCTTTCGCATAAGAACATGGACAAGGTGACAAAAGCGTTTGAGCACTGGGGATTCGGCGCGATAGCCATTCCAGCGCTGTTGCCGCCGCCCATGCCGATGATCCCGTTTGTGCTTGCGGCCGGCGCCACGAAATATCCTCTGAACAAATTCCTCGCGGCGCTTACTTTGGGGCGAATTGTAAGGTACAGCATCCTGTCGCTGCTGGCAGCGCGTTATGGCCACGACATCATTTCCTTCATGCGGCACCATGGACACCCGGCCGTGTTGGCAGTCGCGGCCGTTGTGGCTATCGCCGCCGTCGTATTTCTGGTTCTGCACTATGGCAAGAAAGGAAAGGCTAGTGGTTTGAAGAAGCGGAAATCGTGAGAGTTTGCGAGGTAACTGATTTATTCTTTCCTCTAGCGGCTAGTTTCCAAGAAACTAATTTGGCGGGTTGACGAGTAGAGAACCTACAGGAATCGCCGTATTCCGCTAACGTGATTGGCAGCGTAGGATTTGTCGCGTAAAGGGTCTAGACCCATCGGCGTTCTCGCTTCATGCGAAACCTAAGGAGGAATTCTTGAAAACAAATGAGAGTTGGAACAACCGTCGAGGTTTGATGCAGACTCTGGCTGCTATCGTGACGATGAGCGCGTTTTTGTTTTTTGTTGTGGCACCTCTCGCTCACGCCGACGAAAGAGACAAATGCCGCCAACGCATTGAAAAGGCCGAAGCCAGGCTCAACGATGCGGTCGCCAAACACGGGGCGAAGAGTCCGGAAGCGCGAGACCGTTGGCATGAACTTCGATCGGACCGTGAGCATTGCTGGAATGCTTATCATCAATGGTGGGATGGAAGGGACCAGAAGTGGCACACCGAGCCAAACTGGAACCATGACGATCGCTGGCCCGACTAGGAAGGGTTTCCAGTATTGAACTTCGCTTTGGTTAGCTGAGATCTCCGCACGCTTGGGCCCTGCTAAGGAAGTAAGCGGGGCCCGAGTACGCCGTTCTTGCAATTTCCTGCCCGCGTTGACACCACCTAAGTCGCGTGCTAGTTTGCCGAACTATGACGGAAACAAATCCATCTCCTTTCACAAAGAAGCGGATCGCAGTAATTCCCGGCGATGGCATCGGGAAAGAGGTTACCCCAGCAGCGGTTAACGTAATGAAATCAGCTGCGGCCGCAGGCGGCCGAGAAGTCGAAGTGACCGAGTTCGATTGGGGCGCGGATCGGTATCTGCGCGACGGCACAAGCCTGCCGGGCGGCGCGGTGGAAATGTTTCACCGCGACTTCGACGCGATTCTGCTGGGCGCCATGGGGGACCCGCGCGTGCCGACGAACGTGCACGCCGCGGATATTCTGTTGGGTTTGAGATTCAAGCTGGATCTTTACGTCAACGCGCGCCCCTGCGTGTTGTTTGACAAGCGCTTCACGCCGCTGAAAGACCGCACTGAAAAAGACATTAACTTCATGGTGTTCCGCGAGAACACCGAAGGCCTCTACGTTGGAATGGGTGGGAATTTCAAGAAGGGAACTGCCGACGAAATTGCGGTGCAGGAAGATCTGAATACGCGCAAGGGCGTCGAACGCATCATCCGATACGCTTTTGAGTACGCGAAGGCCCGCAAGCTGAAACGAGTGTGCATGAGCGATAAATCAAACGCGCTAACATTCGGGCACGACCTCTGGCAGCGGGTGTTCAAGGAAGTGCGGCTGGAATTCCCCGAGGTCGAATCGAGCCACCAGTATATTGACAATCTCTTGATGCAAATGGTGCGCGACCCCTCGCAGTTCGACGTGATTGTGACGTGCAATCTTTTCGGTGATATCGCGAGCGACCTAGGCGCGCAGCTTGCGGGAGGACTGGGGTTGGCGCCATCGGGAAACATTCATCCGGGTCAAGTGTCGCTGTTCGAGCCTGTCCACGGTTCGGCCCCGGCAATCGCTGGGAAAAATACGGCTAATCCGATGGGTTCAGTCCTGACGGTAGCGATGATGTTCGAGTATCTGGGCTGGAAGCAGGAGGCAAAGGCGATTGATGCGGCAGTTCGCGGTGCGCTGCGCGAAGGCAAGACACCGGCGGAACTTGGCGGAACGATGGGGACGCGCGAGATTGGAGAGTGGCTGGCGAATTCTGTAGCGAGAGCCGGCGTGCAGTAATTTTACTTCAACTGTTACTTTAAGTAGGGCTTCTGCGAACTTCGGATCCGAAAAATCCTAGCGTGAGCTTTCACTTCAGTTGTCGCCAAGTCGTCTTTGAAGACTGCTAGTTTTGCTTAATCGCGGGAGGCGCCTGGGTGATGCTGCCCGCCACCAACTCGGTTTTAATCGTAATTTTCTGCTTGGGCAAGAGATGCACGTCCGTGTCGAACTCCTGATATCCGGCCAAAGCGATTTTTATGTGGTGCGCACCGGGGCTTACGAGCATGCCTCGCCCCATCCCGCTGAACTGTTGTACGTATCCGGCGAAATTGCCGTCCACGAAGACAGCGGCGCGCTCCGGCGTGACCTTGAGCTTCACTTCGGAAGTTACCGCCGAGTATTGGGCGTTGGGATCCTTGTCTAACTTTACAGTGATGGTCAGCTTCTTCGCAGGCTCCACGACGTACGTTTGGGTCATGTCGAGATAGCCCGTCTGGCGCACGGAAATCTCGTGCTGTCCGGGAAGCAGCAGTACTTTCTTCTCGTCTTTCAACTCCGAAACGTAGCCGACGTACTGGCCGTCGATCCAGACTCCGGCGGATTTCTCGGCTTTATTGGAGCCGACAAATTGGACTTCGCCTTCGACCGAATTTTGTGCGGCGGTTATCGCCGGTAGAAGCGTCGACAAGAATATGGCCAATGAAATCGCGCTGCTAAATTTCCGAACCCTCTTCATGGCTGCTCCCGGTCCATAGGACTTCATCCGGTATTCTAATCACTTTTCGTGGGTGCGGAGAATTATTCTCGATATCGAAAGTAGTTTCTTAGATTCCGGAATCGGGTGATCTATCATCCTTCGCTAGAATTGTCGGCGGTACGACCGTCGAAGTGTCGAAAGCACTTGACGCCGGATGTCCCGAAATGTAGGTTCTGCGTGCTTAACTTAAAGTGCCAGGAGCCAAGTAAATGTCACGTCGCGCGTCTTACGCTCTTCTTGCGTTGGCCCTCATCGTGGTGCCGTCGATCTGGTCTGGCGGACACGCGGACGCTCCGCCGGAATTCAACGTAAAGGAGCATTACACGAAGTACGAGTTTCGCATTCCGATGCGCGACGGGAAGCTGCTGTTTACCTCCGTTTACGTCCCCAAGGATTCTTCGCGCAGCTATCCCTTCATGGTGGATCGAACGCCGTATAGCGTGGCTCCGTACGGCGTGGACCAATACAAGAAATCAATAGGCCCGTCTGACGAGTTTCAACGCGCCGGGTACATCTTCGTATATCAAGACGTACGCGGCCGCTACATGTCGGAAGGGAATTTCCTAGAAATGAATCCGCACATTGACAACAAGAAATCGAAAGATGATGTGGACGAAAGCAGCGATATGTACGACACGGTGGATTGGCTGCTGAAAAATATACCGAATAACAACGGCAAAGTCGGCATCTGGGGCATTTCGTACCCGGGGTTTTATACTTCAGCCAGCATCATCGACTCGCATCCTGCGATTAAAGCGGCTTCGCCTGAAGCGCCGATGACAAATCTTTTCATGGGCGACGACGCCTATCACGGCGGCGCGTTTATGCTTTCGGCTAATTTCGGCTTTTACACATTCTTCAGGCCGCAACAGGGCCCCACGTTTCCGCCGAAGAATATGCAGCGGTTCGATTACGGCACTCAAGACGGCTACGACTTTTATTTGAAGATGGGCTCGTTGTCGAATGCGAAAGCTCTGTACTTTAAGGATCCGAACTGGCTCTGGGACGATCAGGTCGCTCATGATACCTATGACGATTATTGGAAGGCGCGCAATCTGGCTCCGCACATGAAGAACATTCATTGCGCTGTGCTGACGGTCGGGGGATGGTTCGATGCGGAAGATCTGCAAGGGCCGTTCTCGACTTTTGCCGCGATAGGACACAACAATCCGGAGATCTACAACGGGATCGTGGTGGGACCGTGGGTCCACGGCGGATGGGCGCGCTACGACGGAAATCATTTGGGCAGCGTGAATTTTGCTGCAAACACGGGGCAGTTTTTTCGTAGCCACATTCTGTTTCCATTCTTCGAGCAATACTTGAAGGACGGGGCCGATGCGAAATTGCCAGTGGCTTACGTTTTCGAAACTGGAACAAACACCTGGCGCGAATATCCGAGCTGGCCGCCAAAGAACGTGCAGGCGAAAACGCTGTACTTTCGCGAAGACGGCGGGCTCGCGTTTGAGCCGCCGAGTGCAGAGTCGGGAGCCGCCGACGAATATGTGAGCGACCCCAATAAGCCTGTTCCCTTTGTCGGCTATCCCGCTACTTCGGTGCCGCAGGAATATATGGTTGCAGATCAAAGGTTCGCTGCGAGCAGGTCGGACGTGCTGGTATACCAGACCGAGCCGCTCGAGCAAGACGTTACAATCGTGGGGCCCGTATCTCCCAGGCTGTTTGTTTCGACGACTGGAACGGATTCCGATTGGGTAGTGAAACTAATCGACGTTTATCCGGCGGACTATCCGGACGATGCGCCAGCGAATGCGACGCCGCCCAGTGATGTGCCGCCTCCTTCAATCAAGATGGCTGGCTTTCAGCAATTGGTTCGCGGAGAGCCGTTGCGCGGAAAGTTTCGCAAGAGCTTCGAGCACCCGGAGGCGTTCATTCCGGGGAAGGCGGAAGAGGTCAGTTTTGCAATGCCGGATGTGAACCATACGTTCCGCCGCGGGCACCGGATCATGGTGCAAGTGCAGAGTTCATGGTTCCCGCTGACGGACCGGAACCCGCAAGTGTTTGAGAATATCCCGGACGCCAAGCCCGAAGATTTCAAGAAGGCCACAGAGAAGGTGTACCGGAGCAAGAGCCAGCCGTCCGGAATTGCTATTCAAGTTTTACCTTGAAAGAGGGAAGCAGCAATAAATGTGATCACTTCGTGTGGCGCTTAGCATGTCGGCACGACGACGCGAAAAAATAAATCGCGAAAATTCAAGCGTTGCTTTAATTCGTTGATTGCTCCCCGGGGACTGGACTCGCTGACAGAATCTGGATGGTTAGCACTGGCCTCAGTGATCCAATTACTCTCTCTCAACCGCTGCTTCAGCTGTCGGCGTGACGACGCATTACTCATAAATTTTGCGCTGACCGATTGGCTTCATTAACCGCGCCAGCAACATTCCCATCAAGAATCCGCCGACATGGGCCCACCATGCGACTCCGCCGAGGTTTGCAGCTCGCGGATTGTTCAGCGAGCCGATTCCGCTTACGAACTGCACTAGAAACCACAGCCCGATAAACACGATTGCCGGAATCTGCCAGGTGAACCAAATAATGAAGAGGGGGATAAGCGTGAGAATCCGAGAAGACGGGAAGAAGACTACATATGCGCCGAGGACGGCGGAAATCGCGCCGCTCGCTCCGATCGAAGGAATACTCGAGCCCCAGGAGAATATGAGTTGGGTGGCACCAGAAGCGATGCCGCACACAAGATAAAAGATCAAATAGATGACAGCGCCCATGCGGTCTTCGACTTTTGCGCCGAAAATCCATAAGAACCACATGTTCCCAATGATGTGCAGCCAGCCGCCGTGAAGAAACATGCAGGTAAAGAGAGGAATCAATGCATCCGCAAAGCTGTAATGCCGACCCGCCATCGCGAGGTTTAATTTTGCCGGGACGAGTCCATAAAGTCGAACGAATGCATCGGCCTGGGCCGGCGACAAAGATATCTGATGAAGAAAGACGATAAGGTTAGCCGCGATAAGGAGCAACGTCATCACCGGCACCGAACGCCGCGGCGTCATGTCTTTGAGCGGGATCATCCAGCGGTCCTGTCTCCAGGCTGACGATTGGCTCGCACTGAAGCTTCAAGTAACTGTTTGCGAGTGTATGCGAACTTGGATCGCTCACCGTTGCGACGCAAATTGTCAATTTCTGCGAGACTCGCAATTCTTCCGCGCGCACCCGACGCCGTACAATTAATAGCTGCCGCGGCGTTGCTGAATTCAAGTATTACTTCAACGGACCATCTTTGAAGGAATCCGTAGATGAACCCGGCGTGAAAAATATCTCCGGCGCCGGTTGTGTCGAGCGCGCGAACCCTGAAACCTGGAGAGAGAGAAAATCGGCATCCGTCCCAGGCGATTGCGCCGAGGTGCCCGAGCGTGGCAGTAGTTAAGCAACACTTGAACTGTGAATGGATTTTAGGAAGTGACTTCAATAAATTCCGCTCGCCAGTTAGACGCCCCGGGAAATCTTTCGAGGTGATTGGAAAATCGACATGCTTAAGCAAACCTTTAACTCCCGTGTACAAATTATCCAAGTCAGCAACTACAGGGATGTTTTCCTGGCGAGCCCACCGCGCTGCTCGTGTCGAGGCTGCTGTATCATGGCCGTCAACCAAGAGTGCACGGCAACCTTTCAGCGACTGGCGACGCAAATCTGAAGGGGCGATTGCAATTCGAGGGTCCCTCTGCCAAAGGACGGTGCGCTCGCCTGATCGAGCGTCAACCAGGATGAAAGAAGACTGGCTCGAACAATCGGCAGTCTTCATCCAAAGAGCTTGGACGCCTTCGCGAGCCATTTTGCTAACCTGGAATTTCCCCGCTGCGTCGTCTCCAATTTTTCCGATATAACGCGTACGCAAGCCCCAGCGCCGGCAGGCGACCATTGCGGTGGCCACTTGGCCCCCGGGCCGTACCTCCGCGGAGAGCAACTCTATTTTCGAGTCGCTGGCAGGGAAGTGCGGCAGCCGAATAATCGTGTCGGTGGCGTTGATCCCCACACCCACGACGTCAATCTGCTGTGCCTTGCGTTTCCTGGACATTGTGAAGCACTCTAGCTTAGGATGCGCGATTTTCAAGAGAGAACTCGCGTGGCGCAGTCGTTTACAATTGCTTGCGGTGCAATGCTGTGGTAATAATTTTTGTTTCGCATGTGACCGACGCGCGTGCGGGTGTTGTTTCCAATTTCCGAAAGCGAAACTTGAACTGTCGGCGGACCGACACGAATGCCACTACACGAATCTGAAGCGATTGTTTTACAAAGCTACCCGCTAGGAGAAGCCGACCGGTTGGTTAGTTTTCTCTCGCGCACTATCGGGCGCGTGCGCGGGGTAGCATCCGGTGCGCGCAGAACGAAGAGCCGGTTCGGTTCGACTCTGGAGCGGCTCTCACACGTCCGTATCTGGTTCTTCGAAAAGGAGACGCGGGAGCTCGTTCGCATCAACCAGTGCGAATTGATCGAATCGTTTCTCAACGCCTTTCGCGATTACGCTTCGGGTATCGCGCTTGCGATTTTGAGCGAGGTCACGGAAGCGGTGCTCCCAGATCGCGAAGCGTCCGACGCGAATTTTCGGCTGCTGCTAATGACAGCGCAAGCCGTGAAACGCACGGGGAAATCTGAAGTGCCACTTGCGTATTTCGCTTTATGGACGGTGAAGCTTGGCGGGTGGCTGCCGCCTCTGGATGTTTGCGCAAAGTGCGGAAGGCAGCTCACTGCCGCGGAGCCGGCATATTTTTCGCGGAGCGCTTCGGCGCTCGCGTGTGGCAAGTGCCGCAAGCCAGGCCTGCGAATAATTTCGGTGCCAGCGCTGGTGGCTGCGCGCCAAATGCTCACGGTGCGGCTTGACCGGCTAAACGAAGAAAATATTTCGCCGACTGCGGCGCGGGAACTGACAGATGTTATGCTCGATGTGATCGAACGCCAAATAGACCGCAAGCTCAAGGCGCGGGAACTCCTGGAGTCGCCAGCGTGAAGACACAAGTTCTTCGCAGCAAAGATAAAAAATTTCCGGCGAGAGCTCGGGGAGTGAGCAAAGGCTTGACCTTTCAGGAACTTCTACTAAAACTTGAAGAATATTGGACGCGTCGGGATTGCATTTTACAACAACCCTACGACATCGAAGTCGGCGCCGGTACCATGCACCCCGAAACTTTTCTGCGGGTTCTTGGGCGAGAGCCCTACCGCGTGGTCTACGCGCAGCCGAGTCGCCGCCCCGCGGACGGACGGTATGGCGAAAATCCTAACCGCCTTTACAAACACACACAACTTCAAGTGATACTCAAGCCCGCGCCTGACAATGCTCAGAGTCTCTATCTAGAAAGTCTCGCGACCATTGGCATTAATCTGAAAGAGCACGACGTGCGCTTTGAAGAGGACAACTGGGAAGCTCCGACGTTGGGCGCGTGGGGAATTGGCTGGCAAGTGCTTCTCGACGGACTTGAGATCACGCAGTTCACTTACTTTCAGCAAAGCGGCGGACAGAATCTGGATCCTATTTCGGTTGAGCTTACATATGGCCTGGACCGCATCGCCGCTTACTTGCAAGGCGTGGACAATGTTTTCGACGTGCGCTGGTCAGATACTACGAGCTATCGCCAAGTGCGGCTCGCGGAAGAGCAGCAGCTTTCCGCTTACAGCTTTGACTTCGCCGACGCCGTGTCGACACGGAAACAATTTGAACTGAATGAAGCAGAAGCCAAGCGGATTCTGGACGCGTGGCCGAAGTCAGAGGCCAAGATGCTGGAACGGTTTCCGCTATTGGCTGCTTACGAGCTTACGTTGAAGTGCTCCCACCTCTTTAACCTGCTTGATGCTCGAGGCGCTATCTCCGTCACCGAGCGAGCCGCGATGATTGGTCGCGTGCGTAAGCTCGCCGTACGAGTTGCAGAGCTTTGGCTGCGGCAGCGGTCGGGATCTCACCTGGCCCCTGAGCTCGTGGGGAGCCCTAGATGAGTCCGCGAGGAAAATCCATCGCATCGAAACTAACCGGGGACTTTTTATTTGAGATAGGTTGCGAAGAAATTCCTGCGGGGATGATTGCAAAGGCCGCGGCAGAACTTAAAGCGATTCTTACGAAACACCTGTCGGCGGCCGACTTGGTCGACGAGCCGACAGTTGATGGAACGATTGAAGCTTTTGGCGCACCGCGGCGTCTTGCCGTGATTGCTAGCGGGATTCGTTTGCGCCAATTGGATTCGACGCGCGAAGTCACGGGTCCGCCGAAATCGGTTGCGTTCGATAATCTCGGCGAGCCGACGCGCGCGGCCATGAGTTTCGCCGAGAAGCAGGGAATCCCGGTCTCCAAGCTTTCGATTGTGACGACGCCAAAGGGTGAGTACGTCGTTGCCAAGCAAATTGTGATTGGAAAACCTGCAGTGGAGATTCTTGCGGAAATACTGCCGCGAGCGATTGAGGAGATTTCCTGGCCGCGATCAATGTACTGGTTGGGAGCGCAAGGCCCTCGATTCATCCGTCCGATCCGGTGGATTGTTGCTTTGCTCGATGGCAAGTCCGTGCCGTTTTCATTTGCGGGACTTCGCGCCGGCAGTCATACCGTCGGCCATCGCTTTCTGGGAAAGCAGAACATTCCCTTGGATGGCCCCCGGGACTACGAGCCAAAGTTAAAGAAAAACTTTGTATTGTGCCGGCCCGCAGCGCGCAGCAAAAAAATCGAGGAAGAGATTCGCCGATTAACGGGGTGCAACAAATTGAATGTGCATGATGACGCAGGACTGCTCAATCTTGTGACCTACCTAAATGAATATCCCAGTGTGATCATGGGGGACTTCGATCCGGCATTCCTTTCGCTTCCAGACGAGATTTTGATTACCGTGATGCGCGGCCACCAGAAGTATTTTGGCCTGGAAACTCGGGATGGGGAATTAGCTCCGCATTTTCTAGCCGTGATTAACCTCCCGAGCGATCCGAAGGGGCTGGTGCGCGCGGGACATGAGCGCGTTCTACGCGCGCGTTTTGCGGATGCGCAGTTCTTTTGGGAGACAGATCAGAAGAGGAAGCTTGGTGATTATCTTCCCCGACTTGCGGCGGTGACATACGAATCGCGTCTGGGAAGTTATGCCGACAAAGTGGAACGGATGCGCTACCTGTCCCGCTGGCTCGCGGAGCAATGGTTCAGCCGCGGGATTTCGCAAGCTGATGTAGCGGGCTCGGACCGCGCCGCGGAACTGGCGAAGTGCGACCTGGTGACTGAAATGGTGCACGAATTCCCGGAATTACAGGGAATTGTCGGCGGACTTTACGCGCGCGCTCAGGGAGAACCGGAAGAAATCGCCTGGGCAGTCTACGACCATTACAAGCCACTCGGCCTAGACGAGCCGCTGCCGCGCAATTTGACCGGATGTGCGGTTTCACTTGCCGACAAACTGGATTCGCTGGTGGCTTGCTTCGCCGTCGGCGCCATCCCCACCGGCTCGAGCGATCCGTTTGCTTTGCGGCGCGCAGCGCTGGGGGTGGTGAAGATAATCCTTGAAAGGAAGCTGCCGCTCTCAATCTCCATGGCGATTTCCGCAGCGTCAAAGGCTTTGAAAATGAACGCTCCCAAGATCGATGTCACGGAGGCGGTTCAAAAGCAGGTTCTCGAGTTCTTACTGGAGCGCGCGCGCTTCATGCTGACTGAGAAACGCGGATTCGCTTATGACGAGATCAACGCGGCATTCGCGGCGGGCGCCGACGACTTGGTGGATGCAGTCGAGCGAGTATCAGCGGTGAAGGCAATCCGCAACACGAAGAATTTTGGACCGCTGGCTGCGTCCTTCAAGCGTATCCGCAACATTCTGGAGAAATCGGCGGGGACGCTCGACAAGGGACAACTTAATGTACAGCATGAACTACTCTGGGAACCCGCAGAGCGAGAGCTTTACGCCGCGGCACAGAAAATAGGAGAAGAAGCAGCGCGAAGGAAGAAGGCCGGAAAGTATCGGGAAGCGCTTGAAGTGATATCGGAGCTTCGTCCGGCGGTGGATCAGTTCTTCGACAAAGTTCTAGTAATGGTTGAAGACCAGGCGGTGCGCAAAAACAGAGTTACACTCCTGGCGAATCTGTTAAAGGAATTTTCCACGATCGCAGATTTTTCTCAGTTAGGTTCTGAAGAATTGCAAGAGTCACCTCAACAGAAGCGCGCTGGAAAATAATTCGGAGGATGTTGGACTGAAGTGAAGCATGAGGTGTTGGCCCGCCGACAAAAGTTTGCGCATCTTAGTTCGTGTCGAAGGTACGGTACGCTGCCAGGGCGAGCAGATCAAAATTTCGAGGCAAACATGAAATACGTCTATTTCTTCGGGGCAGAGAAGGCTGAAGGCAACGGCGAAATGAAGGATTTGCTGGGCGGCAAGGGCGCCGGCTTGGCGGAGATGACTCGCATTGGATTGCCGGTTCCGGCCGGATTCACAATCACCACCGAAACCTGCGACTATTACTTTAAGCATGACCGCAAATATCCCAGAGATTTGCGGGCCGAAGTGGAAAAGAATCTTCAGCGTCTGGAAAAACTCACGCGAAAGAAGCTGGGAGATCCGCGTGACCCGCTGCTTGTCAGCGTGCGCTCTGGTTCGGCGCGCTCGATGCCCGGAATGATGGAGACAATTCTGAATCTCGGCTTGAACGACAAGTCGGTTGCGGGCCTCGCGCGGGCGACACAGAACGAGCGCTTTGCTTACGATGCTTACAGGCGTTTCGTACAGATGTATTCCAGTGTGGTGATCGGATTGGCGAAGGATGAGTTTGAAGCACGCTTGCGGACTATGAAGAAACGGCTCGGTGTGAAAGACGATACCGAAGTGACCGCTGCCGGCTGGCGCGATTTGATCGTCGAATATAAAAAATACTTCCAGGAAAAGACAGGCCACGCGTTCCCAGAAGATCCCCACGAACAACTGTGGGGAGCCATCGGCGCGGTCTTCGAGTCGTGGATGGGGGAGAAGGCGCTGACCTACCGGCACGTCGAGAAGATTACCGGTCTTCTCGGGACGGCCGTGAACGTGGTGCAGATGGTGTATGGGAATACAGGCGACGATTCGGGTACGGGAGTCTGCTTCACTCGCGATCCCTCGACAGGCGAGAAGACTTTTTTCGGAGACTTCCTGCTAAACGCTCAGGGTGAGGATGTGGTGGCGGGAATTCGCACTCCGATGCACTTAAGCGAACTTTCTAAACGCATGCCGAAAGTTTACAAACAGCTTGAGAGGGTACGGCAGACGCTGGAGAAACATTATCGCGATATGCAGGACTTGGAATTCACCGTGGAGCACGGCAAGTTGTATATGTTGCAAACTCGCACGGGAAAACGCACGCCCTCCGCAGCATTTCAGATAGCCGTGGATATGGTGGACGAGGGGTTGATCAAAGTTGAAGAAGCGCTTGAAAGAATCAAGGCGGACGATGTAGAGCGTCTTTTCTATCCGGTGATTGCGCCGGGAATATCTCGAAGCGACTTGTCGGCGCGAAAGATCGTCTCCGGGATCAACGCGGTACCCGGTGCAGCCGTTGGCAAAGCTGTGTTCACCGCGGAGGACGCGGAAGCCTGGGCAGCGCGAGGCGAAAAAGTAATTCTTGTGCGGCATGAGACGAGCCCCGAAGACGTTGGCGGCATGTTTGTAGCGCAGGGAATTCTGACCGCGACCGGAGGGAAGACAAGCCACGCAGCAGTGGTTGCGCGCGGTTGGGGAAAATGCTGCATCGTCGGCGCGGAGCATCTCGATATCGATCTCGCGAAAAAATCGATGAGTTCGAACGGCCATTCGGTTCGCGAAGGCGAGTGGATAACACTCGATGGAGGCGAGGGCGTTGTGTACAGCGGTGAGATTGCGCTCGTGCGCCCGGAACCGCCGAAGGCTTTCGCCACGCTGCTAAAGTGGGCCGATAAAATCCGTAGACTGAGAGTGCGGACCAATGCTGATACCCCGCAAGATGCACGAGTTGCACGCGAAATGGGCGCGGAGGGTATTGGGCTAGTCCGCACGGAACATATGTTCTTTAAGGACTTCGAGCATCCCGAGAGGAGCGGAGAACGCCAGCAAGCGATTCAGGAAATGATTTTGGCGGATACGCCTGAGGCTCGCCGCAAGGCACTCGATAAACTGCTGCCATTCCAGCGGCGGGATTTTATAGGCATATTCGAGGCGATGAACGGCCTTCCGGTGACGATTCGGCTGATCGATCCGCCGCTCCACGAATTCGTTCCGCACGATGCTGCGAAGCAGGCTGAGTTGGCACGAAGGATCGGCATCTCGCCGGAGGCTGTGGCCCGGCGCGTGGAACAGTTGCACGAAGCAAATCCAATGCTCGGCCATCGCGGATGCAGATTATGCATCACCTATCCTGAAATTCTGGAGATGCAGGTTCGCGCAATTATTGAGGCCGCGATCGATTGCCAGAAACGCAAGATTAAAGTGATACCTGAGATCATGCATCCGCTTACTTTGGACAAGAAGGAGTTTCAAATCCTGGATCAGGCGACCCGTAGGGTAGCGGAAGAAATTATCTCGCGATCTAAAGTAAAACTTCACTACCTGGTGGGAACTATGATCGAGCTGCCGCGCGCTGCATTGTTGGCAGACCAAATCGCAGAAGTCGCTGAGTTCTTTTCATTCGGCACGAACGACCTGACCCAGACGGTTATGGGCTTGTCGCGCGATGATGCGGGTCGGTTCCTGCCGGATTATGTGGATGAACGCAAGGCCGGAATTTTCGCGACCGACCCGTTCCAAACGATCGATGTTGCAGGTGTGGGCATGCTCGTTGAGTGGGCCATCGCTCGGGGAAGAAAAACGCGGCCGCACCTAGAAATTGGCATATGTGGCGAGCACGGCGGCGACGCCGAGAGCGTGAAGTTCTGTCATCGTGTGGGGATGGATTATGTGAGCGCGTCTCCATTTCGCGTAGCGATTGCGAGGCTGGCGGCAGCGCAGGCCGTTCTCGAGGAACGGAGAGGCGGCGAAGTTCGGAAGGCAAAGAATTAAGCACCCGGAATGGAATCAGCGGAGCGTTAGGCATTTATCAAGCGTGGAGAAAAAGGGGCGATGCCACCTTCCTTTTCGTGGATTCGGAGAGACCTCAAAGTTCGATGAGTTGGTGAACGAATTTCTCGCTCTCTGCGTATAGTATTGTGATCCCATTGAGGAGGTGCAAGGATGGGCTTTCTACTCTGGTGCATTCTGCTCGTTCTGTGCTGGCCTCTGGCTTTGCTGGCTCTGGTGCTATATCCGATCGTATGGCTAATCCTGCTCCCGTTTCGGTTGCTGGGAATTGCAGTTGACGGAGCACTCAAGTTAGTCCGAACAATCATTATGCTTCCGGTTCGAATTCTGCGCGGGCCTCGAGCGGCTTAGAGGTTTTTATTGGCGAGGTTTCTGCAACAGCTGCATCAACTGTGGGACAGCCGACAATTGCAGTGCTGCATTAAGCGCGCCGCTCGCATCCCCGTCTGATTAAAGTATAACTTCAACTTATTTCCGCAGCATCCAGACTAAAATCTGAGGGCTGTTTGTACAGAGGTCGACGAAGCAAGAACTAGGTCGGCATTTTCAGGAAGAAGTAAATCGCAAGAAAGCCGAAGATTGCGTCCGGAGCCCAGCCGGCCAGCAGGGGCGGTAGTTGGCCTACCGAGCCCATTGCTTCGAACAGCGCGGCGGTGGCCCAATAGATGATGCCGATGCCCACCGCAACTGCAAGCCCACCCACGGCGCCGCGAGTTCCCACCAGGAATGCAAATGGCGCGCCGAGGAAGACGATAATTGCGGCAATGAGCGGGAAGGCGAACTTCTTTTGCCACTGAACCGAGAGGCGCGAAGTATCGAATCCTGCCTGCCGAAGACTTGCGATGTATTGGCCCAGCTGCCGCCAGTTCATCTGGGCGGACTGGCGCACTTCACGGCGGAAGTAGTTGGGTGCTTCGGTGAATTCCGGCAACGAATCGGCCTTGAACGGAAGGTAGCGCGTAACTTTGCTACCGTCGAAATCGCGTATCCAGCCTCCCGTAAGTACCCAGGTATTCTCGCTTGCCTCCCAAGTGGCGCGTGTGGCAAAAACGCGCCGGCGCATCTGGAAGGTTTTCGGATCCAGCTCAAAGATGCTTAATCCGCCAAAAAGCTGACGGTCCCAGTCGAAAAGCTCGTAGTTAAAAACCTTGTCATTTTCACCGAAGATCCACTGGTGGGCGGGCTGGAAATATGTCTGGGCTGGGCGGCCCTTGATTTGGTTGCGAAGCGCGTCCTGGCGCTGATTGGCGTAGGGCAGGAATGTGTCGTCCAGAAGAAACATAGTGCCGGCGAGGATGCAGCCTGCCAAGGTCAGGGGAAGAACGATGCGATAGAGACTTATGCCACTGGCCTTAAAGGCGATCACTTCGTTGTTTTTCGCCAGCACGGCGAGAGTGACCAGTGTGCCCACCAGGCAGGCGAGCGGGGAAAGTTGATACACCATGAGCGGTACAAGATAGCGAAAATAATTGAGAACCATCGAAACCGGGATGTGGTTTTTCGAGATGTCTCCGAGCAGATCGAAGAGCGTGAAAGCATCGAAGATGAGCACGAAGCCTGCGAGCAGGACAATGAAGTAATAGAAAAACTGCCGCAGGAGATACATATCCATCAGCATTGGGAATCCCACGGAGCTCCCAGCGCCGATGGTTTCGCGAATTCCAGCGGCCGGGCTTGCCACCTTAGTCGATCCATTGGAAGCGGGGCCATTGGACGCGGGAATCGGCGCCGCGTCGGATTCCAGACGCTGTGATTTCCGTTGTCGCGTAAATACGGATTCAAACGCCGCTCCGATGCGGCTTGGCTTGCGGATATTTTCGATGCGCCGCAGGAAGAAAAGTCCCACTACGGCGGCGACTATATTCGCTCCCCAAATACCCGCCCATGGAGCGATGGAACCTTGTTGCGCCATGTGCGCACCGGTGACAAACAGGAAGTAATACCCGCCAATGAGCACCAGTGTAAGTACCAAGCCGGCCGCCCGCCCACCGCGGCGCGGGCGCACTCCAACCGGCACTCCGAGGAGCGCAAAGACGAGACAAGCGGCAGGAAACGCGATACGCCGGTGGAATTCTACGCGAGCGTCGCGCCAGTTGGGCCCGCTGTCCGCGATAAGGCCGGAAACGGATTGCTCGGCATCGGAAATGACGGTACTTTTGACACCGATTGCGGAGGCGGAAAGGTCAATCGGAATATCGCTCTGACCAAACGTGGTGACGCTGTAACGGTTGGGGTCCTTCGGGTCGTAATCGTGGGTGCTGCCGGAGCCCAGATGTAGCTCAATTTGGTTCGTTTCCGCACCGGCGACCACCTGAGCGCTCTGCGCCAGCGTCAAGCTCGACGTGGCAGCGGAAGATTGCGCGGAGGACGCCAAGAAAACGCCGCGCCAACGCGTCGCTGCAGCTTCAACATCTTGCACGTATAATACGAAGTGGGGAAAGCGCTCGTCGAATACGCGGGGCTGGACGGCAAAAGGGGCCTGTGACGCAAGTATCTGCTGCTCCAAACGGCCAAGAGTGCGCCAGGACATGGGGATAAACCAAAAGGTAAGCACGAGCGTTAGCAGCGCGCATCCGAGCGCTACGAATCCAATGGGGACAAGCAACCGGCGCAGGCTGATTCCCGAAGCGTGGATTGCCACTATTTCGCTATCGGCGGAAAGACGGCCAAGCCCAATGAGAACGCCAACCAGAACGGCCATTGGGATGGTAAAGGCGAGGACCGGCGCGAGCGAACAAATGAAGAGAAGGGCGACGGTTCGTATGCCGCCCGAGTGGCGAACGAGCAGATCCATCAAACGAACAAGCTGCGGAACGAAGAAAACGAAAGTGAAGACTGCGAGGCCGAGCAAGCAGTGCGAGGCCACTTCGCGACCGATATATTTATCGAGCAGGCGCATGTTTGCGCGAGGGCATTCTAGCATGCTAACGGAGAGCAACGCAGGTATGGCCGGCTTTAGGAAGACGAAAGAAATTCATGAGGAGTTCATGCAAGCCGAAGGCCCGCGCCGTTGAGCCGCGTTAACCTCGCAATACTCTGGCACATGCACCAACCGCAGTACCGCGATCCATTTAGCGGGCGCTATATGCTGCCTTGGACGCGTTTGCATGCCTTGAAAGATTATTGGGGCATGGTGAAAGTCCTGGGGGAATTTCCGGGTGTGCACGCGACTTTTAATTTCGTCCCGCTGCTTGCCGCGCAAATCGAAGAATACGCGGGCGGAAAATTTCACGAGCCCTGGTTTGATCTGGCTTTTGCGCCGGCGGGTTCGCTGGACTCCGGACAAAAACACGAAATTCTTGAGCGCGCATTTCAAGTGAACGAAAACTTCGTGCGTCGCTGGCCGCGATTTGCCGAGCTGCAACTTCAGGTGAAATCGGCCGGGACGGAATCCTGCGTCGCCCGGTTCGATTTGCGGGATTGGCGCGACCTGCAATTGCTGTCACAGCTGGCATGGATGGATGAGGAGTACATCGCCAAGGACCCCGTCGTGACGGAACTATCGCGGAAAGGGGCGGGCTACACCGAAGAGGACAAAGAAGCGCTGCGCGAGAAGCAGCTTGAGTTGCTGGGAGCTGTCCTGCCGGAATACAGGTTGGCGGCGGAGCGCGGGCAAATCGAAATCTCCACCACACCTTATTATCATCCAATCCTTCCTCTACTCTGCGACACGGACATCGCACGGGTCTCGAACCCTCACACGCCGCTGCCGCAGCCCGCTTTTCGTTATCCGGAGGATGCGCGGGAACAGTTGCTGCGGTCGCGTCAATATCACGAGCGAGTCTTCGGAAAACCGCCGGTCGGATTATGGCCATCGGAAGGATCCGTGTCCGACCAGGCGCTCGAGATTGCCATGGAGCTAGGCTTTAAGTGGTTCGCTACGGATGAAGGCGTTCTCGGCCGGACGCGAAACATCGGATTCTGGCGAGACGCTTCAGGGTATCCGCAAAACGGTCCGGACCTTTATACGCCGTGGAAATTGC
Source organism: Acidobacteriota bacterium (assembly GCA_003167215.1). Lineage (GTDB taxonomy): Bacteria > Acidobacteriota > Terriglobia > Acidiferrales > UBA7541 > Palsa-295. The sequence goes on along the minus strand of PMTV01000053.1, from coordinate 188,892 downwards.
AGCGCGGAGGACGCGAGATCACGGGATTCTTTCGGGATCATTACGTATCAGACCTCGTCGGCTTCGTGTACAGCCGGATGAGTGCAAGTGCGGCCGCCGAGGACTTGCATCGAAGAATCCGCGCGATTGGCGACCGCGAACCTGCCGGTAGCACGGCGACCGTGAGCATCATTTTGGATGGAGAAAACGCCTGGGAGTTTTACGCCGAGAACGGGCGGGATTTTCTGAGGCAATTTTACCGGCGCGTGCAGGATGACGCGGAAATTCGCACGTTAACCATGAGCGAAGCCGCGGATGCGCGCCCGGATGCGCCGAAACTCGAGGGAATTTTTCCTGCTTCGTGGATCAACGCGAATTTCGACGTGTGGATCGGACACTCCGAAGATGTGCGCGCCTGGGATCTGCTGCGGGATGCGCGTGAAACTTACGCCAAGGTTGTGCAACGCGCCGCATCAAATGGCGACGCCGGGCCCGCGGAACCCGGTTCAACTGCTTCCCTAAAGCGCGCCCATGAAGCGTTACTTGCGGCGGAAGGAAGCGATTGGTGCTGGTGGTACGGGCCGGAACACGCCTCTTCTAATGATGCGGAATTCGACGAGTTATATCGCCAGCATTTGACCGAGGTTTACACCGCGCTGGGTGAACACGTGCCCGACGCGCTGCTGCATCCCATCAAGCGCGCGCCCGAACGCTCACGGCGCGAAACGCCGGAAGCATATCTGGATGTGAAGGTTGACGGCCGCGAAAGCAGTTACTTCGAGTGGCTGGGAGCCGGACTATATGCCACCGACCGGCGTGGCGGCACCATGCATGGCCGGAGCTACGTGCTCGGCCAGCTTCGTTACGGATTTGGCCCGGATCACTTTTATCTGCGAGTTGACCCAACCGAAGCGATTGCGGAGATTCCGGACTTTCAATTTCGGCTGACGATGTGGGATTCGCGAGAGACCCGGCTCACCGTGAGAGTGACCGGCGGAAAATTCGCCGGATGCATCCTCGAGCAGGGCGGCGCCTGCTTGTTACACGCGGAAACTTTGGTGGCGGCGGCGTTCGACAAAATTATTGAAGTGAGCCTAGCGCGGGAATTGTTTGACCTGAAGCGCCGCAAGTCGCTGCTCTTAAGCGCGGCGCTATGGGAGAGCGGCTTGCCGATCGATGTGCTGCCGATTGACGGAATGCTGGAACTAAGTCTGGGAGAAGAAAATTTCGCCTGGAACGCGGAATAGCAGGAACCCGGAATAGAGCCTCAAAACTCTCCGTATTAGTACGGTGCCTCGATTAAGCATTTAACTTCCTCGTTTCATTTCAGAAATTCAACTATTGTCCGCGTAACCCTTTCAGCACGCTTGGGACTGCACACCAAGAGCACTCGGCTCGGCGGTTTTGAGCCATAAGAGCAGGAACTGAAGGCAGGTTCCGGCGGAGAAGCTCATGCGCTTAAAGGGATATTTTGTCTGCCTTTTTCTGGTCACTGCGATCGCAGCCCTCCTCGTAGAAACTAATCAGCCAAGCAAATTTCACGGGCAGGCCACTCTGCCGAACGTTCGTTCGGCTGCCAGTTTTCGGCCGGCAAGTGTCGCGGCCGTTGGATCGCGTTCGCGAGTGGCGTGCGCTGTCGATCGGGACTGCGCTTCATCGTTTTCTCTTCCGATGACGATCGAAGCCAATCAAGGGCAGGCCGAACCGCGCGTAAAATTTATTGCCCGAGGCCAAGGCATCACAGCACTCATGACCACAGAAGGAATCGAAGTGGTTGTCGGGTCGCGCAAAAAGGAACGGCGGCGCGCGTGGTGAAGCTCAGATTCGGCGGAGAATTGGCGGAAGACAGGCCAATCTCCCAGTCAGGCGAATCCACGGCCGAAAAAACAAAACGGCCTCGTCGTGCTTCGTCCGCAGCGCCGGGCGCGGCGCACTCCAGACGAAGAAGGAAAAGCGGCGGGGCGTCGGGAACCTCTCGTCACAGGCGAGCCAGGAAGAAAGCGGCGCGGCCTCGAATCCGCCGGAAACACGCGGCGGGTGATTCCGCTCCGACGCAGAAACAAGTGCCGCATCAAACCGCGCCGACGATTCCTACCGCGCCTCGTGACAAGAATCCACCCAGCGGCGATGCCGGAAGCTTGCAGTGGCACGGAGACGGACGGTTAGCGGCCGAGACGAATTATTTCTTGGGCAACGACCCAGCCAAGTGGCGGACGCACGTGCAACATTTTTCGCGAGTGGTCGCGCGGGGTGTCTTGCCGGGCGTGGATGTAGTCGCTTACGGAAACGAGCGTGCGCTCGAGTACGATTTGCGCGTGGCGCCGGGAGTGGACGCACGGGGTTTGCGGCTGCAGATTTCGGGCGCGGATGGAATGAAGCTTGATGTGAATGGGGACCTTGTAATCCTCGCCGCCGGACGAGAAATTCGGATGAAGAAGCCGGCGATGTATGAAGAAGCGATTGCATCAGATTCTGCTTATATAAAATCGTCGAATCCCGAGCTACAGCGCCGGCCAGTTACTGGAGGCTACACGATTGAGGGTGACGGAACCGTGGGTTTCCGAATCGATGCGGCTGACGTCGCGGCTCGCTTGGACCAGGCAAAACTGTCGAGACCCGGGGCAAAAAATCTCGCCGGTATGGGGACGCTGGTGATTGACCCATCGCTCAGCGTTTCGTACTCGACTTTTCTAGGCGGCACTGGTGACGACATCGCGACGAGCATCACTGTGGATTCATCCGGAAAGATTTACGTCAGCGGCACGACTACGTCGGCGGGAACCTTTTCGGAGTCTTCAAAGAAGCTTGGTCCGGGTGGCGGAACCTCGGATTATTTCATCGCGAAAATCGATCCGACGAAGAGCGGATTGAATTCTCTACTGTATTTGACGTTCATCGGCGGCAGTGGAGATGAAGAGGGAGGGCTTCTCGCTGTTGACGCAAACGGAAACTCGGCGATTGCCGGCACCACGACGTCCACTGATTTCCCGGTTACCGACGGAAGTTCGCGAACGGCGGGAAGCAACGACGCCACGGTTACGGAAGTCAATGCGGCTGGCTCACAACTCGTCTTCTCCACGCTTTTCGGCGGCAACGGAGCGGAAGCCACGCAAGGCCCCGGCGGAATTGCCATGGACAGCTCCGGAAATGTTTATGTGGCCATGGATACGAATTCCACGAATCTGCCGACTACGAATACGACGACGTTGCAGGCATTTCAAACCGCGTACGGTGGGGGCGTTAGCGACGGTTTCTTGGTGAAGCTCGGGCCGACGAGTACGCCGACTCTGATGTATTGCACTTACCTGGGACTGAATGCGCAAGCGAGCGTGGCGGGAGTTGCCGTGGATTCCGCCGGCGACGCGTTTCTTGCGGGATTCACATCGAACCCGAACGGAACCATGAATACCGCAAATGGGTTTCAAACTAGCTATGGTGGTGACCCATTCGACGGGTTTGTGATGAAAATAATGCCGGCGGGGAACGGCGCTGCCGACTTGTCATATGCCACGTTTCTAGGCGGAGCGAGTTCGGACAAGGCGCTGGCCATCGCAGTAGGAGCGAACCTTCCGGCCACAGCCTACGTTACAGGGTCAACGCAATCGTCAAACTTTCCTACCAATGGCTCAGTCACGGCTTTGCAGACCAGCCTAAAGGGTACAACGAATGCTTTTTTGTCCGTTATTTCCCAAGACCCGACGACGGGCATGACTTCGCTTGCGTATTCCAGCTATTTAGGCGGGGCGGGGACGGATGCTGGTCAAAGCGTTTGGTTTGACGCTGTGAACCAAATATACGTGACCGGAACCACGACGTCCTGGGATTTTCCCTGGCAGGATAATTTTCAGCCGTTCAATGGCGACTCCGACGCATTCGTAACGATGCTCGATCCAACTTCATCGGCCGCAGCTTCGCTGCTGTATTCCACGCCGCTCGGCGGGACGGCACCAGTCGCAGCGACGGCTGGAACGATCGGGAACGCGATCGCAGTGGACGCGTCCGGTAACGTGTACGTGGCCGGAGCTACATCCACAGCGGATTTTCCGCGCGCTGGAAATCCAATGAACGGAATCCAAATTACGTGCGCCAGTTGCCAGCAATCGCCGCCGGAGAATGACGCGTTCGTGGTGAAAATCACGCCGAGCGCGGCAACGAATCCGAGCGTGTCATTCAGTTCGGCTAACGTGAACTTCGGATCGCAACCAGTAGGCATGCCAAACAACGCGCAATTACCAGTGGCAATCATGAACACTGGCGACGCGCCCCTTTCTATTTCAAGCATCAGCATAACTGGTGCAAACAGCGGCGATTTTTCTGCCGTTAACCCAGCGCCCTGCCTGGCGTCGCCGATTAGCTCCGGATCGTCCTGTGCTTTCGAGATGCAATTTGCGGCGAGCGTTGTGGGAATCGAGGGCGCGTTTTTGAGTGTTAGTGACACCGCACCCGGAAACCCCCAGGTTCTTGCCTTACTTGGAACCGGAGCGGGTCCGCTGGCGGTGCCTTCACCTCCGAGCGTTAATTTTGGCAGCGTGCCGGTTGGAACAACGCCATCGCAGACCATCACGTTGAGGAACACGGGCAATCAAACACTGCTGATCACCAACATCGCTGTGGCGGGGAATAACATCGCTCAGTTTCCGCTGTCTGCGGACACGTGCCCGAGCAGCCTCGCTCCCGGTGTCAGTTGTGGTTTCAGCATAACTTTCACGCCATCGGCCACCGGCACATTTAGTGCGACCGTGAACGTAACGGACAACTCAGGAAACCTGTCAGGCGCGGTGCAAACGATTCCGTTGACAGGCACAGCCACGCCGGCAGCGCCGCTCTTGAACATATCGCCTACAGCGCTGGCGTTCGCGGCGCAGGCGGTGGGCAGCACGAGCGGAAACCAGGTGGTGACGGTTGTAAATCAGGGCAGCGGGACCTTAAACATTTCGGCTATTGCCGTTGCCGGGAGCGGTGCGAGCAACTTTGGAATCGTTCCGGCGGGAAGCAATCCTTGCCCTTCAAGCGGCACCCTTGCATCCGCAGCGAGTTGCACTGTTACGATAAACTTTGCGCCGTTGTCGGGCGGCACAAAAAGTGCAAGCCTGAGCCTCAGCGATAACGCCGCCGGAAGCCCGCAAACAGTACCATTGTCAGGAACTGCCGTTGCACCGGCGATCACGCTCTCCGCTTCTAGCCTGACGTTCGGCGCACAGCCCGCTGGGACGGCAAGCACTCCGCAGAATGTCACCTTGTCCAACCCTGGAACCACTTCGCTCGGAATATCTGGGATCGTTTTGAACGGAACGAATCCCACGGACTTCATCGAGACAAACAACTGCCCGCAAAGCCTGGGCGTGAGCGCATCCTGCGTAATCACCGTGAAATTTGATCCTTCTGCCACCGGATCGTCGAGCCGCACGGCGTCGATAAGCATTTCCGACAATGCTCCACAAAGTCCGCAGACAGTCGCGCTCGCTGGTTCAGTGACGGTAGCAACGGTATCGGTTTCACCGGCGACGATCAGTTTCGGAAGTCAGGTGGTGGGAGGAAGGAGTTCGCCAGTGGCCGTCACGGTTAAGAATACCGGGCAAGCAGCGTTGACCGTGAGCGGCGCCAGCGTCACAGACACGACGGACTTCACCCTGAAGAATAATTGTACAGGCGCGGTCCCGGCCGGAGGCACTTGCACGCTCCAAATCACGTTTGCTCCCGCAGCCCCAGTCACGGGAGCCCAGTGCGGTTCCACCACTGGAGCGAAGAGTGCGACGCTCACACTGACGGACAACGCCACGGACAGTCCACAATCGGTGATGCTGAACGGGACCGCGACCGATTTCTGCCCCGACCCGCCCACGGTCGGCGGTACCAGCCAAACTGTCCCTGCGGGAACGACCGCGGTTTTCAACCTCGACATTACTTCGATGGATGGGTTTGCGGGAACCGTTGGGCTCGCGTGCACTGGCGCGGTTCCGGGCGCTGGCTCATGCACGACGTCGCCGTCAACAGTGAATGTCCCGAAAAACGGGCAGGCGCCTTTTGTCGCAAACATTCCGACAGGGTCGAGCCTCGTGCGTCCGAAGGCTAGAGACTTCAAATCGCCGCCTTGGAATCGGTACCCCATGGTAATTGCGCTGTTGTCGCTGCTTGGGTTGGCCAGCCTAAGTCGTCGTGCCGTGCAGCTTTCCGCCTCATTGCGAGAAAATCAGCGGCCACGCACAGCTTCTCGTTTGTATAGGCAGAGGATGACGCGGGCTGTGCAACCTTGCTCGCTACTACTAATGCTTGCGCTCGCGATGTCAGCGTGCGGCAGCGGAGGCGGCGGGTCATCGGTAACGCAGCCGAACACATATTCCTTTACTGTAACGGCAACGGCTGGAGGCACAACGCGCACGATTGCGTTGACGCTAACTGTGCAATAGTTTTTCTCTGACGCGCGCACAGGACGAACCAAAAGCTGGGCCATCCTTCAGAACACTTTGATCGCGATGTCGCGAGGGCGCGCGCCGACCGGAATCAGCGTAATCAAGGAGGAGGTTTTCGCGCGGATCACGGCCAAGTCATTCGATGTAGTGTCAACCACGAGGAGAATGTCTCCGCCGGGCGTAAGAAGGCAAGTGCGGGGATTTTGCCCAACCGGGATGGGGTGTCCAGCCTGGCGCACATCGATCGCTATAGGAATCACGCGACCCGCTGCGGAGTCGGAAACGTAGAGCTTCTGGTCGGGAGCGGAAAAAGTGCCGGCGGCGGGAGACATTCCAAGCAGTAAGAAATCGCCGACTTCGTTCGTTAGTGTGTTGACGATGAGCAGCCCATGCGCATCTCCGGAAGGTATGTAGAGCTCTCCGCCGTCGGATTTCAGGATCAAATCACCCGGTGCGCCGCCGAGAGAGAGATTAACGAGCAGGGCTGTCCTTTTTAAATCCACCACTGAAATCTCATTCGCGGTTCCGGATGTGACGAAGACTTTGGAACTATCAGGCAATATCGCCAGTTGCTCCGGCTGCGCCACCACCGGGACGACAGCGAGCGAAGTGAGAGTTGCGGCATCAAGAATCGAGATGGAAGAATCGTCTCGATTAGAAACTACGACGATTTTTCCCGAAGGCGCAACGCGGGCAATCCAGGGCCGGCGCCCGGCATTTCCTCGTGCCACGATCTGGCGCGTAACACAATCGATCTCTACGATTGTGTTTGATCCGGAAGCTGCGACGTAGGCGCGGCGGCCGTCGGGAGAGAAGTCCAGCGCATACGGTTCAGCGCCAACCGGGATTCTCGTGACGATACGATTCAGCTTGGTGTCGAGGATCCAGGCGTAACCGCCGACAGAACTGAGGCCCCAGATTTCATTCCGGGTGGGATGCGCGCGCAGCCCGCTCGGTCCCAGGCCTACCGGAATCGTTGTTACCGCCGACAACTTCACGAGATCCACCACTGTGAGCGTGCCTTCAGCGGTGTTGCCCACGTATGCAAAAAGATGAAGTCCGGGCCGCAGAAATGAAGGGCGGAGTTCCATCGCAACCTCGCGGAAAGCAAGGCCAGCGAGAACAATGAGAAGGAAAATGAAACGGGCATTGACGCGAAGCTTCATGTTAACGGCAGAAGTATATGTGGAGAGGCCTAGAAACCGCGCTCAATTAATTGCGCGGCCCAGAACGTCCGCGATCTGCCGCACTTCGCGGATGAGCTGCTCAAGTTCTTCCGGCAGAATGGATTGAGGGCCATCGGAAAGCGCGTGGTCGGGATCGTGGTGTACTTCGACGAGCAGGCCGTTTGATCCTACCGCCACCGCGGCGCGCGAAAGTGGCAAAACTTTGTTGCGGCGCCCGGTGCCATGCGACGGGTCCACCACGATCGGCAGATGGCTGCGGCGCTGTACTGCCGGTACGACGCTGAGATCGAGGGTATTGCGTGTGTAGTCGGAGAACGTGCGGACGCCGCGCTCGCAGAGAATCACGTTGTAGTTTCCCTCGGACATCAAGTATTCCGCGGCCATCAGGAATTCGTCGAGCGTGGCGGACATTCCGCGTTTCAGCAAGACAGGCTTCTGCGAGCGGCCCGCGCGTTTCAGCAGAGAAAAATTCTGCATGTTGCGCGCTCCGATCTGAATCACGTCCGCATATTGTTCGACCAGATCGAGCGATTCATTGTCGATCGCCTCAGTGACAATGCCCAGACCGAATTCTTCTCGCACTGCCGCGAGAATTTTGAGGCCGGGCTCGCCGAGACCTTGGAAACTATAAGGAGAAGTTCGAGGCTTGTAGGCGCCGCCTCGAAACAGCCGGACGCCGGCAGCTTTCACGTGCTTGGCGATTTGAAAAGCTTGGTCGCGGCTCTCAATTGCGCAGGGGCCGGCAACCATGGCGACGTCCGTGCCACCGAAGATGACATCTCCCAAGTGAGTGCGTATGCGTACGACAGTGTTTTCTTCTTTTACGTCGCGGCTCACGAGCTTGTAAGGCTTGCTGACGGGGATGCATTCCACCACGCCGGGCATGGACTCGACCGAGGCGATGTCCACGGTGCCGGTATTTCCCGTGATGCCGATTGCAGTGCGCCCCGAACCGGGTATCGGGTGCGCTTTATATCCCAACGACTCGACGCGTTCGCAAACGGCGCGAATCTGCTCCTCGGTCGCCTGAGATTGCATCACCACCAACATGAAAGACCCCCTGTGCTAAGTCGAATCCTGCAGTTTACTGTATTGAAGAAGCAAGCTGCAAACGCTCGCTGGATTTGCCGGTGTCCCCATTAGGAACTGCGGCTCGTCACGCCTGTCACTTTTTCTTCGGCCTGGACCCCGCTGCGGTACAATCGTCCCATCAAAATGAAATTTGGCGTTTACATTCAGGTGCCTTTCTGCCAAACGAAGTGCACGTACTGCAATTTTCACACCGGCGTGGTGTCGCAAGACCGCTACGAACCATATGCTGCTGCGGTTTGCAGCGAAATAGGACAGACGGCTGCCTCGACGGCGGCTGAAATTAGAGACGTTAGCGTGGACACTGTTTATTTCGGCGGCGGCACGCCTAGCCTGCTAGCGCCAGTTGCGCTGGAAAGCATTCTGGACAGACTGAGCGATAACTTCAGCTTTGAACGGCCCAAGTATCAAAAATCGGCACAAGAAGAGAATGCTGAAATCACGCTGGAAGCCGATCCGGAAACAATTACACGCGGGAAGGCTGAAGCGTGGCTTCGAGCTGGATTCAATCGCATAAGCTTAGGCGCGCAATCGTTCAGCGACACGGAGCTGCAAGCCACTGGGCGAATGCACCGCCGCGCGGATATTTTTGCCGCTGCCACGGTTCTTCGCGAGGTCGGCTTCCGCAATATCAGCCTGGATCTGATTGCCGGGCTGCCGCACCAAACGCGGGAATCGTGGGAGGAATCGATCGAGCAGGTTTTGCGCATTCGGCCCGAACACTTGTCCATCTACATGCTTGAAATCGATGAGGGAAGCAGGCTGGGTAAGGAATCTCTTGCTGGCGGCAAACGATACAGCGCTACGGAAATTCCAACGGATGATTCGATGGCAGAATTTTACGACTCCGCATGCGTGCGACTCGCGGCTGCGGGACACGAACATTACGAAATTTCAAACTGGGCGCTCGCGGGCATGCGTTCGCGGCATAATTTGAAATACTGGCAGCGGCAGCCGTATCTCGGATTCGGTGCTGGGGCGCATTCGTTTGACGGCGTGAAGCGCTGGTCGAATGTTCACGATTCGGCGCAATACGTGTCCTGCATACAGCAGGGAACTTCGCCGCGTGAACAAATCGAAACCGTGACCTCGGCGCAGGCTCTCGAAGAAGAATTGTTTTTGGGTCTGCGGCAGCTCGAAGGGATAGACCTGGAACGGATCGAACGCGACTATCACGTGAATCTGCAAACGCGGATCGCGCCGCTGGCGCAACAGGGTCTGCTCGAGTTAAATGGCAAGCGCCTGCGCCTGGCCACGGATCGCCTGACCGTCTCGAACGAGGTGTTTGTCGAGTTGCTGGGATAAGGAGCAAACGTGTATACGTCCTCGGCACAGGAAAAGAACGCGATGGATATTGTGGATCTGCGCAGCGATACGGTGACGCGGCCGTCAGCGGCGATGCGCCGCGCCATGTCGGAGGCCCAGGTTGGCGACGATGTTTACGGCGAAGATCCCACGGTGAACCGCCTGCAAGAACGTGCGGCGGAAATTTTCGGCCGCGAAGCCGCGCTCTTCGTGCCGAGCGGGTCGATGGGGAACCTGATCGCCATCAAGGTATGGACGCAGCCAAGCAATGAGGTAATCTGCGAACAGCGCGGGCATATCAATCAGTACGAACTGGCTTCGATGTCCGCCATTGCCGGATGCATGCCGCGCACAACGCCTGCGCCGGACGGGATCCTCACCTGGGATTTGATCGAGCCGCTCATTCGCCCCAAGACTTATTACTACTCGCAGACGGGACTGGTCTCGCTGGAAAACACTCACAACATGCACGGCGGCACCGTGTATCCGCCAGCGGTGACCGAGGATGTCTGTCAGCGCGCACACGCGGCGGGACTGCGAGTGCATCTTGATGGCGCCCGGATTTTCAATGCGGCGGTGGCGCTGGGGAAAACGGTCGCGGATATCACGCGCAATTGCGATTCCGTCATGTTTTGTTTATCGAAAGGGCTTGGCGCTCCCGTGGGTTCGATGCTGGTCGGATCAAGCGAGTTCATACAGAAGGCGCACATCGCGCGCAAGTTGCTCGGCGGAGGCATGCGCCAAGTGGGCGTTCTCGCGGCGGCCGGGCTGATTGCCTTGGAAGAGTCGCCAAAAAATCTGCATCGCGACCATGAAAATGCAAAGTTCCTGGCCGACGGGCTGGCTAAGATGAAAGGAATCTCGCTCGATCCAGCAAAAGTTATGACGAACATCGTAATTTTCGACGTGCGTGCTACCGGCCGCACGGCAGCGGAGATTTGTTCGGAGCTTGGCAAGAGGAAAATCCTCAGCGGGCCGACGGACAAATACTCGATTCGGATGGTCACACATTGCGACGTGAACCGAGCCGGCATCGAGAATGCTTTAGCGGCCATAGCCGAGGTCCTTAGCGCACGCGCGCCCGCGGCGGCGCATTCCTAATCGGAGGGAACGATGAGCTTCGCAAACAATGGCCGAAAAATTGGGGCAACCGTGGGGCTCTTCGCGATATTCGTTGTATCGGGCATTTTAGTGGCACGGGGAGACGACAAAGCAATGACGACCGAGATGCGAAATCCGCGCAGCGCGGAAGCAACAGCACTCGCGCAAACGACAACAGGAACGCTGACTGCCGAAGATGCGCGCCATTTCGTCGAAGCGGCGGAGAGTCGCCTGCTGCCGCTGTGGGTTGCGGCTCAACGGTCTTCGTGGGTGCAGGAAACGTTCATCACACCGGACACAGAGGAAATGGCCGCGGAGGCAGACCAGGCAGTGAAAGCAGCCACTTCAGAACTGGCCGCACAAGCCCGGCTCTATGAAGGGCTGAAACTACCTGAAGACGTGGCTCGTAAACTAAAGTTAATAAACCTTTCCGTAGACATCCCGGCACCCCGCGATACAGCGGAGAGCACCGAGCTCTCGCAGATCAATGCTTCGCTGCAAAGCGATTACGGAAAAGGGAAGTGGTGCCCGGATGGTCCGCAGGGAAAATGCCTTTCGTTGAACGATCTCGAACGCATTATGGCCGCGAGCCGTGATCCCAAAGAGCTAGAGCGTGCCTGGGCCGGATGGCACGCTATCGCTCCGCCGATGCGCAAAAGATATGCACGAATGGTTGTGCTGGCCAACAAAGGCGCGCGCGAAACCGGATTCGCGGATGTGGGCGCCATGTGGCGCTCGAATTACGACATGGCGCCCGACGCGTTCAGCGCGGAACTCGACCGCCTGTGGCAACAGGTTCGGCCGCTGTACGTTTCGCTGCATGCGCACGTTCGATGGAAGCTTGAAGAGAAATATGGCGCCGGTGTGGTGAGCGAAGACCGGCCGATTCCGGCGCACTTGCTTGGCAACATGTGGTCGCAGGATTGGACGAACATCTATCCTCTGCTTGCGCCGGCGAACGCTGACTCTGGCTTCGATCTCACGGAAATATTGAAAGCCAAAAAGATCGAACCGGTCGGAATGGTGCATTACGGCGAGCGCTTCTTTATGTCTCTGGGCTTTGCGGCGCTTCCGCAAACGTTCTGGGAACGTTCCATGTTCACCAAGCCTCAGGATCGCGACGTGGTATGCCACGCCAGCGCCTGGGACATTGATTACGTGGAAGACCTGCGCATCAAAATGTGCATCGAGCAGAAGTCTGAAGACTTCACCACCATTCACCACGAGCTGGGCCACAATTTTTACCAGCGCGCGTACGACACGCAGCCGGCGCTGTTTCGCAATAGCGCGAACGACGGATTCCACGAGGCCATCGGCGACACGATTGCTCTGTCCGTCACGCCTGAATATCTGAAGCAGATTGGCTTGCTTGAAAATGTGCCACCCGCATCTTCGGACATCGGCCTGCTTATGAAGCGAGCGCTGGACAAAGTTGCGTTCCTTCCGTTCGGGCTCTTGATTGACAAATGGCGCTGGGAGGTTTTCTCCGGCCAAGTGACACCGGAGAATTACAATAAAGCCTGGTGGGAACTCCGCGAAAAATATCAGGGCATCGCTCCGCCGTCCGCTCGTAGCGAAGAGGATTTCGATCCGGGCGCGAAGTATCACGTGGCCGCGAACGTTCCTTACGCCCGTTATTTTCTCGCGGCGATTTTGCAGTATCAATTCCACCGCGCTCTTTGCCGCGAGTCCGGGTACAAGGGCCCGCTGCATCGCTGCTCGATTTACAACAACAAGGAAGCGGGCGCTCGCCTGAACAAAATGCTCGCCATGGGCGAGAGCCGCCCGTGGCCGGAAGCGCTGGAGGCGCTAACGGGTGAGAAGCAAATGGACGCCACTGCCATCCTCGAATATTACGCGCCGCTAAAGCAGTGGCTGGATGAGCAAAACAAGGGCTACAAAGTGGACTGGTAATCGCACTCAAAACAGAGCGTGCGCATGGTTATCTTGAGAGGCGTCTTAGCGGGTATCGTAGCTCTGGTTGTATGCGCATTGATTGCACCTTTACTTGCGTTGATCGTATTCGTTCTCAGATTGCGGACAGGCCCGAACGATCTGCTTGTTGTGAACCTCGTCACGGCGTCGAAGTCGCCCATTTTTTGGATTGTCGAACTCTCGGTGTTTGCCGCCTGCTTCTATCGGAAATATCGTACTCTCGCGCGCTAGGACGATTCGGGGCCGGCGATTCTCGGCGCACAACTCATGTGATATAAAAGGGATGCAGCTTGTCGTGAAATTTGCACCGCCTTGCGAGGTGATGTGGACTTTTCGTTAACTGACGAACAGCAGCAGCTTCGGCGAACGGTGAGAGCGTTTGCCGAAGGCGAAATACTCCCTCACGTGATGGAGTGGGACGAAGCCTCTCATTTTCCCGCCGAACTTATTCCCAAACTGGCAGAGATGGGCTTTCTTGGCGTGATTTTCCCCGAAAAGTATGGCGGCGCGGGGATGGGTTACATTGAATACGCCATTATTATTGAAGAGCTGTCGCGCGTGGACGGCTCGATCGGCATCATCGTCGCCGCGCACAATTCGCTGTGCACCAATCACATTTACAAATTTGGAACAGAAGAGCAGAAGAAAAAATACGTCGTGCCGCTGGCGCAGGGGAAGAAACTGGGGTGCTGGTCTCTTACGGAACCGGAAGCTGGCTCAGACGCGGGGGGAACGCGAACGTCCGCGGTAAAAAAGGATGGCGGCTGGCTGCTCAACGGCTCGAAGACGTTCACCACGAACGGCCACTATGCGGATGTGTGCGTCGGCATGGCTGTAACGGACGCATCAAAAAAGAGCCACGGGATTTCTGCGTTCATCATTGAGAAGGGCACTCCGGGTTTCCGTCCGGGGAAAAAAGAAAACAAGCTGGGCCTGCGCGCGAGCGATACCAGCGAAGTTGTTTTCAGCGATTGCAAGGTTCCCGCTGGAAATCTTCTCGGCAAAGAGGGCGAAGGCTTCGTAAACAGCCTGCAAGTCCTGGACGGTGGCCGCATTTCGATTGCTTCGCTCGGACTGGGAATGGCGCAAGGAGCCTATGAAGCGTCGTTGCGCTATGCCAAGCAACGCAAACAATTCGGGAAAGCGATCGCAGAGTTTCAGGCCATTCAGTTCAAGCTGGCGGACATGGCCATGGAGATTGAGGCGGCGCGGCTGCTCACCTATCAGGCTGCGTGGCTGGCCGATCAAGCGATCGCCGCCGGAAACCATGACGCGCGGTTCACTCGCGAATCGAGCATGGCGAAACTCTACGCGGGAGAAGTGGCCGTGCGGGTGGCCAATGAAGCGGTGCAGATTCACGGAGGCTATGGCTTCATCAAGGACTACCCGGCGGAAAAATTTTATCGCGACGTAAAGTTGTGCACTATCGGCGAAGGTACCAGCGAAATTCAGCGGCTGGTGATCGCGCGGCAAATTCTGGGCAAAGGGTGAGACTCTCCACGGTCTGTTATTCTGAGTGACGAATCCTTGAACTGATTACCTCCTTCCAATGACCACGTATGTTGACAACTGGGCCGAGCAAGTTCGCGCGGGAGACGTACGCGCGATTTCGCGAGCGGTTTCTGCGATTGAAAATCGGGAGCGCGAAGCCGAAGAAATCCTTCGGCAGCTTTTCCCTTATACCGGACACGCGTATCGTGTGGGAATTACCGGCGCGCCGGGAACGGGGAAGAGCACACTGGTGGACCGTCTCGCGAGCCACTACCGCGCGGACCAAAAAACAGTGGGAATTATCGCGGTGGATCCTTCCAGTCCGTTTACGGGCGGCGCGATCTTGGGTGACCGCGTGCGCATGCAAGGGCACGCGACAGATTCGGGAATATTCATTCGCTCAATGGCCACGCGCGGGTTTCTCGGCGGCCTTGCGCAGGCAACCAGGGATACCGCGCTGCTAATGGACGCTGCCGGCAAGCAAATGATTCTCATCGAGACGGTCGGCGTCGGGCAGGGCGAAATCGAAATTGTGCGCCTCGCGGACTGCACCATCGTAGTGCTGATGCCCGGCATGGGCGATGACGTGCAGAGCCTGAAAGCTGGACTGATGGAGATCGGAGATATTTTTGTTTTGAACAAATCCGACCGCGAAGGCGCAGATCGCTATGACCAGCAGCTGCGAGCTATCTTGCAGCTTGTTCCGGAGCGCGAAGGCTGGAAACCGCCGGTCGTGCGCACGGTTGCCACTGAAAACAAAGGAGTGGATGAGCTGGCGCGCCAGATTGAGCTTTTCCGCGCGCATTTTGACCAGGCGCATGACCGAAAGGCGCGCGAAGTCTCGCATTGGAAGGAATGGATTCTTCAGCTCCTCGAAGCGCGGCTGCTGGAGCGCGTGGTCGGCGAGCAGCTTGGTGAACGCGAACTCGATAGAATTGCGTTGCAGGTAGCCGAACGGAAAATGGATCCGTACGGCGCGGTGAATCAAATTCTGGCACGCGCAGGACTGGGAGATAAACCTTGAAGCTGGGGCAACTGGAATTTCACGTTTTGGTGGATGGTCATTTGGGGCTTGATGGCGGCGCGATGTTCGGCGTCATCCCGAAGCCCTTGTGGGAGAAGAAAATTCCGGCGGACGCCAGCAACCGGATCACGCTCGCGATGAATTGTTTGCTGGTTCGCGCCGGCGGCAAAACCATTCTGGTTGAAACCGGCGCGGGAGATAAATGGGATGCGAAGCGGCGCGACATTTTCGCGCTGGACGGCCCGCACTTGACGAAACGCCTGCTCGATTACGGCGTGTATCCACAGGACATCGACATCGTGATCAACACGCATCTCCACTTCGATCATTGCGGGGGAAACACGCGTGTAGAGAAGGACAAAGTAATCTCGGCCTTTCCACACGCGCGATACGTGGTGCAGCGCGGCGAATTCGAACACGCGAAGAATCCCACCGAGCGCGATCGCGCCAGCTATATGTTGGAAAATTTCGCGGCCGTGGAATCTGCAGGGAAGTGGTCTCTGCTCGTGGACGACCGCGCGATTGCTCCGGGTGTCGAATTGATCCGCGTTCCGGGTCATACGGCGAATATGCAGTGCGTGAAACTTACCGGCGGAGACCAAACCGCATTTTTCTTCGCGGACCTGGTTCCGACTACGGCGCACCTGGCGTTGCCGTGGATCATGGGATATGACCTGTATCCGCTAACCACGCTGGAAAATAAAAAGAAGTGGATTCCGGAGGCAATTCGCGAGGGCTGGATAGCGCTTTTTGCTCACGATCCGAAAGTGCCCGCCGGGTATCTGCGTGAAAGCGACGGCAAGTGGGAAGCCGAACCCGTTACGATTGATTGAGCGCGTTTCACTGTAAAAGGCAAATGGAATGCCGAGAGCGGCGAAAAAGAAAAGGAGTAGTAGCACGAAGGAAATGGTTCGCATTGGAATTATCGGCGGAAGCGGACTCTATGGCATGCCTGGGCTAACCGGTACACGCGAGCTTCGAGTGAAGACTCCGTTTGGCGATCCGTCTGACGCGATTGTCGTCGGCACGCTGGAAGGCCGCAGAGTGGCTTTCCTGGCCCGGCATGGACGGGGCCACCGGCTCACACCGAGCGAAATTAACTATCGCGCAAACATCTGCGCCATGAAAATGCTCGGGGTTGAACGAATTCTCTCGGTCAGCGCCGTGGGATCTCTTCGCGATGATTTGCCGCCTCTGGATTTTCTTATCCCGGATCAGTTCTTTGATCGCACGCGCCTTCGCGTGGCCACATTCTTCGGGGGCGGGGTGGTAGCCCACGTCGGGTTTGACAAGCCCACCTGCGCGAACTTGTCGGCTCATATCGCTGAAGCTTGCGACCGGGCCGGAGTGAAGGCCCATCGCGCTGGAACGTACGTTTGCATGGAAGGCCCGCAGTTTTCCACGCTGGCGGAATCGCACACCTACCGCCAGCTTCGGTTTGACGTGATCGGCATGACCAATTTAACGGAGGCAAAACTCGCGCGCGAAGCGGAGCTTTGCTACGCCACGATTGCGATGATTACGGACTACGATTGCTGGCATCCCCAACACGATGCCGTGACGTTGGACGAGATAATCGAAAATTTAAGCCGCAATACGGCAAACGTGCAACGCGTGCTGCATGAGGTGGTGCGCGAACTGCCGGACGCGCGAAACTGCAAGTGCGGATCGGCGCTGGCTCATGCAATTCTAACAGACCGTGCAGCGATTTCGCGTGCTACCAAGAAGCGCCTAGCGCCCATTATCGGCAAATATATTTCCTAAACAGGAGAACGAATGTCACTGCTGGTTGTCGGATCTGTCGCCTTTGACGCCCTCGAAACGCCGTACGGCAAGGTGGAACGAACGCTGGGCGGCGCGGCGAGTTATTTCGCGCTGGCGGCCAGCTATTTCACACCCGTCCGCGTGGTGGCAATTGTCGGAGATGACTTCAGCGCGAAAGACAAGGCTGTTTTCCATGGCCGACGTATCGACCTTACCGGTCTCGAGCACGCCGCCGGGAAGACATTTTTCTGGTCCGGTCGGTACAACAAGAACATGAACGAGCGCACCACGCTGGCGACCGAGCTGAACGTATTCGCAAATTTTCGGCCGACTTTGCCGCGCTCCTATTGCGATTCATCGTTTATTTTCCTGGGCAATATCGATCCCACGTTGCAGCGCTCCGTGCTGAAACAGATGAAATGCAAACCAAAAGTGGTGGGACTCGATACCATGAACTATTGGATCGAGGGTACGCCCGCGGAATTACGCGAGACACTGAAGCACACGCAAATACTAATGATTAATGACGACGAAACCCGCCAGTTAACCGGCGAACACAATCTGATGCGCGCGGCCAAGCACGTGTTCAAAATGGGGCCGCGAACTCTGGTGATCAAGCGCGGCGAGCACGGCGCTTTGATGGTGCACAACAATTTTCTGTTTTCCGTACCGGCATTTCCGCTGGAAGAGGTGCACGATCCGACCGGAGCGGGCGACAGTTTTGCGGGTGGCTTCATGGGTTATCTCGCCAGCGAAGGCCGAATTAACGATCAGACCCTTCGGCGCGCAATGGTGTACGGTTCGGTGCTGGGGAGCTTTGCCGTCGAGCGCTTCGGCGTCGAGCGCCTGACGACTCTGACGCGCCGGGAAATAACCGCTCGCGCGAGGCGTTTTCTGCAACTGACGGCGTTTAAGCTGTAGGGATAGGCGATCTCAGATTTCCCGAATATGTTCCTGAGTGACTCGATGTACGAGATTCCAGGTAGAAATCGGCGATGTATTGCGGCCAACCAAAGCCCTTGCCGGGGAATCCGAGTTGACGTCCACTGGCTTGGGTGTTATCAATTCTGATTCGTTACAGACAGCCGAAATCGTTCAGGTTTCCCCGTTCCGCTCGCGAGGCTTTCTACGGCGAGCGGCCTCAGGGCTTTGTAGGATTCACAGGAGGGTGGAGCTGATGCATTTGCGGTGGACTGCTTTTTCCGCGATCCTTGCGGTTACAATCGCGCTTGGGAGTTGCACTTCTACTACCACCTCGCCGCCGCCAACTCCTGTCATAACGGGCCTCTTTCCTGCGAGCGTTACAGCCGGTAGCCAAATGTTCACTTTATTTATTTCCGGAACAGGATTCGTCAAAAGCCCGCCGTCGGAAGTTTTTTGGAACGGCTCAATGCGTACGAGCACGGTCAATACGACGACCGGGCAACTCGCCGCGACTATTCTTGCGACAGACGTCGCGACCGCCGGAATCGCCGCGGTCACCGTAACAAATCCGGAACCGGGCGGCCCTTCGCTTGCCGCCACGTTTACGATCAACGCCGTGCAGAATGGCTCGCCTGCGATTACGAGCCTTTCTCCCACGAGCGCAAATCCAGGAAGCGGCGGCTTCACGCTCACCGTGACTGGTTCAAACTTTGTAGCGCCCATAATCGTAAACAATGTCGTGCAGATGGCGGGCTCCACGATCGACTGGAATTTCGGACCGCTTGCGACTACTTTCGTCAGCACCACTAGCTTGACAGCGAACATTCCAGCATCCGACATTGCGACCGCCGGATTCGCCAGCATAAGCGTGTTCAATACCACACCCGGTGACAGTCAAACCTATTCACCCTCCGTGAATTTTAACTTCATGTCGGGCAACGCCGCGTTTCCCGTAGTGGCTTCGGTGAATGCTTCCGGAGGTCCTGCGGACGGAGCAAGCGCGGCGCCGGCGATTAGCGCCGGCGGCAGATTCGTCGCATTTTTCTCGAAAGCCAAGAATCTGGTGGCGCAAGGCGCGCGTGGAAATGTTTTTGTGCGCGATACTTGCCTGGGCGCTGCCGCATGCGTATCCAAAACGACGGCTGTGGATTTAGCTCCCGACGGCAGCGCGCCCAATGCAGAAGCGGGCAATCAAGTGGCTATGAGCGCAGATGGCAGATTTCTTGTGTTTGCGTCTAAGGCGACGAATCTTGTTTCCGGCCAGCAGGGCACGTCGGGGGCGCCCGCGATGAATCTTTTTGTGCGCGATCTTTGCACCGGCGTGAATTCTCCGTCCGGTTGCGCGCCGAGCACGGAATTGGTGTCAGCAACCACTTCCGGTGAATTGGCCATCGCCGGTGATAGCGGATCGTCCTCGATGAGCGCCGATGGCAGGTTCATAGCGTTCGCTTCTTCGGCCGCAAATCTGGTTGCGGGACAAACAGGCTCGGGACTTCAAGTTTTTGTCCGAGACACGTGCGCTGGGCTAACCGCAGGGAAATCTTGTATTGCTAATACGGCAGAGATTCCGGTTGACGCCAACTATCAAGCCAGCGGATCGGAAGCTAAAAACCCTGCAATTTCGGCTGATGGACGATACGTCGCGTTTGTAGCTGCGGGGCCGACATCGGACGCAACGCCAACCTCTCCGCAGATTCTACTGCACGACACCTGTTTGGGTTCGAACGTTCCGGCATCATGCGTGCCGTCAACTACCGAAGTCTCGCTGTCTGCCGCCGGACGGTCCGGTAACGGGCAGAGCACGGATCCTGCTGTGAGCGGTGACGGACGATTTGTTGTATTTCAGTCCAGCGCTTCCAACCTTGTAGCTGAGGTGTCGAAATCGGAGACGAATGTCTTTTTGCGCGACACTTGTCTCGGCGCTACAGCTTCCGATGGATGCACTCCGTCCACGGTATTAATTGCTACGGAAACCGCTGGTGTCTCAACGAATTCGGACGCGTATGCTCCATGGATCAGCGCATCGGGGCGGTACATCAGTTTCATCTCCGGGATTTCCACTTACGCAAAACGCCAACACTCTGTTGAAACTTTCCTCTTTGTGCGTGATACGTGCTTTGGCGCGACAAGCGCCTGTACCGCTCGTACCGTCACCGTGGCTACCCCAGGGAATTCATCGCAAGCTCCGATATTGGATGTGAATCAATTTTTGCCTGTGCGCATCATTTCAAATGGCCGCGTGGCGGCGTTCTCTTCCACATCTCCCGTGTCGACTGCCCCGGTGAGCGGATATGGCGACGTGCTGCTGACGCTGACTTCTTTCTAATCTCCGAGACAGCGCTGCTGGGATGTAAACCGCACCGCCATGTTGTCTGGACTACCCACCGGAAATTCCTTATTCTCGGTTGCGCGTATGCCCCGAACGTTTAAGCCTCCGGCGCTTCAACCGCAAGACATAATTCGGATCATTTCTATTTCAAGTCCTGTCGAGAGTGATCGGGTGGAAAAGGGGAGCAGGGAACTCGCGCGGCTCGGCTACAAAACTAAAATGAACGATGCAGAAGTACAGGCGCGCAACGTGTTTTTCGCGGGAACTGCCGCAGACCGCGTCGCTGCATTAAAGGAAGCCTTCGTCGAGACTGATACGCGCGCGATTTTCTGCACGCGCGGCGGATACGGTTCGAACTATCTACTGGATGGCCTCAGCGTCGCGCTATCCGTTCCCAAAATTTTGCTCGGCTACAGCGACGTTACATCGCTTCAAATATTTCTGTGGCAGAAATTCCGCTGGGTTACTTTTTATGGGCCGATGGTCGCTTCCGGATTCAACAAGGGAGAAGGGCTTGCCGAAGGCTACGACCGGGAAAGCTTTTCGCGTGCGACCACGGAAACCCGGCACGGATGGACGGTAGCGCTAAGTGGCGCTGAAGCTCTGAATCCCGGGAAGGCGGACGGCACGCTTCTCGGCGGCTGCCTGACGCTGGTTGAAACCACGCTAGGCACGGCGTGGGAATTGGACACGCACGGCGCGATTCTGGTTCTCGAAGATCGAGGGATGAAGCCGTGGCAGGTTGACCGCGCACTGATGCATCTGAAACAGGCGGGAAAATTCCGCGGAGTTTCCGGCGTGATACTTGGTGATTTTCCGGAATGCGAAGGGCCGGCCGGTACCGAGACTGTTAGGGATGTCGCTCAACGGATACTGAAGCCGCTAGGATTTCCGATTGTCTGGGGCGCGGCGATTGGCCATACCTCGAGACCCATGCTGACTCTGCCGTTGGGAGTTCGCGCGCGGGTTTCCGCGAACGAGTCCGGTAGCGCGACGCTGGAAATTTTGGAGCCGGCGTGCACGACGTAGGATACGAATGGTGGGCGAGGCGGGAATGCTAGGCCAAAAGCCTGAACATATTCATCTGCTAGGAATTGCCGGAGCAGCAATGGCGCCCGTGGCGGGAATGTTGAACGAGCGCGAGTTTCGCGTCACCGGCTCAGACGTAGGCGTATATCCGCCGGCGTCAACATTGCTGGATTCGCTGGGCATTCGCTGGAACGAAGGATTTCGGGAGGAGAATTTGCATCCCGTTCCGGACCTTGCGGTGGTGGGGAATATCGTCGCGCGCGGAAACCCGGAGATGGAATATATCCTCGACGAAAAAATTCCTTATTGCTCGATGCCGCAACTTCTCGAGGAATATTTTATTCCGGGGCATACGTCGATCGTAGTGGCGGGAACGCATGGGAAAACTACGACCACTGCAATGCTTGCCTGGATTTTTCACGTGGCCGGCCGGCGGCCGGATTTTCTCGTCGGTGGTGTCCTGCCCAATTTCAACGAAAGAAGCTATGGCCTTGGCGGTGGAGAGGAATTCATCATCGAAGGCGATGAGTACGAGACCGCCTTCTTCGATCGTGGGCCGAAATTTCTGCATTATCATCCTGACGAATTGATTCTTACTTCGCTGGAGTACGATCACGCGGATATTTTCCCCGATCTCGCCGCCATCGCTCTGCAATTCCGCCGCCTGGTGAATCTGGTGCCTCGGCGGGGGCGCATATTGATCTGGGGTGAGAGCCCCGACCTTCGGGAAGCGGTTGCCAAAGCTTTTTGCCCCATTGAAACGTTTGGGCTCACAGCAGGATGCGACTGGTATGCGGGCGATATTTTGTGGCAGGACTCGGCGACGGAATTTCGCGTGGCGTTTCACGGCAGCGAAGTAACGCGCATCCGCATGCCGGTTGCGGGCAAACACAACGTGCTCGACGCGCTGGCGGCGATTGCTCTGGCGTACGGGCGGGGAGTCGAATGCGAAGCAGTCGAGGGCGCGCTCGCGACGTTTCAAGGCGTACGCAAACGAATGGAAATCAAGGGTGAAGCGAACGGCGTGCTGGTAGTGGAGGATTTCGCCCACCACCCGACGGCCATCCGCCTCACGCTGGAGGCCACGCGCACACGTTGGCCCGGGCGAAAAATCTGGGCTGCGATCGAACCACGCTCCAATACGATGCGCCGGAAAATATTTCAGCATGTGCTGCCGGATGCGCTGGCGGTCGCTGATGCAGTGCTGATTGGCCCTGTGAATCGGGCTCAATTGCTGGAGGAAGAAGAGCGCCTTTCGCCGGAGCAGATTGCGGATTCATTACTCCAGCGCGGACGCCCGGCTAAAGCGTTTGAGTCCTCGGATGAAATTGCGGAGTACCTGGCGGAGAATACGAAGACGGGGGACATGGTAATTGTTATGTCGAACGGAAGCTTTGACGGTCTATCGGGCAAGCTGCTTGAACAATTTAGATTGCTCGCGGCAGCGCGCAAATGAACAGTCGGCCCGTTTGTCGCTTGGCTTGCCTTGGCGCTTTTGTTCTTCTTTTCGCTGCGCGCCCTGCTGCAGCGACTATCCATTACAAAATTTCGCTGAAGAATCCGGAGGAGCATTGTTTCCAGGTTACGATGACAATTCCGCGCCCAGCAAGCGGGATGAAGATAGCGATTCCTGCGTGGAACGCTCTTTATGAGGTTCGGGATTTCGCTTATCGAGTCCGCGATGTGGAAGCCGGATCTTTGACTGGATCCGGAACACCGGGCGAGAAATTGGCGATCCGGAAGTTGGATAAACAGACGTGGGAGATTCGTTCGACGCAAGGCGCAAACGATGGCGGTTTTTCGTCTTGGACGGTCCGGTATTCGATCACGTGGGATGAGCCGGGACCCTTCAGTTCGCAGTTGAACTCGAAGCATGCCTTCGTCAATTTTGCAGAAGTTCTCATGTATATCCCGGACCGCCGCGGCGAGGACATTGCAGTTGCGTTTGACGATGTCCCAGCCGGTTGGCGCGCTTCCGCGCAATTGCCGGCGGGGAGCACTCCCAACTCGTTCTCGGCTTCAAGCTACGACACGCTGGTGGACGCGCCGATTGAAATCGGAAAGTTCGAGGAATTCGGATTTGACGAAGGCGGCGCGCACTTTCGCGTTGTCGTGGACGCGGGGGAATGGCGCCGCGACCGGCTGGAGGATTCTCTACGCCGGATTACTTCGTACGAACTGAAGTTGATGGGAGCTCCCTTCCGCGAATACACATTCTTTTTTCATGTTGGTCCGTATCCGGAAAGTGGCGGCGGGGGAATGGAACACTCGAACTGCACGGCTATAGGAGCCACTTCGGTGGAAAGCGCAGTCACGATAGCCGCGCATGAGTTCTTCCATGCTTGGAACGTGAAGCGAATTCGACCGCAGACGCTCGAACCCGTGGATTTCACGAAGGAGCAGTACACGCGCGCGCTGTGGTTCGCCGAAGGCGTCACGAGCACCTATGCCGCCTACACGCTCGAGCGCAGCAGCATTTGGCCGAAAGAGAGATTCTATGGAGACTTGGCGTCGCAGATCAGCGAGCTCGACTCGCGTCCGGCGCGCCTGTGGCAGAGCGTGGAGGAATCCAGCCTGGACGCTTGGCTCGAAAAATATGACGATTATCACCAGCCGGACCGCAGCATTTCTTACTACAACAAGGGCCAGATCGTTGGAGAGATGCTCGACCTTGCGATTCGCGATGCCACGGACAACCATAAATCGCTTGATGACGTCATGAGGCGCATGAATGACGAGTATGCGAAAAAGGGAAAATATTATGACGACAGCGACGGAATTCGCGCCGTTGCCGAAGAGGTAGCCGGAACAAGTTTCGAGGATTTCTTCCAGCGTTACGTCGCCGGCACAGATGAGATACCGTACGAGAAATTTCTAGGCTCCGCGGGGCTGGAATTAAAATCGGAAATAGTCAAGATTGCCGACCTGGGTTTCTGGACCGCCGGCGGTCGGTCTCCATCTTCCGCTGTGACGGTGTCTCAAGTTGTTCCAGGGAGCTCCGCGGAGGCTGCAGGACTCCTCACCGGTGATGTTCTACTGCAATTGAACGGCGAAGCAGTTCCACCATATCTTGCGGGACGGATGCGCGTGCACTCACCCGGCGAAATCATCAAGCTGCGGGTGAAACGGGACACCAAGGAAATGGATATCTCATTCGCTCTCGGATCGCACGACGTGAACAATTATTCAATTTCCGAAGTCTCGCATGCCACCGACAAGCAGAAAAGAATAAGGGAAGGCTGGCTGCGCGGCACAGTCAATTAAATGCACGCTCCATGATTCGAACAATTCTTGCCGTCGTTTACCTCGCGCTGGGAATATTTCTGGTGATGCCGTGGCTGATTCTGTGGAGCCTCACGACCGGCAGCGCGGATTTCATGTATGGCGTAGCGATGAAGGTGGTGCGCGCGGCGGTGCGGATTGCGGGTGTTCGCGTGCGTGTGGAAGGTACTGCCAATATCCCGCCTGGCGTCTGCGTTTTCGCCGCAAATCATGTGTCGAACATGGACCCGCTCGCATTCGTTCCGGCGATACCGCGCCGTGTGGCGATTCTGGTGAAAAAAGAAGTGTTTCGAATTCCGATCCTTGGTACGGCGATGCGCATGGCAAAACTTATTCCTGTGGATCGCGACAACAGGGAAGCAGCTGCGGGAAGCGTGGAGACCGCGGTGAAATATCTGAAAGCCGGACTTTCGTTTGCGGTTTATCCCGAAGGAACTCGGAGCCCTGACGGCCGTTTGCTGCCGTTCAAAAAGGGAACGTTTGTGATGGCGATCCGTGCGGGCGTTCCAGTTGTGCCGGTTTCGATCGTGGGCGCCCAGGATTTGCTGCGCAAAGGGGAATCGAGCGTGCGTCCAGGAGAAGTCACCATACGATTTGGACCGGCCGTCGATGTTTCGCGTTTCACCGTGGAGCAGCGTGCCGATTTGATGGCGCGAGTTGAAGAATTGGTGGCTGCGGGACTGCCTGAAGATCAAAAGCCGCTGAGACCTGTTCGCTCTAATAGTTGACTTGCGACGGCAAGCAGGCAGCAGTTAAAGACGGCAGCGTTAGGTTGTTCCTGAACGCGAGGCTAGCTTCGAAACGGCCTTTTGAAGCTCGCGCAATTCCTTTTGAAGTTCGGGCAATCGCCCGAAGACCGCCACCGATTTTCGCCACGCCAAACCGTCCATCGCGGGATAGCCGGAATAAACGACTCCGGCGGGTACATCGTGGGGCACACCAGTTTGCGCCGTCAGCGTCGAACCGTCACCGATAGAGAGATGTCCAGCGACACCCACCTGACCCGCTAAAATGCATTTATTCCCCACTCGCGTTGTGCCGGCCAGGCCAACCTGGCCGCAAAGCATAGTGTCCTCGCCCACTTTGGAGGCGTGCCCGACCTGTACCAGGTTATCGATCTTTGTGCCGCGTCCTATACGAGTCTCGCCGATGGTAGCGCGATCGACCGCACTGTGCGCTTGGATCTCCACGTCATCTTCAATGACCGTTGTGCCCGATTGGCGGATTTTGTACCACTTTCCGTCGGACTGGCGCGCGAACCCGTACCCGTCGCTGCCAATTACGACGCCGTTTTGCAAGAGCACGCGGTTGCCGATACGCGAGCCTTCGCGGACGCAAACATGAGAGTGAGCGAAGAAATCATCTCCAATCTTCGCACCGCGATAAATGGTGACGAAGCTGTGCAGCACGGCTTTCGATCCGATCTCGGTTTCTTCGTCCACAAAACAGTAGGGACCGACATGCGCGTCCGCGCCAATTTTTGCGGACTTTGCTACGATCGCCGTCGGATGAATCCCCGGCGCGTATTTTGGGGCAGCGTGAAATAGCTCGATGGCTCGCGCGAAGTCCAGATGGGGATTCGCCGAACGCAATGCAGTGATGCGCATCGCGCCAGCGTCTTTCGCGACAATGATCGCCGAAGCCCGCGTAGTCGCTAGCAGTGGACGGTACTTGCGGTTTGAGAGAAACGTCAGTTCGCTCGGTTGTGCTTCTTCGATTCCAGCGACTCCGGTGATTTCAATATTTGGATCGCCGTCAAGTTTGCAATCCAGTTTCTGAGCGATTGCGGCAAGTTTCATGAAGGGTTCTCCTCTCATCATCGTCTCGCACTAACAATGTATAACAAGACCAAAGAAGGGCGATAAGGGATGATTCACGGCTGCTACGGTTCGCTATTCGCTGAAGAGCTTGGATTGTGAGGCTGCCGCTGCGGCGCGAGAATCAGGGGTGCCTCGGCGCGCGACGCCCACCACTCCTAGAACTTTAACCTCCGCTAGCGCGGAACGAGGGATAAACAGGCGCAACGTGTTTCCGTGCAGGTCCGGCGGGGTGAGTTGAACTCCCGTGTCCAGAAGATCCAGGAGGTCGTTCGCGACGATTCCTTCCATCACGTCATCATCGCGAAAACGGAGACGTACCCAGAGCCCGTCAAGCTTAGGTCGGCTTAGGAAAATCTTGCGCTCCGGGGAAGAGTTATCGAGGAACTCGCGGACGAAATGGATCGACTTCACTTCGTTCAATTCGACGGGGCGGTGCTCGCCATCTGGTGTTAGCAGGTCTATGGTATCCACTCTTCCCAACCCGGTGGCGTTCAGAAATCCCTTTAGCGACGTGCCATCGAGCAACAGCACGACTACCTTTTTGTGGGTAGAGGCTACCGGCGGGCTCTTTAATCGCGCCATGCTCTGGTCATCTCTAGACGCATAGGAGTGAAGTCTAACAGTGGAATTAGCGCCAAAAGTCGGAGAGTTGGTGTCGCGAATCAGGCTCTCGGGGCATTTTATTGCTATCTCCTCATCGGTTATGTTATCCTTACGTGATTTTTTGTCAAGTTGTTGGTGTTTAAAGGGTTAGCATCGGAGCATCCGCCGATTGACCGTCAAAGGACAGATCCTAAAATCTGCCTCCGTAATAGCCCTGGTCACCGTTATCAGCCGTATTTGCGGATACTTACGGGATCAGCGGGTGGCGCTGCTCCTCGGCACCTCGCCGGCTGCTGACGCGTTCATCCTAGCATTCCGCATTCCCAATATGATACGGCGGATGACCGGGGAAGGGGCTCTGGGGGCGTCGTTCATCCCGGTGTTTACGGGTTACTTAAGGGGTAAGCCCAGGAGCGAAGCTTGGGATTTTGCGCAGAAGGTGTTCTCGGACATGGCCGTGATCCTGGCGGTCATCGCGGTTCTGGGGTGCATATTTTCGAAACAGGTTATCGGGATTTTCACTTTGCTGGGATTCAGCACGGTGCACTGGGACCTGGCGATTTTTCTGAATCGAATTATTTTTCCGTGCGTGTTTTTTCTGGGGCTTGCGGCACTCGCGGCGGCAATCTTAAACAGTTTTCACGTGTTTGCGCTGCCGGCATCGACTTCGATTCTATTCAATCTGGTGTTTATCGGGTTTTCGCTTGGGATCGTGTACAAGCCGATTCTTCGCATCGCGCCGCCGGCCTATCGGACACCGGCACTCGCCCTGGCGATCGGAATATTGATCGGTTCGGCATTGCAACTGGCGATGCAGATTCCGGCGTTGCGGAAACGCGGAATGCGTTTTCGCGCGGATGTATCGTTCCGAGATCCGGGAGTACGCAAGGTCGGGAAGCTGATGGCTCCGGTTTTCTTCGGCATGGGCGTGTTTCAGATTAATTTTTTTGTGGACACGATCTTTGCGACGTCGTCGCGAATGCCGACTGGAAGTATTACGTCACTTTACATTGCAGACCGCGTGATGGAGTTAGTATTGGGTGCATATGCGATAGCGTTGTCTACCGCGATTCTGCCGACCATGTCGCATCTGGCGGCGGATGGGAAATACGACGAGATGAAGCGCACGTTCGAATTTGCGGTGCGCGTGGTTTCGTTCATTACCATCCCGGCGGCGGTGGGATTGATTTTGCTACGCGTGCCGATTACAAAAGTCCTGTTTCAGCACGGCCAGTTCAAGACCGAATCCACCGCGCTGACGGCGCACGCGCTGCTTTATTATTCGCTGGGCCTGCCGGCTTTTGCGGCTATCAAGCTGATCACGCCTATGTACTATTCGACGCACGACACGATGACGCCCACGCGCGTGGGAGTTTATTCCTTGGGCTTGCACATCGCGCTAAACGCCTTTTTGCTATTCGCCTTCTCGCGTTATCTGTGGAATGCAAGTCCGGCGCTGGCCAGTTCGCTGGCAGCCTATTTCAATTTCGCTCTTCTTTTTTATATTTTTCGCGGGCGGTACGGCGCCTTGGGAGCGCGCGGGATTATCAGCTCGATCGTGAAGATGACGATTTGCGCTACGGCCATGGCCGGAGCGTGTTTTGCGGCGCTTCGCTATTCGGACTTCGCAAACGTCGGCCATGTTCTTTCGCAGGCGGGATTGCTGGCGGCCATGATCCTGGGTTCGATCGGAATTTATTTTGGTCTGGCATGGATTCTCCGGTGCGAAGAACTGCCGGAACTTTTGCTGATGTTGCGCCGGGCGCAGCCGGAAACGGCTTCGACCGCGGGAATCGAAGCCTGACTAGTCTGCAACGGCAAGCGATAAGAAAGTTGGAGGGGCGCGGTGGAAGCTGCCATTCGTTCGTTCTTAAGTTATTTGCGCGTTGAAAAAGCGCTGTCCCAGAACACGATCGACGCTTACCGGCGTGACCTGGAGAAATTCTCCGAGTTTGCAACGGAAAGAGGACTGGGGAAGGCTCCGCAGGTGAAACGTGCAGACGTGGTTGATTTTCTTGCCTCGCTGTATTTGCGCAAGCTCGACGCGCGTTCGGTCGCCCGCCATCTCGTTTCTCTACGGCAGTTCTTCCGCTTTCTTTTGAGCGAAGAATTGATCCCGGAAGATCCCGTGGTCACGGTGGAATCGCCGAAATTTCGGCAAAGCTTGCCGCAGTTCCTGAGCGTGGAAGAAGTGGACCGGCTCCTCGCGCAGCCGGACGTGTCCTCCGCTCTCGGGCTGCGCGACAAAGCGATGATTGAATTGCTTTATTCGGCCGGTTTGCGCGTTTCAGAACTATGCAGCTTGGCGGTGGATGACTTGCATGTGGATGCTGGCTCGTTGCGATGCATTGGCAAAGGAAACAAGGAACGGCTGGTACCGGTCGGAAAGCGCGCGCTTGCCGTGCTCCAGCTGTACATCAAAAAGGCCCGGCCGGAAATTGTGGGTGAGCACACTTCAAAATATCTTTTTATCATCCGTAAAGGAAACAAGCTGGACCGCATTGCGTTCTGGAAGAATTTGGCGCTGTACGGACGAAAGGCCGGGTTGCGCAAAGCGCTGACGCCGCACATGCTGCGGCACAGCTTTGCGACTCACTTGCTCGACCGCGGTGCCGATCTCCGTTCGGTGCAAATGATGCTCGGCCATTCCGATATATCCACCACGCAAATTTACACGCACGTAGTCGAAGAACGATTGAAACAAGTTTATAAGGCGCATCATCCGCGCGCTTGAATCCGCGCGGTAATTCGAGGAGGCACAGAAGCACATGCCCGATTACATGTATTTGCTGGAAAGCCGGCTGTCGCCGGAACAGCGCGCCGTGCTGGAGCGCGTGCAGGAGCTGTCACGCTCCCAGGATGTGAATGTGTACCTCACGGGCGGCGCCGTCCGCGATCTGATTTCCGGCATGCCCATTCGCGACCTCGATTTCACGGTGGAAGGAAACCCGGCCCGGATGGTGAAGGAATTGGAGAAGGGAGGAGCGCGCGTGGTGTGGGAGAGCGAGAAGCTCCGGCATCACGAAATGATTTTCGCCGGGGATGTGGATGGCTCGATTTCGGGGGCACGCGAGGATGTGTACGAACGGCCCGGCGCCAAACCGGAATACCGTTTTTCCAGCGTGATGGAAGATCTTCGCCGCCGGGATTTCGGGGTCAATGCGATTGCTATTTCGCTGAACACGCAGTCGCGAGGCCTTCTGCTCGATCCCATGAACGGGCTTGCCGATCTTGAAAAGCAGGAAATCCGCTCCTTGTCAATTCACGCGTTTACGAACCAGCCCATCCGGCTGATGCGTATTCTTCGCTATTGCGCGCGAATGGGATTCAAGATGGAGCCCCGCACCCAGGAATGGTTTGATCTCGCGATGGAACGGGGCATGAACAAAAATATCGAAGCGGTCGACGTCGGTCATGAAATGCAGGCTCTAGCGCGCGAAGATAATCCGGTTGCGACACTCAAGCAATGGGAGACGCACGGTATGCTTGCGCTGATCCATCCGAATTTGCAAAAGCGTAAGCCGGATTACGACAGCCTCAACAAAATGGCAAAAGTGCGCTCGAATCTTTACTCCGCTGGGTTGCGGCCACGCTTGCAGTATCCGGTAACGTTCTACACGCTCGGACGGCTGAAGCCCCGCGAGGCGACGTCGGCGATGCGAAATATGCAATTTCGATCGAGCGAAATACATGCGGTGGCGGATCTGGTTCCTGAGGCGCAGAAAGTCCTCAAGATACTGAAGGGACGGAAAACCAACGCGCCGAAAGACGCTTATTTCTACATCGCCTCACTTCCCGCTGAAACGATCGTATTCATCGAAGTCGAAATGCCCAATCCGCGCGTGGTCTCGAAATTCCGCAACTATATTCAGAAATGGCGTCCGCTGCGTCAAACGCTGCCTCTGGCAGAGCTGGATGCTTTGGGTGTTGCGCGCGGGCAGAAATTCGACAAGGTCATCGAGCAACTCTTTGAAATGCAGTTGCGCGGAAAGGCAAAACTGCCTGAAGATCGCACAAAAATCCTCCGCAACCTGGCGGGCATCAAGGACGAGCCCAAGAAAATCGAGAAACCAGAAAAGAAGCGCAGGGGAGAGAAGGCAGAAGGAAAGACCGTCGAGCCCGAAGCTAAGGGAACGGCTAAGCCGAAGCAGGTTATAGCTGCGGCTATGGTCGCCGGAAAGCCTGCTGCCGGCGTTACAAAGGGTGTGCAAGCGGCTGCAAAAGAACCGCAGTCGGCTGCCGCAGCGATCGGGGCTAGGGCGCAAGCCAAGCATGCCGAGGCGGCTCATAAATCGAAGCCGTCACCGGCCGGTAAAAAACGCTCCCCAAGCCCCCACAGCAAGCCGAAAGCGCGCGTGGCCAAAAAAGTAAGGCGGCGTTGATTTTTAAAAAGGGAGCCATGGCCGGCTACTCTCAGCAGCAAACCCGCCGGATTATCTCGGATAGGACTGGGCTCAACA
Organism: Acidobacteriota bacterium; assembly: GCA_003167215.1. Classification (GTDB taxonomy): domain Bacteria; phylum Acidobacteriota; class Terriglobia; order Acidiferrales; family UBA7541; genus Palsa-295. The sequence continues at coordinate 157,160 of PMTV01000053.1, read as the reverse complement.
TGACCAAGCCGCGTTGTTAGCGATGCGATTGACGGTACACGAATCTGCGAAGTGGTTTAGAATACTCTACGCATGAATTCTTCGAACTTTGTTCATCTGCATCTTCATACGGATTATTCCCTTCTCGACGGCGCTTGCGAAATTGGTGAACTAACTGCGGAAGCTGCGCGCCGCGGAATGCCGGCGGTAGCGGTCACGGACCACGGAAACCTTTTTGCGGCGGCAAACTTCTATCACCAGGCCACGACGCATGGCGTAAAGCCGATCATCGGTTGCGAGATGTATGTGGCGCCGGACAATCACAAGACTCGTGGCACGGAAGCAGAACGCTCGAATCACCTTGTACTTCTTTGCGAAACGGACGAGGGATATCGAAACTTAATGCAGTTGGTTTCCACCGGCTATCTCGACGGCTTTTATTACAAGCCCCGCGTGGACCACGAGCTCTTGGCCAAACACAGCAAAGGGCTGATCGCTCTTTCTGCTTGCCTTCGCGGAGAAGTGGCTGATGCACTGTTGGCCGACAAGTACGAACAAGCGAAGACGAGCGCCTACCGGCTGCGCGACATTTTCGGAAAGGGAAACTTTTTCCTCGAAGTGCAAGACCAAGGGCTTGAAATGGATGTACGAGTGAACCGTGACCTGGTAAAACTTTCCAAAGAGAGCGGAATCCCGCTCGTTGCTACAAATGATTGCCACTATCTTACCCAGTCGGATTCTCACGCACAGGAAGTCCTGATGTGCATACAGACCGGGAAGACCATGAGCGACGGCCAGCGCATGAAATTCGCTACCGACCAGTTTTATTTCAAGACCGCGGAGGAGATGGCGCAGGTTTTCCGCGAATTGCCGGACGCCGTATCCCGCACGGTTGCGATCGCGGAGCGTTGCAACGTCAAGATTCAGCGTGTGAACAATCCGTTCCCGGATTTCAAAGTGCCCGAAGGCCACACCGCCGATTCGTATTTCGAGAAAACGGTTCGCGAAGGCTTTCAGTCGCGCGGGCCTCAAATCGAGCGGCTCGTCAAAGAAAACCGGCTGCGCCATTCGCTGGCGGAGTATGAGACCCGGCTCACCGATGAAATCGAAATGATTAAGAAGATGCGCTTTGCGGGCTACTTCCTGATCGTTTGGGATTTCATTCATTACGCGAGAGCGCAGGGAGTTCCTGTTGGTCCCGGACGCGGTTCGGCGGCAGGAAGCCTGGTGAGTTACTCGCTGCACATCACGGATGTGGATCCGCTGCAATACGATCTTCTCTTCGAACGTTTCCTGAATCCCGAGCGCATTTCGTTACCCGACATCGATATTGATTTTTGCATGCGGCGGCGGGGCGAAGTGATTGACTACGTTCGGCAAAAGTATGGCGAGAAAAATGTCGCGCAAATCATCACTTTCGGAACCATGGCGGCTAAAGCTGTGCTGAAGGACGCGGGTCGCGCTCTGGATATGCCGTACGGCGACGTGGACAAACTGGCAAAACTTGTTCCCTTAACCCTCAATATTTCGCTGGAAGAGGCGCTGAAGCAATCGCCGCAGCTGGAAGCCGCACGAAAAGACGAGAAAGTGAAAGAACTCATTGAAGTAGCGCTGCGCTTGGAAGGTTTGGCGCGGCATGCCTCAACGCACGCTGCCGGAGTGGTCATCTCGCCACAACCACTCACCGAGATCGTTCCGTTATACAAGTCGAGCAAGGATGAAATTACGACACAGTACGACATGAACGCGCTGGGCCGCATCGGGCTATTGAAAATGGATTTTTTGGGCCTGACTACGCTGACCGTGCTCGATGATGCGGTCAAAATGATCAAGAAAAATCGGGGCGTGGATTTCGATCTGACGCTTCTTCCGCTTGACGATACGGAGACATACGCTCTCTTCGCGCGCGGAGATACCAGCGGGATATTTCAATTTGAATCGCATGGCATGCGCGACATTCTTAAACGCTATCAGCCCACACGGATGGAAGATCTTACGGCGCTGAACGCTCTGTATCGTCCGGGTCCGATTCAGGGCGGCATGATCGACGAATTCATCGCGTGCAAACATGGCAAGAAAAAAGTCTCCTACGACCTCCCTGAACTGGAAGAAATTCTGTCGGAAACATGGGGCGTCATCGTTTTTCAGGAACAGGTGATGAAGATCGCGAACCGCATCGCCGGATTTACGCTCGGCGAAGCGGACATCTTGCGAAGCGCGATGGGCAAGAAAAAGGTCGAAGTGATGGCTGCGCAGCGCGAAAAATTCCTTAGCGGTTGCGCCGCGCGCAAAGTTGCGTCAAAGAAGGCCGAGAAGCTTTTTGACCTGATGGAAGAATTCGCGCTCTACGGTTTTCCCAAAGCTCACTCCTGCGCGTATGCCTTGCTTGCCTATCAGACTGCGTATCTGAAAGTTCATTTTCCCGTGGAGTTCATGGCCGCCATGCTTAGCTCGGAAGCCGGGAACACCGAAAAAGTGGTGAAATATATCAATGAGGCTCGGGGTCTGGGCATCCGAGTGTTGCCGCCTTGCGTGCTAGAGAGCGGCCTGTATTTCACGCCGGTCGGAGACGACATCCGGTTCGGCCTGGCAGCGATCAAGAACGTCGGCGAGAACACCGCGAAAGCTATTTGCGATGAGCGGACAGGTGGAGTTAAGTTCCGAGACATGTTCAGCTTTTGCGAAGCCATCGAGCCAAGATGTCTGAACAAGCGTGTTCTCGAGAGCCTTGTAAAGTCCGGCGCGCTGGATTGTTTAGGCGCTTCGCGAGGGCGCCTGTTTGCCGCGATCGATCAGGCGATTATGCGCGGGCAGAGAAACTCTCAAGCCAAAGCGGTTGGGCAGGGTGGACTTTTTCTGGCAGGATCGAGTTCCGCTCACTCTCATGCGGAAACGTGGCATGAAAGTTCGTTGCCCGAGGCTGAGGATTGGACGGAGGAGCAACTCTTAGCCGGGGAATATGCGACGCTTGGTTTCTATATTTCCGGGCACCCCATGGATAAGTACGCGGGCCGCCTGAAAGATTTGAATGCGATTGAACTTTCAACTATGGAAGCCCGCCGAAATGGAGAAGAGATCGTCGTCGCAGGAATCATCGTGCAATCGCGGCCGATGCGTTCCCGGCGCGGCGCGCGCTGGGCTATTTTGACTCTGCAGGATCGCACCGGCGTGATCGAGGCACTTGTTTTTCCCGAGGCCTTTCAGAAGCTCGAAACAATCTTGAAAGCAAATACGCCGTTGCTCGCCAAGGGACGCGTCGCGGTGGAAGATGTGGGTACCCGCCTGATCGTTTCAGATGCCCGCCTGCTCGACCAGCTCACGGATCGCGCACCAAGCTTGTTGCGAGTGCGGGTGGATCTCGGCTCGGTGGATGCCGGTGCGCTCGACCGGCTGCAGGAATTATTTACGAAGAGGCCCGGACGCTGCCGCGTCGCGTTCGAACTGGTGAAATCGGACGGCACAGAAGCGACGCTGGAAGCGGGAAGCGCGGTGATGGCCGACCGCGATCTTTTGGAACAAGTACGAGCAATCTGCGGCACGGATTCGGTGGCAGTCGTGCAATGAGCAAACGCCAACAAGCTCGCGAACGGCTTCGGAGAAGGCGCGAGCTTGCCAAAGCGCGCAAGCAGCAAGCCAACTCTGGGCAGTCCGAGGCGCCAAAACAAATCGAGAGACGCGAAAAACCCAGGCAGCCTGGGGCTTCCAACAAGAAGGAAACCGACCGGCAACGCCAGCGGGAAATTGACGCCCTCGAACGTGACGTCGCGGAACTGACCAGGCTCTCGACTGCCACGGGAGAAACAACGGTGGAAATCGAACGCATTCGCCGGGAAGTGGAAGAATTGAAGCGTGACTTCTACAACAACCTGGGCGCTTGGCAGCGCTTGCAGCTTGCGCGTCATCCTCAGCGTCCTTACACGGATGACTTCATACGGTTGCTTTTTGAAAATTTTAGCGAAATTCATGGCGACCGAAATTTCTCTGACGATCCGGCGCTGATCACCGGGATGGCCACGTTCCACGGAAAGCCCGTGATGATTATCGGGAACCAGAAGGGCCGCGACACCAAGCAGCGGCTCGCTCGCAACTTTGGCCAAGCGAAGCCCGAAGGATATCGCAAGGCTTTGCGCGCGATGAAGCTAGCGGCAAAGTTTCGCCGTCCAATTTTTATTTTTGTGGATACCCAGGGAGCCTATCCCGGCGTGGACGCGGAAGAGCGCGGCCAAGCCGAAGCCATCGCGTTTAATTTGCGCGAGATGTCGCGATTGCCGGTTCCGATCGTGGTCACCATCACGGGCGAAGGAGGGTCGGGCGGCGCGCTGGCAATCGCTATCGGTGATCGCGTGTACATGCTGGAGAATTCCGTTTACTCGGTGATTTCGCCGGAGGGTTGCGCGTCCATCATGTGGCGCGACCCGAGTAAAGCGGAAGTGGCCGCCGAGGCTTTGAAGATTACTGCACCTGACTTGCTCGAGATGAAATTGATCGACGAGATCGTTCCCGAACCGGACGGCGGCGCGCATAACGATCACTATGCCACTGCCAAGTTGCTGGAGCCAGTGCTGTTGCGTGCGCTCGAAGAGCTTTCCCAGCTTTCTGCGCAGGCTCTTATCGAGCAGCGCTACCAGAAATTCCGGAACATGGGGCAGTTTTTCGCATAGGATTTGCCCAAGCGGGTTACGCCGAGGAGTGCGACTGTTCGCGGGTCGTAACCTCGGGAGAGGATTAATACTCTAAGAGTTGGGAGGATCTTACTCCATGCGAACAGGCGAGGTACCATGCAAACGGTGAACGAATCCGGCGGAGCATATGGAACCCTCGGCGTCCTCTGGGCCGTGTACGCCATTCTGCGATTTGCCGGGGCCGCTTTCATCGTCGTGTACGAAGGAATGCTTACCGTGATGTGGGGGGCGATAATCACGCGCGTTGCAAATCCTTTTGCGCTGATGTCGCTGTTCCACTTCTTTTTGGTCTTCGCGATCGTGCTGAATATCGTCGCGGGAATTGTTTCGCTGTTTGCCGCCATCGCCTTGTTGGGACGAGCTGGCTCAGCACGCAAACTTGCGCTAGTGGCAAGCTTCTTCGGATTAACCAATGGGCCGCTTGGCATCGCACTCGGCGCCTATACGCTGGTCATTTGTTTTCCGCGTGGTTCGAGCTCTTCGTAAAAGGGAAGCCGGAGAGCGCAGGATGCCCGTCGACTCCGCTCGACAAGGCGACGTTACAAACCGCAAACTCGCGGCCTAGCCTCCGCAATCACAACCAGAGTAGACTTGCCATTGGAGCATTGAACACGAGCTGAACTCTTTCCGTTGCTCCGCGCCTCGCCGTGACTTAGCTTCATAAACAGGCAGATTAAAGCAGCTGGGAGCGGCCACAGTGGCGGACTCGGGGACACCTCTTATGTCGGATGTTTTTCGACCGTACGAAAAGCTTGTAGAAATTACTATTCTGGGAAAGACGTTCCTGGTGCCCGAGCGAAATTCGCTCCTGCGCGCTTTCCAATTCATCAGCCCCGACACGATTCCATACGGCCGCTTCTGTTGGAACCAGGACTGCCAATATTGCAGAGTGGATTGCCAGTTATCGGATGACGATCAGGCGCGGCCGATCCTGAGTTGCAAATTTCTGGTTTCCGAGGGTATGAGCATTTCCAACCTTGCGCCAGAGTTGATTGGATGTCTGCGAAACAAGCTCGGCAAGACGGCACCGGATTCGGAGAGCTTGCCTGAAGTTCCTGCGATCCCAATCGCTCCGCGAGACGAAGAAAGCCATTAGTGCTGCGTCATCTACAGGTGCAGTTTCTTGTTGCCTTCCAGCGTTTCTTGTCCTTCAATCATCAGACGCGGGTCAACGGAGGAATACATGGCTTTTTGTGACGGCTGCGGTTCGCAGGTTGACGATGCGCACATCCGCCGCCGGATCGAGCGACTAGAACTCGCAACACGGTTCCGACCGATCCACATTCAGGTGCTCTTAATCGATGCTGCTCCGCCGATAAACGAGGAGGATTATTTCTATCGCGCGGCCGGCAATCGAGAAGAACACTCAGTAGTCGCGCGGATGTATTTTGACGAGATCGTCAAGTCCGCCAAAATTGGGCTTGGCGCCGACGCGAGCGAAGAAGCGGCGCTTGCCGAATTTCAGCGTCGCGGATTTTTCCTGGCGTCCGCGGTGGAGTGTCCAGTCGATTCTTCCGAGGCTTTGAGCGCCGCATTGAACCGTCTGGCGCCAGTAATAGTGAAGAGGGTGAACGCATCCTACAAACCGAAGTATATTGCTCCGATTTCTCCCCCCTTGGAGGAGTTGGTTCCACTCTTCGAACTTAGCGGCTGGGGCGAGCGTCTGGTGCTTAATGACGGCAAACCCTTCGTTGATCCCTTTCTTGGGGACCCCCAAGCCCAAGCGGAATTCGGCACATCGCTGGGAGACCGGCTGGCCGAGGCGCTTTCGTCGCGTTCCTAGATTCAAGCTGAACGCCATTTCGTCCTAAAGATGCCCGCCGGCTACTGCTGCTATACTTCCGCGTCAATCGAGATGAACAAGACATCGCCGTGAAAGGAGGCATGTTGGAAAAGACTTTTCATATGACCTCGCAGCAGTTTCGCGATGCGGGGAAACAATTGATTGATTGGCTTGCGGATTATTACGAGCAAGTGGAGCGCTACCCCGTGCTGGCGCAAGTAACTCCGGGCGAAATCCGCACTTCATTGCCAAGCGAGCCGCCCGCATCGGGAACGGATACGCAGCGCATCATCCAAGAACTGGATTCTAAGATATTGCCGGGAATCACACACTGGCAGTCGCCGAACTTTTTCGCATATTTTCCGGCAAACGCATCAGAGCCCTCTGTGCTGGGCGATCTGGTCTCTTCCGGGTTAGGCGTACAAGGAATGCTGTGGGCGACCAGCCCATCTTGCACGGAAGTTGAAATGCAGGTACTGGATTGGCTAGCGAAGATGCTGGCCTTGCCGGAAGCGTTTCTCTCGAGCGGGAGCGGAGGAGGAGTGATTCAGGATTCGGCTTCGAGCTCGTCTCTCTGCGCCATTCTGGCAGCGCGAGAACGCGCGACTGGATTTCGCAGCAACGAAGACGGCTGCCGCGAGGAATTGATCGCGTACACGTCCACGCAGGCACACTCCTCAATCGAAAAGGATGTGAAAGTAGCCGGAATCGGCAGGCGCAATTTGCGCTTGATTGACGTGGACGCGGACTTCGCCATGCGGCCGGAACTGCTCGAGAAATCTATCGAGGAAGACGAACGCGCCCGCAAGCTGCCGTTCTTCGTGTGCGCCACGGTCGGAACCACTTCTTCGCTGGCGTTTGATCCTTTGGAGGCAATCGGACGGATTTGCAAGAAGCACAAGCTGTGGCTGCACGTGGACGCGGCTATGGCGGGAACGGCGGCGCTTTGTCCGGAATTTCGTCAGATACAGCGCGGTTTGGAGCTGGCGGACAGCTACTGCTTCGATGCGCACAAATGGATGTTCACGAATTTCGATTGCAGTTGTTTCTTTGTGGCCGATCGCGCGACGCTGACGCGAACTCTCGATGTCCTGCCGGAGTACCTGCGAAACCAGGCGGCGGCTTCGGATGTCGTATTCGAGTATCGCAATTGGCATGTTCCCCTGGGCCGAAGATTCCGCGCGCTGAAACTCTGGTTCGTCATACGTCATTACGGCGTCGAGGGATTGCAGTTTCATGTTCGGCGCCATGTGGAACTGGCGCAGACTTTCTTGCGCTGGGTGCGGGAGGATTCACGCTTCGAGTTAATGGCTCCAGCTCCGCTGAATTTGATCTGTTTCCGTCTGAAAGGCGCGGATCAGATGAACGAGGAACTCCTGCGGCGCTTGAACCGCAGCGGGAAGCTATATCTCTCCCACACGCGACTAAACGGCAAGTTCACGATTCGGTTTTGCGTGGCCCAAACGCGGACAGAACTGCAGCACGTACAGCAGGCATGGGACGCAATCCGCAAGGAAGCAGAGTCCTTGCTGGCTGTCGCGCACCCCTGAGAACGGCTCATTCACTGAAGTGAAGAGTTTCCGGGTCTGCCCCGGCATTGTGCTAGAATCCCGCTGGTCCTGCCTTTTTGCCGCGTCGGCGAAGGCGAGGAGAAGATAGATGAAGGCCCGCTCGAAATTCTTGGTCGGCTCCGGAATCATCGTGATCACTCTCGTGTCTCTAGCTTACGTCGGCTTCACGCAAAGCAAGACCTACTACCATACGATTACGGAGCTTTCGGCACTTAACGGGGTATCGCTGCATCAGCGCATGCGTGTCTCCGGCAACGTGAAGAATGGAACGATTTCTCACGTGCCGGGAGGCGTTGATTTTGTCCTCACGGAACAGGGCAAGGATTTGAGAGTTAGTTACGTCGGGCGCGACCCGCTTCCGGATACGTTCAAAGACGGCGCGCAGGCCCTGGTCGAGGGCAAAATGACGCCGGACAATCGCTTCGTGGCCGAGCAGGTACAAGCGAAATGCGCATCCAAGTACGAAGCTGTGCCCAACCAGACGCCCGGAGCGCCGCAGCCGGGGCAGACGTCGAAAGGCTCGGACCCGGCACGGCCTGCGGGATCTTGAATGCTGGCGCAATAGAGAAGTGTTCGGCGGGGGAATTCATTGGACATCCTGGGATCATTTTCACTGTTACTGGCGTTCCTTGCTGCCGTGTACGCGATCGGCGCCGGCATAGCAGGTATCGTAACCCGCAAGACTCTCCTCACTAAGAGTGCGCGCAACGCTGGAATGGCGGTGTTTGTACTGGTCACGCTCGCGGTGGCGTGCCTCGAGTACTATTTTTTCACCGATAATTTTTCGATGGCTTACGTGGCTGCGCACAGCAACCGCGCGCTGCCTTTTTACTACAAGTTCGCAGCTCTGTGGGCCGGACAAGAGGGCTCGCTGCTTTTGTGGACCTGGCTGCTTTCCACCTACGCTTTTTTCGCGCTCTTCGTTAATCGCAATAAACATCCGGAGCTAATGCCGTACGTAGGCGTGGTGCTCGCGGGCGTGCAGACATTTTTTCTGACTCTCAATAATTTTGTGGCTAGTCCATTTGCGGTGCTGGCGGGAGCAGACTCCTCCGGCGTGATGAGAGTTTCAGCCCTGGCGGACGGCCACGGGTTGAATCCGCTGCTGCAATACCCCGAGATGGTGATTCATCCGCCGATGCTCTACCTCGGCTACACAGGGTTCACGATTCCGTTCGCCTTTGCTCTGGGGGCGCTGCTCGGAAGGTATCCGGGCGAAAAGTGGATTCATATCACTCGGCGATGGACCATGATTGCGTGGTGTTTCCAAGGCATAGGAGTTCTGCTCGGCGCGCACTGGGCTTATGCCGTGCTGGGCTGGGGTGGTTACTGGGCCTGGGATCCCGTCGAAAATGCCGCGTTGCTGCCGTGGATCACCGGTACGGCGTTTTTGCACTCCGTGATGATGCAGGAAAAACGCGGCATGATGAAGGTGTGGAACATCTGGCTGGTTTTCACCACCTTCATGCTTTGCATTCTCGGAACGATGCTTACGCGCTCGGGTATCGTCAGCTCAGTTCACGCCTTCGCGCAATCGTCGATAGGGAACTGGTTCGTAGGATTCCTGCTCTTGGTCTTCATCGTTTGTTTTGTGTCCTACTGGAAGAATCGTGATTATTTGCGCAGCGATAACCAACTCGACTCGCTCGTGTCGCGCGAATCCAGTTTCCTGTTTAACAATTTGATTTTGCTGGCGGCATGCTTTGCGGTGCTTTGGGGAACGCTCTTTCCGGTGCTTTCCGAAGCGGTCACCGGAAATAAGATCAGCATGGGGCCGCCTTTTTACAACAAGGTGAATATTCCCATTGCACTGTTTCTTCTGCTTCTGACGGGCGTAGGGCCGTTGCTCGCGTGGCGCAAGACGTCATTCGACGCGCTAAAGCGGAATTTTGCTTGGCCATTGTCTGGCGGAGTACTGGCTGGGATTGTTGCACTGGTTTTTGGCTTCCGCGACATCTACTCGCTTATTTGTCTGATTCTCGGCGTGTTTGTGACGCTCACGATTTTGTCGGAATTTATCCGAGGCGCGCGAGTGATCGCAGCTCGCGACGGTTCGAATCTGATCTCCGCCGTGGGCGAACTGACCATGCGTAACACTCGTCGCTACGGCGGCTACGTGGTGCACTTCGGAATGGTGCTGATCTTTATCGGTATTGCCGGCGTGCCGTTCAACAAGGACATTCAGAAAGAAATGGCGATCGGGCAAACCCTAAACATCGGGCCATACTCGATCCTCTGCCAGAATTTCGACCGCGTCGTGACTGCCAACTACGATTCCGAGCGCGCCACCCTGGAAGTGTTTCGCAACGGCAAATCGGAAATGATGCTTTATCCCGAGCGCCGTTTTTTCCTGGCCAGCCAAGTGACAGAGACGATGGTCGCGGTTCAGAGTTCGCCGTTACGCGATCTCTATATCGTGTACGCCGGTCGCAGCCCGGAGAATGGACAGCCGGTGATCCACGCGTACCTGAACCCTCTGGTGAAATGGATTTGGTTTGGAGGAATCGTGGTTGTGCTGGGCACCGGATTGGCCATGGTGCCGAACCGGCGAGCCGCCCTGGTGCTGCGTCCCGTGAACGAGCAGGCTTGGGGAGATCGGGTGGCAGCAAGCGCGTCGCCAATCGGAGCCATTGCGCGACGAGGTGACACTGGTGATTGACGGCCACGTACGCGGGGCTCGCTTCCATCGCACACGCGCGAAATCGCTCCTTCTCGCCTTCGCCGCGCTGGCATTTGTTTTACAGGGCGCACTCCTTTCGCCTTCACTGTTCGCGCAGCAAACAGAGCGAGGAAAAGAACTTGGCAAGCGGGTTAAATGCATGTGCGGCGGCTGCAATGATTCCGCCACAGGATGCAATCACACCGGGGGCTCATTCTCGGGTCCTTGTGACACCGCAAAGGGGATGCAGAAGGAAATTGACGAGCGCGTGGCTCGCAATGAGTCCGACGACTTGACGCTGCAGGCCTTCGTGCAGGAATACGGCCCCACCGCCCTCATCGTTCCTCCGGCGAGGGGCTTCAACATTGCAGCCTGGGTTACGCCGGTAGTCGTACCGCTTATAGCGTTCGTTCTCGTGTGGGTTGTCGTGCGCCGTTGGCGGCAGAAGGCCACGCTGGCCACGGCTTCGGGACCCGAGATTCCCGCGGAGTTTCTGGCGCGGGCGAAGCGAGAAACTGGAAGAGATTACGATGAGTAGCGTGGATATTGCGGTTGCGTGCGCACTGCTTTCCGCAGCCACAATTGTGTTTATATTCATGGTCCAACCCGACGCTTCTGATTCCGCGCCGCATCGCACGAAACTCGACCAGTTGATGGAGCGCCGCGACGCAATTTACGAAAATCTGCGTGACTTGCGTTTTGAATATCGCGCCGGAAAGTTTTCGGAAGCGGACTATGAGGAGACGAAGCAACTTCTTGAAGTGGAAGCCGCCCGCGTACTCGCGGATATGGATACACTCACCGGCGGCACTCCCACGCCAGCTACTCGCCAAGCGGCGACAGAAAAGGCACAACATTCATGAATCCCAGATTTTCCAAGTTCCGACTTGCGCGCGCGACGGCATTTTCTCTTTTGATCTGGACGATGTTCTTCGTCCCGCCGCCGGCGCTTGCAGGTACGGTATCGGGCACGGTAACGAACGGAACCAGCGGTAAGCCGGCGGCAGGCGTTGAAGTGATCTTGATTCAGCTTCAAGGAGGCATGCAGCCTGTAGCGAACACTAAGACTGACGCCGATGGTCGATACACGTTTGAGAACCCCGGCCTCGGTGCTGGAGCGCCGATGCTCATTCGCGTTGTTTACCGCGGGGTGAATTATCACGAGCCTGTTCCACCGGGAAAGGCCACCGCTGACGTGAAGGTTTTCGAGCCCACGGATAGGCCCAGCGCATTCACGGTCACCAATCACGCTGTAATCGTGCAGCCGAACGGATCTGATCTAATGGTAGGAGAAGAATATTCCATCGAGAATAAGACGCAGCCTCCCGTCGCATTTTACCGCGCAGACGGTTCCTTCGATTTCTCGATACCCGACGGCGCGGATTTCAATCAAGCCTCTGCCTGGGGTTCTGCAGGAATGCCCGTGGTGCAAGGCACGATCGATAAGGGTAAAAATAAGATGGCCATCGCGTTCGCATTTCGTCCCGGCGAAAGCGGGGTGCGTATTTCGTATAAGGTTCCGTACCCGGGCAATCAGGTAATACTAAAAAATGTTTCGTCCTATGCGACAGAACGTCTGATCATCGCCGCCCCGCCATCGGTGCAGATATCGGGCGAGGGAATCACTCCTGCCGGACAGGACCAGGGATTCAGCGTTTATACGCGAACGGGAGTTGCCGCAGGCGCGCCGCTAGCCATCACAATTTCAGGGTCCGCGCCGATGCCAGCGGCAAATCAAGGCGCCAACACGAATGGCGCTCCACCCGCGGGCGATAATTCCGCCAACGCATCAGTGAACTCGCGGTTAGAGTCTTCCGGCGCGGAAGCTACTGCTGCGGCGACGACCACCACCGTTCCGGCTCGTCTCGACGGTTTGAAATGGATTCTTGTGGGAGGCTTCGCGTCTATTTTCGCGCTCGGTTTTATTTATTTGCTCCGGCGGCCGCAAGTAATGGCTCCAACCAATGGCGATTCGCCCGCGGTTGCGGCGGTGCAGGCAAACCGAACTTACTCACGAGCCTCGAAAGCCGCACCGGTTGCGGCGGAAACCGTGGCCGAAGTCACGCGCGCGGTCAAGGGAAGCCTCGATGAACTAAAGGACAGCCTCTTCCGTTTGGAGCTGCGCCGCCAAGCCGGGACCATCACCGAGGACGATTACGAGCGCGAGCGGCGGCAAATGGAAAAAGTGCTACGCGATTTGGTGAGAGGCTAAGCGGAACGCCTTGCCCGGAACTCCTGTTACTTATCGTACTGATGTCTCTGCCTTCGGCATTTCTTTCGATGGCGTCGAAAAACGTTTCGGGTCGTTCGTCGCTCTGCGCGGCATCTCTCTCCAAATCCTCTCTGGGGAATTTGTAGCGTTATTGGGTGCGAACGGTGCAGGGAAGACGACCTTGCTGCGAATCGCGGCCCTGCTTGCATCTCCGACGCGCGGCAAAGTGCAATTTACCGTCGGCCATGGATCCGGCGACCGTTCAACTGCGGTGGAAGCAAAGAAGCTGATTGGCATGGTAGGGCACAGCACGCTGCTCTACGACGAGCTGACAGCAGCAGAGAACCTCACTTTGTTCGCGCAGCTATACGGGCTGGATGATGTTCCGGTGCGCGTTGGAAATGCCTTGCAGTCCTGTGGGCTTGGATCGCGCGCAGGAAGTCTAGTTCGAACATTTTCGCGTGGCATGCGCCAACGATTAGCCATCGCGCGCGCACTTCTGCATGGACCACGGCTACTCCTGCTCGACGAACCCGCCGCAGGGCTTGACCGTCAGGGGCTCGTCTGGCTCGCTGCCACTCTTGACGGGCTGCGCAAGGACGGCTGCACCGTGCTGATGAGCACGCACGCGCGCAACGAATCGCTAGACCTCGCTACGCGCGCCATCTCACTGTTAGGCGGCGTCGTACAGCACGACAGCGGATCGGAAGGCGATCCGCGCGAGCTCCTTGCGGCATTGCGGGCGGAGGCTTAAGTGACCACGACGCGCGCCGCTGCGATTCTGCTGGCCAAGGAACTGCGTCTCGAGTTCCGCACGCGTGAGTTATTAAGTGCCACAATCGTTTTCTCGCTGGTGATTGTGGTCCTCTTCAGTTTCGCCTTCGATCCCACGGCTGCGGAATCGAGACGTTACGGTCCCGGCCTGCTGTGGATTTCGTTCCTATTCGCCGGTTCCCTGATGTTAAATCCCTCCTTCGCGCGCGAGCAGTCGAATGACACGCTGGACGCTCTGCGTATGGCGCCCGTCTCTCCGTTCGCGATTCTTTCGGCCAAAATGCTCGCCAATTTCATTTTCATGTCGCTCGTGGAACTGGTCCTCGTCCCCGTTTTTGGCGTCTTGTACAACGTGTCTCTGGGCGGTGTGGCAGGGCGGTTGATCTTGGTGCTGGTGCTGGGGACCATCGGACTAACCGTCACCGGAACAGTTTTCTCCGCGATTTCGTCGCATGCGCGCATGCGAGAATTGCTTCTGCCGCTTCTGTTGCTGCCGATTCTGACGCCGTTGTTAATCGCCGCAGTCGAAGCCACGGCCTCATTGCTCGTGGACCAGCCTGAGCTCGACCGCACCTGGGTCGCATTGCTCGCCGGATTCGATGTCGTATTCCTGACGGCATCCTGGCTTTTGTGCGATTATTTAATCGAGGAATAATGGAACAGCATCGATGAAAGGGCGAATCGCAACCACGATTGTCGTTGGAGCGCTGATTTTCTTTGCGGGTTACGCGGCGCTATTCCTCGCTCCCGACGAAAAGACGATGCATGTCATTCAGCGCATCTTTTATTTTCATGTGCCGAGCTGGATTGCGATGTTTATTGCCTTCTCCATTGTTTTCATCGCGAACATCGCTTATTTGGCCACGCGCAAGGCTAACTGGGACTGCTTGGGCGTGTCCGCCGCCGAAGTTGGCGTGGTCTGCTGCACGATTGGACTTGCGACCGGACCTCTGTGGGCGCGGCCAGTGTGGGGAATCTGGTGGACTTGGGATGCTCGGCTGACCACGACGTTTATACTTTGGCTTCTTTACATTTCGTACCTGCTTTTGCGCGGGCTGCTCGATGATCCCGAAAAGAAGGCGACTCTCTCGGCCGTTTTCGGAATATTTGCTTTTCTGGATGTCCCGCTCGTTTACGTTTCGAACCGCTTGTGGCGCACGCAGCACCCACAGCCTGTGATTCTCGGCGGCAATGGCTCGGGTCTGGACCCTACGATGGGCAAGGTTCTTTTTCTTTGCGTTATTGCGATTATGGGAGTCATGATTGTTGTTCTGTTCGATCGTTACCGGCTCGAACGGCTCCGGCACGAATTCGAGGAATTGCGTCTCGAAATTGAGACCCGCGACCTCACGCCGGCATCTATTCTTGGTAAGGAGAGCACATGAAGAATTTCGAAAACCTGTTTGCCGCGTGGATGGTAGTCTGGGCGGTATTTTTTGTATATGAGCTGTCTATCGCCCAACGGCTGTCGCGCTTGCGCGATGATATCGAAGGATTGAAGCGGCAATTGCGTGAAAGATAGTTCGCAAGGAGTGCGTCATGGATGGGCCCAAGAGAATTGCCATCATACTTTTTCAGTTGGGCGGGCCTGATAGTCAGGCTGCAGTCGAGCCGTTCCTATATAGATTATTCTGCGATCCCGACATCATAAATTTTCCCGGCGCGTTCCTCGCGCGAAAGCCGCTCGCCAAGCTAATCTCCACTACGCGTTCGAAAATCGTGCGGAAGCACTATGCGGAAATTGGCGGAGGCTCGCCTATCCGCCGGTTAACCGAGCAGCAGGCCCAGGCGCTGCAAGCGGAACTTCGCCCCTACATCTCAGCGCGAACGATTGTCGCGATGCGTTACTGGCACCCCGACTCGCAAGAAGCTATCGCCACTCTCGAGAGCACGCCATTTGACGAACTCGTCCTCCTGCCGCTTTATCCGCACTATTCGTTCGCCACCACCGGAAGCAGCTTGAAGGAATGGAACCGGTTGTATAAGTCGCAAGTCCCTGTGCATGTCGTTGACCACTTCTACGACCATCCCGATTACATCGCCGCCATTGTGGACCGTGTCAATGGCGTCCTTCAAGAATTGCCAAATCCAGACGAGGTGCATCTCCTCTTCAGCGCGCACGGTCTTCCGATGGCACTGGTCGAAAAAGGCGACCCGTATCCGAAACAGATTCAGGAGACGGTGCAGCTTGTGCGCGAGCTTGGCGCCTGGCCGAATCCGCATGCACTATGTTTTCAAAGCCGGGTAGGTCCGCAGAAGTGGCTACAACCTTCGCTTCCGGACACCATCGAGAAGCTTGCGCGCAGCGGAATCAAGCGCGTCCTGGTGATTCCAGTTTCGTTTCTGACCGAGCACATCGAAACCCTGCACGAGATCAACATCGAGGCAAGGGAACAGGCAGAGTCTTTGGGGATCAGTCAATTTCTTATGATGCCCGCTCTGAATGATTCGCCACTCCTGATTCGCGCTTTGGCCGACCTGGTGCTTCGTTCCGTGGGAAAACGCAACGGTGTCTCCTCTATCGCATCCTAAAGCCCCGTCGTTCGCGAAAGCCGGAATCTCCCGTGAGTGCACGACGATTCGGGTCATTGGAAATTGACTGACGACAGGTTGCCGTAACTACTTGACACGGAGATTCCCACGTCATATAAACCAGTGTTCGTGTTTTGCTCTCATGAAGCCATTATATATTCTTAGATTTTGAAGCTAGCAGCACAACGGGCCGATGCCAGATATGTCTGACGGGAAGTCCGGAGAGGTAACCAGCGCGTCTTCCAAGGCGCCGGCGGCAAATGCATCTGCTGCGCTAGACTCCAAAGCGGCGGCTAAGACGGTAAATACTACCCGTCGCCGGATTGTTTGGGCCTGTATTTGGGGCTACCTGGGCGTTAACTTCCTGATGTTCCTGCGGTTTTTCTTTCCTCGCGCGCTATACGAGCCCAATACTGTTTTCGATATCGGCTTTCCTACCGACTTCGCGCTGGGAATCGATCAGCGCTTTCTGATGACCAACCGCGTTTGGGTCGTGCGCGAGCCGGACCGCCTTTTCGTCATTTTCGCGCGTTGCACGCACCTCGGATGCACGCCTGAATGGAAGCCCGCCGAAAATAAGTTCAAGTGTCCCTGCCACGGAAGCGGGTATGACAGCGAAGGTGTGAACTTTGAGGGACCAGCGCCTCGGCCAATGGACCGTTCCTTCGTGCAGCTCGATCCCACTGGAAAGATCACCGTGGATACGAGCCGGCTATTCGTGGACGATCCCCGCGCTGGCGTGAATCATTTCAATGATCCGGGAGCATTTTTGAACGTATAGCCTTGGGCTGCTGAACGCTGGCATGAAGTGGTATCGGCGAGATTTGAGTAGGACAAGGGGTCAGACGGATGCCCGAAGAAAACGGCGACGGCAAGAGCAAAACCGGCATCCTCGAAAAAGCGAAGGACTCTGCCGCCGCGCTCCGTGAAACGCTGACGGAAAAAGCCAAACAGCAAGCCACCGAGCTGAAAGAACCGGAGAAAACTCAGCTTTACCGCTCGATTTTCCGCGTCAAACACGACGAAGAACCGCGCAATCGCGCGCTCAGCGTTCTTTCCAACGTTTTCTTCCACCTGCACCCGGCCAAGGTCAACCGCGATGCAACGAAATACAATTTCACCTGGGGCATGGGCGGAATCACTTTCTACCTCTTCATCGTTCTTACTTTCACTGGCGTTCTCTTGATGTTTTATTACCACCCGTCGAAGATCCAGGCGTTCCGCGACATCCTGTATCTCGAAAACGACGTGC
This sequence comes from Acidobacteriota bacterium, assembly GCA_003167215.1. Taxonomy (GTDB): domain Bacteria; phylum Acidobacteriota; class Terriglobia; order Acidiferrales; family UBA7541; genus Palsa-295. Next base: position 139,716 of record PMTV01000053.1, on the reverse strand, counting down.
CGTTCGGCAAGCTGCTGCGCAACATGCATCGCTGGGCCGCCCACTTGATGATCATCGCGGTGTGGCTGCATATGTTCCGCGTCTTCATGACCGGCTCGTATAAACGCCCCCGCGAATTCAATTGGTGCGTCGGAGTACTGCTGATGGTGTTGACGATGTTGCTGAGCTTCACGGGGTATTTGCTTCCGGACGACCAGCTGGGGTTCTGGGCCGTCACAGTGGGAACAAATATGGCGCGAGCCACGCCGCTGTTAGGAAATGAAGGCCCAGGCGGCCCTCAAATGGGCATGACGCCGTATAACGACGTGCGCTTCGCCCTGCTTGGCGGATCCATTGTGGACGCGAATGCATTGTTGCGCGCCTACATTTGGCACTGCATCGCCATTCCGTTGATTGTCGCGATATTTTTGGGTGTCCATTTCTGGCGCGTACGAAAAGACGGGGGAATATCAGGCCCCGCGCCGGTGATGCTTGAATCGGAAATCAAGGAAGAGAGAAGCCCGCGGCCGGTAATTCTGCGGCCCAGCGGGATGGGTTAGCTCGATCGTTCCATTGTCTTTTTACAGTTTTTTTTGAGGATACGAGGCTAGATGCCTTTCGATTGGCGCCAAATTTGGGAGGTCGCATCCGCACCCGACAATGTGCCGATTGTCGCATTGTTATTTCTCGCCCCGTTTTACATGTGGTACGCGCTGAGGCAGGGCATCGCGAACGACAAGCTGATCGCAATTCTGGAATCCGATGCGCAGGCCGCCAAAACCAAATACCGCAAGACGCAAGAATGGGATCCCAAGTGGGAGCGAGAAGTTCACACCTGGCCCTACCTGATGCGCATGGAATTCCTGGTGGCCATCCTGGTCACCGTACTGCTGATGGCCTGGTCATTGACGCTAAACGCGCCCTTGGAAGAGCCTGCCAACCCTAACGTCACCATGAATCCGGCAAAAGCTCCTTGGTATTTCCTGGGTCTTCAGGAAATGCTGGTTTATTTCGATCCCTGGATTGCGGGCGTAGTCATGCCGACTTTGATCATCGTCGGCTTGATGGTCATTCCGTATATTGACTCGAACCCTCTTGGCAACGGCTACTACACCTACAAGCAGCGAAGATTTTCCATTTGGACTTTCCTGGTCGGCTTCATCGGGCTCTGGGTGCTGATGATCGTAATCGGCACGTTCATTCGCGGTCCGGGATGGATGTGGTTCTGGCCGGGACAGACGTGGGACGCTGAACGCGTTGATTATGCTGTGAACCGGAACCTCGATCAGATATTCGGTATCGATGGTTCCTGGCTTGCTCCCATTTTCCATACAACCAAGGACCAGGCGGCCATTTGGGCGCGGGCGATTTTTGGAATATTTCCGCTCGTGATATTTTTCATTGTCGCTGCAATTCTGGTTCACTGGGTATGCACTCGTACCGAATTTAGCAAGAAAATTTACAAGCGGATGAGTTTGCTGCAGCTTGTGACCATGTACACATTTTTGATTCTCATGCTGTCGCTGCCGATCAAGATTCTGCTGCGGCTGGTTTTCACGATCAAATATATATGGGTGACGCCATGGTTCAGCATTTAGCACCGGCCGGCATGGCAGGATGCACCGCAGAAATGCGCACGGAGGATACGGGTGCCTGACCGTTCGCCTGAAATGCCGCCGGATGATCCGATTAAGAATCGATCGTTTGCATTCCCGCTTTTGATCGCTTCGCTGCTTCTTATTATCACTGTCGCATGGTCTTTCTACGTTGAATTCTATGGATTGCAACCCTGGCGCCGCTACCAGTCCCGATTTGCCAAGGCCTACTCCGAATATCTCGGCAAGGACATCAAACGGCAGAAGCAAGACGAGAGCGACGTTTACTCCTCGCCAGAATATAAGACTCTCGCCTCGAATCTTTCCAGTGCACAGCAAACGGCAAAAATCCAGGACGACGAGATCGCCAAACAGATCGAGCTCTTGGACCAGCAGCGCGCGGCCATGGCCGATGCTTTCAAGGATGAACGCGGGAAAATTGGTCACTTGGTCTACCAATACGAAATTGTTCCGGACAGCGATAAAAGTGCGAAAGCTAGAGCCCTAAAGGACTTGAATGAAGGCCGGAGTTCCACATGGAAAGTGGATTGGCCCACCGCGAGTGGCCAAATTGAAAAAAATAAAGTATTCACTGCCGACCAGCTGAACGACACATTCACCAGCATCATGGCGCAACGTGCTGCATTGGTAGCGAAGCGTGGCGAAATCGACAAGCCAGCCAAAGATGCGCAGGCCCTGCTAACGAAATATGTCTCCGACCATCTACCCGGCCTGAGCTCCGCTTCGCTCGATGGCTTGCGCCGCTCCATGGAAGATTTTGACGAGCGAATTATCCAGATCAACGTGAATCCGTCCGGCGCGTCCATCAACAATTTGGGCGGCGCCGGACTGGTGGATCGCTGCGAATCGTGCCACGTTGGCACGGACCCCAAGTACGTTCCGCCTCAAGTCACGCTGACGAAGGCGGACCTGGGAATGGCGAAGAGCAATAACGCGCCCTTTTCAAGTCACCCCGATTTGGATTTAATTCAATGGCATCCGCTTGAGAAGTTCGGTTGTTCGCCTTGCCACGGCGGAAACGGCCGCGCGATCGATTCCGTCCAGCGCGGACACGGCCGCTACCCGCATTGGCTCTGGCCGTTGTATTACCCGGAAAATTATCAAGCGGGATGCCAGCAGTGCCATTCCGCCGACATGGTCACCGAGCACGCGCCGGTCCTCAACGACGGAAAGCAGCTCTATCGCCAGCGCGGTTGCATCGGGTGTCATCGTTTTCAGGGGTTTGACAACCAGGATGAGCAACTTGTCAACGCGCGCCAGCAGATTTTGCAGCTCGCGAAAACCAAATCAGACGATTTGCTGACGATCCCGCGTTTGCAGAAACAAGCCGACGCCGCGCCAGACAACGCCACCGCCGACAAGCTCAACAGTCAGGCCACGAATCTAACCGTGGAAATCAGCCGCATGGACGCGCGCTCCGAATCGCTCGAACAACAAACTCACAATCTTTTGCAGGAAATCAAAAAAGTAGGCCCCGATTTGAAGGAAGCGCGCCAGAAGCTGCGCAAAGAATGGATTCCATACTGGATCGGCCACACCACCGAATTCCGGCCGACCACCAAAATGCCGCAGTTCCGTCTCTCGCAGGACGAGACGCAGGCCCTCGCCGCTTTCGTTTGGCAAGCAGGACTCACCGGCCCTCCGCTCGATCATCAGGCGCCCGGTAACGCAGCCCATGGCAAAGAACTCTTCGAAGAGCGCGGATGCCTCGCCTGCCATTCCATGGGTGAAGGCTCGTCCACGGTTGGCGGAACTTTCGCTGCCAACCTCAGCCGCGTCGGCGAAAAGGAAAATTACGATTATGTCGTTCGCTGGGTCCACGACCCGCGCCAGCGCACGAGGCCGTATTGTCCTTACGAAAAGCGCGACTTGGGACCTGAAGATTACGCCAAGCACAATCTACCGTACGTTTTCGATTTGGATCACTCGCGCTGTCCGAACGATGGCCACGAGCTCGTAGTGCAGCAGCCCACCGTGATGCCGAGTCTGCGTCTTTCAATGGACGACTCACGCGACATCGCTACGTACTTGATGACGCAGAAGCGTCCCGATGCTTCTTACGCCTCCGCGGATTACATGGACGACCCGCAACTGGCCGCCAAAGGCAAAGACCTGGCGCGTCATTATGGTTGCGCCGGATGCCATGAACTCAGCGGTCTCGAAGACGAAGGCCGCATCGGTACCGAACTTACCAACGAAGGCAGCAAGCCGATCGAGCGGCTCGACTTCGCTCTCTGGACCGAAGACGCCAAGCGCGGCGTATTTCCCGATGGCAAAACATCGCCCCGTGGCCCTTGGTACGACGCGAAAGGCTTCTTCGAGCAAAAATTACAGAATCCCGGAGTTTACGACCAGGGTAAATATCACGCGAATCCGATGGACGCGTTGCGCATGCCCAAGCCGAATCTTTACGGCGATGGTGACGTCGAGGCTCTGGTCAGCATGCTCTTGGGAAGCACCGATCCCACTTTGCCGCCGGAGTACATGTACAGGCCGGCCGACCGCCGACGCTATATTCAAGAAGGCTGGTGGGTGGTCACGAAATACAACTGCATTGGCTGCCATCAGATTGACGTCGGCCAAAAATCTGTGATGCAGACTCTGCCGTTCTATCAAGGTGAGAACAAAGCGAATTTGCCTCCGGTACTCACCACCGAAGGCGCGCGTGTGAATCCCGAATGGCTCAGGCAGTTCCTGGCCAATCCGTCGCTCAGCACCACAGATACGAATCGCAACGGCGTGCGCCAGTATCTGCAAGTGCGCATGCCGACGTTCTATCTCTCGAACGACGAAATTCGCAAGCTCGTGCTTTTCTTCCAGGCCATGTCGTCTCAGCCCGATCCGTTTATTCCGCCGAAGGTGAAACCTCTTGATGACAACGAGCGCGCCATGGCTCGCGCTTTGTTCATCAGCCCGGCTGCGCCCTGCCTGAAATGCCATATGACGGGCAATGAAGCGCACGACAAGAATGCAATTGCACCGAATTTCTTGCTGGCCCACGATCGTCTGCAACCGGCCTGGACCGAGCGCTGGATCATTGATCCCGCGAAAATTATCCCCGGCACTGCTATGCCTTCGGGATTATTCCGCATGGAAGGCGATCACTGGGTCTTCTCAGGTCCGGTGCCCGCGACCGTGCAGCATTACCAGGGCGATCAAGCGGACTTGCTGGTCCGCTACATGTTCTCGCTTACGCCGCAGGAACAAGCCGCGCTCGTCGGGAAGACCCCGGCTCCGAGCGGCGGGAGCGCAAAGCCCTCAGGCGGAGCAGGCGGCAAAGGCGCTGGCGGCAGGAACTAGCAGCGCATAGCAAAGCCCTCGCTTGCAAAGAATTTGGCCTCATGCAGCCGCAGAATTGTTAGAATAGCCCCGCTTTACTAAGGAGGATTTTCTTCAAATGAAGACTAAGTTTTTTTATCTAGCATTGGCCGCCGTGTTGGCGATTGCCATCACCGGCTGCGGCAAAAAAGAGGACACCAACGAGCAGCCCGTGGCGAATTCAAACGCCAAGAAGGTGATCGATACCTCGACGGTCGGCTCCGTTACCGGCAGCGTAACGCTCGACGGCAAGCCCGTGCCGGCCAAGCCTATCAACATGAGCGCCGAGCCATATTGCCAGAAAGCGCATCCGAATCCCGTTGTCCCGCCTGAGGTCGTCGTAGACGACAAGGGCGACCTGGCCAACGTAGTGGTTTACGTGAAAGACGGCCTCGCCGACTATAACTTCGACACGCCCAAAGAGCCTGTCGTGCTCAACCAACAAGGTTGCATGTACGACCCCCACATCATCGCTTTGATGACCGGCCAGACATTCGAAGTCAAGAATGACGACCAAACCACTCACAACATTCACCCGATGCCGAAAGATAATCGCGAGTGGAATAAGTCGCAGCCGCCAGGCGCCACTCCCATCGACGAAACGTTCGGCCGCGCCGAAGTGGCCATACCGGTGAAGTGCAACGTGCACCCCTGGATGAAGAGTTACATTTTCGTGTTCAAGAATCCCTACTACGCGGTCACTTCGAAAGATGGAAAGTTTACATTGAAGGACCTGCCGCCGGGAACCTACACGATCGAAGCGTGGCACGAAAAGTACGGTGTCTCGGATCAGACGGTGACGATCGGCGCTAAGGAATCGAAGCCGCTCACCTTCACGTTCAAGACCGCCGCGGCATCCGGAGACTAGCAAGCTGTTGGTTAATTTGTTGGATGCTGTTCGTGATCTGTGGCCGCAGGAGTGGGTTCTTGCTCGCTCCTGCGGCCATGTGTTCTAGATCGCGTATTCTCGCGCACCAGCTTTTAGCAGCTCTGTTCTGATTGACAGGGAATCGCACTTACAATGCCGGAAACCGAGAAGCTTCAAGGCGTCCACCGATTCGCCGTCGCTACGGCAGCAGTCACCGTGTTGCTTCTGATGGCCGGCGCGCTGGTGACAAGCAACGACGCTGCCGACTCTGTGCCGGATTGGCCTCTCGCGTACGGCCGAATTATTCCTCCCCTCGTAGGAGGCATTCGCTACGAATTTGCTCACCGAGTGTTTGCCGCTACCGTCAGCATTCTCACTCTGGTTTTAGCTGTCTGGCTTGCCCGCAGCGGCACCCGCATCGCTCGCAAGCTAGGCTGGACGGCGCTGGCCTTGATCATCGCGCAAGCTCTCCTCGGGGCGCTGCGCGTCCTTCGCGGACACCCGGCAGTCACGGCGACGATGCACGCCACGCTCGCACAGATATTCTTCGTTACTGTGGTCAGTCTCGCGTTGCTGACCAGTGCTTGGTGGCAGCGTGACCTTTCGTCGCTTGACGATCGCGGCTCGCCCCGCCTGCGCCCTCTCGCAGTCGTTACCACCGCTGCCATTTTCGTTCAGCTCATCCTCGGCGCAGGCTTTCGCCACGGAGCCTTTGGAATCCTGCCGCATCTCGTCGGATTCGTCGTGGTTACGTTTCTGATCGTTTGGACTTGCCGCGCGGTCCGCAAGCGTTTTGGCCAGGTTCGCGACCTTCGCCGCTGGGGCGTCTTGCTGCAGGCGTTCCTCGGCACGCAGATCTTGCTCGGCGTTGCGGCGTATTGGGCCGTAGTGCAGGCTATGCACGCCACCCAGCCGTCTATGGCCTATGTTGTCATCACGGTCGCACATGTGCTTGTCGGCGCATTGACGCTTGCTTCCAGTGTGGTCTTGACGTTATCTTGCTATCGTTTGATTCGTCCGAAAGCAGTCGTGGCACTACGATCGGCCATGGAAACTACACGTACCGGTGGTACGCGAGCCGAAAGCTCGAGGGCTTGACGTCATGAGTAACGAACGCGCATTCGCCATCAACCTTTTCGAAAAGCCGTGGGCTTATGTCGTGCTCACGAAGCCCGACGTCACCTTCCTGGTGGTGATTACCACCGTTGCCGGCTTTTACCTCGGTTCAACCGGCCCCGTGGATTGGGCTCGCCTCGCGCAAACGCTCTTCGGCACTTTGTTGGTAGCCGGTGGGACTGCCGCTCTGAATCAGTACGTCGAAAGAGATATGGACGCGGTAATGCGCAGGACGGCGGCGCGCCCGCTCCCGACCGGGACGTTAAAACCAAGCGAAGTCCTGATTTTCGGTGTTGTCACAATCGTTTTCGGCACAGCGTGGCTGGCCCTCACCGTTAACGCACTCGCGGCCTTTATCGCCTTCGCCACCAGCGCGTCTTACCTTGGCCTCTACACGCCGCTTAAGACCCGCACGACGCTTGCAACTGCCGTGGGAGCCATTCCTGGCGCGTTGCCTCCGTTGATCGGCTGGGCCGCTGCCCGGGGCTCACTTTCCGAAGGCGGCTGGATTCTTTTTGCCATTTTGTTCGTATGGCAGTTTCCGCACTTCATGGCCATCGCCTGGATGTACCGCGAAGACTACGCACGGGCGGGAATTCAAATGTTACCGGTCGTGGACCGCAAGGGTGACGCTACGTTTAACGTGATTGTCAGTTTTTCCGCAATCCTAGTGCCTGTAAGCTTGCTTCCCTCAGTGATGGGAATGGCCGGGATTCGTTATTTCTTCGGAGCTCTGGTGCTGGGGATGATTTTGCTGCAAGTTTCGCTGTGGGCCAACCGCGCGCGCACCAATGTCCGCGCGAAATGGCTTATGCATGCCACCGTCATTCACATCCCGCTTCTGCTTGCGTGGATGATTTTCGATAAAATGGGCCGATGACTACTACAACCATGGGGACCGAAACCACCACACCCAAAGCAAATTGGATCGAGCTTTGCGTCATATGCGCACTGTTTGTTGCCTTAGCGCTTATCGGCATCATCTGGGAGATTACCAGCGGTCTGCTTACCAGCGGAATCGACGGCATCATGTTGCTGGCAATCTGCTTGATGATGGGCGGAATCTTCAGCCTTATGATTCTAGTGATGGTGTATCAAGCGGGAGTGCTTCCATTTTTCCGTGCCAAACCCGCCGCCCAAGCAGCGCCGAAGTCGCCCGCCGCAGCGCCTGCCACAGCAGTTGCAAAGAGTGCCGCTCCGGTCCCCGCAACCTCTCCGGCTGCCGCACCGCCGCTGCAGGCTTCCCATCCACTTGCTGCTGTGGAGCCGGGTTATCCGGAGCCTCCGCCCGCACCTAAACCGGCGGCGAAACCCGCGCCTGCTCCGGCGGCTAAGCCTCAGGACAGCTAGAGGCGCCTGAAAACAAAATCGTGCGCCCATGACAATTATTCCGCTCTCATCTCTTCCGGCAGTGAACGCCACGCTGAACGCGGTTTGCACTTTCTTTCTGCTCATTGGCTTTGCCTTCATTCGCAACGGAAAAATCCGTTGGCACCGCGCTGCGATGCTGTGCGCGTTCTTCTGCTCGATAACTTTCCTGGGCTTTTACGTTTATTTCCACGTGCACGCGGGCCTCATTCGCTTCGGGGGCCAGGGCTGGATCCGGCCGGTGTATTTTACCTTGCTCATTTCGCACACCATTCTCGCGATAACCACGCTGCCGCTCGTGATCATCACGCTCGCCTACGCTTTAAGCGAGCGATTCAGCAGCCATCGCCGCATCGCGCATTGGACTTATCCGATATGGCTCTACGTTTCAGTTACAGGCGTTATCGTTTATTGGCTCTTGTACATCGCTTACACGCCTATCGGCGCGCCGGCTGTATCCCAGATCGGCCTGCCTCTGCTGCACGCGTTGCTGTAAACTGTTTATCGAATGGCAGAAGACACAAAAACACAGCCTTCCTTCGGCGGCCGTTGGGCTTTCGGAATCCTCGCCATAGCGCTGCTGTTTGTGCTCATGCCGTTTTTGTTTTGGAACGCGACCTGGTTCGGACGCCCGTTAAACGATCAGCAGGTTTCGAAAGCGCTGGCAGACCACTCGCACCCGCGCGACATCCAGCACGCGCTGGCTCAGCTCGAAACGCGCATGGAAACTCGCGACCCCTCCGTCCGCAAGTGGTATCCCCAAATCATTCAGCTCGCGAGCGATCCGGTGGAGGAGATCCGCGTCACCGATGCCTGGGTAATGGGCCAGGACAATTCATCTGAGGATTTTCATCACACGCTTTTGCAGCTTCTCAACGACCCTAACCCGATGGTCCAGCGTAACGCAGCGCTCTCCCTGGTGCGTTTCAAGGACGATTCCGGCCACGCGCAAATCGTCGCCATGCTCCGGCCGTTCGAACTTAGCTCGCCGGTCGAAGGAAAGCTTGATACCCGGCTGAAACCTGGAGATGTAGTCAATCCCGGAACGATGGTGGCGCACGTCGAATCATCAGCGGGGAAGCGGGAAGTGCGATCGAACGTTCCCGGCACGGTGGGCCGCTGGCTTACTGCAGACGGATCGAGCGTAGCCGCGCGCCAGCCGATTCTTTCGCTCTTGCCGAGCGCGAGCATGGTATGGGAAGCTCTGCGCGCGCTTTTTTTGATGGGCAACGCGGAGGATGCGGTCGATGTAGCCCGCTTCGCGCATGGAGCGAATGGGATGTCGCTGCAGATCGCGCAGCAAGCTCAGGCCACGCTGATAGCGATACGCGGGCGGAATCAATCGAACTGATTTCCAGATAGCGCGCTGCGCTATTTGTACTTCACCACAGCTTGGCCATCCTGGATCTGAATGTCGCTAATGTCCGCCGGCAATTTTAGCTTTTCGCGATTTTCCGGAGACGCCATCATTTTGTCCACAGCCGCTTGCAGAGTGGATTGCGGCAGCGGAAGCGATCCAAGTTTCCCGGCCACGGGCTCAAATTTTATATAGCCGTTGTCCGAAGTCAGATGGCCGTCGAGTTCGAGCGATAAATCCTTTCCGTGATAATCGAAGATCACGTAAGCCTTCACCAGGTCCCCGTCCATATCGATTTTGACGTCCTTCACCGTGGATTGCACTTGGTCCAGAGTTGCTTGATCGCCGCCTGATAGCGCCGCTGCGGCCGGGTCGGCATTGGGAGCGCCAGCGCTAACCGCCGGGAATTGGACGCCACTGCTCGGAGCGGGTGGTGCCTCCGCGCTCGTGGCCGGCTGGCCCTCGAGTTGTAAATTCTGCGCCAAATAGGAATTGAGCTCGCTGCGATCGAGCTGAACTTGGCTGGGCTGGCCCGCCGCTTTCGCTTGGTCCGCCGCTTGGAATTTGTGCTCTGCTCTGGCCCCTGCGTTTGCATCGTAAGGAATATTCGGGGGCGGCGATTTGCGTAAAACTAGAATCAGCGTCACAACAAGCGCCGCAAGAGTAGACCATTTCACAATCTGATAAAGCTTTTTATAAATTCCCGGGTCTGGCATATGACCTCCGCCTCGATACAAGCTTAGCAGCCAAAGTCAGACCGACGGGTCAGCCCGCAATTTCTGTACCTAATCGCCACTTGTCCCGAAGGCCAGTCCGTATGGAGTGTGGCGGGAGTTGTCTTTGGTATGGATGAGGCTACTTCCTTAACGTCGTTTTTTCCGCGCACAATGCGCGTAATACAAAATCCCCGCTACCGACTTCGCATCGCGAATTCTTCCTGCACGAATCCAATCTTCGATTTCGCCCAAACTAAAAATCCGCATCTCGATTTTCTCGTCCGCTTCGGGCTGCGCCTTTCCCAATTTCAACCCCTCAGCCAGAAAAATCACCATGTTCTCGCTGACGAATCCCGGAGTAGGAAACAAGTCGAGCAGTTTCCGCATCCTCCGAGCCCGGTATCCGGTTTCTTCCAGCAATTCGCGGTGCGCCCCTTTTTGAAAACTCTCGCCACGATCTTTGCTGCCCGCCACAAGTTCCCAAAGGTATTGGCCCACGGCATGCCGGTATTGCCGGATCATCAGGATGCGCCCGTCCGGAAACACCGGCAGGACAACCACCGAACCCGGATGCGTCACGATTTCCCTCGTCGCCTCCACTCCTCCAGGTTCCACCACGCTCTCGCGGCGCACGCCGAACACGCGTCCCTTGAACATCACTTTGCTGCTCAGAATCTTCGCTGACGTTTTTCTCTTAGCCACGCAATCTCCCCTAGTGAAGTCACGGCCTCGCCATTCTACAGCGACACAGTTTCCTCGTCTCGCGATGTCGCGTTTTGTTGCCGCGCTTGTTCCGGTTGCATATACTGGCGCAGCGAACCATGCCCATCAATACTCTCATCGTAGATGACGAGCGCCCCGCGCGCGACGAACTCGTCTACCTCCTGAAAGGGTTCCCCGAAATAAACGTCATAGGCCAGGGGAAAAACGGGCTGGAAGCTGTCGCGCTTATCAAGGAGCACGATCCCGACCTCGTTTTTCTCGATGTTCAGATGCCTGGCCTCGACGGCTTCGGCGTGATCAAAAAACTAGTCGAGCGCAAACTGCGCATTCCGCAAATTGTGTTTGCTACCGCCTACGACAATTATGCGATCCAGGCTTTCGAGGTGAACGCCGTCGATTACGTCCTGAAGCCGTTCGACAAGGCCCGCATCGCGAAAGCCATTCAGCGCGCGAAAAAAATGGTGGAAGCCCACACCTCGCCGGTCGAACGGCTCGAAAGCCTGGTCGGCCAGTTGTCCGCACCGCCTCCGAAGGCTTCGCAACCCGTAAAGCTGCTCGTTAAATCGCAAGCGCGCATGTTCTTGGTGGATGCTGAAGACATGATCTACGCTGCCATCCAGGACGGAACGATCACCATTTTCGCCCGCGACTTCGAAGGCGTATCAAACTATCGCACTATTGAAGAGCTATGCGCCTCTCTCGATTCCGACCGTTTTTGGCGTCCGCACCGCTCCTATCTGGTGAATATCAATCACATCAAGGAAGTTGTGCCGTGGTTCAAGTCAAGTTACATGCTGAAAATGAACGATAAGCGTGCCAGCGAAATCCCCGTTTCTCGCAATCAAACGAGACGGTTGCGCGAATTGTTGAAGCTATAGGAGAGCCCGCACATGAATTTCCCGCATTCATTTATGTTCTCGCGAGGTTTTTGGCGCCGAACGACGCCTTTTACTCGGTTCGGGCTCTTTCTGTGTTTTATGTGCGCTCTCGCGCCGCTCTCCTTGGCTCAAACACCTGGCGGTTCGATCATCGGCACGGTTACCGAGAAGCATGCAGGCCCGCTGGCAGGGGCGCGTATCAGCGTGTCCAATGTCCAGACCGGCTTCACCGCGAGCGTATCGACTGACGTGAACGGTCAATTCAACGTGGAAAACCTGCCTGCGGGCGCGTACAAAGTTGCCATCTCGGCGAACGGCCTGGTGACTCAAGAGGTCAAAGTGACGGTCAAGGCCGCACATAAATCGAAACTTAGCGCCAGTCTCAAACCTCCTCCACCTCCCGCGCCTCCGAAGTGAACGCCAGCCCAGCTCCGTTGTCGTAGAATCGCAACACGAATTTGGACGCAGCATTTCGGTGTGCCGCGCGGTTGTGCTAGCATCACCTCGGCACCTTCTCCATGGATTTTTCACTCAGCAGCGACCAAATCTTGATTCGCGACACCGTCCGCCGGTTTATGGAGACGGAAATGCGTCCCATCCTGCGCGAGTACGAGCGCGATGAGAAATTTCCGGCCGAACAGCTTCGCAAACTCGGCGAACTCGGCTGCTGCGGCATGCTCGTGCCCGAAGCGTGGGGCGGCGCGGGAACGGACACCATCAGCTACGCTCTGATGCTTGAGGAAGTCGCGCGGGTGTGCGCATCAACGGCGGTCGCGCTTAGCGTTACGAATTCCGTTGTCGGCGTGCCCATCTGGAAAGTCGGCAGCGAAGCGCAGAAGAAGAAATATCTCACGCCTCTTTCGCGCGGTGAAATTCTGGGTGCATTTTGCCTCACCGAGCCGCAGGCTGGCTCGGACGCAGCCGGAATACAAACCCGCGCGGTACAGGACGGCGCCTCTTACGTTTTAAACGGCACCAAAGCATGGGTCACCAACGGTGGTGTGTCCGGTGTGTATCTGGTTTTCGCCAAGACTGACCCGGGTGCCGGCGCGCATGGCGTCACCGCATTTTTGGTCGAGCCAACATTTCCCGGATTTCGCATCGGCCGCTATGAAGAAAAAATGGGCCTGCACCTTTCACGCTCGGCGGAAATCGTTTTTGATAATTGCCGGGTTCCAGTCGAAAATCGCCTGGGCGAAGAAGGCCAGGGTCTGAGGATTGCTTTGGAATCGCTCGATGGAGGCCGCGTGGGCATCGCCGCTCAGTCCGTCGGACTGGCGCAAGGTGCCATGGAAGCGGCAGCGCGTTATGCCAAGCAGCGCCGCACGTTCGGGAAATCCATCGCCGAGTATCAAGCGATCCAGTGGATGCTTGCGGACATGCAAACCGAGATCGAAGCCGCTCGAGCCCTCACGCATTACGCCGCCTTCATGCGCGATAAACAATCGCGCCAACCGGGCTCTCGCCGCCCGGGTTCGTCCGCCTCGCGCGCGAAATTGTATGCCAGCGAAATGGCCAATCGGGTCGCCTACCGCGCCGTGCAAATCCATGGCAGCGTGGGTTACTCGCGCGAGACCGACGTCGAGCGCTATTATCGCGATGCTCGCGTGCTTACCATTTACGAAGGCACCAGCGAAATGCAACGAATCGTGATCGCACGCGATTTGTTGCGCAACGCGCCCGCCCGCGCCGGATCTCGCGCCGCAGGAGCTCACCAGGTTGGCTAACCTTAAGAAGCGAGTCCTCAGCGGTATGCGCCCTACCGGCCGCCTTCATCTCGGCCATTTTTTCGGAGCCCTCTCGAATTGGCTGAAGCTTCAGGAAGAATACGAATGTTTTTTCTTCGTGGCCGATTGGCACGCGCTGACCACGCATTACGAAGACACGTCGTCCATAGCAGAAAACACTTTGCAAGTCGCAACGGACTGGCTTGCGGTCGGGCTTGATCCCGCGAAGTCCACACTGTTCGTCCAATCGCAGATTCTGGAACACGCCGAGCTGCACGTCCTGCTTTCCATGATTACGCCGCTGAGCTGGCTCGAGCGTGTCCCAACTTACAAAGAGCAAATCGAGAATCTCAAGGACCGCGACCTCGGCACTTACGGCTTCCTCGGCTACCCGCTCCTGCAATCCGCCGACATCGTCATGTACGGCGAACCAAAGCAAGAATTGCTTGTCCCCGTTGGCGAAGACCAAGCCCCCCACGTCGAGCTTACCCGCGAAATTGTCCGCCGCTTCAACGCCCACTTCGGTTTTGAGGTGAACAAGGATTTGTTCCACGCCGACAATCTGGAACGTCTGCGTGAACTGAAGAAAATCATACCCCTTCCGCCATATTTGCAAGACCTTGCAGTGTCTGCGGAAGAACCCCTCACCCGGAACCCATGGATCTTTAGCCGACGGGTAAGCGAAATCGGCTATTCGAATTTTCTCGAAGAAGTAGGACAACGCAATCAGAAGTTCTTCCCCATGCACTCAGTCTTGCAGGAACCGGCCTACCTGCCCACAGAAACGCCGCGCCTTCCCGGCCTCGACGGCCGCCGTATGGCAAAAAGCTATGGCAACGCCATTTGGCTGAGCGATCCACCCGCCGAAATTCGCACAAAGGTTCTAAAGCACATGATGACGGACCCGCAACGCGTTCGTCGCACTGATCCAGGCCGCCCGGAGGTCTGCCCCGTGTTCGCCTACCATAAATTATTCTCGCCGCGCGACTCAATCGCGTGGGCCGATCAAGGCTGCCGCACAGCCGGCATCGGTTGCGTGGAATGCAAGAACGCCATGGCCGATAACCTGGTCAAATGGATCGAGCCGGTTCAGACACGACGCAAAGAATTTGAGGCGCATCCGCAGCAGGTTTGGGATATCCTCGATACCGGCTCGGACAACGCGCGCAAAGCCGCCAAGCGCACCATGAAGCGAGTGCGCAACGCCATCTTCAGATGGGAAGATGCGCGAGAGCGGCCTTCCGCTGCAGCAGGGAATGCGCCAGGTAGTGGTTAAAAGCACTGTCATCCCGAGCGCAGCGAGGGATCTGCTTTTATCTTGATGTTCGACCGAGGCAGGTGGAATGGCATCACCCTATCGCATTAATTTGCCGGTGTACGAAGGCCCGCTCGATCTTCTGCTCGATTTAATTCGCAAGCAGGAGATGGACATCCACAATATTCCCATCGCAAAAGTCACCGAGCAATATCTAGATTATCTTCACCAACTCGAAAAACTCGACGTCAACGTCTCCGCCGATTTCATTTATATGGCGGCTTCGCTGATTCACATCAAGTCGAAAATGCTGCTGCCTCCCGATCCGCTGGCCGGGCCGGAAGAACAGGACCCGCGCGACGAACTCGTGCACCGGCTCCTCGAACACGAAAAATTCAAGAATGCCGCTCAACTTCTTTACCAGAAACAACAAGTCGAGGATCACGTTTGGTCGCATCCGGACCGCTCGCTCTACTCCGGTGACGAAGTTCAGGGCGAGCTGGTCATTTCGCTCGTGGATTTGGTGAAGACGTTCCAGCAAATTCTCGAGCGAAAGAAAGACGTTAAGAAATTTGAATTGCATCATGAGACCGTCACCATCGCACAAATGATGGACCGTCTGCGCCAGCGCTTGTCCGGAAGCGACGAGCCCGTTTCGCTCATCGATTTCTTCGAGACCTGCGAGACGCGCAACGCAATGATCGTCGCACTGCTCGCCGTTCTCGAAATGGTTCGAATGCAGGCGGTCATGCTGGTGCAATCGGAGCTGTTTTCCGACATCCGCTTGCGCAAACACAAAATGTTCGACGCGGTTTTCGCCGGGCCCGATGCCATGTCACAAATCGAGGAGCAATATCTGTGACCATGACGCCACAAGAACTGCAAGCCTCACTGGAAGCCATTATTTACGCAGCGGACGAGCCCGCCACGCTCGACCAGATCGCCAAGGCGCTGGCAGTTGAAAAATCCGAAGCCCGCGCCGGACTGGATCTTCTTGTCGCTGCATATCAAACTGACGACCGCGGCATCGAAGTGCGCAAAGTCGCCGGCGGCTGGAAGTTTTACACCAAAGCGCAGCATCACGACGCGGTCCGGAAATTCATCAAGAGCTTGCAGCCTCCGCTGCGGCTCACCATGCCCGCGCTCGAAACTCTCGCGGTCATCGCTTACAAACAGCCGGCTACAATTCCGGAAATCAATGAAATCCGTGGCGTAAATGTAGGCGGCGTGATCAAGACGCTCCTCGAAAAGCGCCTGATCACCACCGCCGGTCGCAAGGAAGTGATCGGCAGGCCGATTCTTTATCGCACTTCGAAGCAGTTTTTGATGCGCTTCGGTCTTTTCGATCTAGACGAGCTTCCCAGCCTGAAAGAGTTTGAGGCCCTCGCGCAAGCCGCTCTCGGTGACGACACCGGCATCGCGCCCACCGAACCCGAAGACTCCGCTGTTGCACCCGCAGCGTCCGCTGAATCCGCGCTGAATGCTGAAGGAGCAAACGCTAGCGCAACAGAGGCGCCGACGGTACCGAACGCCGATAACATTGAAGGTTCCGCAGACGAAACCGACAACTCGCGTGCAGCAGTGGCGTCTGCCGGCAAAGGTTCATCCGAGCAGGGAATTTAGCCGGCGAATTCAACTGACATTCGCTGATATTCCGAGACGCGCGACAAAGCATTTTAAAATCATCGAAGATTGCAGCCGCTAGCTTCACCACTGAATTTCCTGTTCCGTGCTAATCTGTATGGTCGGTTCACATAGAATTCCATGCTCGAAAGACTCCAAAAAATCATCGCGCGCGCGGGAATTGCCTCCAGAAGGCACGCGGAGGAACTTATTTCCTCCGGAATGGTTACCGTTAACGGACACACTGTCACAGAAATGGGCTCGAAGGCCGATGAATCGCGCGACCACATCAAGGTAAACGGAAGGCTCCTGCGCCCCGAAAGGGATCGAATTTATCTTCTTTTGAATAAGCCTCCGGAAATTGTTTCAACCATGAGTGATCCGGAGGGGCGCCGGGCTCTCAGCGACCTGCTGCACGGAGTTACCCAGCGTGTATTTCCCGTGGGACGCCTTGAGTATCACGCCATGGGCCTCGTTTTTCTGACCAACGATGGGGATTTGGCAAATCTGATGTTGAAGGCGAATCTGCCGCAGACCTATAACCTGAAACTGAAAACTCTCCTCACCTTTGAAGAAATCGAAAACCTGGCGCGCGCCACGGGAGCGCACATCGCACGCATCAAGGGCAAGGATGCTCCTTGGTATGAAGTGACCCTTTCCGAAACGCGAAGCGACGCCTTGCGCAACCGTCTTTTTCAGACTGGCCACGCCGTCGAAAAAACTAAACGTGTCGCAATCGGAAATCTGGCGCTCGAGTCGCTCGCTCCCGGGCGCCATCGCGAGCTTTCCGAAGCCGAAGTGGCAACTCTATCGCGCTCCGTGCAGCCGAAACCAGGGGTCCTAACTCCGCGCCGCATGCGCGTAAAGCGCCGCCCTTTCACTCCGAAACCAAAACCGATCGGCAAAGCAAAAAGGCCCATCGTAGGGGCGCAGCATGCCGCGCCCGCAATTGCGCAGGCAGCGAGTAACGGAACAAGAAACCATTCAGCGTCACCAGGCCGAGTCGCTTCCAAGCCGCGGAGACCAACCCCGACGTTGCGAAACCGTATAGAACGGCGCCCGAACGACAAACATCCAAGGCACGGACAGCCTCCGCGTCCGGAGAAATACAATTGAGGCCCTCCCACGCATGACCGATTTCACTCACGAACTCGTCCCCCCGTATATACGCGAACTTGCGCCCTACGTGCCCGGAAAACCGATTGAGGAGGTTGAACGCGAATTGAACATGCACGCTATTAAGCTCGCGTCCAACGAAAATCCGCTCGGCGCTTCTCCGCTTGCGATTGCAGCTGCGCAAAAAGCGCTCGCGGCGTCTAATCGCTATCCGGACGGCAGTGGATTTTACTTACGCGAAGCCCTGGCGAAAAAGCACGGTACTCCGGTAGAAAGTATCATCCTCGGCGGCGGCTCCACCGAATTGATCGATCTTTCGGCGCGGATAGCATTAGTTCCAGGCGACTGCGGGGTCACTTCCTACGGATCTTTCCCGCTTTATTACATCGCTATTCGCGCTACCGGAGCTAGCTTTCTGGATGTTCCCATGCGCGACTATCAATTTGACCTGGAAGCGATCGCGCGCGACCTACCCGAGGAAACCAAGCTCATTTTTCTGGCCAACCCGAATAATCCCACTGGCACGATGTTCAGCGCCGACAATCTCGATACGTTTCTCGCGCGCGTTCCCGAACATATTCTCGTCGTGCTCGACGAGGCTTACTATGATTACGTGGACGATCCGAACTATTCGCGCTCGATAGACATTGTTCGCGGCGGCCGCAATCTTCTCGTGTTGCGCACCTTCTCCAAGGTGTACGGCCTGGCAGGACTCCGCATTGGCTACGGCATCGGCCCCGCAGCCCTCCTAGCGGAAATGAACAAAATTCGCGGTCCTTTTAATACCTCTGGCGTAGCTCAGGCGGCGGCCTTGGCTGCTTTGGACGATACGGAGCACGTTCGCCGTTCCGTCGAATCGAATCGCGCAGGACTTGCGCAGCTGGCATCCGGGCTCCATAGCCTGAAAATTAAATTCGTACCTTCGGTGGCAAATTTTCTCCTGGTGATATTTGGGACGGACACTGAGCCCCTTGTGGAGGAATTGCTGAAGCACGGCGTGATCGTGAGGCCCATGCGCTGGATGGGTTTTCCCACGGCGCTCCGCGTGACCGTAGGGACTCACGAGGAAAACGAGAAATTCCTGCGAGCGCTTGCAGAAGTGCGCGCATCCCTCCCGCTCAGGTCGGCAGCGCACGCACGCACGATTATTGAGGGAGACACTCAGGGAATTTGATGGCCGACCCCGCGGATAAGGCGAGTTCTGCTTTGAATCCAGATTCCAGGCTCGAGCGCTCCAGCGTCTCCCAGTCCGATGCCATCATTCAGGTCCTGACGTCCAGCAAAACGATTGCCGTCGTGGGCCTTTCGAACCGGCGCACGCGCGCGAGCTTTGGCGTGGCCCAATATCTGCAATCCGCCGGGTACCGCATCATTCCAGTGAACCCAAACGAAACGGAAGTGCTGGGCGAAAAGAGCTACGCGCGGCTGCAGGACGTTCCTGGGCCGGTGGATATCGTGGATATATTTCGCCGACCCGTATTCGTCCCGGAAATCGTGGAGTCTGCCATTCAGATTGGCGCTCACTGCGTCTGGATGCAGGAAGGTGTCATTCATGCTGAGGCAGCGGAACGCGCCAGGCGCGCCGGAATCTTCGTGATGATGAACTCGTGCATTTTGAAGGAGCACATCAGGCGGGCGCGCGAGCTTCCGCAACGAACGAAATTGCTCTAGCGCAAACTGTACACCAAGAGACTTCGTTTCCCTGGCTCGGTTACTGCCACGAACTGGCCGTCCGGTGAAATCGCGTAGTCGTGAAACTCAAGATCGTGCAAAAGCGGCTCAAACTGCCCGTCATATAAGCCCACCCACGTCAACCGGTCGGATTTTAGTGGGTCCCCGCGCTTCAGCAAAACTCGTTTTTCATCGTGGCCCCACTGAAACTGCCCAATAGCGACTCGGACTTGCGCTGGTTTGTCCCCGGGGTTGGTGATGTCCCGGACTTCGAGTGTGTCGCCGTCGCGGAAATACGCCACTTTTTGAGCTGAAGGCGAAAGCGCAAAGTCTCCTGCATACTGATCGATCGGCATGATGGCCGTGCGAGTTTCCTTGACGAGGTCCAGCCGCACGAGCATCGGGGGACTGAGGACTTTCATGCTTTCCTCAATTGCAAATGCCTGGTTATTCTTGGTGTCCCACGCCAGAGCTGCAAACGTATGCCCCTGGAAAAGTGGCTTGCTCTTTCCCTCCCCCGGACGCAGCGAGTTCAGTTCGTAGAAATCTCCGCCGGTCCTCGTAACGTACACCAGCGTGACTCCGTCCGCGAGCCATGCGGCGTTGTAACCTTCGCTGAGCAATCCGTCCTTCACCCCTTGGATGGGAATTTGGTGGCCTTCAGCATCCATCAGATAAATGGCTACCGCCCCGCGTACGGTCTGTTGTTCGTCCATTTGCTGGTCCCGGGTGCCTTTTGGCTGTTCCATTTCGACAGTTTGCATCATCACCGCGATGCGGCGCCCGTCCGGCGACCACGCAAACGATTGCACCTGATAACTCAGCAATGGATCTGCAAATAATTTCTCTCCATCAACGATCTTTTTTTGTCTGCCCTCGGGCGAGGAGATCCACAAATCGTCGCGTTCCAGCCGGGCCTTCTTTACCTTGCGCATATGTTGAACGGAATAGACGATGCGATTGTCAGGAGCGATAGCAAAGGCCTGAACGTCTTCATCAACCTTCACAAGCGATTTTCCTTGCGCGCGGGATTGCGGCGGAAAGTGCAGCGTCAGGGACAACACGAGAAACAAGGCGAGCAAAACTCTCGTGCCCCGTGGCGTACCACGATTTCGTCTCGCACTCATTCGTGTTCCTTGTGGCCCGAAGCCTTGCTCTTGATGCGCCGGATTTCTTCGAGCCTCTGCCTAATGCGCGCTTCAAATCCCTGATCGGTTGGATGGTAGTAAACGCGATCGGATAGACTTTCCGGCAAGCAGGTCATGTCCGTAACTTTTTCTTCCGCATTATGCGCGTACTGATAGCCTTTGCCGTAGCCGATGTGCTTCATCAAGCCGGTGACCGCGTTGCGCAGGTGCAACGGCACCGGCTCAGCCATCGTTCTTTGCAGATCCTCTTGAACGTCGCCATACGCTGCGTAAACCGCATTCGATTTTGGTGCGAGCGCCAGATACACAGCGGCTTGCGCCAGCGCGAGGTTGCCTTCAGGCGGGCCAAGAAATTCGAACGCCTGCATCGCGGCAAGCGCTACTTGAACGGCGTTTGGTTCGGCCAGTCCAATGTCTTCATTGGCCATGCGCACCAATCGGCGCGCGACGTACAGCGGATCCTCGCCGGATTCGAGCATGCGCGCCAGCCAGTAAAGAGAAGCATCGGCGTCTGAATTCCGCACCGATTTATGAAGAGCCGAAATCAGGTTGAAATGCTCCTCGCCGGATTTGTCATAGGGCAGAAGCTTCTTCTGCAAAACATCCTCGAGGCGCGCTTGCGATAGAACGCGACGCGAATCCGCCCCGGGAGTTGTACCCATCGCCAGCGCTTCAAGCGTGTTGTATGCCGAGCGCGCGTCGCCATTCGCCAGGATCGCAATCCGATCGAGAATATCGTCCCCCGCTTCAATTTGTTCTTTTCCCAAGCCGCGAATGGCGTCGGCAAGCGCGCGCCGCAGAAGTCCGATGATTTGGTCTTTCGTGAGAGCTCGCATCACGTACACTCGCATCCGCGAAAGTAGCGGAGCGATTACTTCAAACGACGGGTTCTCCGTGGTAGCCCCAATCAGCAGAATATTTCCGGCTTCGACGTGGGGAAGGAAGGCGTCCTGTTGCGCGCGGTTGAAGCGATGCACTTCGTCCACGAAAACAATTGTGCGCATTCCGTAGCGGCGCGCGCCTTCCGCTTTGGACATCACTTCCTTGATTTCCTTGATGCCCGCAAGCACCGCGCTGAAGGGAATGAAGTCCGACCGCGTGGTTTTGGCAATAATTCGCGCCAGCGTAGTCTTTCCGCAGCCTGGGGGACCCCACAGCAGCATCGAGCTCAGTTCGTCCCGTTCGATTTGGATCCGAAGCGGTTTTCCCGCCCCCAGAAGTTCTTCCTGGCCGATGAATTCGTCCAAGGTCCGCGGACGCATGCGGTCGGCAAGCGGGCGCCCCGCCTGCGATTCTGCTTCGGGATCAAGTGTTTGAAAAAGTCCCATGCGATTTACGCGCCTCGCCTCTGCCGCGCTGCTTCGAATAAAATTAGGGATGCAGCTACGCCTGCATTCAGCGATTCCACATCGTTCTTCATCGCGATCGAGACCCAATCATCGGCCGCGTGCTCCACTTCGCTGGGCAAGCCTGCGCCTTCGCTACCGATGAAGATCGCACAAGCGCCGCGTAAGTCGGCTGTTGGTGGTCCAGCGTTTTCCGCGGCACTTGGCCTTGTTCGCGCAGCCAGAATTGTCACGCCGGCAACACGCAACTGCGCGAGAAGAATAGGAATCGCCATACCTCGCAGTAGCGGCAAGCGTAGCGCTGAGCCGGCCGATGCTCGCAGCGCCTTGGGTGACCACGGATCGGCAGTGCCGCGCGTGGCGACAACTCCCGAAGCTCCAAAGGCTTCGGCTGAGCGCACAATCGTGCCGACGTTGCCGGGGTCTTGAACCGCTGCCATGACAAGCATAAGTGGCAAACCGCCGGAGAAAACGCCTGCGAGATTTGCCCGTCCGCGCATTACATCATCAAAATTCCATGCGGGCTGGCGAAATAGGGCAGCAACGCCCTGCGGGGCTTCGGTACCTGCGACGCTTTCGAACAGCTTGTCGGTGGTCCGGAAAATCCGCGACCGGGGTATTCCGGAATCGCTCTCGCTTGCCACTTGGAGTATGCGTTCCAAGTGGCGCTCGCCTGTTTCACTCACCAACAGGGCTTCGGTTTCAAGTGCCGAACGCACGCCCTCTTCCACGAGCTTCGGGCCTTCCGCAGCGATTGGCTCGCTTTCAGCCGGACCAGAGCCGCGCAGGGCGGCTCGAAAGATTTTTAGCCATTTATTGTCACGGCTGGTGATGGAATCAGCGTTGCCAACGCGGGCGCTGGCTGTGGAATGGCCCTCGCGTGCGCGGACTGGAACACTTTCCGGCGCGGCTTGCGCTCGTTTGTCGGAGGGGAACTGTGGCGCCATGTAACCAGCGTAACAAACGCTTGACCTCGCGTAAACCTGCTGGGAGCGTCTTACTCTCACTTTATCGCACCGCATCGCTGTAGCGGCTTGATTGAGCGGGTATGGCTGTGATAGTTTTCCAATGCTTGATGCCGTAAGCCGCGAGTGAAAATTGCCCGTCGAAGTTCTTAAAATATCTTCCAAAGCGCCGGAAAGTGACGTGGTGGACTACGCCGCCGGATTCATCAGGCGTGGCGAAGTCGTCGGGATCCCTACCGACACTTTCTACGGGCTTTCGGCCGACCCTTTTAACCTTGCCGCTATCGAAGCGGTCTTTCAGGCCAAGGGCCGCCCGGAAACGAAGGCGCTTCCCATCCTCGTGAGTTCGATCGAGCAAGCTGTGACGCTGATGCGCGAGGTTCCGGACATTTTTCTCGCGTTGGCTCATAAATTCTGGCCCGGCGCGCTGACGCTGGTTGTGGAGGCTACGCATCGGCTGCCGCTAAAAGTCACGGGCAACAGCGGGCGGGTGGCGTTGCGTTGGGCGAATTCGCCGATTCCAACCGCGATCATTAGCGCTGCCGGCGGCCCGATTACCGGCACGAGCGCGAACCTTTCGGGGTTTCCTTCCTGCACGAATGCGGCGCAAATAGTGAAACAACTAGGAACCCGTTTGCCGCTGATTCTTGACGCCGGCGACACCGGCGCGGTGCTGGCTTCGACAATCGTGCGCATCGATGGCGATCATTGGACTCTGGCACGTGAGGGCGCGCTGCCCGAAGCAGACATTCTTAAGGCTCTGAAAGGTGGGTCGACTTCGTAGTTACATTAGCGCGCGGTGCTCCTACTGCAATCGCGCGCTAACAAGGAATTCGTAGTCGCCCCCCGGCGGAATCGAGATATTGGTGAGCCTGGTACGGTGCACGCAAACATTGTCCGGATACCACAGGTTGATGTAAGGCTCGTCTTCCGCAACGATTTTCTGAATCTGCCACAGGATCGCCTTGCGTTTCTCCTGATCCATCGCCACTCTTGCGCTGTCGAGCAGGGAATCGAGCGCCGGATTTCGGTACCGGCCCCGGTTCGCGCCGTCGGGAGGAATTTTCTTGGAGCCGAAGACGTACTCGAAGATGTCTGGGTCGTTATTGGCCCCGACCCAGCGCAGCGTGTAGAGCTGAAAACTGCCCCGCGAAATATCGGAAAAGAAAGTGGCGAATTCGAGCGGGCGCAGGTCCAGCGCAACTCCCACGCGCTTCCACTGATCGGCAATCGCTGCGGTGGTCAACCGCACCGATTCATCCGTGGAGGTTTTCAAGGCCAGATGAAACCGGATGCCGTCCGGCCCGCGAGGAAAACCCGCAGCGTCGAGCAGCTGCTCGGCGCGCGCGGGATCGTACCCGTATTGAGCGACGTCCGGATCGAAAGCCCAGTGATTGGGAGGCAGCAGGCTGGCGGCCAAACGCGCCTGCCCGTGAAGTAGGTATTTGACTAGCGATGCACGATCGGTGGCGTAGGCGAGAGCTTGGCGCACTTCGCGGTGCGCGAGAATGGGATCTTCGAAATTGAATGAGATGTAGGCCAGCGGCGTCCCCGGCTGTTCGTCCACCGCAAGGCCGGGCAGCTTCGCGAGCGTGGCGGACATATCGGGCGTCAGAGAATTAATTTCGACGTCCGCCGAGCCCTTGCGCAATTCGAGGGCGCGGACAATGGCGTCCGGAACGATGCGAAAACGCACGCGCTCAATTGCCGCTGCGCCAGCAAAGTAATCAGGATTACGCTCAAGCACAATTTCCTCGTCGCGAACGGCGCTGACAAATCGAAATGGCCCGCTGCCTACGGGACGCTGCGAAATGCCGGCATCCGAATCGCGCGGGACGATGCCCACGCTCGGCCGCGTAAGTCCGAAAAGAAATGATGCGTAGGGCTCGCGCAAGTGGAACACGAAGGTATGCGCATCCGGAGCTTCCGTGGAAGCGACCAGCCGGAATGCTCCGCGCTTGGGAGTTTTCACCGAGCCGCTAATAATGGAGTCGAACGTGAACTTTACGTCTGCTGAGGTGAGTTCGCGTCCATCGTGGAATTTTACGCCTTGGCGAAGATGGAAGATGTAGGTGAGCGGATCCGGAGTTTCCCAGCGCTCGGCTAAATCCGGAATCACGTTCATTTGCGCATCGTGCGCCACCAAGCTCGAAAAAATTAGGCCGTCGAGATGAGCGGAGTAAGCGTCTGCTCCGATGCGAGGGTCGAGGTTGGTTGGCGCGGACTCGATAAGAAAAGTTACCGTGCCCGGATCTGCTGCCGGACGAAAATGGGAGCAGCCGGCTGGAAAGAGGAAGGCGGCGAGCGCGAGCGCGAGCAACCGGCCGCGCAATTTAGCGCTCGCGTCCATACACCAGCTTCCCAAGGATGGCGGAGTGTTTTGCGCCCGTCGCGGACGGTAAATTGTTCGTGCGGCCGTGGTAGGACTCGTATGCGAGAACGGCAAAGGCCAAAGCTTCCTTGGCTTCGGGCTTTATTCCAAGCTGGCCGGAGAAAATAACTGGGAAGCCCAGGGTTGCAGCCAGATAAACCATCATCAGCGGATTACGGACGCCCCCGCCGGAGACAATCAATTCGTCGATCTTGGTGCGCGGCAAAATAAATCGCTGAAAGGCATTTGCGATTGAAAGCGAAGTGAAGATTGTCGCAGTTCGCACTAGGTCCTCGTGCTTCGCGCGATGTTTTTTGCCCCAGGTGAGTATCTTCTGCGTATGCGGTTGGCCGAACTGCTCGCGGCCCGCGGTCTTGGGCGGCTGTTTTTGTAAATACGGATCTCCCATCAGCTCATTTAGCAGGTTGGGGAGCAAGCGCCCGCGAATGGCCATTCCGGAATCCTTGTCGTAATGCGAGCGGCCGCGCGTGAATGCTTCCACTAGTGCGTCCACAATCATATTCCCCGGGCCGGTATCGAAGGCGAAGACATCCTTCGGTTTTGCATGCGCGGGAATTACCGTGACGTTGGCGATGCCGCCGATGTTCAAGGCCGCCCGGCTCCGCGTTGGATGGCGGTACAACAAATAATCAACGAAGGGAACCAGGGGAGCGCCCTGTCCTCCCGCGACCATATCCGCCGGACGAAAATCCGCAATGGTGGTGACGCCTGTGCGTTCGGCAATTACGCTGGGCTCGCCGATTTGTAGCGTCGAACTCAGTCGCGGATGGTTGAGAAAGTTCGAGGGCGCGCCCTGGTGATAGATTGTCTGGCCGTGCGAACCAATCAGCGAAACTCTTCGCAACGGAACGCGCCAGGACCTGCAGGCTGAAATTGCCGCACGCGCGAACTCTTCGCCAAGCAAAACATTCAACTGGCTGATCTCTGCCGTGGTCGTCGGCCCGCCGTTGGCCAAACGGAAAATCGCCTTGCGCACACGGGCGGGGAAGGCGACGTGATGATGACCTTCGAGCTTCACCGAGAGTTTGGGCCCGTTGCCGGAAATGCGCGCCAGCGCCACATCGATGCCGTCCGCGGACGTTCCGGACATCATGCCCAACACCAACATCGATTTCTTTCGCGTGGTCATGAAAGCTGTTTTTGCAGCGCGGCCAGCAGGACCATCGCTTCGAGCGGCGTGAGCTTGTCTAAGTCCGCGTCGCGCAAAGATTCGAGCACGGATTCGTCGATAGCGGTAAAACTAGTTTGATGCGGCAGCGAGGCTGCTTTACCGGCGCCCGCGCCGGGCGAGAGCTCTTCCGTTAATTTGTCCTCTTTTTGTTCGTGGCGGCGGAGAATCTCTCGCGCCCGAGCGATTACATCGGTCGGCAATCCGGCCAGGCGCGCAACCTCGATTCCGTAGCTTTTGTTGGCGCTGCCGGGCTCGACGCGTCTTAGAAAAACAATTTCGCTTCCGGCTTCCTGGACCGAAACGTGGACATTTCGTACCCCGGGAAGCAACTGTTCCAGTTCCGTCAATTCGTGATAGTGCGTGGCGAAAAGGGTGCGAGGGCGCGCCCCGGAGTGTAGCGATTCAACCACAGCCCAGGCAATCGACAGACCATCAAAAGTCGAGGTGCCGCGGCCAACTTCATCGAGCAAAACGAGGCTGGCCGGAGTTGCGGTGTTGAGGATTGCGGCGACCTCGCTCATTTCCACCAGGAAAGTCGAACGGCCGCGAGCCAAGTTGTCCGAAGCCCCAATGCGCGTAAAGATGCGATCCAGAAGCGGGAGTTTCGCCTGCGCGGCCGGAACGTACGAGCCCATTTGGGCGAGAATCGATATCAGAGCGGCTTGTCGAAGATAGGTGGACTTGCCTCCCATGTTGGGACCCGTTATCACCAAAAGAAACTGGGTTCTGTCGTCCAGATACAAATCATTGGGTACAAATCGCTCGCCGCGCTCCTGTAGTAAAGTTTCGATCACGGGATGCCGGCCGCCGGCAACCATCAGAATGCCGCGCGAAGGTTCTCTCAAATCTATCTCCGCTGTCGCGCCTGCTCTTTTTCGAATGCTGTCGCGCGGCACACTGGTTTCCGTAAAGTCGGGGCGCGTGTAATTTCGCATAGTAGCCAGTCGTGAGAAATTTACGAGCACGTCGAGCTGTGCGATGGCGGCGGAAGTTTCCCGCAAGCGTGCCGCTTCCCGCGCAATCGTCTCGAGAATTTCGCTGTAGAGCCGCCGCTCAATTTCCTGAATGCGTTCTTCGGCCGAAAGCACCTTCTGCTCGTGTTCCTTCAATTCAGCCGAAGTGAAGCGTTCGGCATTGACCAGGGTTTGCTTTCTGTCGTAGTCCGCCGGAGCCAGATGCAAGTTGGCCTTCGAAATTTCGATGTAAAAGCCGAACACCTGGTTATAGCGGATCTTCAGCGAGCCGATTCCCGTGCGCTTGCGCTCGCGTTCTTCCATGGACGCGATAATTTGCCGGCCACGAGTCGTGATATCGCGCAATTCGTCAAGTTCCGCGTTGAAACCGCGTCGAATGACGCCGGAGTCAGAAGCCGTGGCTGGAGGATCGTCGGCGATGCCGCTCGCGATTTTTCCGCGCACGTCGCCAAGCTCGTCCAACTGCTCGCGAAGTTCGGACAAACGCCGTCTTCCAGTAAGAGATTGTTTTCCATCGCTTGCTTCCTGAGCGTCTGGAAAAGCGAGTAGCACGCGGAGCGCTGGCAGTTTATCGAGCGATTGCCGCAGAGCCAGCAAGTCTCGCGGCGCCGCAATGCCAAGCGTGACGCGACTGGTGAGCCGCTCGAGGTCGAGGATCCCTTCGAGCTCCTTGTGCAATTCCTCCCGCACGATCGTCTGCGACTTTAATTCGCCGACGGCATCGAGGCGGTCGTTGATCTCCGAAAGTGAAATTTCCGGACGCAAAATCCACCGGCGTAGAAGCCGAGCTCCCATGCCGGTGCAGGTCTGGTCGATGGCCTTGAGGAGTGTTGCGGAAGAATCGTCACCGGCAGCAGGCTCGACCAATTCAAGGTTTCGCACGGTGACCGAATCCAGAATCATAGCGTCTTGCTGTTCGTAATAAGAAAGGCGATCGAGATGCTCAAGCCCGGTGCCGGAGGGGCGCTGCGAAGGAATTGCCCATTGATCTTCGGGCTTGCGCCCACCGATTGCAGATGTTTCCTTCAAGTAGTGCACGACGGCGCCTGCTGCCGCGGTGGCTTGTGGGTGATCGACCAAACCAAATCCTTCCAGCGCGACGACCCGAAAATGCTCTTCCAGCACGCGCTCTGCATAATCGGTTTTGAAAATCCATTCATCGAGCCGCGTTTCGACTGCGCCGAGACCGTCCATT
Source organism: Acidobacteriota bacterium (assembly GCA_003167215.1). GTDB lineage: Bacteria > Acidobacteriota > Terriglobia > Acidiferrales > UBA7541 > Palsa-295. The sequence goes on along the minus strand of PMTV01000053.1, from coordinate 111,194 downwards.
TCCGTGGGAATCGCGGCGGGGAACAAACTGACCGGACGCGGCAAGAGAATTTCGCGTGGGCGCAGAATGCCGAGTTCATCGCGCAGGCGTGCTTCCGCTTTCTCGCCTGAAAACTCGGTGGTGCGAAATTCGCCGGTGGAAAGATCGACGAATGCGAGCCCGATTAATGGCTCGACTGCTGCTTTGCTTTGGGATGTACGTTGCGGCGAGCCCGACGCCGCGGCTCCGAGTGCCAAGTGTCCCGCGCCGACAAACCCGTTTCGCGCTACCGCGGCGAGATAATTATTCTCTTTCGGCTCGAGGAGGCCCGCGCCGCTTGCCGTCCCAGGCGTCAGTACGCGGACAATTTCCCGGCGCACAAGGTTCTTACCGGGGCCCGGCTGTTCCATCTGCTCGCAGATGGCCACTTTGTGCCCGGCTCGAATCAAGCGCGCGATGTAATTTTCCGCTGCGTGGTAGGGCACGCCGCACATGGGAATGGCATCGCCTTTTTCTTTGTTGCGCGCGGTGAGTGTGATCTGCAGAATGCGCGATGCCACCACCGCGTCTTCGAAAAAGAGTTCGTAGAAATCCCCCAGACGGAACAGCAGCAGGGCAGCCGGATGCTGCTTCTTGAGCGCGTTGTACTGCCGCATCAATGGAGTTGTAGGTTCGGTCATGAAAGCAGGCTCTGCTCCGGACGGGCGCAGCAGGGCCGAGCAGGTAAGCGATTATCTGGCTGACCCACGCGTTTGGCAACACGTTCCTGCCGGATTCATCAGGATTGCTTTACCCCAGGGCGTGGTTCGGCTGAAAGGATGTACAATGGCTGCCGTTTTCAGAGTCAAAAAGGAAGTCCGGTTGAAATCTCACCGAAGGGGACCCCGATGAATAGATTCTATTTCCGGCACCTCTACTCCACTCTTCTGGCCCTCGGTTTAGTGCTCCTTAGCTCGGTGTTAGTCCTTCCCGCAGCCGACACGTCTTTTCCGCTCCCCGCGCCTCCTGTCGCGAAGAAAGAGCCCAAAATAACCGAGATCAATGGCCGCAAGCTCGTGGACAACTACTACTGGCTGCGTGATAAGAAAAATCCCGACGTGAAAGCGTATCTGCAAGCCGAAAATGTTTACACAGACGCAGTGATGAAGCCGACCGAACCGCTGCAGAAGAAGCTTTACGAAGAAATGTTGAGCCGGATCAAGGAAACCGATGTGGAAGTCCCCTACAAGGAGGGCGGCTATTTTTATTATTCGCGAACGGAAGCGGGAAAGCAGTACGCCATTCATTGCCGGAAAAAAGGCAGCATGGATGCTGCCGAAGAAGTGCTGCTGGATGTAAATGAACTCGCCAAGGGGCAGGCCTTTATGTCCCTGGGTGCATTCGACGTCAGCGACGACGGGAATCTGCTGGCTTACACCACGGACAACACCGGATTCCGCCAATTCACGCTGGCCGTGAAGGATTTGCGTACGGGGAAAACCTTAGTGGACCACGCCGAACGCGTCGATTCCGTGGCCTGGGCGAATGACAACAAGACCCTCTTCTATACGATCGAAGACGAGGTTTCCAAGCGATCCTATCAAATGTATCGCCACACCGTTGGCACGAGCGGCCCTGGCACTCTGGTCTATGAAGAAAAAGACGAGAAGTTTGATATCGAAACGGAGAAGACGCGCAGCAAAGCCTACGTGCTGCTCTTGTCCGAAAGCCACACCACCAGCGAGGCGCGTTACATTCCCGCCGGTCAGCCCATGGCAGAGTGGAAATTGCTGGAACCTCGCAAACAAGGCGTCGAGTACTATCCCGATCACAATGGCGATTTCTTTTATATTCGCGTGAACGACACCGGACGCAATTTCCGCCTGGTGAAGGCGCCGGTCGCGGATCCCGGCATCAAGAATTGGCAGGAAGTTGTTCCGAATCGCACCGATGTGATGCTGGACGGCACCGATTTCTTCAAGAATTACTACATCTCCTACGAACGGGAGAAGGGATTGCCGCAGATTCGCGCGACCAACCTGCAAAGCGGGGAATCGCGACGCATCGAATTTCCCGAACCGGCTTACGAGACCTATCCGTACGCCAATCTCGAATATGACACAAACAAATTCCGATATTCCTACCAGTCGTTTATTACTCCGCGATCTATTTTTGAGTACGACTTGGCGAGCGGCAGTTCCACTTTGCTGAAGCAGAAGGAAGTACCTGGCGGCTACGACCGCACGCGATACCAAGTGGAGCAGATTTACGCAACGGCATCCGATGGCGTGAAGATACCGATCTCGTTGGTTCATCTGAAGGGCGCCATCCTGGACGGCAAAGGGCCCATCTATCTGACCGCCTACGGTTCTTACGGCGATTCGTATGACATCGGCTTCGATCCTGATATTTTCAGCATGGTCGATCGTGGCGTCGTGGTGTCGGTGGCCCATATTCGGGGCGGCGGGGAGATGGGGAAGGCTTGGCACGATGACGGCCGCATGATGCATAAGAAAAACACTTTTACCGACTTCATCGCCTCTGCCGAATACCTTTTGGCCCAGGGATACGGTTCGAAAGACCGCTTGGTGATCGAAGGGCGAAGCGCCGGCGGCCTCTTGATGGGCGCGGTTCTGAATATGCGGCCGGACTTGTTCCACGCGGCTTTAGTCGGCGTTCCCTTTGTAGACGTGATGAACACCATGCTGGATGAATCTCTGCCTCTCACCGTCGGCGAATTCGAGGAGTGGGGCAATCCGAAGGAAAAGCCGGCATTCGATTACATGCTGACCTATTCGCCCTACGACAATATCGAGGCCAAGGCATATCCCAATATGCTTGTGAGGACCTCCTTCAATGACAGCCAGGTGATGTACTGGGAGCCTGCTAAGTATGTTGCCAAGATGCGCGCTCTCCGGACCGACCACAATATTTTGATTCTGAAAACGAATATGAGCCCCGCAGGCCATGGCGGCGCATCGGGGCGTTACGATCGGCTGCATGAAGCAGCTTTCGATTACGCGTATTTTCTGACGCAAATGGGGATAAACAATTAGAGAGCGTTTATACTCAGGCGTGGCCGCAAAAATAAATACCAAGCGCGAAATCGAAATCAAGCTGCGCGTTTCAAACCTTCGCGAAGTACTGCGTCACATACGGAAGATGGGTGCGGTGCCGAGCGGTCGAACTTTCGAACAGAACACACTCTTCGATACTCCAGATTCAAGCTTTTGGCGACACGGCCGTTTGTTGCGACTGCGTACACAGACTCCGGCACCCGGCAATGGCTCGCGCGGCGGCCCGCGAGCGACGATTTTGACTGCTAAGGCGCCGCCTCCCACTCCATCGCGCTCCCGGAAGAAGCTGCCATACAAGGAGCGCCTGGAGAGCGAAATGTCGGTTGGAGAACGGGGGCGGTGGCCTCGGGTGCTCCAAGACCTTGGTTTGCGCGCGGGTTTTAAATACGAGAAGTACCGGACCAGCTTCCGGCTTGGCGGGCTCCATCTGGACCTGGACGAGACCCCGATCGGCACCTTTCTCGAGCTCGAAGGCAGTCCGGCGGCTATTCGACGAACCGCTCGGAGCCTGGGATACTCCGCGAAGGACCATATCCGCGCGACGTATTGGGATCTATATGCTGCCGATTGCCGCCGTTTGAAGCGCACTCCTCGAAATATGGTATTCAACTCGCAAAAATCTTGCTAATACTTCACTCTTCGCTTGACAAAGTTATCGTCTGCATTTAGTAGTCGAAACGAGCACTCGCGCATCGAAATGGCAGAGCTGCAGTCCAATTCGGAGCCTTGGAGTAGCGTCCTTGCCGGAGTCCCAAAACGGGGCCGGCCCGGTTGCCGACTTCTCCAGTTGGCAGGCGTCGACAGGACCGACCGTGCCTTGGTCATGGCTGCCTTTGAGCCGTTTGGCGCTCGTACGAACAGGAAGGCCAGGCCAGGCCTAAACTAGCCTAGGGGATTTTCTTTGTGCCCGAAGCCGGTTGGGTTGCTGGCTTCGGGCATTTTTTATTGGTATTGGACTTGCACTTGTTATCGCAGGAAGGCGGAAGCCGCTGAAGGAGTCACCATGCTTCACGCAACGGAACTGCTAGGGGCCGAGACGTATGACTCACACGGGAATTTTGTAGGTCGCGTCAAAGAGATGTTCGTCGAGCCCGGCGATCAGCCCAACCGAGTATCCAAACTTCTCCTCAGCCGCGGCCAGTACCGGCCACTGATAGCTCGCTACGACCAGATTGGTCAGATCAGCCCGGGCCGCATCGCGCTTACCACGGATGAATCGGATCTTGACCTGTACCAGCCGAACGAGAGCTACCTCGCCATGGGAAAGGATTTGCTGGACCAGCAAATAATCGACACGAACGGGCGCAAGGTCGTGCGCGTGAACGACATCGATCTTGCGGATAGCCAAACCAATGGAAACACGGAGCTGCGCATTACGCAGGTGGATGTGGGGCTAGCTGGCGCGGTGCGCCGGCTGTTGCAGGGAATTGTTCCGCCCCGGGCGATTCGAAGGATTCAATCCAAATTGCCGCCGCGAAAAATTCAGTGGGAGTTCGTCAATATAGTCGAGCCGGATCCGCTCCGCCGGGTGAAATTGCGCCTGTCGAGCGAAAAGCTCGCGGCGCTGCATCCGGCCGATTTGGCGGACATTATGGAGCAGTTGTCTCCCGACGAACGGCAGACGATTATCGCTTCCCTTGACGAAGAAAGCGCTGCCGAGACCATCGCCGAACTCGACAAGCGGCTGCAAACGCAAGTGGTGGAAAAACTCGATCCGGAACGCGCCGCGGATATCATGGAGGAAATGAATCCGGACGAGGCCGCGGACCTGATTGCGAGCCTTGAGCCTGACAAATCGAAAGAGCTTTTGCACGAAATGGAAGATCGCGAAGCCAGCGCGGTGGAACAACTGATGAAATTCGGCGAAGATTCCGCCGGCGGTATGATGACCACCGAAATCATCGTGGTGGGCGAAGACGCTACGCGAGGCGAGGTGGTGGATTACATTCGCTTCCACGAAATTGGCATCGATCAGGTAGACAACGTGGTGCTGATCAATCGCGATTCCGAGCTTGCTGGCACGGTTCCAATTGGCAGGCTACTCCTGGCTGAAACCGAGCAGCGCATGGCCGAACTGATTTTTCAGCCGCTCCTTTTTGTCGCGCCGGATTCGAAGGATAAGGAAGTTTTCGAACTGTTCGATAAATACAATTTGCGGAGCCTCACTGTAGTTAACGAGCTAAAACATCCCATCGGCGCAATTACCGTGGACGACGTAGTAAATAGGCTACAAGCAAAAGTCTGAAATTAGAGCGGCAAGCGGAGCGCTAGAGACGAAGCGATGGACACCTGGGCCACTTTAACGAACGCGTGGGGAGCGTGGAAGAAGCGCGGCACGGATTTTAGTCGCCGCTCGCACTTCTGGCGCAAGCGCATGGCCCTGTTCCTGGCAGTCGTGGGCCCCGGGCTTATCACTTCAAACGTGGATAATGACGCCGGCGGGATCAGCACCTACTCGCAAGCGGGCGCGCAATTCGGCTACACCCTCCTGTGGTCGCTGATTCCCATGACCATCGCACTGTACGTCAGCGAGGAAATGTGCGCGCGTATGGGGGTGGTCACCGGGAAAGGCCTCTCCGACCTGATTCGCGAAGAATTTGGATTCCGCTCCACGTTTTTCGTGATGGTTGCAGCCCTGTTCGTTGACCTCTTCAATACCGTTGCCGAATTTTCGGGCGTGGCAGAAGCGTCGGAGGTGATGCACGTCAGCCGCTATATTTCCGTGCCGCTGGCGGCGATTGCCGTTTGGCTCCTTGTGATTTACGGAAGCTATCGCATCGTGGAAAAAATCTTTCTCGTGGCTTGCGCCTTTTATCTTTCTTACGTGCTATCGGCGTTCTTAGCGAAGCCCGACTGGCTGTACGCAGCCCACGAACTCGTCGTGCCGTCCCTGCACATGAATGCTCCATACCTTCTAATGCTGACCGGGCTGGTGGGGACCACCATTGCTCCCTGGCAGTTTTTTTATCTGCAGGCGGGCTTTGTGGAAAAACGCGTCGGCCCGCGACAGTATAAGCATGCGCGTATGGACGTGCTGGTAGGCAGCATCTCCTGCATGGTGATCGTCTTTTTTATTATCGTTTGCTGCGCCGCGACTTTGAACGTGCACGGCCTGACCAGTATTTCCAGCGCCAAAGAGGCGGCGCAAGCTTTGGTTCCGCTGGCAGGGAAGTGGGCCGGCGGGCTGTTCGCGTTCGGACTGTTGAATGCGTCGCTATTCGCGGCCTCGATTCTGCCGCTTTCGACGGCACATGTTATCTGCGAGGGCCTGGGCTTTGAAGCGGGAATCGATCGCAAGTTTAAAGAAGCTCCCGCGTTTTATTCGCTCTATACCACGCTCATTGTGTTGGGCGCAGGTATCGTCCTGTTCCCCAAGGCGCCGTTGTGGAAAATCTTGATTTATTCGCAAGTGGGGAACGGTATCTGGCTGCCCATCGTCTTGATTTTCATTCTGATACTGATCAACCGCCGCGATTTAATGGGCGAGCACACCAACTCTTGGGGTTTCAACGTGGTGGCTTGGACTGCCAGCATTATCATGATCATCCTGACGCTGGTCCTGATCTACACCTCCATCTTCGAGCCCGCGGCTACTGGATTGTCCGGCGCTTTGCTTCGCCACCATTTCTTCTAGCTTTCTGTCTTACGTTGCCTTGCGTGTGTCCCCTGCGTGTGCTAGTTTTTCTGGCTGTCTCCTTCGAGTGAGACCTAGTGAAAGCAAGCGAACTGTTGAAGCCTGCGAACGCCGAGGAAGCGACCCTCCTCGATAATCTCGACCTGAAGCGGCTACCGCAGCACCTCGCCGTCATCATGGACGGCAACGGTCGCTGGGCGCAGCACAGGCATTTGCCGCGCGTGGCCGGGCATCGCGCAGGCGTCAAAGCTGCGCGAGAAATTATCGAGTCCTGCGCGCGCTTGAAGCTGCCTTACCTTACCCTCTACGCTTTTTCGCTGGAAAACTGGCGGCGTCCGCAAGCGGAAGTAGATTTCTTGATGCGCCTGCTGCGCGAGTACTTGAAGCGCGAGCTGCCCGCGATTCACAAAAATAATATCCGCCTGCTGATCATCGGCCGCTCGGAGCAGCTCCCCGACGGCGTGCGTAAGGACATCGAGTACGGGATGCGCATGACGGCGCGTAACACGGGCATGAAGCTGGTCGTCGCGCTGAATTACGGCGGGCGAGCCGAGCTGGTGGACGCGTTCAACGCCATGCTCGAACACGTTCGCTCAAACGGCCTCTCGGCCTTTCAGGCAGACGAACAGACCGTCTCGGAACATCTTTATACCGCCGGGCTGCCCGATCCTGACCTGCTGATTCGCACCAGCGGGGAAATGCGCGTAAGTAATTTTCTACTGTGGCAGATCGCTTATGCGGAAATTTACGTTACGGAAACGCTGTGGCCCGATTTTTCACGCGCTCGCTTGCTGGAGGCGCTTGTTGATTTTCAAAAGCGCGAACGCCGCTACGGCGGCCTAAACGCGGCGCCGGAGCCGGGCGATTCAGGCAAGATGGCAAAACGTTCCGCAGGGCGGGGACGAGGCTGACGCCGAATGCTCCTGCGCATTTTAACCGCCGTTGTGCTGATACCCGTTGTTGTCGCATTAGTTTGGTGGGGACCGCCCGCGCTACTCGCTGCTCTGGCCGGTGTTGTTGCCATACTTGCCCTGGTTGAATTTTTTGCGCTCGCGAATCGCGTGGGGTTGGTCGCCTATCAAAAGTGGACGATGGTATGCGTCGCCGGGGTTTTCTACGCGCAATATTCGCAGGGTTTTTTGGAGACGCGCACGATCAGCGAGGGCGTCTCACTGGTTCGAAACGCAGTAGGCGGCGTATTCTCAGTGGAAGCCATACTACTCGTCTTCGTCTTCGGCTGTGTTTCCATCGGACTTCTCACGCGCCGCCCGCTGCACGAAGTGCTGCCTTCCATCGCCGTCAGCGCGGCGGGGCTTTTGTTCATCGCTCTCCCCTTCAGCTATCTGATTCGCTTGAACGAGATCGAGCACACCGGGCGGCAGCTCGTGCTTTTCGCGCTCTGTCTTGTCTGGGCGGGCGACATGCTCGCGTATTTTGTGGGCCGCGGATTTGGCCGCGTTCCAATGGCTCCGGCGCTCAGCCCCAAGAAAACGTGGGAGGGCGCGTTAGGCAACCTGCTGGGCTCGCTGCTTGTGGCGGTCTTTTTTGCGCGCTGGATGCACATGGACGAAGTAACCTTGATGGTGATCGCGGGACTCGCGAACATTGCCGGCCAAATGGGCGATTTGATCGAGTCGGCCTACAAGCGCGGCGCCGCGGTGAAAGACTCCGGAGGCTTGCTCCCAGGCCACGGGGGCGTCCTGGATCGCATCGACAGCCTCATCCTCGCCGCCCCAGTCGTGTGGATTCTTTATCAATGGATTGCGATGGCACGTTGACCACAAAACGGGCTGAAGGAATGCCCCCACCGGCGACACGGGCGCGCTCCTCTTCCTAGTGATTAAATTAGATACGCTTCGGGTTCGAGGCTTCGGCACGAAGCCCTACGGAGGAAGGCATGTCAAAATCGCGAAGAGAATTCTTGACCGAGACATCTCTCGGTCTGCTGGCGGCAGCTACTCCATTGGCCGCAGCCACTCCCTGTCTTGGCCAGGAACAGCAACCTGGTCTGCCACCCGGAGCGCCTCCCGCATTTGGCACTGCGCACCCCATGGGACCGCAGGTGTCGCCTGCCACGTTTGGCGAAGCAGAAAAGCTCGTACAGGTGGAATTGAACGAAGCAGAGCGCGCCTTGGCAGCGAGCAGTTGGCGCGTCAGCATGGCGCCGCTTTATGAGCGGCGCACCGGGCCGCACAAAGTGGACCTGGAACCGGGACTCGCACCGTATTCGCTCTGGAACCCGGTGCTGCCCGGTCAAAAGGCGGGCCCTGCCCGCGATCGATTTATCCGCAGCCATGCCGATCCGGGGCCACTCCCTGCAAAGGATGAAGACATTGCCTTCGCTCCCCTGATGCAACTCTCGCGTTGGGTCGAACAGCGAAAGCTTAGCTCTGAGCAGCTCACTCGCCTTTATCTGGAGCGGATAGCGAAATATGATCCTGAACTGCGCTGCGTTATCACGCTCACGCCGGAATTGGCTCTGGCGCAAGCGAAAAGGGCCGACGAGGAGATTGCAGCGGGGAAGTATCGCGGGCCCCTGCACGGCATTCCCTGGGGTGGCAAGGATCTTCTGGACACCGCCGGAATTCCTACTACATACGGGGCTGAGCCTTTCAGGAACCGCGTCCCAGCCAAGGATGCTGCGGTAGTGCAGCGCCTGAACGAGTCCGGGGCGGTGCTCGTAGCTAAGCTTAGCTTGGGCTCGCTAGCGCTCAACGACGTTTGGTTCGGCGGCCAGACGATGAATCCCTGGCTGCTTGAGGAAGGCTCCTCTGGATCGAGCGCGGGGCCTGGTGCCGCCACTGCGGCCGCCCTGGTGGGCTTTTCTATCGGCAGCGAGACCGGAGGCAGCATCGTCTCCCCGTCTATGCGTTGCGGGGTTACTGGATTGCGGCCCACCTACGGTCGCGTCTCACGAACGGGCGCGATGACGCTTTGCTGGTCGCTCGACAAGCTCGGCCCCATGGCGCGCAGCGTGGAAGACACCATGCTGGTGCTTCACGCTATCTCAGGACCTGACGCCGGCGACCTATCGAGTGTTCCCAGCAAGCTTGATTTCGACGCGGGTGCTTCCGTCCAGGGGCTGCGTGTCGGCTACTTTCCGGATTGGATGACTCACAATCCCGCAACCGATGTTGACCGCGCCGCTTTGGAAACGGTAAAAAAAGTTGGCATGATTCCGGTTGAGGTATCTATTCCCAACTGGCCGTATGACTCGCTCGACCTGATTCTCTTCGCGGAAGGGGCCGCTGCCTTTGAGGAACTCACATTGAGTCACGGTCTGGACCAGCTTAAGGTTCAAACGTTCGACGCTTGGCCCAATCTCTTCCGACAAGCCCGCTTTCTCTCGGCGGTGGACTTTGTGCAGGCTGATCGGCTTCGGCGCAAAGTGGCCGAAGAAATGGCGCGAGTATTCTCGGAAGTAGACCTTCTCCTGGTTCCGTCGTTGCGCGATGAGATGCTGACCATTACGAACTTTACCGGCCATCCCTCGCTCACATTGCGCGCAGGATTTGTGGAAGTATCACAAGCGCGCAGCGACTGGGCCCCGGATCCAAGTAGACCGCTGCCGAAATTTTCGCCGCCGCGCCGCGTTCCCCACGGCGTCACCTTGATCGGTCGCCTTTTCGATGAGGGTACGATGGCGAGCGCCGGCCTTGCATTAGAGCGCGCCTTTGGCGTAGCCGGTGAACGCCCCCCGGGATTCTGAGCACGCTGAGAAACCTGAGAGCCAAAGAGGAGCAGAACATGACTCTTTTCGCACGCGCAGTTTCGCTGGTTGCCGTTGCATTTCTTGCCTCGGCAAGCCTGTGTGCGCAGACGGCCTCCCAGTATCCGGCGACGGAAGGCGATTATGTCGCGCACAACTTCAAGTTCAAATCGGGCGAAGAACTTCCGGAGCTGCGCTTGCACTACAAGACTTTGGGGAAGCCAGAGCGGGATGCTCAGGGTCGAATAAAAAACGCGGTCCTCATCCTGCACGGAACCGGCGGATCGGGCCAACAATTCCTGGTCGCGCAGTTCGCCGGAGAACTATATGGTCCCGGACAACTACTCGACATCAACAAATACTTCATTATTTTGCCGGACGGAATCGGCCACGGAAAATCTTCCAAGCCCAGCGATGGCATGCACGCCCATTTTCCAGCGTATGAGTACGACGACATGGTGTCCGCGCAGCATCTCCTCGTAACCGAGGGCTTGGGCGTGCAGCATTTGCGATTGATTCTCGGCACTTCCATGGGGTGCATGCACTCGTTCGTTTGGGGAGAAACCTATCCGGACTTCATGGACGCCTTGATGCCCCTGGCGTGCCTGCCCGTGCAAATCGTGGGACGCAATCGCGTTTGGCGCAAGATGCTGATGGATGCGATTCGCGACGACCCGGCCTGGAACGGCGGCGAGTACAAAGAAGAACCGAAGCAGGCCTTGCTCACCGCCGAAGATTTCCTGGTAATTGCGGGAAGCGCGCCGCTCTTGATGCAGAAGACCCTACCTACTCGCGACGCGGCGGACAAATATGCGGACGATGCGGAGAAACGGGCCGCGACGCTCGACGCGAACGATCTGCTCTACCAGGTGAACGCTTCGCGCAACTATGATCCATCGCCGCAACTGGAAAAGATTACGGCGCCTGTGATCTGGATCAACTCTGCCGACGACTTTATAAATCCGCCAGAACTCGGCATCGCAGAGAAGGAAAGCAGGCGGCTGAAGAATGGAACGTTTGTTCTGATTCCCATCAGCGATCAAACTCACGGCCACGGCACGCACACCTGGGCTGTTGTCTGGCAGTCCTATCTAAAGCAACTCCTGGACAAGTCAGCCCATTGACGCGCTAACGCCGGTTATCAATCAAGGCCGCATCGGGAAAGCGCGCGCACTCCGCATTCGCATATTCTCGCAAACGCCGATAAACTAGAGCCTGTGATGAAGAAGATCGCGATTCTCGGCTCCACAGGCTCCATCGGCCGTCAGTGCTTCAAAGTAATTGACGCGCATCCGGGAAGATTTGAAGTCGTAGCGCTGGCTGCGGGATCGAATGTCGCCCTGGTCGCCGAACAAGTGGCGAAGTATCGCCCGCAAGTGGTTTCGGTCGCCACTGAATCCGGCGCGCGCGAACTCTGCGCCATTTTGAAGAAGCACCATGGGCGCAAGGAGGCCGCGCAGCCCGGTTTCGAAATACTCTTTGGCGCCGAAGGAATCGAACGCGTCGCCACGCATCCCGACGCGGAAATGGTTGTTTCGGCCGCAGTAGGCGTCGTCGGCCTTCCCGCCACGTATAAAGCCATAGAGCAGGGAAAGCAAATCGCGTTGGCGAACAAAGAAGTCCTGGTGGCCGCCGGAGAAGTGGTGATGGCCGCCGTAAAGCGCCACGGCACGGTCCTGCTCCCTGTGGACAGCGAGCACAACGCGATCCACCAATGCTTGCGCGCGGGTCAGCGCAGCGAAGTCAAGCGGCTCATCCTAACCGCTTCCGGCGGTCCGTTCCGCACTACAGCTCTGGCAAAAATCGCGAAAGCAACCCCCAAGCAAGCCCTGGCGCATCCAAATTGGAAGATGGGTCAGCGCATCACCATTGATTCCGCCACGCTGATGAATAAAGGATTCGAAGTCATCGAAGCGCGGTGGCTCTTCGATGTGGGTCTGGACCAGATTCAAGTAGTCATTCACCCGCAGTCCACCATTCATTCCATGGTGGAATTTGTTGATGGTTCAATCCTGGCACAACTCGGCGCAACGGATATGCGCATGCCCATCCTTTATGCGCTAACCTATCCGGAGCGGGTTCCGTCGAAGGATTGTGCTCTGGACTGGTCCACTTTACGCAGGCTGGAGTTTGAAGAAGTTCCGGCGCGAAAATTTCCGTGCCTTACGCTGGCGAAGGAAGCACTGAGGCAGGGAGGACCGCTGCCGTGCGCGTTAAACGCGGCCGACGAAATCGCGGTAGCCGCATTTCTTGCCGGGAAGCTGCCTTTCCCGGGAATTGCCGCCGTGATCGAGCGCGTGTTGGAACGCATGCCGCGAGCTGCGTTTGAAAAGATAGAAGACGTACTTGCCGCCGACGCTGAAGCTCGGCGGCTCGCTCAACTGGAAGTCGAGCGCAGAAAGAACTAAAATAGAGGCAAGCATGGCCAACTTTCATAGCGCAGTGATCGCCATCGTCTCGGTGACCATCGTCCTGGGCGTCGTGATATTCGTCCACGAATGGGGACATTTCGTCGCCGCAAAACTTTCGGGCATTCGCGTGGATGTGTTTTCTTTCGGCTTCGGCCCCCGGATATTCGGTGTGAAACGCGGCGACACCGACTACCGGCTGAGCGCGCTGCCCTTCGGCGGTTACGTGCGCATGGCGGGCGACAATCCGGTGGAAGAGCGTACCGGCGCTGATTATGAGTTCCTCTCGAAGCCGCGCTGGGTGCGGATGATTATCGCTGTGGCCGGCCCCACGATGAACATCATTCTGGCCTTTGTCGTTTTTTGGGGAATTTTTTGGCTTGTTGGTCTCCCTGCGGACCCTTACCTCCGGCAGCCGGCACAAGTGGCGGCAATTCCGCAGAAGGACACCAGCGCTTCCGGCGTTCAGCCGGGCGACCGCATTGTTGCCGTAAACGGCGTCAAGACCGACACCTGGGAAAAGGTAATCACTCAGCTAAAAGATGTAGCGCCTGACCAAGCCGTTACCCTTAAGGTTGATCGAGCCGGCACCGAGCAAACACTCAGCGCAAAAATGCCGCCGGCCTCGAGCACTCTTTATCCGCTGATTGGGTACCCGCCAGAGCCCGCCATCACCGACGAAATAGGGATCGGCACTCCAGCGGAAAAAGCCGGAATGAAACCCGGCGACAAGATTGTCGCCATGAATGGGAAGCCTGTCGTCACCTGGCAACAGTTGGTCGAAACAGTGCGCGGCTCCGATGGCCATCCGATTCAATTCTCCGTCCAGCGCGACGGGAAAGACTTGTCCTTCGTCATCACTCCGGTTCAGGGAATGGGCGCCGATGGAAGCATGTTCTGGCAGGTCGGCGTTTTGCCCAAGATTCAGGCGGATTTCGAGAAGCAGCAATTTATTCCCGCAGGAAAAGAAGCTGGAATTCAGACAGCGCTTGGTATGGGCCAGATTTTGCAGGTTCTGAAGGGCCTATTTACCGGGCGCGTGAAGCTGGGCCAACTTTCGACCGTCGTGGGTATCGCGCGAGAATCAGGCCGAGCGGCCAAGCGGGGACCGACGGATCTGCTCTGGCTGATGGCGGTTATAAGCCTCAATCTCGGCCTTCTGAATCTGCTTCCGATCCCGATCCTCGACGGCGGCCACCTTCTTATGTTGGCCATTGAAGGCACTCTCCGTCGCGATCTGAGCATCGCCGTGAAAGAGCGATTCGTCCAGGTTGGCCTTGTATTTCTGCTGGGTATTTTCGCATTCGTGATGTACAGCGACATCTTCAAGCTGATTCAGTATCACTAGAGACGCTGCAAATCCTGCGGGAGCGCGCGTGCACGAATCTCTTACGGTGATCGCTCATATCCGCGCAAAGCCCGGCCAGGAATCACGCGTGCGGCAAGTGCTCCAAGGTCTGGTGTCTCCCACTCGCGCCGAGCCGGGCTGCATTAACTACGATTTGCATCAATCGCAGACGGATCCCGCGCTGTTCCTCTTTTATGAGAACTGGACCAGCGAAGCACATCTCGACGCGCATTCAAAGTCCCCGCACATTCAGTCCTTCCGAAAAATCGCCGGCGAAATTCTCGCGGGGCCGGTGGAAATTACAAAATGGCAGGTTGTGATTTAGTTTCCGCTCAGCGCCATTCCCAGGAAAGCAATTTTGGTATAATGTCTGTTCATACCATGTCTGCTACGCCTGCACATCGTGTATCTACCGGGGAGCGCATCAATCACGAAGCGCCCGGAAGGCTCGAGCACGAACTGGCCTTGCGTGGAATTCGCCTTACGCGCCAGCGAAAAGTGCTTCTGCAGGTGATGGAAACCGCCCGGCGGCACCTCGACGCCGACGAAATCCTCGAACGCGCCCAGAAAATTGATCCGGGAGTCACCCGCGTCACCGTCTATCGAACCCTCGATCTGCTGAAGCGCCAAGGATTGATCGACGAGCTCGATCTTCTGCACTTGCGGGGCGACCGCCACTTTTACGAGAGCCACGGCCCGCGCGACCATATCCACGTGGCTTGCATGGGCTGCGGGAAAGTCCGCGAGTTCGAAAGCGAGCTGTACGAGGAATTGAAGCGGCAAATCTCCCACGATTGCGGCATCGAAATCACGGTGTCGCGCACGGAAGTAGGCGGCCTCTGTGCCGACTGCCGCAAAAAACGCAGTTCGTAGCTGTCGGCTTACAAGCCGGGTATCTTCGATTTACAACCTCAGGTAGCAGGGCGCGGGAAAATTAAAACGGCATCGAGCCGTATTGCGCTTCGAACTCCGCCAGTGGAACCATATCGATGGCGTCCCACGGGCATCCTTCCAGGAATGCGCCATCGGGGCCTTTGCTGGTGCAAAGTTTGCAGCCGATACAAAGCAGGGGATCAACGAGGATTTTGCCGAAAGGCTCGTGCTCCGGGTCCGGAACCCAGAACATGCATTCCGCCACCGGACAATACTCTACACATGCGGGAGAGCCTGAGCATCCGGTGCACATGTCGTTGATGACAGCTACGATGTGCGGTTTGCGCTTCCGGCGAGTGTTAGTTCCTTCCGAAATAGGCTCGTACTTCGCGACCTCGCCGTTCAAAAATGGCGCAACTTCCGGAGTTATGTCAGGCACTCAGCCTCCCACTAACTGGTTGCTGCCCTTATTTTCGTCGGACAGGGCAGGGAAGTCAATCACCTACAATGTCCGAATTAAGTTCTCGGTAAATTCCGTAGTGCTCGCATTACCACCAACGTCGCGTGTCAGAGACGTACGTTCACGATAAACTTTGTGCAGCGCCTCTTCCACTCGCTGCGCCGCCTGCATTTCGTCGAGATATCGCAGCATCATAATCGAGCTCATCAGCAGCGCGGTTGGATTGGCTACGTTCTTGCCGGCAATGTCGGGCGCGGTTCCGTGTACAGCCTCGAAGACTGCTACTGTCTCGCCCATGTTTCCGCTCGGCACTACCCCCAAACCGCCAACAAGCCCGGCTGCCAGATCGCTCATGATGTCGCCATAAAGATTCGTCAGCAAAAGCACGTCGAACTGATTTGGATTCAGGACCATCTGCATGCAGGCATTATCGACAATGATTTCCTTGTATTCGATTCCGGGATATTCCGCAGCCACCTTACGGACCGAAGTGAGGAACAGCCCGTCGGAAAGCTTCATGATATTTGCTTTATGAACCGCGTGAATTTTCTTTCGACCAAACTTTGTAGCGTACTCGAACGCAAAACGCGCCACCCTCGTGGACGCGCGCTCGGTAATGATCTTGAGGCTCTCGACCACCCCCGGAACCACCGTATGCTCCAGCCCGGCGTACAGGTCCTCAGTATTTTCGCGAATTAAGACGATGTCCACATTTTGAAAACGTGATTGCACGCCCTCGAGGTTCTTCACCGGACGGAGATTGGCGTAAAGATCGAGCGCTTTCCGCAATCCAACATTGATACTGGGAGCGCCGGTGCCGACCGCGGTCTCCATGGGTCCCTTCAGCGCCACGCGGTTCTTGCGAATGGACTCAAGAACGCCTGCGTGCATGAAGTCAATGCCGCGCCGCTCGATTTCCGCGCGTGAAGCAATTTCTTCCCAAACTATTTCCGTTCCGGCAGCCGCTAATATCTGCTTCACAGCTTTCGAAACTTCCGGCCCGATCCCGTCTCCGGGAATTAACGTGATGGTGTGTTTCATCGTAGAGTACATATTTTAGGTGGCTATGCGTTGACAAGTCCACAGTGTCGCTCAATTCAGGTGTCCAACAGGTGGTTCACCCAGGGGCAGGTGCGCTGAAGGAAGTTCGCGATGATGTGGTAAGGTGCACTAGCATGCGGGCAAAGCTCAACTGGGCCGTTCTTCCTATCTTCAGCGGCCCGCTCAAAGGTGATCGCTGGCTGCTCGCCACGCGTTCCAGCTTTTTCTTCGGCACATATGAGCCTGGGCAGACAGCCCTTTTCTGCAAACTGGTAAGGCCGGGAGACGTGGTTTACGACGTTGGCGCGCATTTTGGGTACTACACATTGCTGGCTTCGAAGCTGGTCGGTCCCCTGGGACGGGTCTTGGCCTTCGAACCTTCTCCGCCAAATCTAGCCCGGCTTTACCGGCACATCGAATTGAACCGGTGCTCGAACGTTCAGGTGCTGGAACTTGCAGTCAGCGACCACGACGGCGTTGCGCATTTCGAGACCCGCACAGGGTCCGGACTAGGGCATCTCGCGCCCGACGGTCCTGCGGAAGTCAAAGTGACACGCTTGGATGCGCTCCAGGGGCATCCGCTGCCGAACGTAATGAAGATCGACGTGGAAGGCGCCGAAGTGGGCGTCTTGCAAGGAGCGACTTCGCTCCTGGCCGCAGCCAAGCCCACCATCTTTCTCTCCTTGCATGGAGATGATCTCAAGAAGGCCTGCCTGGAGATACTGGCAGCCTACGGATACACCTTCCAGGACATCGGGCCATTGGAGATCCTCGCCCTGTCTCCGAAGGTGTGCTCTTAAACCAACATCCTGCGGAATCTACTCGGCGGATGACGGAATCTGATATAATGACTTTGGAATCGTAACGCATGGTTTGTTCGTGCGAAATCTTTGGAGGACTAAGCAATGGTTCAACTTACACCCGTGGCAGTCACAAAAGTTAAAGAGATTCTTCAGCAGCAGACTCCTGCGCCGGCCGGTTTGCGCGTGGCCGTAGTTGGCGGAGGCTGCTCTGGCTTCAGCTATCACATGGCATTCGAAAATCAGGTGAACGAGAACAGTGACAACGTGTATGAGTTTGAAGGTCTGAAAGTTCTCGTCGATCAAATGAGCGAGATGTATCTCGAGGGCGTTCAGATCGACTACATTGAAACGATCGAAGGTTCGGGCTTCAAGTTCAACAATCCGAACGTGAAGAGCACTTGCGGTTGCGGCAGTTCCTTCAGCGTCTAACGTCATCGCGGACGTCCCTTTTTGCCGGGCCGTCCGCTTCTGTTCGTGCTTGTAATGACCAGCCATCCCCGGAAAGCGCCGCGCTCGCCGCACGCCATTGAAAAGCTTGTATTCGCCTCGTATGCTTAGTGCTGAACTATGATTATCGCTCTGGCCCAGTTCAATCCCACCGTAGGCGATTTCGAAGGCAATTCAGCCCGTATTCTTGAGATGGCGCACCAAGCCCAATCTCGCGGAGCCGAATTAGCCCTCTTCTCCGAACTCTGCCTTTGCGGCTATCCGCCTCAGGACTTGACCGAGCGCCCCGCTTTCGATGAACTCAATCAGAAGGAACTCCTTCGCCTCGCCAAGAAAATTCCTTTGCCATCGCTCGTCGGCTACGTCGGCGGAGCGCAAGACAACACCGGCAAACCCGTCGCCAATTGCGCCGCTCTGATCGCCAACGGCAAAATCCTCTTCGAACAGCGCAAAATGCTGTTGCCCACATACGACGTGTTTGACGAGTCGCGTTATTTTCAGCCCGCTCATACCCAGCACGTTTTTCCCTTCGACACAGAAAAACTCGGGGTCACCATTTGCGAGGATGCTTGGAACGACAAAAGATTCTGGAATCAGCAGCTCTACGATCGCGATCCCGTTGCTGAAATCGTTGGGAAGGGAAGTACCTTGCTTTTGAATCTCTCCTCTTCGCCGTACACAATTGACAAACGCTCTCTGCGCCACGACATGCTGCAAGCAATCGCCAAGGAATATCGCGTGCCCGTTGTGTACGTGAACCAGGTAGGGGGCAATGATAGCTTGATTTTCGACGGCTCCAGCGTTGCCTTTATGCCCGACGGCCGCGTCGCCGCGCGCGCGAAATCGTTTGAAGAAGACCTCGTTCTCTTCAACAGCGTCACCGGTGAGGGCGACATTCGCCCGCTGGTGGAAGATGAACTTGAAACTGCTTTCCGGGCACTGGTAATCGGCACACGCGACTATGTCCGCAAATGTGGATTCCGGCAGGTCGTGGTCGGCTTGAGTGGTGGAGTGGATTCGGCCCTGGTCGCGGCCATCGCCACGGACGCCTTGGGTCATGAAAACGTGCTCGGCGTCGCCATGCCCAGCCCGTATTCTTCGGAAAACAGCATGCGTGACGCGCGGCGTCTCGCCGAGAACCTCGGCATCAAGTTCCTCGTCCTGCCGATCAATGAGACTTTTGATAGCTATCGCAAGACTCTCGCGCCTGCGTTCACTGGCACGCGCGAAGACGTAACCGAGGAGAACATCCAGGCGCGCATTCGCGGAAACCTGTTGATGGCACTTTCGAACAAGTTTGGTTCAATGGTCCTGAGCACGGGAAATAAATCCGAGATGGCCGTTGGATATTGCACGCTCTACGGGGACATGGCGGGCGGCTTGGCGGTGATTTCCGACGTGCCCAAATCCATGGTCTACGAGCTTTCGAAATTTGCGAACCGCAAGAGGGAACTGATCCCTCACGAGACCCTCACCAAGCCGCCTTCTGCCGAGTTGCGGCCCAATCAGAAGGATTCAGACACCCTGCCGGACTATGATGTCCTGGATCGCATCCTCAAAGCTTATGTTGAGGACTTGCGCAGCCCCGAGGAAATCGCAGACCATTACGGATTCCCGCTTGACCTCGTCCGTGGCGTAGCTCTGCGCGTGGATCAGAACGAATACAAGCGCAAACAGGCCCCGCCAGGTTTGAAAATCACCTCAAAGGCCTTTAGCGTAGGCCGCCGTTTCCCTCTCGCACAGAAATTCTCCGTCTAGGGCAGAGTTGGCGGCTAGTCGGCAAGCAATCCTCGGAGGACCTTAGCCCTTTACTCAGAACTACCGGCGGACTTTTCTTTTGGGCCTTCGCTCGCGAAGAACTACAATCCTTTGTCTTTGGTGGTATATATTCGCGAAGTCAAAGCGGAGTCTTTGCGTTCAGATTCCATCTATAAGGAAGCATATGAAAACAGTTCTTCGCTTTTGTTTTGTTACTCTCGTCGCTATTCTAATCTCACCAGTCTCCGGTTTCGCGCAGACACCTCCGCCACCGGCGGCCGCGCCATCATCTGACCAAACTCAAATCCTTCAATCAACTGAGGCCTTTGTGCGTAACCTGTTCACCTGGGGGCCGGAATTCAAAGTGCGCCTGGGACCGATGTCCCCGTCCGTATCGCCGTACTTCTATGTTGTCCCCATCAACGTCACCATTAACGATCACACCGATACCGGAACGGTTTATGTTAGTAAGGACGGAAAAATATTTCTCCGCGGCGATATGTATGACATGTCTTCCAACCCTTTCGCTGACAACCTCGCGCACCTAAACATCGAAGGTAACCCTACGCAAGGTCCCGCCAACGCCCCTGTCACCATCATCGAATTCAGCGATTTTGAGTGTCCCCATTGCCGCGAGCTATTCCACACCCTGAAAACCATCGAGACGCAGTATCCCCAGGTCCGCGTCGTCTTCAAGGACTTTCCCCTGACACAAATCCACCCTTGGACCGAATCTGCAGCCATTGGAGCCCGTTGTGCCTATATGCAATCGGCCGCGGCATTTTGGACGCTCCATGACTCCATCTTCGAGAATCAGGATTTGATCTCGCCAGAAAACGTCTGGGATAAGCTCACGGTGTTCGCCTCAAAAGCCGGACTCGACACGCAAGCCTTCAAAGAATGCATGTCCTCGCCTGAGGCAAAGAACGCCGTCGAGGCAAATCGCGCCGACGGCGAAGCCTTAAACATCTCTAGCACCCCCACCGTTTTCGTCAATGGACGCATGCTAGTAGGCGGCGATAAGGCTCCGCTAGAGCAGTACATAAAGTACGAACTCGCCTCGCCCCCACACAAATCCACAGCAAAATAGCCCCGCACCTTGGTCCATCACACCGCGCATCGTCAACCCCGCCTTCACCTACCCTCTCCGGCCCTCCTATAAACAACATAATATCCATTCTCGCACTGTATCCCTATACGCGGCTGTACCGCTAACCGCGAGGCGGTGTCAATGGGTATTTGCGATATTTGGGAGCAAGCTGAAAATGGACGTACAAGAGGCGCGGTTTGTGTGGGCAGGGGGTCGAGCAGCCACCGCAGTCGGTGCAATACCATCGCTCCGCGAGTCAGCGGATGCCGCCAACTACATTGCTCGGCAGGATTAACGTAATTTATGCGGTGTTGGTTGAGTGACTACCGCATCGTCTAAGACGCTGCTTAGAGATACACTCTTCAAACCGGGCAATTTCTGTACGAATTCCTGCTCGCTTCTGTTCGCCGCAGTCTCCTGAAGCTACTATCGAGAGCGGATGCTTTCGAGCAACGGAGTAATCCGATCGCCAGAATCAGTTTCGCTGCTCGTGGCGTACGCCTGGGCGGATGCGATGGCTCCTTCGAACGAACGGTCTCGAGTTGGCTGGCGTCTTGAGAGGTAACTCTTCCGGGGCTTATTACCAGGGCTTGCCGAAATGCTGGATGAAGGCGTCGATCAGGATGGAGGTGTCCGCGGCGCATTGATAGGGGAACCAGAAGAAACCGGACTGCCCCCATGTAGTCCCCCAGCTATTTTGGACCTTGAAGGCTCCGAGCGACGCGCCGGGGCATCCCATCGCATCGTCGTAGCCGCAGAAAAACACTTCATGACCGCCTAGTAGCGTTTCTGTCTGCTGATTTGGCACGGGCATTAAGCCGCTTCCGGCTGTCGCGTCAGACTCGAAGGAACTGAACACGTTGAATCCAGCGATGAAGCCGTAGCCCGAGGCGAGGCACGCTTTCATGTCCTGAACGTTAGTGATGGCGTGGTACGCGCCGGAGCGATACAACAGCGCCTCCTGCGATTCCCCGCTGCTGGGTGGATTCGCAAAGGCGGTCGGGTTGTAAGGATCTTCCGCTTCGAGGCAGACGCCAAATTGCTTCAGCGCTTTTACGCAAGTGCGTCCCGTGGATCCGGTGTCGCCTTTGTTGCGGTCGCCGTCCAGGGCGCGCTCCTGGTAGTACAGATAGAGCGGGCTGAAAACGAGTTCCTGGTTTTTATATCTGCGCCACAGGAATTCCGACATCGCGGTACCGGCGAAGGCGGTGCAAGCTCCCAGATCGCCCTGGTCGCGAACCGGTCCGCACCATTCGGTGAGGTCAATCACGGAAGGAATCACTTTCGGCAGCGAGAGCGAGGCCATGCCGTAATCCCTGGCGTCCGGTTTGCTTTTAAGTGCGCCGTATCTCCGGCCATTCGGTGAAATCGGCAGAGTCATCGTCTGTTCTCCGTTTTGCCCGCAGAGGTGTTCGCGTCTCTACGGCAGGGGCACGCCGAAAATGCGAACGTGCGGGACGGGAACTTTTATCGATGCGGTGGGATAGGCTTGCTCTACGGCCACGATGCGCGCGTCGGTGTTGAACGATTTGGCGAATGCATGGGGAGTAGGAATCGCAACCTTCACACTTCCCGGCTGGATTCCCGCCGCCTGCAGAGAAGCGCTCAGCTTGGGAAAAAGCGCGGCGGGCGCGGGTGCCGGCAACACAGCGATAAGCGCGAGGATTACGGTTTGCACACTGGCGACTGCGGAATTCACTGCCGCAACCACTGTGGCGTTTGCAACGTGAACGGCGCTGAGGATTGCGGCGATGTTTTGCTGCGCGTCCGCGACGGCCGCGTCGATCTGTCCCAGGACGCCTGCGGGAGCCGAGGCCAGGTCGGTTTGATACTGCGCGACTAGGCTATTCGCCAAGGTGAGATCCGCCTGGATTTGCCCGGAAGCGTTTTTCACCGTGGCGAGAACGGATGCGCTGGGAGCTGAGTTCCCTTCCGCGGCGGCAACGATGTTCAAGATGCTGCCGGCGATCTGGACAGCTGTAGGAAGCAGCGCGATAACTTTTTGAATGTCTGCTTCCACTTGCGTTGAATTGCAGCCGCCGAGCGTAACTGTGCTTATCACCAGCGAGCCGCAAAGGATTCCTATCAGTACTGCGTCTGCTGCTTTACGTAGGGTTTTCATTTCGATTTTCTCCTGGATTGAACTGCGTGCGAACGAACGAGTTTCGTTAAATTGAGGATTCAGACAGGCGTGCGTGATGCGGAGGAATTCCCTTCTGATGTGAATGCAATGGAAAATCTCAGCTAAGAACCTGGCGGTGGATCGTTCCAATAACTTGACTTACATCAGCGCAGTGATCCGCCGGCATCGTGCAGAAGCACCACGTCGGATTCGTCGTGCTCGCGGAAAACGCCGAGGTTCTTACCGTCGGGCGAGAAGCGAAAGTCCTGGATGAGATCCGTCTCGAAGGCTGTGATTTGGCGGCCGCGGGAGCCGTCGAGCGGCTGGAGCCACAGATTGTCCACTCCGTTTTCACGAATGGGATACACGATAGCGCTTCCATCGGGGGTGAATTGCGGATTCAGGGCAACCCTCGGATCGGGGTCGAGCAACCGCACGGGTGGATTCGGTCCGGCATCGAGTGGAATCAGCGCAATTTTATTGGTGCCGAAGCCGCTCGACTCCACCTGATCAAGAAGGATCGCAAGCCACTTTCCATCCGCTGAAGTACCGAAGCCCGGCGACGAGAAAATAGTGTGCGGAACGATCGTTCCCGGCACAATTTCAGGCGTTCCACCGTTTATGGGCACGCGCATAATGTGGGAGTTGACCCAGTCTTCGTAATACACCCACTTTCCGTCCGGCATGCACTTTGCGGAAAGGTCTGCGCTGCCATAGGTGACTTGCTTCAGGTTGGAGCCGTCGGGAGACATGCGCCAAACGTTGATCTTGGTAGCGGAGTGGCCGTCCCATTGAAGTATCACGTCGGATCCATTCGGACAGGCGATCGCCGCCGCTATTACGGCGCCAGGGTCACTAACTATGGTCGTCTTGCTCGCGCCGTCCGGTGAGATTCGCAGCAAAGTGCCGCCATCGGCAAAGTACAGGTCTCCGTTTGAGGCCCAGTTAAAAACAAAAGAGTCTTTGAGCTGCGCCAAAGCCGGAGCCGGAGGGATTCCGGAGAATCCGCCGGTCGGCAACAGGTACAGGGTGCTTGTGGCTTTTTGTTGGACGGTGGCCAGCGCCTTTCCGTCGGCTGAGAGTGTCAGCGTCCGATAGCTATTCGTGTCCTTGGTGATGGGGCGGAAATCGGTTGCTGTCGTGGAGAGCAGCCCGATCTGAGCCCGGGCAAGAGGTGTCGCATTGTTCTGATAGGTCACCACCAGGCCGCCGCCGTCGGGCAGCCACGCCAGGTCGTTGAGCTGAATTTTATTGAAAGGTACAACCGCCTGCACTTTGGCGGACGTCACATCCCGGAACTCAATGTTACTCATCGGCTCGCCGGGGCCGGGCCTAAGTGTAGCGATCTGTTTGCCGTCTGGCGACCAGGGTACGAATAGCGGAGCAAACGTGCTAGGCCCGCTATAAAACATCCTTTCGTTCGTGCCGTCCGCGTTCGCGATGAGCACTTGGAACTTTCCAAGCTCCGGATCATTTCCTCGTGCGTAGGCTATTCGTCCGTCGGGAGAGAAGCTAATCGCGCTGTCGATGTTTCGCACGACGAGCTGCGGTGTGCCACCCAGCACCGGAGCGCGGAAAGCGTTGAACGCAGTGTGCGTGTTGTCTGTCGCCTTACGGAAATAAATGTAATTGCCATCCGGCGAAAATGTCAGGGTCTGGTAAAACGCCTCCGCAGGCGGAATCACTTGGGTGTCGCTGTTCGTGAGCACGTGGCGGAGCCAAAGGCTTTGTTTGCCTTTGTCCTCCAGGACGCTCAGAAGATATTTGCCGTCTGGGGAAATGGCCGCTTCGACTGATTTCCCGTTGTTAGTGACTTGCGTGATGGTGAAGTCCGCGAACGGCGCGGGGCCGGCGCGGTGGAGCAGAGCATATAGACCATAGGCTGCTGCAGCCAGGACCACGATAGCGATCAAGGCTCCGGTGGCAAGTCCAATCTTGTGCTGTTTCGCAACGGCTACGACAACAGAACTGCTCGAGGTCTTTTCACCGGATGCCTGCGCAGACAAACCCGAAGATGAAGAAGGCGCCGCCGGTTGAGAAAGGACTGGTTGAGTTCCGCTTCCTGCAATAGACACGCGTCCGGAAGTGCTGTCTCGTTTGAGGCGCTGCAAATCAGCGCGCAGTTCGGAAGCGTGCTGATAGCGAAGCGCGCGGTCCTTTTCAAGGGCCTTATGAATTATGCGATCGAGTTCCGGCGGAAGCTGCGGGTTCAACCGGCCCGGCGCTACTGGATCTTTGTGCAAGATCGCGTCGAACATCGCTCCCGACGTTGCGCCATAAAACGCCATGGCACCCGTGGCCATTTCGTAGAGAACCACGCCGAAGGAGAAAAGATCCGAGCGAGCGTCCAGATCTTCACCCAAGGCCTGCTCCGGCGACATATAGGCCACCGTGCCCATCGCCGAGCCGGGGCTACTCAGCAGCTCTTGCTCGGACGCAGTGGGAAGCGCCGACACAGTGATGCCGGGTACTACGCGGTGCGTCGCCACAACCTTGGCTAGGCCGAAATCGAGCACTTTGGCTTGCCCATGCCGAACGAGGAAAATATTCGCGGGCTTGATATCGCGGTGAACGATTCCCTTCCCGTGCGCAGCGTCCAGCGCAGTGGACACCTGAATCCCGATCTCCAGCAGTTCGTCCAGCGGGATAGCTCCTTGCGCGATGCGGTGCTTCAGCGTTTGGCCTTCCAGAAATTCCATTACCAGGAAATGCTGGCCCTGGTCTTCATCAATGTCGTGAATGATGCAAATATTTGGATGGTTCAGTGCGGAGGCCGCGCGTGCTTCCCGACGGAAGCGCTCGATGGCATGGGGATCGCTCGCAGTATCGTCCGGCAGGAATTTCAACGCGACCAGGCGGCGGAGTTTTGTGTCTTCGGCGGAGTACACCACGCCCATTCCGCCGCCGCCGAGCTTTTCCACGATGCGGTAATGCGAAACCGTTGTTCCACTAAGTGGGCGTGAGTCCGCCATTAGCCGAGCATCTTAGGTTGCGCGTCGTAGCAAGTCAACGAACGCGTCCCGCTGGTGTTCAGCTTCTGGCTACTGGGCGGAGATGCTGAAACCCTGCGGGAGGCCGGCAGCAATAACAACCGGTGACGAGGATGTTACGGGCGAAGTGATTTGTGGCTTGCCTGTTGAATCGATGTAGTTCACCACGATCGTGAAGGTGTCCGAGCCGATGGGAAGCTGGCTATTGGCGCTGTCGGTGCAGGATTGTGGCTGGGTCGACCCCGAACAGACTGAGACCGGGCTGGTTTTCAGCGGCACTTGCACGCCCTGCGCGTTCAGATAGCCCCAGGTAAATCCGGTGATGCATCCGGACGTGACACTCACGTCGCTTGCAGCCCTCGCGCCGCACTGCATATAGTTCGTAAAGTTGTAGCTGAAGTTCGCGGTGATGAGCCAGTCTTTATTGACTGGCGGAGGCGCCGGCGGCGTTACCGGGACGGTCTTGGTGCAGGAAGCCAACCAGAGCGATGTGGTCAAAATCGTAAGCAGAAAGGTTCTGAGCGTGTTTTTCATTTTTCACCGTGGATGGAATGGAGGGATCCGTGACCACAACTCCAAATGTGACGGGGTTGGCTGGAGACGGATTGGTCACCGAAGGAACTGCTATGCCGGAAAGACTGGAAGTTTGGGGACTGCTGGCGCCTGAGTCCGAAACGCTAAGCGTAGCGCTGCGCGAACCGACCGCTGCGGGAGTGAAGGTAACGTTTATCAAGCAGAATGAACCGTTCGCGAGAGAGCTTCCGCACGAAGTCGTTTGGGAAAAGTCCCCTGCGTTCGCGCCTGTAAAGGAAATTGAAATGCTCGTGACAGTCGAACCGCTGCTGTTGGCCAGGGTGAAAACGGCGGGGCTGTCCGAGCTGGGCTGGTCCACCACCGTGGTGGCGAAAGTGTAGGACGTCGGAGTGAGCGTCACAGCGCCGCTCGCCGATGATTCATACGCGCCCATATCCCAATTCCCGGTCGCCGGCCGCGCCACTCCGTTTGCGTCTATATCAAGGGCAGCAACGCCGAGCGAAGTCAGGTTCGTTCCCTTCTGCCACGCCGCTGAACCACTGTTCGTCAACTGGTACGGCGGCACGCCCGAAGCATTCAGCAGCGGATTCGCCGTCGTACTGTTCAAGTCTGGAGCGCCAGCCGTCGTCTGGCACCCGGTGGTGCAAGCCTGCCAACTCGCCAAACCATAATAAGTACTCCCCGCATGAAACGGAGTGGTCCCCGTCCCGTACACATCGTTGTAGTTGCTGAATCCCAAGGTGCTGCCGCCGTCGTTGAAGGTGAATAACCCCATGCCCGTTGCGATATTATTCTGCTCAATCGTCCCTGTCCCGAGGTACTGGATAGCGGAATTTCCCTGGCTGCAAGCAGACGTGGTCGCCCCAACGATTGTGTTGTTTGCGGCGAGACCGTTCAGGCCGTACATGGCAATAGCCGCGGTTCCATAAATCGGTTGGTAATTGTTGGAGCCGATGGTTCCGGTAAATGCACTAATTATTACGTTATTGAAGACGTTCGCGCCCGTGATTCCTGACCCGTTGGTGCAGCCTGAGCAGCCGCCCGCGATATAAATAGCGGTGTTCGCGTGGAGGCCTTGAAAACTTGACCCTGGTAAAATCGTATTGTTTGAGATTTGCGGGGCGGGCATGGTCGTACCCGTGCTGTTGGTCGAAATGTGAATTGGATCATGGTGATTCTGGTCGGAGTTGTCGTCCCAGTTCTGCCCGCCCGAGATATTGTTGTGGTCAATCACGAATCCGGTGATGGTCGCATTCGAATTGTTGTCCGCAGTGAAAACTCCGTGGTCCAGATTGAATCCGGTGTTATAGGTTATCTGGTCGTTGGAGCTTGTAGTTCCCGCATTGAAGGTGAACGTCAATCCCCAGTGCGCGTCGTTCACTTTGTTTCCGGTAAGGAGCGAATTCGACCCGCCATTTATCCAGATGGCATAGGTGTTGTAGCCGCCTTCGTCCGTGCAGTTCACCAGCGGATTGCTTCCGGTCGTCGCCCACACGCAGGTATGCACGTAGATGTTCGTCACGTTCAAATTTTGCACCGTGCAGCTCGAGCATCCGACTAGATAGACGCCCTTACTGGTGCTTTGCTGATTGGCCAGGCTTGTTCCGTTGGCCGACGCTGTGACCGTTCCGCCAAGGTTGTTTCCGTCCACCGTAATGTAGTTGTTTCCGTTCGAATAAATCGCTCCATTCGTGCCCCAATAGGCTGCGGTCAAAACCGCTCCAGAGGTGAATTGCAACGTAATGGGATGCCCGGATGTCCCGCTGCCCTGAAACGCGAGGAAGCCGCTTGCGCCAGCCGACGCGGTAAATGCCGTCTGTCCCGCGGTAATCGAAACGGCTATGGGTGAGCGTCTCTTTGGCACGCCAGAGGTCAAGCCCTACGCAATCAGCCTCCATCCCATCGGCCGTTTCGGAACCCCGATGGAAATCGCGGAAGCTGTCGTGTGGATGTCCTCCGATCGCGCTTCTTTTATGACCGGCCAATACCTCGTCCTCGCCGGCGGATTCCTCGCCGGCCCCAATCCCCCCAGCTAGAATTTTCAGTTCCATTTGGAGTGCGGCGGCTTGCCGCCGCCTTCTGTCGCGCAGCCTAGAGTTGCGCTGATGGAAACGAAATCGCACGGCGCGGCATCGCGATTCCGCCACGACATGATTTAATTCAAATATGTTTCGAGCGAATCCGGAACCCAAAGACCTTATTCCCGAGCTGGATGCCCTCGCCGCGGCTGCAACTTCCGCTCGCGAATTAATGACGGGCATTGTCGGCCTGCTGCACAAGAATCTGCTGAAATACAACTGGGTGGGCTTCTACATGATCGAAAAAGAGCCCGCCGAAGATATGCTGGTGCTGGGGCCGTTCAAAGGCTCGATGACCCCGCACACTCGCATCAGGCTGAATCAGGGCATTTGCGGAGCCGCAGCCTCCAGCGGCGAGACGGTCATCGTCGACGATGTCGGCGCCGATTCGCGCTACCTGGCCTGCTCTGTGGAGACCAAATCCGAGATCGTCGTGCCTGTCTTTGTCGCAGGAACCGTCGTCGGCGAGCTGGACATCGACAGCCATTTCCGCGCCGCCTTTGCATCCGAGGACAAAAAGCTATGCGAGTACGCCGCCAAACTCCTCGGCACCTGGATCGAATCTCACCCTAGCAGTTAGATCTGCGACCAGCCCCACATTACAAAATCAGCCGCCGGCAGTACGGCGTCCACGCGTCGTCGCGGACCCAGCCGAGGGCCGCAAGGCGGCGACCGAATTTCTTGGCGATAGGCGGAGGCAGCCAGGCGTGCGCATCGTGCAAACCGCGCGCCAGCAGGTCGCGTTCACCGGCGCGGTGCAGCGCCAGCAGGCGCGCGTAACGTTCGCACGGATTCCCTTCCCCCGGCGCAACTAGCAGATACATTTCGCAAGTCAATCGCGCGAGCGAAGCCATCACCGCGCACCCCGCGCCATCTTCCACCACCAGCTTCGAAACAAACAGCGGATCCGCCAGATCGGGAAACGCGTACTCAAATCCTTGCTGCGCGTGCATTCGCCGCAGCGTGTCAAGATCAGCCTCAGTGTATTCGCGGATGAGCACGTGCTTTAAAATCAGAACACTCGGTGGCGCAGCAGCGGATGCGCAGTGGCGACGGCCTCGGCCGCGTCGAACGTGGTTGCCCCTGGCGCGACTCCGTACGCAGCGAGCGCAGTTTGCGCTGTCTCCGAGATTGGGTTTTGTCCGAGAGGATGCGGCAGCGCTTCGAACGCCACGTCATCCTCAAGCGCTAGATGCGCGCCTTCATCCGCTTCGACAAGCACCAGGATCATCGTCGCGTCGTCAGTAGCAACTTCGCCGGCGACAATAGTCGCCCCAGCCTGTGCCAGCGCGAGCCAATGCGAATTCACAAATCGCGTAGCGTGGAGATGCCACGCGCCGAGCGTCGTCAGATAGTAGCGTTTTCCAGTCATTTGCAGAGCGAACCAGGTAAGAGTGCAGGTGTGACTTACGAAGAAAAGGTGTAGTTGTGCGTCAAGATCGCCGCATCGCCGCGCCCTGCGAAAAATTGGTGATACGGCTCACAGCTCACCGTCACCTTCTGCCCTTCCTCGACGATGACCTCAATTTTCCTTATGGTGATGCGCCCGAAGCGGCCAACTAGTACATCGCTCAAGCACAAACGCTCGGCGCGCATCGGCGACCCGTCAGCCAAGGTGAAAATGTGGTGCGGCGTGACCTCCAGCGATTCGTGATTCGAAAAATGGAGGCGGATGAACGTGTCGGCGTCGCGAACTTCCAGCCGCATGATGCGCGTCCACGGCTCTCCGTGTGTATGGCACGGACAACAAAGATGCTCGCCCACCTGGCACGACTCAATCTTGACCGTGCCGCGCTCCTTCGTCTGCACCACCATCCCGGCGCGCAAGCAACTTCCGCTCCCTCCGCCCGAACCCCCGCCGGTTCCGCTGCTGGTGGTGGCCGCAATCATCGCGCCTTGCGAAAGCGGAACGCGTCCTTGCAACGCTTGCTGCTGCGCGGCCACATTTGTTTTCGCGCTCTGCGCGTTTGCAGGCGAGCCTACGCTTCCGGCGATCGCTCCCACCCACGCAATCGTAAGCGCTACATCGTCCCAGTAAGGGTAAAAATAATAAGTGGTGGCGGCTGTGAGCCCGGTAACGCCGAGCGAGCCGTTTGCGACTGTGGTTGACGTGCCGTCAGCTCGGGAAATTGTGAGCCCACTCCAGGTCCACGTGATGCTCGTCGTGGTGGAAACATAGGTGAACGCGCCGGACCACGTCGGCGGCACGGAGCCTTTCATCAGCACGCCCGCCTTCGTTGGGTCGATCTGATTTCCGGTCAACGCACCAGAAGTCACCCGCGCGAAATTCGTGCCGTCGGTGATCTGGTTGTCGATGCTCCAGCCCTGGTTCGGCCCGAGCGAAGCCTCAGCCAGCCGCTTCATGGCTTCGTAAAGCTGCGGATTCGTGCGCCGCAGCGCCTCAATTTGCGAAATATTTAGCATCTTGATTAGTACGGCTTCGGTTACAGGTTTTCCTGGACAGCGTGCAGGTTTTGAGTTGTAATCCGTCCATGCAAACACTGGGCATATCGAATTCGGAGCCGCGGACGGACAACCGCCTCAAGAGTCTGTTTTGGCCCGCGATTCAAACGGGCACAGACGCAGACGATCTGGGAATGCAGGGCTATTGGATTTGCGCAATCGCAGCTGCGATTGCGTTCGTAACAATCGTCATCATAGGTCATCCCATCCTTGCTTGCATTGGCGCTCTCTACTATTTTCTCGGTGGGGTGGGTGTCAGAGAGCACAGTCTTTATGCAGCATTGCTCGTTTTCCTCATGTTCGTTCTAGAGACGGTAGCGGGACCTGGTGTTCTAAAGATATTAATTTGCGTTGTGCTGTTCTCCAATCTTCGTGCTACTTGGATCGCTTCTCGATGGAAAGCAGGCTCTCCCGAGGCGGAGATGCCGATGCGGCTGGGCACCACGTGGAGCGACAAGTTCGCCGACAAGCTGCCCCAATGGCTCTGGCCCAAGGTCCGAATCATTTACTTTGTGTTTGCACCTATGCTCCTGGCGCTGGTGCTCATCGGATTGACGCGGATTCTGACTCATCCACCCCACTTCTGAAGTGAGCTACGCGCGCGGCGGGTCTTGCGCGAATTGACCCTTTCCGCGCTGCAACCCGGAGGTCAAATTGCATCTGCGGTCAATTCGTTCCGCGCACTATCGCGAACGGATCCGCCTTCGCCCAAGGTACCAACTTTGTAATCGAGAACCACGACCCCGCGACGCTTGTGCCAATCTGATACGACACACGCTCGGCCAGCACGTTTGTGAACTGCTCCATGTCGCGCGAAGCTGGTGCTGCGAGTGTCCACGAGCCGAGTGACAGCACGCTCACGTCGCCGGGCGAGAACGAAGTGAGCGACAGCGAGCCTGCCCCCTGCACGTAAGCCGTCAGGTAGCCAAACAAATTTCTGCCGCTCAATCCGGTGGCCGCAAGAAACGCCGTGGAGTAAAACGAATTGATCGCCCCGCCGTCGTCTGAAAACTGCCCTTCGGTCAGCGCATAGATTTTTCCGCTGGAATTATTCGCCCCGAGAAAAACCTGGGCCACTCCGTTGCTCCGCTCGATCAGCCCGCACGAATTCGCGGAGATCATCCACGGAGCCCATTTTCGCGATCGTTCCGCCGCGGCCGTATAAATCGAGACGAGCGGGTCCTGCATTCCTTCGGTGTAATCGAGCATTAGAATCTGATTCGGCTGCGTGGCCGCACCCATCGGCACGCCGACGTAAATGCGTTTGTGCTGCGTGTCTACTTGCACCCAGAGCAATTGGCCGTATTGCCAATTGATCGCGTCCCAGGTGGGTTGG
Source organism: Acidobacteriota bacterium (assembly GCA_003167215.1). GTDB lineage: Bacteria > Acidobacteriota > Terriglobia > Acidiferrales > UBA7541 > Palsa-295. The sequence goes on along the minus strand of PMTV01000053.1, from coordinate 79,065 downwards.
ATTTCCTGCGACAATTTGATCGGCTCGCTGCCGTCAAAATAATAAAGTCCCGAGCGGCCCGCGATCACCACCCATTCTTCGCCGTAGCCCACGCCGTGCGCCGAAGGCGTGCCCACCTTGTTCGACACTTCCTCCACGCCCCAAAGCGCCGGCTCGTTGACTCCGTCCGTCGCGGTCACGTATATCGAGCGTTCTTTCACAAAATATAAATTGCTGCGCAAGCTGAACGCGGCTCGAATTCCCTGCCCGTTGTTCACCGCGATTTCCTGGATTCCGGATACGCCGTCGTAACTTTCCGGCGTTTCCGTAGCTGAGGCCCGCACCAGCGATGAATTCTGCGCGGCGAACGTCGGAAATACTTCTATGTCGTCAACGAGAAACGACTCGCCGCTCGGCCCCGGTGTGCTGTCGGCATAAACGCGCAGTGTCAGATCTGTCGGCAGCGAAGTTTGTGGCGGAAAAAGCGGCGCCGTGAATTCCTGGTACGAAGCAGTCGCCTGCGCCGCGGAAACAACCAGCCCCGCTCCGACCAGCCCCATCGTCGGACTGTATGTATTGATGCGCAACGTTCCGGCTGAGAGATTCGAGCTGCGCGCCACGCGCACGCGCACCGAATAATCCGTGTTGTTCACCAGCAACTGATCGCCGAACGCGTCGGTGATCGCATTTTGTGCGATCGTTCCGCGCTGGATGGTGACGCCGTCCGCCGTAATCCGATATGCATCGCCCCAAACCGAGAAACTCGGCTCGCGGCTTCCTCCCGCTCCGAACGTGGGATCGAGCTGCCAGCCCAGCGGGCGCCCGTCGCCGGAAATGTCCCAGCCGCCGTCGAACGAAAGATTGCGCCAGTTGTCCATCTTGGCGCGCTCCCCCCACCAAAAAAGCCGCTCGGCGTAATCCACCACGCCAAGCTGGCACGGCAGCTCGATCTGTCCAAACAGATTTTCCACGCTCAAGCCGCTGAGCAGAATCGTGTCGGTAAAGTCCACCTCCAGCGACGTGGTGACGTTGTCGTTGATTGTCATCGTCGCGGGCACTTGATAAAAAGTGGCCCCGCCGCTGCCCGTGAACGCGAGCAACCGTTGCACCACATTCGAAGGGCCCGTGGGAATATTTGTCACGTTAACTTTTTTACTGCCCGCCGCAGTCCAGGTAGTTGGCGGCGACGGCGCGGTCATGTATCCCTGCCGCGTGACAAAAATTACGGAGCACTGGTGCGCGCCCGGCGAAATATTGCCGGCATCGGTGGCGTCAGCAACCGCTGGCCCTTCCGCCGGCCCAATCTGGCTGACGCGGTCGAAATTCGTGTCGTCATACTGCCGTGGGATGTCCTGGCCAATCAGTCCGTCCCCGAACGCCATGTATTCACGGCCGAAATGCGTGTCCGACGCTAGGTAAAGTCCCGGCTTGCCTCCCGACGCAACCACCGAAAGCACTCCCGGCGAAGTTTCCTTGTACAAATTACCGATCGAATCCAGCGCAATCATTCGCTGAACCAAATTGGTCGTGGCGTACGTTTTCAGTCCATTGATCTGCGGCGACCCCGCCACCACCGGAAATTGAGGGACAAGCCCTGGCCGCGTTCGCACCCCGCCGGGAAAAAACTCTACATCGGCAAGCGAGGGCGACATCCCCGGCGGCACATCAGACGGATCGAGCAGCGTGATCCAGGTGCTGAAGATATTCAGCGGCAACGGCGTAAAAGTTTCAATAGACATGTGATCTCGCGAAGGAAAGTGACGCGGAAGGATGCGCTACTGTAGCTTCTTGAAAATGCCGTAAAACGTGATGGTATCTGCGGTGATGGCCGAGGGATACGCTCCGGAGGCCAGTTCCGGAAACGGCCCGGCTGACGCGCCCTGCTGAAAGATTTTCACTTTGTTTGCGTTCATTGCGGCGCCGGGATAGAAAACGTAATTGTATCCCGCGAGCCCGTCCATCCACGCAGTCCCCTGCACCGGCGGCTGGTCCGACGCGATCAACGGGATCTGCGAAAGGTCCAGCGTGTCTCCCGAGGTCGTGTAATTCCCCGAAACCACCACCGTGCCGCTGACGTGCACCCGCTTGCCGTCTTCCCAAGTATCTATAATCGAAAATGTAAGTGCCATTGTTCCTCCAAAGCTGAGATTGGTGATTCGTGAATCACGATGCGTGCGGAATGCTTGCAGGTGTACTGAACGCGCAGGGTCGGCGCTACGAACGCAAGCCCTCGACGTCGTAGCCGAGCCTGGAGTCGCCCGGCCGTCCGGCCAGGTCGTCCGTTGAAATTAGGGCACTCTGCGGTCTTGCCCGCTGGCAACAGGCCGTCTATCACTGTTATCATTTAGCGCTGTACGCTGCAGCGGCGCACAACCCGAAAGCCTTCAGTTGAATCCTAAGCGTCGAACGTAAGGAGAGAGCTTGGTGCGAGGACTGCGAATCGTTTGTGCGGTAACGGTGTTGACGCTGCTTGGATTCGCAGCGGCGCTGAAATTATCAGCGGCGGCTCGCGCGCAAAGTAAAACGCCTGCGTTGCCTTCCTCGCAGACGTCTTCCATCAAAGCCGATTCGAGCACTACGCCGCCCACTCTGCCGCGCACGCAGGCCGGCGCGAATTCCGCACAAACGCCCGCGACTGCAAACGCGCCCATCACCGTCGCCGCCAACATTTCTGCGCGTTCGCTCGCGGTCGAGCCGCAGTCCCAAAGCGCAACCAATGCAGCGAGCGCTGAAAATTCCAACGTCGCCCAATCCGCACTCGTTTACCTGGCTAACGCCGACAAAGGAAACCGGATCTTCACCCTGGCCCCTGCGTCAAATGCGTCCATCGCGGCGAATAATCTGACCGGCTCGGTTACGACCGGCAGCGCGATCGCGCTGTTCGCCGGCCAGGCCGCAGCGGGTTCGCTGGGCGATGGCGGTGCAGTCTCCGGCGCGGAATTCGACCTGAAACTTAATTCGCTAGCGATGCGCAGCGGAGTTGCCCTCGCGCCCGATGGCACGGTTTTCGTAGCGGATACCTTGAACGAAACCATCCGCAGCATCGCGGGTGCTTCCAGCAGCGAACCCGGAATCGTTCGCGGCCTTGTGGGACGTTTCGGTCCGCGACAGAATTTCGAACTCATCGAGCCCCTCGGTCTGGCGCTGGACCACGCGGGAAATCTTTACATCGCCGACCGCGGCGCGAATGCCGTGCTGATGTTGCACTCGGTGGCGTCCGATTCGCCCGGCGTGCTGGAGATTCTCGCCCACGTAGTGTCGCCCGCAAGCGTAGGAGTCACTCTGGATGGCAGCAAAGTTTTCGCCTCTTCACCTGACACCGGCTCCATCGTCGAGATCAACACGAAGACCAGCTCCATTTCCACCTCGGCCATCTCGCCTTCGCAATGGTTCGCCGGAAGCCAGAATCCTGCGGGCGCTAGAATTATTCCCACCGGCCTGGCCGTGGACGGCGCCGGAAACTTGTTTGTGTCTTTTTCAGGCCCTGGCGGCGGACTGGACCAAATTTGGCGGCTCGATGCCACAACTGGAAAAATGACTTCCGCCGCGCGCGGCTTGACTTCCCCCGGCGAGCTCGCTTTCGACTCCAACGGAAATCTTTTCATCGCGGATCAGGGATCGCATAGGCTTCTCGAACTGCGTGGCGCCGGCGTTCCCGCCACGGGTGTGACGTTAACTCCTCCTGCTGGGCCGGTTCCCACCGATTTCGGCTTCGAGCCGGTTGACGGCAAGACGGCGTCGCAAGCCTTTACCCTCACGAATAATTCCGGCGGGACGCTCAGTCAAGTCGGCGCCAGTTTTCAGAGCGGCACGACCAACTTCTCCGTGGCCAGCTCTTCCTGCACTGCGACTGTTCTGAACGGCACGACTTGTGCCTTCAACGTAGTATTTACGCCGCAATCGACCGGCGCGCTTTCGGACAATCTGGTTGTGTTCTACACCGCCGGCACGAACCCGCCAGCCACTTTGACCGCCGCAGTAGCTGGCACGGGCGACGATTATCAGATCACGCCGGCGACTAACGTCGGCCCCATCTACCAAATCGCGATTGACCCGGGCTTGGCCGCTACATTTCTATTGCAGGTCGTTCCGGACGATGCGTTCAGCGGGCCCGTGACGTTGAATTGCCCGGTTACTTTGCCGACGAATACCACCTGCGGCATCTCCCTCGGTTCCACTGTAACTACTCCGCTGGTCGCCAGTCTGACGGTGAACGTTACGCGCGGCACGGCGGTTCCTTTTAATATCACCTTTCAAACTACCGGGCCGAACACCAAAGTGCCCACGTCGAGTGGATTTCTTCCAACCATTCGCGCACCGCGTGGCGGACCAAACGGACCGGCTGCTCCGGCGGATCATGTCATGGGGTCGTTCGGTTTGACGACCTTTGCTGCACTCGCAATGTTAGTCGCGCTTCTGTGCGCGATATTTGGGACCGCGTTTTTCCCGCGGCACCTTTCGCGTCCGAACGCGATGCGCATCATCTTCGCGAACCTTTTCCGCGATACATTGTCAGGCACGGCACTGCTCCGGCTAATCTCAACCGCAGCGGTCATCGTACTTTTTGTGGCAATCCTCGCCAGCTGTGGCGGGGGTAGCGGCAGCGGAAAGCCCGAGTCCACACCCGCGGGTACCACGAATCTCATCGTGCAGGGCACGTCCCAAAACGCCACGCGCGGCTTCACCGTCACCCTCGTCGTGAATTAGAGAAAAATATCCACTTGCAGAGTTCGGTAGGATCGCAGCATGCTGCGCCCGGGATGAGTACCTGGCGACCCCATAAATACTGCCGGGTCCGTCCGGCCGGCGAAGAACACTCAGTTGTGTTGTGATTGAAACCGCCGCCTCATCTCACAAATAAATTATCCGCCGGTGGTAACTGTACGGTTTGCGGCGCCGTCCCTTGGTTTGCTCCGGCCGCACGTAGCGGTTGATCAAATTCTCCGCCGCAGTTTGCGCAGAGCCCAGAAGGTCGGCAGCCAGCGCGCGCGCGCCGCGCGAACGAGCCGCCAGCGCCGCGGTTGCGAATCCCAACGCGTCCGTGGCGCTGCGGATCTGCACCGGGTCCGTCCCCAGAACAAGCAGCGGCAGAATCTTTTCGTAGCGCACGCGCACCGTGACCGACTGTGTCGCGCCGATCAGATTGATCTTGTCCTCGCGCCATTCCCACAGACGCAAATAGCTGCTGGGCTGCAGGTTCAGCATCCCGCCGCCGCTCATGAATTTCTCCATGGGGACGAAGGTGTCCGTCGTGTTCGCCGTGGCGCGCTCCCACAACATGTGCGGCATCAGGCAATCCGCCGGTAGCTGGGGGCTGGAGACGTCGCTGATTTCCAGATTCGTTGCGCCGGTGTCCGAGTTGACGTCCAGCTCGATGTCCTGCTGCTCCACCAGCACGCTGACGCCATTTTCCGCCAGCTCGCGCTGCAATCCGCGATATGCCGAGTTCAGCAGCGGCATCAGCAGCGTGTCGGTGAAGACCACCCCCGCCGAATCGTTCACCAGCGCGCGCGCCAAATTCAGCGCGTCTTCCGCCTGCGAATACGCGGTTGTCGGGACGACGGGCATAATTGCCTCCGAGATTGCTGCTGCGTGTGGAGAGCACTTGACAGAAAAGTTTCGTGGCGCCTGACCACGCCATTATGGACTTGCGACGCGTTCACTGGCCGCCGTGTTCGCAATACGACGGCCTGATGTTTGCAATATCATCGTCGCGTAGCTACATCAGGATTTGCGAAGGAGAGAAAATGGCGTCAACTCAAAAGCGTTTACATATCCCGGCACCGGGCGGCTTTGGTTCGTTGCCGTTCAGCAGCGGTGTGCTCGTGGGCGAGACTCTTTATCTCTGCGGGCACATCGGCCTGGACCCCGCTACAAAAAAGGTTCCGGAAAGTGTCGAGGGGGAAATTCGCTTGATGATGGATAGCCTGCGCGACACGCTGGCCAAAGTGGAGATGACCATGCAGGATGTAGTATCGCTGCAGATTTTCTGTCCTGACGTTGCGTTGTTCACCCAGTTCAACGAAATCTACCGCACATATTTCACCGAACCGCTTCCGGCCCGCGCGTTCATCGGGTCAGGACCATTGCTGTTCGATGCGCGGTTCGAAATCCAGGGCATCGCCGTGAAGGCCTAGGTGACCTTCTTCTATTCGCCGTGGCAGTTAAAAATGTACGTGGACCCGCTGGCAGGTGTCGCGTTGTACGTTAGCGTCATGCTTCCGGTGGTTGCAGTGTTTTCTCCCGTGACGTTAGCAACCGTGCCGGTGCCACCCACCATCTTGCAAATGAAAATGGGCGTCAGCGGCCAGGTATTCGTGAAATTAATCGCCACCGTGGGATTCGCCGCGGCCGTCCCGCTCGCTGTCACGGTCGCTGTAAACCGCTGGCTCGTCCCGCTGGCAGTGACCGACGCAGAGCTTCCCCATCCGCTTGATAGCGTCACGTTCGACGCGCTGATCGAGCTCCCTCGATTTGCTAGCAGGAAAATTCCCTGCACGTTACCCGCGTAAGAAATGGACGCGTTGATCGTGGCGGACGATCCGGGTGCCATCACCTTGAGTGCATTTCCGCTCGTAGTGCCCGAAGCGGGGGCTATCGCCAGGCCGTCGCTCGCGTTGGACATCGAAACGGTCGCGGCGCCCAGCGCACTCACTGCATTCAGATCGTTGCGGGAAAAAAGATTGCCGGAATTATCGAAAAAAGAAACCGGAGTCGTCGAGCCGCTGGGGTCCAGATCGAACATGTGTCCGGTTTGCCCCGTGCTCAACTGCGCGATCAGACTCGGCGCAGTTCCGCTGGTAGCGCCCAAAAATTGCCCACCCGCGCTCGACGCATTCTGGCTCGTTCCGTTCACACTCCCCTGCACGCTGAGATTCGAATACACCGTGTCGCTTCCGCCGTTGCCGCTGTCCGCAAGCGGCGCGAAGCGCGGCTCGGAAGGCATGGGGCCTTTGGCCAGATACGCGTCGTCAAAATAAATGTAATTGCTTGACGAAGCCGAATTTTCGAGCAACAAAATCCGCATCGAATGCGCCACGGATGTTGAAACGCTGTACCCGTTCGGCACGCGAAAAATCACGGCGTAATTGCGGTTCACAGTCCAGGTATTCGCCGTAGCTACTTGCCAGTCCGCGCCGGTGACGTTGCAGTTGCAAGTAATCCCGTTGTTATAGGTGAGCGACGCGTTCGTGCTCTGCCAATTGCCGCCGTTGCCGCCATTGTCCACATAATTTGCGGGCGCGAGCACGCGGGCGTTGGTGGCGATGTTCGTGATTTTGTCCGCTTCGGTGCAATTCGAGTCGTAATAAAAACGGAACCCCGGCCTGAAATTGGCGGATGTGGAACCCGCAGCCACGCGCACGCCGAATGTGTATTCCGCCGCCGGATCCACCGAAATGCATTGCGTGTTCACGCCGAGTCCGGCCGTCGCCCCGTCGCCGACCTTCACGTTGTAGCTGCCCTGCGTGTTGCCATCCACGGGCGCGCTCGAACTCGATTGCCGCGCGTAAATTCCGGAAGCAGCTTGATTGATATTCGTGCCGCTCGCCCCGCCCCACGCCAACAAGGTAGTCCCGCCATTCCACGCCTCGAACCCGGCATTTGCGAGCAGGTTCGTACTGGCCAGATCGTTTTGCCCGAAATGCATCGAAGGCGTCCAGTTGTGCCCGTTGTTATCGATCGCCACCATCGCGGTGGCCGGCTCGTTGGGCTTGATCTGCGTCGCATTGGTAATGGAAAGGTACGGATCGAGAAGGTGAATGCCGATGGCCGAGCCGTCGGATGGAAATTGAATGCAATTGTAAATATCTTCGCAGCGGTTGTTGGGTCCAAACGTGACGCTGGTGGCGCCGATAATGTTGTAGCAAATCTGTCCAAATGCGGCGGAGGAGCTTTCGCAGTCGTTTCCGTATATTTCGTCGTTGTTGGGATAATTCCCATTGCTGTCTTTCGCCAGAACGTAGCCGGTGGAGCTTGCCGGCGGCAGAATGCAGGCGTTTTGTTCCAGCACGATCGCGTTGTAGATGCCGGCGAGATAAAAGCAGGTGTCCCCGCTGGACTGCGGATTCATATTGTTATGCTTGAACAAAGTATTTGTGCCGTCCAGGTCGCCCACCGAGGTGTTGCCGTAAATTCCGTAGGAAGTTCCTCCCGTGCCCAGAGTGATGTTGTTGTTTTCGATGTCCGAGTGGCCGATGCTGGTCATGTCGATCACTTTTGAACTCGCGCCGGTCGCAGTGAGCGCCATGCCCTCGATGTGCACGAAATTTATTTTAGACGTAGCTTGATTCGGATTTTTCACCGTGGTGCATCCCGCGTTGCCGCAGGCGATGAAGCCGGAAGTGTCCGGATTGGCAATCGTGCCGGTGCCGCTCTCTTGATATCCTTTGATGGACGCGCCGTCCCCGGTCAATTCCACGGCATCATTCGTGGTTGTATCAGTGACGGTGAGTTGTCCCTGCCCCCACAACAAAACAGTGCCGGCAGGAATCGTGATGTGATGCGCCCCCGTTAGCGTTCCGGCCATTCCGCGCGCGTCGCAAACCGCCGAAGCTGTGGATGCCGCGGCAGCGGAAAGGCAGGCGGTGATCTTGGCCGCAGCGTCCGCGCCCGAAAAGCGCTCCGCCTTTTGCACTCCGTTGAGCGCGTTCACCGCCGCGGTTCCGTTCACGTCTAGGTTAAACTGCGGATTCGTGTTGTTGATGCCCAGTGAGCTAGGCGTAAAGCGGTGCACCGGCATCAGCGTGCTTATCACTGAATCGGGGCCGCCGGCGGACGGCAACGCCGTCATCGTGAAGCTGCTCGTGCTCGCGCCCGAAATAAAGGTGTAGTTCGTCTGCACCGGTTGCCACTGGCCGTTGTTCAAATACGGAACCGTGGAAGTAGCGATGCAATAACCTGCAATCGTGCTGACTCCGCTGATAGGAAGCGTCCAGTTCCATGTGATTGCATTGCTTGAGCCGCTCAGCGCCACGCCCGCGCTCTGCTGCGAAGGCGCCGACTCCGTCGAACTGCAACTCGTCGTGGTCGAATACATCGTCGCGAAATACGTGCCCGCCGCAATCGAGCCGCCCGTAGTAGCCGTGCCCGCCACGCTTGTGGGCGGATAAGTTCGCGGAAACTGAATGTCGAAACTCCCGCTCGCATTCTGCGCGATGCTCGCGCCATAACCGAAGTCAGTTCCGTCATTCAGCATCAGCCCGAAAACGGGGTCGATGCCCACTCCGGCGAACCGGCTGCCATTGAAGGTTGCTCGCAAAGCGTCACCGTCGTAGCCGCCATATACGTTTACATCGCTACGCAGCCGGGGGTCCGGGCCGCCTCCCCCTCCGGATCTAACAAAGTAGTCGAACCCATTCCAGCTTTGGGCCGAGCATCCGGACACCGGATTCCCGTTACTGTCTTGCACCAGGCCGTTTGAAGAAAAATTTCCGCCCGACCGGATGTTGCAACCATACACGGAAGAAGTGCTGGGATTATCGTTTTGAATCATCGGTGAGCCGCCACTCCCACCGATCGAAAAGTCGATGATTACACCGTTCAGGTTTGACCCGGACGAATTGAGTTCCACCAAGGCGCATGATGTAGCCACCCCCGCAGCGCAGGTAGAGTCTGCTCCGCTCACGTTCCCGAACGTCAAATTCGTCATAACCGGAAGTGCCGTCCCGCCGGGATTACCCGTGCTATTCGTGATGTAGAAGAACGGCCCGTGGTTCGCTTCCCATCCCCGAATATCCTGAAAGTGCATATTTCCCGGACCGCTTCCAACGGTGTTCACGCGCTGGTCGTAATGAAACATCCCGCCGATTCCTTGCAGGTTATCGAATTCCATCAGACCGTCTAGCGGAGCCTCGCTTCCAAGCGGCGCGTCTCCCGTCAGCAGCACACAATAAATTCCCGACACTTCCGCGCCGGCGCATTCGCCACCGTGCCACTCAAACCAGAACGAATTGGTGACCTCCAGAGCGCTGTTATCGGCCTGCCCGGTCTGTTGTACGAACAGGTTTACATTTTCCAGCTTGTCGCTGGTCGTGGTGTAAAACCACAGAGCTTTGTTGTATCCGTCAATCTCAATGTCGCGGAATGTGGTGCCTGCGTAGGCACCCGGATAGCGCAGGTCAAACACCGGCGCGTTGTTCGGGCTGCTCCCAGCGATGCTTCTTACCACCGCCATCGGGCCTCGCACGAATTGCAGCGTGCTGGCAGTTCCCATACCTTTAAAAGTTAACCGCCCGCAAGGGACTTCAAATACCGGCGCGGTAGAAGGAAGCTGCGGTTGTTTAACGGCATAGACTCCCGACGGAAAATCCAATTCGGGGATTACGCTGATGCCGCCGATAAGAGTCCCGCAAGCCGCGGTGATGGCAGCCTGGATCGCAGCCGTGTCGTCGGTCGCGCCGTCGCCCTTCGCGCCGTACGCAGTCACGTCGATGCGCGGTCGCGGGCCGGTTATCGTCTCGCTCCCCAGGACGCTCAAAGACGTAGGCGTGAAACTTCCGGGGCTAAAATTGGCCGTCGTCAGCGTTCCGGCGATGTTTGCATTTCCGGCTACGGTCAAATTTCCGCCCAGCGTCAGTCCAAACGCCGAAATATTATTGCCCACTCCTGTGGACGAAGGATCGGCGGGAAGAATCACATCCGGAAAAGTCTGCGTCCCATTTATTTGCGGCGCGGTAATTTGAATTAAGTAGCGTCCTGCGGGAGCGTAAAAATGGTAGTTACCGAGCCCGTCGGACTGAAACGGATTTTGCGACGGCACGCTCAGCGTCGCATCGGTAAACAGAGTCGCCAGCGGCGAGCACGGTGTTCCTGTCGCGGTGGATTGGCACACCGTAATCGTCGCCCCCGCCACCGGATGCCCTTCGGGACCAAACACAACATCATCTTTGCGCGATCCCTGCGCGTATGCCAGGGACGCCGCGAGCGCCACAGTCGCAACCAGCGCCGCGTACGCCGTCAGCGCTCCGGTCAGCCGTCTTGTCCGCCCGCCCGTTGTACCGCTGCGAACACCACGCGCCAAGTGCCACGACGCACGCAACGCTTGCGTTAGACACCGACGAACATCTCGCGCCAAATCTGACCCCGCGCGAGTCATTTGAATGCCAGCCAGCCGGATTGTGCCGTTTGGTCTCATGTCGTGTTTGCCTCTTCGCCGCTGTGTACCCTCGCTTTTGTACCGCAATCCCGTCAATTTATACAGAACTGACGACACGTCGCTGCTATTTTTGTCCGCTTGCGCCGGAGTTGGATTTTGCGCGCGCTCCCGGAGCTGCTTGCCCCGCATTATTTTTCGCTCCAAGGCCAAGCCCATGCTTCGCCGCCTTCTCCGCGTCGAGAATAGCGCCGCAATGCTTGCACACCGCCACTCCCTGCTTCACCTTTTGGCCGCACGCCGGACAATCGTTCATCCGCATCGGAACGTAAGCCCATTCGCGTTCGACGCCCAGGCCGATCGCCGCCCGCCGGTGCAAATCCGAAATTTCGCGGAACGAATGCCCGCGCGCCCACATCGTGTCGCCTTCTCCGATCAGCCGCTGGTAAAACGCATCGCGCCGATCGCGCGCCGCACTAAGTTCCTCAGCCGCAGGCCGCGCTCCCGCGCAAACGAACACGCCGTGGTCCTGAAGATCCTGCAGCAAATCCACGGCAATCTCGCGCGCCGAAATCGTGAAAGGAAAGCGCCGGTTGTCGCCCAGATCCAGCGCGTCGCCGCGCGACGTCAGCAACAACAGCGCGTACGCTTCGCCCTTAGCGCAAGCCGGAATGTGGTAAACCCCGTGCGTCCGCGATACGTACCAGTCCTGCTCCGACACCGAGCCGATCGCCACCGTCGCCGCCGTGTCTTCCTTCGCTCGCGTGTCCACCAAAATGTCCCGCTGAATTCCCTGCCCCAGTAGTCCGTTCAATGAAGTGTCCTTTTGTAGCGTCCGCCAGGTCGTCGGCCGTTGCTTTTGGTAGCGCCGGCGTCCCGCCGGCTCTTTTGACTTTTGTTGGCGGGCCAATCGCGCGCGAATTGCTTACGTATGTCTTTTTACGCCGCCAATCTTGTTCACCGTCGGCTGTGTGCCCTACGCGCTCACCACGAACGCTTCTCCATGAAATGCCGGAACCGCGTCGTCGAGAATATCGTCCATGCCGCGATCCAGATGGCGCTCGCGGCGCGCTTCCCTGCTCGCAATGGCCCCGCGCATTTCCGTGCGCCGCTGCCGCCGCGACCATTCGATCGCGCGCACGATCCAATCGCACGCCGCCGGTGTAAGCGGAATAAACTCGCCGCTCGCGCTCTCAAGCGTGAAGCAATGCTCGTGATCGCCCCGCGACGGGTACGGCCCCAGCGCCGCGACGCGCACTCCATCCTCGATCTCGGTTGTTTGCGCAAGCCATTGCTCCGGCGAGCCGTAAGATTCCGCTGGCAACCACCGCTCGATGTGCCAACGGTCCTCGGGAAGATACTTCGGGACGCGCCGCAACTCGACCTTTTCGCGAATGGTATTTCCGTGCGCGTCACGGTCCGTCCACCGCCCGCCGATCCACGCCAGCCGCGACCCGCCCCACACCACGCGAAAGTTCGGCTCGCCATAACGGTTCACCCCGCCCGCGCGCGTAGCCCGTTCCTGCACGCCGGCCGGCGTCTCATGCGTTTCTCGTGTCACGTGGATCAAAGTAAGTAGAGATGCTGATTAGCTGTTGAAAGAGTTACAATCTGCGCGGAGGCAGTCTTAATGCTACTACCGTTTTTTAACGGCTTTCGAGGGCTGCTCGCGGCGCTGTTCATGCTCTCCGTGTGTCCGTCAACGCCTGCGCAGGAACCACAAATCGCCGCGCTTGCAGATCAAATGGCGGCCTCGCTGTCCAACGCAAACCTGAAGACCGTGATGGTTTTTGATTTCGCCGGACCGGACGAGGTGGATGCTGTGGGCCAAAAGGTCGCGGCCGATTTCCGCGCCGCTCTCATTAAATCGGGCCGCGGCATTCAAGTCGAAGAGCACTCGCTGTTGCTGGAATTACTGAAGAAAAATGACCTTGCTGCCTCCGGTCTTTACGATGTATCCGTTGCGCAATGGCTCGCGCTGCAATCCGGAGCCGATGCGTGGATTTCAGGAACGTTGTCGAATGGAAGCGGTGGCCTCACGGTAACCGTGAAGGCCTTTGGGGTGAAGAGTTTCGAACAGCTGTCCAAGCTCGAGACGTCCGTACCTCTTAGTGATGACCTAAAGGCGCTCATCGGAAAACGCGAAGAAGACGAATTTGCAACTTTGCCCAAGAGCGGTAAGAACGGCTATTCGAATCCGATCTGTATCCGCTGCACGCCCGCTCAATTCTCAGCGGAAGCCACAACCCGCAAGTTCACTGGCACAGTTGCGTTGGAAGCCACAGTCGACGAGGAAGGAAAGGTGAAGGATGTCAGGATAACAAAAGGGCTCCCTTTCGGATTGACAGAGCAGGCGATTAGGGCCGTTCAGGAATGGCGGTTCAAACCCGCCACCGGGCCCGATGGAAAACCTGCGTCAGTCAGGCAGAAAATCCAGGTGACTTTTCACTCGTATTAGCAATTCTGCAGGAATGTTAGCCCGCTGAGTCTTTCTCGTTCGTCGATTCTTTCCCTGATTTCATCTTCCACAGTATCTGTCGCATAATCCCCAGCCAGATCACCGCATCGCGCTCGGGCAAATTGAGCCGGCGAACCAGGCGGCGAATTCTTTCTTCCGCGTCAGCGACGCGACGCATTTCAAGAAAACCGCTGGCATGCAGCACGTCGAGCAGCTTCACCGTGATTCGCTCGACTTCCCCCGCCGACGCGCGCGGCGACTTCTCCGGCAATCGCGCGGCCTTGCCGTCGCGGACGATTTCGTACAAGCAAACCGCGACAGCCTGCCCCAGGTTCATCGAAATGTTTTCTTCGCGCGTGGGGACGCGCATCAGCCAGTGGCAATGGCTCAGATCCTCGTTCGACAAGCCAAATTTCTCCGAGCCAAACAGCAGCGCCACGCGGCTCGCTCCCATCCGCCTGCGAATCAGGCGAGCGCCGTCTTCCAGTCGCCGCAGCGGGTGGTGCAATTGCCGATGACGCACCGCCGTCGTTCCCACCACCAGCGTGCAGTCCGCCACGGCTTCAGCCACGTTCTTGTATTGTTCCGCTTCCGCCAGGACAGACGAAGCCCCCACCGCGGATCGCGCTTCGCGAAACGCCGGTTCGTACGGGTTCACCACTCGCAAATGCCGAAACCCGAAGTTGCTCATCGCCCGAGCAGCCGCGCCAATATTCAGCGGGTTGCGCACAGACACCAGTACGATCCGCACACGGTCGAGTTGCGCCGCAGTAGCCAAGGCTGCCTATTCTAAAGCACCCGCGGACCCGTTTCTCCAACAAACCTGCGTTCGCGCCACCGCAAGACTCGTTGCACGGAAATGATGTTTGAAATCCGCCAGCCGCTGTCTAACATCCGCAATTCGGCCAGCGTGTTGACTCATTCAGCCCTCGTGCAGAGGCCTAGCCGTGAAGTGGCTGCGGTGTGTTTGCTTCGGTAGGAGCGCAGGCTACTGCGCCCGCTGCTGCGAGCAAATAGTATCCATCGACAGAATTCAGCAGTGCTCGGGATTGTTCCAGCTCAGGATGCAGAGGTGCGCAGCGCGGAAGCAGCCTTACCCTTGTCGCCCGCATCCGCTGCTGCCTTCGCACGCAGGACCAGGACCGGGCAATTCGCCTGCTTCACCACTTTTTCAGCCACCGTGCCGAATGCGAATTCGCGCCAGCCCGTCATCCCGTGCGTGGCGATGATGATCATGTCCACACGATCGTTCTCGGCGATTCGCACCAGCTCCATACCAACGTCATCCCCCGTCCCGAGTTCCGTGCGCACTTTCACGTTCTTGTTCGCCACCGTGGCGGCGAGGTCCTTAAGTCGCTGTGCGTCTTTATTCTCGAGGCTCTTGTCGTACTCCCCTTCCTTGAAGATCGACACGTCCTTGGGCAGGACCGGAATGGCCGGAACCACATAGACCAGCAACAACTCGGCGCCAAAGCGCGATGCCATGTCCGCGGCTACGTCCAGCGCGGCACGCGAGGGATCGCTGAAGTCGATCGGGGCGAGTATCAGTTTAGGTGGCATCATGGTTGTCGTCGTTTCCTTTGTTCCGCAATTCTCGTGACGGAAAGGCTAACGCGCCATCCTACCACCCGAATTCCGCGCATTATTACGCGCCTGTTGCGCCTCTATTAATTTCGTGCGTCCCTGATTATCTTAATGCCCGTAAGGTTTTCGTAGCGCCAGCGTCCCGCCGGCTCTTTTGACTTTCTCGGTCGACGTGCGACCAGCCGCCAAGATACCGGCGCTACGAAGACAATTATTCAAACGCAACGGCAAACCGAAAGCTACGACTAGTAGCCCGTCGGAATCGCCAGGTTGTTGATGTACGCGCCGCTGCGGGGCGACTCGTTCCACACCTGGAAACCGGTGACGAAGTAGAAGATGTACGCCGCCGAAATTCCGCCGCTTGCGCCGTAAATCGGGAACACGGTTTGCCCGCCCACGTCGTAGAAATCAATGTCTTGCATCACCGCGCGGCCCCAGTGCGAAAGATCCAGGAAATCCACGCGCGTCTGATTGGCATTGATAGACGATTTGATCGGCACTCCCGCCATCGATTTCTCGCCGGTGAAGAGTAGATCGAGATCGCTCGCGCGCCCGCCCGCTCCCTCCTTGATGATTTGCGAAATCGTGACGCCGAGCTGCTCCCACTGATGTTCCTGTTCCAACGCCGTGTAGGCAATGAGCTTCGAAACCTGGTTCGAGCCCAACGATTTCCGCACTTTGTTGATGGCAAGGCGCACTGCACCCGGCGTGATCGCCGAATTGTTTCCGTTCACCGTGGGTGTTGCGAGTTCCACCGGATACGTTGCGCGGTTCAAGTTCAGCCACGTCCCCGTCGTCGCGTTCGTCTGATGATACAGAATGCCGAAGAGCGACGTAGGTTGCGCTCCGGTTAGCCCGTCGTGAACGATCAAGTCGTTGACGCTCGTACCCGTGGGCAATCCGTCCACCTGAATCAGCGAATTGAACGGATCAACGAGCAAAATGTTCGCCGAGCCGCGATTCGTTGTCAGCGTGGGATCGTAAACCTGCACCGTCTGGTTGTAGTAGAGAAGCTGCGCGCCCGGCGGCTTGGCCATCCCGAATTGCGCCGCCACGCCGGCGGGCAATCCTGTGGTCGTAATTGAGCTGACGGTGCCCAGCACGCCGTTACCGTTCGTCTGCATCACCTTGTCGAGAAACGATCGAAACTGAAACATCGCGTTCTTCACTTCGCGTTTCGCTGCGTTCTCGATTGCTTTTTCCGGAGCGTTCGATGCGTATTCCACCAACTTCGTGATTTCCACAGCGTGCCGGAAAAATACCGGCGTCACTTGCGCCACGTCGTACACCGTCCCCGAACCGCGGCCCAAATCTCCGCCGTCCATGTTGGCCAAGCCTGCTTTGCCTCCTGGACGGATTTGCAGTGGCAAACGCATGTTCCGCGAGCTGACGCGTTCCACGTCGCCGCGCTGCTGGATCATGGTCAGTAGGATGTCATCGCGCTCGTACAGCAGCGGAAGCTTGTCCCGGACTTTTTCCAGTTGCAGCGCAACCGATTGCGCATTTTGCATTTGTGCCATGTGATTGAATTCTCCCTTGGAATGGACGATCCGTCCCCGTCCCACGGCCGTGGGCAGACGTCACGTTTCACGCGGCGCGGGAATCCATCGGGCGTCGGAATCGTCGAACTATTTGTCTAGCGCTTCAGTGCTGAAAATGCGGGGATGTCCTCTACGGATGATTGCGAGAGAAAATTTGTTTGGCACGAGAAGCGTTTATGCGGCGCACCAAAAGTCAGCCTGAGTTGCTCACTTCCGAGGATCGAGGGAAACTGGCCATTCGTACTGGTCCCCACCTGTCCCCTAGGCCAGTTGAACGGTTTCCGGCCGCGAGACACACTGTCTTTGCTTGGAAGCTGGCGAGTGCGCTGCGCTCGTCTCCGCCCCCCTTCCCGTGAAATCGAAGTAAACATTTATGTTGAGGTGTCGTTTATCATGGGACTAAGAAAACTAGCTTTGCTAGGAATAGGAATATGTCTGGGAGTAGCAGCCTCCGCCGCGCCCTCGGTGCGCGCTCAAAGCTGTACCGCATCGCAGGCCGCCGCCGTGCAATGTTTCGTGGCCAACGCCGTCACCACAAAAATTACCTCGCCACGATACGGCATGACTCTGCCTCAATTCGAGGCCTACGGGGTAGCCGTTTCGCTGATTGTGCAGACGCATCACAGCTATCTCCTGCTTACTGGTGTCGCCAGCGCGATCTCGGACGCCATGCCTCCCACAAATGCCAACGGCTCGGCGAATCAGTCCGCGCAGGACCTCGCAGTGTCGCAAATTGTGAACGCCGCATCTGCGGGCGGTTTTGTTACTCCCCCGTCCGGCACTACGGTGCAAGATCTCCAGTGGTTCACGCTCGATCTGGCAACCGCCATGAATGACAACGAAGGCATGCTCCAGATGCTCACGCCAGGCGTCGGATTGCGTATGATTGATTCTTACATCGTGACCGGTACGTCGAATGGATCCGTGAACTGGACCCAGGTAGATTCGAATCTCAGCACCGCCGTCGATAATTTAATGAGTGCCGGCCTGATGAAACTTCCAGCCGACCACACAAGCGCCCAAGTAAAAACCCTGGTAAATTCAGTGGCGCAAGCGATCTACGCCTATAAAGTTTCCACCAACCGCACCACCCTGTGACGATTTGCGCCATTGCGCGCCGCGAATTCTGTACCTGACTTTGATCGAGTAGCGTGCTCGATGGTTCGGCACGTGTGATTTAGGGTCGCTCCCACCCCGGTCGCCCTTTCCTTTAGACCGGTTTCTCCGTCATCCGAGCGGCTAACACCGCGGCTACATATTCAAAATGTCGGCGTCGGACATACGCGCGTAGTTTATTTCGCGCGGACCCATCGAGTGGCGGCCTTCGCTGCCTGCGCCGCCTGCTCCGCCTATGTCCACGCGGCGTTCAGCCGTGTGTTGTCGCGCGCGGCGTTCCTGGTTTGCGGAAACAACCGTGGTGGTCCACTCGTTCAACACTCGCTTGGCGACGCCTGGCAATGCCTGTCGCGCACGCCCGGTAATCAGCGACACAATCGCCTTTTGGTGATTTGTATCGAGGCCGCCGGATCGAAATGCGTCGCGCATCTGTTGCGTCAGTGTGCGATTTGCGCGCAGCGTCGAATCCAGCTCGCGGTAAATTTCTCCCACTACGCGATTGCGCGCGCTTTTCGAGATCCCCTCCGGCAGCAGGCGTTCCACTTGCGCTTCAATCGCTTCCACCACGCCTTCCACGGCGGCAGCGTTCGTCGAGTGGAAAAATTGCTCTTGCGCCGGGGTGACCACGGGCGTCGCGCTCGCAAGTGCCTGTTGTGCTGCAGCACTACCCGTCGCTGGAGCGGGCGCAGCATTCCCAAGATCTGCTGCGGATGGCTGCTCCTCTGCGGGGTGACGCGAAGCGGCCGATCGCGCGGCGATTGCCGGAAATGCGGCGGTGGTGGTTCGCGCTACCTGCGTCATTGCACGCGCCAGAGATGTAAACGCGACCGGGTCCAGATCGGCCACAGCTCGCGCAAGTTGCGCGTGGTCTTCCGGGTGGCGGGAGAAAAACAGCGCATCCATTCGGTTTAGATCTGCAAGCATGCCCGTCGCCGTTCGGGCTTCCTCCGGTGTCGCAAAAGTTTCCCGGTAAGCTTTCGCGTCACGCCACGCCGCGCGCAATTCGGGGTTCGCTTCGAGCGCCGCTCGCAGATGCGCGGGTTCTGCGGCGCCTGTTAACGTGACCGCTTCATTCGCAGCGCCCGCAGGATCATTGCTGGGTTCAGCATCGCCGTTTTGCGCAGCCTTTTGCTTGGAGCCAAGACTCTCGCCTGCCGGTGTCTTTTCACTCCGCCTCGGGCCTTCGCCCGCGAAGTCCAAGTCGAGCTGATCGAGATCCTTGGCTGCGCGCGAAGTCTCCGTTGCCGTTCGAACGCCACGCGAATCTCGTCGCCGCACCTTCGTCGTCAGTCCCAGGATTTCGTCATCCGTCGCGGAGGGGCTCGCTGGCTCAGACTCCGCGCCCGATCCTGAAGGCGAGTTCACGCGAGGTTCGACAGTGCCGTGTTGGGAACCGCCAATCGTCGCAGGGGTGGCAGCCATAGCGTTTTCTCCATATATATTCTTAGGATTCTCGGCCTTGATATACTTGGAATCCCAAACCTAGAATTTGTCCGTTGCCAAGCCTAAATTCCATAGACCCGAGGACTTTGATGCGCGCTTTTTTCCGTAACGTCAGCATCCCGTCGGCCCTTTTCTTTTTCCGCTGAACTCGTCGCGCCGGGCTTTATCCCGGCATCTTCGTCTTGTAAAATCGCAACTGCTTCTTTCCGCCAAGGTCGGCGTAGTGAGGGCGCAGCATGCGCTCTTTCTGCGTCCCGACACGCGGGGTTTTTTCCTCGGAATTTTTTCACAATGCTTCTTACAGGTAACCATCCGAGTACAGCTGTCCCTCCGGCTAAGCTACTGCAAGACCATGGCTTACCTCGACCGCCAATTCGCCACGCCGAGAATTCTTTTCGGTTGAAACCAAGGTACTATTTCCCGCACCGTCGCGTACCTGTACATCTATATATGCCAGCGCGAGTTGAGTCTTCCTGATGGGTCGTCGCTGAATCGTTCGGACGCGCCCAGCGCCCGCCAAATTCTGAGGTGTGGGATGAGCACGACGCCAATTACTTCCGCCGAACCAAAAGCCACAGCGAAGTCCATTGAGGTAGAACGCCGCCACCGGAAGCGCGCGAAAATTTCCGCGCAGGTTCACGTCCGCGCGGTAGATTCTCCCGAGCCGTTTGAAGAAGTCTGCAAGAGCATTGACGTCTCGCGCGACGGTTTGCTTTTCACCGCCACGGGCCGCGGATACTGGAAAGGGCAGATCCTCGACGTCACCTTTCCGTATTCCAATGCCGCGGCTGCCTTGAACACGGCTCAGCGAGCCGAAGTGGTGCGCGTCTCCGAACAAGAAGGCGGCAATTATGGAGTGGCTGTTCACTTCGCCGCCTCGAAAGCCGCCCAAAAAACCGGCGAAAAGAATGTCGCAAAGGGCGATCCCTTTGCCGAGAGCGATCCGAATTCCGCGAGCCCGGCGCCGCAAAGGAAGCAACCATCCGTCGTGTTGGCTGTGGAGTCCGATCAGCGCACCGCCGAAATCATGCGCAATACCCTTCAGCAGGACGGTTACACCGTGATCGTCGTGGCGACCGCCCAGGAAGCGCTCGAAGTTCTCCGCACCACCGTTCCGGTCTGCTTCCTAGCGGAAGTGGAAGGCAAGGATATGAGCGGCCACGATCTCTGCCTGATCATCAAACGCAACGATCGCTTGCAGCACGTCCCCGTAATTCTGCTCACGCGCGCCGCGCAGCCCGCCGACTACGCCGCCAGCCATCAGCTCGGCGCAGTTGTCTGCATGGCAAAGCCGTTCAAACCCGAAAGGCTGCTGCACGTCGTTCGCTTGGTCGCTCCGCCGCCGCAAAACAAGAGCGCCTACGGCAGCTCCCGCTCCGCCAGCAACATCGAACGCACACTGTAACTGCGACGCGGGCAGGATTGGTATCTACTTCTCGCGCTTCGGAATTCGAAATATCATTCGCAAAAGTTTGTTGACGAGGTCATCAGTCCGCTGCGCACCCCAGGCCACTCGCAGAATCATGTACCCAATCACCGCCGAAGCCATCGCTGCCCAAACATAAAAATAAACCGCGTTTCTCGATGGCACGTACTTATCTATCTCGATGTTGAATTTGAGCGAAATGAATGTCGCCAAACAAAACGCTGTTACGATGGCAAAGCCTGTGCCCCAAAGTCTTAGAGCATCGCCTGGCCGACGCAAACCGGCGCGCCTTATCATCACGAGTACGTAATGGTCCTCTTTGCTGAGCACCCGAATGGCATCCCCCCAGCGGCCATACTCTTCGCGATTCTCCTTCTGAGCCCGTTTTCCGGCGTTCCTGACAAGACCTGCAATCTTTTGTTCGTATTCTCCCTGATCATATGTACGGTCAAACTCGTCAGAAACTTCCATAATGTCTGGCAAAGTCCAGGCAGTTTCCGTGAAGTAAAGCATCTTGCGCTCAACTTCTGATAGCGAAACGCCTTCTTGTTGGGCTTCCTGGACAATTCGCGAGACGAGGAACTCTTTTGCTTCGCGCGCGTTGGAAAAGTGATCCATGCTGCGCGGATTCTACTCCCTACCTAGAACGCCTACGAAATTATCTCCGCGGCCGCGGCGGAGCCATCGGCGGCGCTTGTTGCGACGCCGCGGCTTGCTGCTTCTGCAAATAGTCGCGGTGAAAGAGCGCGTGCGCGCGGACGTTCGCGTAACCCAACGGCGCTTCGATCTTGGCCACCTGCCCGGCGTCGGCCGAAAACCACCGCATACAAATCTCAAGCTCCACCGCATGATTGTCCGCAAACTCATCCGGCATGATGCTCGGCAAAATAAGTTCTGCGTCAACTCCGCTTGCAACAGCTTCCTTGAACGCAGGATTCACCGCGCTAGTTACGTCCTGCCGTTTCACCAGCGGAAGCTCCGCCACGAGCTGCGCGATTTCGCGATACTGCTTCGTGCGCGACTCCTCATCCGGGATCACAAATTCTTCCAGACCAATCAAACGCTTCACCAGCGCCATATTTTCCGGATGCGCCAGCACAGCTTGAATCTGCGGGTCGGGATTGCCAATTAATTGCAGCAACACTGCGCGCTGCTGCGACCACAGCGTCGGATACTGCTCGTCCGTTTCCGGGTAGCTGAATAAATTCCCCTTCAGGTCCGCCAGACGAATCCATTGCGATTCAAATGCAGCTCCCGCTCCCAGCAGCGTCACTTCCACGTCGTTCGGCCGGTTGCGGCGGAAACAATCCACCGCCAGCAGCATAATATCCGCATGGAAGAATTTCATCCGCCGCCAAACTAGACCAATGCGCCCCATGGCCTGGTCGCGCGCCATCGCGTAACCCGAAGCGGTGTCGTTGTTCGACATCGCGCCCCCAAATAGCGCGGGAAACGCCCCGGTCAGAAACTGTGCAATCGGCCCCATCAAATTCGCCGCGTGTTCGGCAAGATCTCCGGGAACTTCCGCAGGCTCCGGCTGGAAAAAACCCGCCGCCAGCGACTGCCCCGGTTTCGCCCGCGCGGGATAGTGCGAACCCGGCTCGGCGGTCTGATTCTGCAGCGAATCGAAATCCAGCACTTCGCTGTCGGCGTAGATCGGCGGAATTCCGTACTCGTATGTTTCCATCTGCAAATTCGAAAGCGTGTTGAACCGTTCCTGCACGCTGATCAGCGCATCCCCCAGTGCCGGACGGCCGCTCGAGCCATCTCCAGGCAGTGCATGCAGCACTCGCCAGTGGTCGTCCATATTTTCGTTTCGCGATTCGCAGTACGCATCGCCCGCGAACGCCACGTACGCGCCGTCCGGAAACATTTGCAGCAGTTCGTCGCGCATGGACTTATCGTCTAGCGCAAAAAACGCCCACGGCCGCAGCCAGGTCCGCTGAAACGTAATCAAGTTGATGTTGAAATCGCCGCCTTCGGTCAGCGGCCCGCCTTGCGATTGCGAAAGACGCGCCAGCCGCTCGTACTGCTGTGCGCCCGGCGCCACCGGCGAACCAATTTTGTCCGCCGCACGCGGATACGCCGCGCGCAGCCGCGCCTGGTGCACTTCGAGATTCCATTGCAGGTACGGATACTCGTGCATCTCGTTAGCCCACGGCGGAGTCTTCAGTTCCAGGCCGCCAACGATCGTGATCACTTCCTGCCCGTTCGGTACCCGCAGCCGCGTCTGCCCGGTCGGCACCGTGACCGTCTCCGCCGCCACAAAGTCTTCCTCCGTCAGCAGCGCCCCGCAAAAATTGCATTGCAACGCCCGGGGTGCGCCTCCCGAATCATCCGCTGCCCCATTGTTATAACGAGCCGCGGCCCCGCTTTTCGTAGCGCCGGCGTCTCGCCGGCTGTTTAGATCCGCGTCCGGCAGGGACATCGAGGTGCTGGCGCCGCTGTTGCCGCTATTCGCGATTCCTGCCGTTTTCCTGTCATCCCGAGCGGAGCGAGGGATCTGCTCTTGACCTTCCTCGTCCATTCCACCATCTGCGCCCGTCTCAGCACTGCACTCCGGACAAACGTAAACATCCCCGCCAATCCGCACTTCCCGCGCGCCAATCTCCGTCTCCGGATGAAATCCAAACCGCTGCCCATCGACGACAAACCGCACGTACGCCCCAACTTTCCCATCAGTCCAAAGCTGAAACGCTTCGTCCACAATCAAATTGCCGACGCGGTTGTTGCGCTCAACCAACCCCGCCACTTCCGTAGCCGCCTTCGCTGCCGCCACATCCTCTTCCGCTTGCGCCGACGAAGGGAAAAAACGCACGCGCGGCACATCCTGCGAAAGCACGGATACCAACGACAATCCAAACGCCTGATAAATATTCGTCACGAACTCGTAGCGCGGCAAATCCTCGATCGACGACCCGTCCGTCATTTTCTGCTCAAACGGAAGATGCCAGTTCTGGTCCTGCTCGCTCCACCACAAATATTGCAGCCCGCGCCAGAATTGGTGCGCCTGCTTGATCCGTCGCACCTCCTGCCGCCGCGTGGATTCCGATTCCGTCGAGAATTGAAACACCAGCCGCCGCAGCGCTTCCTGCAGCTTCTCCGGCAACTGCTCGTTGTTCGCCCCAAACGGATTGGCCTCCGCGGCGAGGATGCCGGCGCGCTCCGTCATTTCGCGTGGCGCATTCGCCGGCCCTTCGACCGGCACAATCGCCGGATCCGCCATCGGAATTAGCTTCTGAATCGACATAGTGGATGACCATCCTGTGCACGCGCCGGGCGCGGCGGAAAGGGATTACGTCAGGGACGCAGAGACGGAAACAGGTTCAGCGCTGGCAATCTTTCGCGAATGCGTCGCGAAGGAAACTAACCAGGTCCCGGTGGCCGGCAAATACGTGCGTCTCAGGACGCGGTGCATACCCACTTGACGGGTATTCGCCCGGCAGCCGAGGCGAACTCGGCGCGCCGAAGGCGCGTACTCCAGGCGCGCCAGCTCCCTCGCGATGCACGCGCGCGACAAACCCGCGTTGCGCTCGCCCGGAATGCGACGGCACCAGCTCCGCCGCTTCGATTTCTACTCGATGGATCGGCCCCGCGCCCGCTTGAGATGCGCCGCTGCCAAACTCATCGTCGTCTTCCCCGCCCTGATCGCCCTGCGCGTCCGCAGAGTCAGCCAGCGCGCTGTCCGCCTCCTGCTCCAACTCGGACAGCGCGGCCTCTGCAGCCCGCGCCGCTTCCAGCGCTTCGCCCGCGATCGGATTGATGTGGTAACGCCCTCGAATGAACGGCATGTTCCCTCCCAGTGTGAAAAATAGAAATGTATTGGAAAAGTGAAACGAGATCGCGTGAAGGAAGTTGGCGCAAACACAGACACCCGTAGGGTCGCAGCATCCTGCGCCCGCTGAAGTGTCGGCCAGCCTCGTGTTGCTCGGCGTTAGCCTCGCGTGGCCGGCGGAATGTCTACAGCTCTTGGGGTTTCTTCCTCGCCGAATCAATCTCCAGCATGCGGTAAATCTGGTGCCACGACCGCCGTCGGATTGGCATAACGACGTTTGCGCCCTGCGCATTTCCGTTCGACGGAAGCACTGTCGGGTCGGGTGTCTCGCTCGAACGCGCACTTTGCGCCGTGGATCTTCCTGTTGAGCCCGCTGCGGTGAAAACTTGTCGCGTTCGTCGGTGTTTGTGTTGTACGGCGCTAGCGTCAGCAACCCTCTCCGCGTCGGATGCCCCTATCGACACTGAATCAGGAAGCACCGTAATCGGCGGAACGCCCGCGATGCCAAGCATCGAATTCAGCAGCGCCCGATTCTCCGCGCGCAACCGCGCCACGTCCGCCTCGAGCGCCCGCGTATAGCGCGTCGCCGTAATCCGCCGCCATGTTTCGCGAATGTTCATGGTTTATGTACCGTTGTGAGGAAGGCTATCTGCGCCGGTGGTGATGCAGAAATGACACCGGCTGCACCCGACGCTTCTCTTCGATCTGAAATTTATGTGCTTGCATCGCACGCCCCGTGGGATCTGTTGAGGTGACGCGCTCGGCAACCCGCTGTTCGAGCGGCGGATGCGTCTCCCACGCGCGGCGTGCGCCATAACGCGATTTCAGCCCATACCGCGCGGCATCGGCTGGATCATCGCCATCCATCTTTTCGATGTCTTCCACGCGCGCCGGATCGCGCACCAGGTTCGGAATCGTCCGAATCAGCTCAACGCAATTCTCCGTGAGCAGCCACTCCCCCGCGTCCAGCATTTGGTACATCAACATCCACCCGCCCACGCGATCGTTGTCCGCCGGAACAGGACGCGGCATTCCCCCCGCGACAAAAACATCCCCCATCTGATCCGCAATGGACGCCTCGTCCGTCCGCCGTGCAAACGCATCCGGCGAAAGGTAAATCGCATCAATCTTCTCGCGCGTGTAGTTGCCTTCAGTAGCGCCGGCGTCCCGCCGGCTGTTTAGACTCAACGCCGCATCAGACTGCCCCGCCGTTCCGTGATCCCTACCAACGCCGCGCGCGACGATCTCCTGCGCCAGATCACGCGGCGAAGTCCGATGCGTCACAAACTCGCGGTAAGTAACAATCCTCCGGGAATCCTTACTGGCTACCGTTTCATCAGCCGTGCCCAACGCATCCGTGACGGAAGCCGCTCCACCATGCTGCGCCACGCCCACCGGCGTTTGCGCATGCCAATACACCGCTGCCGGATGCTCGAACCCCCAGTCAATCGAAATCCACCGCGCCCACCAAGGCTTCCAATCGATCTGCTCCGCCCGAACCACGTGTCGCGAGCAATCGAACCGGTCGAAATACTGCCCGGCGAAAACGTCCCAGTCGCCGTCAAGAAACGCTCGCTTCAAATGCGAAGGCAGCGCGCGCAATGTCTTCAAATAATTCTCGTCACCCGCGTAAATCGGATTGTCCGATACGCGCGCGGGAATGAAATCGTAATCCGCTGCGTCGAATTCTTCGGGATGTTCCATGCCGGACGCGGGTTGTTTGTCGATCCACAGCGACTTCACCCACGCATGACCGATGTTACCGGGGTTGGTAGCACCAGCCATGCAGGCAAACGCGCCCGGCACGGGACACCTGTTGCGAGACGTGAGGAACTGCCACTGGCGGAGGGTAAAGAGGGTAAGTTCGTCAATTCCTATAAAAAGAAATTCGGCGCCCTGGTATTGGTAAACGTCCGCTTCGCTCTGGCAATATCCGAACCGCGTGGTCGAACCGTTCAACCAGGTCACCACGTGTTTTGACTCGTTGTAACTTTTGTATAGCTCCCGCGGAATGTCGCGCCGGAAATAAAGCAGCAGCGATTGCTCCAGCTCCGAAAATGTCCGCCGCAACAAAAGCGTGTTCACGCCCGCGTGCTCGTGCGCCTGAAGCACCGCCTCCATCAGCAGCGCCTTCGACTTCCCCGGCCCCGCGGCCCGCCGAATAGCCGATATTTTGCAGGCGAAGCGTGAAATTCTTTCTGCTTAGGAAACGGCTCGTAACCCAGGTCAACTTCGTCGTTGGCAAAACGCTCGAGGCCGGATGTAACCGTCAACATCGAACAGTCTCCTAGGCTCTATCGGGCCGGCCGCGGAACGTTATGTCTCATGATTATGGTGAAAGGACCGTCGCCCGCGCCGCGCCGGTCTGGGGCGCGAGTGGCTTCCAGCGTGCGCGTGTTCTCCTTCAGGACCTCAACGAAAAGCTTGATGTCACCCTTGTCTGCGCTGTCCCCGAGTTTGTTATGCGTATTCGCGTAGCCTCGCGCAATCTTCCTCTCGTCAATTCCCTCTTCGCGCAGCGCTTCCGCAAGCCCGATTTTTTTGACGCCAGCGTCAGTGTCGTCGGCAGAACGAACAGCGCTCGTTTGAGCCGCAAGATCTGCGCCGACGCGTTTTTCCGCCTTTGCAGCATGCGTCTTCGAGGTTGCAGCCATTCGTCACTTTTGTTTGTAACTATCTAATGGGTAGCGGGACACGCCCTCCGCCGAGCCGGTTCGAGTCCCGCAGGCGTCGATTTCTCCGCTGGCGCGGACGTGTCCCACATAGGAGGAAGTTGTCGCAATTAATCGGAGTGTTCTGATTCGATCCGCAGCGGCGCAGCATGCTGCGCCCGCCATAAATGCTTGGCGAGGCAGCCGGGAAATCAATACCGCATTATTTTTGAGGTGATGAACTGCCTGGCGCCTGCGTGGGTGTCGCGGCATCGTCAGGCAGCACTTGCGCGAAGACCATGCACTGATACGGATTCGACTCACCGTCCGGGGAGGCCATTTTCGCGGACACTCCGAAGCGGTGCGGCCCGGTGAAAAAGACGCGTTTGTTTGGAGACGACCCGCTAATTCCGCTCACCATTCCCTTCGCGTTGGCAGGAACCGGAATGGTAAAAAGAAAAATGGGCTTAGGAGCAGAAACCTCGTACACATTGAATTGCTGGATGCATTTCTTATTCGTCTTCGCGGAACACGGCGGATACGTCGAAAAATCGTAATCGAACGCTACGGTAACCGTGCGCCGAACCGCCTGCGGCGGCCCTTCAGGCGTTTGCACCTCGGAGGCCGGTTGCGCGGGAGCTTGAACTGTGGATTGCTTGGGTGCCGGTAGAACCGACGGGCTGGCCGACTGCGCCCTCGCGTGCCCGAGCATCGGAGCGGCAGCCGCGATCGCAACTGCGAGGACCGCCGCTACTATATTCGCGCGATGCGATGACCGTTTGATCGAAGCCCCGCCTTCCGCCGGATGGAGGTAAATTCTTCAGGCATCTGAAGACTCCCTAGCCCGAGTCGCTACGATACCACCCGATACCGCCGCGTTGGAAGACAGTTTTGCGACCAAAGTTCGCAATCGGAGAGCCGATCCGTGTCGAACAGGCCCGCCTTATCCCAGGATCTGCACCGTGACCCCCGAGCCCCCGGTGATCGACACAACTTTCGCGCGCACAAAATTTGCGCGCACACCTGTGGCCACCAGGTTGTCGCCCGTGGTGAGCGTGGAACCCATATTGGCCGCGCCGGTGGGTACGGCATACTGCGCGTCCACGTCGTTCATCGCCGTCTGCAGTTGAATGCTGACCGCGGTCGGCGCCGTGCCGAAGCTGATCTGCCATCGTACCGTGCGGCCGTTCTCGGGAAATCCCGCGTAGCTGGGCAAAGCGAATTGCTGGCTGGCCTGCCCCGCTGCGGGCGATTCGTTGCTGAAGGCGAGCGCCACGTCGCCCGGAAAAATGGAATACGGCGGTACTTGCGCGTTGTAATTCGGCATGTCTTCTCCGGTATAGATTTGCATGCTGCGGAATGCAGTCACAACTTCAGGGACGATCGGTGCTGTAGCGGCGGCCTTTAGGCCGGCGGGTTTTCCGTTTGCGTTTCGGAATTGGCTAACTGTGATCTGTTCTGCGCGGATCTCGAGGCTAACAAAAAAAGTTTTACCCTAAATCAAAAAATAACGCAAGTGATTGACTGTGTGAGCATAACTCGTCCAAGTCGCAAGTGAATGTCTCCCCGCCAGTTACGCGCACTTTTCACCCCAAAAATAATTTCCGGTGATTACGCCGGTCAGCGGTGCTTCGGCGCCCTCAGCACAGAACCCCCATGGAATCAATGCGTAGGCATCGCTTCCCGATTCCGAAAGCAGTGGCCAACCACCAAACTGGCGAATGTGCCTCAGTGCCGGGTCGCCGCAGACCCCGCGCCGTTGAAATACGCGCGCAACGTCTCGAAGTCCCTCCGCTTCTTCTTTTCGCTGATGACGAAATTTGCAGTCTCGTTCGCCGCTGGATTCAATTGCCTGACCGGCGGCGCATCACGCGGAGGGCGCGCAATCGCAAATGTGTTTATCTGCGTCAAAGTCGCCGTGGCACTCGGCGCAGCGCGTTCTCAACGTAACTTGAATCGGCGTCTCGACGAGAATCGAGGCATCTGGCCCTTGATTGACGGCTTGGCCTTCGCCGAAGCCGTAGCCTTGGTCGTAAGCGGGCATGCTGTCGTCCTCTGGGACCAGCCCTCCCGATCCCGGTTCTCGCACGAAAAGTTTCCGGCTGATCTCGCACACTTGCAGCGAAGTTCTTTTGAGCGTTCCGTCATTCGTCTTGAACCTGCCGTCATTCGGCTTGGATCTGCTCTCATCGCTATTTTCGAACATCCGAACCTGGGCCTCCGAGGTGAGCGTGGTCGGATGCAACTTCCCCTCCGTATCGATTAACAGAAGTTGCGTCACCAGCGCGACGCCGTCCAAGCCTCCAATAGGGTCACTTTCGGCTCGTTGCGGCAGACCATTCAGAAATTCTTTCATGTCGCGCTGCACCTGCGCTGGTTTCAGAAAAACACGCGCCGTCCGGCGAAAGCCGGCAACACTATCGTGCGCGCGCGGATGAAACCCCAAGACCTCTATCCATCCGCTGTCCTTTCCAAACACATCGGGGAACGCATGCCTCTGCACCGCGGCGGAATAATTGTTGGGTAACGACTTAATCTCCGCGGGCGTCAAAGCGATTTTCCTGATCAGGCGCGAGATCAGATCCAGCGTCGCAAGCCTGCGTTCACCAAGCTCCTTCTCGTCCGCCGCGGGAAATGGAACGAATAGAATGTCGTGTGCGCCCCACAGATCGCTCTGCATCAACGCCCTGGCAACCGTCGAGCGCGGGACGCTCTCATCAAGCGCCTCGTGCAGCGCTTTCGTGAAGCCGGGGTAACCGGGCTCGGTAAGAACCAACCGCCTCCCCATATCCACAATTTGCGATGGGTACAACGGGTCGATTGCGCGATCCCCGATTTCGTTTCGCTCGAACGTGCGCGTGCTCACGCCGTCAACAAACGGTGCGCCCTCGGAAAACTCCTCGCTCACGCGCGTTTCGATGCGCCGCGAGAACAAAAAGTAAAATATTCGGTTCCACGGATCGTTCGTGTTGTTGGAATAGACCGGTTCGGGCGTGGAAGCAAGTAGTCCCGTTTGCGGAGGCCTTGGCGCCGTCTCTTGCGCAACAAGAAACGATCCGAGAAGCGTCGCAAGTAAAACCAATATCGCAGCGTACCAAATCTGGATTGGCCGGCGGCCCATCCCCCAGCTTCGCCATCGCTCCATGCCTGCTCCCGTTGATTTCCTCGTATTCTACAAATGCTCGGTTCCGAAATCCCGACTCCCGCAGTCGGACGCTGCAATTTGAAGTACAATCTGCGCAGGCCCACAGTCTCGCGCCTTGGAATTAGCGCGCAGAACGAACCGGAGCACGGTCGGCCATGCCGGAAGACCCCGCAGTTCAAAAGATCAACACGCGCTGCTGCATCACCGGCGGAGGGCCGGCGGGAATGGTCCTGGCGTATCTATTAGCGCGCGCGGGCGTTGAAGTCCTGGTCCTCGAGAAGCATGCCGATTTTCTGCGCGATTTTCGCGGCGATACCATCCACCCCTCCACGCTCGAAGTCATGCACGAGCTTGGCCTCCTCGATGAATTCCTCAAACTTCCTCACGACGAGCTTCGCGATATTGGCGTGCAAATTAACGACGTACACGCGACCATCGCTGATTTCACGCATCTGCCAACGCACTGCAAATTCATTGCCCTCATGCCGCAGTGGGATTTCCTGAATTTCTTGGCCGACCACGCCAAACGCTATCCTGAATTTAATCTGCGCATGCGAGCTGAGGTCACCGATCTGATCCTGGAGGGCGATCGCGTCATCGGCGTGCGCGCGAAAACCCAATTCGGCCCCCTCGAAGTGCGCGCTGAACTGATAATCGGCGCAGACGGCCGCCACTCCATCGTTCGCGAAAAAGCCGGCCTGCAAGTGCAGGATTTTGGCTCGCCCATTGACGTGCTGTGGATGCGCATTTCGCGCAAACCAACCGACCCGGTGCAAACTCTGGGCCACGTAGATTCTGGGCGGGTTCTTGTGCAGATCCAGCGTAACGAGTACTGGCAGTGCGCTTTCGTGATTCCTAAAGGTGGGTTCGACGCCATTTGTGCGCGCGGCTTGCCCGCTTTCCGCGAAGAAATCGCCAGGCTCTCGCCCTACCTTCGCGAGTGCGTGGACGAATTAAAGACCTGGGACGACATCAAGCTGCTTACTGTGGTCGTGGACCGCCTGAAGCGATGGCACCGCCCCGGTCTGCTGTGCATCGGAGATTCCGCGCACGCCATGTCCCCAATTGGCGGTGTCGGTATAAATCTCGCGATACAAGACGCCGTCGCCGCGGGAAATATTCTGGCGCCCGCGTTTCAGCGAGGCGCCGTGCCTGGAATTGTCCCGGTAATGGACGCGCTCACTTCCGAGCTCTCAACTGAAGGCGGCACGCTTCCCGCGGCCATCGCGATGGGATTGACGCTCGCGCCAGCGGGCCTGCCGAGCCGGCAAATCGCTTCGCCGTTTTTGCGCGGCCCCGTGGATCAAAACGGCGGGACGCCAGAGAGAAATGTAGGCGGCAGCGCATTCGCCGAAAACGACCGTACAGCATCTGCGCCCGAACTCGAATACAGCACCGTGACGGAGGACGATCTCGCCGTCGTTCAGCGCCGCCGCGAATTTCCAACTCGCATGATGCAGCGCTTGCAGGTGCTGATACAGAATCGCGTGATCAGCGCCGTGCTGGCCAGCAAGAAACAGTTCGCGCTTCCCTGGCCCATAAAACTACTGGCGCGCTTTCCCATCCTGCGCCGAATCCCCGCCTACGTCGTGGGAATGGGTTTTCGCCCCGAGCACGTCCAGACCGACGACGCCACTGCCGAACCGCCGGAGGAAACCGCCTAAGCGTTCGGATTTCAGCGCACCCCGCCTTGGCTAGGAAATGTCTAACGGTGTTCTAGGGCTGCCCCCATATGGGCAGCCCTGTTTCTTTACGCAGGAAAACTACTGTGGGTTTGGCGCGGACGTTTGGCCGTCGTTGGACGGCGGTGGCTGCAAATTCTGTTTGCCCTTGGGAGGGTTTGTTGCGTTTGCGGGGCGCAGCGTGAACGTGACTCCGTGCGCCGCGTTTTCGTTCACCGTACGCTGCAGGTCGATCTGATTCGCGTCCACGGAATTCTCGCCGCCATAAGAAGTGACGTAGTGCAGCTTGCCTTCCGCCAGCCAGTAGTCGCTGACCGCGTAGCTCGATCCGTCGCGCAAGAAAATCACCACGTAGGGCTGCGCCTTCGCATCATTAGGCTGCGCGCTATTTTCCGGCGCGTTCTGCCACTCGCCTGCATTGCCTTCTGCCGAAGCCATGTCGCCGTTCGGCGCGCCTTGATCAGCTCCGTTGGACTCGAACGTCATGTCCGATCCGCCGCCGTAGCCGCCATCGTAACCGGCGCCATAGCCGCCGCCGTAATAACCAAGGCCGGCCCCGTATCCGAAGCCTCCGCCGTAACCGAATCCAAAGCCCAGGCCTGCCGGGCATCCCCAGAGCCAGGGATCGCACCCGAAGCCGTAACCGAACCCAAACGGCGAACCAAATCCAAATCCATATGGATTGTACGGGTAAATAATAATGATCGGGCGCTGGCGCAAAGCGTTTTGCGAGATGCCCGCTCGACCCAAGGTATTGTTCATCGTTCTCTGCACGGGCTTGGCAGTCGCGGCCTCGCGATTCGAAGTTGCGTAAAAATGTGACGGCGCGTTTGTATTTGCGCGCGTGTTCGCCGGCGGATCCTGCCAGACGTTGTTCCCTGCCGCGAAATGCGTCGTCGCGTTCGTGCCCGTGGAATTTGCCGTATTCCCGCCGGACGCCGTGCCGCCTGCTTTCGTTCCTGCGGCGTTGTTGGCGCCGCTGCCATGGAACGGATTCCACCAATGCCCGCCTGTGCTGGATGAGCTTGCATTGGAAGTTGCGTGCGATCCGCTGCCAGACCCGCTGCTCGCGTGTCCACCGCCGCTGCTTCCGTGCGACCCACCACCGCCTCCGCCGCCATGCGACCCGCCGCCTCCACCACCGCCTCCGCCATGTTGCGCGAAAGCAGGAGCGGGCGCCAATGCCAATACGGCCGCGAACGATATTCCAAGCAAGCTTTTCAAGAAGATCGACCTGATTGCTGCGGGCTGCTGGGCTGGTTGCTTCATTTTAGTACCCTCCGCCGCTCTGAATCCTGACGGACATTACTACGATTCTAATTGATTAGACGCATTCCCGCATCAATTGGTTTCTCCCCGCGCCCCCCTCGGCGCCTCACGCCGGCGGTTCCGCCTTTCATAGCACCGCCTTACCCGAGTGGGAGCCGCACCGGTCTTCGTAACGCCGGTTTACCCTGACGCAGGAAGGGCGTCTCGCCGGCTCCTTTCTTTTGCGGTTGGACTCGGAGGATCCCCTATCGCACTCACCCAGCCCAGAATTATCTTCATGACTTGCCCCGAGCCCAGGGGCTACCATAACCGGCATAATCGATCCGTCTAGCACCGTATCTTCGGCAATGCCTAACCCATGACCACCCACCGCGGAAAAATTCACAGCATCCCACGCGAAGGATCCGCCGTGCTGGGGCCCAGCATCGAAGAGCGCATGCGCCGGGGAAAAGCTCTGCGGGAAAGCGTCCCGCGGAACTCTCACGCCAAGTGGTCCGCTCCTCCCAACCGTCCCGATCCCATCGAAATCCTGCGCCAATCCGACCGCGGCCGCCTCCCCGACCTTTTGCCCATCCGCTACGGCCGCATGCGCCAATCTCCTTTTGCATTTTTCCGCGGTTCGGCGGCAGTGATGGCCTGGGATCTCTCGAAAACTCCCGCCACCGGAATTCGCGTGCAGGCTTGCGGCGATTGTCACGCTGCGAATTTCGGAGGATTCGCCAGCCCGGAGCGCCAGCTTCTGTTCGACATCAACGATTTCGACGAAACGCTCCAAGCCCCCTGGGAGTGGGACGTCAAGCGCCTGGCCGCGAGTGTCGTCCTCGCGTCGCGTGAACTCGGCATGGGCCGTGGTCGCTGCGAAGATGCTGTGCTTACGCTGGCACAGTCCTATCGCAAGCACATGCGCCGCTACGCGCACATGCGCGCTCTGGAAGTTTGGTACTCGCACATGGACGCCGAAGTCTTCATCGAAGAATCGAAGTCGGCGGCCGCGAAAAAGCGCTGGGAAGAAATCGAGCACGAGGCCCGGCTCCAGACCGCCGAACACATTTTCCCGAAGATCGCCGACGTGATCAATGGACGCACGCGAATCGTGGATCATCCCCCTTTGGTTTATCACACACGCGAGAGCGACTTGATGCAAAAACAAGTGACCAAAATGTTCCACGATTACCGCGAAACTCTTCCGGCCGAGCGCCGCGTCATTCTCGACCGCTATCACATCATCGACGTGGCGCGGAAAGTGGTCGGAGTGGGCAGCGTGGGCACGCGCTGCGCCGTGGCTTTACTGATGGCTGGCGAGCACGATCCCATGTTGCTGCAATTCAAAGAAGCCCTTCCTTCCGTGCTCGAACCCTACGCCGGCAAGAGCCGGTATGCCAATCACGGCGAGCGCGTCGTCACCGGACAGCGCATTCTGCAATCGGCCAGCGACGTGTTCCTCGGATGGACCAGCGACGCCGAAGGTCGCAGCTATTATTTCCGCCAGCTCCGCGACATGAAAATGAAAATCGACTTGGAGACCATGACCAAAACCGACTGGGTCGAGTACGTCGGCATCTGCGGCTGGACTCTCGCACGCGCCCACGCCCGTTCCGGCGACGCGGCCATGATCGGCGGCTACCTCGGCAAAAGCGATGCCTTCGATTCTGCCCTGGCGAAGTTCGCGGCCTCCTACGCCGACCAAGCCGACCGCGACTACGCCGCGCTGCTGAAAGCCATCCGCGCCGGCCGCCTAAAAGCTCAAGCCACCGCCGCGGCCTAATCTCGAATCGCACGCGCAGCACCCGCGGCGTCCGGACGTTGTCGCTTTTGTAGTGCCGGGTTTCAGCCCGGCATCTTGCCTTTGCTTTTGAGGTGTGGGGCTAATGTAACGCGGGTCTTCAGACCCGACGCTTTTGAACTGCGGTGTTGTTGTTCGTAGCGCCGGCGTCTCGCCGGCTCTTTTGATTTTCCGTTCGACTTGGCAGAGGCGTCCACCGCGGACGGAGGGCGCCGCTCAAATTATTTTTCTCTTCTCCAATTCCAAAACGATAATTCTCGAAACCGCATCAATCGCCTTCCGCGGCGAATGCGGATCGATCGTGTCGCTTGTTCCGGTCCAGATAAGCTCCCCATCCGGCTTGGCCGTTGAATAGAAGTTCGTTTCGATCTGCGCGATCCTCTCCGTTCGCAGATAATCGGGAGCATAAACTTCCGGATAGATCGCGCCGTAATAGCCATACAGCGAGTTGTAATACGGATAGGGCGTGTACGCCTGCCCCGGAATCTCGGTCACACTCTTTTTCACCTTTATCAAACGCGTAGCTAAGACCGCATCTATGCCTTGCCCCTGCACGACATCCCTCAATTGATCCATATCGAGCGGCATCGAGTTCGGCCTGGGAAGCAGCGAA
Source organism: Acidobacteriota bacterium (assembly GCA_003167215.1). GTDB lineage: Bacteria > Acidobacteriota > Terriglobia > Acidiferrales > UBA7541 > Palsa-295. Next base: position 43,508 of record PMTV01000053.1, on the reverse strand, counting down.
TAGCTCGGAATGGCTACCATTCCCGGCCTGGTTATCGCCGCTGAAAGCCGATCTTCAAATTCGGCGCGGTTTTCCACCTTCCCGTTTATTCCCAGCACGAGGATTGTTTTGAAATGCGTGCCGGTATAGTTCGGGTTCATCCACGTAAACACGAACTTTGTGGTCCCGGCGTCCAAAGCCGCCGCCAGCACAGCCACCGCCGCTAGAATCAGGATCGCTTGTTTTCTCAAGGCATCTCCCATTCTCGTCGCGAACTACGAATCACAAAACGTGCACAGTACCACGAACGGCAGTCCTGGCAATCACCCGCCTTTCGTAGCGCCGGCGTCCCGCCGGCTCTCTTGATTTCCTGCGTCGGTCGGCAAACTATTCTTCACCGTGACCAACACGGAGGTAAGCCCTCCCGGTGGTATCATCCCGAGGCCCAGGCTCTCTATTCCTAACCCATGCCCCTCTTCGAATTCAACGATCAACCTTGGTTGCCCACCTACCTCCGCGATTACGTGACCGACGGCTTGCAGTCCGTCATGAGCCTCGGCGGCATCTACCGCTGCATCGCTGACAGGCTGAAAAACGCCTTCCAGACCAGCAAGGCTTCCCGTGTCGTGGATCTCTGTTCCGGCGGCAGCGGCCCCTGGCCCTGGTTGCACGAATCTCTTCGCGACGCCCACGGCCGCCTCGCGGAAATTTGCCTCACCGATTTGTACCCCAACCTTCCGGCATTCGAGCGCATCCACGCGGAAACCCACGGCGCCATCACTTACTGGCCGGAATCCGTTGACGCCACCCAAGTCCCCGCTCAACTCACCGGCTTCCGCACAATCTTCAGCTCCTTCCACCACTTTCCACCGCCCGTAGCGATCGGCATTTTGCAAAACGCCGTGGACAATCGCCAAGGCATCGGGATCTTCGAAGCTGCTCGCCGCCATCCGGTCACCATCGCGCAAACCGTTCTCATATTTTTCGGCGCCCTTATAACTGCGCCCTTCATCCGCCCCTTCCGTTTTTCCCGCCTCTTCTGGACTTACATCCTGCCCGTAATTCCCTTCGTGCTCTTTTACGACGGCGTAATCTCCAGCCTGCACGCATATTCCATCAAACAGCTTCGCGAAATGATCGCCTCTCTTCACGCCGACGGCTACGTCTGGGAAGTAGGCGAAGAACCCCGCGGCTTCGTCACCGTGACCTACCTCCTCGGCTATCCCGCCAAATAGCGCGCCGCGTGCAAACTCCTGTCCCGTTTAGCCCCTTTTTCAATTCCACTAAAAGCAACGCTTGCCCTAGCCGCCGCTTCATAGCAATCATCGGACGCTTGGGACGCACAATGAGGAGCTTTTTATGAGCGTTTGGTTCCTACGCTTGTTCATCTTCACAGTCTCTTTTGTCGCCGGATTATGTGCTGTCCCGCCTCTTTGGTCGCAGAACCCTTCTTCGTCGCAGGACTGTCCTTGCCCTCCGTCGCAGCCTTCGCCTCATCCCTCCCAGCCCGATTTCAGCAACGCCGCCAATAAATGGCAACTCGCCGCCGCAAACCTCGAATCGCAAGTCGATACCGTGAATCCGACTCCGCGTGAGCAGCGCGACGCCTTCTGGAAGGTTCCCCTGGGAACTTATCGCGACGAGAAGAAAGCCGCCGAGGCCGCTGGTGGTGCAATGTTCACGAGCCCCGGAGCCTACTTAGCGGATGGCCCGGAATTCTCCGCCGTGAAAGGCGCTACCTGGGTCATAGCCACCTTTGAAGACTTCCACGTGTACGCGATCGGCCGCGATTACGAATTGCTTTATACCGAGATGAATTTTCGCGTGGAGCAAGTCTTCAAAGAGCCCGAAGGCCTGTCACTGTCGAGCGGCGCGCTCGTCGATGCCGCGATTCCCGGGGGAAGCATAGGATCGCCCAACGGCAAAGTCTTCACTTCGCGGATAGAACCCCAGCAGCGCGGCTCGCAGCCTGCCCACAAATATCTCTTGCAGTTGTTGTACGAGCCACACGGCGGCTTCTTCATGGCCAATGCGCGCTGGGACATCTCCTCCGGAAAAGTTGAATCTGACAGCCCTGTGGAAGCGTATCGAATCGCTCACGGAAGGACTTCTATCGTAGGAATGTCCGTCCCCGATCTCGTGAATTACTTACCCAAAGCCTTGCCCGACGAACCCGACGAATAGGTCTGTAGCACCCGCGCGAGTCGCGCTGGCGAAATCTTCAACATGCCTTCACGATCGAAGCTATCCACGCGCAAATCATCGGAAAACGAAATAGCTTTTCGTCCATCGCTTCGGTAATCACTTTGTCGGCTTCGATCGGATCGACATCCAAAAAATACCCGTTGGCTCGCAGCATCGCGTCCGTCATCACAAAGCTGATTCGCTTATTCCCGTCAATGAAGGGGTGATTGTTTGCCAGCGACTCCATTAAGGCAGAGGCTTCCTCGATGATGCCGCTGTAGTAGCCGCTTTGTGAACGAAAAATAGCGGACTCCAGCAGCCCCTTATCACGGATGCCCTGGCGTCCGCCGAATTCCTCGATGAGCATACGGTGGGTTGCGATTGTCTCGGCTACCGTCGGGTAAATGCGCCGGGGCATCTACTGCGCCAAAAGCTGCAGTAACTTTCGGTTCTTCTCCACCGATCGCCGTACGTGCGCCATAATCTCAGGACGCACCACTCCCTGCGTGGGCGCGATGAATTGAATGTAGTGTTCCACTGCTTGTTCCAGGACGTATGTCGTCGTCTGGCCGTTGTCCTTCGCCAGCTTGGCCAGATCCTCATAGAGAGCCGCCCGCATGTTGAGTCCGACCTGTTTTTTGGTTTCTCTCGCCATAGCGTCGAGTCTCCTTCCGTCTTGCTTCATTCTACCCGACGGAATTGTTACCAGTCCAGACACATCTAGATGCACCAAGACATGCCGAGTAACGCCCGGGTCACCCCCGTTTCAGTCTCTCGCCGCCTTACTTGCTGGTATCGGTCCACATGCTCATGGTAGTTCCCATGACCATGGGCAGGGAGACGAGCAAGGAGATGGCCAGCAACGATTTCTTTGCACTCATGAAGTGTGCCAGCAAGTTAACACAGACCCATATGGATGTTGAATGGCGCCGTCCGGTTTTCGTAACGTCGGCGTCCCGCCGGCTCTTTGACTTTCTCCGTCGCTCACCTTACTTTTGGGATGAAAAGGGTATCCCAACGCATTCGATTCAGGGTACGCTGGCTGGCGACATGGAAATCACTGACCAGAGAAAAATCCAAATCCGCGCTCGAGCTTTCGCCATCGCTACCATCTGCCTATTTTTCGCTGTGGCCTTGGCCTCCTTCGCTTTCACGCGAACGCATTCGCCTATCCAAACCGCCGCACAAAACGGAGCTAACGTGACAAAACATGCAACCGGCCCATTTGACGTGAAGTTAGCCCCTCAGGGCGAGGACGACAAAGCCGAGGGCTCAACTCTCGCCAGGTATTCCCTCGACAAGCAATATCACGGCGATCTCGACGCCACCGCCAAAGGCACCATGCTCACCGCTGGCACCGATGTGAAAGGTTCAGCCGGCTACGTCGCCATCGAACGCGTCACCGGAAAATTAAACGGTCGCACCGGTAGCTTCGTTCTGCAACACACCGGCACATTGACCCGCGGTGCCCCGGTGCAAAACATCACCGTCGTCCCCGACTCTGGCACTGGCCAACTCACCGGCCTAACCGGCAAGCTCACCGTAATCATCGACGCCGGCAAGCATTCCTACGCCTTCGACTACTCCCTCCCCGAAACTCCGTAATCCTCGATCCTGTTTCGCGGAGCCGTGCCTCGAAAGTCAGCCGCAGCGCTGCCCGGCCGCCATCATACATAAGACGCGCAATCTCGCCCGTCAAAAACGTTGCTCGCCAGCCCTTACCATCTTGCGCGATAATCCGCATCTCGCTGTTCTGCGAATTTACCCAGGAGGTTCCATGCGCCCAATTTGCTACCACGTTGCCATGAGCCTCGACGGTTACATCGCCGGCCCCAACAGTGAGTTCGACTGGATCGTCAACGATCCCGACGTTGATTTTGTCGCGCTCTTCGCTCAGTTCGACACGCTTCTCATGGGACGCCGAACGTTTGAGCTGATGGTGCGGCAGGGCCGCACTAAAATTCCAGGCATGGAGCTGTTTGTTTTTTCCAAGACGCTGCGCCCGCGCGACTACCCCGAAGTGACCATCGTGTCCGGCAAGCCCGAGGAAACGGTCGCTTCCCTCCGCGCCAAACCCGGCAAGGATATCTGGCTGTTCGGCGGCGGCTCGCTCTTCCAAAGTTTTCTTGACGCAAAGCTCGTGGACAGAGTGGAAGTCGCCGTAATCCCCGTCCTCCTCGGCGCAGGAATTCCCCTTCTCGCCTCTCCAGCCAAGCAGGCCAAGCTAAAATTAACCGCCCACAAAATTTACAAGACCGGAATCGTCATGCTGACCTACGCCGTACTATAGTCCGCCACGCAGGTTTTCGTCGCGCCGGTTACCCTGACGAAGGAAGGGCCGACTCTTTTAACTTTCTTAATCGGACTACGCTTTCACATCGCCGGGTGCGCTTCTGTAGCGGCCGCCTTTAGGCGGGCGGGGTTCTTGCTACCAGGGTGCGGACTGCGCGCGCCTTAAGTGACGCGCTGCTAAAGCGCTCGCGCGGTATAAATCAAATACACCGCCAAAATTATCCCGAATACCGCGGCAACGACTGTCAACACCGTCACAATCGCCCCCGCGGGTCTGAAATCTCCCGTCTCTATTCGACGCATGGTGCCTTGGTACCGAAACCAAGCCGCCAGCGCCATAAAAATCCCCATCGCTATGAATCCCACGCCGATAATCAGAGACACACCACTCTCGTGTTCGGCGGCTCCCTGGACCCGCAGAAATTCGCGCAACGTAATTCCAAACTTCGCCACCACAAATCCGAATACGATAATGCTGATGCTCGTGCGAATCCATGCCAGGAACGTCCGCTCGTTTGCCAGATGACTGGTTACTTTGCTGCTCTCCGAAGGAGAGATGGAAGCCGTCATGGAAGATCGCCCGCCCGCAGGCCGCTCAAGGAACAGCCAGTGTATGACCGTCGCATTCTAGTTGACTCCCAGGTCCCCCTACAACTCATTCCCGCGAAGCCACGGCAGCCGATTGTCGTTTGCGTACGTCGAGGACAATTTCGCGCCCTTGCGATTCGGCGCCGTAGTAACGTACGCTCCCGGTACGGGCAATTCCGCATCAGGCGGTGCGGGGAGAATATTATGATTCGGATCTTGGGACCGTTTCGTCTCGCACACCTTTTTCATTGTTTACCAATCATTCGTGTAGCAATCAATCGTTCAGCAATCATCTGTCTGACGGCAATCCTCTGCGCTCTTGCGTCCTTGTCCGCTGGATGCGGCGGTAGCGCCCACCACACTCCCCCCGCCGCTCCCGTACTAGTCCTCTCCACGAACGCTGTCTCGTTCGTCGTCGTTCAGGGCAGCTCATTCAATCCCGCGCCTGCGTCCGTGAACGTCACCAACACCGGCACCGGTGTGCTCAATTTCACCGTGGAAACCGATGTCCCCTGGCTCACAGTCACCCCCACCAGCGGAACCGCTCCGCAGGCTTTGCAAATATCCGCCTCGGCGGGAGCGCTCGCGCCGAGAACTTACATCGGACACATAACCGTAACCGCTACGGTCGCTCAAGACTCGCCCGCGGTCATTACGGTCACTTTTGTGGTCGGCTCGCAAACCGCATCGAACGCCCCGTTTTGGCCGCAGTGGGGATCCAACCCACAGCACACCGGGATGGTCGCCGCTACCGGTCAGAACTTAAACAATATTCTCGCGAATATCGTTTACGACCCCTTCGTAAGCCAGGAAAAAAACGAAAACGTTCCGCTCTTCGGCGAACCGGCGTTGACCGTCCACGAACAGGCGCCCATCACCGACGGAAAAGACACCTACATGGTCATGAAGGGGGGCGTGTACAATTCCTGCGACCCGGTCGGTCAGTGGACCAGCGGCGCTGCTTGCGGCCCCAACACTTGGAACACTATGGAGTGGTACGAAACGCGATTTAGCTGGGTCAAGGGGCAACTCGTGGAAGCCTGGACCTTCGACACCGATTGGGTTCCGGAACCCAACGCCACGAATTTCAACCAGGGATTTGCCGGACTGGAGGGTTGGGAACCTGTTTTCCACCCGGTGGACGCCAACAATTTTATTTACGTTCCGGCTGCCGCCGGTTCAGTCTGGAAAGTGAACAAGACCACCGGAGTGGCCGCTTCGCACATCAATCCCTTCCTTGCAAATCCCAGCATGACTGCGGTGAACACGTTTGTCGCCGGCCCGCTCACCGCCGATGCCAACGGCAACATCTACTACAACGTGATCGAGCTGAACTTGACGGGCAATCCCTGGGATCAAAACGACGCCGTCGGCGCCTGGCTGGTAAAGATTGCGCCGGATGATTCTTCCACCTTTGCGACCTTCGCCTCGCTCAACCCCGGCGCGCCCGCAGCAACGTCACTCACTTGCCCCGGAACTTTTGGTAACCTGAATCCCCAACCCGCCTTTCCCTGGCCGCCAAGCCCGACCGCCGTAGCTCCGTTCTTCCCCGCTGCTTGCGGTTCGCAGCGGCCTGGAATCAACGTCGCGCCCGCTGTGTCAGCAGACGGGACAACGGTCTACACCGTGAGCGTGGCCCACTTCGACAATTTAGCCAGCTACGTGCTGGCCGTGAACACCGTCGACCTGTCGCCCAAATGGCAAGCTTCACTTCAAAATCGCCTCACCGACGGATGTGGTTTCGTCCAACCAGACGGCGAGGTTCCTTTGCCCATCGCCCCTTCCGGCGTCACCAACTTGCCGAATTCCTGCCTCTTCGGCACCACCGTCGGAGTTGATCCCACCACGAATGCGCCGGGATCGGGCTACGTGATTGACGAAGCGTCGTCCTCGCCCACCGTCTTGCCCGACGGTTCCGTGGTTTTTGGCGCGCGGGATAATTACAATTTTTCGCGCGGTCATCTTTTCCGCTTCGACTCCTCGGGAAATTATCTCGGCGCCTACGGATTCGGATGGGATTCCACGCCGGGCGTTTGGGCTCACGACAACACTTTCTCCGTGGTGATCAAAGACAATCACTACCCCTCAGCGGCATATTGCAGCGGCGATAGCCCGGTCTGTACCCCCACTCCGCCCGGCCCGTATTACATCACCCAGCTCGATGCCTCTCTCAACATCGAATGGCAGTTCCAAAGCACCACCATCGACACCGATCATCCCAACGGCTACGAATGGTGCATCAACATGCCTGCGATCGACATGCTCGGCAATGTTTACGTCAACAGCGAAGACGGCTACGTTTACGAATTGCCGCAAGCTCATTCCGGAATCTTCACCGCCCCCAGCGGAAAAATGTTCCTCAACTCAGCCATCGGTGCCGCCTACACTCCCATCTCCATCGGCGTCGACGGCAAGATCTACACCCAAAACAACGGCCAACTTTTCGTCGTCGGAAACTAAACCTTTTGCCTTTGTACTTGCAGCCGCGCGGTCTCCCCGCCCGAATGCAACCCTATGCTTGACGCTGACCCGCTTTTCGTAGCGCCGGCGTCCCGCCGGCTCTTTTGACTTTCTTCATCTGCCCCGTCTTGCCGTAACAACATCCCGTAGGCCCGCAGCGTGCTGCTCCGGTCGATCCGTGCCCCTGCCTTCAACCCTCGGTCATCGCTTATTTTTTCATCCCGGGTGAATTTGTGTTGCTTGCCCTCGGCAAAAAAAAACGGCCGGCAGAGTTTCCCGCCGGCCGTTCGCTTTTGTAGCGGCCGCCTAACGCGAGCGGCCTTTGGTTACCGTTGAATCTTACCTGTGTCCGCCGCCGTGACCGCCCCCATGCGAACCGCCTCCACCATGCGAGCCGCCACCACCGTGGGAACCGCCACCGACGTGTGCACTGCCGCCACCGTGGAAGCCGCCTCCGCCGCGAGCACTGCCGCCGTGGAAGTTACCTCCGCGTGAGACACTGCCGCGGAATCCATTGCCAGCCGATCCACGTACGCCGATTCCCGGCCGGCCACCAAATCCTGGCCTGCCGCCGAAGCCAGGTCGTCCGCCGAATCCAGGCCGACCCCATCCGAATCCCGGCCTGAATCCAAAGCCGCCGCGGAACCACGGCCCCGCTCCGATAAACAACCCGCCATTGAACCAACTAGGCCCGTAGTAGCCGTAGGGCGCGCACGCATACGGGTAATACCCGTAGTAGCCATACGCGCAAACGGGAGCGCCATATCCCGGCCCGCCGACTCCCATTCCCACTGCAACTTGTGCCTTCGCGTTAGGTGCCCCAACTAAACAAGTACCAAGCAACGCCAGCATTATAAAGTATTTCATTTTTGGGCCCCTTCTGAGCCCGTAAAGTCCTTTCCACTCTCTCTTCTGTCAGACGCTTCCGATTACCTTCGTCCGCGTCTATCAAGTTAAACACCCCCTCCGGAAAGAAGTTGCGTTTCGCTATTTCTTCTAACCAACGGCGGACATGGGTATTTAAGCCGGAGGCTCGGTAGTGTCTTGAGCCCACGAGTCGTCAGGGCACGGTCTTTTACCCTGAGCTAGCGGAGGGCAGCCCCGACATTAGGGCCAAGATTCTGCACTAGTGATTGTCGTACAAATTCCACGAACCTGACCTGGGCACTAATTCCTCTCTTCATTCTGTTTTGCGCAATTGGTGCTGCGTTCGCATCGTCTTCCGTTCGCAAGCCTTCCGCGCCTGACATCAAACTAGCTTGCGCCGTGACTTCATGGTATACCTCCGCGGGAGAGCTTCCATTGCCCGAGCTAACCTCGGCGCCCTCAAAAGGAAGGTGTCTCATGTCCGTCGAAGACAACATTGCGCTCATGAAAAAGTGGTTCAAGGAAGTTTGGAACGAGGGACGCGTTCAAACCATCTACGATCTCATGGCGGAAAATGCGACTGCCGTTGGACAAGACCAACCGGGCAAAGAATTACGCGGACCTCGTGATTTCGTGACCCTCTTCAATCGCATTCGCGGTGCGTTTCCAGATATAAAAAACACCATCGAAGACGCTTTCGGTGCGGACAACAGCGTCGTGGTCCGTTGGTCCGGGGTAATGACTCATACCGGCGACCACCTTGGCGTCCGGGCGACCAACAAACGCGTTCGCGTCACGGGCATCACCATTGCGCAGATCGAGAATGGCAAGATCGTTCGTGGCTGGGACAATTGGGACCAGTTGGGCCTGATGCAGCAGGTTTCCACCGCCACCGCCGCCGCAGCCACCTCGTAAAATCACAAGGGGGATTCGGTGCGTTAGCGAAACTCGTTTCGCGATCTAGAGCGTGCGGGTTTTGATTTTGCTCTGCGTTGTTCTGATACTTTCACGAATCTTAGGTCCGAGTCAGCAGGACTGATCCGCTGAATCGCCTGCGCGGATCATGTCGAGCTTGTTAAAAGGAAAACCAGCTGGCTTAATTCCTTGTCGCCCGCGACAAATGATTCGCATCCATCGTTTCGCGTGGGCTCCGCCCCGCGGACATCCCGTTTCCATTCTGAGACTTGATCTCTCTCTTGAGAATAGTCAAACCCGCCATCGCATCTGCGATCGCCTGCCACTCCGGTTTCGTGTCCACGCTTGAGGCCAGCTCTTTCGTGCGCAAATAGATTGCACTCTCGGCGGCCTCAACCCGATGAACGAGGTTGTCCGGGTTTGTCTCCAGGAACGCTTCCAGGTAGTGATCCTGCCATCCCCATTCTGGTTTGCTCATGTTCGCCTCCCTCGTGCTGAGCAGTTTAAGCCCCCGGCTCCTGGTTTTCTGTTCACTTTTGCACAGTCTCTAAAATCGCAGGTCGGGACTTTTTGCTGATCTCTCTCTCAACCGATGCAGCCAACCGAGGCTTGTCCATTTCTTTCACCACGCTTGCCAGAGTGGCCTTAGCCTGCCGTTTCTTCCCGCTCTGATTCGCCCCACTGTTGAAAGTCGTTCTACTCCCGACTTTCTTCCCGCTGCTGATATCGACGCCGTCGAGCGTCGCGCGAGCTTGGCCCTTCTTCCCGTTGTTATTCGCCATATACGTACGATAGACGCAATCCACGGCCTTTTCCGTGCAATACAGCACACTCTTCGTAAATAAATCGGTCCCGCGCTCGGTCAATTGTAGGTTTGCCACGGGGACGCATGGTTTCCGACCTGAGGCCTTTGAAACGCCGTCAGCGGATGCTTTGCACAGCGATAGAAACGAGGTTGCGAACGCATCGAGCGGGGCGTTTATCTTCGGAGACGATCAACTGGTACGGGCCGGAACTCGTGAGCGGCTGGCCATCTCGAGAGTCAGCTACAACGATCTGGCCGTCATGAAAGGTGGGATCGACTTCCGCGAGAGACAGCACCACCGAGTAGCCGTCCGAGCCAGTGGCGACGACGTAATTGGTTAGCGCCTTGCCGCGCAAATTCTCTTCGAGCGGCGCGCCCACTTTGGCCAGCAGCACGGCGAGCGGAACTCCCGAATAAGTTTCGTCGGCGTTCGTGTGCCCGTTGTGCACTTTGATGTCCACATGCGGCAGTGCGCGGAATTCGGCAAACGAAAGGTTCAAGGGAGCATGATTCGCATCGCCTGTCACCAGCAGCTTGGATTTCGGGACTGTCTGCGAATTCTGCGAGTCACCATCGCCCGGGTGAAGCACAACTGTCACGTTCTTCGTTTCGTCAGCCGGAAGATCGGCTGAGGTGAGATCGATGTAAATGTAGTCGCTGACGTATCCGGGCGCGGAGACGGGAAAGTTGTACTGCGCTCCGATCGGCAAATCCACGGATAGACGGCCGTACTCGTCTGTTTTCGTCCCTGGCGTATTCGAAGGCATCCCCAAAATGATCGTTGCGTTGCCGATTGCGGCGCCGCTGGGATCCGTAACAAAGAAAATCACCTTCGTGGTCGTGATCTGCTGCGCCCGCGCAGCGCCCGGGGCCAGCGCCGCAAGTGCAAGCAGAGCCACGCCGACCCTAAGTGACCGCATCGCGGAACCGTAACAGAAACGAAAATTCATGTCAGTATCCTCCCGCACTGGCCTGCGTCATCTCTGTGTCTTTGCAGGCTGCTTGGTATCGAAATAAAAATAGTAATGACTACGGCACCCCGGATTGAAACTCTCGCGGCAACTCGGGCAGCAAGATTCACACTGCATATACTGACGTATGGTCAACTCCGCGCCGCAAGCCCCGCAAAGAATCGCCTTTTGCTCCCACTCGCTCTCTGGCCACACCTCGACCGCGTGGCCCGCAAGCGCCTCGTGGCAATCTTTGCATGCGTAATACACCCCGCAGCACTTCATCTTGATCGCGATGATGTCCGTCGGCCCGTGGTAATGCTCGCAGCGTGTCTGCGCATCCAACTCGATGCCGCGCACATCCAATAACTTCGGAATCATGGTGCTCCCAGCCGCATAGATTACAGCATCAGCCCCGCGACTCGAGCGCCATTTGATTGTAAAATGATCGGGTTAGGAGCGAAATCCCGCGCGGCTCCGCTCCAATCCATCGGCACCCTGAAAAGCGTACTAGCCATATACCATGCTCATCTACTTACTCGCGTTTGTCGGCGGCGTCCTCACTATCCTGAGCCCGTGCATCCTTCCTGTGCTCCCGTTCGTGTTCTCGCGCGCCGACCAGCCGTTCCGCCGCTCCGGTCTGCCTCTACTGACGGGCATGGCGCTCACTTTCGCGCTGGTCGCCACCGCAGCCGCTTTCGGCGGTCACTGGGTCGTCCGCCTCAACCAGGGTGGCCGCTATGTTGCCATCGCCATATTCCTTGTGTTGGGACTCACCCTACTTTTCCCTTCGCTGGCCGAAGCGCTTACTCGCCCGCTGGTTCAGGCCGGCGCGAAAATTCAGGGCGGCCCTTCGTCCGAGATCAGCATCGGAAAATCTTTTGTCCTGGGAATTTCCACCGGACTGCTTTGGGCTCCTTGCGCCGGCCCCATCCTCGGCCTGATTTTGACCGGCGCCGCGATTCAAGGCCCCGGCGTGCGTTCATCCTTTTTGTTGCTATCTTATGCTTTGGGCACCGCCACTTCTCTCGGCATCGCGCTCCTTGCAGGAAAGAAGGTTTTTTCCGCAATGAAACGCTCTCTGTCTTTCGACGTCTGGATCCGCCGCGCCCTGGGCATCGCGGTGATCGTCGGCGTAGTTGCCATCGCGCTCGGCTGGGATACGGGCTTGCTCACGAAATTTTCTTTCGTGAACACGGCCAAAGCCGAAGAGCATTTGATCGACTCCCTCGCTCCGAGAAAACCAGGGCTCATTTCCATAAGGTTCCTCGCGCCGCCGCAGGCTCTTCCCGACGAAGGCCCCATGCCGGAGCTCAGCGGCGCGGTTGGCTGGCTCAATTCCCCTCCCTTGACCACCAAGTCCCTGCGCGGCAAAGTCGTGGTCATTGATTTCTGGACCTACTCCTGCATCAATTGCCTTCGCGCGTTGCCTTACGTCGAAGGCTGGTCCGCGAAATACAAGGACGCCAGTCTGGTAGTCATCGGCGTGCACACGCCCGAATTCGCCTTCGAAAAAGAACGCTCGAACGTCGAAAAGGCCGTCCGCGACCTGAAGATGACCTACCCCGTCGCCATCGACAGCGATTACAAAATTTGGGAAGCTTTCAACAATCAATACTGGCCCGCGCACTATTTCATTGACGGCAAAGGCCGCATTCGCGCTCACCATTTCGGCGAAGGCGGATACGACGAGTCCGAGCGCGTGATTCAGGAGCTGCTGAAAGAAAATGGCGCGAGTTCGCTCGCCGGGGGAGTGCTCAACGTCAACGCAACCGGCGCGGAAGCCGCTTCGGACAGCAGAAACGTTGGTTCGCCCGAAACATACGTGGGATACAAACGCTCCGCGAATTTCGCTTCGGCGGAGCCTATCGCAAAAGATTCGCGCAAGACCTACAGCCCGCAACCGAGGCTTTCGCTGAATCAGTGGGCTTTGGGCGGAAGCTGGAAAGTGGGCGACGAAAGCGCCGTACTCGAGTCCGTCCCGGGCAAAATCGTTTTTCGCTTTCACGCGCGCGACCTGCACTTGGTCCTCGGCCCCACGAAAAATGGCAAGCCGATTCGTTTCACAGTCAAACTTGACGGCACTGCGCCCGGCGACGATCACGGCGCCGACACCGACGCAACCGGCTTCGGCACCGTTCAAGGCAACCGCCTGTATCAGCTCATTCGCCAAAAGGGCGCGGTCGAAGACAGGACTTTCGAGATCGATTTTCTCGATCCCGGCGTGCAGGCATTCGCTTTTACGTTTGGATAAATTTGAAACGCGAGGGCATCATGTTTTCAGTAAATGAGAAAGATCAGATTCCCCGAGAGATGGGCCGCCGCGTCTTTTTGATCGGCAGCGCCACCGCTGCTCTGGCGGTTGTCTGGGCCTATTTTCAGAAGCACGGCCCCGTGCGTGCCGAGGCCGCATCTGCGCCCGCTGACCTTCCCAAGACGGTCAAGATCGTAAATTTCACCGACGCGGGCAAGCGCCAGGACACCGTGACCGTTCCCAGAGTCGTAAAAACCGAAGATGACTGGCGCAAGCAGCTCTCGCCCGATTCGTTCGAAGTAACTCGCCACGCCGGCACCGAGCGCGCCTACACCAACGAAAATCCGAACAATCACGAGAAAGGTGTCTTCCGCTGCATTTGCTGTGACACCGCTCTATTCGACGCCGGCACCAAGTTCGAGTCCGGCACCGGCTGGCCCAGCTTTTGGGCCCCCATTGCCAAGGAAAATGTTTTGGAGACCACCGACAGCAGTTTGTTTATGCAGCGCACCGCCGTCGCCTGCCGCCTGTGTGACGCGCACTTGGGCCACGTCTTTGACGACGGCCCGCCTCCCACCGGCCTGCGCTACTGCATGAACTCCGTCTCCATGCGCTTCGCCAAAGCGTCGTAGAGGTTTAGCGAGTTCTCGCAGTGTCTTGCGGGAGCAAGAGCCCGTAGGGGCAGCATGCTGCGCCCGCTGACGCGCTGCCCAGCCTCAACGCGCAGGCGACGTCTCGTTTTTCGTAGCGCCTGCCTGCCGGCAGGCGGGCCGGCGTCCCGCCGGCTCTTTTGACTTTGTTTCTGGCTTTAGAAAGTTTCTTAACAATCGCTCGAAGGAGAATCACCGATGAAGCGCTCAATCATCACCCCGACTTTGACCGTCTTACTCGCCGTCCTGGCTCTCTTCCTCTGGACCCGCCACAATTACGCCAGCGCCGCCACCGCAATCCCCGATCCCGCCGTGGACGAAACTCTCGCCTCGCAAAAAGGCCAACAAACCGTCGTCGTCTCAGGCGGCTGTTTCTGGGGTGTCCAAGCCGTCTTCCAGCACGTGAAAGGCGTCACCCGCGCCACTTCCGGCTACTCCGGCGGCACCGTCAAAAATCCCGACTACGAACAGGTCAGCAGCGGCACAACCGGCCACGCCGAATCCGTCGAAATCGTCTACGACCCATCCAAAATCACCCTGGGCCAGCTCCTAAAAGTATTTTTCTCCGTCGCTCACGACCCCACCGAACTGAACCGCCAGGGCCCCGACACCGGCACGCAGTATCGCTCCATCATTTTCTTCTCCAACACCGACCAGCAGCGCATCGCGCAGTCCTACGTGGACCAGCTCAATCAGTCCAAAGTTTTTTCGCAGCCCATCGTCACGCAAATCGTCCCGCTCAAAGCTTTCTATCGCGCCGAAGACTACCACCAGAACTACGCCACCGAGCATCCCGACAATCCCTACATCGCCATGTTCGATCTCCCCAAACTAAAAAATCTTCAGCAGCAATTCCCGAGCCTCTTCGTCGCCAAGCCCTAAACCCTCGCGTACGCACGCAGCTTGGTACGCCTTCCCGCGTCTCCTTACATTGGAGCTGCTCACGCTGACGCGCCGCCCAGCCGGACTGTGCTCGCCGTCAAACTTGGCGAATGCTAGGTGCGATTTTCGTAGCGCCTGCCGGCAGGCAGGCCGGCGTCCCGCCGGCTCTTTTGACTTTTTTGCTGGCTCCGCTCGACGTTTTTTGCCGTAGCAAGTTTCCGTACCGGTGCAGCATGCTGCGCCCAATGACGCGCCGTCCAGCCGGACTGTGCTAGCCGTCAAGCGTGGCGAATGCTAAGTGCGGTTTTCGTACGGCCGGCGTCCCGCCGCCCAGTCGGACTGTGCTCGCCGTCAAACTTGGCGAATGCTAGGTGCGATTTTCGTAGCGCCGGCGTTCCGCCGGCTCTTTTGACTTTCTTCCTGGTGAATGCAGCTCAGGTCTTCAGACCTAAGGCTTTTGCCCTAACGCACATTCCTAGCTTACTTTTCTTCCCCCGGCTTGCATCCCGTCGCCGCCAAAGGATTCGGGTACCCCGCTGGATCGATCTCTTCCGCTGGCCCGTCGATGCACTGAAAATCCTTCTCGATCATGATCCGCAGAGCTCCGCCGCCGTCCAGTTTCTGCTCGTAATACAATCCGATTTCTCCGTCACGCCCCGCCCAGGCTTTTGCATCCGCCCCCGGAACACTTAACATCAGTTCCCCACTCTCAATCCGCGTCGCTTCCGGCACAGCGCCGCTCGAAACTCGCAGCCCATACCGAAAAACCGCGCGCCCCGGGAACTCAATCGTTTCCGCAATCTCCCCGGTCTTCGTAAACTTCGTTACCTCATCTCGATTCAGCCGCAGCCGAACCGAATTTGGCTTGAACCGCAATTTCATCGCCGCTCTCCTCTTATCCGCCCTGCCATCATGTCACACGCATCGCGTGGAACATCGCACGCAAAAATAAACTGCGCCAATGTTCACAGCGGCCCAGATGTCCGCCTTCTCCGCTACTCGTCTCGCGTCCCTGCCTCGTTCCGCCGCGCGCAAACAGATGGTAGCTGATATCGGCAGGATCGAAAATGAATGATAACGAAAGCCCCGGCCGCCTCCGCCTAGAACAACTGTTGCAGGGACCAACAGTAAATTAGATCGACTCAAGCACCACCCTGAGTATTACGACGGCGTCCGGGCCGTCGTCGGCCCGGACGTTTTCTAGAAATCAAGAGGTTGAATTACAACGGCCCGCGAGCAAGTAGCGGCTAGCAATATCCCGGCAGGCCTTCCTGATCACCCACTGAAATGCGTTCTTCTTCAAGCGGCAGGCCTAAGCTCCCCTGTTCTTCCTCGGAAAATATTTGCTGAGTGGAATGCTGACGGAGCCGATGTTTCCTGTAACTGCATCGCGAATGACTATACGTAGCGATACAGCTCTAGGATTCACGGTAAGTTCCCTCGAATAAGTTCCGCCTTTGGCTAGCAGTCGTTGGAAAGTTTCAGGGGCCACGTCGAAGGACAATGTTTGGCTATCAACGTCAACGATCGCATCCCGATCGTCCACCTGCGTCAACACTGCCTCTATCGTTCCACTCCATTTGCCGTTCACCGATTGAAAATAGACTTGGTGAAGGTCCACTCTGGTCACCACAGCAATCTTCCTCGAATCCGCATCCGTCGCCATTACTCGCGAAGTGAGATCGATGGCCGTTGCTTCAAGCGTACTGCTTGCCGTGCCTGCGAGGATGGCGTTTCGGACGTGCTGATTCGGCCTGGGTAACGGTGTCGCAAAATACCCTTCCCGGGCGCGAACCTTCGCGCCCGGGACGTCCACTTCCACCTTGATCTTGTGGTACCTGCCGTTCCAGGCGATTCCATTCGGTGCATAGGCCAGCTTATAGGTTACGCTCGCGTCGTTAATCGCCTCTCGGATGCAGCCCTTTATGTCGTTATTGTTGTAATAGGCTTTCCCGCCCGTCATCGAAGCAATAGTGCTCATTGTTAGGAAGCTCGGCGCATCCCCGTTGCCTGAAGGCCCTCCTAAAGGCAGGCCCGGTCCACCCAGATCCGCGCCGATAATTCCACGCGCGTCAACGGGGTAAACCGCCAGGTTAGAATTGTTCAGCACTTTCGTCACTTGGTCGATTTCGTCCGCAAAGGAAACCGGCCCTTCATCAATGCTCCGTCCCGGTTCTAGGCCAATCACCAGGGGAAACGCCCCGGACACCCAGATCAGGTTTTTCCGTCCGGGCGCCCACGCCACTTGGTTCGCGATTTCTTGAAATGCGGCGGCTGTCATTTGTACTCGCTCCTCAATGGATATGCTCGCCGTCTCGATGGACTCTTTCGGTAACAAAAAGGTCTGAAGCGGGCTGTCGTTCCACTCTTTTGAGGTTTCCAGTTCCGATGTCGGCCGCCCCTTATACTTCTGCAGCATTTCCACCAGGCTCGCCGAATCCGTCGTGAAGTCATGCATCATCCGTAAGTTGCGGCCCAGTGTGTAGATCGCAATGCGATCTTCGGGCAGGATCTGTTGCAAAAATTTTATAACCTGATCGCGGGCATAAGACTGGTCGAGAAGCGGCGTGTTCAAGGCATCGAGCAGGATCACCGTGATATTGTTCAACCCTCCACCGGCCGAGGCCACTTTGTTTGTGAACGTGTTCGGCGGCAATGGCGGCTGGCTCTTTGCCTTTGCACCAGCCGCCGCTTCTGAATTCTCTTCTCCCGAAAAAAACTGAATCTCCTGCCGTCGCTTATCGTCCAGCAAAGTGAAATCGCTCTTTTTCAAACCGGGTATAGGCTTTCCGTGCTTGTCCTGCACCACGACGCTCACTTGTACCATCTGAGTCGCCACCGTTAGCACGGGAGGGGGAGCCTGTATGGGCTTTGTCCCTTCTTGAGGCTTTCCATCTGTCGATAAACTCTGCGAATGAGACCCAGAACCCTTTTCTTCCGATTGAATCTCCACGCCTCGGACAACCCCATTCGGCGTTGTTTCTGCGAGTCTTGGCGAAGCCGCAAGACAGAGAGCAATACTCGATAGCAAAGGAATAGCCAGTAAGGAACTACGAATGTTGCTCATTTTCCCGAATCCTACCATTTTGTGCCACCGATTCAGAGAGAATACATTTACTGTTGTGATATCCCGGGGCTGCGCCGCGCACCGGCGCGAATCGTGCAAAATCTCACCCGAGGCTACGCACGGAACAAAAAAAGAAAAGGCCCGGATCATTTCGTCCGGGCCTCTCTTTGCTCAACTTGGTGCCGTGGGCTACCGAAATCCGTTTCTCACCACGGTGAGTGTGACTGTGGCCGTATGCGTCTTGCCTCCGCCAGTGCCCGTTATCGTGATGGTATGGGCTCCGACCGTAGCACGTGTCCCGACTTTGACCGTCATAGTCGATGACCCTGAGCCCGGCGCTGCAATGGGGTTCGGACTGAAGGTCACTGTTTGTTGGCTTCCTTCTCCGGAAGCAGACAAAGTAACCGCCGAGTCGAAACCGTTCAGCGCCGCGGTGGTGATCGTCGAAGTGCCGGACTTGCCCGTCACCACGGAAATCGCGGTGGGCGACGCACTGATGCTGAAGTCAGCGCCCGCCGCCGCAGTCACCGTCAGAGCGACCGTAGTCTTCTGCGTAATGCCTCCGCCCGTACCGGTAATCGTGATCGTGTAAGTACCCGTCGCGGTCGTCGCAGCCACTGCCATGGACATGGTCGAGCTGCCGGACCCCGGCGCAGCGATTGACGTGGGATTGAACGTCACTGTCACGCCCGTCGGCTGGCCGCTCGCAGTCAAAGCAATCGCCGCGTTAAAGCCATCCACCACGGCGGTGCTGATCGTCGAACTGCCATTGCTACCCTGCACGACTGAAACCGAACTGGGCGACGCGGAAATGCTGAAGTTAGGAGTTGGAGAGGACCCTCCGGTTAGTGCGTTTATCAGCCCCACTCCGTTAGGGCTTCCCCACCCGGTCACCAGATCGTAACCGGTCACAGCCGAATAGCTGCCGGATGTGCCGCTGGTGATGTCGTGGAAGTCCGTTGCGTAGCTCGACGTCACATTCTGTGCGTAAATCGTTGGGTTGATGAAGCCGATGGTCGGGTCGCCGTTGGCCGCCAACTGTTGGTTCACCAGCGCAATGTACCCGGCCCACATCGGCGTCGCGAAGCTCGTGCCGCCGTAATCGTTCGCCGTGCACGTGGTCTGGTCCGCGCAAACGTAAAATGTAAAGTTTGCGTTCGCCGAAACGTCCGGACCGTTCCGAAGCGTCGTTGATCCCTTATTGCTCGAATTGATCACTCCCGAGATCTGCTGCCATGACGGGATGGGAATTGCGTCCGGCGAGATTCCGCCGCCGCTGTCAACCCACGCGGTTTCTGATTTCCACGCCCCACCCGCGCTGGCGGTTATCAAATCCGTGCCGCCTACAGAAACGATATACGCATTGTCCGCCGGCCAAGCCTCATTCCGTGACGACCAGGTGGATGAGTCGCCGGAAGCCGCAAAGAAGTTCTGACCTTGCGCCGCCATCTTCTGGAAGTACGGATTCAGCGTGCTTGGATCCGCAGGCGTCCAGCCCCACGAACATCCAATCGTCGTCGGCAGCGGACTGTGCGTCGTCATTGCGCTGATGATGGCAGTATCGGTGGATCCGATGTACATCACCAGGCTTGACAGCCCCGGAGCCATGCCGATTGCCTGGGTCATGTCCAGCGTTTGTTCCGTGTCATCGCAATCGCCACCCGCTCTCGTATCCACGCAGGATGTGCTGGTCCCGTCCGTCGAAAGCAGCGTTATCGGCACATTGTTCGTTTGTCCCACATTCTTGTAATAGGTCGTCAGGTCTGCCAAGTCGGTCCCGAGATATTCGAACAGTCCCAGGTTCTGCCCCGCGCCGGTGAGTGCCGTTCCGCCGTAGTAGGCCGCGCGCATATCGCTGCCCAAAAACGAAGCCGAGGGACCGGAGCCGGTAGTGGCGTGCGACACAACTTTCTCCGCATCGATTCCGTGCGCCGCCGCGTAGTCGCTCTTCTTCACAAACATCGGATGCGGGATGGAGTAGTTGTCCATACCGGAAATGTGCCAGAGCTGGAAGGGCAAGTTTGTGGTGGGCTCGCGGTCTGGCGCGTAAAAAATTCGGTCCTCAGTGGGGTGCTGGTAGTTCCCCATTGTTACGTGGAAAGCTTTCTCCACCGCCGATACCGGACCCACGATCTGAACGTCCATGCCATCGCGTGTGCCGCCAACCACTGTGAATCCGTTCGCTTTCGCGAATCGAACCACCGCGTCGTAATCCGCCTGCGTCGGTCCAAACCGCTCGGTGAACTCCGGCACCGTTAGAAACCGCCGGTACATCCCGCTGGAAGGATCGGAGAGTTCTCGCAGGAAATTATCCAACTCCCCCTGATTGCGCAGCGGCAAAACAATGTTGAGCTGCATGGTCTGTGTTGCGGGCAGCCGTCCGACGGACAGCGCCTGTCCATCGAGAACTGCTTCTCGCACATGTCGAGTCATAAGGGACTGTGCCTGCGCCTGGGTATTCATCGCCACAACCGCGATAAGCGCGCCGATTGTGAGCAAAATCAAACCGATTCTGCGGACCATGGTTTCTCCTTTGAGCGGGATTGCCATAGGGATGCCCGGTTGGCTTGGGAGGACACGGCCAGCCCTTTTGTGCGCGTAAGGTACCACCGGCACACGTAAACCGCGAGGTAATTTCGATGTTTGTTTCCGGCTACAGCCGGCTCTTCGCCCTATTATCTCTCCGCTAATTCAACCTCGACCGCTCGCCAGCAATCGCTTTTGCCTCTTCTCCAGTCGCAACGAATCAGCCACTAAACTCAAACCCAATTCTCCTTAGCCGAGCCCGAGGAAGCTTTGCCGGGGCTCGCGCAAGTCGTATGATGACGGGCGACGAGCCGTCACGAAGGGAGAGCAAAATGACTTCTGCCGAACGCGAACTGTTGTTGAAGAATCTTGCGGAGTCGCGCGAGCGCCTGCTGCAAATGGCGAAAAACCTTTCGCGCGAGGAATTGCACTACCGGCCCGCGCCCGGCCGCTGGACTGTCGCCGAATGCGTCGAGCATATCGTGACAGTCGAAAAACGGCTCCTCGGTGCCATTCAAAAAACTTTGGAGGCCGGTCCCGATTCTTCCAAACGCAGCGCCCTGGAGGGCAGGGACGATGAGATCATCGTCGGCGCGGTTGCCCGCGTGACCCGTTTTCAGGCGCCGGAGCCTGTGGCTCCCACAGGCCGCTGGCCGGATGAGCAGCTTTTGCAGGAATTCGAAGCGGCACGCCGGCAGACGCGCGACTTTGCCGCCATCACCACCGCGGATTTAAGGCGACACTTCTTCAAGCACCCTGTATTCGGCGAGCTCGACTTGTATCAATGGCTGCTTCTGATTGCGGGACATTGCGATCGCCACCGCGTGCAAAGCGAAGAGGTCATGGCCAGCCCCGGATTCCCCCGCGCTCGACCGGCGAATGCGCCCGGCCTTCGCTAGATCGCTACGCGCTCACAAGTTTCCGCGCTGCCAGGCCTAGCATCAGCCGCGAAATTCCGGTCATCAACAGATTTACTCCCACCAGCGTTCCGATCGCCCACACCGTACTCGATGGCCAGTGGAACCAAATCAGCCCGCCGAGAAACAACGTGATAATCGCGTTCATCAGCAGCCAGCCCGACCCGGCTGCACCGCGCGATCCGAAATACGCGATCAGTTCGAACAGCGCCGCCATCAGGATAATCACCGCCAATAGCAGCGTCAGCGTTCCCAGTCCCAGCAACGGGTGCGTCAAATAGTAAATCCCGCCCGCGATGAACACGATTCCGATCAGCACCTGCCAAATCACGCGCCCCGCTCCGCCTCCGCTGAACGCCGCAACCAAATGCGCCGCGCCGCCAAAAATCAGCAGCCATCCCACCAAGATCGTTACCGCCAACCCCGCAACCGTCGGCTCAACAATCGCCAATATCCCCAGAATAATGAACACCACCGCCATACCGATATACAACCCGCTCGCTTTCTTGACCACGCTTGCCGCCCCACTCAATCCTTGAGTCGGATTTGTTGACGCCACTAGACACCTCCACTCGTTCTTATGTCTCGGAATCTGCCGCTCGCCGGAGCGGCGCAGCGCGAATAAACGACCTGTGAGAGGAACCGCGCCGATTCTACTCCGAAAATTCCCGGCCCGACCACAGATTCTTTTTCAATGCGCCGCGCTTTTTGCCCGGAGCGCGCAGGCGCGGAATGGCGTGTCATTTCCTTGATAGCCGCGCGAAGCGGACCGCTTTAATGGGCCGCCACGTTTAACATCAATGCACCCTCCCGATAGGATTTTGCCGAAAAGAATAATCCCGGGCTTATATTGGAGTCAGAGTCAGCCCTAAGCGAGGACCAAGATGAAAAGCAACCGTTGGATGATCCTGCCGCTTGCGATATTCGCGCTCTCATGCATTCCGCTGCTCCGCGCTCAGCAGAACCAAACTCCGCCCCCGCCCAAATCCGATATGCCCGGAATGGACATGGGCGAAATGCAGAAAGACGCCAAGGCCGCTCCGCAAGCGGCGATGTCCGCGAACGAGCAGATGTCCGATATGCACATGGACATGGGTCCGCACATGCACATGACCGACTTGCGCAAACCCTCGCCGGAAGATGAACAGCGCGCGCAGCAAATCCTGGATAAACTTCGCCCCGCCATCGAACAATACAAGGACTACCACAAAGCCTTGGACGACGGCTTCAAGATTTTCGGCGCCGGCGTTCCCCAGGATCATTATCACTTCACGAATTATCGCTACGCCATGGAGGCGCAGTTCACCTTCAACCCCGCGCATCCCACTTCATTGCTCTACAAAAAAGTGGGCGACGGTTACGAACTCGAGGGCGCCATGTACACCGCACCGCGCCGTCTTGACGAAGATCAACTAAACGAACGCATCCCGCTGAGCATCGCGCGCTGGCACGAGCACGTGAATCTCTGTTGGCCGCCGAAAGGCGCCTCAGGAGTGAAGCAGGCGAATTGGAAAGAGTTCGGCCTACGCGGCTCCATCGCTGCCCAGGATGCATGCGAAGCCGCGGGCGGCCGCTGGATTCCCATAATCTTCAGTTGGATGGTCCACGTATATCCGTTCGAGACCGACCCTGCCAAAATCTGGGCCCACTGATACCGAGGGTGTGGCGGACCGGCCCTGTGAGGGCGTCACTCCCCGGACATCGCCTGAATCATTGAATCTGAAATTGAAATGCGATAGTGTTCCCAACGGCACAGACCTCCGCCTTCTCTCCGGCTTGTCTCGCGTCTGTCCCAGGTTCTGCCGCATCTAAAAAAAGTTCGCTAATATAGGGGGATCGAAATGGCTCAAAGTGAAAGCGCGGACCATCTCCGGCTAAAGCAATTGCTGCAAGAGGCCAAGCCGCTCATGCTCCCGATGTTTCCCGACCAGCAAAAAGTATGGCTCTCGGAAAGCCCGCTGGCCCAGGAGATTAAATCCATTCTCGTGAAGCACCCCGAATATTACGACGATGTTCGCGCCGTCGTCGGCCCCGACGCCTTCCCGAAGCCCAAAGGTTAAAGCCCGTCCGCGCGGCATTCTATGGCTGGCACGCCCCGAAGTCTTTCACGATCGTGTCCGTCTTCCAGCCAAGCGGCTTGTTCGCGTCATCCGAGCATGGGCGCAGCGCATATGCTGAAGCCGCGCAACCAGGAAGCCGCCGAAGCTTTCTCGGACCTTCTCGCGCCCATCACCGGCTCCGCCACGCAGTCCAAGGGCATGCTCATCGAGGGCCAAGGCCTTCACCACGAACTCTCTCGCGCTGTCGGCCGAAACCATGCCGCATCTACCAAGCCGCTCGAGTTCACCATCGCCAACTCGGACCGCAGTGTCGGCGCGCACCTCAGCGGCCAGATTCTTCGCCGTACCGATTACTCCGGCCTCGGCCGCGCCACCATGCATTGCGAATTTCGCGGCGCCGCCGGACAAAGCTTCGGCGCATTCCTCATTCCCGGCATCACTTTCCGCCTAACCGGCGAGGCCAACGATTACGTTGGTAAAAGTTTGAGCGGCCGCACGATTGCCATCACCGCGGGCCCCGAAGCTTCGCAACGTGGCGACGTTCTTGCCGGCAACACCCTTCTTTACGGTGCCACCAGCGGCGAACTCTACATTGCCGGATGCGCCGGTGAACGCTTCGCCGTCCGCAACAGCGGCGCTCTCGCCGTGGTCGAAGGCCTGGGCCAACACGGATGCGAATACATGACTGCCGGAATCGTGATCCTGCTCGGTCGCGCCGGAATCAATCTCGGATCGGGCATGACGGGCGGTCTGGTCTACGCTCTGCGCAAATCGCTCGCGGCCACCGATTACAATTCCGAATTCGTTCGCCGCGCGGAAATCCAAGAGCCCGAGCGCGCCTGGCTGCGTCAAGCCCTCACCGAACACCTCCGCCTCACCGGCAGCCCCAAAGCGCGCCGCCTCCTGAAATCGGCTTTGTCCTCACTTCTGATGGTTCGTCTCGAACCGGTCGCCCTGCCATGCTCCGTCGAGCAGACCTGGGCGCCCATCCTTTCGCGTTGGCGCAAACGCGATCGCCGTTCTCTGTCCGTGCCCGTCGAGCCTCACGCCGAGTCCCCCGAATCCCCCGCCCCCATCATTCATTAAAGAATCTTCGTGGCGCACACTGTTTTGCCTCAACAGAACCTTGTAGGGGCGCAGCGTGCTGCGCCCGCTGAACCAGGGTCAAGGTGTGACAGTGGGCAATCCGCCGCTTTTCGTAGCGCCGGCGTCCCGCCGGCTCTTTTGTTTTACATCCCCTCGAATCCTCCCGCCTCCGTTGCCGCTTGCGTCACCCTGCCCGTAAGGCCAGTAGACTTCCCGCATCCCACTTCTCTACAGTGGCTATTGGAAGCTTCTTACTTCAGCTACGCCGGTAAATTCGCATGACTGAAAAAGTATTAAGCCCGTCGAAGCCTAGTCCTGTCGCTGATTTCAAGGAAGGCGTTGACCTGCTCAAGAACGGTTACGCCCAAGCCGCTCTAGGTCCTTTACGCCGCGCTTTCGAATGTGAAAAACGAAACCCCTACTATCTTTCGTTTCTCGGATTATCCATCGCCCGCGCCGAACGCAAATGGGATCAAGCTTCCGAACTTTGCGAAATCGCGGTACAGCTAAAACGCTCGGAATCCCAGTTCCATCTCAATCTGGCTGAGGTCTATCAATTAGCCGGCAGGAACTCCAAGGCCATCGACACCCTCGACGCCGCCCTGGAACTCTTCGGCAACGATGAACGCCTGAAACGCGCCAGAAGCCGCATCGAAAAACGCCGCACCCCCGTGTTGTCTTTCCTCAATCGCGACAACGTCCTCAATCGAAAACTCGGCAAATTGCGTCACCGCGCATTGAAACGCGCCGAAAAAAACAATCGCTAAGCCCTTCGCTCGTACGTTCGTCTTCGAATGCCAGGCCCTTCTCCGCCGCCTCTCCGCCGCTTCCGCGTCCTCCTTACAACGACACCGCCCGCGAATCTCCAGTAATGCTGGTATGGAACGAAGCCTCCGCCTAAGGCACATTGCCAAACGGAAACTTTGCGAGATAGAATCCAATCACCAAAACCCGATCTGGATCGGCAACCATGAATCGAAAAGTTGTAGTTCATCAAGGCCAACAGGGCGCTGCCGGCTCTCCCGGCGACGGTGCAATTCCCCTCCGCAAATTTGGCCGGCACGATGTGCGAATTTCCGCCCTTGGATTTGGCGGCCATCATCTCGGCGATGCCCAGGACGAGCAAACTGCAATCAAGCTAGTCCACGAAGCCGTTGATAACGGCATCACCTTTTTCGACAACTGCTGGGAATACCATCGCGGAAAAAGTGAAAACTGGATGGGCAAAGGTCTCAAAGGCCTGCGCGACAAAGTCTTTCTGATGACTAAAGTCTGCACCCACGGCCGCGATGGTTCCCTGGCCCTGCAGATGCTCGAAGAATCGCTCAACAGGCTTCAGACAGACCACCTCGATCTCTGGCAGGTCCACGGGGTTTGTTTCGAGAACGATCCCGCTCTTTTCATGCGCCCCGGTGGCGCCGCTGAAGTTCTCCTCAAAGCCAAAGAGCAGGGCAAAGTTCGTTTCCTCGGTTTTACCGGCCACAAGGATCCCGGAATTCATTTGCGCATGCTCCAAACCGATTTCCCGTTTGACGCTGTGCAAATGCCGCTGAATTCCTTCGACGCAAACTTTCATAGCTTCGAAATTCAAGTTTTGCCGGAGCTCATTCGCCGCGGTATCGCCCCTCTCGGCATGAAGCCTATGAGCGGCCACGGTGAACCCATTCAGCAAGGCGCGGTAAGCGCGGAAGAAGCTCTGCGGTACGCCATGAGCCTCCCCGTGGCCACCACGATTACGGGAATGGAGCGTTCGGATGTCCTGCAACAGAATTTGAAGGTCGCCCAGGGTTTCCAGCCTATGACGCCCGAAGAAATGCAGGCTTTGCGCGATCGTACCCGCGAAGTTTCCACCGACGGTCACTTCGAGTTATACAAAGTGTCGCTGAAATTTGACAACCCCGAAGCGCGCATGGCGCATGGCTTCCCGCTCGATCTGCAATCGGCGGAAGTGAAGGAAATGATCCAGGCTACTGGAAACACCGGGCACCCTTACCCGGTTATCCCGAAATAAATTAGAATATCCGGAGACCATTTCTTGTCTGAGGAAAAAGGCGTCACTCGTCGAACATTCGTAAAGGGGGCGGCCGTGCTGACAGCTTCGGCGCTAGTGAATCCAAATTTGGGATTAGCGGGTCAACCTCGCCAGGACGCGCCTCCCGATCAGGTTCCCCAGCGGCCGCTCGGCAAGACCAGCGTTCAAGTCTCCGCTCTCGGAGTTGGCGGCTACCATCTCGGTTCGACCAAGGATCAGAATGAGGCTAGCGAGCTGGTCGAGCGCGCGCTCGATGCCGGAATCAATTTTTTCGATAACTGCTGGGACTATCACGACGGCCTGAGCGAAGAGAGGCTCGGCACAGCGCTGAAAGGCAAGCGCGATCGCGCATTCCTCATGACCAAAGTATGCACGCACGGGCGCGGCAAGGATGTCGCCATGCAGCAGCTCGAAGAATCACTGCGCCGCCTTCAGACCGACCATCTGGACCTTTGGCAAATTCATGAAGTAATTTATTACAACGATCCCGATCTGATTTTTGCTCCGGGCGGCGCTGCGGAGGCCCTGCTGGCCGCGAAGCAGCAAGGAAAAGTGCGTTTTATCGGATTCACCGGCCACAAGGATCCCTCAATTCATCTGCGCATGCTCACCCAGGACTTCCCTTTCGACACCGTGCAGATGCCGCTCAATTGTCTCGATGCTACGTTTCGTAGTTTTGAGACTCACGTGATGCCCGAGGCAAATCGCCGCGGCATCGCAGTCCTCGGCATGAAGAGCATGGGCGGCTCGGGTGAAATCGTCACTCACGGCGCAGCCACTCCCTCGGATGCTCTGCGTTACGCCATGAGCCTTCCCGTTGCCACCACCATCAGCGGAATGGATTCACTCGGCGTGCTGGAACAAAACCTCGGCATCGCCAAGGGTTTTCAGCCCATGAAGCCGGAGGAAATGCAGGCGCTTCGCGAGCGCGTGAAAGTCTTCGCCGCGGACGGCCGCTTTGAACTCTTTAAAACAACGAAGAAATATGATGGCGACGTCGGCCGCCGGCAACATCACTATCCGACTTCAGAACAGCTTCCGGCCTAACGCGCGCCGAAGCGCCGTCGTCATCCGAGGGTGGAGTTGTCGTCCGAAGCCGGAGCTTGCTATCCTCGACGCTCATTCTCAACTTCGAACCACCAAGGATTGCGATGACTCTGGAAGACTATAAAAAGAAACGTCGCTTTGGAATTTCTCCTGAACCCTCCGGCAAAACCAGCCGCGAGAAAAGCCAGCATCCCAATTTGCTTTACGTCGTTCAGAAACATCGCGCCACGCAGCTTCACTATGATTTCCGCCTCGAATGGCATGGCACGCTCCTCTCCTGGGCCGTACCCAAAGGGCCTTCTCTCGATCCCTCGGTGAAACGCCTGGCCATGCAGGTAGAGGATCACCCTGTCGAATACGCAGAGTTCGAAGGCGTCATACCCGCGGGCGAATATGGCGGCGGTACCGTCATGGTCTGGGACAACGGAACTTGGGAGCCTGAAGTGGAAGACGTGGACGCTGCAATACAAAAAGGCGATCTGAAGTTCACTCTGCGCGGGAAAAAACTAAAAGGTTCGTGGGTGCTCGTGCGCACGCACGGCTACGGTCGGAGTTCCGGCAAATCCTGGCTGCTCATAAAACATCGCGATCAATACGCCTCCACTGGCGAGATCACCATCGAAGAACCGCGCTCCATCAGTAGCAAGCGCCTCCTCGCGGACATCGCTCGCGATGGCGGCGGCGACGTCGAGAAAGCCACCACCGGCGACCCAGCGGCTAAAAGTGCGAAGAAAAAACTCGCGCCAGCCGTCAAAAGCGCTCCGAAATCCCCAAAGCGCCGCAAGCCCACAACTTAAAAGCGAAAGGCGCCCAAGTTTTTCCTAGCGCCGGGCCCGTCTTGTGAATCCCGAAGGGATTCACCCAGAGTCCTTTGCGAAGGGCCGGCTCTTTTCTGTTTGCGCGCTCAGACTGATCCGGCGCTGGGAATGTCTCGCGTCTAAAGACTTCCTCACCAGTCCGGTCTGTCTTTATGAAATCGCATTCGGATGGGCCGCGGATTTTCTGCCGCCCATCCGTGCTGCGGACACTCCCATCGCCGGGGAAATTGTTTTGCACCGGGAACAGGCCGAAGCACCAGCGCTGCTCCGCACTTCGAGCATTTCACCCCGTCCTGTGCCGAACCGGATTCGTCCACCGCGCGCTTATGTCCCTTCGTTCTCGCCACCTGCCTCGCGCGTGCAGGAAATCGTTAATCCCTTGTTCGCGTCAAATCGCTGTTTGCGATCTAATCCTTTGAAGAAAGCGCGAGCCGCTTTGCCGATCACCACGGGAATAGTCGAACCTTCCATCTTGACTTCGTTCTTTGTCGCTCCGTTCTGACGATCCTGGTATTCGAAACTAATTGAGTAAGAGTGCAACTTTTCCTCCTTGCCTTGATTTCGATCACCGGTACGTTGCTGAATCCGGTGTTCCACTTGATAGCATACCGTTCATTCCCCTTTTCATCCATAGCCGCCTGCGGCTCTCGGTTTTTCGTGAATTCCGAAGGAATTCACACCACAGCGGCGTCCCGAAGGGTAGCGCCAGCTTGTCCTGAGCGAAGCCCAAGAGCGTCTCGCCGGCGATTTACCGATCCGGCAAACAATTCCCGGTCCATGGCGCGCTCTGTACCTTTACACCGGATTCACTCAAGCTATGGATGAAATTCGAGGGTACTTGTGCGGAAGTTCGATCCATCAGGATGTTGCAGATCGGCTGGCCAACCGGAAGCTCGCCAGCGCTTCGGCTTCGTTCTCAAATGTGGGAATAGAGTTCAATATACGCATCACCGCCAGCACTTCCCGCACTCGATCGCTCGGGCGCAGTAACTTCAGGCTCCCGCCCTCGCGCGTGAGCCCGACATAAGTCCCCGCGATAGACGCGATGCCCGAGCTATCCATCATCGTCAGGCCCGCCAGATTCACCAGCACTTTACGCACTCCGCTGGCAGTCAACTTTCGCAGTTGATGGTCCAATAGATCGGTGTTCGCCCCGATCGTCGCTCTTCCCTGAAGATCCACAATCGTGACATCTTCAGACTCCCGGATTGAAATCTCAAGCGGCATAATAATCTCGCCCAGCATACCGCGTTTAGACCGCTTCGCGCACCCTTCGCGCGTCCGCAACCTTTCGCTTCACACGGGAGTCCACACAAGGCCCCGGAACCTCTTGCCATTGGTCCGTTTCGAGTTGCGGTCCCGAACCGCGTAGCAAATTCACTGTTTGGCGGCGAGGCGTTTCGGCGCAGTGAGCTGGTAGCTTCCTGCCACCAGCTCGGCAACTTCCTTCCAGTCGATCGCACCCCGGTCCAGGCGCAGCGCTACCCAGCCTCTCGGTCCAATATATGCGGGCATATAAAATCGGGCAGGCTGTGCCGCGATCAGCGCGGTGTTATCCCCAGGCAGGACTTTGGCGCACACCGAAACGATGCCGTCGCCGTGGTGGTCGTTCAAGAAGTAGGCGAAAACTTTCTTGCGTACGCGGAAAGCGGCATGGCTGCCGCTGCCCCGCCATGCCGCGCAAGACCAAAACAAAACTAGGCCCCGGCTGTTGCGGCCTGCGCCCGGTCTTCGGGCTTCACGAACACCTTGCTCGCCAGTTCCACTACTTGTTTCAGGTGCCACCACTCGCGATCGTTCATCTGTTTCGCGTCACTGCTCACGTAATAAATCGACACGTAGGCGTTCGCGGATACCGGCACACGAATCACCAAATTGCTTTTCTGCTCCGTTTGGTTTTCAGTCACGACGATCCTCCCCCAAGTCTCAGATCGAGTAAGTACAAAAATGAAACATTACGACGGCGCTCATTCTCTCTCGTTTGCGTTATCCGGGCAAGCGTTACAAGAACCTTCGGAGGTGTCTGAACTCAATGGGGATTTTTTGCGGAGCAAGCTTCGCAGCGCGGGCGTCCTATTTCGGGGAGGACGCCCCGCCGCGCAGAGCTTTGCTGCTACTTTTCGAAGACTTTCTCTACCTGGCCGATTTTCTTTTGGACTTTGCCCGCTACCTTTTCGTCCGTACCGTCATCTTGCAGGTTCGGATTGTTGGTAGCGCGTCCCACGGCCTCTTTCACTTTGCCTTTCACTTCGTGCAGCTTTCCTTCTGCTTGGTCCTTCGTGCTGTCCTTCATGATGGCCTCCCAACTGTGGTTTGTGTTCTTAAAAACGTACAGCTCCGAGCAGGTACAAAACCAATACGATCAGCAAAACGGTGCCGAGGATTCCGAGGCCGCCGCCGGTTCCCCATCGCGAGTAGCCGTAGTATCCGCCGCCTCCACCGAACAACAGGACCAAAATAATGATGAGCAGTAGCATCGAAAGCCTCCTAGTAGCTTAGATACAAGTGGTCGAACTTAGTTACACGGAATTCGGCCTCGAGCGCCGATAAACCCGATGAACTCGCCTATACGCAGGCTGTCTGAATTTGCAGACGACAATCATCGTAGCTGGCTCCAAACCACGGCGTCTGTTCAATTAAGCACACTCCGGTGCTGCCCGGTTTTTCGCCACGCCGCCCGCTCTTCCTCTCCCACAGTCCCGCGCTCGTGCTCTAGTACACCTCCTACACCTACCTCGCTAGTTACTAGTTAGCAACCTTTGGCAACCCTCCGCGCAACTAAGACCGCAGCGAGGCTCCCCGGCCTGGGCGGCTGCGCATGGCGCGCAAAGCAAGCGATCGTTTCGCATCTGCGAGCGTATGCGCAATCCAATGACAATTGGCCGCGCGTACTCGGTCTGTAATACGAAGTTATTCCATGTGCAACGAAGAATCGTTATCGAAGTCCGCTACTAGTAGCGGATTAGGGCAGCATCAGTGCCCGTTCGCCACGTGAACCGGGCGTGAAAACGGCAGGCTAAGCAACGAGCATCCGAGGGGGAACGCCGTTTATGGCGCGCAAAGCCGCGTCTGCGAAATCTCGCAAACGTAAATCTTCGTCCGACAAAGTTCTAAACCCGCGCTCGTCTGTAGCCATGCGCGGCCTTTCCACTTGGTGCGCCACAGCGGCGCCTTTTCCCTCGCCTTCTCTCGAGCAGAATGTTCACGCCGATGTCTGCGTAATTGGTGCCGGAATCGCCGGCTTGACCACCGCTTACCTGCTCGCTCGCGAGGGCCAGTCCGTGGTCCTGTTGGAAAAAAATAAAATCGGCGGCGGCGAAACTTCTCACACCAGCGCCCATCTTTCCAACGCTCTGGACGTCGGCTATCGCAAGATTGAAAGCCTTCACGGTGAAACGGGAGCGCGCCTCGCCGCTCACAGCCACTCCTCGGCGATTTCGCGAATTGATTTTATCGTCGCAAAAGAACACATTGACTGCCGTTTTGAAAGAGTTGACGGATACCTGTTTCTTGGCCCCCATGATTCAGAGAACGACCTGCACCTGGAATTCGAGGCTGCCCGGCGCGCGGGCGTCAACGTGAAAGAAGTCCAGCACGCACCGTCCCATCTGCAACTTGGCCCCTGCCTTAAATTTCAGCGCCAGGCGCAATTCCACCCGCTAAAGTACGTGGCCGGATTGGCCGCCGCATTCAAGCGCTATGGCGGCCGAATCTATACCGCAACCGAAGCGCGAAAAATAAAATCAGGTAAGACCGCGGAAGTCTTTACAGCGAATAAACGGAAAGTCTCGGCTGGTGCCGTCGTAGTCGCCACGAACACACCTGCGAATCACCGCATGAGCCTTCACGCCAAACAGACTGCCTACCGCAGTTATGTAATCGGCATCCCCATTCGTGCGAATTCAATTCCCAACGCTTTGTACTGGGATACCGAGGATCCGTTCCATTACGTGCGCTTGCAGCGGATGAACGACCATCTTGGCGAGCGCCAGCTCTTGATCCTCGGCGGCGAAGATCACAAAGCAGGCCAGCCCGAAGACCTTGAGAACCGTTTTGCGCGCCTCCGCAGTTGGGCGCGAGGCCGCTTCGGGCCTCTCGCCGAGCCGGAGTTTCATTGGTCCGGGCAAGTGATGAACAGCATCGATGGCCTTGCCCTGATCGGTCGCAGTCCCGGCGATGAAGAAAACGTGTACATCGCTACAGGTGATTCAGGTATGGGCCTTACGCACGGCACCATCGCCGGAATACTTCTCACCGATTTAATCATGGGACGCGAAAACCCCTGGGCCGGCCTGTATAGCCCTTCGCGCGCGAGGTTTCGCTCTGCGCCTGAATCTGCAGCCCAGATATCTCCGGAATAGAAGGGCGTCTTGCTTGGCCTACGCTACGAAGGGCCGCTCTTTTGGTTTAGAATTTACGCCGCACGCCGAGCAGGTAACGTATGATTCGTTCAGCGTTACGAACCCCATTATGAAGCGGGCCACTCTGGCCCCTAAAGGGCGCGATGAGTTACATAACGAAAAGCCTGGTTCCGGGTGAGACGCTGCTGTTTGAGACGCGGCACCACTGGGTCGTCTTGATCGGCCCCGTGCTGGTCACTTTGTTGCTGGGCGTACCGGGTGCCATGATTCTGGCCGACGCCGTCGCCGAGAAAAACGGCCGCGGCGTTCAGCAGCTCAACTCGATTGGCCCTGAGGCGCTGGCCGCGATCGGCGCGGCGCTCTTGCTGATTGCGCTGATCATCTTCGCCTACGGCCTGGCAAAACGTAACGCAACGGAAATGGCCGTAACCAACCGCCGCGTGCTGATCAAGACGGGCATGGCCAGCCGCAGGACTCTCGACATGGTGCTGAACAAGGTCGAAAGCATCGCCGTACAGGAAACTTTTCTCGGCAGGATGCTCGGCTACGGCTCCGTAGTCGTCCGCGGCACCGGAGGCACCCCGGAATCTTTCGTCATGATCGCCCATCCCCAGCAATTCCGCCAAAGCGTCCAGCAGCAAATCGGAGTCGTTTAGCTTCAATATTATCGGACTTTGCCGCCATGGGATTTCACACGGCCGAGGATCACTTCACGGGCCTCTCCGTCGAGGTCAGCTAGGGGAAGAGTAACGAACTGTGCGCGTGAGAAAAACATCAGCCAGAACTCCGGGAAGCGCCAGATCTCGGTCACAATGTCCCACCTCATTTCCGAAGAGCCAACGTCACTCGTCATACGAAACCTCTCGTCACCAACTTCCAACGTTGCTTCAGGGGTGTGCATACTGCGGAAGCGCCCGACGGATGCCCTGTAGTGCACCACGTACAGTGTGACTGAGAAAATCACGCCTATTGCGAGCACGCTGCCCGTCACGCCGACAGACCACGAGCGGTCTCCGGCGACAATCGAATAAACAAGGAACGCGAGCAAAAGGAATAGCGCAGTAAACAATCGCCATCCTGTGACCCGAAACCAGAACGTCTTAACAGCCCTGCGAATCAGAGGTTCGCTATAGTGCAACTTGATTGGATTCATTCGTGCAGCTCTCGCCTGAAGCGCGCAGCGGCGTAAAGATGCATCCAATCGCATTTGAAATCAAGCCGTGAATCAGACCATCCCCATATCGCCGGAATGCCGTGGTTTTGCCTCTCCAAAACTGTAAACTATTGTCTGAATTATTTTTCGCTACGTGATTCCCTTTCTCCATCTCGGGCCTCTCACCATTCCGACGTTTGGCTTGATGGTCGCCTGCGCGATGCTCGCTGCTTTTTTCGTCCTGCGCGCCGACCTCGAACGCCGCGGCCTCGCATCGTCCGGCAAAGAGCACGCCTCGAACTCAGCAGGCGCAGCTTCGTCCAAATCCGCCAACGCCGAAGCCGAACTGCTCGTCGCCATTCCATGCATGGTGGGTCTGGCCGGCGCGAAGCTTTATCACTTGCTGGAATCCCCAACTGATTTTTTCGCCCATCCGCTCGCGCTGCTCATTAGTCCTTACGGCTTTGCCTGGTTCGGAGGTTTGCTCGCAGGTTTCGCGGCGTTCGTATGGGTCGGTCGCCGCCAGCGCATCCCGCTCCTCACTCTGCTCGACGCAGGCTCGCCCGCCGCCGCCTTAGGCTACGGCATCGGACGCATCGGCTGCTTCCTCTCGGGCGACGGTGACTACGGCATCCCCACTTCCCTCCCATGGGGCATGAGTTTCCCGAACGGTCTCGTTCCGACAACGCAGCGCGTGCATCCCACGCCGATTTACGAATTGATCGTGGCCTGCGCCATCGCCTGGTTTCTATGGCGCATGTTTGATCGCCAGCGCAGCGCGCTGCGCAACAACCCACTTCCCGCCGGCTCCGTTTTCGCCGCCTACCTGGTGCTCACAGGCTTGGCCCGCTTCCTGGTGGAATTCATCCGCATCAATCCCCGCTCCTTCCTCGGAATGTCCAACGCACAGGCCGGCAGCCTCGCGTCATTCATCGCCGGAATTATTTTATGGTGGTGGCTGGCAAAGAGTTTCACCCGGCGCGGTAATCTAGCCTGAACCGGTTTCGTAGCGCGGCGGGTTGCGCCTACGAGGTCGAGAGGCTCTTGTCCGGTGCAGTTTTTTCCCCGGAGGTCTTGGAGATGCGTATGCCAAGTAATCCGTTCGAAAGAATCGCGCTGCACCGGGCCGGATCTACTTCCGCGGGTAATTCCTGGATGCAAAAAAGGTTCGGTGCGGGATGCGCCGAATCGGCGTGCCGCGCTGAGACTTCTTCGCGGCACGCATGGACGCACATGACGGCAAGAGCAGCCGCGTCCATCCGCGGCGGCCCTCGCAGCGGGTCCAGCGCACGCACCAACCCGGACGTGTCCGCGCGATCTTTGCACTCTTGACAGCCGAAAATCAGAAGCCAGCGCGGCTCGATGCCCAGGATCACTTGCGCGCTTCGGTATCCCGGCAGCGATGCCAACACGCTTACGTACCCGCCGCACTCCGCGACGTCCACTTGCATCTCGCCCAGCACCTCGTGTTCGGCGTCCAGCCAATCTTCGAGTTCGCTGCCCGTCCGCGCGCCACGATCCATGAATTTCTCATAGGCCCGGCGCGCCACTCCGTCGTAGGCGCAAAGAAGCGCCTCCGTCAAATCGGACAGCGGAACGAATTCGCGCAGCGCGGCGGAGGGCAGCGCGAGTTTCAAGTGCTTCTGCGACGGGACCGTGCGCGTCCCTGATGCGAATGGCTTCATAGTGCCTCTCACTGTTAAATAAATGCCAAATGCTCCTGACGTCAAATGCTCACGCCGCTCAATGACGATTCAGTGTGCGAGCGGGATGCCGGCGAAACTGTTCTCCGGCAACGTCGCCCGGGACTCCGCGAGCTTTCGCGGGTTCGAGCTCGAGCCCGGCATCGTTAGGAATGGAGATTAATGCTGCTCCCGCCGATCGGCGTCGCAGCGGCAGGGAGTTTTTTGGCGCAGCACTTCCCTGCGCGGAGCGTCCTCTTCTTTCGCCCGGGCCTACACGAGGGTCCGCAGCGGAAAGTGTTTCGCGCGGCGATGTTTCGGCAACCCAGCCGGGTGCTTTGCCGGACGAGATTGACACCTGCGTGCGGACGGGTTTGTCCAATAGCTGTGTGATTTCCAATTGCAACTTGGAAGAGTTCAGCGCCCGGTCGCCGAGAGTCATCATTCCACGCTGGACTACCGGCAGCCACAGCGAAGCTTCCGAGAGCGCAACGGAAACGAGCAATGTCGCGCCACACTCCAAAACCACGTCGGCTAAGTCGTAGCCGCTGCCGTCACCGATGCTTTCGCCCGCGAGAATCACATCGAATCGAATCGTTTTCAGCACAGATTCTGCTTCGGCGATGCTGCTTACGGAATAAGCGTTCCAGCCATCCCGTTCAAGTCGTTGCAGTGTAGCCAGAGTGCTGGCGGACATGTGACCCACGACAAGAATGCGAACCGCGGAGGCGCACATAGCTTCCCCTTTTGGCGGGGAACGGGCGGCCCATATCGGTGCCAACTCGCTTGAGCGTTTCGCTGTCTGAAGTCCATGCAAAACGGTCAAATCGGAACGAATCCGGCGTTTGGCAGACGGCGCTGCAAACGCGCACTTCCACAAACTCAAACGTACAAAACCGGCCACAAATCTTCATCCCCCCAGAACCGCCTGCCGCACTTTTGTCTCGATGCTGCAAGCAGCTCTGGAGAGATGTTGACCGTCCATTCCCTATTTACTTATCGGGGGACCGTGGGAGAAACATTAGCAACATTCCCTGACCCTTCCAGCTTTGGCGAACAAATATAATCATCGCGATAGTTGTTTCAATTCGCAACATTACGGCTTTTGTTTTGCGGTCGGTACGCAACTCCGCGAAGCATTCAGCAATAGTTCTAGTTCCAAAATGAAACACGTAGCTCTGACGACTTACAGATGCCGTCCTTCCCGTTGTGAAACACAAATTACTTGACAATCCAAGTTACGAGAGAGGAAATTCACGCCGTTGGAAACGAAATCCTGGGCTTCGAATTCCACACCGCAACTGAATTTGACCGATCCAAGCGCGAGCGAGGCGTTTGTGGTCGGAGTTGTGTTTAGCTTTCTCTAAATAATGACCACTCTCCCTGGGGCGAACTTCAACTCGGGTCAGCTCAAGAGGCCAAAGGCGAGCGCTTCCCGCGCCGAACCTATTTTGCTCTGGCCTATAATTCCCGCTACGACGGATTCGAATCGCTGGCGACAGCGTCGCGCCCGCTGGCCGTGTTGGCGAAAGTATTCGACGAGTTTTTATTTGAGCTCGACACAGACGGCCGGTTCTTAGGAATGTGGAGCTCCCGCCAGCCTCTCAAAATCGGGCACCAGACGGACTTTATCGGTCGGCATGCCATGGAGGTTTTGGGCGAAGACGTTTTCCTCCCGTTTAGCGAGGTTCTTCACCGTGTGATCGCGACCCACCAGGCCGATGGGATCGAATTTCCCGTGGACTTGGAAGACGGCCGCCACTGGTTTTACGCCCGTGTGCTGCCGGTCGGCCGAACCTTGGGCAAGCGCCCTTCGGTTTCGTTGCTGGCTCACGACATTACCGCTCAAAAAAAGACGGAAGACGAACTGCGCAAAAGCCAGGCGCTGCTGGCGCAAGCCGAACAGCTCGTCAACATGGGAAGCTGGGAAGTGGATGCAAACCTGGGAACAGTTTTGTGTTCCGACAATCTCTATCGAATTCTCGGCGTCGATTACCGAAAATGCGAGAACGATCTTCCAAACATCGCGCCGAACGTCCATCCCGACGATGTCGCCGAGGCCCAGAAGCGTATGCAAGGGGCGATAACAGACGGGACACCTTTCCAGCACGACCTTCGATGCCTCTCGTCCGCTGGCTTGCGCCATTTTCACGCTCGGGGCTTTCCTCTGCGCGACTCCGAAGGGCGCGTAGTCCGCGTGGTGGGAGTGACCGAAGACGTCACCGACCGCCTGAACGTCGAGGAGCGACTGCGGCGCGTGTCCGACCAGTTGCTCACTTTGCGCGACGAAGAACATCGCCGCATGGCGCGCGATTTGCACGAAACCGTCTCGCAGGAAATGGCTGCGCTAAAAATGTCGCTCGCGCGCGTGGGCGACACACTGCCAAAGCGCAACACCGTGGGCAGGAAATTCCTGCAATCCGCGCGCGATTTTGCCGACGCCGTCATTCGCCAGGTTCGCACCGTCTCTTACCTGCTGCACCCGCTGTTGCTCGAAGAAGCCGGACTTGGCTCCGCGCTGCGATGGTATGCCTCGGGATTTGCAGAGCGCAGCGGCATTCAGGTGAAAGTGAACAGCAGGGGAGACTTCGGCCGCTTGCCCAAGGAAACCGAAATCGCGCTTTTTCGCGTGGTGCAGGAAGCGCTTACGAACATTCACCGCCATTCCAAGTCTCCCGTCGCGGTGATTCTCCTGCAACGCGCCGGCGGAAAAATCCGGATCGCGGTGAAAGATGCGGGCGTCGGGATGGCGCAGCCTTCCGCGGCCACGGGCTGGAATTCCCCGTTGGGCATCGGCATCGCCGGAATGTGCGAGCGCGTGAAACAGCTCGGCGGCACCTTCGAAATAAAAAGCAAGCCCGGTCGCGGCACCACCGTCTCGGTAGAGCTCCCCGCGCCCGAAGATTCGCAGCAGCAGTAGCGCCCGCTTGTCCTGAGCGAAGCGAAAGGCGGGGTGAGGCGCGGAGCGAAAGGCCGAGGCGAAGGGCGGGAGCGCGGGAGCGCTGGAGCGAAAGGCGGGGCGGGAGACGGCCACAATCTCGGTACGCGAGGGAAAAATGGCGAAAGAAGCGGCAACTTCAACCACAGGGGCAGCACCGGCGGCGCCGAGAACTTACAAGATTCTCGTAGCCGACGATCATTCGATCGTGCGCCGCGGCATCCGTTCGCTGCTGGAGTCCCAGCCGGATCTAGAAGTATGCGCGGAAGCGGCCGACGGTGTGACCACCATGGATTACGTGATCAAGCAGCGGCCGGACCTGGTTGTGCTCGATCTCACTATGCCGGAAAAAAACGGCCTGGAAGTGGCCCGCATGATTCGCGAACAATCGCCGTCCACCGAAGTGCTGATCCTGACCATGCACTTTTCCGAGGAGGTTGCGCGGGAAGTGCTGCGCTGCGGCGCGCGCGGGTACGTTCTGAAATCCGACGCGGACGGCGAGCTGCTCGCCGCAGTGCGCCACATCAAGGGCAACAAGCC
The DNA here is from genome assembly GCA_003167215.1 of Acidobacteriota bacterium. Lineage (GTDB taxonomy): Bacteria > Acidobacteriota > Terriglobia > Acidiferrales > UBA7541 > Palsa-295. Next base: position 4,455 of record PMTV01000053.1, on the reverse strand, counting down.
GTTTTTTACCGGCAAACTGGCCGCCACCATGGCGGAAAGTTTCGTCCGCGATACGCGCGGTACGGGATCCAACGGCGTGCCGGACGAAGCTCCGCTCTCGCAACGCGAACTCGAAGTGGTGCAGCTTTTGGCCAGCGGAAAAAGCAACAAGGAAGCGGCCGCGTCGATCGGCGTTTCCACCCGCACGGTGGAAAGCCACCGCAACCACATCATGCGCAAAATGGATTTCGACAGCTTCAGCGATTTAATCCGCTTCGCCATCCGCAACAATTTGGTGCAGCCGTAACCCCGGACGGTACGCCCGGGAAGGTTTTGTAGCGCCGGCGTCCCGCCGGCGGGTTGCCGATCGGATACGAAAACCAAAAGAGCCGGCCCTTCGCAAAGGCCTCTGGGTGAATTCCTGCGGGATCACAAGACGAGCCCGGCGCTACGAAAAGCGGGCCCTGCCCCATGTTCCAGTGATCGCCAAGGATTTGTGGGGGCGAGTTGGGAGTTTGCGGTCATTTTCAGCGGGTCATGAGGCTGGGTTTGCGCGGCGTAACGACCGGGGCCACGACGGCCGGCGTGATGAATTCGCGAAGTTTTTGCCGCTGGAGGAAAGCGAACAGCAGCACCTGGGCGGCAAGGACTGCCGGCACCACCAGCCATATCTGGTAACTAGCCGTCCACTCCTCAATGGAGAGCGACGAAATGCCGGACGGAATCAGCATGGCCGAATACGGCGCGGAGGACTGGCGCAGCAAAACGTGAGCCACTCCAAAGATGATGCCGGTGCAAGTGTAAAACACGAGCAAATAAATTATGGCGGAGCCAAGCGGACGCCGCGTGCGGCGCAGACCCATCCACTGCAAGTACAGCAAGTCCCGCGCCACCCACAGCGTGTAGAAGGCGATGGTCGCGGTCGCAAGCCCCCAATCCCATTCATTAGGCGCAGGATTCCGGTAAACGCGGATAAGCTCCACAATCGCAATTCCCACGGCGATCATGCCGGCGAACACATAGGGAGCGGGCCAAAGCGCGGCCCAGATGCCCGCCGCTCCTTCGCCCAATGATTGGATTCTCCGCCTAACCTGTTCGCGCTTGCGCAGCAGAATTATTCCGAGCAAGGCGAAGAGCCAAAAACTACTAGCCAGAAGCATGGTCTCGACTGAACGAGCGGGAAAAGCCGCAAAGCCGGTTATCTGGCCGTCCACCATGTACGGCGGGCCAAGAGGCGCTTTCCAATTGAAGAAGCCGAGCATCAGCAAGTTCAGATAAATGGCGAATCCGAAAGCTTGCATGGGCGAATACAGCTCGTAAACCGCGGGATCTCGTTTCAAATTGCGCACGATAGCGAGCAGAAACCACGCGATGAGCGTGACGTAAATCACCATCAGAACGGCGAAGTGAGGAACGGAAACTCCGAAGAAAAGATCGCTCAAACCTCGCGGCGTGTCCTTCGCAAACATCGCGGTTGCGGCGAACGGATTCAATTGATGAACCGTCCAGGTTGAAGCAGACGGGGAGAGACCAGGACCCTGGGTGGTAAAAAAATCGACGGAAGTAAAAACCACTAAAATTAAATACGGCAGAACCGCTATAGCAGAAACGCCGTGCCCCAACGCCGTTGAGATCAAGAGTCCGAGAACGTGAAACGCAATGCAACCCACCAGCAGAATGGCGTACGCCTCCACTACCAGCACAAGTGGAGCATGCCCCACAACTGCGGCGAAGATAGCGATGGGCATAAAACACAAAACAATCAGGTAGGTAAGAATCGGCGCGCCGAAGAGTTTTCCCACAGCAAGCTCAAAGGCGGTGAGCCGCGTGACGCGCTGGAAATCGAAAGTGTTCAACTCTTTTTCGCGGTGAACCGAAAGAAGCTCGTAGATTCCGCCGCCGACCAGCAATACGAAGGCTTGCATTTGCAGAATGAATTTGAACATCTCGATTGCGTCCACGGCGACCGATTGGGCGGATCGAGACTCGAACGAATACCAAATCGTCAGGGAGATGGCGGCGCAAATGACGGCGGCGGCGATGGCGCGGCCAGGGCGCAACTGGATGCGGGCGTTGCGCAGGAATTCGGGATTCACGGCGAAGGCGCTCACATCACTTCTCCGCTGGAGATGCGCGAGTACAGGCGCTCGAGCGTTTCCACCACTTCCTGGACGCCGCAGACTGGCGCACCCGCGGCGACTAGGTCCTTCACCAGTTCGGCGAGCGCGGCGTCACCGCCATCGAGCGCGAATTGCGCGCTGGCGGGTTCGGAGACCACGCCGGTAATTCCCTGGCGTCCGGCGAGCCACATGGCCAGTCCGAAGCCCGGCTCGGCCAGCCGCAGGCGATAGCGGCGGACAGCTTTGCCGTCGCGCATCACTTCTTCCAGCTTGCCGATGCGCAGCAAGCGCCCCTTTTCCATGATGGCGATGGAGGTGCAGATTTCTTCCAGGTCGGAAAGAATGTGCGAGGTGACGAAAATAGTTTTGCCCGCGGCGTGAAGTTCTTTCAGCAGGACTTTCAGCTCCACGCGCGCTTTGGGGTCCAGGCCGGCGGCAGGCTCGTCCAGGACCAGCAGCGGCGGGTTGTGAATAATGGCGCGGCCGATGCCGAGGCGCTGTTTCATTCCGCGCGAGAGGCCGTGGATCAAGTCGTCGCGCTTGGTTTCCAGATTCATCAGGCGGATGACTTCGTCCACGCGCGCGGGAATTGCGGCGGGGTCCATTTTGTAGGCGCGGGCGAAGTAGTCGAGATATTCCCAGACTTTCAGGTCGTCGTAGAGCGAGAAAAAATCGGCGAGGTAGCCGATGTTGCGCTGCGCTTCTTCGGGCTCGAGCTGAACGTCAATGCCCTTCACCGTGACGCGCCCGGCGGTGGGCACTTGCAGGCCGCAAATCATTTTCAGCGTGGTGGTTTTGCCGGCGCCGTTGGGGCCGATCAAGCCGAAAAGTTCTCCGTCGGCGATGTCGAGGTCCAGGCGGTCGGCGGCGACCAGCTCCCCGCCCTTGTCGGAGGGCAAGTCGTACTGCTTGGTCACTTGTTCGAGCCGGATCATTTTAATTGCGCGCCATCTTGCGCCAGGCGGAAAGAGGTGTCAATGCCCGGGCGGTATTGTGCCCTTCGCGAACTGCGCTCTGGGTGAATTCCTGTGGAATTCACAATTCTAGAACCGGTTAGAATTGACGGCGTCGTTTGTTTTGAATGGGTTATGGCGAATTCTGTTTGCGAGGCAGAACCGGTTAGAAATGTCAGGGTGCTCGCAGCGGGAGAATTGGAGCGATCCCGATTGGTTGAAAGTTCTCGATTAGAAAGAGCCTCCGCGACTGAGTTTGCGCGACGCTGACAACCGATTCTGGCCCCGGTTAGACATGGTTTAGTCGTGTGTTTTCTGTAACTTCTGTTTTTGAGCCAGTTTCGATTAGAAACGTCAGAAGCCGGTTCCTCTCGCTGAACCCTGCGGGACCTAAACCCCCGGGCTTTAGGCCGGATTGTCGCGGCGGGAGCTGTGCATGAGGAACCGGGGTTCTTCATTTGCCGATTAACCCAAGCCGGTATTCTGGATCGCTGACCTGTTCCATCCAGTCCACGACCTTGCCGTTAAGCTTTTCCTGAATCGCGATGTGCGTCAGGGCCGTACTCGGCGTGGCTCCATGCCAATGCTTCTCGCCGGGCGAAAACCAAACCACATCACCGGGCCGGATTTCCTCGATGGGCCCGCCTTCGCGCTGGGCCCAGCCGCAGCCCGCCGTGACGATGAGAGTTTGACCGAGCGGATGCGTATGCCAAGCGGTCCGCGCGCCCGGCTCGAAAGTTACGCTGGCACCTTGGACCAGTGCCGGATCGGGCGCCTGAAATAGCGGATCAATCCGGACCGTACCAGTGAACCACTCTGACGGGCCCTTGACGGACGCTTGCGAGCCTGCTCTTTTGATCTCCATGTTCAGAATCGTACCAAGAAAGAGAATGCCGGTAAGTACGTGATTAGCCTGATAGCGGGACGGAGCAATCCCACCGGGCGCGATTGCTCGCCGCCCTGGCCCTCGCCCCGTTCGGCGCCGCCCCGCTCGTGGCCCGTTCTAAACCAAATTTTCATCGCAACAATGATAGGAAGTCAGGATGCGGAATGCAAGGATGTGCACACTGTGGGCTTTCCAGATTTTTCGCGTGCAGAAGTGCAGGTCAAAACCCGCACCCTTCACAATTCGCCCTTCGTTCCTCAGGACGAGAAGAGTTGATTGGATAAGAACGAAGGCTCCGTAGAAACCGAAGTCTCCGTTTTAGAATGCAAAAGTGTGCGAGCTGTACGTTACTATTGCGTTCAAGTGAGTCTAGAGTTATAAGATTACATAAGAGCAATGTAGCATGAAAGGTAAAGGAAACACACAACAAGTACTATGAACTCGGTCTGATAGCACTTTTGACCGCGTTTCTAGCCGCGCTTAAACTTGCAGGATTTCGCTGCCCGTGGTGGCTGGT
>PMTV01000017.1 GCA_003167215.1 Acidobacteriota bacterium | reverse complement strand
CCGTTGTTTGGTTCGTTCGTAAGTAAATTATTTGAAATTGATGCAAAAGCGACGTATTGCCCGGTGGTGCTGGTCGAAGGACCTACGGTCGTGAGTTTCAGCCCCAGTGTGCCATTCTCGCAATTCGAAAGCCCGCCGCAAATTCCGGCATTCGCCTGCGAACCATCCGGCGCCAGGTCCACAAGTACGGGCAGTCCGAGCAGGTGCGTGGGGTTCACCGCAAAAGTCAGCGTATTCGATGTGCCGCCGCCGGGCGTCGAGGTCACTACCTGCACTTGGTCCACGCCCGCCACAAGAAGATCCGAACCGGTCAGCGGCGTCGTTAACGACGTATCGCTCACAAAAGTCGTCGCGCGCGGCACACCATTCACCGTAATCTGTGAAAATTGATTGATAAAGCCGGTACCTGTGACGGTTATCGTGCTCGGTGTGCTGCCGGCCTGCACGCTTGTCGGCGAGACTGCGCTGATGGTAGGCGACGGATTCAAAATACTTAGCGGAAACGTATTGGACGAACCGCCCCCCGGCGTCGGACTTAAAGGATTCACGACCGTAATCTGCAAAACTCCGGGAGTTATGCTATCGGCTGCGGTCAGCACCGTCTCAACCAACGTGGAATCTACAAACGTCGTAGTGCGACTGCTGCCGTTCACTGCCACGGTCGACTGCGCCACAAAATTTGTGCCCATCACCTTCAGCTCAACACCCCCGCTTCCCGTCAGAACTCCCGAAGGGGATAGCGAAGAGATATTCGGCACCGGGCTCGTCGTGGGGCTGATAGCGAAGAGAATTCCCTGCGTCGTACCGCCGCCCGGTTGAGGCGTCACTACCGTGATCGTCGCGGTACCAGGGGCTTGGTAAAGCGATGGCGGGACGGTCGTGGTCATCTGTCTCGTGTTCACGAATACCGTGGACAGGGGCGTGCTGTTCCACACGATCGTGGATTGCTGCACAAAATTGTTGCCAATAACGGTTAGCACAAACGGATTCGTCTGACTTGTGGTGATGCTGGTCGGCGCCACCGATGCAAGAGAGGGTGTAGGAAAGTTTACTTGCTGACCGCACGAGACCGTGACGATCGACACGAACATCAGAAACCAGAAAGACGGTCGAAATTGTCCCCGCAAATTTCTCACCCCTGAGTCTATAGGTTGAAGTCGCCGGCGCAACGGCAGCAATAGAGACTACTAAAGATGGCCCCATCCGGCAATTGGGATGCCTGCTCTTAATTTGATTGTAGGCGTTTCGGGCGGCAATTTTGCCCTTTAATCATCTTTTAATCTGGCTTTTGGATGAGAACATGCTTTACTCTGCCCGGCGTGGAAATCAACTCACGCGAAGCACCTGTTCCACTTACCTATGCGCCGCCTTCTCGTCCAATTCGGCTGCCCGCTCTTTTGTCTGCTGCTCGTGTCTCTTTTAGCCCTGCCAACCGCGTGCGCGCAGGATTCAAAACCCGATAATCCCAGCCCGCCGAGCACTCAGGATCCTGCCTCGGTCACGGCTCAGGAAAGTTCCGAATCCGGAGATGTATTGACGCTCTTCCCGCATTCGGAAACCGCCCCGTTCTGGATTTCGGGACAAGCGAACGTCATCTTTCAATGGCATCCGTCCTTCCCGGCGAAATACAGCGGTCCAAACAGTTTTCACTCCGAGGCGGAGAACGCCACGTCGAAAGTTTATACGCTTTACCTTGGTTACGAACTCACGCACACGACAGAAGTTTTCATGGATGTCGAAAGCGCCGGAGGTCATGGCCTCAGCGCAGCCTTTGGATTGGCGGGGTTCACCAATCTTGACGTTGTGCGCAACCCCGAATTGGGTCTTGTTCCCTATCTCGCGCGCGCGATGGTGCGCCAGATCATCCCCCTCAGCGACGACCATGTTTCCGCTGAGCGCGGACCCACCACCTTTGGCCTCGCCACTTCCTTACCGGCTCGCCGCCTTGAGTTCCGCATCGGCAAGTTCGGCCTAGTCGATTTCTTTGACGCAAATTCCTGGGGTACCGACAGCCATCTGCAATTTCTGAATTGGACCGTGGACAACAATGGCGCGTACGACTACGCCGCGAACACGCGCGGGTACACCGATGGCGCCATCCTGGAGTACGACGACCATTGGTTCACCGTGCGCTTTGGCGTGGCGCTCATGCCCAAAATCGCCAATGGCATCTTTCTCGATGCCGACCTCGCGCGAGCGCGCGCCGAGAATCTTGAATTTGTCGCCGCTGGGAACCGCTTCCTGCATCGCGCCGGCACCGTACGCCTGCTCAGTTACTTGAACCAAGCCAACATGGGAAATTATGAGGAAGCCATCCGTGATTTCAAGAACGGTGAAACGCCCGTGCCAGACATTATTTCCACCCGGCAGCAGGGGCGCCACAAATATGGCTTCGGTCTGAACTTCGAGCAGGAATTTACTTCGCAGCTCGGTGTTTTCGGCCGCCTTGGCTGGGGTGACGGCCGCAACGAATCCTTCGCCTACACCGAAGTGGACCGCACGCTCGAACTCGGCGTCTTCACCAAAGGCGAAAAATGGAAGAGGCGCAACGACCGCGCCGGCGCGGCGTTCGTGATGAACGGCATAGTCGCCGCCCACCAGGAATATCTCGCGCTCGGCGGGCGCGGATTTCTTCTCGGCGACGGCGCGCTGAATTACGGCCACGAAAAAATCTTCGAGGGCTTTTACACCGCGCATCTCTGGCGCGGCTTCTTTGCTTCCTTCGACATTCAGCACATCAACAACCCCGGCTACAACAAGGATCGCGGCCCCGTCTTCGTCCCCGCCCTTCGCTTCCACGTAGATTTCTAGGCTCGTCAGGTCGTGAGAATATTGTGGAATTGTGTGGCTGCCCGGGTTTAAGCTGCGCGCCTGCGGCTTGGGGGCTGGAGCGGTGAGTCGCCGGAGGGTTTAATGTCAGGTTCGAAGCTAGCTTCTCTTCTCCTTTTTATTCTCGTTGTGGCAGTGACGTCCGCTACGGCGCAAACGCAATCTCAGCCGTCCCAAGCACAATCGCAAGCTCAGCAAGTTTCCGCAACTCCAGCCGCTGCGCCAGCGGCAAAACCGGCAGATGTTGCATCGCCGGACGCGATCCTTGCCGCAACCTACGACGTGATTTCAGGCCCGCCGGGAATACGCGACTGGGATCGCTTCCGCTCCCTGTTTATTCCCGGCGCGCGACTGATCGCAGTTCAAAAGGGAAAAGACGGCAGTCTCGGGGCGCGCGTGCTCACACCGGAGGATTACGTCTCCCGTGCCGGCCCTTATTTTGAAAAGAACGGCTTCTTCGAGAGAGAAGCATCTCGGCACGCCGACCGCTACGGCAACATCATGCAAGTCTTCAGCACCTACGAATCCCGCCACGACGGCAAAGACGCGGAGCCGTTCGCGCGCGGCATTAATAGTTTTCAGTTGTTCTTCGACGGCGCCCGCTGGTGGGTGGTGACAATCTTCTGGCAAGAAGAAACTCCCGATACGCCGTTGCCCAAGGAATTTTTGCCCGCGGCTCACTAGTCCGGCATTTCGGAGGCAGTCCATGTTTCAAAAAGATTTGCTGAAAGGCCGCACGATCTTCATTACCGGAGCCGGGACGGGATTAGGCCGTTCGATGGCGCTGCGATTTGCGGAACTGGGAGCGAACCTCTTTATCGTCGGCCGGCGTGAGGAGCCGCTGAAACAAACCACCGAAGAGATTCGAGCGGCGGGCGCAAAAGCTGCTTACTTCTCGGCAGACGTTCGCGATTTCGACGCAGTGGAAAAAGCCATCGAAGCGGCGGAGAAGGAATTCGGCCGCGTGGACACGCTGATCAACAACGCCGCCGGAAATTTTATCGCACGCACGGAAAAACTTTCACCGAACGCGTTCAACGCGGTAGTAGGCATCGTGCTGCAAGGCACATTCTTCTGCACGCTGGCCCTGGGGCGAAAATGGATAGCCAAGAAGCAGCCCGGACACGTTCTGAATATCGTGACCACCTACGCCGCGGTGAATTCCGGATCGGGCTTCGTCGTTCCTTCCGCGTGCGCTAAAGCGGGCGTACTCGCGCTGACGCGTTCGCTCGCGGTGGAATGGGCGCGCTACCACATCCGGCTGAATGCGATTGCGCCGGGACCGTTTCCCACCGAAGGCGCATTCTCTCGCTTGCTGCCGTCGAAGGAATTCGAAGAGCGCGCGAAAAATCATCATCCGATGAAAAGATTCGGTCGCCATGAGGAGCTGGCCAACCTCGCGGTCTATCTTTTGAGCGAACAGGCCGATTACGTGAATGGCGAATGCGTAGTGATCGACGGCGGCCTGTGGCTGCGCGGCGCTGGCGAATTCAACGACTTCGTGGACCTGCCCGACGCCGCCTGGGACATGCTCGAAGGCGCGCGAAAATCCAAATCCTGACGCCAACGCATCACGGCCTTTCCTCGGCGGACATTTGGCGCTACACTCCTCGGCAACCCAGGCCTTAATCCCCGCAATCGCAGGAGGCGCCATGCACGCACGCGTTACGCAATTCGCAGTTCAGCCCGGCAAGCTCGATGAATTCGTCCATGCACTAGAGTCCGCGAGGCCCCTCATGCACGAACGCAAAGGATTCCAGGCCCTCCTCGTTTTGCGCGTGGAGGGATCGAATCCTCCGGACCTGCGCGTGATGACGTTCTGGGACTCCCAGCAGGCGCTCCAGGAGAGTGAAAGCAATGTCCTCTTCTATGCGGCGCTTGCGCGCGCTATGGCGTTTTCGCAAGGGTTCCCCATCATCCGCGAAGAAGAGGTCATGATCGGCGATTTCCCGCGCGCTTCGGCTGCCCGCGCCTGAAAGGGCCCCCGGTTGAACCTCGCCGGAGTTGGGCGCCCTTCCCCTCTCTCGCTCTCGCCTTGACCGCTTCTGCGCACGCCAGTAAGCTATTGGTTTCCGCTGGAGAATAAACAGCAGCATGGACACCGTTCAAATCACGTTGCCGGATGGCGCCACCCGCGAGGTACCGCGCGGCACCACCTCGGCGCAAATCGCGCACCAGATTTCGCCGCGTTTGGCGAAAGAAGCCCTGGTCGCGCGCGCTGACGGCGAGTTGGTGGATCTCTCGCGCCCGCTGGAGCAGGACGCAAAAATTTCCATCCTGACTGCGAAGGATCCTCACGCGGTGCAGGTCTTCCGCCACTCGGCCGCGCATTTGCTGGCTGCGGCGGTGATGGAGCTGTATCCCAAGGTAAAGCTCGGCATCGGCCCGCCTATCGATAACGGTTTCTTCTACGAGTTCATGCGCGAAGAGCCTTTCACAAGTGAAGACCTGGAAAAAATCGAAGCCAAGATGCACGAGCTAGCCGCCAAAGATATTCCCAACGAGCGCAAGATGATTCCGAAGCCGGAAGCCCTTGAGCTCTATCGCAAGAGCAACCAGGAATTCAAATGCGAGCTGGTGGAGGAAAAGGCCAGCGAGCCCATGGTGTCTTTTTACAGCACCGGAAAATTTCTGGATTTCTGCCGCGGCCCGCACATCCCCTCCACTGGCCGCATCAAGGCATTCAAGCTGATGAACGTGGCCGGCGCGTACTGGAAGGGACAGGAAGGCAATCCGCAGATGCAGCGGATTTACGGCGCCTGTTTCGTGGAGCAAAAGGATCTGGACGAATATCTCCACAAGCTGGAAGAAGCCAAGCGCCGCGATCACCGCAAGCTGGGCCAGGAGCTTGATCTTTTCAGCATTCAAGAGGAAGCCGGCTCGGGCTTGATTTTCTGGCATCCCAAGGGCGGCATCATCCGCCGCGAAATGGAAGACTGGCTGCGCGACGAACTCACTCGCCGCGGCTACGATCTCGTGTTCACTCCGCACATCATGCTGCTGGAATTGTGGAAGACCAGCGGCCACGCGAATTTTTATCGCGAAAACATGTTCGGTCCCATTGAAGTTGAAAAGGCCGATTACCAGCTCAAGCCCATGAATTGCCCGGGGCACATCCTGATTTACAAGTCGCAATTGCGCAGCTACCGGCAGCTTCCGGTGCGGCTTGCTGAACTGGGCACCGTGTATCGTTACGAGCGCTCGGGCGTGCTGCACGGTCTGTTGCGCGTGCGCGGTTTCACCCAAGACGACGCTCACATCTTTTGCATGCCGGAGCAAATCGAAAAGGAAATTCAGGATTGCGTGGAATTCGCCTGGGAAGTGTTGCGCGTCTTCGGCTTCCAGAGTTACGAAGTGGAGCTTTCCGGCGGCGATCCTTCGCGTCCGCAGGATTACGCCGGCAGCCCTGAAGACTGGCAACGCGCCGAAGCCGCGCTCACCAACACGCTGAAGCGCATGAACGTCCCCTACAAATACATTCCCGGCGAGGCAGCGTTCTACGGGCCGAAGATCGACGTGAAACTTGTGGATGCCATCGGCCGTCCCTGGCAGCTCACCACCGTGCAATTCGATTTCAATTTGCCGGGGCGCTTCAAGCTTGAGTACGTGGGCGAAGACGGTTCGCGTCACCAACCGCTGATGGTGCATCGCGCTCTCTTCGGGTCAATCGAGCGATTCTTCGGCGTGCTGATCGAACACTACGCGGGTGCGTTCCCCGCCTGGCTTGCTCCGGTGCAGGCAACTGTACTACCCGTGAGCGGAAAATTTAGCGACTACGCGCAGCAGGTAACGCAGAAACTGAAAGATGCGGGCTTCCGCGCCCATCTTGATGACCGCAACGAAAAGCTGCAAGCGAAAATCCGCGACGCGCAGCTCGAGAAAATTCCGTACATGCTGATCATCGGCGGCAAAGAAGCCGAAGCCGGCACCGTCGCCGTGCGCCACCGCTCGAAGGGCGACCTGGGCCCGCGCCCCCTTGACCAGTTCGTCACCGACCTCCGCGCCGAAATCGATTCCCGCCAAATCCTCTAGCGGCGTTCAAGGCTTCGGCCGCTGACTTCAATTCAAAATAACTCCCACGGGTCTGACAACTCTCACGGATTGGACTGTGGCGTAAACAGCTTTAGGTTTTCTGCCTTCCACTGCATGGCGTCGTGAATGCGGTGGCGGCCGCTCGGATGATCGAAGAAAATCCATTCTTCGACGGGGCCGGGGCTCATCTTGCGATATTCGCCCAGGTGGATGGCAGCCTGCGCGAAGCCGTCCGGCTGGCGGCTGGCGTTGATGCCGTACATGTCGGCTTCGTGCTCGTTGGTTCGCGTCTGCGTGTTCTGAATCGGCGTGAAGACGAAACCGAAAATCGAGAGGATCAGCAATACGAGCGGAAGCACTGCAATATCGCCGACGCCCCGAATCTGCCATTTCTCTCCCCAGCGTTTCAACGACCAATCCAGCGACCAGCGCAACAGGGAAAATCCCACAACGATCACGACGAGAATGAAGAGCATGTCTTTGTAGATGTGATGAAGGACGTAGTGGCCCATCTCGTGTCCCATCACGGGTTGGATTTCTTCGGGCGAAGCGCGGCGAAGAAGATTGTCATTGAGCGTGATGCGCATGGTGCTGCCAAAGCCACTGACGTTGGCGCTCATGCGGGTGGACTGGCGCGAAGCGTCGATTTCGTAAACGTCTTTTGCCGGAATGCCGTTGGCGTGAGCCATGCTGAGGATGGGCTGGGTGATCTTGGGATCGTTAAGGGGCGTGATTTTGTTGAATATGGGGAAAATGAAAACGGGAGCGATCAGAGCGGTGAACATCGCGAAAATAAAAGCGACGAGTGCGGCCCAAATATGCCACGTGCGCGGCAGGCGGCGGACCACGCCAAAAAGAAGCATAACCAAAATGCCGCCGAGCACTATACCGACCAGAAGGTCTTTGAACTGGTCGCCCATCCAAGGACCGAACGTCTGCGTGGCGAGACCGTATTTATGTTCGCGGAAGTACCCTTCATAAACAGCAAGCGGAAAACCCAGAATGAAGGTGACCACCAGATATTCCGCCCAATAAATCAGCGTTTGGAGCGGCTTGAAGCGAGTGATGCGTTCGGCAAGATTACGCATGCCCGCGGACCAGCGGAGATTTAGCAATAAAAGACAAACTACTGCGCCGTACAAGAAATCCCACAGAATGAGCCAGTAACCGCCTTCGAAGTAGGCGTCGGATTTTGCGCTCGCGTCGGCGGGAATCTGCGCCAGGTAGGCGTCGGTGGCAGCGTCGGCGTTGAAGTTGGCGGAGGGTTGCGCCGCGGGCGGAACGCTGAGCACCGACGGCATCGCGGTGGCAGGCTGCGCGCCCGGTCCTGGCCCCTGTTTTGCTTGCGCGGTGGAAATAGTCAAAGACGAAATCAGGACGAGCAGGCCGATGCAAGAGGCTTTGCGGATATTCATGTTTCTCCCATGCGAAGACTTTCGGTTGCCACGGAGTATACGCGGAGGAACGCCCAATAGTTTCAATTTTGTGGGTTGCGAGGGAGCGGCTGAGCCGTGCTATACTTTTTGACCCGCGCCTCCCGACGGGCATTTCTGACATTGGGAGCGACGGAAAGCGGACCGCGAACACGTTTTCGCAAGTCCGGGAGGTGAGTTTATCGCAGAGCGTGGTGGAAGCAGTGGTCTCAAAGTAAACGAGCGAATCCGCGCTCGTGAAGTTCGCGTGGTGGACGAAGAAGGAAACCAGCTAGGCGTGATGACTCTGCCCGACGCGATGAAAGCCGCGCGAGAGGCCGGGCTGGACGTGGTCGAAATTTCGCCGAATGCGGTGCCGCCCGTCTGCAAAATTGTGGATTACGGCAAGTTTCTCTACGAAGCAAACAAGAAAGCTCACGAGGCGAAGAAGCATCAGAAAAGTTCGCATATCAAGGAAGTGAAGTTCCGACCGTCCACGGCCGAGCACGATTACCAGGTTCGCAAGAACCAGATCATCCGATTTCTCGGCGAAGGTTATAAAGTGAAGGCCATGATCTTTCATCGCGGGCGCGAAATGGCGCACCAGGATGTGGGCCGCGCTAAGATGGACCGGCTGATGAGAGATATTGTCGATCACGCGCAAGTGGAATTCGGGCCGCGCATGGAAGCAAATATTCTGCTCGCGCTGCTGGCGCCGAAAAAAGGCGCGGGAGCAGCGGCACCCGCGGCGCGTCCGGCGGGCGAACAGGCGTAGTTTTTTGAAGTGGTATTGCGACGCTGCGCAAATTCGGTTGAAGAGGAAATTGTGAAGAAGAACAAGAAAAAGAAGCTGAAGACACATCGTGGCGCAGCCAAGCGGTTCAAGATTACTTCCACGGGCAAAATTATGCGCTGGCATTCCGGCAAGCGCCATTTGCTCGGTACCAAGAAACCGCGGCGCATGCGTAAGCTGGCGAATGCTGTGGTGGTGAATCCGTCGAATGTGCGGAACATCCGGCTGGCGCTGCCGTACGGCATCGAATAGCTGCTTTAAATTTGCAGCATGCGCGAAAGCGCAAGAGATTTTTACTGTGCTTGGCAGAGCGTAACGGGTGCCTGCCGGCCGGTGCTCCGGCGTAAATCGCGGGGGCGCGAAAGCAGTCCTACGAGACAAACCCGTCTTGCTGCCTGCGTGGTTTTTGCGGGCTGCTGGCCACCTTTGTCTCCCCGTGCAGCAACAGCAGCACAATTTCATTGGAAGCGTCTTGATGGCGCCCAATACACGCAATAGGAGATCAAGCTATGCCTCGAGTTAAACGTGGAACCAAGCGCCGCGCGCGGCGCAAAAAGCTTCTGAAACACGCGAAGGGGTTTTTCCTTACCAAGGGAAAACTCTACCGCTCGGCAAAGGAAGCGGTGAACCGCTCGCTGCGGTACACCTACCGCGACCGGCGCACGCGCAAACGCGACTACCGCACGTTGTGGATTCAGCGCATCGGCGCGGCAGCTCGCAATAACGGCATCACTTACAGCCAGTTGATTCACGGGCTGAAAGTGGGCGGCATCGAGCTGGACCGAAAAATCCTGGCGGACATGGCCGTGCATGACGCGGATGGATTTACCGCGCTCGTTGCGTCGGTAAAACAGCATGTGGCGAAAGCTCCCGCGGATGCGAAGGCACACGCCAAGCCGGAGCATGTTCGACATCGCGACGAAGGCTAGGCCCGCAGTGGTATTGTAGCGGCGGCCTTCAGGCCGGCGTTTGTCCGCGCTGGTAGAGCCCAGGCCCATCGATGACGACCAACAACGACCCCACAGCGCAAGCGCTTGAGCGGCTCGGCGCAAGGACTCCCGAAGTCGTTGCGGAGTTGTTCGCTGAGGCACGCCAGCGGTTCGACGAAGAAGCCATAGTTCATTCTTCCGACCGAGAAAGTTTGCAAGCTTTCGTCCTCCGATGGACCAGCCGCAAAGCGGGAATCCTCACGCAAATCACGAATAACTGGCTGAAGACTGCGCCGCCCGAACTAAAGCCCGCCGTAGGACAAGAGCTAAACAAGCTCAAGGCGCACATTGAATCCGTTATCGCAGAACGCCAGAGGGCGATGGAAGCTGCGTCTGAACAAACGGCGGCGACGCGCGACAAAATCGATCTTTCGCTTCCGGGGATCGAGCGCGCTTTCGGCACGCGCCACCTTATCCGGCAAACGTTCGAAGAACTTCAGCGGATTTTCACCGCGATCGGTTTCAGCGTGGTCCAAGGCCCTGAGATCGAGACGCCCTACTACAACTTTGAAGCGCTCAACATTCCCGAGCATCACCCCGCGCGCGACAACATGGACACTTTTTATATCGAAGGCGTACAGAGCAGCCATCTGCTGCGCACGCACACTTCGCCGATGCAGATTCGCACGATGGAAAAAGAGAAGCCGCCGGTGCGCATCGTGGTGCCGGGAAAAGTGTATCGCCGAGATAATCCCGACGCGACGCACGGCTACATGTTCCACCAGATTGAAGGCCTCGCGGTGGACACCGACATCACCTTCTGCGATTTCAAAGGCACGGTGGAGTATTTCGCGCGCGAATTTCTGGGGCCGAAAACGAAGACGCGCCTGCGCCCGAGTTATTTTCCGTTTACCGAGCCTTCCGCCGAAGTGGACGCGACCTGCCACGTCTGCGGCGGAAAAGGCTGCCGCGTCTGTAAATTTTCCGGCTGGATCGAATTGTTCGGCGCGGGCATGGTGAATCCTGCGGTGTACGGTTTCGTAAAATACGACCCGGAGCGGCTCTCGGGCTTTGCGTTCGGCATGGGCGTGGATCGACTGGCGATGATGAAGTACGGCGTCACCGAAGTGCCGCTGCTGTTTCAGAATGATGTGCGGTTCTTGCAACAATTTCCGTAGCATGCACCGCGTGCGGTAGCGTTTTTGCTGGTTTTAACCTGCGACGCTCGAACTTCACGGGATTTTAGGCTGAGCTCTCAACCATGAAGGTTCTTTACAACTGGCTGAAAGAATTTGTAGACGTGAAGGCAGCTCCTGCTGACCTGAAGGCGCGGCTTTCTCTGGCCGGCGTGGCGATTGATTCGGTGGAGGAATCGGTCGCGGGACCGGTTCTGGACGCGGAAGTTACGGCGAACCGTCCTGATTGCCTTGGACATTACGGTATCGCGCGCGAAGTTGCAGCCATCTATCGTTTGCCGCTCAAGCCCCTGCAGCCGAAGCTGAAAGAATCCGCTGAGAAGGTCGAGGATGCAGCGCGAGTTGAAATCGAAACGCCGGAACTTTGTGGACGTTTCACCGCGCGCGTTTTGCGCGGAGTGAAAGTACAGCCTTCGCCGGACTGGCTGCGGCAGCGCTTGGAAGCGATGGGGCAGAAGTCGATCAATAACGTGGTGGACATCACGAATTACGTGATGTTCGAGCTGGGCCAGCCGATGCACGCCTACGACCTGGATAAACTAAGCGACCGGCGCATCATCGTTCGACGCGCGCGCGCAGCCGAAAAGATCCGCACGCTTGACGGCGCGGAGCGAACGCTGGCGAAGGACATGTGCGTGATTACAGACGCAGCGCGCGCCATCGGTATCGGCGGCGTGATGGGCGGAGCAGATACCGAAATTAGCTTCAGCACTCGGAACATTTTGCTGGAGGCTGCCTGGTTCGATCCTATTTCGGTTCGACGCACGGCGAAAGCGCTGGGCCTGCGGACGGAAGCTTCCTACCGCTTCGAGCGCGGCGCCGATCCGGAAATGGCGGAGCTGGCTTCGCGGCGTGCTGCGGAATTAATTCAGCAAGTAGCGGGCGGCGAAATTCTCGCTGGCGTTGTGGATGTGTATCCTTCTCGCGAGCCCGAAAAGAAAATTCAATTGGCGCGAAAGGAAATCCTGCGCGTGATGGGCGCGGATGTCCCGGACCGAGAAGTGGAAGACATTTTGAGCGCGCTTGGATTCCATCCCACGCGTGTGGACGCGAATCGCGGAAGCGAAGGATCCCTCGCGGCGGTGTGGGAATGCCGGCAGGTTTCGTGGCGGCGTGACGTGACTCGTGGGATTGATCTGGTAGAGGAAGTTGCCCGCCATTATGGCTACGACAAATTTCCGCCGCGTCTTCCACCCGCGAAAAGGCCTGCGCATCGTTTGCCTCACGCCGAAGCGACCGATCGCCTGGTCGAACGCGCCGTGGCCCTGGGCTACCAGGAAATTGTTGAGATCCCGATCGTAGATGCTCAACGCGACGCGCTGTTTCGCGCGGAAGGATTTCAGCCCGCCGTGATCGGCAATCCACTCGCGGAAGATGCTTCGGTGATGCGCTCGACCGGTATCGTCAGCATGGTTCGCGCTATCGAGTGGAACCTGAACCACGGCAATCGCGATCTGCGGCTCTTTGAGATTGGCAAGACATACGAATTGCGCAACGGAGCTCCGGTGGAAACGGCTGTTCTCACTCTGGGAGCCACCGGACTAGCGCGGGAGAAGACAATCCACGAAGCAGCGCGTGAATTCAGTTTCGCCGATTTGAAAGGCGACCTCGACCGCATTGGTGAGTTGTCCGGCGGATTGGACTGGCTACCTGGCGTCCCAGCTTGGCTCTCTTCCGCGCGTTCTGCTCACTTCTCCCTTGCGAAGCATGCCGGCGAGCAGTTGGGTATTGCGGGCCAACTCGTTCGCCGCATCGCGGAGCAATGGAAGCTAAGGCAAGACGTATATGTCGCAGAGCTGAAGCTCGAGCCGCTGTTGCTGGGCATTGAGTCAACGCGCGTTGCCCTGCGCTTCGTGCCCTGGCCGCGCTACCCCGCGGTCGAGAGGGACTTTTCACTGGTCTTGGGGGATGGTGTGACGTTTGCGCAAGTGGAGCAGACGATCCGCACGCTTGAAATCGCCGAACTTCAGACAATTGAGGCTGCTGATCTTTTTCGCGGCGGCCAGATTCCCGTCGGAAAATATTCACTGATGATCCGCGCGAAATTCCAAAGCCCGCAGGGCACACTTACCGACGCGCAACTTGCTGAATTCAGTTCTCGTATCGTCACTGCGCTCGAACAAAAGCTCGGCGCCGGCTTGCGCGCAAGTTGACCTCAAGCGGCCCTCCGTATCGCATCAAGACCATTGCGCGCGGGTGATTGATGGTCGACAATGGCGGAAGCTCAGCCGGGAGCGTGATCGTGAAAATAGAAATTTACGACCAAAGCTACAACGTGAACGCGGACGGGAATGAAGAATATCTGAAAGAGTTGGCCGATTTCGTGGATGGCAAAATGCGCTCGATAGCCGAATCGACGCGCATGGTGGATTCGCTGAAAGTCGCGGTGCTGGCTGCCCTGAACATCGCCGATGAGACGTTTACGCTGCGCCGGCGGCAGCAGGAGATCGATGGGCCGCTGCGCAAGCGCGTGGAAAAATGCGTCGCGATGGTGGAGAAAGCCTTGGAACATACGAACTGATGGTTTGTCTTCGGGCGTCTTAAGGCAGTTGGTTGGCAGGCACAACCCATTTGCGCTCGCAGCCATCTGCTATATGATTAAGATTGGGCCTGCGACAGGCTCACAAATCGATGCGTAACCATAAGGCAATCCGGTGTTTGCTGGTCTCGGTAGCACTGATCGTGCTGCTGGTCTTCGTCACCACACTGGGAAGCGTCTGGCATCACCACGCAAACTCTTCGGAAGCGAACTGTTCGATTTGCCATGTAAATCATCAGCCGATGGAGCGGACGCTTTCAAACGACCGCACCCCAGTATTGGCCCAGTTGGGATTCCGGCCCGAACCTTCTGAGCCGGCTTTTACGCCGGCCCCTTTGGCGCCTCGTCTTCCGGCCCGCGCACCACCCGCCGTCTAATTACCCCGTTTGTTTCGGCGCCGGCCGCTTGCGACGCCCCGATTGACTTCCTATCCGTTTAGCAGAGGTTGAAAACTATGTACGTACAGCGTGTGCGACTCGCAGTGCTTTTACTCGCGGTGTCTTTTTCTGGTGGGATTTTTGCGCCGAAGTCCAACGCGCAGGCTCCGGCGCAGCCGCCTGTTCCGCCGGCACCCAAGATACAAGCGCCCGCGGCGCAAGTTCACGGCGCTGTTCGCCTGACGCTGGATGAAGCCATTCAATTGGCCCTCGAGCACAACCACAATTTGAAGGCTGCTGAGACGACCATCCAGCAAAACCAAGCGCTGGAAATCACCGCAAACCTGCGGCCGAACCCGGTGCTGACTGCGGACGCCCAATTCCTGCCGATCTTTCAGCCGAGCGAGTTTAACGCCGACTATGTCGACAACGTCATGCAGTTTGATATTGGCGTTTCTTATCTTTTTGAGCGCGGGAAGAAGCGGCAGCACCGCCTGCAAGCCGCCCAGGACACCACGGCGCAGACCAAATCGACCGTTGCCGATAACGAGCGGACGCTGACATTCAACGTGGCGCAACAATTCGTAAGCGTGCAACTCGCCGAATCAACTCTCGATCTGGCGATAGAAGATATGAAGAGCTTTCAGAACACCGTGGACATCAGCCAAGCGCGTTACAAGGCCGGTGACATCAGCGAAGGCGACTATCTGAAGATCAAGCTCCAATTGCTTCAGTTCCAGAGCGACGTCTCACAAGCACAGCTCGCCAAGATTCAAGCCCTTGTCGGCCTCCGGCAATTCCTCGGATACCAAACCGTGGGTGCGGATTACGACGTCTCCGGAGATTTCGACTACCTGCCGGTCACCATCAAACTCGAAGACTTGCAGCTAAAAGCCCTGCAGAGCCGCGCCGATCTGCGCGCCGCGCAACAAGGCGTGATCGCCGCGAAGAGCCAGCACGAACTGGCCAAGGCCAACGGGAAAGTGGATGTGACTGGCACATTCAATTACGACCATGTTAGCGAGACGAACACCGCTTCGATTTTCGGCAGCCTTCAGATTCCAATCTTCAATCGCAATCAGGGCGAAATCGCGCGCACAAATTACGCAATCAGTCAGGCGCAGGAGCTGGAATTCGCGGCGAACGATCAGGTGATGAGCGATGTCCTGAATGCCTACGAGGCCGTCCGCGACAACGACCAGATCATCTCGCTCTATCGCGCTGGATACCTTGATGCCGCGAAGGAATCGCGTGACATCAGCGAGTATTCCTACAAGCGCGGCGCCGCAAGCCTCCTGGATTATCTCGATGCCGAGCGCAGTTACCGGGCGACCGAGCTTGCTTATCGCCAGTCTCTCGCCGCTTATTTGACGGCGGTCGAGCAGCTTCGCGAAGCCGTGGGAGTGAGGAGTTTGCCATGAACAATTTGCGAATCCTAAAAGGCGCGGCCTACATCGGGCTCGCGGGCGCGCTGGCTATTTTGCTCGCTGGCTGCAGCTCGGAACGCGGCGCGAATGAAATGACGTCTTACTCTTCGAATGAATCGAAAACCGATACCGCCTCGTTATTCACCATCCCTCAGGATCAGATGTCGCACGTGCAGGTTGTAACCGTGCAAGCGTCGAAGCTTACGCGCACGCTGCGTCTCACCGGAGCTGTGGCTTATAACGCTTTCAGTACCACCCCCGTGATTACCCAAGTGGGAGGGCCCGTCGCCAAGATTCTGGTAGTCCCCGGCGACCGCGTCAAACGCGGGCAGCCGCTTTTGGAAGTCAGTAGCCCGGACTATTCGCTGCTGCTGGCTGCCTATTTGAAGGCACGGGATACATTTCGCGTGGCGGATAAGAATTACGAGCGGGCCCAGGACCTTTTTGCCCATCACGCCATCGCGGATCGAGACCTGCTGCAGGCTGAGTCCGATCGCATACAAGCTCAGGCGGATTTGAGCGCGGCCCAGGAGGGAATGAGAATTCTGGGAATACCGAAGCCGGAAGATCTGGAGAAATCTCCCATCTCAGCGCAGATTCCGTTACTGGCGCCCATCGGCGGAGAAATCGTGGAACGGCTCGTTTCGCCTGGACAGGTAATGCAAGCCGGCACGACTCAGGCTTTCACCATTTCGGACATGAGCACGGTCTGGGTGATGGCCAATATTTATCAGGGCGATCTCGCCTACGTGAAAGATGGCGACCCAGCCACCATCACCACCGATTCCTATCCCGATAAATTCTCCGGCAAGATTTCTTTTATCTCTCCGGCGCTTGACCCCAACACGCGCACTTTGCAAGCCCGCATCGTGGTTGATAATCCCGGCGGAAAATTAAAGAAGGATATGTACTGCGTCGCGACGGTCACTGCCGGGACGATCTTGAACGCAATTGCCGTCCCTGATTCTTCGATCCTGCGCGACGATGAAAATCAGCCGTTCGTTTACGTGGCTTCCAATTCCAATCAATTCGGCCGGCGGCCCGTGGACATTGGACAAACTGAAAATGGCCAAACGCAAGTTCTAAAAGGGCTTTCGCCTGGAGATAAAGTGGCCGCGAATGGCAGCTTATTTCTGCAATTCGCCAATTCGTTTCAGCACTAGAACGGCAAAATCTCGATGATTAATCGAATCGTCCAATTCGCGCTGAAACAGAGATTCCTGGTCCTGATGCTGGTTGGTTTTATCGTGATCGCGGGCGGCTTTTCGTTCCGGCGCATGCCTGTGGACGCCTATCCCGATTTATCACCGCCCATGGTCGAAATCATTACGCAATGGCCCGGGCACGCGGCTGAAGAAATCGAGCGTCTGGTGACGCTGCCTACCGAAGTGGAAATGAATGGCGTGCCGAAAATGGCCATCCAGCGCTCGATTTCTCTGTACGGCCTCTCGGACGTGATCCTTACTTTTGACGAAGACACGGACGATTATTTGGCGCGTCAGATCGTCTTCCAGCGCCTGAGTGAGGTTAATTTTCCCACGGGCGTGCAGCCCACGCTCGCTCCTCTATCCAGCCCTTCCGGTCTGGTGTATCGCTACGTGCTGGAAAGCCCGGATCGTTCTCCGCAAGAGTTAAAAACATTTGAAGATTGGGTGATCGAGAGGCAATACAAGCAGGTGCGCGGAGTCGCGGATGATTCCGGATTCGGCGGAACGGTAATGCAGTACCAAGTCTTGCTCGATCCCGCAAGACTCTATGGCTACCACATCACGGTTCCCACCGTGATTCAGCAGCTCAGCCTGAACAATGCAAATACAGGCGGCGGATTTTATTCGCAGGGAGAGCAGTTTTACTACGTGCGCGGGCTCGGACTCCTCCGGGATGAAGCGGACATCGGCAAAGTGATCATCGGTGCGCAGAACGGCGTCCCGGTGCACGTTCGAGATGTGGGCGACGTTGTGATTGGCCACGCTCCACGCCTGGGCCAATTCGGATTTAACAAGAACGATGACGCGGTCGAAGGCGTCATCATGATGCTCCGCGGCGAGCAAACACAAAATGTTCTGAAAGGCGTGGAAGAGAAGACCAAAGAGCTGAACGAACATATTCTTCCTCCGGACGTAAGAGTGCGTCCCTATTACGACCGCAGTGATCTGGTACGGCTCACGATCAGCACGGTGGAAGACAATCTACTGCTGGGCATGACCCTGGTGCTGATCGTGCTTGTCTTCTTCCTGGTCAGCATGCGCGCCGCCGTCATTGTGGCTCTGACCATTCCTCTCGCTCTGCTTTTTGCCTTCATTTTTTTACACGCCAATGGCGTGGCCGCAAATTTGCTTTCTATCGGCGCGATCGACTTTGGGATCATCATTGACGGCACGCTCGTGATGGTCGAAAACATCTATCGCGAGCTGGGACTGCGCGAAGGGCTGCAATATAACCTGCAGGAAGTTATCTTGGCCGCGGCCAAAGATGTTGATCGCCCCATTTTCTACTCCGTTGCAGTCATCATCGCCGGTTACATTCCGATCTACGCGCTGAGCGGGCCCTCGGGAAAACTGTTCCACCCGATGGCGGACACCATGTCTATCGCCTTGGTTGGCGCGCTCATTCTTACGCTGACCTTCGTCCCGGTGATGTGCTCTTACTGGTTTAAGAAAGGCGTGCGGGAGCGCAGAAACAAAGCTTTCGAATGGATCAAGAATGAATATGCATCGGAGCTGAAATGGTTTCTCGATCGTCCCTGGTTCGCGATTTTGGGATGCACCGCGATTCTAGCGGTCAGCCTGCTGCTGGTTCCGTTCATAGGCGGCGAATTCATGCCGCACCTGGATGAAGGCGCCCTCTGGGTGCGAGCGACGATGCCGTACACGATTTCGTACGAAGAGGCAGCCAAGATCGCTCCTCAGATTCGAGACCTCTTAAGTAAGTACCCGCAAGTCACGGAAGTTGGTTCCGAACTTGGCCGGCCTGACGATGGTACGGACCCAACCGGCTTTTTCAATTGCGAATTCTACGTGGGATTGAAACCTTATAATGATTCCACTTGGAAGACAGGCTCCATACACAACAAGCCGGAGCTGATCGAAGATTTGCAAAAGAAGCTGGAAAGTTATCCCGGAATAATTTTCAATTACACGCAGCCGGCCGAAGACGCCGTGGACGAAGCGCTCACCGGATTAAAGAGCGCGCTCGCGGTAAAAGTTTACGGATCAGATTTGAATGTGCTGCAGGAAAGGGCGCTCGAAATAAAACGGCGTCTTTCGCAGGTTCGTGGCTTCACGGAACTGACCGTGGTGCGCGAACTGGGCCAGCCCAGCCTTATCGTGCAGGTAGATCGCGACAAAATTGCGCGTTATGGCATCAATGTCGCCGACGTCGAGGGCGTGGTGCAAGCGGCCGTCGGCGGACAAGCCGCGACCCAGGTGATTCAGGGTGAAAGACTATTCGATCTCGTCGTGCGCATGAGGCCCGAGTTCCGCGAAAACGCCCAGCAAATCGGCAATTTGTTAGTCGGCACCCCGGCCGGCCAGCAAATTCCCTTGAGCGAGCTTTCGGATATTCGCGAAGGCAACGGCGCTTCCTTTATTTATCGCGAAAATAATTCGCGCTACATCGGCGTGCAATACAGCATCGAAGGACGCGATCTCGCAAGCGCGGTGAAAGACGGCCAGCGCGCCATCGCCGACATTCAAAAGTCGCTGCCGGCGGGCTACCGCCTCGCTTGGGGCGGCGAGTACGGCGAATTCCTCGCAGCCATGAGCCAGATGTACGTGGTTGCACCCCTGACTGTGCTATTGATTTTCCTGATTTTGTTCGCACTCTACGGCAACGTGAAATTCCCTGTGATCGTTGTGTTGAGCGTGGTGATGACCGAGCCCGTGGGGGCCCTTATTGCCTTGAAACTTACCCATACGCCCTTTAGCGTCTCCTCTATCTTAGGGCTGCTCGTACTGATGGGTGTCTCGGTGGAAACTGCGGTCATCGATACCTCCTATATCAACAAGCTCAGGCTCGAGGGCCGCGGGATCCTCAACGCGACGTATGAAGCATCGCTCGTGCGATTCAGGCCCATCATGATGACGGCGCTGGTGGCCTGCTTGGGGCTGCTTCCGGCCGCGCTTTCCACCGGGATCGGCTCCGATTCGCAGAAGCCGTTTGCGATCGTCATCGTTGCCGGGCTGGTATCGCGCTTGTTCTTGGGCCGAATCGTGAGTCCAGTTCTTTACAAGATGGTCGCTAAAGAGGGCGACGTCCTGCAGGTATGAGATGGACGTATCGGCTGGGAGCCAAAGTCTCTGCGACTTTTGTGCTCCGCCCCACGTCAAAGTTACAGCTTAGCGAGGCTATTTAGACATGTCGCGTCGGACAGCATACAGATTCCTAGCCATCCTTGTGGCGGCCGTAGTGCTGTCTTTTGCCTTTCAAGCGGCGGCCCACTGGCACAACCAGTCCTTCGAAGATCAGCACTGTCGTGTTTGCCATTTTGCTCACTCCGTAACCGTTGACTTATCGCATGGCACCGCGCTGCCAACGCCACAAGCGATCGCCCGGCTGAATCCAACCAGGTCTGTTGACCCCCAGCTCGAACTTGTCTTCCATCAAACTTCCCCGCGAGCGCCTCCCACCCAGTCGTAATCCGTCCCTGGAAAAAGCGGCACGCGGGATCTTGCTTTCCGCTCGTTCGCGAGCTCTGAGATCCGCGCATTTCTCCACCATAACGACTGGACAAGCCCAACGCGGGCTTAGGGAGATTCATATGACTTGCAGAAAGCTACTTTGGATGTTGGCGGCATTGTGTTTGTTAGTTTTTGGCACTGCGCACGGCGTGCAGGCGCAATCTGCGTCCATTTCTGGCACTGTCGTAGATCCGTCGGGTGGTGTAGTTGTGAATGCTACCGTCACGATTCATAACCCCGTGAGCGGATTGGAGCGTTTTGCCACGACCGATATCTCCGGCAACTTTACCTTCCCGAACGTGCCGTTCAACCCCTACCACCTTTCTGTAACAGCCAAAGGATTCGAATCCTACGCCCAGGATGTGGAGATCCGGTCCGCCGTACCTTTAAGCGTTCCGATTACTCTGAAAGTTGAGGGAGCATCCAGCACCGTAACTGTGGAGGGTGGAGGCGACCTCTTGGAGAACGATTCCACGTTTCATACGGACGTGGACCGCGCTTTGTTCGAGAAGCTTCCGCTCGAGAGTCAATCATCGTCGCTGAGTTCGCTCGTCACTCTGACGACTCCCGGAATCGCGGCAGACTCGAACGGGCTGTTCCACGGGCTTGGCGACCATGCGGAAAATTCATTCTCCGTTGACGGCCAGCCCATCACCGATCAGCAGAGCAAGGTTTTTTCCAACCAAATTCCGATCGACTCGATCGATTCGCTGGAAGTCATTTCCGGCGCACCGCCCGCCGAGTTCGGTGGCAAGACCAGCGTTGTGATTGTGGCTACTACACGCTCGGGCCTGGGCGTCACCACGCCTCACGGAAGCGTCACAGCTTCTTATGGTGCATTCGGTTCCTCCACCGCAGGTGCCGACCTGGCTTATGGAGGTCAGAAATGGGGGAACTTCATCGCTGTGGGCGGACTCAACTCCGGGCGATTCCTCGATCCCCCCGAATTCTCCGTAACGCATGATAAAGGCAACCAAGAAAACGTCTTCGATCGCGTGGACTATCAAATCTCGACAGGCGACTCGATCCATCTGAATTTCGGGTACACCCGCTCCTGGTTTCAGACGCCCAATTCTTTCGATTCCCAGAACGCCACCATGTGGTTCGGAGAGGGCGTGCCGGGTGAGGGTGGCGTAGGGGTCAGCAATGCAGGCTTTGCTCCCAGTGCCGCACAAGGTTGCACCAATTCTCCATTTTGCGGCCAGGCGGTCGGCCCTGCGGACCAACGCTCAAAGATCGGAACCTTCAATATTGCACCGTCATGGACGCGCTTGATTAGCTCCAATACGGTCCTAACAGTTGGCGCCTTCGTTCGCCGCGATGCGTACAACTACTATCCCAGCACGGATCCCTTTTCTGATCTCGGCCCGCCCAGCCTTCAACGAGAGTCTGTCTCCCAAAATCGAACGCTCACTAACGCCGGATTTCGCGCAAGCATTTCTTACGTCAAAGGCATCAACAACATTAAGGCGGGGATCACCTACGAACAGACATTCCTAACCGAGAAAGACAGCCTGGGAATCGTGGATCCCACCTTGAACGCGCCTTGTTTGACGATCAGCACGGAAACTACCGCAATCGGCCCCGCGGGCGTCACCTCGCCGACTCAATGCGCGGCGCTCGGATTTGCCCCGAACGACACGACCAATCAGAACGCGCCTGCCAATCCTGCAAATCCAAACTTCAATCCCACCTTCGCCAACCAGTATCCCCTGTTCAATCCGGTATTGCTGCCCTTCGACCTCACGCGTGGAGGAAGTCCGTTCCGGACCGCTTCATCATTCCCTTTGCACACAGATGTAAAGGAACTGGCGATTTACGTCCAGGACACCATCACCTGGAAAGACTGGTCATTCAATTTGGGTATCCGTGGCGACAAATACAATGGTTTAACCACCGCCGGCCAGGCGGAGCCTCGCTTGGGCGTCGCCTACAATGTTAAGCGGACCAACACCGTTCTTCGCGTCTCCTACGCGCGAACTCTCGAGTCTCCCTTTAACGAAAATCTGGTGCTCTCCAGCATCGGCTGCACCAACGACGTCCTGAACCCGCTGCTTGCATGCTCTGGAAGCTCTACAAATCCGATCTCGCCCGGCTTTCGCAACGAATTTCATGCCGGCCTGCAACAAGCCTTCGGGAAGTTTTTTGTTCTCGACGGCGAATATATCTGGAAGTACACCCACAACGCCTACGATTTCAGCGTTCTTGGTAACACGCCGATCACTTTCCCGATCCAGTGGGACCGGTCCAAGATCCCTGGATTCGCAATTCGCGGTTCCGTCCCGAATTTCCACGGTTTGACGGCTCTCGTTGTCATGTCCAGCGTGGCTGCCCGTTTCTTTACTCCCCAGGTCGCCGGAGCCGGAGCAAATCCCACCGCACCCACGGGCGTTTTTCGCATCGATCACGACGAGCGTTTCAACGAGACCACTCACCTGCAATATCAACCGTGGAAGAAATATCCCTGGGTAGCCTTCAACTGGCGTTACGACAGCGGTCTCGTGGCCGGTGCCACTCCCTGTTTCGGCTTGGAAGTAACGAACACCTGTCCCGGCTCTATCCTCATTGGTGGTGTGCCCAACGTGAGCATGGTAGCCAGCAACGTCGGCTCAATCCCATTGTCCGCAGATCAGGAATTCGAAGCCGGGTTCACCTGTAACGGCGTGCACGCGACTCCCACAACTCCACTTCCTTTCAATTGTGCGGCGTCGCAGTTCTCCTCAACGCTGATAAAAGTGCCGGCGCCGAATAAGGAGAATGATGACTCCAACCCTCCGCGCATCCAACAGCGCAGTCTTTTTGATGTCGCCGTGGGCCATGACAATTTATTTCGCGGGGACCGTTACAAGTGGAGTGCCCGCTTGGAGGTCATTAATCTGACCAATAACTTCGCACTCTACAACTTCCTTTCCACCTTCAGCGGAACGCATTATGTAACGCCGCGCGCAATTACTGGCACCGTCGGCTTCCACTTCTAAGGGGTTTCAGGCGACGGGGACGGTGGGCTATTACAGACATCTTCCCCCGTCCCCTGATCATTCTGTTTCGTTGTCGTATCGCTCCGCCTAACCCTCCGGAAGCTTGCGATTACAGAATCTTTACAATTCTGTACTTGACAGCCAGTATCAACTGGAATAGCCTCCCCTAGTTGTAAATCAGTTGCAACTGGACTCCTTCCGCGCTTCCCTTCTCCGGTAACGCGGGAAAGCTACTTCGGCGCGCGAACATGGACTCGTGGAGATATCTTTCGTGGAATTAGAACCCATGCGGTTTTTGCCTCCGGCCAAGGGTTCTCTGCGAAGAACTCGATTCAACATGCTCCGCTGTCTTTTCCTCGCGCTCATTCCATGCTTTGCCTTCGTGGCCTGGGCTGGCGTGGGAGGGAATATTTCCGGTACCGTGAGGGATTCCAGCGCAGCCGTTGTGTCGAAAGCCACGATCACGGTCACCAACACAGATACGGGTGTTGCACAGACGGTTTCGAGTGATGACAAAGGCGCTTATTCGTTCCTCAACCTCCCCGTCGGCCACTACAATTTCGCGGTTACGCTCGCGGGTTTCAAACCCTATAAGCTCTCCGGCGTGGTGATCAACGTGAACGACGCGCTGCTGATTGATCCGGTTCTCCAGGTCGGCCAAAAGAACGATTCGGTTTCAGTCAGTGACAACGCTACTCATGTGGAGACGGTCAGCACCCAAATGGGCGAAGTCATCACCGGGGCCCAGATGACCGCGGTGCCGTTAAACGGCCGCAGTTATACCGACCTGCTCGCGCTTCAGCCTGGAGTTGCTCCGGTCACATCCATCACATCCGAGACCGTTCAAGACGTGGGTGCCAGCGCACTCGCTCCCTCCGGCGATTTGAACCCCGGAACTATTTCCATCAATGGCCAACGGGAATTCGCAAATGCCTTCATCGTGAACGGAAGCGACGTAGAAGAAGACGTCAACATGGGCGCGGCCATCATTCCCAACCTCGACTCCATCTCCGAATTCCGCATTCTCACCGGTAATTTCGACGCCGAATATGGAGAATTCAGCGGCGGCCAAATTAATGTGGTCACCAAGTCCGGGACCAACGCATTCCATGGAGACGCTTTTGAATTCCTGCGCAATACCGATCTCGATGCGCGCAACTTCTTTTCACCCACGCGCGGTAAATTCGACCAAAATCAATTCGGCGGAACCTTCGGCGGGCCAATTCGAAAGAATAAAATATTTTTCTTTACCGACTATCAAGGCACTCGTTCAACGCAAGGCGTGGACATCGGCCAGATTCCTGTGCCGTCCTTGCAAGACCGCACTACAGGCAACTTCTCGGATCTACCGGACAATTCCAGCGGATTCAATCCGCTGGGTTTCTGCGGCTCCCAAACAGATCCAGTCACGCGCGTCGTCTACGAAATACCATGCACCGTCAGTGGACCCAATGTCGCCAATGAGCTCTCGAGCAAGCTCGGGCAAACCGTGACGAGCGGCGAGCCGTACTACTTCAATGGCAATTACATCGATGCCATCACCAAAAACGAAACCACGGGTACCTGTACGAGCGCGAGTGGATGCGTTTTCCCGGGCGCGACTATCCCCACAGCCGCTTGGATCGCACCCGGCACGAATTTACTGCAATACATTCCCAAACCGAATAATTCAAACGGCACCTTCTCCACTTCGGCCTTCAATCAAACCTTGCGTGACGACAAAGGTTCCTATCGGCTGGACGCCAACACCCACTGGGGTTTGCTATCCGCTTACTATTTTCTCGACGACTGGGCCCAAAACAATCCGTATCCAGTCGCACAGGGTGGAGCGAACGTCCCGGGTTTCAACGCGCTCTATTCTGGCCGCGCGCAGTTGCTCAGCCTCGGCGACACGAAAACAATGGGCACGACTGCGGTGAACGAATTCCGCTTCAGCTATCTGCGGGACGCCAATGACCTCGGCAAACCAGAGGGAGGAGTCGGCGTAAGCCTGGCGTCCCAGGGTTTCACCGTTGGCCCGGGAACTCCAGGCATCGTGCCGCTCTCGCCGAAAACCGAAGGAGTCGAGAGCGTCGGCTTTAACAGTTTTACATTCGGAACCAATACAAATGAGCTGAAGCAGTTCAACAACACCTATCAATTGCTCGACAACTTCTCCAAAGTGCTGGGAGCTCACACCATCAAAGCGGGCGGCGAATTCCATTACGATCAGGTAAATGTCAATGCCATCGCTCAGTTTAACGGAAGCTTCCTGTTCTTCGGAACCGAGACCGGGTTGGACTTTGCCGACTTCTTGCTGGGAACACCAAGCCAATACAATCAAAGCCAGCTTCAGCCTTTTTACGGCCGAAACAACTATGTGGGGCTCTACGCGCAGGACAGTTGGCGGCTCAAACCGAATCTAACGCTCAACTACGGTCTGCGGTGGGACCGCATTGAACCTTGGTACGAGAAGTACAATCAGATCGCAACCTTCGAGGCCGGCAAGCAGTCCGTTGTTTTCCCAGGCGCTCCAGCCGGCATCCTGTACCCAACCGATCCTGGTGTTCCGCCCACTCTGGCGCCTCCAGGGAATCGCGATTTTGCCCCGCGCATTGGCCTGGCCTATTCGCCCAACGCTTCCGGAGATGGCCTATTCGCCAAAATACTTGGTGGCCCCGGCAAGACCAGCGTGCGGGCCAGCTTCGGTATGTTCTACACCGCCATCGAGGCGCTCACGCTTGGCGTGATGAGTGCCAACGCTCCCTACGGGATCACCTACACTAGCCCGGCTCCGCCGCTCTTTGCCACTCCGTTCATTACCGCATCGAGTGGCCACAATCGGGGCCAGGTTTTCCCGGTCACGCTCGCACCGTTAAACACCTCCGCAAAGCATCCCGATCGCAACGTCGATTGGTCGCAGTTCGAACCCATCACCGGCCTTCCGAACTACCTCACCACCAATCGCATTCCATACACTGAGGAGTACATGCTCTCGCTGCAGCGCGGGTTTGGAACCAATACTGTCCTTAGCGTGAATTACGTCGGCACACAAGCGCATCGCCTTCTGGTGCTTGAGGAAGCCAATCCCGGCGACCCGGCGCTGTGCCTGTTTCTGAGCAACCCCGCTAATCTGGCCCCTACAAATCCGCCGCAGACTCCGTGCGGCCCTTTCGGCGAAGACACCACCTACACAAGTTCCACGGGCCAAGTCTTCCACGGCACGCGAGGGCCCTTGGGATCAAATTTCGGCAGCAATGCCAATCAAGCCACCATCGGAAATTCCAACTACAACGCACTGCAGATAATCTTGAACCACACGAGCGGACGCTTGAATGTGCTGGCAGGCTATACCTACAGCAAATCTCAAGATCAGTCTTCCAACCTGGGAGAAGAGGTCAATCCGATCGATCCTTCGCTCAGCAAGGNNTCTCCGGCATCACTCGCTTCAGCAGCGGGCTTCCCGTCACCCTGGTGAATTTAGGAGACAATTCGCTGCTGGGATCCGAACCGAACGGCGTCAATAATTTTGGCGTCGATGAACCGGACTTTACGCCCGGCCCTTTGAAGCTAAATCAAAATCCGAGGAACGGAGTGAGTTACTTCAACACCGCGCTCTTCAGTGAGAACGCCTTGGGCACTCCAGGAACCGCCAGGCGGCGCTTTTTCTTCGGTCCGGGAATGGACAACTACGATATGGCTCTGCTCAAGAACGTGCGGCTGACAGAATCAAAGTCCCTGCAGTTCCGGCTCGAAGCTTTCAATGCTTTCAACCATGCCCAGTTTTTCGGACCTCAAGCTGTTGATGGAAATATTGACAGCTCAACGTTTGGACAGGTCATCAATGCAGCTCCTCCCAGGCTCGTGCAGCTGGGCATGAAATTCCTTTTCTAAATCGAGTTTCCCTGCGCGAGCCTATGCTACCGGAAGTGTTGCTTTCGAATTTCCTGATACAATTATTCCTGGAGTAGGCCTGCGAAGCAGGTGTCGCGCGAAAGCCTATTTGAACCAACACTGGATCCCAGGGAGCCCGCGTCGTCCTGCCCTTGTGCCGTCCGCTGGCCTCGGTCGGCCGGATAGCCTGAAAGCAGGCGCAGGGCACCCACCTATTCGTGGGGTTCAGGGCCTAGCTCGCACGGCGGAGTGGACCGCTCCTCACGATATGACACGCATCGCGATCCCGAGCGATCAACGGGACCGACGGATTCGATTTTCGCTAAGAAAGGCCTGTTTTGAGGATACTTTTCATCGGAGACATCGTCGGCTCGCCCGGCCGCAAGATCGTTCACGACCGCCTGGCGGACATCCTGGTGCAGCGGAAGATTGATCTCTGCATCGCCAATGGAGAAAATTCCGCTTCCGGTTTTGGAATTACACCGCGCATCGCCGAAGAATTATTCGCTTCCGGCGTTCACGTAATAACCGGCGGAAATCATGTGTGGGACCGTAAAGAAATTATAGATTTCTTCCCGCACGAGCCCCGGCTGATTCGCCCGGCGAATTTCCCCGAGGGCTCACCCGGGAAGGGCTTCTATGTCGGACACTCCAAAGATGGTGCGGGTTACGCTGTGCTGGATCTTCAAGGCCGCACGTTCATGATTGCGCTGGACGATCCGTTTCGCACCGCCGAGCGCGAGCTCGCGAAGCTTCCTTCCGACATCAAAGTGATTATTGTGGACATGCACGCGGAGGCCACTTCCGAAAAGCAAGCCATGGGCTGGTATCTCGCCGGGAAAGTTTCCGCCGTGCTCGGCACACACACCCACGTTCCGACCGCAGACCAGCGCGTTCTCCCCGGCGGCACCGCCTATATCACTGACGTCGGCATGACTGGCCCGCACGACTCCGTCATCGGCATGGACAAGCAGGGGGTCGTGCAACGATTTCTTGACCAGATGCCCGCCAAATTTGTCGTTGCGGAAGGCGATATCCAGATGAATACGGTTCAAATCGAAGTCGACGAAGCCAGCGGCCGCGCTCTTTCCATTGAACGCGTCGTGTTCCGCCTCGATTGAAATGCGCCCAGGCGGGCAGACGTATTTCCTGGAGCGCACTTCCTATCAAACGAAGGAAACCTGCAGACGCTACAGCGCATCTGTCTGTTGAGCACCCTTTAAAAACCATCTCCGTGTCTCATCGCACCCAACTCGTTGTGTCTCTTGCTATCTTCGCGGCCGTCGCCGGTGGATGGAATTTTTTATCTGCACCGGCTGCGGCGCAAAATCAAGTATCCGAGATCCTCGCGCGTGCTCGCGTTTTCCCTGGAGTGGGGCCGGGCGTGCGCGCACTGAAGCGCGACTCTGCGGGAAGATACTACGTCCTTGCGACACCAGCCAATGCGATCGCAGTGTTTGGCGCCGACGGCGCGCGCACCGGCCAAATACCTGCCCCAGATTCCCAACCTTCGAAAATTGTTTTCGCCGAGGACATCGACCTCGATGCGAGCGGCCGCCTGTTCGTAGCGGATCGCGGTGCAAACGCAGTCAAAATCTTTAAGGTCGACGGCTCTTTGGAGTCCACCATCCCTGTGAGCGCTCCCACATCGCTAGCGTCGTTGTCCGACGACGAATTTGCCGTCGCTTCGCTCCGCGCCGACCGGCTCGTAACCATCTACAATAGCCGCGGAAAAACGATTCGGAGCTTTGGCGATCCTCACGATATGTCTTCCAGTGCAGAGTTAAATCGCTACATCAACCACGGCCGCCTTTCCAGCGATCCGTCTGGATTCATATATTTCGCGTTCACCTATCTCCCGGAGGCCACCATTCGGAAGTACGATCGTTTCGGCTACGCGGCCTATGAGATTTCTCTTCCTCACTCAGATACGGAATCTAGGCGTGCCCTTCTAGCCCCTAGTGTGGATATCTCGGCGCTCGCGCGGCGAAACCAAGCTTCTGAGGTCAAGCCTGTGATCAATGCTTTTGGAGTGGACCCGGCATCGCAAGAACTGTGGGCGGCAATG
This sequence comes from Acidobacteriota bacterium, assembly GCA_003167215.1. Lineage (GTDB taxonomy): Bacteria > Acidobacteriota > Terriglobia > Acidiferrales > UBA7541 > Palsa-295. The sequence continues at coordinate 19,874 of PMTV01000017.1, read as the reverse complement.
GGCGATGAGTTGTCGCGCTTCGACAAAGATGGCCGCCTCGTCGCAACCTATCGAACCGCTACCCAGGACGGCACCCGGCTCGAACCGAGCGCAATACTTATCGAGCCCAACCGCATTCTTCTCGCCGTTGATCCTCTCGGCGTGTATGAATTCGCCCGTCCTGATAAGCAGCGTCTCGCTCCAGTTGCGGCGCCTCATCCATGAAGATTTCTCGGAAGTTAGGTTTTACAAAATAATCTGTCATGATTTTTTTTCGGAGAAGCAACTGGAAAATCGGCTGTGGAAAAGCTGTGAACATTTTGTGAAGTCTGTGCAAATATCTCGCTCAATTTTCTCTTGCTACCTGCGTCGCGATTAGGCAAAATCCCGGCTCGCTTCTCCAGTGCAAATCTTTCGTGCACACATGAGATGCCGTGACGCGGGGCGCGTCTCGTGACATCGGACCTGAAGGCCAAGACAAAAAGCATCCCGCCGGCTTAGGTGGGAGATTTCCACAATTTTTCCACACCAGTGGAAATTGTGGCAAAGGGTACATTCGCTCGATGAACCTCTGGGATAAGATCCTTCAGCACTCCGAACGCCGCGTCAATCCTCACAGCTTCGCTACCTGGTTCCGTCCCACACGTCTCGAGCGCGCCGAAGAGGATCGGCTGGTCATTCGCGTTCCCACCCGGCTGTTTTGCAAGCGATTGACGGAAACTTACGGGCAGCTGCTGCAAGCCGTCCTGACCGAATTAGGCCGTCCGCAGCTGCAACTCGAGTATCTTTGCGCCGAATCGGAACCTGCCGCGGCAAACGCGCCGCCCTCTCCTCAGGCTAAGCTGGATTTTGATTCAGCAGCGAACCAGTTGAACCCGCGCTACACGTTTGAATCATTCATCGTGGGCGCTTCGAACCAATTCGCGCACGCCGCGGCCATGGCTGTGGCCGAACAGCCGTCGAAGTCCTACAATCCGCTCTTCCTGTATGGCGGAGTGGGCCTGGGCAAGACCCATTTGATGCAGGCTATCGGTCATACACTCAAACGCCGCAACCCCTCTCTGCGCCTTACCTACATCAGCGCCGAAAAATTTACGAACGAAGTAATCGCCTCAATCCGCCTGGAGCGGATGGCGGCGTTCCGCGACCGCTTCCGCAATATGGACGTTCTGATGGTGGACGACATTCAGTTCATCGCCACCCGCGAACGCACGCAGGAAGAATTTTTTCACACGTTCAATGCGCTCTACGACCAGCAAAAACAGATTGTGATTTCTTCCGATTGCCCGCCCAAGGAAATTTCTTCCATCGAGGAACGCCTGCGTTCGCGATTCGAGTGGGGCCTGATCGCGGACATTCAGCCGCCCGACCTGGAGACCAAGATCGCAATCTTGCAGAAAAAAGCGGAAAGCGAGCGCGTACAAGTGCCCGATGACGTCGCCGAATACATCGCTCGCGCCATTAAGTCGAATGTTCGCGAGCTGGAAGGGGCTCTGATCCGCTTGATGGCCTACGCTTCGCTCACCGGAGCCGTGATCAACCTGCCGACCGCACATCAGGTTCTGAAAAATATCATCGAGAGCCAGGACAAGAAGGTCACCATCGAGCAGATTCAGAAGCGTGTGGGCGAACATTTCGGCTTGCGCGCGCAGGATTTAAAAGTGCGCAGCAACTCGAAGCAAATCGCGTTTCCGCGCCAGGTAGCGATGTTCCTGGTGAAGCAACTCACCTCCGCGTCGCTCCCGGAAATCGGCCGCCAATTCGGCGGAAAGCATCACACCACGGTTCTGCACTCCATCAACAAGATTCAGACGCTTCGGCAATCCGACAAGGATTTGAACAAGACAATCAACAGGCTACTCGACGCTTTCGGTTAGGCTTAGCCTGAAATGCGCCGACACTGCGCTGTGGTGCCTGTGCACGCGCTGTGGAAATGAGCCGGCGCCAAGTTCTAGCCTTCTTTTTCATCCGACTCGCGCGGCTTTCCACAAGACACACCGAGCGCCAAGCCATGCAGGCGATGCGAGTTAAAGCGTTTTCCGCAGAATCCACACATGCGGCGACGGCGACGGTTTTCTTATATACTTGTTTTATAGAATAAGGCAGTACAGTAGTAGCCGCAACGGTGTAAAAGAAAGCGACAACACGAGGACTGCCCGAGATGGAATTCAGCGTAAAAAGATCCGACCTGCTCGATGAACTCAACCTGACCCAAGGAGTTGTCGAGCGCAAGTCAACAATTCCCATTCTGTCGAATCTGCTGGTCGAAGCAAAAGGTAGTCGCCTGACGATTACTGCAACCGACCTGGAGCTGAGCATCCGCACGTCCTGCGAAGCCAAAATCAAAAAAGAAGGCGCTGGAACGATCCCGGCAAAAAAACTATTCGAACTGATGCGCTTGCTGCCCGAAGGCGAGATAAAGTTTAAGCTTCTCGATAATCACTGGGTACAAGTCACTGCCGACCGAAAAACCTACAAGCTGGTTGGCATGTCAAAAGATAATTTCCCCGCCCTCCCGGCTTTTCCGCACGCGCTGGTAAAAATCCCGGCAAAACTGCTCGCCGATGTCATCGCCAAGACCACCTTCGCAATTTCACTCGAAGAGTCCCGTTACACACTGAACGGCGCCTTGCTCGTCTTAAAACCGAACTCAATCACCATGGTAGCTACCGACGGACACCGCCTGGCTATGGTCGAGAAAGATCACAAATTTGAAGGGTTCTCCACAGAGACTCGCGTTCTCGTTCCAAAGAAAGCGATGACCGAAGTCCAGCGCCTCGCTGCTGAATCCGGNNGTAGCTCTCGAACGCGTGGAATTACAGGAAGCGTTGCGCCGCGTCTCGCAGTTAGCCGACCAGCGCTCGCACGCCGTAAAATTTATGCTCTCGAAAGAAGGCCTGGAGCTTTCCGCTTCCAGCCCGGAATACGGCGAGGCCAAGGAAGTGATCGAGAAAGAATTCAAAGGCGAAACCATCTCGATCGGTTTCAACGCGCAATATCTTCTCGATTTCCTCGCCGCCGCCGCCGACGGGCCCATCAGTTTCGAATTGAAAGACGAGCAGTCCGCCGGTCAGCTACGCCCCCTCGCCGACGAATCCACTCGCTACCGTTACGTCGTAATGCCCATGCGCATCTGATTTTCGGGCCTTCCAAAATCATTTTCAAACTCCTTTCTCTGCAGTATTTTCACCGGCATTCTGTGGCGATGAAACGCGGTTCTAAGGCGAGCGTAAGCCATTGATTATAATAGGGCTAGGTTCACCTTCTGTCGTCACAATCACCTTGTGAAAATGCCTGTTTTCCGGTAAAATTTTGTTGTTCTGGATTCCTCCTGAACGGCACTATCCGACCCGAACTCGCTCCAGTTTTCTTGCTCGCGCCAGGGCAAAAAGAGCCAGTCGGACTTGGACGATTCCTCTTCGCTGAGGAAAATAAAAGCTTCGCCGCGTCTCCCCGGAAATTTCGGAACGGGACGGGATGAAGCCGCAACCCTTCGAGTCTCGCAAGCGCGAACGCGCCTTGGACAAATGTCCAAGCCGGAATTTCCGGATGCTGAGGCCAATGGGCAAGGTAAGTGTCGAGCCGTCCGCGCGACCGCCTTCCCGTGTACCACCAAGCGTTTAAAAATTTTGCAATCATACGATCTAGCGGTCTGAGGAGACGCACGACTCATGGCTGAAAAAGAATCTTCGGGCGGCAAGGGCGCCGGGCACAAATACGACGCAACCTCCATCAAGGTGCTGGGCGGCATCGAAGCCGTTCGCAAACGTCCCGCGATGTACATCGGATCCACCGGTGAGCTCGGGTTACATCATCTCGTCTGGGAAGTTGTGGACAATTCCGTGGACGAAGCCATGGCCGGCTTCTGCGACGAAATCAACGTCTCGGTGCACGACGACAATAGCGTCACCGTAATCGACAACGGTCGTGGCATCCCCGTGGACATGCACGCCACCGAAAAGAAACCCGCTGCGGAAGTAGTCATGACCGTGCTTCACGCGGGCGGAAAATTCGACAGCGACACTTACAAAGTTTCGGGCGGATTGCACGGCGTAGGCGTCTCGGTCGTCAACGCGCTCTCGGACTGGCTCGATCTGGAAATCTGGCGCGACGGCGAAGTCTGGGAGCAGTCCTACGAAAAAGGCGTGCCCACATCCAAGCTGAAAGCTTCCGGTAAAACCAGGAAAACCGGAACGAAGATCACCTTTCACGCGGACCCCGAAATTTTCGCCGCAACCGTTTACAGCTTTGACACGCTTTCGCAGCGCCTCCGCGAGTTGGCCTTCCTGAATAAAGGCTTGAAAATCACGCTGGAAGACGAACGCACCAACAAAAAAGCTGAATTCCGTTTCACCGGCGGCATCGCTGAATTCGTGAAGCACTTGAATCGCGGCAAACAGACTCTCCACGACTCTCCCATTTACATGGAAGGCAAGCGCGAGCAAGTCGACATCGAAATCGCGCTGCAATATAACGACAGCTACGCCGAAAATATTTTTTCGTTCGCCAACACCATCAACACCGTTGACGGCGGCTCGCATCTTTCCGGCTTTCGCTCCGCACTCACGCGCACGATCAACTACTACGCCAATTCCGCCGGCATGCTCAAGGAACAGAAGGACGAAGTCTCCATCAACGGCGATGACGTTCGCGAAGGCCTCGTGGCTGTCGTCTCCGTGAAGCTTCCGCAGCCGCAGTTCGAAGGGCAGACCAAAGGCAAGCTCAATAGCGACATCAAGGGGTTGGTCGAATCCCTCGTCAACGAAAGACTCGGCGAATATTTCGACAAGCATTCTTCCATCGCGCGAAAAATCATCGGCAAGTGTATCGACGCAGCTCGCGCTCGTGAAGCCGCCCGTAAAGCTCGCGAGCTCACACGGCGCAAATCCGCGCTCGATTCCAGCGGCCTTCCCGGCAAACTTTCCGATTGCCAGGAACGCGATCCCGCGCGCTGCGAGCTTTTCCTGGTCGAGGGTGAATCCGCCGGCGGCTCCGCCAAAGGCGGACGCGATCGCCGCTATCAGGCCATCCTTCCGCTCAAGGGCAAAATTCTAAACGTCGAAAAAGCGCGTTACGACAAAATGCTGGGCCACGAAGAAATTCGCTGCATTATTACCGCACTCGGCACCGGCATCGGCAAGGATGATTTCGACGCTAATAAACTCCGCTACCACAAAGTAATTCTTATGACCGACGCGGACGTTGACGGCAGCCATATCCGCACGCTGTTGCTTACTTTTTTCTTCCGTCACATGCGCGAGTTGATCGACCGCGGCCACATTTACATCGCCCAGCCGCCGCTCTATCGCGTGAAGCGCGGCAAGATGGACCGCTACATTCGCGACGAAGGAGAATTTGCTCGCGAGCTGATGAAGCGCGCCACCGAAGAGCACGAAGTAAAATCAAAAGGTGGCAAAGCGCTCGACGGCGCCGATCTCACTCAATTCCTCCTGAATATTCAGGAATACGATCAGGTTGCCGCAAAGCTCGGCCGTCGCTTGCGCGAGCCCAAGCTGGTCGAATTGCTCGCCGAGAGCGAACTCGAAAAGAAAACCGATTTTGCCGACAAGAAAAAACTTCAAGAGCTCGTCAAGGCCATCGAAAAAGCGAAGCTGGACCTCGAAGCCAAGTTTGTTTTTGACGAGGAGCACAGCCTCCACGAGCTGCTTCTGAAAAACGGCGGGGAGCGCCGCGTCAATTGGGCTCTGGCCGCTACCCCCGAATACAAGCGCATGCGCTCGCTGCACCAGCAAATCGCGGTGCACGATCGCCCGCCTTTCACCGTGGGCCACAACGGCGACAAAGTCGTCAAAGAAGACGCGCTTGGCTTGCTGAATTACGTTCTCGAGGATGCAAAAAAACAATTCACCATCACGCGTTTCAAGGGCCTTGGTGAAATGAATCCCGAGCAGCTCTGGGAGACCACTATGAACGCCGAGACGCGCACTCTTCTCAAAGTCCGTCTCGAAGACGCCGTCGCGGCCGAAGACATTTTCTCCACTCTCATGGGTGAAAACGTCGAGCAGCGCCGCAAATTCATCGAGGAAAACGCCCTCGACGTCGTGAACCTGGATATTTAAGCGGGCTATGTTGAATCAAAGCAGCAAGCGATGATTTACCAGCTGAACTGGAAAATTTTGCCGGGGCTGCGAGGTATAAGCTGCTCTGAATTCAGCGCGACGCCGACAACCGTGCCGAACAACGAGCAAGGCGTAGCCTTTGAATGTTCGACCCAAGCTGAACGCGACTCGCTCTTGCGCGAATTAGAAGTGCATTTCGCACCTCAGCGCTTCTCGAACAATGCTTCGGCATTCGAGACCGTCAAGGCTTATGTGTTGGAGCGATCGGCAAGAAAAACACAATCTTAAACTGAGCAATCACCGATACGGAGAGACAAGTGGCCGACGAAATAGATAAGTCAATCATCACGCCGGTTGATATCGAATCGGAAATGAAGAAGTCGTACCTCGATTACGCCATGAGCGTAATCATTGGCCGCGCGCTGCCTGACGTGCGCGACGGCCTCAAGCCCGTCCACCGCCGGATTCTTTTCGGCATGTACGAGCTTGGCCTCACGTCCACGAAGGCTTATCGCAAGTGCGCCAAGATCGTCGGCGAAGTTCTGGGCAAATTCCATCCGCACGGTGACAGTCCCGTGTACGACGCGCTCGTGCGTCTGGCGCAAGATTTCAACATGCGCTACCCGCTCGTGGACGGTCAGGGAAACTTTGGCTCCGTGGACGGAGATCCTCCGGCGGCGATGCGGTACACCGAAGCGCGCCTTTCGAAAGTCGCGGAAGAAATGCTCGCGGACATCGAAAAGGAAACGGTCGACTTCGTTCCGAACTTCGATGAAAGCGAACACGAGCCCGTCGTCCTCCCAACCAGAATTCCAAACTTGCTCGTCAACGGTTCAACCGGCATCGCCGTGGGCATGGCAACAAATATCCCGCCGCACAACCTGAAAGAAACAATCGAAGCCGCCATCCTGCTGATCGAAGAGCCCGAAACCAACCTGAAAAAAGTAATGAAGCTGATCCCCGGTCCCGATTTCCCGACCGGCGGATACATTTACGGCCGCGAAGGAATCGAGCAGGCTTACAAAACAGGACGCGGCTCCTTCCAGGTGCGCGCGAAGGTTGCCATCGAGCAGCGCGGCAAGGATCGTCAGGATATCGTCATCACCGAGCTTCCTTATCAGGTGAATAAAGCCCGTCTGATCGGGCACATCGCCGAGCTGATTCAGAACAAGAAACTGGAAGGCATCGCCGACATTCGCGACGAAAGCGACCGCGACGGCATGCGCATCGTCATCGAAATAAAACGCGACGAAGAGCCGCAGATTATCCTGGCTCACCTGTTCAAGCAGACGCAGATGCAGGAATCCTTCGGCATGATTCTGCTCGCCATCGTCGGCGGGCAGCCGCGCGAACTCGGTTTGGTCGAATTACTTCAGCTATTCATCGCGCACCGCGTCGACGTAGTTCGTCGTCGCACGCAATATGAGCTGCGCAAAGCCGAAGAGCGCGAGCACATTCTGTTGGGTTACCAGATCGCGCTCGACTACATCGATGAAGTGATTCGCGTCATCCGCGGTTCTTCCAGCCGCGCGAACGCCCGCGAAAACCTGCACAATGTTTTCGCTAACAAATCCATTTCCATTTCGGAAGACGGAAAAGCAAAGAGCCTCGCCGGAGTTAAGCTCAGCAACAAGAAGTACAGTTTGGCCACCGAAGTTGTCGGCCTCAGTTTCGCGCAGATCGACGCCATCCTCGAATTGCAATTGCACCGCCTCACGCGTCTTTCCATCGACGACATTCTCAACGAGTTGAAGCAGATTCGCGAGCATATCGCGGAATTGCGTGAAATCCTCGCCAGCGAGCAAAAACTGAAAGCCGTCATCGTCGCCGAGCTCCGCGAAGTGATGAAATCCTATGGTGACGAGCGCCGCACGCAGATCGTCGACCGCGTCGAGGAAATAAAACTCGAAGACCTGATCAAAGACGAAGAAATGGCCATCACTGTCAGCCATGCGGGCTACATTAAACGCACTTCGGTTGATGTTTATCGCCACCAGTCGCGCGGCGGCAAGGGGCGCATCGGCGCGAAAACCCGCGAAGATGACTTCGTCGAGCACTTCTTCGTCGCCTCGGCGCACAGTTATATTCTGCTGTTTACTTCCAAAGGCCGCATTTATTGGCTGAAAGTCTATGAAATTCCTGAGGCCGCGGCCGCCACGCGCGGAAAAGCAATCGGCACTCTCGTGCGCCTCCAGGAAAATGAAAAACTTACCGCCGTGGTTCCCGCGCGAAACCTGGAAGAAGCTGACCGCTATGTCTTCCTGGCCACGCGTAACGGCACGGTGAAAAAAACTGCCATTGCTGAATTCTCGAACCCGCGTCCGTCCGGCATTATTGCCATCAACCTCGATCCCGGCGATGAGCTGATCGGCGCAAAACTCACCGACGGCAAGCAGATGATTTTCCTCGCCAGCCACCACGGCCAGGCCATTCTCTTCCGCGAAACCGAAGTGCGCTCGATGGGTCGCGCCGCTGGCGGCGTAAACGGCATGGATCTGGGCAAAGGCGATTTCGTGGTCAGCATGGACGCGGCGCAGCCCGACTTCGTGATTATTCAGAAGGAATACAAAAAGGACACGCAGAATCTCGACGAGCTCGAAAGCGACCAGATCCGCGAGTCGCTTACCTCGCTGATGCTCACCGTCTCCGAAAAGGGTTACGGCAAGCGCACGCCTCTCGCCGAATACCGCGTCACATCACGCGGCGGTAAAGGTGTAATCAACCTGAAATCCACGGACCGCAACGGCTCCGTCGTCGCCGCACTCCAGGTTCGCGAGGATTCCGACGTGATGATCATCACCGGGCAAGGCAAAGTGATTCGCGTGCACTCCGGCGAGATTCGCGAAGCCGGCCGCTCAACGCAGGGCGTTCGCTTACTCCGTCTCGAAGAGGGCGACCGCATCGCCGCCGCTGCTTCCATCCTCGAAGAGGAAGAAGCCCCGGCCCCCGAACCCGAGAAAAAGTAAATGAGGTTTCGTTTCGCGGGGCGCTACGAACAGCAACGGCGGCGAGCTACGATTCCGGTGGGGCAACGTAGTAACCCGGCCGGGTGCGGACGGTGGCGCCGGGGCGATCGATTTCCACCTTAATTTCGTGGTACCCCGTAGGCTCATCGCCCGGTGGACGGTAGCCGAGCGTGTACTGCGCGTGGAGTTCGCCACCGATTTCATCCATCGCCTTTTGAATCGACCGATCTTTCAAGGTATTCACGTGCAGGCCGCCGGTCGCTTTGCTGGCAATATCGAGTGAATTCGGGCCGATCGCATTCTTCCCGGTTTTTACCAGCCAAACCGCTAGCGCCAGCAGATCTATGTTTCCTTGGCCCTGCGCGGCCGCTTCGTTGTCCGGCGTTTGCGCCATCCCCGGCGGTACCGGAACGGGAAACGTTCCCGGCGGTCCCATCTGCGGTGCTTGGTGCGGATTTCGCTTCGCGCGCAAATCAGCCATCGACGTGCTCAAACCAATCGTATAAATCGTCACGTTCGCCAGTTGTGCGTGCCGCAACACCTCGCCGAGTGTATCCTCGCTGCCCTCATCTTCCGCTTCGCCCACCACTACCAGAATTCGCCGTCGCACGGCCGGCCGCTGTTCCAGCAATGAAATCCCGCGCGACATTGCATCGTAAAGTCGCGATTGATTTACGCCAATGCGCAGGTGGTTGATCGTATCCTGCACCCCGTCCACATCCGTGGTGAATTTCTTGAGCAGCTCTACCGTGCTGTCAAAGCTGATCACAGCGGCTTCGGCTGTCTGCCCCATCACCGTCTCCGTGAAGATGATTCCGGTCTGGCGAACCGCCGGCAGCATGGGCTCGATGTGCGAGCTGGTTTCTACAGCCAACACTACGGAAAGCGGGTCGCCGCCCAGATCGAAGTGCTCGATTTTCTGCTGCACGCCGTTGTCGTACACCCGGAAATTATCTTTGGAAAGATCGAGGATCATTTCCCCCGCCTGGTTCGTCACCGTCACCGGCGCGACCACTTCGTTCACTCGCACGCGGATCGCGTTCTTGTGTTGCTCGGGCGGAGCTCCCGGCTTTTGCTGCAGCGGACCGGGCGGTGCCTGGCACCACGCCGGACCGGCCACTCCCACCATCGTCAGCGCCAAAGGAACGAGCGCCGGCAGTCGATAAAAGCGTCTCCTCGCCGCGGCTGTTATGTGTTGCATCGAAATTCAGTCTATCTGATTCGCGGAAACTCAGGTGCGTTGCTTGCGGTGCAATGGCCCTTTGCACCATGACTGGCTTTTCGTCGGGGCGTTCTCCTAGAATGAATGTTCGCGCTCGTAGCCAGGAGAGAACATGAGTCGTCGCAGTCGCGGGCCCCACGAGAAGGTAGCCTACCAGGACCCGAAATTCATGGAGAGCTTGGTGGCCCGGCCCCTTCGCATCATAGCGGAATACATTGACCCGCTAAATCGCCTGCGTCGCGCGAACGTGAGCGACACCATTGTGATGTTCGGCTCCGCGCGAATTCAATCGCGGGATCGCGCGCTCACGCACTTGAAAGAAGTGCAACGCAACGCGCGAGGCCGCCGCACGCCGGAATGGCGTCAGAAAGTCAGCGCGGCGCGCTCTCTGGTTTCCATGTCCCGCTACTACGAAGAAGCACGCGAGCTCGCTCACCGCCTTACGATCTGGTCCATGACGCTCGGCGACAATCCTTGCCGGTTCGTCGTCTGTTCCGGAGGCGGTCCTGGAATCATGGAGGCAGCCAATCGCGGCGCAGCCGAAGCCGGCGGCCCTTCCATCGGCCTCAGCATTCAGCTTCCTCACGAGCAGGAATCGAATCGGTATATCACGCCCGAACTGAATTTCCTTTTTCACTATTTTTTCATGCGTAAGCTCTGGTTCGCGCAAATGGCCAAGGCCCTGATTATTTTTCCCGGCGGGTTCGGCACCATGGACGAACTTTGGGAAATGCTCACACTCATGCAAACCAATAAGCTCTCCCAGCATCACTTGATTCTTATCTACGGAAGGAAATATTGGGACAAAGTAATCAACTGGCGGCACATGGTCCGCACCGGCACCATTAACGAACGCGAATTCAAGCTGCTTCAATTTGCCGACGACGTGGACGAAGCCTTCAACCACATCCGCAAAGACCTGGAAGCGCATCATCTCGAAGTCGAATCCGATTCATACACCAAACCCATGCGCCGAATGTAGGCACCCTCTGCGGATAACGCTGAAGACGACCGGCTGAAGTCACACTAAAATAAAAAACAGGGAAGAAGTCTAGGGCTCCTTCCCCGTTTTTATTTCCGGCGCAAGGCGCCGCCGATTTTTCAAATCTTAATTGTTTGAAAACGGCTCGACTGCGAAGACCGCCTGAAAGCGCCGCTTCTCGTCCTGATCGTGCAGCATGACGACAGGCACTACGCGCAGCGAATGTTTGCAACTCCGGCACGTAGTTGCCTCTCCCTGCAGATCCTGGACGAATCCGTCGGTGAAGTGATAAGCGGCTCGCGGCCGCCTTGCTGCTTTGGTACCCTTCTCACCGCATTGCGGGCAAGTAAACTCCACGCGATCTTCCAGCGGGTCGCGATGTAGCGCGGCCCAGCCGGTGTATCGAACGCCTATCGTTTCTATCGATTCTTTTTCCATAATTGCCTCCCCAGACGGCCTGACGAAACTGACCGCCAGTCGAATATCACAATGCTTTAGACGCATGCCGAGCCAAAAGCGATGCATTTTCCGCACAATTCTCACAAGTCACTGAATTCCCAATCGTTATGAGCGCCGGAACAGTAACCTTCCCTGCCAATTGAGTCCTTCCAGAAGCCGGGAACCAGCGGCCGCTCCCGGTGTCTATCCCTAGTAGAGATTCGCGCGAACTCCGAATCGCTCCCGATTTAGCGGAGCCGTTGTTCAGGATCAGCTCTTCTTGCTGGATCTTGCGGAGGAGGTGTGCCATGAGCAAGCGCGAAGGGTTTTCGCAGTGCTTGGTTGACGGCGACGAGCAATCTCTCGAGCGGGCTCGCCGGCTCCGTCAAAAAGCGTTGCTCGCGTCCATCGTCTTCGAGGCAGCGCTGGTGTTGGCCTTGCTTTTGTGGCCCCTCATCACCCTTGGCAAACTGCCTCGACAATTCTTCATCACTCCCGCTCCGCCATACCATGGCGGCCCAGCCGCAGCACCCGGGCCGTCGCACGGGCACTCAACTCGTCCGGACGGCCCTCCGAAGCTTCACGAAATAATGGTGCAGCCTCCGAGTATTCCTTTCCACGTGCCGGAGTCAACCTCGGATGAAGCGCCAGGGACTAACTCCGGTCCCGGTTTCGGCTCAACAGACATCCCGGGCGGTGGCTCCGGTCCCGGAGACCCCGTACCCGGCGGAAGCAATTTCGGCCCAGCGGTTTCGATTCCGCCTCCGCCACCGGCGGAAAAGCCGCGACGTTTGAGCGAAGGCGTGATGGAAGCGGCCCTCATTCATAAAGTACAGCCGCAATATCCCGCCGTAGCTCGATTGATGCATCTTGAGGGCACGGTGCGCTTGCAAGCCATCATTGGAAAAGACGGCAGCGTGCGCGAGCTGCAAGTCCTCAGCGGAAATCCCATTCTGGTGCAGGCGGCCTTTGCGGCCGTGCGCGAATGGCGTTATCAACCTACGCAGCTGAACGGCGAACCAGTAGAGGTTGAGACTTTCATCACCGTGAATTTCATTCTGGGTCAGCCAAGCCTCTAGAACTTGACAACGATGCCGGTCGATATCCGCGCATTGTTTTGACCGCTTCCGAAGACGCTCGAGTGAATCCAATCACCTTGGAAGATGCGCCAGTGAAACGGCCCCACAATCTTGGCATCAATCCCGCCACCGATAGCCACCGCGAAAGACGTCTCGGACGATGTGAAGGTTTCGACAACCGGAGGGTCCACTACTTCCGTGAACGTGCTGCTGACGTGCGCGCCGCCGATCAGGACATGCCCAAATGGCGAGACACGCGCCGGCCACGATACTTGGGGCCCGAACAGAAAGTAGGTCGTGTGCGTGCTGGAACCATAGTCGCCCGAAAAATCGGCCAGAGCTCCCAGCCACGGGGCAAATTTGTACTGTCCGGAAACTTCCCAACCGTTCTGATTGAATGAGGGAGAATTATCGAAAAGCAGATAAGAATAGCCGCCGAACACCTCCACTTTGTATGTGTCCTGCGCCTGCGTCGTAAGCGAGACCACAAAAATCAATCCGGCTAATAATGCGATCCTTCTAAGCATGGACGTACCCTCCCGAGAGTTATTCGGGACAAAGTCACCGTTTGGGCTGGGAAAAGTAGGATGCCGGGTTGCTCGCCGGGGTTACCAACAAAGCTTGAATAGTGTTCGGCCGGGATCCCAGGTTTTCACCGTAGAGCACCTTGCTGAACGATTTCTAGAGGAGAGGTTCGCCGGAATTTTTCGCGATTATATCTCTGGTGGAGTCGCGCAAGCGAACAATCTCGTGCCAATCGTTCCCTGCCGCCGGATCTGGCGTTACCAGCGGGCCGAACGTCAGTGTGACCCGTCCCGGCCGCGGCAACTTCGTCTTGTCACGCAAAATACGCCGCGCACCGCGCACCGACACCGGGCAAATCGGACGCTGTGTATCTACCGCGGATTTGAACGCGCCCAGTTGGAACGGACGAATACCCGTGGTGGCCGTAAAGGTTCCCTCGGGATAGATCACGACAGACTCCCCGCTTTCGAGCGCCGCATTCACTTGCTCCGCTTGGCGGATACGCGCCTGCGGATCGCTGCGATCGAATGTAAACTGCCCGCTTCGGCGGGCCATGGTGCGAAACAGCGGCATATCGTGAATCTCACCCTTGACCACGAAGCGCACATCCGGCGGGAGAAACGCCAGGTTGATCAGAATGTCGAGAAAGCTCGAGTGATTCGGAGCGAAAACCCAGGGGCCGGATGTTTTCCGCTCCGCTAGGAGCTCGCGCCCTACCACCCGCACGGGTATGCCCGCCATCAAGAGCATGATTCGCGTGCCCTTGTGCGTGAACCAAGCCGCGCGCTTTTGGTTCCAGGTGAGCGCTACGATTGCCCACAACGGAAATAGAAGAATTGTGAAGGCCGTCATTGCGTACACGCCATAAAGAAATTCGAATGTGCTCTTTGCTCCTTGCTTCATCCAAGACCAAACACTCGGACCCGAGCCCCGTACCGCCAGCCCGGCGACCTGCATCCATGTCGGTTGCAGGCGCTCGCCCAGCTTTCCTTCGATAAAAAGCCGCCGAGTCTCGCTACGCCTCAATTTTCCGCTGGAAGTTTTTGGAATGGATTGGGGCGGCAGGAGCTTGACCAAATCCGGCGGTATCCCGAGCGCTTCGTTCACCGTCCGCGCAATTTCATCTTCGATGCGCTTTGCGCTGGCCATATCGCGCACTTCTGCTGTCACCACCAGGCGCTCGCTGCCCGTGCGCTCGTCCGGGGCGCCAAACGCCACGACGCAGCCCGTTCGCACTCCCTGTACGCGTCCGGCAATTTCCTCCACTTCATGCGGATACAGATTGCGTCCCGCCTTGATGATGATGTCCTTCGCCCGCCCGGTTATATAAATTTCGCCGTCAGCCCAGTACGCCAGATCACCGGAATCGAGCCAGTCGCCGTCGCGCATCAAGTTTTGCGTCGCTGCGGCATTGCGATAGTAACCGCTCGTAGCCGACGCTCCGCGAAACCATAAGCGTCCCTCTGCTCGCTCACCGAGGTTGTGACCTTCGCCGTCCACGATGCGAACTTCCACACCGGGCACCGGCTTGCCGGAGTTCACAAATTCCAGCGCGGAGGCATCGTTGCCTTTGGCGGGTTTTGCGCTGCCTCCAGATTCAAAAGATGCGCGTTCAATACGATCCACTTTGTAACCAACGCCGAGTTTCGGCACCGAAATGGCCAACGTCGCTTCGGCAAGTCCATACACAGGAAGAATTGCTTCGCGTCGAAAACCGTATGGTGCAAAGCGAGCCGCGAATCGTTCGAGTGTTTCCGAGCGCACGGGCTCGGCCCCGTTGGTCGCCGCGCGCCATGAACTCAGGTCCAGCCCCTGCAAATCTTTGTCCGGGATCTTCCGCACACAAAGCTCGTACGCAAAATTCGGGGCCGGGCTGATCGTTCCGCGATGCTTATGGATCGCCCAGAGCCAGCGCTCCGGTCGGCTTAGAAACGCGAGCGGAGACATCACAACCAGCGGAATGCCGGTGAAAAGCGGAACGAACCAGGCCCCAATCAATCCCATGTCGTGATAAAGGGGTAGCCAGCTTACGGCTACATCGTCAGGCTTTATTTCGATGCCGGACACGATCGAATGAATATTGGCAAGCAGGTTTGCATGCGTGAGCACCACGCCTTTTGGGTCGCCCGTCGAGCCGGAAGTGTATTGCAAAAAGGCGATGTCTCCAGCGCGCGCGTGATGCGCAAGGTTTTCCACCGGGCGCCAATGCGACGGGGCAGATTCCTGTTGCGGCTCGGTTGTAGTATTGGCCAACTCCTGCGCGTTCAGCACATCTCGCAGCGTAGGAACTCCCGGCTTAAGCAGCCGGGCGAGCCCTTCGGCTTGCCTCCAGGTAATCAGAAAGCGCGCTTCCGCGTTGCGCAGGATGTTGGATTGCCGCTTTGCATATTCCGCAATGCGGTCCGCGCGGAACGGCGGATAAATAGGCACGGGAATTCCGCCGGCAAGCAGAATGCCCGCGAAGGTCCAGAAGAATTCCGCGCAAGTCGGAAGCATAATCGAAACAGTCTGTCCCGGCTCCAGCCCTCGGCGTGACAACTCTGCGGCCACCGTTGAGCCGCGTTCGTAAAGTTCGCCGAATGTGATCGTGCGTAACTGACCGTTTTCTTCGTAGATGTGAATGTGCGCGCGGGCGGGTTCGCCGCGCCCGCGCAGGCGCAGAATCTCCGTCAAAGTTTCCGCGTTGCGTATTTGCTGCTCGAGATCCGCGCGAATGGCAGGCGAATATGCTGCCGGCGCGGATGCCATTCCGGCATTTCGCGCGCCTGGCTCCTGCAAGCCCACACGGTTCGCGTTTCCGCCCGATTCTTCGCGCAGGATGGCATCGATCAGATCCTGCACTGTATCGGCTTCGGCAACCACGCGATCGGGCAAGCGCACGCCGCAAGCGTCGCCCAGGCGCAGCATTAGTTCCACGCGCTCTAGGCTCCCGAGCCCTAATTCGCGTTCCAGGTGCGCCGCAGGACCCCGCGCCGCCAGTTCTCCCAGCCCGCGCGCGCCGCCCAATTCGATCAAAAGTTGACGCAGGGTATCGAGGGTCTGCGTAGCAATGGCCACCGTGCGATCGATTTTTGTTCCTGTTGCGCCCATAAATCGAAAATCTGGAAATAGCTAGATTTGCATTGACGAATGAAGGTGATGACCGCGCGGCCCGAGGAGCATTCTTGGCCGCGCTGCCAAAATCCCCGTTACTTGAGCGAGCGTATCACCGCTCGCTGCCTTGGGCAATCCCTGCCGGGGAGCGAATAGCCCGCGAACTCTATCCAGGGTACGAAGGTACCGGAACGAATTGAACCCTTCGGCCTATCGACCCGTGCGATCGCCGTAGGCACAATCACTACGAGTTCGGGGCCCGCATAGGCGTCTCGAATGTCTATACCTCCATCACCCCATGCCCACGAGCGGCCGGCACCCCCACCGGCCGCTCCCCTTTTTCGCCTGACTCCAAGTCATTCTCCTGCACCGCTTTGACCGGCAACAATACAGAATGTTTCTTGACTTCTAGCGCACACCGTCTATAGAGTGCCGTGATAATCGGCTGTGTAGGCTAGAGGCAAACCGAGGTCGCATCCTTAGGGGGCGAACTGACCCTCCGCTTTGCTTCTCGACGTGGTGCCAGCCACTCCACGGCCTGCATATCCTGGGTGCGGAATTTTCTATACCGGGGGGTGGGGTGTGAGGCTTCGAACTATCCTTTCTTGCGTGACGCTTTTCACCGGAATTCTAATCCTCAGCGCTGGTGCTTGGGGCCAGACGAATGCCTCGCTCCGCGGCACGGTCACCGACCCATCTAGCGGCGTCGTGGTCGGCGCCAAAGTCATCCTGACAAATATAGGCACGGGAATTGCGCGCTCTACCGCCACGGGGAGTGACGGGAGCTATCTTTTTGATCTGGTGCAAGTGGGCAAGTACAAGATCACGGTAGAGAAGTCCGGCTTCGAAACATTCATCCAGGTAGGAATCGTACTTGAGCTAAATCAAAACGGACGCGCGGACGTCACTCTCAAGGTAGGACAGGCCACCCAGACTGTCGAAGTGACTGCCAACGTTGCGCAGGTGGACACCACCGGCGCCGTGCTCGGCAAAGTGGAAACCCAGCGGATGATTGTCGATCTTCCTCTCGTGGATCGCGACACACTCCAGCTAGGTTTGCTTCAGGCCGGTGTGTTTAATCCGGATCCGGACGATAGTTCCGGAAACCCGTTTTCGGTAAGCGGGCAGCGTTCGGAATCCCTCACTTTTTTGCTGGACGGCGGGAACAATACCGATTTCCTGGGTAACAACATTGTTGTGAGTCCAAACCCCGATGCTGTCGAGGAATTTAAGATCCTCACAAACAATTACGACGCGCAGTACGGCCGGACTTCCGGTGGTATCGTGAATCAGATTACCCGTTCAGGAACGAACGATTTTCACGGTGATGCCTTTGAGTTCCTGAGAAATGACGTGTTTAACGCCAGAGACTTCTTCCTGCCCCCCTCCCAGCCTAAACAGTCATTCAAGCGAAATGTTTTTGGAGCTACCATCGGCGGTCCAATCAAGAAAGATAAGACTTTTTTCTTCCTTGCATATCAAGGAGCGCGTCGGCGGGAAGGCGACACTTCTCAGCAGTTGACCGTGTTGAGCCAACCCGAACAGACCGGGAACTTTGCTGAGCTGTGCTCCGCTTACGACGGTTCCGGCAACTGCACACCTGCAGCTCTAACCGCAGGGGGCACCCAGTTGGTCAATCCGTACACCGGAAGTAATATCCCAAACAATAACTTAGCGGCCCCTGGGCTTGGCGGTCCGGGCCCGGGTGGCTCGCTTGTGGATCCCGTCATTCAAAACTACATCGCAAAATACCTGCCATTGCCGAATCTTCCTGGTAACGGGTTTATCGCATCACCTTCCCAATCAATTGATGAAGATCAAGGGATTCTTCATATTGACCACAACATCGGCACTCACGACACACTCTCCTTTGTATATTTGGTTGACGACCAGCGCCAACTTTTCCCGCTTCCATCCCAGTTGTCTTCTCCTCTCGGCGGTGCCAACGCTACCAATTTCCGAAATCAAATTGGCACGCTCACCTGGAGCCATACATTCTCGCCTTCCAAGATCAACGAATTTCGATTCGGGGCTAACCGAACTTCCACTCACCAGGCCATACCCCTTGACACAACATCACCGGCATCGCTTGGCTTTACGAATCTGAACCCGGACGACCCTGCCGGTGTCTCGCCACCCGTTTTCTTTACCCCCAACTTCGATTTGGGATCTTCGGTTCAAGGACCAACACAACTAAACGACAACACTTTCCAATGGGCAGATAATTTTACATGGACCCGCGGAAAGCACGAGTTTAAGTTCGGTACCGACCTTACCCGCCTTCAGCTGAACTTTCACTATGACTACTACAATAACGGAGGGTTCGATTTCGGATCGTACGCATCATCTTTTACGGGAAGCTTCTTAGCGGACTTCGTTGGTGGCTTCTGGGACAATTACTACCAGAATTCTCAAGCGACTTACGGAATCCGCACTGGTTCCGTCGGCCTGTACGCCCAAGATACCTGGAAAATCCTTCCTCGGCTGACTCTCAATTATGGCCTTCGCTGGGACTACTACGTACCTCAATACGATATTCATAACGAGATTCTGGGGCTTTTCCCGGGAAAACAATCCACTGTGTTTCCCAATGCGCCGGAAGGAATTCTGTACCCGGGCGATCCCGGAACTCCGAATCGCGCTTTGGTTTACCCTGACTACAAGAACTTTGCTCCTCGATTCGGATTTGCCTGGGACATGTTCGGCGACGCCAAGCTCGTGATGCGCGGCGGGTTCGGAATGTTTTATGACATCGAAGATGGCGCGCTAAATCTTCAGTTTGGGGGCTTGCCGCCGTTCGCAGGTGTTGCAAACATTTACAACACGGAGCCCACCTCATATTTGGGTATAACCGGGGATCCCATTGCCGATCCATTCACACCCTTCGGCGCTACCAACGTCTTTCCGTTTCTCCCCGCGGACGTGGGGACCTTCGGCGTCCCGAAAATTTCTTACGGATATACAACCTACCCGCACTTCCGCACTCCTTATTCTGAAAACTTCAACTACGGATTCCAGTGGCAGGCCACCAAAGACACCATGGTGGAAGCCGTCTACGTCGGGAGCCTGGGTCGCAGGCTCATCTCGACAGCCGAGACGAACTACCCCATTCCATCGGTTGAGAAGACACAGCTGGAATTCTTTGGATTCGTCAATGAGGATTGCGCGCGTCCGCTGGCTGCGTGTACCGGGGGGACCTCGCCAACGGATCCCAATGGTTCTCCCACCGGCATCACGCAAATCTACACCAACTTCAGCAACGGTCTTTCGGATAGCGATGAGTTCCAGTTGACCGTGGATAAGAGATTCAGCAAGGGATTCGCTTTGCGCGGTGCCTACACTCTCGGTAAGGCTATTGATCTTACGTCCGGCTTCCGATCTCGCTCGTCCACCTACACCGATCCGCTGGATCCCCGGCTGGATCGCGCGGTTGCCGATTTCGACGTGCATCAGCGCTTGGTTATAAGCGGCATTTGGGAGCTTCCGCTTGGCCACTTTCAGAACGAATTT
>PMTV01000022.1 GCA_003167215.1 Acidobacteriota bacterium | reverse complement strand
CTCCCGCAGCAAGTAGTACCGCAGCGCATCATTCCCGAGCACCTTCACAATCGGCTCGGGATACGCCACGTTCCCCTTCGACTTGCTCATCTTTTCCTGCTCGAACAGCAACCATCCGTGCGCAACGATCTTCTTCGGCAGTTCGATTCCCGCGGCCATCAGAAACGCGGGCCAGTAAACCGCGTGAAATCGGATAATCTCCTTACCCATCGCATGAATATCAGCCGGCCAATATTTTTTAAACTCCGGGCCGTCATGCTCGCCATCCACAAATCCGATCCCGCTCATATAGCTCGTCAGCGCGTCGTACCACACATAAAAGACATGCTCCGGATCATCCGGCCACGGAATCCCCCACTTGACGGATTTTCGGCTGATCGAAATATCCTTCAGCCCACTCTCAACGAAACTCTTCACCTCGTTGAATCGAAAATCCGGATACAAAAACTGCGGATGATTCTTGTAGAGATCGAGCAGCTTCTGCTGGTAGGCCGAAAGCCGGAAAAAATAATTTTCCTCGGAGACAAGCTCCCCCGGACGCCCGCAAATCTGGCAGTCCGCCGGTTCCGGCGTATCGCTCACGTAGAGGTTGTCGTAGATGCAGTACCGGCCTTCATACTTTCTTTTGTAAATCGCGTCGGGCGAAATTCTCATCGTCCGCCGCACCAAATTCTGTACCGCAAGCGCATGACGCGGCTCAGTCGTGCGGATAAAGCCAGTGGTCGTAATTCCCAACAGCTTCCACAAATCCCGAAAAATCTTCTCGTTCTTATCCACAAGCTGCTGCGGCGTCATCTCCGCCTTTTCCGCCGCCCGCTCGATGTTCACCCCATGCTCGTCCGTCCCCGTCAGGTACGCCACGTCGTAGCCGCACATGCGCTTGTAGCGCGCGATCACGTCGCACACAATCGTTGTATACGCCGACCCGACGTGCGGCCGCGAGTTCGCATAATAAATCGGTGTGGTGATGTAAAACTTAGGCTTCGACATTCAGTTTTCTTTTCCTATTCTTTCTAAGCTCGAGCATGTTGCTACGGTCTGCGCGTCACGACAGGCCTCGCGCCGCGAGGGGAAACAGCGCCGTAACCGGAAGGGCGGGGCTTCAGCCCCGCCGTAAAGCAGGCCTAGTACAGGGGCTTTAGCCCCTGAAGCCACGGGCTGCCCGCGATGCACGATCTGACGATAGGTCCAAATCAAAGTTCGGCCATGCGAATTATTTCTGCGCTGGATTCTGCTTCTGGAACTCGAACGACGCCGCCGCAATCACCTGCTTCAGCGGAATTCCCTTCTCCGCCGCGAGCCGCTGGCAATCTTCATACTCCGGCGTGGCATTCAGCACCGAACCATTCATCCGCGAAATCTTCATGCGCACTTCCCCAAACGGAGTCGCGACCGGTATCAGTTCCCTGTCCAACACTTTTCGCCGCACATCGTAAGTCCGCACTCCAATCGTGGTCGTCTCGCGAAAAACCAAATCGATCAGCCGCGCCGTATGCACCGCATCGCAAAGAATCGTCAACAGCACCCCCGGCCGGTTTTTCTTCATCTGCACCGCGGTCGAGAACACATCCAGCGCTCCCGCCGCCAGCGCACGCTCCACAAAGTAGCCGTAAATCTGCGGACTCATATCATCGAGATTCGTTTCGATCACGCTCACCGGCGCGTCCCAATGTTCTCCCGCTTCGCTCGTCGCATTTTCGCCGATCAATATCCGCAGGACGTTCGCCTTTTCCTTGAGATCGGCGCTTCCCGCTCCGTATCCAACCGCCTGCAAAGTCATCTCCGGGATCTGCGCATAACGCGTCGAAAGTGTCGTCGCAATGGCCGCGCCCGTCGGCGTCACCAGTTCGCGCGCGATCCCGCTCGTGTACATCGGCGCGCCTCGCAACAATTCCGCAGTGGCAGGAGCTGGCACCGGAAGCAGGCCATGAGCGGTCTTAACCTGGCCCGCCCCCACATCCAACGCCGAACAAGCAAACTCGTCGATTCCGAGCAACTCGAACCCAATCGCCGCGCCCACGATATCTACAATCGAATCCACCGCTCCCACTTCGTGGAAATGCACTTCTTCCACTGGCACGTTGTGAACTCTTGCTTCCGCTTCCGCAAGCCGCGTGAAAATTCTGCGCGCTCGTTCCGCCGCCCTTGGCGCAAGTCCAGCCTTGTCAATCCTTCCCAGGATAATCGATAGCCCGCGATGGTGATGCTCCTCGCTCGTCTCAACCTTCACGTGCGTGGCAAAAATCGCCCCACGCTTCACCTTCTCCGCGGAAATCGTCCAGCCTTCCAACCCCAGCTTCCGCAGTTCCGCCTCAATGGTGCGCAGGTCCGCGCCAGCGTCCACGAGGGCCCCCAGCACCATGTCGCCGCTGATCCCCGAAAAACAGTCGAAATATGCGATCCGTGAGCTCTTCATGTCCTTCAGCTGTTAATGCCGCAAATGATTGAAAAAACGATACTAGTCTGGCATCCGCACCCTGTCAAATTTGCGCCGCGGCCTCGTCGTGAAAACGAAATGCTCACAACATGCGAATCCTTGAATTTCATTCAGCCTCGTGCTAGCGTCGCTCGTGATTAAATTTAAAATATCGACGATCGAGTCCGGCGAAGCCGAGAAGTTGCTCACGCCTTCCCGCTCCAAATTCAAAGCCTCATACCGGTTTTTGTCCTCGCAAACGCGAATATTAAATCGCCAAACTCCGGAAGTAGAACACCTCGTAACTCAAAGAAAACAAGCGACGGCGACTTGCTCAAATCGCCAAAAAATCGCATTTTGCCCGCCGCGTTTTTGGCATCCTTTCCCGATCACCGACAGACAGATTTCGCGAGACGATGCTCGTGTATAAGACCGTCGAAAATCGAATCCGCAAAGCCCTGAAACACCACATTCACGAGCGCTACAAAGTGGATGTGCCCATTGTACTCGAGCGCCCGCCGAAGCTGGCCATGGGCGAAGCAGCCTCCCCGCTGTGCTTCGAACTCGCCAAGCAAATGAGGAAGCCGCCGCGCGCGCTTGCGCAGGAGATTGCGAATTCGCTGAAGCCCGTCCCAGGAGTCGCGCGCATTGAAGTTGCCGGCGGAGGCTACCTGAATTTCTTTTTCGACCGCGCCCAATTTTTTCGCGCCGCCTGCGAAGAAGCGGGACACGAATCCGTCTCGCCCGTCGCAAACGCCCCCAAGACCGTTGTCGAGCACACCAGCATCAACCCGAACAAAGCCGCGCACATTGGCCACGTCCGCAACGCGGTCTTGGGCGACACCTTCGCGCGATTGCTACGCCACGCCGGACGCCGCGTCGAAGTGCAGAATTACATCGACAACACCGGCGTGCAGGTCGCTGACGTGGTTCTCGGCTTCCTCCACCTCGAAAAAAAATCGCTCGCCGAAGTGAAGACGCTGGCCGCCGGGCCGAAATTTGACTACCTCTGCTGGGACCTTTACACCCGGGTCACGCAGTGGCTCGCAGAAGACAAATCGCGCCTCGAACTTCGCAATCAAACTTTGAAAGAAATTGAAGAGGGACATGGCGACACCGCAAAAGCCGGCGAAATAATCGCCACCGCCATCGTGCACTGCCATCTGCGCACCCTCGACCGGCTCGGCATCGATTTCGACTTGCTCTCGCAGGAAAGCGAAATCCTGCACCTGAAATTCTGGGACGCCGCATTCAGAATGCTTAAGGAGCGCAACGCAATTCAGCTCGCTACCTCAGGGAAAAATGCGGGCTGCTGGGTGATGCAGCTTCCTTCCCAGCGCGACGCCGCGGATGACGAATCTAACACCGCTGCCGAAACCTCCGAAGCAAAGCCCGAAGAGCCACCCGAGGAAGCCGAAGCAAAGATTATCGTGCGCTCCACGGGGACCGTCACCTATGTCGGCAAAGACATCGCGCATCACCTCTGGAAGTTCGGTCTCCTCGACCGCGATTTTCACTACCAGCGTTTTCACAAGCATCCCGACGGCCACGAAGCCTGGGTCACTTCCAGCGATCGCGATGACCCCGGCGCGCCCTCTTTCGGCCACGCGCACGACGTCTTCAACGTGATTGACTCGCGCCAAGCATATCCACAGCAGGTTGTCGTGGCGGGATTGCGCGCCCTCGGATACGACGAAGAAGCCGATCACTTGAAGCATTTCGCTTACAACGTGGTCGCGCTCACGCCTCGCTGCGCGCAGGAAATGGGCTACGAAATTCCCACGGAAGATGCCAAGAAGCAGTACGTTGATGTGAGCGGCCGCAAAGGCCAGGGCGTGAAGGCGGACGATCTGCTTGACCGCCTGGAAACCAGCGCCCGCGCAGAAGTCGATTCGCGCCATCCGGAGTCGCCTGAAGCCGAACGCTCCGCAATCGGCCATGCCATTGCCATCGGAGCGCTGCGATATTTTCTTCTGCGTTTCACGCGCTCCACGGTCATCGCATTTGATTTTGAGGATGCGCTCAGCTTTGAAGGAGAGACCGGCCCTTACGTGCAGTACGCCGTCGTTCGCGTGAACGGAATTTTGCGCAAGGGCGCCGAGCTAGATCCCGACATCGGCGCGGAGAATTCCAAGAATATAGAGCGGTTGAAGAGCGGCGCGCTCGACGTCGCGCCCTTTCTCGCTACGCCGGCGGGTGACGACCTCTGGGATATCGTTTTGCTGGCAGGCTCGCTCGACTCGCGAGTGGAATTCGCCATCTCGGCGCAAGAGCCGGCGATTCTCGCGCGTTTTGCCTTCGAACTCGCGCAAGCCTTCAATGTCTTCTACCACAAGCACCACATCCTCTCGGAAAAAGACGCCGAAAAGCGTGCCTTCCTGTTACTTATCACAGCGCTGGTGCGCGAACAATTAGTCACCACGCTGGGCATCATGGGCATTACCGCCCCGGAAAAAATGTGATGGCGAAACTTCGCGCGGTCGCGACTGCGGAGAATTCTCCTACCCGCCCTCCAAAAAGCCTGTCATCCCGAGCGAAGCGAGGGATCTGCTCTTGTATTTCTGAGCCCCGAGCACGGACCCCAACCATGGATCACAGCTTCAACGCGAAATCCACGATGGAGCGAATCGCGACTCCGGTCGGCCCCTTCGCGAGCCACGGACGCCCTTCATCAACCCAGCACGTCGCCGCGATGTCCAGATGTATCCAGGGAGTGTCCTCGGCAAATTCCTTTATGAACCACGCCGCCGTGATCGCGCCGCCGCCTTTGCCGGTGCCGGTATTGCGAATGTCTGCGATGTTGCTCTTGATCATCTCCTGGTACTCGTCGTCCATCGGCATGGGCCACATTTTTTCGCCGGCAGCCTTTGCGCTTTCCAAAAACTGGTCGAGGTATTCCCGTGGCGTGCCAAATGCACCGACGTGCACGTTCGCTAGCGCTACCTGGATGGCTCCCGTCAGCGTGGCGGCATCAATCAAATGAGTGCAGCCCAATTTGCGCGCGTAGCAAATACCGTCGGCGAGAATCAGCCGGCCTTCCGCGTCGGTGTTAATAATTTCGATCGTTTTTCCCGACATGGCCACTTGCACGTCGCCCGGTTTCTGCGCCCGGCCGCCCGGCATATTCTCCGTCGCGGGAATCACCGCGATCACCGGTACCGCTGGCTTCAACGCTGCAAGCGCGCGCATCGCACCCAGCATGGTTGCGCCGCCGCCCATGTCGTACTTCATTTTCTCCATGTTATCGGCCGGCTTGATGGAGATACCGCCGGTATCAAACGTCACCGCTTTGCCCACCAGCCCCAGCACGGGCCCACCCGGCCGCGCATTTTCTGGGGTGTATCTCAGGACGATCACGCGCGGAGGCTCCACGCTGCCTTGCGCTACACCAAGTAGCGCTCCCATCTTCAAATCGGAAATTTTTCGCTCGTCGAGGATTTCCACCGAAAGTCCCGCTTCCTTCGCCATGGCTTCGGCGCGCGTGGCCAGTATGCTGGGGGTGAGGCGGTTGGAAGGCTCGTTAATCAGATCGCGGGCGAAATTCTGAGACTCTGCAAGCACGCGGCCATGCTCGATTGCGGCCGTAAGGTTAGCGCCCAGTCCAGCATCAAAGTTGGCGAGCGAAACGGATTGAATTTCGCGGTTCGGCTTTTTCTCCGTGTGGTATTTGTTCGATTCGAAATCCGCGGCGATCAATCCCTCCACCACAGCTTGCGCCGCGTTCGGCCCGCGTTCGCCTTCCTGGGTGACAAATACGAATTTCTTCACACCGTGGGACTTTAGGTAGCGCAACGCCGTACCGGCAATTTTTCGCAAATCCGCTGTTTCAAATTTGTCCCGCTTTCCCGCGCCTACCAGCAGCAGGCGTTGCGCCCCGAGCCCGGCGGGGAAATGAACGAGCACAAGTTCGAGCGCCTTCCCGGTCAGTTCCCCGCTCTCCACCAGCGAGGCAAGCCGGCCATTCATAGCGCGGTCAATTTCGCCTCCCACTCCTTCGAGCTTGTTTTCCCGGTCGAATATATAAGTTACAAGTGCATCCGTAGAAATAGAAGAAAACGGCTTAGACTCTAGTTGTATCTGCATGTTCCCCTTTTTTGATTTATCGCCGTCGAGAGCGGAAGATCGCTTCGCTGGCTTCTCGTTTAGCTTCTTTTTGTCGTTCGGACTCGCGGCGATCGTGAAACTTCTTTCCTTTGGCCACCGCCAATTCGCATTTCGCTATGCCGTCGCGAAAGTAAATCTTCGTCGGCACCACGGTCATACCCTTTTGCTGAGTTTGAACCAAAAGCCTCTCAATCTCGCGCCGCTTAATCAGCAGCTTCCGCTTTCGAAGCGGGTCGTGATTGCGAAAGCCTCCGGGTAGATACTCCGGAATGTGACAGTTTACCAGCCAAGCCTCGCCGCCGCGAATTTCCGCGTAGGCGTCCCGCAATGTTCCTTTGCCCTCGCGCAATGTTTTTACTTCGGTTCCAACAAGCACCAGCCCCGCTTCCAAGCTATCGAGCAGATGATAGTTGTAGGAAGCGGCCCGATTCTGCGCAACAATCTTGACCCCTTCGTGTTGAGACTTGTTGGCGTTCGATTTCACGCCAACCATGATAGCCGCCGCATGCAACGCGCTGCAAGTCGCAGATTTCGCCCGGTTTCACCCGAGAGCGCACGATTTTCACATTGCCTTGAGCGAATATGAAACTTGATCCGTCTAATGTACTTACCCAGCACAATGCGGACCATTCCTTGCGGCATCTTATAGCGGGTGCTAGACTTTACAAAGACGCATGGAAACCGCGCGGAGGAACCTTTTTGCGCCGATTGGGATGCTTTTCACTTTTGTTGCTCGTGGCTTCGTTGCTTGCTGGGTGCCCAAAGTCCGGGGCGGGCTCGGACTATGACGCCGGACGTAAGGCCGAGAATATTCAGGATTACGACACTGCGCTGGTCCATTACGAACGAGCTCTCCGCGTAGACCCTACCAACGCCGAATACAAGCTGCGCGCTCAGCAAATGCGCTATGAATCAGCGGTAACACACGTGAAGCAGGGCCAGGTAGCGCTGAAAAGGGGTGATCTCCAGCTCGCCCTGGGTGAATTCCAAAAAGCTCAATTAATCGACCCTTCTAATTCGGCCGCGGACCAAGAAGTTAAGCGAACCATGGACCTGATCGCGCAAGGTGCGGCCGACGCCCCGAAACCGGTCAACCCGGCCCCTCCGGAGGATGACCAGCTTCTTTCGGCGCCTCCAGAGTTGAAGCCTCTTTCGCGCGAGCCAATCAATTTGAAGATGACGAATGATGCCCGCGTGGTGTACGAAACAATCGCCAAGCTTGCAGGCTTGAGCGTAGTTTTCGATCCGGATCTTACGGCCAAGCGGATTACGATCGAATTGCCGAATGTAACCCTGGAACAAGCTCTCGACACGGTGTCGCTCGCAAGCAAAACTTTCTGGAAGCCGGTGACTCCGAGCGTGATTTTCGTGGCGCCGGACCAGCCGCAAAAGCGCAAGGACCTCGAGGACGAAGTCGTTAAGACGTTTTACCTCTCGAACACAATCACGCCGCAAGACTTGACCGAGATTGTGAACGGGCTGCGGCAGCTGCTTGACTTGCACCGCTTGCAGCAGGTGAACGCGCAGAATGCGATCGTGATCCGCGACACGCCCGACAAACTGGCGCTCGCGGCCAAGATCATCCGGGACATCGACAAGTCAAAGCCCGAAATTTTGCTTCACATTCAGGTGATGACAGCGAGCGTTGACCGCCTTCGCGATTTGGGCATTCTTCCGGGACAATCCATCGCGGTCCAGTTCAACCCCCGCACATCTCTGCAGCCAAATAGCTCAACCACCACTACCACCACAACTACGACGAGCACAACGACTTCCACACCGCAGGTTACCCTGAATAATTTGAAGCACCTGGGCACTGCGGATTGGAGCATCACGCTGCCGGGCGCGCAAGCAAATGCGATCTTGACCGATAGCCAAACGAAAATCGTCCAGGACCCGGAACTTCGTGTCACCGATGGACAGAAAGCCACGCTGAAAATCGGCTCGCGCGTTCCGGTAGCAACCGGGAGCTTTCAAGCCGGCGTGGGAGTGGGCACTACCGGCTCAGCGGGTGTAGTGAACCCCCTGGTTAACACCCAATTCCAGTACATCGACGTGGGCGTGAATATCGAGGTGACACCTCGAGTACATCCCGACGGCGAAATTAGCATGAAGCTAACAGTGGATATTTCTCAAATCACGGGTACCGATAGTATCGGAGGAATCAATCAACCGGTCATCGGCCAGAAAAAAGAGGAAGTTGATATCCGCTTGAAAGAGGGTGAAGTCAGCGTACTGGGCGGACTGATCGAGCGAACGGATACGAAGCTGATCAACGGCATACCGGGACTGGGCGAAATTCCCGCAATACGCTATTTATTTTCGGACAATAGCCATGAGATCGAGGAAGACGAAACTCTAATCGTCGTGACCCCTCATGTCATTCGGCTGCCTTCGTTTTCTGCCGAGAACCTTCGTTCGATGGCAGCGGGCACGGACTCAAACGTGCGCATCTATCGCGAAGATTCTGAAGTGATGCCTGAGGGAGGACCGACGCAGCCCGCAGCTGCGGCCGTTGCTCCGGCTCCCTCGGTGGCTCCAGCCATGATCCCGACCTCCGCGCCGCAAGCGGGAACTCCGGCTGCTCGCCTTCACTTCGAGCCTGCGGCGACGACAATGAAAACGGGTGACACCACAACGCTGGGCCTCGCGGTTTCAAATGTGAACGATCTGTACTCAATCCCGCTCCTCGTCCACTACAACCCAGCGGTGGTTCAAGTGGAAGAAGTTCGCAACGGAGGATTTCTCTCGGGCGGAACGCAGGAAATTGCCATTGTCCAGCGAATCGATTCGCAGCGCGGCGAAGTGGTAGTCTCCGCCACGCGCCAGCCCAACACGCCGGGAATAAATGGTACTGGAACGCTGCTGGGGTTTGTTATCCGCGCAATCGCGCCGGGCAATTCGTCGCTCCAGATATTGCAAGTGAATGCGCATGATTCGCAGCAACGGACAATTCCGATAGTGTCCGGAGAAGCCACGATTCAGGTGCAGTGATCGAGATGAGCAGGATTTTCAGCCGTCAAGTTGTAGGCAGTTCCCCTCGGCCGCAATTGTCAGCTTCCGGATTTTTCCGGAGCGCGCGCCCCCGCGCGACAGGCATGACGCTGATCGAACTGGTCCTGGCTTGTGCGATTCTTCTGGTGTTGGCGACAGCGGCGATTCCTTTGGCGCGCGTCACCGTGAAGAGGCACAAAGAGGATGCCCTTCGTTACGACCTGCGGCAAATGCGCGACGCTATCGATCGCTACAAAGATGCGGCTGACAAGGGACAAATTCAAGTTCAAGCCGGCACCGAGGGATATCCGCCCGATTTGCAGACATTGGTTCACGGCGTGGCGTTAACCGGAGTTACCGGTAAAAATGTCCGGTTTCTGCGCAGAATTCCAATCGACCCGATGACCGGAAATCAAGATTGGGGAATGCGCTCCGTTCAGGACGATACTGACACCACTTCCTGGGGCGGTACGGATGTCTTCGACGTATTCACCAAGTCATCCGGAACCGCGCTGAACGGCACCAAATACTCGGATTGGTAATTGCGTTTGGGGGTTGGGCAATGATGCACAGGGATAAATGCAAATCGAATCGTGACACTGGGCACCGCGCAATTCAGCGCGGGTTTACGCTGATTGAGTTGATGGTTGTGATCGCAATTATCATGATCCTAGCTACTATTGCCGCGGGAAACTATCAAAAGTCAGTTGTACGAGCAAAAGAAACGACACTGCGCACCGACCTGAAGGTCATGCGCGATGCCATTCAGCATTACACGGAAGACAAAGAAGCGGCGCCGTCATCGCTCGATGATCTCGTTAGCTCGCACTACATCCAACAGATTCCAACCGACCCGATGACGAATGCGAAAGACTGGAACACGGTCTCGGAAGATTTGGACGTTAGCCCGGAACAAAGCGCCTCGGGAATCACGGACGTGCACTCGGCATCAGACAAAATATCTCCCTTCGAGAATGATCCTTACAGCTCGTGGTGAGGGGCTGACCCCACCTGTGAAATGTGGCGCTGATTCCAGGGCACCGGGGTGCAAGGCCCTCAAAAATTAGTGGTTGGGTCGATTTGACCGCACCGCGCACATCCGCTATCATGTTTTCGCGGGGTGGAGCAGCCTGGTAGCTCGTCGGGCTCATAACCCGNNAGGTCGTTGGTTCAAATCCAACCCCCGCAACCATCTCCCTTCTTCGTCCTTCCCTGCCAATTCCCGAGCCCGAAAACCGGCCTGACATTTTTTCGGTGGGACGGCTTACTTTCTACTTCGGCTCGGGCGGATTCGCAAAACCAATCGCAGAGCTGATTCGACCGTCGGGTCCGAGCACAAACACATTGGTGCCGCTCATTAGTTCCCGGCCGTCGGCGCCGCTCGCGACCCAGTCTGCGAGCACCACGCCCTGGCACTGACGCGGCTCGCCCTTGCGCCGCATCCGCACACCTGGCATGAATCGCTGGGCGGCTCCCGCGTGAGCCGAGAGATCAGCCAAGTCATCGAGCAAGCTGAAGCGGTCGCGAAAACCCACATCGGGCGTAGCTATTCTGGCGAACGCCTCACCCCGAGCAAGGTCATCCGTGACAGTCCATGCTTCAAACCATGCGTCCACGACACGGGCCGAGTTCGCGAACACTTCATCGGAGACAATGTTTGCGAAAAGCGAAAGCTGGAAGCGCCAGCCTTGCACGTGCTCGTCACGCACCGCCGCTTCGGGAAATTCATGGAGAAGATGAAGGCGGGTGCCGGCTTCGCACGGTTCCAGAGAGATAGTCACGCGTGAGCTGCCCGGGGGAATTGGCTCGCCAGTGGCAAACCCATAGGTGAACACGATGCGTTCTGGCGGAAGCACTTCGAGGACCTCGCCGAGCACCTCTATTCCGCCGGGATTGCGAATCAGCACCTTGCCTCCCACGCGAGCTTCGATGCTGGAGCCTGCTCCCCACCATTTGGCCCATCTCGCGCTATCAGTGAAGAAACGGAAAACGGTCTCGCGCGTGGCTTGGATTACAATCGAGCGATCCAGTTTGTGCGTAAGTGGTCCCATGATTCAGCAACCCTCCTAGGTTTTTCTCCGGCGACGGCGCGGACGCGGGCCGCGCCGGGACCCCTCCAGCTCGGCCTCGAGCTTTAGTCCCCAGAGCTTGTCGTCCCACATGCGTTCCAACACCTCAGCGAACGTGCCGAGGGCTTCGCGCCGGGCGCGGTAAAACCTGCGGCGGCTTTCAGCACGCGCTTCCACCAGGCCATCTTCGAGCAAGGACCGGAGTTGTAGGGAAACGGCTCCGAAGGTCACGTCCGGCATCGCGCGATGAATGGTTCCAGCACTGAGTTCCTCCTTCCAGACCAGGCGGAGAATCTCACGCCGGCGGGGCGATGCGAGCGCGGCGAGAACTGTGGCTTGCGAGGACACACCGTTATTTTAGATAAAACTAAAATGATGTCAAGCGTCAATCTCCGACGAGCTAACCGGCGAGCAAATGGCCCGAGGTTTATCCAAACGCAGAGATTTCAGGTCTCACGGCTGAGTTTGCAGCTTCGGTGGATCGGAGGGAACAGTGTAGGGTTTTCCGTCGTGTAGATAGAGGCCTGATGCCTCGTCGCGGTTGAAGGGTCTCGCACCGCGGCGGCCGAATACCGCCAATTGATTGCCGCTTTCGTCAACGGCGCGATCGCGATCGGTTCCTTTTGAGATTGCAAGCGCGGGGGCGGCCGTGCGGTACGTAGCGATGAGTTTTGGAGTGGGACGCGGGCTGAATCCGTAGGCGTTTGGTGAATCTTCGGGCGACAATATTTGCAGAACGCGAAGGCCGTTGACGCCGTCGGCAACGAAGGCGAAAGCGCTCGCGTCGACCATTCCGATTTTCACGTCGCGTACGTCATTCAATTTGCCGTCAGCGGAAAACATCTGATCGAGTTTTGGGTGCTCGGGGCGTTCGACATCCACAATCGCAAGGCCGTTTTTCCCGGCGGCGATGTATGCGTATGTGCGCGCTACATAAACGTTGCGGGCCTCTTGGAGCGCTACGGTGGCGTCTGGCAAGATACGCGGATGATCCAGTTGCGTGACGTCAAGAACTTTCAGTCCGTTGCGATCGACGATGAAAGCGTAGCGGAACTGGATCGCGATTCCCTGCGGGTCATTCAAATCAGGCGCGCCGACCACCGCTGCGACTCGCGGTTGCAGAGGCTTGTCGAGGTCCACGACGACCAAGCCACGGTCGCACAAAATGTAAGCGTACGTGCCGGCGATGGTGATGCGTCGCGCGCCATTCAAGATTCCGCCAGGGTTAAATGCCAGCGCTCGTTTCAGAAAATTATTTCTTGGATCGCCATCAAGGAGCGTGCTTACGCCGGGGGTTTTGCTTTTCGGGTTCGAGTCTCCGATGACCACGAGGCCTTCATACTTGTCCGCGACGTACAGGTAAGCGTAAATCGGGTGAATCGGCTGCTCTTCGTTTTCGGGGCTGCGCGTGCGAGCCGGATCAATCGCCAGCGTGGAGGGGCTAGCTACCGCCATAGCGTATTTCGTCTTCACGTAAAGCTGCTGGCCCAGCGGCGAAACGGGCGCGGTGATCGTGCGTTCGGAGAAACCCTTGTTGTCTATGTTGGCTACGTCGTAAGCCCGGAAACCTCCCTTCCCCAGAGCGGCGTATAAATATTCACCGCGAAGTTGTACGTCAAGAACGTTTCCGAGGTGATGATAAGCTTCCTTCAACTGCCGGTCCCGTGCGACGTGCTGGCGAAAATTTTCAGGGTATGCAAGACGCTGCAAGTAACTGCCAATGATCGCGGGCGGCTCATCGTGTTCGGCCACGGCGACCGCATCGAAACCCTTGGCGCCGTCAGCGACATAAATGTAGCGGCCCATGAAGTTCAAAAGGTTAGTTCCCTGCAGCAGGACTTGCGCCATCCACGCGTTGTTGTCATTGCGGTCGGAAACGTGGCAATCGTCGCAAGTTTTGGTTTCTTTCGCCCGGACGGTGTGCGGGACGAACGTGCTGAAAGCGGTTCCGCTGAATCCCTCGGCGGAAACTGTCTGCTGCATGTAATAAAGCCACTCGCGATTCTGGTTTTGCGAGCTGACCAAAATGGCGCAAGAGGAACGCGCTGGCGCGACACGATGGCCGGTGACAGTGCCGTCAATCCCCAGCATGAAACCGTCATCGCGCAAGACTTGAAAATCATAGGCGGTATAGTTGCGCGTGGTGAGACCCTCATTGTGCAGCATGGGCTTTTTCTGATTCGCGGTCATGGATAAGTGGCAACCGAAACAGTTCGGTGTCCAAGAAGTGTGGCAGGCGTAGCAAGTCATGCGGCTATTTGCGTGGGCGAGCTGTGAGGAGTCCGCCGGCACATCGCCCCAGGTCTTGCCGTCTGCTCGGATGGTCTTTGCCCAGCGCGATTTTTCGCTGTAGTGAGGGTTACCAGGCGTGATTGTGTCGAGAACCTGAACGACCTCCCATTCCTTGCCGGACTCTACCATCGAACGTTGGTACAGTTTTCCAGCTGTCCATTCGAAGCGGCGGTTGTTCCAGGGAGTTCGAAGGGCGTCGAGATGCGTGCCGCCCAGCGGCGCTGCAGCGCCTGACGAGACCAATGTGGCGGGCTTATCCACCGTTCCGTGGCAATCCACGCAGTCGAGTTCGGTGGCGGCGCGCGGCTCGCCGTACAGTTTTCCATTGCCATGATCGTCCTGCTCGAAATGGCAATCCACGCAATGCATTCCTTTCTCCAGATGGATGTCCGCCAAATGCACTGCTTTGCCGAATTTCTCCGGGTCATCAGGAGACACGATTTTATTTTCTGCGTCGAGCAGATTCCCTTTTCGATCGCGTTTGTAAACCGCGCGAAAAACCCAGCCATGGCTATGAAAGTCGGCGAACTGGCTTTGCTTTAGCTGCTTGTTGAATTGCTCGCTGCCGATATTCTCCAAAAACTTGGGATCGGCCCACAGGCCTTTTGCCGCCGCACCTTCGGGATTTCTGATCGCTACTTCATATTTCTGCTCGTCCGTCGGATTCCGCTGCGTTTTCGGATACATAAATTCGCCGTCCGCTTCGTTGTCCCACCAGGTGTAGCCGAAGTACGTAGTTTCCATGTTCGTTCCCGGATGAATATGGCAGACCATGCATTGGCTGGACGGAATCGATCTGGTAAACGTGTGGCGAATGGGATGTCCCTGCTCGTGCCTCGGAATAGTGGTGTCGGAAGAGGCGCTCTCTCCCAGATTTCCAAACTGTGCGTAGCCACCGGAGTGCTCCGGGGAGCGATCGTTGGCGTAAACCACGTGGCACGCCGTGCAGCCGCTGCCTCGAAAATCGCCGGGCTGGTCGTTCGTGCCGGGAAGCGAAAGAAGAGGATCGAGAAGGCGCGTTTTTTGCAGACCAAGAAAAACTGGATCGGTGCGGAGCAATGTGCCAAATCCACGCTCGCCGAGTTTATCGTCGGGGCGGCCGGATTCTTCTTCGCGATCGGGATTGCCTATTTCACCTTTCTTCCCGCCGCCGCGTTCGAAAACACGCAGCACGTTGCCCGGCTGCGAGATTTCCCATCGGTCCAGGGGAGTAAGCTCGGGCAAAACACCTTTTAAACGTGTCTCTTCCGGCGTCGGAGTCGGGACGGTCTTCATTGTTTGGGGCAATCCGTCCGCCGAGTAGCTTTCGCCAAACCGTGTGTTCTTAAAAGGAACGGAGCCGTTGTTGTAAAGCGCCGCGCCCCACAACATGCCGCCATGCGTCATCATGCTGCTTTTCACTTTGAGGACTTCGGACGCGTGGCATCCCGCCGTTCCGCAAGATTGTGCCGCAACGCGCAGATCACCGGGGTTCACAAAACGGACGTACTCATAACTTTCGCGCAGCCATTCGGTGTACGGGCGCACTTCATTGGCCGAGCTGTCTGCTAGCTGAGCTTCTCGTGGCTGGGGGTGGGCTCTCTTTTTTACCTGTTCATAGGTAGCCGAATCTTCTGCGGTGCCTGCAGGAAGGCTTGCGGTCGAGTCTCCACCATGGCAATCGGTACAGGCCAGGCGAACCGTTCTCGTCGGATGCATAGTCGGCTCGTCGGTGTTGACGTGGCAGCTAACGCAACCCGCATTCTTCTGCTCCACGTCGGCTTGGGTCTGGCTGATGAGGCTGGACTGCTGGACTTGGGAACGCGCGCTTGGGCCGGACACCAGCCACAGCGCAAAGCCCGACGCGAAGAGCAGCGTGCAACCGGCAATACGCCGTCCGCCGAAGTGCCGCCTCCACAAATCTTTCCAGAAGCACAGCCACGCCATCAGAAAAGCTCCCAAAACTCTTGCCCTAATCTCTCAGAACTGAAATCGGACATCAGTGAAAAGTGAAAACAACGTTCTTCCAGTGTAAATGTCGCGCAACCCTTGTCCTGGGATCAGAGTTGCAGCGCCTGCGGTGATGGAAATATTTTCCGTCAGCGGTGGCCGGTATCGAACGCCTACGCTCGAATCGACCCCAATGGCATGGTGAATTGGCGAGTCGAAAAGAACCAGTTCCAGCGGCTCGGTATCCATGAAGCGCAGATAATTCACGTTCACAAATCCGCGCAATTTGGGCGTTATGTCAAAATCCGCGCCTACGTTCGCCAGAAAAATCCCCGGATTAACAAAATTGGACTGGCCTTCGTCCTTGTTCGAACGCAGGTCCGGAATCAGGCTATTGCCCGAATTGAGCGCTACACCTGTACCTGTTAGTCGAATGCTCTCGCGATTCCACAAGCTGAAGATTCCGCCGGCGAATTCGGGGAAGTCGTCAATGGAGTCGAAGCCGCGCGCGCGGCTGCTTTGGGGATGAGCAGACCCAGAACAGTAAAACGCGGAAGTTTTGAATCGTATCCAGTCTTTGTCTACGGAAAGTTCGAGCGCTGCCATCTGCGCATTGATGGTGACGGCGCGTCCGGCAATTCCATTGAAACTATCGTTCCCAAACGCCTGATAAAAAGCATGCGTCAGATTTATGGGACCGATGTGGCCGTCTCCGGTCCATCCAACGTACGCGGCGTGGATGCTGTGCGGATGCAGAACGCCTTGCGAGAAAACCGCGCCGATCGGAGCTGGCCGAACCAGAAAACCATTGTCGTCGTAATGAATGGTGGCATCGTCTTTATTGTAGTGGACGCTGAACTGGGCTGTGTAACCCTGAAAGAGGAAATCCTGACGATAAACGTTAGCGATGATTACCTGCTGGTTCCTTAACGCCATGGAATTCAATTCGCTGTTCGTGTTTTTTTCCAGGAAATTGAAATAGGCGAGATTGTATTGCCAGCGGTTTGATTCGAGATTCCCAAAAAACCGAATGCCCGGCTGCTCTTCTACAAAGAGAAAGCCGCGGAAGTCGCTGTTAAATCCCTGAATGCCGGCGCGTACGGAAATAAAATCAAAATTCGAGCTGAGATCGTGAAGTTTCACTTCTGCGAAGGCTTCCTGCAAGCCGATGTGGGAATCCAAGCGCGTCGTGCCTTTGTTCACGTTCACATTAACGATGCCCAATTCCTGCACATCCAGATAATTCACGCTAATCGCCGGAGTGACACGAATGCGCCAATCCACGGGACGGAAAGAAGTGTCTCCGTGGAACAAATCGAAGGAAAAAAGAAATACTTGATCTACAAACGCTTGATTGCCGTTGCCGAAGAAACCGGTCGTTCCGGGAAGTGCGGTGCTGGCGCCGGTCGGCGTCGGCAACCGGCGGCCATCGACAAATGTGTCACTTATGGCGGTGAAGTTGAAGAAAGTTTGCTGGCCGAAGATTGGCACATCGCCCTTCAGCTTGTTCGTGTCGAAAGGATCCCAGAACTTTCCCTTCACGTAAGGATGCTCGCCACCCGTTCCGTAACGGTTCCAGTCAGGCATGGTAAGAAGCCAGCGGTCAGGCTCCGAACTGAAAACTGGAACGGGAGGCGGAGGGGGCTCAGGAGCGGGCATATTTGCACCGAGCTCGAGTCCCAAGTTCTGCTTCATCTCTGGGTAGCCAATAGCGGGCGGGCCTTCGCCTGCCGCCACTGGAGCGGCCCGTGGAGGCAACTGCGGCAGAGCGGTTGAAGACGCGACCGTGATCGGAATCGGCGTCAGCTTTATTTCCCGAATCACAACGCTTCCAGCATTCACTTGGATGCCGTCTTCTGTAAATTTCGCGTAACCCGGAGCATCCACGCTCAATTCATATTGCCCCGGTAACACGTTGATAAATCGAAATACGCCTTGGGCGTCGCTGCTTTTCCTTTGCTCCTGGCCCGTCGCGATATTTCGCAAAACGACGCTCGCGGCAATCACGGGCACCTCGCCGCCGTCACGGACGGCTCCCTGGAGTGCGCCCGTTTTCTGCGGCGCTTGCCCTGGAATACGCTGCTGAGAAGTGGCTTGTTGAATAGGGCTCGAACATTCTGTGCCACGGGTTCGATCTAGCGCGGGTATTACCAAGCTGCTGGCGCCGATGGGTGATGACGAAAACAACGCAATCGCGGACAAACATGCGAGCAGGTATCCAGGCACCGGTTTTCGCAAAAAAGTGTGGGATGCGGAGCGCACCCAAATTGTCCTTGGATGTTTTACGAATTTCACTTGCAAGCAAGACTTAACGGTTGTTGCTATCACAGGTCTTTCAGACTGGGCAAGGGATTTCGGCCAGGAACTTTATGGGGATTTCCAACCACCAGCCACGCCAAGTAACTAACGACACATTGAGTGGAGGTCGAAGCTGTGGTACGAATAGGCACGAGGATGTTCAGAAGCTTCCATCGCGCAACAAGGCAGAGCCTTACCCCGCTAGCCTGGGCCGCTTCAGCGTTGTGCCTAGTGCTGTGCGCCTGCGGCGGAAATAGCGGCAGTTCCAGCAATTCGCCTCCTCCACCGCCCCCGCCACCTCAAACACTCAGCAAGACTGACGTGTCAGCCATAGTGCAAGCGGCCGCCGAAGCGGTCAGTTCGGACACGATGGCGATCGCGGTTGTGGACCGGCTCGGGCGCATTTTGGCTGTTTACAAGGAGCCGTCCGTGCCCCCGACCGTGGTGGGTAACTTCAGCCAGATGGTGGCATCGGACGACCTCGCAGTTTCCCTTGCTCGGACCGGTGCGTTTTTTAGCAACGACCAAGCACCGCTGTCCTCACGCACCGTTCGCTTCATAAGCGGAACTCATTTCCCACCGGAAGTGATGAACACTGCCAATGGCGCGCTCTACGGGATCGAGAATACAAACCGCGGCTGCACTCTATCCAGCACACTTTCCGCCACGGTCCCGCCCTCCACGACGATTCTAGGCTTAAGCCCCGGACTCGGGATCGCCACGGGCAAAGCAGACGTGGAGGACTCGCAACAAGCCGCTGTGAATCCCGGCGGAGTGCCGATATTCAAAGATGGGC
This sequence comes from Acidobacteriota bacterium, assembly GCA_003167215.1. GTDB lineage: Bacteria > Acidobacteriota > Terriglobia > Acidiferrales > UBA7541 > Palsa-295. Next base: position 23,816 of record PMTV01000022.1, on the reverse strand, counting down.
AGGAAGTGGGAGGAGTCGGAGTCACAGGCGTGAGCGCGGACGTTGCGGAATATGTTGCCTTCGTCGCAGCCGGCATGATTGCCGCGGGTGGACCTAGCACACAAACGGATCAGGTAGGGTTCCCGCAATTCCCTTCACCAGGCGTGGTTACGATTAACGGGATTACGCTACCGTTTGTAAATCAAACTACGCTTCCCTCTGGAGCAACCGCGCCCGGCACATTCAACGCGGCCTTCTTTTCAGTGGGACCCACGGCCAGCCCCGGTGCCCCGCCCGACGGGAATTTGATCACGCCGACGAATGGACCGCTGGGAGGCTTGACCGTGGCGCAGGTCACTCAGATCATCAACGCGGCTGTGGCCACGGCGAACCAGACACGGGCACAGATTCGACTGCCGTTGGGTTCTAAGGCCAGAATGGCGATCGCGGTGAGCGATCTCGATGGCACGCTGATAGGACTGTATAGGATGCCGGATGCCACCGTGTTCAGCATCGATGTCGCCGCCACCAAAGCGCGAAACGTGATTTATTTCAGCGGTACGACCAGAACGATGGCGGATTTGAATCAAGTTCCCATCGGCACCGCTGTGACCAACCGCACAATCGGCTTCGGCGCGCAGCCGTTCTTCCCGCCTGGAATTGATGGTTCAGCGGCGGGACCGTTTTTCAATCTGTACACGCAAGACGTAGCCAATCCTTGCACCCAAGGATTCCAGGCGCCTAATCCCAATCAAAGTGGGGTCGTCTTTTTCCCGGGCTCGGAGCCGCTCTATATCAACGGCGTGTTGGTAGGCGGATTGGGAATCAGCGGAGACGGCGTGGATCAAGACGATTTCGTGACAGCCGGAGGGGGTGTGGGATTTGAAGCTCCCGCGTCAATCCGCGCGGACCGGATTATTATCGACGGCGTGCGCCTGCCCTATCTTTCGTTTCCTCGCAATCCTACGCAATAGCCTCTCGACGCTCGTGCTTGCGCTTTTCAGTCTGCTGAACCGCGTGCAATTCGCGGGCGGGAAACCAGGTTGCTATTTTTTTCGATCCAGTGATTCTTCCGGATCTTTGCGGCGCCACTCGTCGATCATGTTGGCAACCAGCCCCGTCCATCCAGTCTGGTGGCTTGCGCCCAAACCGGCGCCCGTGTCGCCGTGAAAAAATTCATGGAACGGCAGGCATTCTCGCCAGTGGGGGTCTTCCTGGAACTTCTTTGCATTGCCGAACACCGGGCGCTTGCCATTGCGGTCCAGGCGAAAGATTCCGATCATGCGATTGGCGATCTCTCCGGCCATGGCGCGGAGCTTGGGGCCTCGCGAACCTTTCAAATCGTCGCCAAAAGCGTCTGCGAATTTAAGCACGGATTCGAGAATCAGATAAGACGTGGGGAACCAGACCGGGCCGCGCCAGTTGGAGTTCCCACCTTTGATTTTTACGTCCGCTTCCGCCGGCGTGTAGCGCACTTCATTGTTCGCAAATGCGAATGGAGAGCGCTCGTGGAACTTGGAAAGGCTGCGTATGCCTGCAGAGGATAGAAATTCTTCAGGATCGAATAGCCGCTGCAGAATCCGGGTCAATTGCGCACGATCGACGATCGAAAGCACGTGACAGCGAACTCCGTCTCTAATGTCCGTATGACAGGCGTGACCGACCAGATCGGGGCGGTTTTTGATAAACCAGTTCACATTTGCTAGGAAGTGCTTCAAGTGCTTTGACTCATCTTCGCGAATGAGTTCGACGCCCAGCATTGGAATCAGCCCCACCAGCGAGCGCACGCGGAATTTGTGAAATTCGCCGCTGGAAAAGCGGAGAACGTCGTAGAAAAAACCTTCTTTTTCATCCCACAACTGGTAATCGCGCCCGCCCATTTTTTTCATGGCTGCGCCAATACCGATAAAGTGTTCGAAAAACTTGGTAGCAAGCCCTTCGTACACGGGGCGGTCTTCGGCTAGCTCAAGGGCGATACGCATCATGTGCAGGCAGAAAAATCCCATCCACCCGGTGGCATCCGATTGCTCCAGAACCGCGCCGGCAGGAAGTTTCTCGCTGCGGTCAACAACTGTGATGTTGTCAAGCCCGAGAAATCCGCCTTCGAAAACGTTGAGCCCTTGACTGTCGACCTTGTTCACCCACCAAGCGAAATTAATAAGCAACTTGTGAAAGCATTTTTCCAGAAATTCCTGATCCGCAGTGCCGGTGCGTTCTTTCTCCATCTGGTAAATGCGCCAGCAGGCCCAGGCTTGCACTGGCGGATTCAGATCGGAGAATTCCCATTCGTAGGCGGGAATCTGGCCATTGGGATGCTGGAATTGCTCGAACAGTAGGACCCACAAATTTTCCTTAGCCTCTCTGATATCCACCAAGGCCAGCGTGACGCAATGAAATGCCAGGTCCCAGGAGGCGAACCACGGATATTCCCATTTGTCGGGCATGAGCATCACGCGCATGGAGTTCAAATGACGCCAGTGCACGTTGCGAATCTCTTTGCGTGACGCCGGCGGAGGAGAATTGGGATTTTCGCCATCGAGCCAGAGGGCCACGTCGAAAAAATAGGCCTGCTTATTCCAAAGCATGCCGGAGAGAGCCTGACGTTGAATCATGCGTTCTTCCGGCGATGCGCCGACGGGATGGATGGTGGAATAAAATTCGTCGGCTTCTTCCCTTCTCTGCTTGACAGTGCCATCCACGCTCGCAAGCGGAGAATCACCGCTTCCCACTTTCTTGTCCGTCAATCGCAAAGGTAAAACCACTGATTTCCCCGCGGGAATTTTCAGCGCGTAGTGGAAGCATGCCTTGGTTCCGACACGTTCCGGGTTAACGCAATTTTCACCGCTGATTACATGGCGGTGAAAGGCGTCTTTCGCGTGTGCCTTGCGGTTAGAGTGGCCCGGGCCGAACACGCGGCCGGCATTGGTCTCGTTATCCGTGAAAAGTATTTCCTTGGGAGTTGGGCCGTAAAGACGCATCAAGCCCAGGCGATAATCCACCTGCAGATTCTCCAGAGGTTTTGCGGCAGTGCAGTCGGCTTCGAGCACCACAGCGCTCGCGAGCGCCGTTCCTTCCCGAATCGACGGTTCCGTTCCCGCCACCGCGGTCCACGACCAGGTGTTTCGAAACCACAAATGCGGAAGAATATGCAACACCGCGTCTTCCGGGCCCCGATTGAAAGCCTCGATGCGTATGCAGATGTCCTCGGGGTCGGCTTTGGCATACTCGACGAAGATATCGAAATACCGGTTGTCATCGAAAATGCCCGTATCGAGCAATTCGAACTCCGGACCTTGTCCGGCGCGGCGGCGGTTTTCTTCCACCAGATGGGAATACGGGAACTCAGCTTGCGGGTATTTGTAAAGCATCCGCATGTAGCTGTGCGTGGGAGTGTTGTCGAGGTAGAAATAATATTCTTTTACGTCTTCGCCGTGATTGCCTTCGGGAGAACTCAGCCCGAACATTCTCTCTTTCAGGATCGGGTCGCGCCCGTTCCAAAACGCGAGCGCAAAGACCAGAAGCTGGTACCGATCGCAGATCCCGGCGATTCCATCTTCGCCCCAGCGATAGGCTTTGCTGCGCGCCAAATCGTGCGGTAGGAAGCTCCAGGGATCACCGTTGGCGCTGTAGTCTTCGCGTACGGTGCCCCAGGCGCGTTCGCTGACGTACGGACCCCATCGCAACCAGAGCGGAACCGAACCTGGGTCGGATTCTTCGAGCCGTTTTTGTTCGCGTGACTGTTGGCTGGTTTTTTTTGGCATCGCAGGTTAGCGCAGCAGAGCGTTCACCTGCTTCATCTGAGCGGCGAATCGAGCAGGATCGTAAGCGGACGGGTTTTGCAACTCTTGAAACAAGCCCTTGATTGCAGCGCGCAACTGGTCGGAATTTTGCAATTTTTCGTTCCGCTCGTAAGCGAGAAAAAGAGATTGAATCGCCATGGCCGCTTGCGCTGCGGAATGCTCGCCCTGGCCGGAAATATCGTCGGCGTCGGCGGAGATTTTCTGCAGCAAATGCAACGTGACCTCAGGATCATAAGGTGCGGAGTTCATCTTCGCCAGCAACTCGTCGGCCAGATGTGCCGAATTCGTCGCCGATGTCTCAACCGCATTGCGGTCGGGATTGAGCTGGCTCATTAATTGCCCGAGGCGGGAAAGTTCGGAATCCAACTTTTCCGCATTCTCTCCATCGAGCTGACGAACAACATCGCGGAACACCGCGTAGCGCGAAGGATTCCAAGGCGGATTGCCCGGACGCCGCCCCGGATAGCCGCGGGCCTGGCGCCAACTCTGCTCCGGAGGAGTTAGGCTGTGGTGGCACGCGTAGCATTGGAGTTCCGAGTATTCAGGCCAAATTTTACCGTGCGACCTCGACGCGAGCCGCAGTAGAGACTGCCGGAGTTGAACGGCTTGCCCGCTGGTAAGCTCGCGAACGTTGTACCAAGGGTCCGTGCCGGCGGCTTCGCCCGGCTCTCCAGGTTCTTTCCAGTGGCGCGGCATCACGTCGGAAAAAGTATCCAGTTCGAAGAAAAGATCCGGATGGCCCGCGGCGATCATTTCGTGATCCACGGACTTTTCGTCGTTGCCCAGGTGGCACGAAAGGCATTTCTCACTGCGCTTGGTCAGATCGCGCGTGTCGTACATTCCAAGCGCGAGCGATTTTTGATGCGTCCAATCGCGCTCCGTGTGCGGGCCCAGCCATCCGGCTGCCGGCCCATGGCAACTTTCGCAGCTAACCCCCTCGCTCAACTCGAACGTGCGGCCGCGTTCGCTCTGCGGCACATCGACCGCGTGGCATGCCAGACATCTGGGCGCGGTTTCCGCGGCACTTATGCCAAGAATCTTGGCCATTCGCTCCCCAATTGGGCCGGTCAGAGCTGCGTATGCTTTCGAGTGTTTGTCCTTTACGATCCAGATGCTGTACTCATTCTGCAGCACGCGATTATCGCTCCGCGGAACTATGCTTCCGTGGCAGGTCGTCGAGGCGCACGAACCGGGTCCTGTGTACTTGCCAGCTGCGTCGTCAGGCTTCGCTGTCGCGGGCGACGAAATAGAGCGGCTCTGCGAATAGGCATCCAGGGGAAAAATAGAAGCGAAAATAGCAAGGATTGCGAGAAGAATTGAAACATTCACGGTGCGCGAATGCGCTGCCTTAGTAAGTCTCGTTGTCATTTTCCGTTTGGCAGGACGGCCACGCGCCGCAGAATCAGCGAAAAAACTCAACAGCCGAATTTTTATACTACCCACCTCGACTTAAGTCAACGACATCAACCTTCGGTAGTGTCCTAATTCAAAGTTCCCGGATTCCGGCGCGATGGCGTCTTGGATGTAACAGTTGAGAACTTATCTCCACTCCCTTTCTGGACTTGCCACTTGGGATTTGCTATATCAATCATGCTTAACGCCCATCTCTCAGTGGCTAACATATTCCGCTTGAAGATTGAATTCCTCCCAGTGCGGGGAGAGCGACGTTGGTTTTCGAAGACCTCAGGGAGATTCAGCGCCAGTTCGGATACATACCCGCCGAGCAGCTCAGGACTTTGGCCAGGAAAATCGATGTACCGCTTTCCCGCCTGCACAGCGTGGCCAGCTTTTACCCGCATTTCCGTCTGACTCCGCCGCCCCGAGTGGACGTTCGAGTCTGCCAGGACATGTCCTGCCACCTGCGCCAGGCTTGCAGCTTGCGCGCCAGTTTGGAAGACGCATTTCCGCAGGCGAACAGCCCGGACGTTCGCGTCAGCGGTGTTTCCTGCCTGGGGCGTTGCGATGAGGCGCCCGCTGTTTCTGTCAACGACCGCATTTATAGCGGGATGACCGAAGAGCGAGTGATGGTAATGATCGGCGACGCAATATCGGGTAAAGCTTTGCCGCATCCTCCGCATCCGAAACGTGACGCAAAATGTGCCTCGGATCCTTACCAAGCTGACAGTGAAGCGCGTTATGCCGTTGTGAGGAGTGTCATTGCATCGCGGGATTGGAATTCGGCGTTTGCGACGCTCAAATCTTCCGGCCTCCGGGGTCTTGGCGGCGCAGGCTTTCCTACCGAATCAAAATGGCAACTTGTGCGGCAAGCGCCGGGCACCGAAAAGTATGTGGTGTGCAATGCGGATGAAAGCGAGCCTGGTACATTTAAGGACCGCTTCATACTCACACACCTTCCGCATCTGGTTATCGAAGGCATGATCCTTGCCGGCGTGCTGACTGGCGCGCGCACGGGCATTCTCTACATCCGGCACGAATACGAGGAACAGGAAAAAATTCTCCAGGAAGAAATTCGGAAATGCAGGGAGCAAGGCCTTCTGGGGCCGAACATTCTGGGCAGTGACATTGCGTTCGAGTTGGATACCTTTGTGAGCCCGGGCGGCTACATCTGCGGCGAAGAAAGCGCGTTGCTGGAAGCGATCGAAGGCAAGCGCGCCGAGCCGCGAAATAAACCGCCCTTCCCTGTCCAGCAGGGACTGTGGAACAAGCCCACCGTTATAAACAACGTCGAAACGTTTGCAAACGTGCCTTCGATTCTGTTGCGCGGTGTGGATTGGTATAAAGCACAGGGCACGGGAGGATGCGCGGGATTAAAATTTATCGGCGTGAGTGGTGACGTTGTGCGGCCCGGCGTTTATGAAGTGCCCATGGGCACGCCGGTGTCTGAATTGATTTTTCGCTATGCCGGTGGTCTTCCCAATGGGAAAAAACTGAAAGGTTTTGCGTCGTCAGGGCCTTCGTCGGGATACCTGCCGGCATCCATGGCTGACGTGCGGTTGGACTTCAAGTCACTCGCGGATGCCGGGTCCATGCTTGGTTCTGGCGCGCTGGTGGTTTGCGCTGAGGGAACGTGCATGTTGGACATGGCGCTGAACGCTACGCGGTTTTTCCGCAACGAATCCTGCGGAAAATGCGTCCCGTGCCGCGTAGGCTCGCAGAAGATGGTTGACCTGCTTACTGCATGGACCATGGGCGAAGGATCTTCGAGCGACATGGGGCTTATCGACGAGCTTTCCGACGCGCTGCGGCTGACGTCGATCTGTGGTCTGGGACAAGTGGTTCCGGCGCCAATCTCGTCCGTACTGAAGCATTTTCGCGAGGAAGTGGACGCACACTTGTCGCGCCGAGAGTGCCCGTCGGGCATCTGCTTCGCGGCCGACAAACGGCCGAATATAGCGGCGATGGCTTCGAGGCCGGCATGAGCAGCACCGGGCTCGTCGAACTGACGATCGACGGAAACAAAGTTTCGGTCGCCGCGGGGACGACTGTGTTTGACGCAGCCCGCCTGAATGGCATTGCAATCCCAACCTTGTGCCACCAGCAAAATGAAACCCCGGTAGGCGTGTGCCGTATGTGCGTCGTAGATGTGGGAGCGCGGGTTTTCACCGCGTCTTGCGTGCGCCCAGTGGAAGCAGGCATGGTGGTGAACACGAACTCCGAGAAAGTGCAGCGCGCGCGGCGCACGCTTGTTGAACTATTGATGGCAGACCATCCGAGCCCTTGCACGCGGGAGCAGCATTCCGGGGATTGCGAGCTCGAAGCTCTTGCGAGGCGCGAGAATCTGACGCGCCCGCGTTTTGCGCCGTACAGTACCGGACGCGCGAAAGACAGCTCGTCGCCAAGTATCGCGGTGGATTTCGATTCTTGCATTCTCTGTGACCGCTGCGTCCGGGGCTGCAGCGAAATTCGCGATCATTTTGTGTTAGCGCGGATGGGCAAGGGTACGGCAGCCGGAATTGCTTTCGACGATCAGCGCGCCATGGGTGAATCGTCCTGCGTTTCATGTGGCGAATGCATGGTTTCCTGCCCGACGGGAGCTCTCACTAACAAAAGCTTCACGCATACGGCTCTCGGCACTGGTCCCACTTTCCAAGCCGTCCCCGTTGAGGAATTGCAACAACTTCCCTTCTTTCAAGGAGTGTCGGGGACTTTCCTAAGCTTAAACCGCGGCGCGGTTGTGCGCCGGGAATTCAAGCGCGGAGACATAATTTGCCGCGAGGGCGAATATGGCTCGACGGCTTTTTACATACTCGAGGGCAAAGCGCGCGTTTCGATTTCGAATCCCATGGCCCATGTGAAAACCAAGGGCGCAGTGAAGAAATTTCTGGGAAAACTTTCCAGCAAGCTTGCGCAGCGCCAGCAAGATCAGCGGGACGAAGAAACCTATAAGCGCTGGATACCCATCGACGCGCCGGTTGATCTCGATTACGACAGCCCGGTGGCGGAATTGAATCCGGGCGATCTGTTTGGCGAGATGACTTGCATGAGTTTGTATCCGCGGTCGGCAACGGTGCGCGCCGAGACCGATTGCACGATGCTTGAGATGCTGCGAAACGTTCTCGACATCATGCAGCGCAACAAGAATTTTCGCGCGCAGCTTGAAAAATCCTATCGCCAACGGGCCCTGGACAGCCACTTGCGTGCGGTTCCCGTATTCGCGGAGTTGACTGACGAGTTCATCGGCAGCTTGCGCGAAAGTGTGGAACTCGTTCGCTATTCGCCGGGCCAGGTGATTTGCCGCCAGGGCGAGCCTGCTGACTGTTTTTACCTCGTGCGCATTGGCTTCGTGAAAGTGACGCAATCCCATCTTGGCGGAGAGATGGTGATGGCCTATCTTTCGCGCAGCGAATATTTCGGAGAGACGGGTTTGCTGCGCGAGGATGTGCGCACGGCGACCTGCACGGCACTCGATCACGTGGAGCTGGTTCGAATCGGCGCGCAGGATTTCAAGCGCATGCTCGCGGAGTTCCCTGAAGTGCGCCGGAAATTGGAGGTCGTGGAACAGGAACGCGCGCAAATGAATCGCGAACGGCTTTCCGTGTTGCAAAATGTTCCGCTCGACGATTTTCTGACTCAAGGCTTGATGGAAGCGCAAAGCCTCTTGTTATTGGACCTCACGAGTTGCACTCGTTGCGATGCATGTGTGCGCGCTTGCGCGGACGCCCACGACGGTGTGACGCGCCTGGTTCGCGAAGGGCTGCGCTTTGACCATTACCTGGTGGCAACGTCCTGCCGCCAGTGCCTGGATCCATTGTGTATGGTCGGTTGCCCCGTGGGATCGATTCGCCGCCGCAATTCGCTGGAAGTGATTATCGAGGATTGGTGCATTGGATGTGGGTTGTGCGCCGAGAATTGCCCCTATGGAAATATCAACATTCATCCGTTTAACGTGATGGCGGAAGACCCGGCAGCGCCCGGGCACAAGAAAGCGATGGTGAAGCAGAAAGCTACTTCGTGCGACCTGTGTACTGAGTATGCCGAGCCGAGTTGCGTCTATGCCTGTCCGCACGATGCGGCTCACCGTGTCGATCCGCGGAAATTCTTTGCCGGGCTGCTGAATCAAGCTCCGGTTACGAGCAAGCGTTAGCAAATTGCGACTGGCCAGACAAATTCAAAGTGCGCATTGATCGAACTCATCAAAAATGGCTTGCCGCTTCGCTCATCATTTTAAGCGCAGCAACGGCCGTCTACGTCGTATATGCGGCGCATTCGCCCGCTGGTCCGAGCGGCGGAAGCCCTGTGGGACTCGCTTTTGGAATTGTTGGTTCCGCATTCATGTTATTCGCAGGCCTGCTGGCGGGACGTAAGAAACTGCCGGTCTGGCGATTAGGTCGCGCTCAGACTTGGATGCGCGGCCACCTGTGGCTTGGGCTGCTGAGTCTGCCGCTTATCCTGTTCCACGGAGGCTTCCGATTCGGCGGTCCGCTCACCAGTGTCTTGATGGTATTGCTCATAATTGTCGTTGCCAGCGGACTTTTCGGCGCTGCGTTGCAGCACTACATGCCGAACGTGATGACGGCGGAAGTATCCAAGGAAACCATATTCGAGCAAATCGATCACGTCCGCGCCGGGCTGATCGCTGAGACCGACGAAATGATTGCAGCGACAGTGGGGTCAGGCAGAGCTCCGGGAACAAAACAATCGGCAAGATCCGCTGCCGCTATTGGACAAACAGCGGCTCTTGCCCCGGAAGCGGCTCTGCCGATTTCTACTTTCTACGCTAACGAGATGCGTCCATTTCTGCAAGAAGAAGGGCCGCAAAACCAGCCGCTTGCAGACGCAAATACGGCGCGCACAATTTTTGCGGAGCTGCGTAGCCTTTTACCGCCCGAAGCGCATGACACTGTGAAGCGTTTCGAGGAAATTTGCGATGAGGAGCGGCAGTTGCGCAGGCAGGCGCGGCTCCATCACTGGCTCCATGGATGGCTGATGCTGCACATCCCGCTGTCGTTCGCACTGCTGCTTCTGGGATGCGTGCATGCGGTGATGGCTCTGCGTTACTGACTTTCGGGGAAAGAAGCGAGGAATCTTGCCGCGAGCAAAGCTAAAAACAAAAAAGCTTGCGCAGCGCATCGATCTGAATTACTTCAAGCGCCCGCATCCTTTCCGGCGCTTGCGCTTTCTTTTATCGGTCTGTGTGCCGGCGCTCGCGATTATCTGGCTGGCCTGGTATGGACTGACCCGCAACAATCACGTGTACAGCAGCGGGAAGATGTCCGTGAGCCATTCCGTACTGACTGAGCAATGCAGCTCGTGTCACGTAAAGGAGGCCCGGGCTTTTAGTGCGAAAGCAAGCGACCAAGCCTGCGAAACCTGCCACGACGGCCCCATTCATCACACAAATCAATTGTTCACACCGAACTGCTCCTCATGCCATCGGGAGCACCGCGGCAGCCTGCGCCTAGCCGCGACCAGCGACCTCAGTTGTACGCAATGTCATGCCAATCTTCGTGTGGCTGGTTCAGCGACAGACTTTGCGCGGAACATCGACGGATTCGACTCCAGCCATCCCGAATTTTCGGCCGTGCGTGCCGGCAGCGTCGATCCCGGAACCATTAAACTCGATCACCGAGTACATCTGAAAAAAAATCTGATGGGCCCGAACGGAGCGGCCGTGCAACTCGATTGCGGCGACTGCCACCGGCCGCCTGCGTCCAATGAGCCATGGAGATTCGGCGGCGTGCCGCAGCCGAAGGCTTCCTCGGTTGCGCAGAAACAGGAACCTCCCTCGATCAATCCCGCCCGGGCCTATATGTCGCCCGTCTCCTACGCACAGCACTGCATTGCCTGCCACGGGCTGCAATTCGATAAACGTTTTGCAGAAAGCGCGCCGCACGATACTCCAACGGCAGTTCACGCTTTTGTAGTGCTCAGGTTCCGGCAGTACATTGCCACGCATCCAGCGGAATTGCGCATTACAAATTCAGATCCGAACTTGCCTCAGAAACCCTTCCCTATTTCTCCTCGAGTGCTTACACCCGAGCAGTGGGTATCGGAGCGTGCGGCAGAGTCGGAGCAACTCTTGTGGAGAAAAACGTGCATGCAGTGCCATGCGCTAAGCTTTCCTACGAACCAGCCACTTCCCGTGGTTGCAAACTCGAATATTACTGTCCACTGGTTCCAGCATGCCATGTTCAATCATGACAAACACCGGCTGGTGAAATGCGAGGAGTGCCATTCAGCCGCAAGAACGAGCCAGGAAACTTCCGATATTCTTTTGCCGGGAATTCGGACCTGCGAGCAGTGTCATCACACGGGAAGCGACGGGGCTGAGGCGCGGTGTTTTGAATGCCACACGTACCACGATTGGAGCAAAGAAAAACCTGCTCATGGCAATTTCACTCTTTTCCAATTAAACCGCCGCCAGCCGCATGAAGCGAACGCGCAGACTTCGGTTGGAAAGTGACGCTCGCGGGAATTGATTTCGATCTGCGGACTGAGCGGCCGTCCGCGGAAAAAACTGGCTCCGCTTATACCTTCGCTGCTTTGGATAGCTTGGCTTGCGGACGAAGCCGGCTAGGGGCCGGCCGCTCGTGTACCGCAGGCGAAGCGGGGGATTCTTCTATTTCCCGAACGTCGCTCATTTTGTAGAAGTTTTCCTTCTCGCATATCCGGCAGCGCAGATTAAGCGAAGGAAATCTCGCCTCGTTTCCATCGCTGGACGCGCTGCCTTCAGGTAGGACTTCCTTGTTCGCGATTCTAGACGGCACGGCAATGGTCTCTCCGCACGAACGGCATTGCACACCGTGGTACTTCTCCATCCTAGTTCCAAGGGTCATCGTGAACCTCGTCAGCGGACAATTCGAAAAGGAATAGGATGCGGATTGTACCTGTTCTTCGCTGTGATTTGTAACTCAAATTTGCGGCAATTTACCACCTACTCGCTTCATGCGCGAACCAGACACAAATGCCGCACTTTCAGCACTATAGAGAAGAAGAATCACCAGCAACACATGAAAAATCGGTGATTTCAACAGACTTCCACAATCACACCGCATGCGCTTGTTCTCGGCCGTACCCCTGCAATCCCAATTCAAATGTCGGCGCAAAATGCTAACCGGGAAGACATTGACGCGCATGTACAGCGCCGAGTAGACTCCGTCCTGACTTCCCAAATGTACATTCAGGCGGAATTATACAGATTCCACGGATGTACCACCGGAGTGCCGGATGAAAGCTGCTGCGGGTCGTCGCTTTTCAGGGCCGACTGCTGCTCGCATGGGAGTTTTGCTCTGTGGTTTGCTGATGCCGTGCTCATTTCTTTGTGCGGCGCAATCGCCGCAAAGCAGTCCTCCGCAGCAAGCACCCGCAGCCCAGCCCGCACCTGAAATCACCACAACTCAGCAGCCAGCGCCGGCTCCTCCGCCGCAGGCTCCGGCCTCCTCGGACGCAACATCCGAAGTGAATACGCATGCGAGTACGCCCTTCGAGTCGCATGTGAACTTGGTCCCGGTTCGTGTAGTGGTGCACGATTCGAACGGCAAGGCCGTAGCTAATTTGACTAAAGAAGATTTCCGGCTGTCTCAGGACCGCAGGCCTCAGACGATTTTGCATTTCTCTGTGGAGACTCCAGCCTCGGTCGCGAAACAGGTTGTGCGAGGCGAGGCGGGTGGAGATCAGCCGAACGTCTCCGCTCCCGGAACTTTGACTCTGCCGTCGCGATTCGTCGCGCTTCTGTTCGATGATGTGGAATTGAGCACTCAAGACCTGATGCAAGCGCGTCTTGCCGCTGTGCGCTATCTGGACGCAGCGACGGAACCAAGCGAGCGTGTTGCTGTGTTTACCACCTCGGGACAATCGCAAGTAGACTTCACCGACGATCGCGCCAAAGTCCGGGCAATGGTGCAACAGCTCATACCTCATTACATTGGCATGTACGATCCTTCCGACACGACCCAGTGCCCTCAGATGGGCTATTACGAAGCCGACTTGATCATAAACCAACACGACGTACAAGCCATCCAAGCCGCGACCGCGGACGCGCAGGCTTGCGGTGGGGAGAATGGCCCGAGTCAGTCCGCGGCTATGCTTGTTCAGTCAACAGCCCAGCAAATGGTACTCGCGGGAGAAAACAACACCCAATTCGTGATTCGGCGGTTAACGGAACTCGTTCGCCGGATGTCGGCTGTTCCCGGGCAACGCAGTATTGTTTTTGTCTCTCCCGGGTTTCTGGTCACTTCGACCTACCAGTACGACCTTTTGGAGGTTATTGATAAGGCCACGCGCGCGAACGTGTTCATTAACACGCTCGACGGACGTGGGCTTTACACCGTCGATGTGGGCGGCGATATCAGCCGGCCTCCGCCAAGGTTTTCCAACTCGAATGCCGCGGCCCAGGACGCGTTATACCGATCCCAAGAACAATCGATTCAATCGGATGCGCTGGCGAATCTCTCCGGCAGCACCGGCGGCTTTTACTTTCGAAATAATAATGATCTTGTCGCGGGATTCCGCATGACGGCGGCGGCGCCCGAAGTTACTTATTTGCTTGCCTTCTCTCCAGAAGCGTTGAAATTTGACGGCAAGTTCCACCAGATCAAGGTGACACTGGCCACGAAAGAAAAATATACGATCCAGGCGCGGCGTGGTTTTTTCGCGCCCAAACACGGGCAAACTCCGGAAGAAACTGCCAAGCAGGATATTGAGGAGGCGGTTTTTTCGCAGGAGGAACAGCAGGGCGTTCCAATCGAACTTCAACTGCAATATTTCAAAAGCGATGCTATGGATGCAAAACTCTCCGTGCTGACCCGAGTGGACGTAAATCACGTGCGTTTCGAAAAGACAGACGGAAGAAACCGGGATCAGCTGACTGTTGTCGCGGCGCTGTTCGACCGGAATGGAAATTTTATCACCGGAAACCAGGAAGTCGTAGACCTGCACCTGAAAGATGCAACTCTCGAAAAGCTGTCTCACACCGGCATGACCGTGAAAATGGGCTTCGACGTTAAGCCCGGCGGCTACATCGTCCGGTTGGTCGTGCGAGACTCGAAAGCCTCCGTGCTATCGGCAAAAAATGGTGTAATCGAGATACCGTAAAAGGGAAGGTGAGCGATGACTCAGCGCCGAGTAGCCTTGCTTGTATTTCTGCTGCTGCTTTTTCTCGTTGCGGGCGGCCTCGGAGAACGCTCGATTGGGTCTTTTGGAGTCGCGCTGGCGCATCAGGCGCCACAGGATTCCCCTCAGCAACCGGCATCACAGGCAGCTGCTCCTTCCATTAAGGCTGAGTCGCGGGCTGTGCGCGTCGATGTTGTCGTGACCGACAAGAAGGGCAATTACGTGCACGATCTGAAGGCCGACGATTTTAAGGTTTACGAGGACAATAAGCAGCAGCCGGTCACCAATTTCTCGTTTGGCGCGGATCCAAACGCCGCTGCCGCATCCGGGCGGCACTACATGGTGCTGTTCTTTGACAATTCCACCATGGATGTAGGCGATCAGGCGCAAGCGCGCACTGCCGCGGCAAAATTCATCGACCAGAACGCCGGACCTGATCGCGTGATGGCGGTTATGGATTTCGGGGGCACTCTACGGGTCGAGCAGAATTTCACCGCCGATGCGACCCGGCTCAAGCAAGCGGTGCAAAATATAAAAACTTCTGCCGTCGACCCCAACGGAACTGCGAGCGGAGCGTTTTCTTCCGGTGGGCTGTCTCTTCCGGGTTCGCCCTCGACCGACGCTGCTGTCGCCGATTTTGGAGTGCAGAGCTTGTTGCTCGCAGTCCGAAGCGTGGCAAAAAGTCTCGCGAGTGTTCCAGGGCGAAAAAGCATGATCCTTTTTTCGTCCGGCTTTCCGCTCACTCCCGAGGCCGAGTCGGAACTAACCGCAACCATCGACGTCTGCAACAAAGCGAACGTCGCAATTTATCCGCTGGACGTGCGCGGTTTGGTGACGCCGGACATTGCGCCCGGATCCGGGCGCGGGCCTTCGTCATTTATTCCCGACAACAGCCTTCCCGGCGCTTCCACTTCGGCGTCGATGCACTCTCTAATTGAAACAGAAAGACTTCAATCGACCGGCGCAGGCATTTCTCTCGCCTCTTATCACGTCTCTCCTCCGTCTGAATTGGCTTATCTGCAGCACGGAGGTGGTGGAGGCGGAGGTGGACATGGTGGGGGCGGTGGAGGAGGGGGCACAGGCGGGACAGGCGGCACTGGCGGCGGCAAAGGCGGCTCCGGTGGTACGGGCGGCACCAGCGGTGGCGGAAGCCGCGGAGGAGTTAACAACACCGGGACTTATGGCAACCCAAACAACACCCAGCCGCGAGCAATTGTTCCCGCGTTTCCGCCATCGGCGGCCACGAATCAGCAAGTGCTCTATATGTTGGCTGATGGAACTGGCGGTTTTCCTATTTTCGATACGAACGACTTGTTCGCTGGACTGCAAAAGATCGCGAACGAACAAAATGAGTACTACCTTTTAGGATATGTGCCGACCGATTCAACGGAGGGCAGTTGTCACACGCTGAAGGTCAAGGTCGAGCGCGGCGGCGCGAACGTACGAGCACGCAGCGGGTACTGCAACATTAAAGCCACCGACATGCTGGCCGGAAAACCGATCGAAAAAGAGCTTGAGACGCGAGCGGCAGCCTCGGGAGCCGCTACCGAAGGCTCGCTGGAAGCGCCGTTCTTCTACACCTCGAATAACGAGGCTCGAGTGGATTTGGCGATGGAAGTGCCTTCTGCGACGATTGATTTTTCCAAGGTAAAGGGAAAATACCATGCAGATGTAAACGTTCTTGGCATCGCCTACCGGCCGGATGGATCGGTGGCTGCCAGATTTAGCGACGAAATTAATATGGACTTCGAAAAAGAAGAATTGCAGAAGTTTACGCAGTCGCCGATGCGCTATCAAACTCAGTTCTCCGTCGCTCCGGGACAATATCGGCTGACTGTTGTTCTGTCGGGTGGCGCGCAGAAATTTGGGAAATACGAGACTCCCCTCGTAATCGAGCCGTACGACGGAAAGACGTTCAGCCTAAGCGGACTGGCGTTCAGTAATCAAATGCAACGTGTGTCCGAGGGCTCCAGTGACTTGGATGCCGATTTACTTGCGGATCGTATGCCCATGATCGTGCAAGGCGTAGAACTGACTCCTTCGGGAAGCAATCACTTCAAGAAAACCGATAGAGTCGTTTTGTACGCACAAGTTTACGACCCGAGTTTGTCTAATCCCAACCCTCCACTCGTGGGATGCCGATATGTAATCTTCGACCAAAAAACCGGAAAACAGGTACTTTCGACTGGTCTGTTCAGTGTGACTCCGTATGTGTTGAAGGGAAATCCCGTGGTGCCGCTAGCACTAAAAGTTCCGGTCGACACTTTTCCCCCGGGAGAATATCGCCTCGAAATGCAGTCGGGCGACGCAGGTGGGGCAATCTCACATGTTCGGATAGCGACATTTCAGACCGAGTAATCTCGGCAAAATGCTCTGGATTTGCCGAAACTCGACCTCACCAAGAGAATAGCCCCCAGCAAACAGCCTGACGCTCTTCAGGTACGTTCTACTTGCTGTGAATTGAGTTTTTCAGGTACAATGGCCTCCCCCGCACCGAGGACGATATGGACAAGTCTATATTCAATTCCTTCGGACTGCGCGAGAATCCCTTCAGCGTAAACCCGGATCCGCGGCACTTATTCCTAACTCGGCAAACTCAGACGACCTTGGATGCTCTGATCCAGGGCGTTCAATCCC
The DNA here is from genome assembly GCA_003167215.1 of Acidobacteriota bacterium. Taxonomy (GTDB): domain Bacteria; phylum Acidobacteriota; class Terriglobia; order Acidiferrales; family UBA7541; genus Palsa-295. The sequence continues at coordinate 6,888 of PMTV01000022.1, read as the reverse complement.
GGCAGGGGCTCGTCCTGCTTACCGGCGACGTGGGGACCGGCAAGACAACGCTCATCAATTCCCTGCTCGAATGGCTGCAGCAGAATGGAATACCGACGGCATTTATCTTCAATTCCCACCTTGAGGCCCGGGAATTATTTGAGTTAATGCTCGCGGATTTTCATATCGCGTCCGATGTGCGCTCCACGAGCAGCGCGGTGTCACACCTGCATGCCTGGCTGCTTGAGCGCTACCGCGCCGGCGAGACCGCTGTGCTTATTGTCGACGAGGCGCAAGGGCTTCCGTCACATACCATCGAGGAAATTCGATTGTTGCTGAATCTCGAAACGCCGAACGGCAAGTTACTTCAGATCGTTCTATCGGGACAGTCGGAGTTCAACGACAGGCTCAAACGGCTCGACCTGCGGCCGCTCCATCAGCGTATTTCACTTCGTTGCAGAACCAGCCCCATGACGTTGGAGGAAACGCGCGGCTGCATCCAGCATCGCCTGCGCGTTGCCGGTGCTCAGGATGACGCGCTTTTCACTCTCGAAGCCATGGATTGCGCTCATTTTTATTCGCGTGGAATTCCGCGGATAATAAATTTGCTTTGCGAACAAGCCCTCCTGAAAGCCTACTACAGCGGAATCCGTCCAGTTTCAGCAAGCATGATCGAGGATGCTTCACGCGAGTTTCAATTCGACGGAGATCGCCCTATGCCACCGCGGCTGAAGGCGGACGAAGCGATCGGATTGCGCGCGAACCTGATTCCCATGCAATCGATGTCGAGTAAACCTATGATGACCTTTGCTGCGGCGGCTGGATTGGCCTCGGAGGGGCGACAAGACCCGAAGACAGTCCGCGTCCCCGCGCCCCCGGCCAAAGCGGAATTGGTCCGCCATCCAAAGGCCTCCGCCGACGTTGGCCAGATAATCGCTGAACTTTCGGCCGGCGCCAAAGCTAACGCCCCGGTCGTGATTCACCCCGCTGGCGCGAAAAGCAATTCCAATCTTGCTGCGGTCTCAAATCGCGCATCGATTTCCTCGCTGGCAAGAGCGAACGCGATTCTATTGGCGTCCGTCGCAAAGAGCAGCGCGGAGTTTGGACGCCAAACGCGCGACGGATTAATTTCGCTGCGATCCTATTATCGGCGCTGGTCTAACCAGTTCCTTGCGATGGCCTCGCCGGTTCTCAAGCGAATCACAACGCCGTTTATCTCTTGGCTGAAGGAACCGCGGCCACCGACCCTGCTCGTGCGAACCAATTCAAAAACACACGTTGAACCGCCCAGTCGTTTCTCGGCAGTAAGCAATAATCTTCGAGACAGAGCGGAGCCCATCGTCCGATGGCTGCAGACGCCGCTTCGTCCGGCGCAGCGACGCTAATTGTTTGTTGGCCCCCGACGACCAAACAATTGCGCCTAATTTGCGGGAGTTCCTGCAAGACCTGCTTTCTCCATGAGCTCGCGTATTTTTTCGAGATATTGATTCAGCGCGTCCTGCTTCCTTGATTCCAGCCAGCCGAATTCGCGCGCGAGAAGCTCGGCGACCACCGGCGCTGCTCTCATGGCATGCTTCCAACTATGCCCCTGGAGACCAATTCGGCGTAACAGAATGTCCTCGATTGAAACTGCCATTTCGTCTTGAATTCCGAAAGTTACCTCTGCGCGCAACGGCGCCAGGCCTTCGACGAGAGGTTGGGCGAGTTCCGGATTTCCTCTAGTCAAGTCCATTACGTTGGAAGCGCGCGTCCCGAATTTTCCGGCCAAATGTCGCGCTGTCGACTCCGTCACGCCATAGAGTTTTGCTAATGCTCGCCAGTAGTCCGTTGAATAACCGTCGGAGCCCACCAGCCGGTACCGGATCGTTTGGCACTGCGAAAGAGAAACGCCAAGGCATTTTTGCACGGCGTCGATGGTGTCCTGGGCCATGGCTCGATAGGTTGTCCACTTGCCGCCCATAATACTGATTAATCCTGATTGCGAATCGAGTTCCACTTCATGGTTGCGCGCGATCTTCTTCGTGCTTTTTGTTTGGCTGGAACTAACCAGCGGACGCACGCCAACCATGCCGCTGACGATCTGGTCCGCGGTAACAGGCTGCTCCAAGTAACGATTCAGATGCCGCAGTAGGTACTTCACCTCCTCGGCCTCCAGATGGAGATGGTCCAGAGACTCAATTTCCTCATCAGTTGTGCCCACCAGTACGCTTCCGAGCCACGGGATGGCGAACAGCACCCGGCCGTCCTCGGTTCTGGGGATCAGCATCGCTTCCCTGTCGCAAAGTACTTCCGGCGGAAGGACTACGTGCACACCCTTACTGAACCGTATGCGCTGCGGAACGCCCGCCGTCGCCATCTCACGGATCGTGTCCGCGTAAGGACCTGTGGCATTCACGAAACTGCGCGCGTGGACCATGAAATCCCGGCGCGTAAGCTGGTCTGTGATTACCGCCGTGGAAAGCTTTCCTTCGGCATTCCTTTCAAACGCAACAACGCGCGCATAGTTCAGCGTTTCGCCGCCGGCCTCTGTGAAAGTCTTGATTAAGGTGATGTTGTAGCGTGCGTCATCAAATTGACCGTCGGCATACACTACAGCTCCCACCAGGCCACGCGACGCAAGCATAGGCATTCGTTGAAGAGCCTTCTCGCGCGATATGAAAATACTTGGCGCGAGACCATCCCGGCCGGCCACTCGGTCATACAGTTTCAGGCCGACCGTGAAGTAAGCGACGTCGACCCAGCGATAGCAAGGAGTAAGGAACAGTCTCGTATTCGTTAGGAACGGGGCGTTCTGCAACATATAAACACGCTCGTGGAGAGCTTGTTTGAGGACGCGATATTCTTTGAAATCGAAATTGCGAATTGCTTCCTGCAGGTATCGCACGCCGCCATGGACCATCTTCGTGGACGCGCTGGAAGCGCCGCTCGCAAAATCCTCAGCTTCGAGTTGCACCGTCTTCAAGCCGCGAAGCTGCGAATCCAGTGCGCAGCCGGACCCGGTTGCGCCTCCTCCGATCACGCAAACATCGAAGGTTTTTCCCTCAACCGCTCGCAGGGATTCCTCGCGAGTTTTCATGCGCCCGCTTTTCCCCGCGGATCCGCAATAGGGTTTGGAGACCCTGGCAAAGGGCCATCCTCGCAGATTATTGTTTTGAACGATTGGGTAACAGGCGAGATTATAATTTGCGTTCATCGAGGAACGATCAGACGCTGCGCAAGAAGCCGGGCGTAAGAGATCCGGACCGAGCGCGCGAATCGCCAGCGTATACTCGCTCAGGCCTTCGTTCCAAGCACAGACATTCCCGCGGCGGCATTCTTTAGTGACGCCGCTTTCTGAGTGCAATCGTGCCACTCGCGTCCTTCGCGCCGAAGCAATTCCTCCGCTTGCGCCGGTCCCCAACTCCCTGCGGCATAGTTTGGAAAATCGCGCGGAGGGAGCGCCTTCCATAAATCGAGTATGGGTTGCACAATCGTCCACGAAGCCTCCACCATATCGGCGCGCTGGAACAGCGTGGGATCGCCCATCATGCAATCGTATAGAAGAGTTTCATACCCAGTGGACGGCGTGGTACCAAAATAGTCGGAGTACTGAAAATCCATGTTCACCGCGCCGAGTCGCACAATCGGGCCGGGAACCTTGGCCTCGAAGCTCAGCGAAATTCCTTCATTCGGCTGAATATTAATCACCAGCTCGTTGGGCGCAATTTTTTCCACGGAGGTTTTGCGGAAAAGCACGAAAGGAGGCCGCCGAAAGCGAATCACAATCTCGGTGGAACGTGTGGGCAATCTCTTTCCCGTCCGCAGATAAAACGGCACGCCCGCCCACCGCCAATTATCAATATTCAACGCGAGCGCGACAAATGTTTCCGTCGTCGATGCCGGATCCACGTTCGGCTCCGTTCGATAGCCCGGGACGTGTTTGCCGTCTATCTCTCCTTCCCCGTATTGGCCGCGCACGGCATGATCCAGCACTTTCTCGGGATTCAGAGGCTGGACGGCGCGCAGGATTTTCGTCTGTTCGTCGTGAACCGCCTGCGCGTCGAAAGAAATCGGCGGCTCCATTGCTGTAAGCGTGATGAGCTGAAAGATATGATTCGGCACCATGTCGCGCAACGCGCCGGCATGCTCGTAATAATCTCCCCGCATTTCCACGCCGAGTTCCTCCGCCACTGTCACTTGCACGTGATCCACGTAGCGGCGATTCCAAACCGGCTCGAAAATGCCGTTCGCGAAACGGAACGCCAAAATATTCTGAACTGTTTCTTTTCCAAGATAATGATCGATTCGATAAACCTGGTCTTCGCGCAGCACCAAGCCTATTTCGTGGTTCAATGCGACCGCCGAATCAAGATCGTGCCCAAACGGTTTTTCGATCACCACGCGTTTCCATTTGCCGTTTTCTTCGTTGGTCAGCTTGGCCGCGCCAAGTTGTTTCACTACGATGGGGAAAAAAGTTGGGCTGGTGGCAAGATAAAAAAGGCAATTTCCGTGCGTGTTTTGTTCTTTTTCCACTTGGACGAGGAGATCGCCCAGTTTCTTGTAAAGCTCGGGATCCTTGAAATCTCCCGGGGTGTAGTAGAGCCGCTTGACAAATTGATCCCACGAAGCTTGCTCCACTTCGCTCGTTGCGTACTCCCGAATCTCCTGCCCGGTACGCTGCCGGAAATCATCGGAAGAAAAGTTTTCGCGCGACACGCCGATGATTGCAAATTCCTGCGGAAGCAATTTCCCCTTCGCGAGATTGTACAGCGCTGGAATCAGTTTGCGCTTCGTGAGATCGCCCCCCGCGCCGAAAATGACCATCGTGCAGGGAGGAGCGGGACGGCCAAGCGTTTCCTGGGACACATTCACCGCATCAGAATTCTGAGTCAAGTCTTCCTCCACCTGAGCGTGCTATGAAAGCGCCTGTTGGATAGCCTGTTGCAAATTTGTAAGTGCGGTCGCCAGATCTCCCGTCAGATGTACGCGAAGAGCTCGCCGGCCGCGCTCGGTCAGGACGTTGAAATCCCCGCGGGCCTGCGCTGCTTTCACCACGCCAAATGTATACTTCTGGCCGGGCACAAGAAGGTCGGAGGCGTCATCGCAAGTGATTTGCAAAAAGATGCCCGAGTTCGGGCCGCCCTTGTAAGCCTGTCCTGTCGAGTGAAGAAACCGCGGCCCGAAACCGAGGCAAGTAGCCACATGCTTCTTATCGCGAACGCTCTGGCGTATGGACTGAAGCTGTGTTTGATGTTTCTCATTCCGCTCGATGTAAGCAAGCACGGCAAAATAATCGCCTGCCTTTAAACGATTCACGTGCGCGCGCAAATATCCGGCTAGCGTCGCGTCTTTCCCAACCGCTTGCTTTAGCGCCGACGCATTCTTATCGTCGCTGTACAGCTTGACACCCTTGTCTTGGTAGAAAGGCGTTTCCTGCGGAAGCGAACCGGACTTCTCATATTCATCGGTCAATTTGCGCGTTTCGATCTTGCTTGCTTCCACATCGGGCTGGTTAAATGCATTGATGCCGATAATCGAGCCGGCTACGGCCGTCGCGATCTCCCATCTGAAGAATTCCTGCCCGAGCTCATAATTATTTGCCACTTGAATGCGGACCACCGGTTGGCCGGCTTTTTCCAGCGCTTCCACTCCCGCGTCTTGCTTTGAGTCCGCGCCATCCTCGAGCCTTACATAAACGAAGACTCGGTCGCTGCCGTACACATCCGGTGAACCAATCGGTTCGCGGTCTACCGGAATCAACCCTTTGCCTTCTTTCCCGGTGGACTCGGCGAGAAGCTGCTCCAGCCACGCTCCCAGATCGGAAATTCCGGGCGAAGCAAAGAGGGTGACCTTATCGCGGCCCTGTTTCTGGAGCGTTCCCAGAATTGCGCCCAGAATCACACCCGGATTTTCATCCGCCGGCACTACCGAAGCACATGCGTGGACCATCTCCTCTGCGCGATCGAGAAACTTTGGCACGTCCACGCCTTGGATCGCCGCTGGAATCATTCCAAAGTTTGAGAGCGCCGAGTAGCGCCCGCCGATGCTTGGCACGCCGTAGTAGATGTGACGAAAACTATCGGTCTCGGCGACTTTCTGCATCTGGGATCCCGGGTCGGTGATGGCGATGAACCTCTTCCCCGCTTCGGTGGCGCCCGCGGATTGCTTCACCCGCTCGTAAAAATATTGCTTGAAGATATTCGGTTCCAGGGTCGTCCCGGACTTGCTCGCAACGATAAAAAGGGTTTTCGCGATATCGATCTTGCTCTCTAGCGTGCGGATTTGCGCCGGGTCCGTGGAATCGAGGACCAGCACCTGCGGCTGACCCTGGATCCTTCCGTAAGTTTTCTCGAACACTTCCACGCAAAGACTCGACCCGCCCATGCCGAGAAGGACGAGGTGGGTAAAGCCGCCTTGGTGAATTTCATCCGCGATTTTCTTGAACTCACTATTATGGGAAATCTGGTCGTCCGTGATTCCAAGCCAGCCCAGCCAGTTGCCCTCGTCTTTGTTCGTCCATAGCGAGGCATCGCGGGCCCACAAACGCTTCACTTTATTGTTTTTTTTCCAATCCTCGAGAGCCCCTTTCACATCTTCGCTAAGATTTTCCGGAAGACGGTATGTGAGGTTATTGACCGCCGAAGAGGCTGTCTTCTCGGTGTGCTTGCTAACGGCGGCCAGCAGCTTATCGAAGGCGTCCGCAAATTGCTTCACGCCGTCCTCGGTCAATTTGTCGGTGGCATCCTTCATCGATATTCCGACACGAACTAGAGTTTCCATCGTCGCGCGCGCCGCCGGGACATCTTCTTCAAGGCTTGCGCGCGGCTTTCCATGGTCGCGAAATGCATCGAAGGTCGCCGGAGGAATCGTATCCACCGTATCCGGGCCGATCAATTCCGCCACGTAATACGTGTCGGGAAATGCCGGATC